>NZ_JBIBRZ010000014.1:0-1204 GCF_043076955.1 Streptomyces sp. NPDC016562 | reverse complement strand
TTCAGAACTAACACAGTGGACGCGAGCAACTGAGGACAAGCCCTCGGCCTATTAGTACCAGTCAGCTTCACCCGTTACCGGGCTTCCACATCTGGCCTATCAACCCAGTCGTCTACTGGGAGCCTTACCCTCTCAAGGAGGTGGGAATACTCATCTTGAAGCAGGCTTCCCGCTTAGATGCTTTCAGCGGTTATCCCTCCCGAACGTAGCCAACCAGCCATGCCCTTGGCAGGACAACTGGCACACCAGAGGTTCGTCCGTCCCGGTCCTCTCGTACTAGGGACAGCCCTTCTCAATATTCCTACGCGCACAGCGGATAGGGACCGAACTGTCTCACGACGTTCTAAACCCAGCTCGCGTACCGCTTTAATGGGCGAACAGCCCAACCCTTGGGACCGACTCCAGCCCCAGGATGCGACGAGCCGACATCGAGGTGCCAAACCATCCCGTCGATATGGACTCTTGGGGAAGATCAGCCTGTTATCCCCGGGGTACCTTTTATCCGTTGAGCGACGGCGCTTCCACAAGCCACCGCCGGATCACTAGTCCCGACTTTCGTCCCTGCTCGACCCGTCGGTCTCACAGTCAAGCTCCCTTGTGCACTTACACTCAACACCTGATTGCCAACCAGGCTGAGGGAACCTTTGGGCGCCTCCGTTACCCTTTGGGAGGCAACCGCCCCAGTTAAACTACCCATCAGACACTGTCCCTGATCCGGATCACGGACCGAGGTTAGACATCCAGCACGACCAGAGTGGTATTTCAACGGCGACTCCACCATGACTGGCGTCACGGCTTCAAAGTCTCCCACCTATCCTACACAAGCCGAACCGAACACCAATATCAAACTGTAGTAAAGGTCCCGGGGTCTTTCCGTCCTGCTGCGCGAAACGAGCATCTTTACTCGTAGTGCAATTTCACCGGGCCTATGGTTGAGACAGTCGAGAAGTCGTTACGCCATTCGTGCAGGTCGGAACTTACCCGACAAGGAATTTCGCTACCTTAGGATGGTTATAGTTACCACCGCCGTTTACTGGCGCTTAAGTTCTCAGCTTCGCAACCCCGAAAGGTCACTAACCGGTCCCCTTAACGTTCCAGCACCGGGCAGGCGTCAGTCCGTATACATCGCCTTACGGCTTCGCACGGACCTGTGTTTTTAGTAAACAGTCGCTTCTCGCTGGTCTCTGCGGCCACCCCCAGCTCA
>NZ_JBIBRZ010000012.1:0-6579 GCF_043076955.1 Streptomyces sp. NPDC016562 | reverse complement strand
TCTGTTCTTGCGTTTCCGACTCTATCAGACTCTTTCGTGTCCGATTTCCTCGGCGCTTTCCAGGTTCCCGCTTTCGCGTTTCCCTTTCCGGCGGTTCCGACTCTATCAGAAGTTTTCCACCGGATTTCCCCGGCTTCCGATTCCTGGATGAAGAGTCGAGTCCCCGTTCGGAATGCACCTCACGGGGGGATGCTGCCGAACTGTTCAGCTCCAGGCAACCGTTCAAATCTACCTCACGGCACGCGGCGCAGTCAAAACGGCGCTCAGAGGTTGACGCGCTTCAGGTAGACGCGGCGACGGTGCGGGATGGTCTGGTACCAGACCATCAGGCGCTCGTCCTCGTACGTACGCAGCCGCATGGGCTGCGGGTCCTCGTAGAGGCTGCCGTCCTTGGGGTCGATCGCCATCGAGGCCAGGTCGACCAGGCCCTCCATGACGACGGCGACCAGCTCCTGGTGCTCCGCGGACATGTCTCCGAGCACCCAGAGCCAGCTGGGATCGCACTCCCACGCCCAGCCGCTGTCGCTCTCGGCCCCTTCGCCCCGCGGAGTCACTGACCGATTTCGCGCTGGGCCTCGGCGAGGATGCGGCTGCTCGTCTCCATGGCGGCCCGGAACTCCTCCTCGGTCGCGTCCGGATCGCCGGCCACCCGCTCCGCTTCATACAGCGCGGCCGACCGCGCGGGCCAGCGGTGGATCGCCACGTGCGTGGCCCACTTGATCAGGAAGAACCGCAACGGATTGATCGCACCGGTCTCCGCGGCACGGTCGAACGCCTCATTGCACTCCTTGTCGAGCGCAGCGAGGCTGGCCATGTCGATCCGACGCACGGCGTCCCGCAGAGCCTCCCGCGTCATCGCCGGCTGAGGGATGAGCGGCCCGCCGTCTTCCAGCTGCTGTGCAGTCATCGCGTCCTCCAGGGGAACGCTGGCCAGGATACCCAGCCACCCCCGCTAAGCCCGACGTCATGCGGATGACCACGAGGCCCGGCCGCGCTCATCTTCGCGGCCACCTCAGGCTGCACCTGATCGGCATCTCTCGAAGGCCACCGACCGGACCAAGCAAGGGTGGAAGATTCGCCTGACCACCGATCGGAACGCGCACGACAGTCACGGGCTGGAGCCGACGGCGCGCGGGTATCCCGCCCATCCGATCACGCCTCGGGCCACGACGCCGACGGCCGGCGCCATTGCAAGGCCAAGCGCTCCCTCGCCTCCGTCGGCATAGCGGCACCTCTCATCGTCTGCCGCCGATCAGTGCTCTGACCTCAAAGGTTCCCGCGTCCCTGTATCCGTGTCTGTTGCGTCAGGAGCGCTGGTGGTCGCCCACGTACGGAAGATCGCAAGGGCCTCGCTCAGGTTCCCGGGGCCGCACGCCGCGCGGAAGGTATTGCCAGCGGTCCAGGCCCAGACCCAATCCTGGGTGGTGCGATTGACGTCCTGGCGGGGGTACTCACACCCCTCGAGGTCCGTCTCCTCCAGATCGACTTCGATGGTCCAGCCGGGGTTGTCGAGCGTGGCGATCTTCACGCCCCACTCGTGCTCCCAGTCGCCGTCGCACTGCTTCGCGTACCAGTCCTGTAGCCAGGCAAGAGGATGCTGCTCCGAATCGCTCATGACAGGAGAGGCTAGTGCTGGACCGTGTACCGCCCTCCGCCGCAGCGGACCCGCAGTGGGCCTCGATGGGATGGCCCAGACGCGTATGGGGTGTAACGCACAGCTCGACCTTGTTCATCGCGGCCCACCTGCGGATCTTCCGGTTCAGGTGGACGGAGAGGTTGTCGAGGACCTCGCTTCGTCCACTGAGAGGCGCTCCTACGGCCGGCCCGCAAGCACAGCAGGGCCTCCCAGCCGATCCGAACGAGAAAGTTCCCGTGGCTTGGGGGGGTAGCGGCTACTGCTGGGTGGTGAGGCCAGGATCTTTCCCCCCTGCACTGACTCGGAAGCCGAGATAGGTCCATGCCACTCCGAAGCGCCCGTGCGGATCCTCACGCTGAGCTTCGTGGACGACGTCCAGGCCGTGGTTGTGGGCGAGGCGGATGGTTTCCTCTGCGGAGACAGGGAACATACGGCGGCCCGCCGGGACGGGGCCATGACGCAGCGAGAGGACCACCCGGCCTTCGCTCTCGAGCAGGCTGACCAGGTGGGCCATGGCGGAGGTGCGCTGTCGCTCGTCAAGATGCATCCAGACTGCGGTCAACAGGATCAGATCGAAGCGGCGCTCTTGTGCGGTCAGCCCGGGAAGTTCGGGAAGCGCATCGTCGACCCATTCGATCTCCTGGTCGGCATGAATACGCCGACCCAGCGCGCGCAGCTCGGCGGTGGGTTCGGCGGCGACGACCCGGTGCCCCAGAGCGGCCAGCGCCGCCGCGTCGCGCCCGCTGCCCGCCCCGCATCCAGCACGGAGCTCGGCTGCAAGGGAAACAGGTGAAGCACCTCGCGGTGTACCTCGTTGAAGGTCACGCTCTCGTACTGCCCGGCAAGAGCCTCCGCCGCCTCACCGTATCCGGCGGTACTGGCCATGGCGTGCAACTGGGCTTTGTCTGTCTCCCTGTTCATGACGAAGCACCCTACGTCTGCTCCGGCCCGCTGAAGATCACTGCTCGCGCACGGTGGGCTGCCGAACCATACGGTGACAGCCCGCTGAGGTGTGCACGCTGCGGGTCCCCGACATGCTCCCGCCGTCCAAGCGGGTGCCGTTGCGGATGAGGGCGAGGAGGTGAGGTGCGTCGACCGCGCCAGCAGGCCTAACCAGCCTTGACGAGCTTGAAGACCATCGCGAGAGCCGCGGCCGGGCTGCCAGCGCCGTCCCGCACGCGTCGCTGCCTTCTCGGCGTACGCACGGTCCTCGGTCGTTGTAAATCCCCTGCAGAGCCTTCTTTGCGCCGGGCTGTGCGGACTTCGGCAGCGCGTTCGTGACGCTCTGGAGTGGCGTTGTTCGCGAGTTCCGACAGCAGATGTTCACCAGTTTCGGCAGCACCCGCCGCTGGCGATGTTCGATTGTGGCGTTGGAGATCCTGGCAAGTTCTGGGGCCGAGAGATGCCTGTTGCACGAAGGTTGAGGGCGGTCGACTCGGCTCGCTGGAGCTTCAGTTAGTGACTGGCTCGGGGCGATCAGTCAGAGGAGGGCAAGGCTCGCCCGGGCGGCGATCATGAAGGCATTCTTGTGCTCTTCCAGGTGCTCGTTGACCTCCACGTCACCGATTTCGCGCCAGACCGCCTGGTTGAGCGCGCGTCCGTAAGCGCGGGCGGGGGCCTCCAGAGCCGGGTCACAGAGCAGGGCGACCCCGCGGTCCGCCGTCCAAAGCTTGGTCATGACCTCTTTCGCCCCGGTCATCCAGCCGCCCTCGTCGGCACCCCAGGCTTCCGGGCGAGAGTAGGCGGCCCGCTCGGCAAGCTGCGCACAGGCAAGGAACTCCTGGATGGCCTGCACCCGCTCGGCCCGGCGCGTCTCGGCCGTCGCCGCCAACCGTCGCCTCTCCTCGGCCCGATCAGCCGACCGCTGGGCGGCACGCTGAGTGAGCGCCGTCAGCGCCCCGCCAAGCACCACACCCGCGAGCGAGAACGTCGATACCCACAGCTCCCCCGCCATGCCAACTCTTCCTCTACGACCGGTCCCTGCGCATCAGCGTGCACATCCTCTTGCAGGGGCCGATCGAGCCGTCCCCGACCAGGCACGCCTGGGTCGACAAGCCTAGGCTGTTCGAATCCGCGAGACCCAGGGTGCTGCCGAAACTAGTGAACATCTGCTGTCGGAACTCGCGAACACAGCCACTTTGGAGCCTGGCCTGCGGGAACACCTCCACCACTGCCCTCCACCATCCCATCGCGCGGTCGCCGGCACGAGCACCGGGTCGCGCATCCCGCACCGGCAGTCGCGCAGCGGATCCGCCGAGGACTCGGCGGAGTCGGGCAGGCCCTCGGCGATCGCGATCAGTTCCTTAGCCGCGTCAGCGTGGCTGGCGACAGGCCGGCCGCCGAGCCCAGGAACTGCTCCGTCGCGGGCACGAGGTCGCCCGACGACAGGCTGTGGAGAGAGAGCAGCGGCAACACCTCGCTGATCTTTGCGGACTTCCGGCACCACGGCGCGAGGATCTCGGAAGAGAACCGTTGACGCTCGTCGGTCGCCTCGTCGACCCGCTTGTCGTTCACCCGAGGGGCGGCCACCTCGCTGGGCCCCGCCGCCGTGGTCACTGTCCGCGGCCGTGACGGCTGCTGCGCACCACCAGCCGACGGCCAGCCTCGTCACGCTGACCAGCCGGCCATGTCCTGGTCACCTCCGCTTCCAGGGCGGCGGCCTGACGCATGGGCGTACCTTCTCGACCCTCAGTCACAGCGCGGGCCCACTCGGTGACTTGATCACTCACTCGGGGAGCCAGCCCTACGCGCGCCCTCTCGAGGAACGGATCGACAAGTCTGAGCATTGCTCGATCCGAACGGGCCGGGCCATGTTCCTGCGCAGATGATCGCCCTGTTTGCGGACCGACCGGGGAGTGCAGGGTTTACCCGGCACAGTGGGTCGCTCGCCCTGGTGGCGCTGTCCTCGTCATCACTGCTCAGCAGGCCGGGACGGCCGCCTGCCCAGTGAGGTTGCAGGCATGCGAGCACGATCTCGTGAAGCGGTGGATCTCGTCGCGGACGGTGTCCTCGTCCGCTGGAACCAGACGCGCGATCACCGGAACGGTGCTACCGCCGCCGAAGCCAGCAGCATATGGCCCGCCGGCACCGCACCAAACTGGTACTGCCGCGCCGCACGATCTGCTGAAGCTACTGGCTCAAGAAGAGCGGCGGCCTGGGTGTATCGATCACGAGCGTTGTTGACACTCGAAGGTCTTGAACATGGGGCCACGGCCCACAAGTGGATGCGGCGGTTGGGGGCCGAAGGCCCGGCCCGGTGGCGCGCCCCGTCCAGCCGGCCGCGCACGACGCAGTACCGGACTCCGGCCGATATCGAGGCCCGGGTGTGTGAACTGCGGCGGGCCCGCCGACTCCGCGATCCGCCGCTACGCACGCGAGCCGTCCCGGTGCACTCGTTGTCCGGAGGCTCTCAGAGGGCACTGACGCAACATCTGAGCCGGTCAACAGCACCCGAGACAGCCGTGAGAAACGATGAGCTGTTTCAGAGGCGCCACTGATCGGGTGATGCCGGCGGTGTGCGCAACGCACGAGGCTCCCGTGCCGTTGGGGGCGGTGTTCGAAGTCTCAACCCACGGGCACAGAAGCCGCGTTGGTTCCGTATTCTGCCGCACTCGACCTGCCTCATGCCCTGGTCGAGTGGGTCACCATGCTCATCGTCACCCGCGAGGGTGACCGCCGCTGCAAGCTCCCGCCGCACCAGCGTGCCCTGGTCGGCTGGTGTACCTGCGGCGGCACGACACACTCTCGCCCAGCTCGCTGCCGCGCTCGGCATCTCCGTCGGCACCGCGCACGCCTACGTGGCAGCCGTCGTCGACATACTGGCTGACCACCCGCCCGGCCTGCCGCGCACCCTGCGCAAGGCCGCCGGACCTGGGTGACGACGCCCCACAGACGCCCACCGGGCCGTGGCCTCACGCCCACCCAACAGACCGTCAACCGCATGCTGTCCGCGGCACGGCTCCGGTCGAGCGGGGCGTCACACCGCACTGCAGCGCGGTCGTGAGATCGACGGCAGGTTCGGGGTGAAGCGGTTCGGCCGAACCGTCGGCGTCAGCCGCCTCCGCCTCCGCCGCTCGTGTTGTCCGGACCGAGGTCATACTCCCGGCTCTGGTTCGCGCCGGATCCCCAATGCTCGTAGCAGATGAGCCCCGCCCCTATGAGCAAGACGATCCCCGTAGCTATCAGCGATATCCATGCGCCGGCGTCCATGCTTGCGGATGTACCCACCGCTGTCAGTGCGAAGCCTCACCGGGGCCTCCATCGATCCGGAGCGGTTCAGTGGGCGTTGTCAACTGGCTGACATGCCGGGTGCCTGACGATTCTCTCCACATCGTGCGGACGGACCACGGCAACGAGGCCGCAGCGGCCCTGGCCCGCCGACTGGTGGTCCCGCCGCGCCGCTCTGGCGGTCAGGTGCGCCACCTCGAAAGGTCTTAACCGGAGGAGATCGCCGCCGACCCGCTCGCCGAGGTCGTCGCCTGGACGCTGGAACACCTCCACGAGTACATGAGCCGTCGTGACCCCGGCGTCACTCGATCACGGCCACGTTGAAAAGGCTCGATGTCTATAAGGGAAAGCCCTCGTGGATGTCGGCTCGGCGTTCCCGCCGTGGCGCCAGGCGAAAGCACCTCTGGCAACCGATCGACAGCCCCCCAAGGCCGCTGCCATGGCGGTGTCGCGGTGGGAGATGGCAGGGATGATCCGAGGGCCCGGACCTGATCGCGGTAGATGTCGGGGTCGTAGCCGCGGTCGGCGAGGGCGGCCTGAGTTCACTGCGTGATGGGCCAGCCGGGCCTTCGACGGGCAGGCCCTGAAGCGGGTCTGGCACCTCCTGGCCCGCTACGGCGACCCCCGCTGACCGGCCGGTAAACGCAGAAAAGCCCCGCACCGAACCCCCCGAAAAGGGGGCTGGTGCGGGGCTTCCGCAATGATTGTTCGGCGGC
>NZ_JBIBRZ010000011.1:0-121829 GCF_043076955.1 Streptomyces sp. NPDC016562 | reverse complement strand
CCCTACCCTCACCGTAACGACGATACGGACCCGTCCCGACGCCCAGCCCGACCCCGGCGAAAGCGACCTCTTGTGACCACCGCGACCGCGCCCCCCCCCCCCCCCCCCCCCCCCCCCCCCCCCCCCCCCCCCCCCCCCCCCCCCCCCCCCCCCCCCCCCCCCCCCCCCCCCCCCCCCCCCCACCACGGCGACGAGGTCGGCGACGGACGTGCAAGTCCGCTTCCTGGGGCGCCGCCCCAGACCCCGCGCCTCAAACGCCGGCGAGGCTGGATGTGCGCGGCTCAGACGCCGACACGGCGAGATGGCATGGCTCAAGCGCCCGTGATCGCCGCGGCCAAGGCCGACAAGAAGGCTGCGACGGCCCCCGGGCCCGGGAGGACCAGGTCGGCTCGGGAGGCCAGTTCGGGGACCTCGGCGGAGCCGCTGGCCACCAGGAGGCCCGGGAGGCCCTCGGCCCGGCGCTTCTCGACGGCCGAGTACGCGGCCAGGTCGCCCAGGTCGTCGCCCGCGTACAGCACCGCCTCCGCCGACCGCTCCGCGAGGAACTCCGTCAGGGCGACGCCCTTGTCCATGCCCGGCGGCCTCAGCTCCAGCACCGCCCGCCCCGGCTCCACCATCAGCCCGTGCCGGGCCGCCAGCTCGGCCAGGGGCTCGCGCAGGGCCGCGAAGGCCGCCGCCGGGTTCTCCGCCCGCCGGGTGTGCACGGCCAGCGCGCGGCCCTTCTCCTCGATCCAGGTCCCGCGCCAGGCCCCGATGGCCTCCAGGAACCCCGGCAGCTCGGCCCGTACCGCCGCCACGCCCGGATGCTCGGCGGGGGCGTGCACGATGCCCGTGACGGCGTCCCAGCGTTCGGCCCCGTAGTGGCCGAGGACGACGAGGTGTTCCAGTCCGGGCACCCCGGCGAAGCCCCCGTGGCGGACGGCGACGCCCGCCGGCCGGCCGGTGATCACGGCGACCGAGTCGACCTCGGGGGCGAGCGCGGACAGGGCCGGGACGGCTCCTGGGTGGGCTCTGGCCTGGTCCGGGTCCGGGACGATGTCGGCGAGGGTGCCGTCGAAGTCCAAGGCGACCACGGAGCGGCGGGGTACGCGGAGGAGGGCTTCGAGTCCCTCGCGTCCGGCTGCGGTGACGGGCATCGGCAAGTCGTGCGGCTGGCTCCCCATACGCACGACCCTAACGGGCCGAACGAGTGACGGCTACGGCTACCGCCGCGCCCGCTGGGCCTCGCGGATCCGCCGCAGCCGGTTCACGGTGCCCGGGGAGTGGGCCAGCGCCCGCGGATCGTCCATCAGCGCGTTGAGCAGCTGGTAGTACCGGACGGGGGTCATCCCCAGCCCTTCGCGGATCGCCCGCTCCTTCGCGCCCGGCCCCGGCCAGGTGCGTCCCTCGTACGCGAGCACCGCGGCCTCCGTGGCCGTCAGCCGCCCCTCGTCCGTCATACCGCCAGATTAACGCCGCCCGCCGACACCGGCCCGATCCCCCGCCGCCGGCCTGGCGCAAGCCGTCAGCGCTGGTCCGCCGCCCGCGCCGCCGTGGCGATCTCCTCCAGCACCTTCGCCGGCTGCCCGCCCGGCTGGACGGTCTTGCCGATGTTCTGCTTGATGTCCTCGCTGACGCCCGCCCAGGACTTCTTGCCGACCGGGTACAGCCGCGAGGTCGGCAGCGCCGCCAGGAAGGTCTTCAGCTGCGGCGAGGAGCCGCCCGTGGCGTTCTGCTTCGCGTGGTAGCCGCTGGTGGTGGCCGGCAGCAGGTCGTACAGGTCGGTGAAGGCCATCACGTTGTCCGGCTGGTACACGAAGTCCAGGAAGGTGCCGGACTCCTTGCGGTGCCCGTTCTTGAAGGCCATGATCCAGTCCGCGACGCCCATCGCCGGCTGGTCGCTCCCGTCGGAGGTCGGCAGCGGCACCATGCCGTACTTCACTCCCTTGGCGGCGGCCTGCTTCAGCAGCGTGGGGTGCCCGTTGAGCATCCCGACCTCGCCCTTGGCGAAGGTGTCGAAGGCGGCCTGGCGGTCCAGCTTGCCGGGCTCGACCGGTCCGGTCAGCCCCTGTCCGACCATCTTGTCGCGCAGGAACTCCAGCGTCTTGACGTTGTCCGCGGAGTCGATGGAGTACGACTCCTCGTTGTCGGTGTAGCCGCCACCGCCGGCCAGCGTCCACATCATCGTCTCGGCCTGGGCCTCCTCGCGGCCCAGCGGCAGCGCGAAGGGGGTGGGCACGCCCGCGCCCTTGAGCTTCTTCGCCGCCGCTTCCAGGTCCGCCCAGCTCTTGGGCTGCCAGCCGGCCTTGGCGTCCTTGGCCAGGACGCCCGCGTCGGTCAGGAGCTTCTCGTTGTAGAAGAGCAGCCGGGTGCTGGCCACGAAGGGCAGCCCGTACTGGACCTGCTTGACCTTGCCCGCGTCCGCGAGGGGCCCCAGGAAGTCGGCCTCGGTCTTGACCGAGAGCAGTTCCGCGGCCGAGTAGAGCTTGCCCGCCGCCGCGTAGTCGGCGTAGGCGCCGATCTGGGCGATGTCGGGGGCCTTGCCGGCCTTGACCATCTCGGCGACCTTGGCGTCGACCTCCGACCAGGAGTAGACGCTGACCTCGACGTCGATGCCGGGGTTGGCCTTCTCGAAGCGCTCCGCGAGGCCCTTCCAGTAGACGGCCGAGGAGTTCTGCGGATTGTCCCCGTAGTCGGCCGCCACGACCCGCAGGGTCACCTCGTTGTCCCCGGTGAGTCCGCCGACGGCTCCGCAGCCGGTCAGCGTCACGGCAGTCAGGCACAGTGCGGCGCCGGACGCGGCCAGCCTCTGGTAACGGCCCTTCACGGTTCTCGATCCACCCCTTGTTGTACGTACGATCCACGTAAGGTCTACACCACTTTGGCGGCTCGTCCACATCCGGCTCCCACACCGGGTCCCGAATTTGTATGGCCGCTCAACAATCCCCCTCAATGGACTAGACCTTTCCCCGCCGAGCACGCGAGACTGTCCCCTGTGAAACCCGTGAAACACGTCATCGCCCTCGATGTGGGCGGCACCGGGATGAAGGCCGCCCTCGTCGCCGCCGACGGCACCCTGCTGTACGAAGCGCGCCGCGCCACCGGCCGCGAGCGGGGCCCCGACGCCGTCGTCGAGACGATCCAGGCCTTCGCCGCCGAGCTGCTCGACACCGGACGCGAGCGCTACGGCAGGCCCGCCTCGGCCGCCGGAGTCGCCGTCCCCGGCATCGTCGACGCCGAGAACGGGATCGCCGTCTACGCGGCGAACCTGGGCTGGCGCGACGTACCGATGCGCGCGCTGCTCGGCAGCCGCCTCGGCGGCATCCCGGTCGCCCTCGGCCACGACGTCCGTACGGGCGGACTCGCCGAAGGCCGCATCGGCGCGGGCCGCGGCGCCGACCGCTTCCTCTTCGTCCCCCTCGGCACCGGCATCGCCGGAGCCATCGGCATCGCCGGCCGCATCGAGGCCGGCGCCCACGGGTACGCCGGCGAGATCGGGCACATCGTGGTCCGCCCCGGCGGCCCCGCCTGCGGCTGCGGCCAGCACGGCTGCCTGGAGACCCTCGCCTCCGCCTCCGCCGTCAGCCGCGCCTGGGCGGCCGCCTGCGGCGACCCGGACGCGGACGCCGCGGACTGCGCCAAGGCCGTGGAGGGCGGCGACGCACGCGCCCGGGAGGTGTGGCTGGCCGCCGTCGGCGCCCTCGCCGACGGGCTGGTCACCGCGATCACCCTGCTGGACCCGAGCACGCTGATCATCGGTGGCGGGCTGGCGGAGGCCGCGGAAACCTTGTTCACACCACTACGGACGGCCGTGGAGGAGCGCGTGACGTTCCAGCGGCTCCCCCACATCGTGCCGGCGGCCCTCGGGGACACCGCCGGATGCCTGGGCGCAGGGCTGCTCGCCTGGGACCTACTCGCCACGGAGGTACCTGCCTGATGGCCGGAAGCGCGCACAGCACCGTTCTCTCCGGCGCCAGGGTGGTGCTGCCCACCGGAACCGTGACCAGGGGCAGGGTCATCGTCGAGGGCGAGCGCATCGCCGGCAGCGCACCCGAGGGCGCGCGGACCGTCGACCTGTCCGGGCACTGGATCGTCCCCGGCTTCGTGGACATGCACAACCACGGCGGCGGCGGCGCCTCCTTCACCTCCGGCACCGCCGAGGAGGTCCTCAAGGGCGTACGGACCCACCGCGAGCACGGCACCACCACCCTGGTCGCCTCCACCGTCACCGGCGACCTCGACGCCCTGGCCCGGCGGGCCGGGCTCCTCGCCGAGCTCACCCAGCAGGGCGAGATCGCGGGCATCCACTTCGAGGGCCCCTTCATCAACCCCTGCCGCAAGGGCGCCCACAAGGAGGACCTGCTCCGCGACCCCGACCCGGCCGAGGTCCGCAAGCTGGTCGACGCCGCGCACGGCGCCGCCCGCATGGTCACCCTCGCCACCGAACTGCCCGGCGGGCTGGCCTCCGTACGGCTGCTGGCCGAGCAGGGGGTCATCGCCGCGATCGGGCACACGGACGCCACGTACGAGCAGACGCGCGCCGCCATCGACGCGGGCGCGACCGTGGCCACCCACCTCTTCAACGCGATGCCCGGCCTCGCCCACCGCGAACCCGGCCCGATCGCCGCGCTGCTGGAGGACGAGCGGATCACCGTCGAGCTGATCAACGACGGCACCCACCTGCACCCCGCGGCCCTGGAGCTGGCCTTCCACCACGCGGGCGCGCACCGGGTGGCGCTGATCACCGACGCGATGGACGCGGCCGGCTTCGGCGACGGGACCTACCACCTGGGCCCGCTGGAGGTCGAGGTCAAGGACGGGGTGGCCCGGCTCGTGGAGGGCGGCTCCATCGCCGGTTCCACGCTCACCCTGGACACCGCCTTCAAGCGCTCGGTCACGGTCGACCAGCTCCCGGTGGAATCCGTGGTCCAGGCGATCTCCGCCAACCCGGCCAAGCTGATCGGCCTGTACGACGAGATCGGCTCGCTGGAGCCCGGAAAGTACGCGGACCTCGTCGTCCTCGACACCGCCTTCGACGTCAAGGGCGTCATGCGGCGCGGCGAATGGATCGTCAATCCGGCCGTTTGAGCGGCGATATGACGGCCAAGCGGCTATTTGCGCGCAGGACGGTCGGCCCGAGGACTGGGCCGACCGCCATCTCTTTGGCATGATCCCGGCAGCAACAGACCCGGGGGTACCCATGATCCTGACCGTGACGCTCAACACCGCACTCGACGTCACGTACCGCGTGCCGCGGCTGCTTCCGCACGCCTCGCACCGGGTGGCCGCCGTCACCGAACGCCCCGGCGGCAAGGGGATCAACGTCGCCCGTGTCCTGGCCGCGCTCGGCCACGAGGTGACCGCGACGGGCTTCGCGGGCGGCCCCACGGGCTCCGTCGTACGCGACCTGCTCGCGCGGTCGGGCGGCGTCACCGACGCCCTGCTCCCCTGCGAGGGCAGCACCCGGCGCACGCTGGCCGTGGTCGACGAGACCTCCGGCGACACCACCCAGTTCAACGAGCCGGGCCCGCTGATCACGCCCGCGGAATGGTCCCTGTTCCTCGCCCGCTACGAGGAACTCCTGGCCGGCGCCCGTGCCGTCGCCCTGTGCGGAAGCCTCCCGCCGGGCGTGCCGGTGAGCGCGTACGCGACGCTCGTGCGCCAGGCCCGCGCGCTCGGGGTGCCCGTCCTGCTGGACACCAGCGGCGAGGCCCTGCGCCGCGGGGTCGCGGCCCGCCCCGAGATCATCAAGCCGAACGCGGCCGAGCTGGCCGAGCTCACCGGGTCCCGCGACCCGCTGCCCGCCACCCGTGACGCCCGCCGCCGGGGCGCGCACGCGGTGGTCACCTCGCTGGGCCCGGACGGCCTGCTGGCCGCCACCCCGGAGGGCACCTGGCGCGCCGCCCCACCGCAGCCCCTGTCCGGCAACCCCACCGGAGCCGGCGACTCCGCCGTCGCCGGCCTGCTCTCGGCCCTGGTGGAAGGCCTGGCCTGGCCGGAGCGCCTCACCCGCGCCACCGCCCTCGCAGCGGCCACGGTCCTCGCCCCGGTGGCGGGAGAGTTCGACCCCCGCACCTACGACGAGGTACGGGGGTCGGTGAAGGTCACGACAGCCGACTAAGCCAGGTCCCGGGAGCCGGGGTCAGGACTTCTCGAGCCACAGCTGGTCGAGGACGACGTCGCACTGGTTGCCCGCCTCGCACGAGATCTTGATCGTGTTCGACCCCGGCTTGAGCTGCACGATCGAGTACGTGTTGGTCCAGCCCTTGGCCCAGTCGCCCTCGGCGGCCTTCGAGTAGTTCTTCATGCTGATCGGACGGTTCTGCGCCTCGCCGTTGACCGTGAGGGTGGTGAAGGCGTCCTTGCCCGGCACCCCGTAGGTCATCTTCAGCTTGTAGCCGCCCGCCTTGGGCACGTCGAGCGTCCACGTCGCCGCGGCGCCGACCGCGTTCAGGCCGGTCACGTACTGACCGCCGGCGCTCTTCGCGCCCGGCAGCGTGTTCTCCAGCCGCGCGCCGCCGGTCAGGGACATGCCGGCGCCCGCGAAGTCCGCCTTCGGCAGCTCTGGCTCTGAGGGCTTCGGGGAGGGCGGGGCCGAGCTCGCCGGGTTCTGGGGGGCCTGCGACGCCTGGCCGCCGCCGGCGGTGTCGTCGTTCTTGTCCTTGCCCTTGTCGCCGAAGGCGAGGGCCGCGCCGATGCCGATCACGACCGCGCCGACCACCGCGACGGCCGCGATCAGCAGACCCCGCCGGCTGGAGCCGCCACCGCCGCCGTGGCCACCGTGGCCGCCGGAGTGCGCGATGTTCTGGGTCTGGTGCTGCGGGGGCTGCGCCTGCTGCGGAACGCCGTAGCCGCCCGCCTGAAGGGCTTCCGGAGCCTGGTACTGGGCCTGGTAGGCCGCGGGCTGCTGCGCGGGCACCTGGCCGCGCTGGCCGCCGCTCCTGCGGTCGCCGACCGTACGGACCTGGTGGTGGGAGGTACGGGGGACTCCGGGCTGCGCGCCGGAAGGGCCACCTGCCCCGGGCCCCGGGTAGCCGTATCCACCGCTCTGACCGGGCGGGGTGGCTCCGGCAGCCTGGCCGTCCGCGTAGAGATAGCCGAACGGATCGTCGTCCTCGGGCTTGTTCGCCCCACCGTGCGGGCCGTTGTTCGCGGGCGTCGTCATCGCAGGTCACTCCTTTCGACCCCCGGGAGCCTACCCCGAACAGGTGCACACACGGGCGACAGACCGCCTCAGCCGGCCCTGCGGTGCGTCTTGGACCGCGACCGCTTCTCGATGTACATCCGCTGGTCGGCGGAGCGCAGCACCTCGTCCGCCGACATGCCGCAGCTGGCCCAGCCGATGCCGAAACTGGCCCCGACCCGCACCGCGCGGCCGTCCACCCGGATCGGCGGGATGATCGCGTTGCGCAGCCGGACGGCGAGGTCGGCGGCGTCGGCGGCGCCCAGCCCGTCGGCCAGGACGACGAATTCGTCACCACCCAGCCGAGCGACGGTGTCACCGTCCCTGACGCCCGTCGTCAGCCTCCGGGCGACCTCGATCAGGACCGCGTCGCCGGTGTGGTGCCCGAACCGGTCGTTGATCGACTTGAAGCCGTCGAGGTCGCAGAAGAGCACCGCGAGCCCCTTCGTCCCGTCGTCGACGTCCGTCGCGGGCGCCACCATGTGCACGTGGTGGTCGTACGGCCCGTCGGTCCGGGCGGAGGGCACCCCGGCGTACTCGTAGGGGTCGCCCGATCCGCCGTGGGGGCCATTGACCCCATTGACCCCATTGATCCCGTTCGCCCCATGTCCGTCGGACCCGTCGGACGGGAACCCGTGCTCGCCGCCGCCACCCGCCTCGGCCCGCACCTCGTACCCGTCGTGCCCCACGCGCACGTCGTACCCCTCGCGCCCGTCGCGTCCCTCGAAGGCCGCGTCCAGGGCCTCCACCGCGGTGGCCCGTACGGACTGCGGTCTGCGGCACAGCCGGGCGGCGAGCCGGGAGCGCAGCTCGGCGCTGTTGGGCAGGCCCGTCAGCGAGTCGTGGCTGGCGCGGTGGGCGAGCTGGAGCTCGTGCCGCTTGCGCTCCTCGATGTCCTCGACGTGCGTGAGCAGGAACCGCGGCCCGTCGGCGGCGTCGGCGACCACGGAGTTGCGCAGCGAGACCCATACGTACGTACCGTCGCGCCGGCCGAGCCGCAGCTCGGCGCGCCCGCCCTCGGCGGAGGTGCGCAGCAGCGTCCCGATGTCCTCGGGATGCACCAGGTCGGAGAAGGAGTAGCGCCGCAGCACGGAGGCGGGCCGCCCCAGCAGCCGGCACAGCGCGTCATTGGTCCGCAGGAGCCGGCCGTGCTGGTCCCCGCCCATCTCGGCGATGGCCATGCCGCTGGGCGCGTACTCGAAGGCCTGGCGGAAGGACTCCTCGCTGGCGCGCAGCGCCTGCTGCTCGCGCTCCAGCCGGACGAGGGCCCGCTGCATGTTCGCGCGGAGCCGGGCATTGCTGATCGCAATCGCCGCCTGGAAGGCGTACATCTGGAGCGCCTCGCGGCCCCACGCGCCGGGCCGGCGGCCGTTGCGCGGTCTGTCCACCGAGATGACACCCAGAAGTTCCCCGCCGGACGCGTACATGGGGGCGTAGAGCCGGTCCTCAGGGTGCCACTCGTCCTCGAACCGCGGGTCGGGGCCGTCGGTGTGCCACTGGGGGACGTCGTCCTCCAGGAGGATCCACCCCTCGGTGTGCGGGATGAAGCGCAGGCCGTCCCAGTTCTCACCCATCGTCAGGCGGCGTTCCCAGGAGCTGCGGGAGCCGACGCGGCCGGTGATGAGGGCTTCGGCGGCGGGGTCGCCCGCGAAGGCGGCGACGACCAGATCACCGTCCGGGCGTACGAGGTTGACACAGGCGAGTTCGTAGCCGAGGCCCACGACGATGCCGTCCACGACGGTCTGCAGAGTGTCCGCCAGGCTCCGGGCCGTATTGAGCTCGGCCACCACCCGGTGCAGCTGCCGCAGGGTCGCAAGACGGACGTACGGCTCCGACTCGGTCTCCATTGCTCGCTCTCCCCGAGACCTCGACAGCAACTCCAGGTTTGTCATCGGCGTTTCGTTGCGGTGTCCCGTCCACTGAATCACAGTGAGCTGTGCGGCAGGTACACAGGGTCAACAAATCTTGCCCTCTGTGACTCAAGTCACATGAGATGAACAACGGTGCGCCCGAGGGGTTCCTGACGGCTGGGAGCGGCTGGGAGCGCTCCCTCACCTTCCCGTGAGCAAACGATACGCCCGGGCCTAGGCCAAGGGGCGGGGGCGCGACTCGGACGAAGGCCCGATGTGCGCGGCGGAGGGCGAGATTAGCGTTTTCCCGTGCTGAAGACGACCCCCGTACCGACCCCCGCCCCGACGAACCCCCATGCTGAGGGAGTGAGCAATGACGAGTTCCGGACAGCGATGTCGCGGCTGGCGGCGGGCGTGTGCCTGATCACCGCGCACGAGACCCCTCTGACGGCGGACGGCCCGCGCGGCGAGGACGTCGGCATGACGGCGACCGCCTTCATGTCGGTGTCCCTGGACCCTCCGCTGGTCCTGGTGAGCCTGCGCGAGGGCTCCCGGATGGACGACCTGCTCGCGGAGCAGCCGCTGTGGGCGGTCTCCGTCCTCTCCGAGCACCAGCTCCAGGTGGCGGGGCGCTTCGCGATGAAGGGCCGCATCAGCGACCGCCTGCTCTTCGCGGACGTCCCGTACGTACGCGGCGAGACCTCGGGCGCACCGCTGCTGACCGGCGCGCTGGCCACCCTGGAGTGCCGCACGGAGAACCGCGTCGAGGCGGGCGACCACACCTTGGTCATCGGCCGCGTCCTGACCTCCGCGATCCCCCACCCGGACGCCCAGCCCCTGACCTACTTCCGCGGCCGCTACCGCCACTTGGGCCAGTAGGCCCGCCAATGCAGCCTCGTCGGCACCATTCCAGCCTCGCCGGCACCCTTCAGCCCCGCCGGCACCATTCCAGCCCCGCCGGCGTTTGAGGCGCGGGGGTCGGGGGGCAGCGCCCCCGGCAACGGCGCCGCACGGTGCGGCCCCTCACGACCGGGAGGCCAGCCGGCCCGCAGGGTCACCAGTCCCGCCCGGTCCGCCCCCGCTTGGTCTCGGCCCGCGCCTTCTTCTCCCGCAGCCGCCGCTCATTGATCCCCCGCGGAATCTTCGTCGCGCGCCGCGACTTCGGCGGCGGCGCAGTCGCCTCCGCCAGCAGCGCAGCCATCCGCACCAGCGCCATCTCCCGGTTGCGGAACTGCGAGCGGTGCTCGGAGGCCCGTACCGTCACCACCCCGCCCACCAGGCGGGACGCCAACCGCTCCAGCGCCCGCTGCTTCCACACCTCCGGCAGCGCGTTCGTCGCCGCCAGGTCGAACATCAGCTCCACGCGCGAGTCCGAGGTGTTCACGTGCTGACCGCCGGGTCCGGAGGAACGCGAGAACCGCCAGGCGAGCTCTCCCTCGGGGAGCACGACCGAACCGCGGATGACATAGGGACCAGGCATGCCCCCTATGATCCGTCCCCGCCCGGCCCCCGTCACCCTCATTTCACGCGCCACCCGCATCTCACTCCGGGAACCCGACGACCCCCTCGTCGCGTTATAGGGGGCAGCGGTACTTTGACCGCCTGTACGTGCAGTGCGTGCATGTCGGATGAGGAAAGGGACATTCCCATGGCTGTCAGCCTGTCCAAGGGCGGCAACGTCTCGCTCACGAAGGAGGCCCCCGGCCTCGCTGCCGTCACGGTCGGCCTCGGCTGGGACGTCCGCACGACCACCGGTGTGGACTTCGACCTCGACGCCTCGGCGATCGCGGTCAACCCGACGGGCAAGGTCGTCTCCGACGGCCACTTCGTCTTCTTCAACAACCGGTCCACCCCGGACCAGACGATCGTGCACACCGGTGACAACCGCACCGGCGAGGGCGCGGGCGACGACGAGGCCATCAACGTCAACCTCGCCGGCCTGCCCGCCGACGTGGACAAGATCGTCTTCCCGGTCTCCATCTACGACGCCGAGACCCGCAGCCAGAACTTCGGCCAGGTCCGCAACGCGTACATCCGCGTCGTGAACCAGGCCGGCGGCGCCGAGATCGCCCGCTACGACCTCTCCGAGGACGCGGCGACCGAGACCGCCATGGTCTTCGGCGAGCTCTACCGCAACGGCGCCGAGTGGAAGTTCCGCGCGGTCGGCCAGGGCTACGCCTCCGGCCTGACCGGCATCGCCCAGGACTTCGGCGTCAACGTCTGAGACGGCTGAACCGGTGAAGCCCCCTCCCCACCCCGGAAGGGGGCTTCACCGTCGTCCCGTCAGCCCTGACCGGCGGGGCGGTAGAACTCCACGGCGATGTTGTCCGGATCCCTGAAGTTGAGATGGAGACCCGACGGGTCCTCGACGATGCCGGAGTGCGCGATGCCCTGCTCGTCGAGCCGGGATTCCCAGGCTTCCAGCGCCGCGCGGTCCGCCACGTGGAAGGCGCAGTGGTCCAGTCCCACCCGTGCCGGGTCGAAGGCGTCCGCCCGGTCGGTGGTCCCGTGCGTTCGGAAGCCGAGGACGAAGGCCGGGGAGGCGACGGCCACGAACGGGCCGTACTCGTCCTCCACGTCGACCACTGTCTGCGTATCGAACAGCCGGTTGTAGAAGTCCGCGCTGCGTTTCACTTCGCTCACGGTCAGGGCGAGATGCCCGATCCCCAGGACCTCAGGCATGGACGCCACCTCCTCGTGGTGGTGAGTCCTCTGCGAGCCGTCACACTTCCGATGCTACGCCTGCCACACCGCACGGCACCCGGATCAACGGGGACGGCCCTTCCCGTACAGCCACACGTCCCAGACCCCCTTCAGGTCGTGCCCGGTCCGTTCCTGCGCGTAGGCGGTGAAGTCGGCCGTGTCCGCGTTGCCGTGCCGGTGCCCGGCCGTCCAGCCGCGCACCAGGTCGAAGAACTTCTCGTCGCCCACCTCCTGGCGGATGCGGTGCAGGACCATCGCGCCGCGGTAGTAGACCGGGGCCGCCGAGATGTGCGCGGGACCGGGCGGGGAGGCGGGCGGGAAGGCGGCCCAGTCGGAGTCGGCGGCCTCGTCGACGGCCGTGTCCCCGTCCAGGAAGGCCTGGAAGTGCCGCTGCGCGGTGGGCCCGCCGTGGTCCTCGGCCCACAGCCACTCCGCGTACGTCGCGAAGCCCTCGTTCAGCCACATGTCCTTCCAGGACTTCGGCGACACCGAGTTGCCGAACCACTGGTGGGCGAGCTCGTGCAGCACCAGTTCCTCCTCGCCGGGCGCACCGGGGAAGACGGGCTTGGTCTGGGTCTCCAGCGCGTAGGTGAGGGACTCGGCGGGCAGCACGATCGCCCCCGCCGTACCGAAGGGGTACGGTCCGAAACGGCGGCCGCCCCACTCCAGCATCTCCGGCAGCCGCGCGAGCTTCCCCGCGCTCGCCGCCGCCTCCGCGGGCGCGACCGCTTCGTACAAAGGGATCCCGGAGGGTGTGCGCCCGGTCGTCACCTGGTACTTGCCCACGACGGCGGTGGCCAGGTAGCTCGCCATCGGCTCCGGGTTGTGCCACGCGAACGCGGTCCGGCCGTCGCCGGTGTCGGTGCGGGAGCGCAACTCGCCGTTGGACACGGCCTCGTAGCCGTGCGGGACGGTGAGCGTGATGTCGTAGACGGCCTTGTCGCTGGGGTGGTGGTTGCCGGGGAACCAGGCCATCGACCCGACCGGCTCGCCCACGCCGACCGCGCCGCCGCCCGGGGTGGTGATCCAGCCCTCCTTGGAACCGTCCACGTCCGTCAGGGTCTTCGGCTTCCCGGCGTAGTCGACCTCCGTACGGAAGACCTCGCCCGGCTTGAGGTCCACGGCCGGACGCACGGTCAGCTCGTTGCCGGTCCGGTTGTACCGGGCGTCCGCGCCCTGGACGGTCACGCCCTCGACTTCGAGGCCGCTGAGGTCGAGGTTGAAGGAGCTGAGGCCCTGCCGGGCGCGGGCGGTGATGACGGCCGTACCGTTCAACCGCCCGTCGGCGGGGTCGTAGTCGAGGTCCAGCTCGTAGTGGTCGACGTCGTAACCGCCGTTGCCGGCCTTGGGGAAGAACGGGTCGCGCAGCCCCGACGCACCCGGCCGACCCTGCACCGGGCCGCCCGTACACGCCGTGGTGAGGGCGAGCAGGGCGGCGAGGGCGGGGACGGCGAGGCGGTAGGGCGCACGGTGTTCCACGCAGCCGATCCTAGGCGGGCGGCCCGAGGCGGCTCCCTGCCGCCTCTCGGCGGGGGCTACTTCGCCAGGGCGTCGACACCGGCCTTGGCGAACTTCTCGTCCAGGTCACCGCTCGGGGCGCCGGCCACGCCGATGCCGGCGACGGGGGCGCCGTTCGACTGCACCGGGGTGCCGCCGCCGAGGAAGAGGGTGCCGGGGATGTCCTTCAGGTTCGGGGTCTGGGCGAGACGGCCCGCGAGCACCGAGGTCGGGGCGTTCCAGGACACGGCGGTGAAGGCCTTGCGCTGGGCCGACTCGTAGGACTGCGGGCCGGCGCCGTCGCCGCGCAGGGTGACGATGGTGTTGCCGTTGCGGTCCACCACCGCGACCGTCACCTTCTGGTTCTCGGCCTGGGCGGCCTGCAGCGCGGCCTGGGCGGCGCGGGTGGCGGCGTCGACGGTGAGGTGCGTCGACGTGGTGAAGTTCTTGTCGCTCGTCTCGTCCTTCTTGGCCACGGCAGCGGCCGGAGCGCCGTTGGCGGCGGGCGTGGCGCTGGCGCTCACGGCGCCGAAGGTCCCGGCGCCCAGGGCGACGGCGAGGACGGTACCGGTGAGAACGCGGGTGCGGGTGTTCATCTCTGCTCCTGAGAAGGCGTGGAATCGGGTGAGGCGGTGACTTCTCCAACCCTCTCCCCGAACCCCCCGCCACCCCGTCCCCGTACCGGCTCCCCCCGCCGACCCCACCGGCTGACCCCAGGGTCAACCGATCGGCCGATGCGCCGCGCCCCCCAAGCCGACCACCATCACCCCATCACCCTGACCGCCCCCACGCTTCAGCCCCGCCGCCCCACATTCAGCCCCGCCGCCACAATCAGCCCCGCCGGCGTTTGAGGCGCGGGGGTCCGGGGGCAGCGCCCCAATCCAGCCTCGCCGGCGTTTGAGGCGCGGGGGTCCCGGGGGCGGCGCCCCCGGCAACGGCGCGGCACCCGACCCCACCGCCGACAATGGACCCATGCCCCGAACCGAGGAGCAGCCCGTGCCCCCCGCCCCGCCGCGCGACGACACCCGCACTCTGGCGACGGTCGCGCACACCGCCTTCTTCCTCCTCCTCGGCGCCTCCCTCATCCGCTTCCTCCTGCGCCACCCCGGCGACCCCCGCACCGCCTGGATCATCGCCCTCAGCATCACCCTGGCCCTGCTCTACGTCCTCGGCCCCGCCCTAGGCACGGGCCCCGGCCCCAGCAGAGGCACCAGCAGCGGCCCAGCCACAGGCAGAGGCCCAGCCCCCGCCACCCGCACGGGCAAAGGCCCCACCCCCACCACCCGCCGCCTCCTCTGGCTCGGCCTGGTCGTCACCACCTGGGTGGTCCTGGTCGTCCTCGCGCCGAGCTTCGCCTGGTGCGCCGTACCGCTCTTCTTCACGGCCCTGCGCACCCTCCCCCCACGCGCCGCGATCGTCCTGGTCGCCCTCCTCACCGGCCTCGTGGTCATCGCCCAGCTGAAGCTCGCCAAGTCCTTCGACCCCAACCTCCTCCTCGCCCCGCCCGCCGTCGCCGCCCTCGCCACCGCCGTCTTCGTCCACATGGAGCGCCAGGCCCAGGCCCAGCGGGCCCTGATCGACGACCTCATCCGCACCCGCAGGGAACTGGCCGCCACCGAGCGCCGCGAAGGCACCCTCGCCGAACGCCAGCGGCTCTCCATGGAGATCCACGACACCCTCGCCCAGAACCTCTCCAGCCAGCAGATGCTGCTCCAGGCCGCCGACCGCACCTGGGACGCCGACCCGGCCACCGCCCGCGCGCACGTCCGTACCGCCACCGGCATCGCCGCGCACGGCCTCGCCGAAGCCCGCCGGCTCGTCCACGACCTGGCCCCGTCCGAGCTCGCCGACGGCGCCGGCCTCGCCGACGCCCTGCGCGCCCTGGACGCCGGCCCGGACATCGACGTCCGCTTCCACCTCGAAGGCACCCCGGCCCCGCTCCCCGACCGTGTCCAGTCCGCCCTGCTGCGCATCGCACAGGGCGCGCTGGCCAACGTCCGCGAGCACTCCCGCGCCCGTACGGCCGCCCTCACGCTGAGCTTCCTCGGCGACCAGGTCGTCCTGGACGTCGCCGACGACGGCCACGGCTTCGCCGAGCCCCGCACCGACGCCGCCGAACGCGGCCACGGGCTGCCCGCCATGCGCGCCCGCGTCCGCCAGCTCGGCGGCACCCTGACGATCGAGTCCACCCCGGGCGAGGGCACCGTCCTCTCCGCCGCCATCCCCCTGGAGCCGACCCCATGACGACGATCCTGCTCTGCGACGACCACGTGGTGGTCCGCGCCGGACTGCTCGCGCTCCTGGGCAGCGAACCGGACATCGAGGTCCTCGGCGAGGCGGGCAGCGGCGAGGAGGCCGTCGCCCTGGCCGCCAAACTCCGCCCCGACGTGGTCCTGATGGACCTCCAGCTCGGCGAGGGCATCGACGGCGTGGAGGCCACCCGCCGCATCACCTCGGCCCCGCACCCCCCGCACGTCCTGGTCCTGACCACCTACGACACGGACGCGGACATCACCCGGGCGATCGGCGCGGGCGCGACGGGGTACCTCCTGAAGGCGGAACGCCCCGAGGAGCTCTTCGCCGCCATCCACTCGGCCGCCCAGGGCCGCACCACCCTCTCCGCGCCGGTCGCCAGCCGCGTCATGGCCCACATGCGCGGCGCCCGCCCCACCCTGACCGACCGCGAGCTCGACATCCTGGGCCAGCTCGCGCGCGGCCTCGGCAACCGCGAGATCGCCCGGGCCCTGTTCATCAGCGAGGCCACGGTCAAGACCCACCTGGGCCGCATCTACGACAAGCTCGGCGTCGACACCCGCGCGGGCGCGGTCGCGGTGGCCAAGGAACAGCGCCTCCTCCCCTCGTAAGGCCCGCTGCCCCCTGCCGGGCGTGCGAGGGGCCCCGATCCGCGTGACACCATCGGATACGTGCTCGACATCGGCTACTCCCTCTCCCGGCGCTTCCCGGACCCCCCGCAGACCGACTACCGCTCGGCGGACGTCCACTCCCTGCGCCACGACCTGTTCTGCGGGGACGTCTACCTCGCCGACACCGACAAGGACCGGGAGGTGTCCACAGCCTGGGGATGGGTGCCCGTACTGGACTTCGCGTGGGCGCTGTGCGACATCGTCGAGCAGCTCGACCAGGACCCGCGCGGCAACCGCTCCGCGAACCGCCAGCACGCCGAGCTCGACTTCACCGAGTCCACGGACCGCATGCTCTTCGAGCGCCGCTTCGGCTGGGTCGACATCGAGGCCGACTGGATGCCGCCCGAGGAACCCCCTCTCACCTTCAGCCACCGCCTGCTGCGCCGAGAGGCCCGCGACTTCCTCCACGACGTGATCGCGGACCTGGTCGACATGCACGACGGCCTGGCCGACAACCCCATCATCTGGACCCTCCAGTCCCGCTTCCCCCGCGTCCCGGCGTAACCCCTGCGGGGCCGCCCCACTCCAGCCCCGCCGGCGTTTGAGGCGCGGGGTCCGGGGCGGAGCCCCGGCAACGGCGGCCCGCCCGGCCGACTACCCCCACTCCAGCCGCGCCGCCCATTCCAGCCCCGCCGGCGTTTGAGGCGCGGGGGTCCGGGGGCAGCGCCCCCGGCAACGGCGCGGCACCCGCCCCGGCCAGCTCGGCCCGGGCCGGCCACACCCTCCCGCCCGCTACGCGATCACCCGCACGCCCAGCTGCCCCGCCAGCGCCGGCGCCAGCTCGAACGGCTGCCCCGGACTGATCACGGCCCCGGCCAGCCCCTCCACCCCCCGCACGATCTCCAGCACGCTCGCCGCCCGCAGGTCCACGTCCACCATCCGCACCCCGCTGAAGTCCACGCCCCGCAGCGCGCAGTCCCGGAACTCCACCCGCTCCAGCACCGCACCCCCGAAGTCCGGCTCCACCAGCACGCACTCCTCGAAGACCACGTCCCGCAGCCGCGCCCCCCGCAGGTTCAGGTAGTCGATCTTCCCCCCGCGCACCACCACCCGCTCCAGCACGCCCCCGTGCATCCGCACGCCACCCAGCCGCGCGTCCACCAGCTCCACGTCCCGCAGCGACGCCTCCGACAGGTCGGTCCCCACCCCGCGCACGCCCTCCAGTACGGAGTCCAGGAAGCGCGCCTTCGCCAGCCCCGCCTCGTCCAGCACGCACCGCCGCACCGCGCAGTCCATGAACCGGGCCCCGGCCGCGTCCTGCCCCGTGAGGTCCAGGTCCGCGAACTCCAGCGCGTCGTAGTCCCCGTCCGGCTCCAGTCCACCCCCCTCCCACGCCGACAGCCCGGGCAACCGCACCTCCGGCCGCCGCGCCGCCTTCACCGTCTGCTGCTGCCCTTTTCGCGCCATCCCCCCATCGTGACCCACACCACTGACAAGCCCCCCGGACACCGACCCCGCTACGCGGCCCCCAGCTCGGCCAAGGCCCCGTCCGTCAGCCGGTACACCGACCACTCCTCCTGCGGCCGCGCGCCCAGGCCCTCGTAGAAGTCGATGGCCGGCGCGTTCCAGTCCAGCACCGACCACTCCAGCCGCTCGTACCCGCGCTCCACGCAGAGCCGTGCCAGCTCCCGCAGCAACGCCTTGCCGTGGCCGGCGCCCCGCACGCCCGGCCGTACGTACAGGTCCTCCAGGTAGATCCCGTGCACCCCGCGCCACGTCGAGAACGACAGGAACCACAGCGCGAAGCCGACGACCTCGCCGTCCTGCGCCTGCGCGACGTGCGCGAACACCGCCGGCCGCTCCCCGAAGAGCGCCTGCCGCAGCTGCTCCTCGGTGGCGCGTGCCTCGTGCGGCACCTTCTCGTACGCCGCGAGCTCGCGGATCATCGCGTGAAGAACGGGAACATCGGTGACCACAGCGCTACGAATCATCCGAGCACCCTAATCCGACGCCTCCGAACCGGGCGGCACCCACTTCCCCCACCCCTACGGCCCCGGCCACCCCACCCCTACGGCCCCCACCACCCCACCCGCACCGGACACCCGGCCCCGCATCCCGCCCCACCGCGCGACAGTCCGTCCCTGGACACCCCCGCGCCACCCCCTGTAGCAATCCCCCATGACGATCAACGGCGGCATTTCCTTCTGGTACGCGACCGACCACACCACCCCCCGCACCCCACCCCGCGCCCCCCTCACCGCCCACGCCACCGCCGACGTCGTCATCGTGGGCGGCGGCTACACCGGCCTCTGGACGGCGTACTACCTCAAGCGGGCCGCGCCCGACCTCCGCGTCACCGTCCTCGAACAGAAGTTCTGCGGCTACGGCGCCTCCGGCCGCAACGGCGGCTGGCTCTACAACGGCATCGCCGGCCGCGACCGCTACGCCGCCCTGCACGGTCACCCGGCCGCCCGCCGCCTCCAGCAGGCCATGAACGACACCGTCACCGAGGTCATCGAGGTCGCCGCCAAGGAAGGCATCGACGCCGACATCCACCGCGGCGGCGTCCTCGAAGTCGCCCGCACCCCCGCCCAGCTCAGCCGCCTGAAGGCCTTCCACGCCGCCGAACTCGCCTTCGGCGAAACCGACCGCGAGCTCCACGACGCCGCCGCCACCCAGGGGCGCATCGCCATCGCCGACGCCGTCGGCTCCAGCTGGAGCCCGCACGGCGCCCGCGTCCACCCGCTGAAGCTGGTCAAGGGCCTGGCCGCCGCGTGCGAACGTCTCGGTGTCGTCATCCACGAATCCACCCCGGTCACGGAGATCTCCGCCGGCAAGGCCGTCACCCCCTACGGCACCGTCCGCGCCCCGCACGTCCTGCGCTGCACCGAAGGCTTCACCGCCGCCCTCAAGGGCCAGAAGCGCGCATGGCTCCCCATGAACTCCTCGATGATCGTCACCGCGCCCCTGCCGGCCGACGCCTGGGACCGGTTGGGCTGGTCGGGCCGGGAGGTCCTGGGCGACATGGCGCACGCGTACATGTACGCCCAGCGCACCGCCGACGACCGCATCGCGATCGGCGGCCGCGGCGTCCCCTACCGCTTCGGCTCCCGCACGGACAACGACGGCCGCACGCAGCCCGCCACCATCGAGGCCCTCACCGCCCTCCTCTTCTCCTTCTTCCCGCAGCTCACGGGTACGGAGATCACGCACGCCTGGTCGGGTGTCCTGGGCGTCCCCCGCGACTGGTGCGCCACCGTCACCCTGGACCGCGCCACCGGGCTCGGCTGGGCGGGCGGCTACGTGGGCTCGGGCGTCGCCACCGCCAACCTCGCCGCCCGCACCCTGCGCGACCTGGTCCTCGGCGACACCACCGAGCTGACCACCCTGCCCTGGGTGGGCCACCGCGTCCGCCGCTGGGAGCCCGAACCCCTGCGCTGGCTCGGCGTCCAGGCCCTCTACGCCGCCTACCGCGAGGCGGACCGCCGCGAGAGCGCCTCGCACAGCCCGGCGACAACCCCCCTGGCCCGCCTGGCGGACCGCATCTCGGGCCGCCACTGACCCCGGCGACGCCCGCCGAAGACCCGCGGCCGGACACGCCGAAGGCCCCGGACCTGAACGGTCCGGGGCCTTCGAAAAGCAGAGCCCCCTGTCGGGTTCGAACCGACGACCCCCGCTTTACAAGAGCGGGCGGGCAATCCAGGGGCTGACCTGCCAGCTCGCCGCCTGGGCAATGCCGGTGGCGTACACCGCCGTTGCTCCCGACTCCCCGTGGCTCCCCGCCACTTCTGGCACGGAAGTGGCACGGCCCGCCTTCTGTTCCGTAGATCTAGCCGGATCGGTCAGCGACGGTCATACCGGCTGCTTCACGGCCTCGTCGGAGTGCTGGCGACCGGGGGCGGTTGCGGTGGTTGCGGTACGCCACTGCTGTACCGCCAACCCTGCGAGCCCCGACTCGCGCCGGGGCCCGCGGCTGGATCAGCTGGCGTAGTCGCGGGGGTCGTACCCGTGGTTGCAGCCGGGGCAGAGCGTCAGGTCCTCGGGGTCGTCCGAGTACGGGTTGGGGATGATGCCGCCGTCGCACTGGGGGTCGGTGCAGGCCATGGTGTGCTCCTCGGAGGTCGGTGCCGTTGTCCTGATGGGCACCGCCCCTGCACGGCCTGGGAGGGCGCACAAGGTGGAGCGCCCCACTGGACGAACGACCTTGTGCGCCCTCCCAGGCCGTGCTGCCCTCGGGATCAGGACAGCGGTGCCGACCGGCAGCCACCACACCGGTAGCCCAACCTGCGGCCTGGACCTGGTGGCGATCCCGCACCCACCCCAGCGGCAGTAGATCCGGGCTCAAGTCCATCAACGTGCACCCCTACAGCTAACGCCCGAGCCTTCTGCCCTGTGACTGGCTTTAGGTCTCATGCCGACAGGAGCTATGAGCTTGGGAATCACCGATCTTCGAGGCCCTGAAAGCCCTGGGACCTGTGCAAACACGCGTAGGAGGTGGGACCTTCGCGCTGTTTGGAGCCCGGTGTTGTCCGTGGCTGTCCGCCCCACCTGGCACGCATCTGGCAACGTCCGGTGTCTCAGGTTTCCGCGGGCCGGGACACAGGTGCCGTGCCCCAAGGCGCTGCCGACATTAATACTGCTGCATCACTCAGGTGATGCAGCATTACTGAGGCCAGCCCGGGGCCGACCTGCTAGGGCTGCATGTCTGAGCTGCTGCTTTCGAACGACTTGCCGGCAGGCCACAGGACCACGCACTCCTGGCTCGCTGCAAGGTCGATCAGGTCCTGGCGGGGCTTGGACGGTAGAAGAATCGCGCGCGTGACCGGTTTTACGAAGCGGCTGTAGTCGGCAAGCTGCCCAATGGCCATGCGCACGTTCTCACGCGTGACGCTCCCCTTCGCCTCGACCAGCAAACCGATCCCTGGGGCGTAGAGGTCGGTCAGCAGGGGACGGGTTTCGCCGTCGGGCAGGATCCGATGCCGATGGACCTGCTCCCCCTTCGACCTGAGGTAGTCGCTGAACTGGAGAACGAGCTTGGCTTCCCGCCGCTCTGCCTCGTAGGGCTCGCGGCTCGGGTTGACGAACGCCTTCTCGGTCTCCTGCTGCTCGATGTCAACGTGCACGACAGGCTCGGGCTGGTTGCGTAGCACCCGCCCCAGCTTCGTTCCCGGCTCCTGCACGGGGGTGTCCACCGGCCGCAGCCTGAAGACGATCACCTTACGGAGCGGCCCGTCACCGGTCTCCGGAGCGTCGGCCTCGTACCAGCTGTCAACCTCGAACTCGCCGAGGTAGGTGACGACCCCGCGGGCGCCCTGGAAGACGCGAAGCGCGCGGCCTTCGGCGCGGTGATTGAGGATGCTGGCGTTGCCCGACAGCATCCGTTGGTCGCCGTACTGCCCTTCGCCGCTGTAGTGGAAGAGTCCGTCCGGCATCCACCCGTCGTAGTAGCCGTGTTTTTCGCCGGCGATCGGGTCCGTAAAGATCATGACGTTGGGCGTCTTCGCCGATGGGCCGATGCCCCCCTGAGTCCGACCGCCGTACTCGGCGTGCAGCCGCTTGCGCTCGATCGTCTCGCCGGGTGCGAGACCCCACATCACGCCGGCTGGGTCCGCGACGTTCACCTCCGTCATGTGCAGCTCTCCTCTTCGTTCGTGCCGATCTACTACGGCGTGTCGTAGTGTACTCTGCTCATGCGCTGAAGGAATCAGATGCGGGAATCCGACCCGCAAAAGCCGCATCCAAATCGGACATGCGGTAGGTCGAGGAGGCGCGGGGGAGGAGCTTGTTCGGGGGCAAGCCAAGAGGAAGTACAGGTCTGTTGGATTGCCGGATAGGGCCTCGCGGGGCGCTTGACGGCCTAGATCGAGAACGCGGCTACGGCCCCTGCAAATGGAGCAGGCGGCCACCCGTTGCACCGGGGGCCGCCCTTGAACACCTCGTTCATCACTCCAGGAGGCATCCACATGAAAGTACGACGAACCCCGTCGGATGGCGAGCGGCGCCGCCGCCCCAACCGGAAGATGGTGGCGCTCGTCGCGGCCGGGGCCGTCGCGTTCGGACTCGCCATGATCGCGCCGGCCGCCGGCTCGGCCCTGGGAGTCGCCGCCGCGGTCGTCGCGGTTCTCCCCACCGACCGTAGGGGAGGCAAGGGCGGCGACGAGGAGAGGTAACTCCCCTCCCAGCGCGTACTGGCCACCACTAGCCAGGCCCCTGACCTCTGTAGCGGTCAGGGGCCTGGTCTGTGCAGCCTTCTGATCCGTAGCTCTAGCCAGACCGGTCAGTGACGGTCATTCCAGCCACGACACAGTGCCTCCAGCGCATTAGCCATCAGATTTGGCTGCCGCGGTTGCGGTACACCGCTGCGGTACCGACGCCCACGAGCGCAGATACCAAAGTCACGGCGTCGACGTACGCCCCAAGAGCCTGTGCTGACGCTGGAGAGAGAACCAGCACTATGACGACCACTGCAATAACCCAGCTCCCTGGGATGGGGTTTGACAGATCCCCCTGGGGAAGAGCCACACTCATCAACGAGCCTCCAGTTGGCTTGGGCCCCCCTGACCGCACGCACGGCCAAGCACTTGCGGTCGGGGTGGGCTCTTTTCTTGCTGCCGGACCGTAGCAACAGTTCGGCCAAGCCCCTGTGCGCATGATTCGCAACACGACAACTCTCCGTTGAAACGATCGTTTCAAGGATCACAGTGCGTGGTTAGCAATGGAAACGATCGTTTTACTGGGTTGCTCTGCGTTAAAGGATGGGGGCGACATAGACGCACTGCTGCACGACCATGACTGGGCCGCTCACAGAATGTACGCGGGCTCACAACCGCAGGATGGCCGATTCTCGCCAGCGATCTGGAGCGGCGTTGGTCGATGTCATGCCAAGACTGAAGCTGAGCGTGTCGACCGGGTCGCCCACCACCCACCCCAACTCCCATCCCGTCTGCCGTCGGCCCACACGCATGTGGAGCGGACGCGGTGCCGGGCGTCCAGGTGGAGCGCGCCACTGTACGAACGACCTGGACGCCCGGCACCGTGTCTGCTCGGCTTGTCCTGGGCCGATGGCAGATGGGATGGGAGTTCCCCGCCCCAGCCATCCACGGGCCGGCACCCGCGAACGGTGCCCCCGCCATCCCGGAGCCTGAGGCCCCCGCCGGAGGCATGTCGGTGACAGATGGAACCGGCGGCCCGTAGGGGACTGGCTCATGCCCTTTGGCCTATCCCGCCTTGCAGGGGCGGGCGTCGGCGCAGCGCGCGCGGAGCGGGCCGAAGGCAGGAGCGTCGCGCGGAGCGGAGCCGGGAAGCCCGCCCGGCGGAGCGGAGCGCAGCCGGGTGCTTGATGAGGTAGAGAAACCTGTAACAGGTCCGCGCTGCTCCTACGGCTACGCCGTGATGAGCGCCTCGGCGATGGCCGCCATGTCGTCCGTGACTGTGTCAGCTCCCGCTTCGGCGAACTGGGCCGCCTTGTGGGGCTTGTTGGCGTAGCCGATGACCGTCGTACCGGCTGCATGAGCGGCCTGGATATCCGTCAGCGAGTCACCGATCAGCGTGCAGTGCGTGACGTCCACATGCGCCTGCTCGGCCGCCGTGATGAGTGGGTACGGGTTCGGCTTCATCAGATGGGGCTGACCAAAGGGCCGGCCGACGATCCCGGCAACGTACTCGCCCAGACCGTGCACCTCCACGAAGCGCCCGACGCAGTCAGCCGAGTTGTTGCTCACAACCATCACGACCCGCCCGGACGACTGCGCGGCTCGAAGGGCTTCCACCGCTCCCGGAGTCGGCGGCCCGGCCACGGCAACGGCTTCGATTTCTGCCTCCGTCAGCGCACGCTCTACTTCCTGGCCAATGGCGGTGTCCGCTTCGCGGGCGATGCGCAGGACCTCGATCGGGTCGTCGGTCTCGGCGGCCTTGGCACCCGCGGCTTCGTCATGGGAGGCGAGAAGCACGGTGAGCTGCTCAGCGACCTTGGGAGCGGGCAACCCGGCGAACACGTCGCACATGGGGCCGTCGAAGTCGAAGAAGACGACCCGCGCGTTCGCAAGCACCCCTGAGAGCCGGTCATCGTGCGTCAAGGTCGAAGTCCCTTCCGATGGTCTCCCACACGCTGTCGAACCACATTCGGGCCTGCTGGACCTGTTGTGCTCCGCTGGAGGACTCGCCGTCGTTGATCGAGTGGTGGAAGAGCGTGGCGTCCTTGCCCACGAGGTCGTAGATCTCGATCGTCTCGCCCTGGGCGACGACCTTGTTGGGGCGGATCGGGTAGTACCCGAAGAACGCGTCCTCGTCGTTGATCACGTAGAGCTTGAAGAACTGGGTTCCGCTGTGAACGCGGACGCTGATCTGGGTCTGAGCGACAAGACCCAGGTGCTCCAGCTCGGTAATGGCATCTCGGATGCTGCGGGTGTAGCTGACCATGATGTCGTGCATGCGGTCGCGAAGCCGCTTGTCATCCGCGCCGTCATCCATCCGCACCGGCGCGGCCTGGGGCACCGACATGTCCGGGACGAGTATCCGGACGGCGATGCTCGACGGCGTGAGTCGGCCGACCCGGATCTTGTCGAGCGGTTCCTGAAGCGCCCCATGCAGCGTCTCGCTGGAGAACCCGGCAAAGTCGATCGTCACGCGGTCCTTGGAAAATGCCTGCTCGACGTACGGGCGCAGGCCCGCCGGCCGCTCGGTCCGGTTGCGCACGTAGACGCCGCTGCCCTTGCGGGAGACCACCAGGCCCTCGTCTTCGAGGTCGCGCAGCGCGCGCTGGATCGTCGCCCGAGCGAACCCGTAGTACTCCGTCAGCTTCGCGTGTGACGGGAGCTTCTCGCCTGGGCCCAGCTTCCGAGTGCGGATGGCGGCGCTGAGGCTGCTTGCCACCTGCTCGTACGGGGCTCGGTCGTCGTCTGGATCGAGGGGCTCGGGGACGAAGGTCATGGGTCGATGGTAGGCGACACCACCAGAGGCAGGACAGCCATGCCAGTCATGTTGTTGACATGGCTAGCCATCTCTCCTACCTTCGAGATGTGACCAACCGGGATAGCCAAGTTGGTCATCTAGCTCCCTGCTGGCATCTCTGAAGGAGAAACCATGCCGTCGTTCAAGGTGGACACGTCGACCGCCGTGGTGTTCGTGGCCACGGCTCCGACCCCGAAGCTCGTGAGCAAGCAGACCGGTGAACGGGCGATGGACCGGGAGACGGGCGCTGGCCTCTCCACGGTGGGCCTGCTGATTTCGGACGAGGGGGAGGGCAACCTCTACCAGGTGACCGTCCCGGAGACCGGTCTTCCCGAGGGTCTGATGCCGGGTATGCCGGTGTCGGTGATCGGCCTCAAGGCCCGGGACTGGGAGAACACGTTCAACGGCCAGACCCGGCACGGCATTTCGTTCCGCGCCGTCGCCATCACGGTCGGGGCATGACCATGGCCGACCTGACGACCTTATGGGAGGTCGGCCTTCCCTTGGCCGGTGCGGGCGGTGGTCTCGGATACGCGAAGGTCCGCGCCCCACGCGTGTTCTGGTCCGTGGCGGGCCTGCCGGTGGCCCGGGTTCGGTTCGCGGTGACGTACCGGGCCACGATGGACGTGTGCGGACTGACGGTGCAGCCGTCCCGCCTCCGGGCCTTCGTGGTCCGCAACGTGGCCCGCCGCAGCGACGTACAGCCGGTCCCGCCGAAGGTCCGCCGGGTGCGGGGTTCCTCGACCGGTATGCGGGTCACCCTGCGCCTTCCGGCCGGGCTGGAGCCCTCCGACGTGATGGCGGCCTCCGAGCGGCTGCGCCACGCCTGGGGTGTCCACTCCGTCCACGTGGTGGAGACGAAGCCGGGCTTCGTGGAGCTGCGGATGACCGGCTACGACGTACTGCGGCGGGTGAAGATGCCGCGTCGGCGCCCGTGCGGGCAGATGGTGGTCCCGGTCGCGCTCCGGGAGGACGGCACCGCGTTCGTACGGGACTACCTCAAGGTGCCGCACGCGCTGACACTCGGCGCGAACCAGTCGGGCAAGTCCATGTACCTGCGCAACCTGATCGCCGGGCTTGCCCCGTTGCGGGTCGCCCTGGTCGGGATCGACTGCAAGAGGGGGGTCGAGCAGCGCCGGTACGCGCCGCGCCTGTCGGCGCTCGCCGTCACACCGGAGGAGGCGTCAGGCCTCCTGGACGCGCTCGTGGGCGAGATGGAAAGCCGCTTCGACCTGCTGAGCGACTACGGTGCGGCCGATCTTTGGGCACTGCCCGAGGAGGTCCGGCCCGTGCCGGTCGTGCTGCTCGTGGACGAGGTGGCAGAGCTGTTCCTCGTGGCCAGTAAGAAGGACGAGGACCGCCGGGACCGGATGGTCATGCAGTTGGTCCGACTCGGGCAGATGGCCCGCGCGGCCGGCATCTACCTGGAGGTCTGCGGCCAGCGCTTCGGCTCCGAACTCGGCAAGGGCGCCACCACGCTCCGCGCCCAGCTCACCGGCCGGGTGGTCCACCGCGTCAACGACAAGCAGACCGCCGACATGGGCCTGGGCGACATCGCCCCGGACGCGGTCGTGGCCGTGACGACGATCCCGCCCGACAAGCCCGGCGTCGCGGTGGCCGGTGATACCTCCGGCGGCTGGTCCCGGATCCGCACCCCCGAGTTGAGTGCTGAGGAAGCTGCCAAGATCTGCGCCCAGTTCGCGCACCGGACCCCGGTCCTTCCCGCCCTCTCCCCGTACCGGCCGGTGATCCCCACCGTGGCCCCGGCCGCCGGGTCCGTTCCGCTCGTGAAGCCGACTCCGGCCACGGACTAGCAATCCCCTCTCCTCGGTCGGCGCGACCGTCTCGCGCCAGGTCCCTACCCGACCCATGCCCGAAACCGAAAGGAATCGCCATGACCACCGAGAAGAAGGCACCGGCCCGACGACCCCAATCCCCCAAGCCCACACCGGCCGCCGAAGCCTGCGGCACCTGCGACGGGTCCGGGGAGACCACCACGACCGTCCGGGTCGGGCGCAAGCGCCGGGAGATCGGCGCCACTCAGTCCGGACTGTGCCCGACCTGCCTCGGCACCGGCACCGCCTGACCCGTTCCCCAACCCGCTGGTGCCGGAGAACCGCACCCCGCACCGGCCTCCCGAAAGGAGGCGACCGTGTCCCGCACTCTCCGCCTCGATGCCGTGCTCATCCAGGCCGTCATCGCCGGTGCTCTGTCCTTCGCCCACCTGCACGACCTTGCAGCAGCAGCCGGACAGGACGGCTGGAAAGCGTGGGCCTACCCGGTCAGCGTTGACCTGCTGCTGGTGGCGGCGTGGCGTCGGATGCGCACCGATGAGGAGAACCGCGACGCATGGCTGTGGTTCGCCATCGCCCTGATCGCGTCGCTCGGCGCCAACGTCGCCACCGCCGGACTGCTTGACCTGAACAACGTCCCAGCCTGGCTGCGGATCCTTGTCGCTGGCTGGCCAGCGCTCGCCTTCCTGGGCGGCACGCTCCTCGCCCACTCGGCCGCCCCAATCCGAGAGCCGGAGCGCACGGATCAGCTACGCGTCGAACCCGCTGCGGACGTGATCGTGGAGCGCGCGCCGGAACCGGCTTCCGAGCTGGCGCCGGCCGAACCCGATCCGCGGTCCGCGCCCCCGGAGCCTGTTCCGATCCAGCCCTCTGTGCCCGTCCCGCCCGCTCTGCTCGACCACGCCCAGAAGATCGCGGACGCCCACAAGGCACAGACCGGTGACCCGATCGACACGGCGACTCTGCGGAGCCGCCTCGGCATCCCGCCCGCACTGGCGGATGCCATCGCCACCCAGCTCACCTGACAGGAAGGGAGACAGACCCGTGCGCCCGAACCGCTTCTACCAGGTCATCCGCTTCGGCCCCGTGACGGTCGGCAGCTACAGCGACGGCCGGGGCCGCACCCTGCACACCGCCGTGTGCACCGCCCCCGGCTGCGACTTCTCCGCCGACTACCGCAGTCGCGCCGCCGCCGAACTCGCCGCCCGCACGCACCGCTGCAACCCGCGCTGATCACAAAGGAGACCACGTCATGGACGTACCGCTCTGGCTCGCCCTGATCGCCGTCGGCGCCCTCGGCTACAAGCTCATCCGTCCCCCGCTGTGGCTCGTGGCCGTACTCCTCATCGGCGGCTACCTCCTCGCCAACAGCTCTCTCGCCCCGCTCATCGACCCGATCACCAAGTAGGGAGACCCCGCCATGCTCCGACCGCGCATCCCGGTCAACCCGCTCCCGACCGGCATCATCACCCCGCCCGCACAGCCCGTCGCCCTCTCCGGCATCCAGCCCACCCGTGAGACCTCGCCTATGGCACCCGAGCACCACGCGGCGCCGACCACCCCGGCACGCACCACGGTCCAGCTCACCCCCGGCAGCGTCGTCGCCCTCGCCGCCGGCGGTGGCGCCGTCGTGCTCGTCGTCGGCGCCGTCCTCGTCTCGATGCTCCTCGCGGTCGCCATCACCGGTGTCTCCGTCGCCGTGATCGCCGTGGTCCTGCGCCTGCTGGTCAAGGACCTCCAGAAGGGGTGGTGACGCGGATGGACACGCACGTCATCGCTGCGGGCTTACCGGCCCTGGGCTGGGCCCTCCACGGCGGAATGCTCCTGCGTCGCCTGGCCACCGCCCGCCGTGACCCCCTGACCGGCCTTCACACCCGCGCCGGTTGGACCGCTCGCGCCGAACGCCTCATCGCCAAGAATCCGAACGCGCTTGTGATCCTGGTCGACCTGGACGACTTCAAGGCCGTCAACGACAACCACGGCCATGGCGCCGGAGACGCGGTGCTCACCGCGACGGCCCGCCGCCTGGCCACCTGGTGCGGACGACACGGCATTGCCGCCCGCCTTGGCGGAGACGAGTTCGCCGCCATCGTCACCGACCCTGGCCGCACCACGGGCCTGCGCGACCTCCGGGCCGCCTTGGACCAGCCCGTCACGTACACCGGCTGCACCCTGCCGGTCTCGGCCTCGGTCGGCCACTGCCACCGCGACCACCTGCCGGTACCGGCCCTCACCGATGCGCTGTCCGCCGCGGACTCCTCGATGTACGCGGCCAAGGGCCACGGCAGGCGCAACACACGCTGAGCGGCCCCCGGGGCGGCCTCGGTCGCCAAACTTCCGCCGCCCCGGGCGCCTGAACCCCTCCCAGATCCCACGGACCCGAAAGGGACAACTCATCATGCCCCAGCACGCCCCGACCCCGCCCGTCTGCCGCGACTGCGACGGCTTCGCCACCGCCACGATCACCACCGGCGCCCGTACCTCCGACGGCACCCGGTCGACCATCCGCGTCAACTGCCCGACCTGCCGGGGCCTCGGCCGCACCATCCCCTCGGCCCTCGTCCGGCTCGGCCGGTGACGTCATGACGAAGCTGACCCCGACGAACAACGCGCCCGGGCTGCACGTCAGCAAGCCCTCCCCGTCCGAGCCCGCCACCGCCTCCGCCGTCTGCCACTGCGGCGCTTCCGCCTCCGCCAAGGGAGACGCACAGGTCGGTGCCCTGGTCGCCGGTTGGAACGCCAACCACGGCTCCGCCCACAGGAAGTGATCGCGTGACCGACACCGTCACCGCGGCGGGCCTGGACCCGGCCACCCTGAGCGACCTGCTCCGGGTGGCCGGGGCCCCCGGCTTCGACCGGCTCCACGAACAGATCCGCCGCACCGGAGGATGCGCCGCCCCGATCCGCCTCTCCGGCGGCACCAAGCTCCTCGACCCGGCCACCCGCACCGTGATCCACGCCTACAACACCGACACCGAACCCGGCGGAGTCCTCCGCGTCGCCTGCGGCAACCGCCGCGCCTCCCGCTGCCCCGCCTGCGCCTGGACCTACGCCGGAGACACCTACCACCTGATCCGCGCCGGCCTCATCGGTGATCCCGCCAAAGGCACACCCGAGACGATCCGCGATCACCCCCGCGTCTTCGCCACCCTGACCGCCCCGTCCTTCGGCCCCGTCCACAACCGGCCCGGCGCCCGCCCCTGCCGCTGCGGCATCCGGCACCCCGAGGACGCCCAGGAACTGGGCACCCCGCTCGACCCGGACACCTACGACTACGCGGGCGCGGTGCTGTGGAACAACCACGCCTCCGAGCTGTGGCGCTACTTCACGATCTACCTCCGCCGCGAGATCGCCCACCGCGCCGGCCTCACCCAGAAGGCCGCTCGCGAGCAATCCCGCGTCTCGTTCGGCAAGGTCGCCGAGTACCAGAAGCGCGGAGCCGTCCACTTCCACGCCGTGATCCGCTTCGACGGACCGGACGGCCCCGACACCCCACCGCCCGCCTGGGCCACCCTCGACCTACTCACCGACGCCATCCACGCCGCCGCCGCCCGCGTCCGCGTCGTCGTACCGGCCATCCCAGAGCACGGCATCGACAACGACTGGGTGCTCCTGTGGGGCGAACAGATCGACGTCCAGCGCATCGTCGCCTTCGGCAACGGAGAGGAACTGACGGAGCAGGCGGTCGCCTCCTACGTCGCCAAGTACGCGACCAAAGCGGCCGAGACGACCGGCACCGTGGACCACCCGGTCGGCAACAAGGAGGCTCTTGTTCTCCTCGGCGTGCCCGACCACCCCCGACGCCTCATGGAAGCCTGCATGGACCTCGACCGGGCATACCCGGACCGGCGGCTACGCGCCTGGGCTCACATGCTCGGCTTCCGCGGTCACTTCTCCACCAAGTCCCGCCGCTACTCGACCACCCTCGGCGCCTTACGCCAGGTCCGCGCCGACTACCGCGCCGCCCAGCAACGCGCCTCCCTCGGCCTGCCCGACCCGGACGACCACCCAGAGGCCACCCTCCTCGTCGTCGCCCACTGGACCTATGCCGGCCACGGTTCCACCCCCGGTGAGTCCTGGCTCGCCGCCAACGTCCGCCGGAACCTCCAGCACAACCGCGAACACGCCCGCGAGCACCGCACTGAAATCGAAGCACTTACCGGAGAGGAGTGGTGACCATGGCCGCGCGCCTGCTCACCGTGGAACAGGTGGCCTCGCTGCTCGGCACGACCGTCCGCTTCCCTCGGCGGCTGATCGAGGAGCGGCGCATCACCTTCGTGAAGGTCGGCCGGCACGTCCGCATCCCGGAGCCCGCCGTCGAAGCGTTCATCGAGACGCACACCGTCCGGCCGGTCGAGCGTCGATTCCGGTTGGGGGCCTGATGGCGAACCGTGGGGGAAGACGGCGCAGCTTCGGCAGTGTGCGACAGCTCGGGTCGGGCCGCTGGCAGGCGCGGTATCGGGATCCGCTGTCCGGCGAGACCAAGTCCGCGCCGCGCACCTTCGACACCAAGACAGATGCCAATGTGTGGCTGACCACCATCGAGGCCGAGATCATCCGGGGCACCTACCAAGCCCCCGACGCTGGCAAGGTCACCTTCGGGCCCTATGCCGACGACTGGCTGAAGCATCGCAAGCTGGAAGACCGCACCCGGGAGCGGAGTGAGGGCGTGATCCGGCTGTACATCAAGCCGACCTTCGGCGCCGGGACAGTGGCGGCGATCACCACACCGCGCGTCCGGGCATGGCGTACGGCCCTGCTGGAGTCCGGCGTAGGAGAGCCGACCGTGGTCAAGGCGTACCAACTCCTCCGGGCGATCCTGAACACGGCGGTGGACGACGAGCTGATCCGCCGCAACCCGTGTCGTATCAAGGGCGCCGATCGCTATGACGTGCCGGAGCGGCCCATCCTCACCGTGGCTGAGGTGTACGCCGTTGCCGACGCCATCCAGCCGCACTACCGGCTCCTCGTCCTCCTCGCCGCCTTCACCACGCTCCGGTTCGGTGAGCTGGCGTCCCTGCGTCGCCGGGACCTCGACCTGGCCCGCTGCGTGGTACTGGTCCGTCGCGCCCAGTCCGAGCTGCAGAACGGCAAGCTCGCTGACAAGGCGCCGAAGTCCGCCGCCGGCGTTCGACCGGTCGCCTTCCCCATCGAGCTCGCCCCTGAGGTGTCGCACCACCTGGAGCACTTCGCCCGCACGGGACAGGACGGCCACCTCTTCCAGGGTCCCCGCGGCGGTCTGCTGCGGCGAAGCAACTTCCGAGACGACTGGAACGCCGCCCGAGAGAAGGCGGGCGTTGACAGTGGGGTGCACTTTCACGACCTGCGCCACACCGGGAACACTCTGGCGTCCAGCGCCGGGGCGAGCACCCGTGAACTCATGACGCGGATGGGCCACAGCACGACCCGGGCCGCGCTGATCTACCAGCACATGACGAGTGACCGTGATCAGCACATCGCCGGGAAGCTCGGGGAGATGATTCGCCGCGCACGGGAGGAGAGCGATCCGCCGCCTTCTGGCACGTAGGTGGCATGGCAGTGATCATGCAGAAGGGCCAGCGCCGGGCAAACATGCCCTTGCGCTGGCCCTTTGCCGTGAGCCCCCTGTCGGGTTCGAACCGACGACCCCCGCTTTACAAGAGCGGTGCTCTGGCCAGCTGAGCTAAGGAGGCAGGGCCGCCATCACTCTACACAGGGCCCTTTGCCTCAGCCATCACATTGGCTGCGGGCACCGCACGGGAGGGGTCGCACGAGGGGTCACAGGAAGGGGCACGGGAGGGGTCAGGCCGTGCAGCCGGGCACCGTACCGGCGCAGTTCGTCGGCAGGTTCTTGACGATCTTGGTCTCGGTGAGGGTCACGCCGGCGCCCTCCCCGTTGTTGAGGCCGCCGCCCAGGACCGCCGCGCGGTTCTCCGCGATCGTCACGTGCTCCAGCGTCAGCTGCGTGACGCCGCCCGCGTTCTCCTCCACGTTGTTGATGCCGCCGCCGTTCTGGCCGGCCTGGTTCGCCTCCACCTTGGTCTTCTTCAGCGTCGCCGTGCCGGCGTTGTTGAGGCCGCCGCCGTCCAGAGCCGCCCGGTTGTCGGCGATGGCCGAGTCGTGGACTTCCAGCGTCGCCTCCTCGCCGTTGTTGACGCCGCCGCCGTTGCGACCGGCCCAGTTCTCGACGACCTTGGTGTACCTGAGCTTCGCCGTGCCCAGGTTGTCGATGCCGCCGCCGCTGCCGTCGCGGGCCACGTTGTTGGTGATGAGGCCGTGGGCGACGGTGAGCGTGCCCTCGTTCTCGATGCCGCCGCCGCTGCCGTCGGCCGCGTTGCCCGCGACCGTGGACTTGGTCAGGGTGACGGTGGCGTCCGCGTCGTTGCTGATGCCGCCGCCGTTGCCGGCGATCCCGTTCGTGGTCACGGCGACGTTGGTCAGGACCTCGCTGTCGACGAGCGTCGTGCTGCCGGCCGTGTTGTGGATGCCTCCGCCCTCCCCGTCGGCCCGGTTGCCGGCGACCTTGCTGTCCTCCAGGCGCAGGGTGCCCGCGTTGTTGATGCCGCCGCCGTACCCGTCGGAGTGGCCGCCGGCCACGGTGACCCCCTTCAGGAGGAGTTCACCGCCCTCGTTCACCCAGATCATCCGGAAGAGCGGCAGGCCCTGGGTGGCGGACCGGATCAGGGTCGAGTTGCGCCCGACGATCTTGACCTTCCCGGTGATCGCCGGCAGGGCCGTGCCCGAGTCCTCGAAGTCGTCCGTGAAGGTGTACGCGCAGTCCTTGGCCAGCGTGATCGTGCCGCCGTCGTCGTTCGCGTTCGCGTCACCGACCGCGGTGAGGAGCGCCGCGACGTCACCGCAGGCCACGCTCACCTTCAGCGGAGCCTGGGCCATGGCGGCCGGTGCGGCCCCCAGGCACAGGCCGACGCTCGCGGCGACAGCGGATCCGATGACTACGAGACGATTCTTCATTCGGTTCTCCCTCTCGGTGCCAAGCCGGGCCGGCGCCACCGCACGGGAAGCGCCCCCAAGACGCACCAGAGGTATCGCCTGCGCCCGGCCGGATCCCGCACCTGGGTTCGGACCCTCCGCAAGTCCATGCGAACGGTCGCCACCCGGACGGAGTCCGAGACGAGACCTCCCGGGTGCTGACAGAAGCCGTCCGGACGGGTAGCGTCGGGCGGAAAGTCCGCTTACTGGACTAGACCTTCCACTCGGATCGTCCGGCACGTTCCTGCCGGTAGAAGGGATTCATCACCATGGCTTCTGTCACGTTCGACAAGGCGACCCGGCTGTACCCCGGCGGCGACAAGCCCGCCGTCGACCAGCTGGAGCTGGAGATCGAAGACGGCGAGTTCCTCGTCCTCGTCGGTCCGTCCGGCTGCGGCAAGTCCACCTCGCTGCGCATGCTCGCCGGCCTGGAGGACGTCAACGGCGGCGCCATCCGCATCGGTGACCGCGACGTCACGCACCTGCCCCCCAAGGACCGGGACATCGCGATGGTGTTCCAGAACTACGCGCTGTACCCGCACATGTCGGTCGCCGACAACATGGGCTTCGCGCTCAAGATCGCAGGCGAGGACAAGGCCACCATCCGCCGGAAGGTGGAGGACGCGGCGAAGATGCTGGACCTGACCCAGTACCTCGACCGCAAGCCGAAGGCGCTCTCCGGTGGTCAGCGCCAGCGCGTCGCCATGGGCCGCGCCATCGTGCGCAAGCCGCAGGTGTTCCTCATGGACGAGCCGCTGTCGAACCTCGACGCCAAGCTCCGCGTCTCCACCCGTACGCAGATCGCGGCCCTCCAGCGCGACCTCGGCATCACCACGGTCTACGTCACCCACGACCAGGTCGAGGCCATGACCATGGGCGACCGCGTGGCCGTCCTGAAGGACGGGCTGCTCCAGCAGGTCGACACCCCGCGCAACATGTACGACCGCCCCGCGAACCTCTTCGTGGCCGGCTTCATCGGCTCCCCCGCCATGAACCTGGTCGAGGTCCCGATCACCGACGGCGGCGTCAAGTTCGGCGACAGCGTCGTCCCGGTGTCGCGCGAGGCCCTGTCCGCCGCGGCCGACGCGGGCGACCGCACGGTCACGGTCGGCGTGCGCCCCGAGCACTTCGACATCGCGGAGTCCGGCGGTCTGACGATCGTCGTGAACGTCGTCGAGGAACTGGGCGCGGACGGCTACGTCTACGGCTCCACCACCGCCGCCGAGGGCTCGCAGGACCTCGTGGTCCGCGTCAACGGCCGCCAGGTGCCGGAGAAGGGGTCCAGCATGCACGTGGTGCCGCGGGCCGGCGAGATCCACGTGTTCTCGACGTCCTCCGGTGAGCGCCTCTCCGACTGACGCGCCGCAGGGCCGAGGGGTTTGAAGGGGCGTCCCGCCAAGGGGCGCCCCTTCGCCGTCCGTTGACCGCGCGAGCCCCTGGCAGGACCCGGGCACGGCCCGGCGGGGCCTGTCGCCGCGGCCCCCCAGCAACCCCGGCAGACCGGGCCATTCGGGCCCGCGCGTCAACCCGTAATTCGAAAAGCCACGTCGAACCATCCCCCGACCGAGTGACAGAATGTCGCCAAATCTTCACCGAGCGCTACTCTCGCCCTCGTGACCCACACTGCCCGCCGTATCGGCCGTTCCCTCGCCCTGGTCCTGCCCGTCGTCCTGGTCCTGTCCGGGACCCTCGCGGTCACCATGGTCCCCTGGGCGGACACTTCCTCCTCCCAGATCCTGACCGCCTCCGCCGAGGACGTCTCGGTGCCCGCGAAGCCGCGTGCCGCACACGACGTGCTGCGCGACAAGCTCGTCGCCGAACTCCGGGAGGGGCAGGCGCCCGACGACGTCCTCACCCACCTCCAGCGGGAGGTGGACCGGCGGCCGTCGCTCGCCGAGCACTGCGTGGGGATCGCGCGGGCGCTGGGGCGGGCCGCCGTCGACGCGTACGGCCCGACGAAGGCCCAGTCCTACGCCCGGCCGGTGTGCGACACCGCGTACGCGTCCGGCGTCGCCTCCATGGGCTGACGCAGCCCGCGTCCCTACGCTGGCCGCCATGGCCGACAACCACCGCCCCGCGCCCGCCCCTTCCGCCGCCGACGCCGTACCCTCCGCAGCCGCGGACCCCGCCGCTCCGTCCCAGGCAGTCGTCCTGGCCGGCGGCCAGGGTTCGCGGCTGCGTCCGTACACGGACGACCGCCCCAAGCCGATGGTCGAGATCCCGGGGACGGGACTGCCGATCATCGGCCACCAGCTGGCCTGGCTGGCGTCCGAGGGGGTCACGGACGCCGTGGTCTCGTGCGGACACCTCGCCGAGGTGCTCCAGGAGTGGCTGGCCGGGGCCCGGTTGCCGTTGCGGGTGACGACGGTGGTGGAGGAGCAGCCGCTGGGGCGCGGCGGCGGCCTCAAGTACGCCGCCCGGCACCTCCCGCACCCCGACCGGGCCTGGTACGCGACCAACGGCGACGTATGGACGCGGTTCTCGCTGCGCGAGATGGCGGCCTTCCACACGGAGCGGGGCGCCGTGGCGACGCTGGCGCTGGCCCGGCCCCGGATCCCGTGGGGCGTGGTGGAGACGAACGAGTTCGGGCAGGTACTGGACTTCATCGAGGCCCCGCCGTCGCCGTACGCCGTGAACGCCGGGGTGTACGTGTTCGGGCCCGAATTCGCCGCGCTGCTCCCGGACTTCGGGGACCACGAGCGGACGACCTTCCCCCGGCTGGCGCGCGAGCGGCGGCTGGCGGGCTTCCCGCTGCCCCAGGGGGCCTACTGGCGGGCGATCGACACCGCCAAGGACCTGGCGGAGGCGGCCCGGGAGTTGGCCGCGCAGACGGCTTCCTGAGGCCGCGCGCATCCCGAGAACGTACGGGGGGCACCTGCGGCGGCACACGAAGGGGCCCGGCACGCTCGCGCGCCGGGCCCTGTTCCGTGCCGGTCGTGCCGGTCGGTCTCAGCCGAGGAGCCTCAGCCGAGGAGTCCTCCGACCAGGCCGGACTGCTTGGTCGGGGTGGTGCTGCCGCTCGTGGTTCCCGAAGTGGTCGGCGCCTTGGGCGAGGTGGACTGCCGCGGGGTGCTGCGCGGGGTCTGCCTGCTCGTGGTGCCCTTCGTCGCGGTGGGCGACTCCGAGCCCGTGCCCGCGCTCTCCCGGGTGGGAGCGGCCGAGGCCTTGGCCGACTTGGCGGCGGACTCGGTGGGGGAAGCCGAGGGGGACGGCGCCTTGGAGGGCTGCTGGGTGGGCTGCTGCCGGGCCGGGGTCTGCGGCAGCGGGCGGCCGGGCAGGTAGTTGGTCGGGGCCTCGCCCGGGCCGGGCACGGTGACGACGGTGGTGGAGCGGACGGCGCCGCCGAGGAGCGAGCCGATGAGCAGGGTGAGCCCGCAGACGACGGTGGCCATGACGGCGCCGCGGCGCAGGACGCGCCGGCGCAGCCGCCAGACCTCCGAGCGCGGTCCGAGGGTGCGCCAGGCCTCGCCGGCGAGGCGCCCGTCGAGGGAGTAGACCGGGGCGCCCGCGATGATCAGCGGGCTCCAGGCGGCGAGGTAGATGATGTCGGGCGCGTCGTAGGCGGGCACGGTCTTCCAGCTGACCGTCATCAGCAGCGCGGCGGAGAGCAGCGCCCCGAAGCAGGCGGCGAACCGCTGCCACAGGCCGAAGACGGTCAGCACGCCCACGATGACCTGGAGGAAGGCCACGCTGAGGCCCGCTCCGACCGGGTGCGCGAGGGCGAAGTCGCGCAGCGGTTCGGCGAGCGCCCAGGGGTGGAGGGTGCGCAGCCAGGTGACCATGGAGCCGCGCTCGCCGCCGTCGAAGTAGACGGGGTCGCACAGCTTGCCCATGCCGGCGTAGATGGAGATGAACCCGAGGAAGACGCGCAGCGGGAGGAGCACGACGCCGAGGTTCATGCGGCGGCCCGGGTAGTACGAGGCCTGCGCGCGGGTGTCGTTGGCGCCCCGCCGGGAGTCGGCCCCGGGCCCCGTGCCCGCCCCCGGGCCGGACGGCTGGCCGGGCGGGAGGTCCCGTACGGCGGCCAGCGGGCGGGTCTCGCCGGGGTCGCCGTAGGTGCGCTGGCCGATGACGGTCGGCGTGGCGACGGTCTCGTCGGCGAGGTCGTGGGCCAGGTCGAGGCGCGGGATGACCTGGGTCGCTCCGCCGTCGTACGCGTCGGGGTCGCGTCCGGCCTCGCGCACCGCCTGGAGGAGTCCGCCCATCGCCGCGGCGTCGCCGGCGTCGGACTTGCCGCTCCAGACGACGGGGGCCCTGCGGCGGGTGACCCCCGCGGCGGCGACCGCGGCCCCGCCGAGGACGGGCGCGCGGCCGGGGACCTTCGAGGGCTTGGAACGCGCGCTCGGGGTCGGTGCGAGCCGCACGCGGAAGCTGGCGTGGTTGACGATGACCTGTGCGGGATCGCACGGCACCTTGACCATGCTCAGCGCGGGCTGGTCGTCGAAACCTGGCGTTCTGGTGTCCACACTCATCTAACCGAGTGATCAGTGTTTAGGACACTGCCTTGACATCAGGGATCTGTCCGAGACCCGTCAAGATCAAGCCACCCCGCCCGAAACGGGCGGGGTGACACGCTCACGGGTCACTGTCCGTGAGCCAAGTGGATCAGTGGTCGGGCTCAGACGCGACCGCGGTCCGCGCGGCGGCGGGCCGCCTCGTAGAGCACGACGCCCGCGGCGACACCGGCGTTGAGCGACTCGGCGCCGCCCGGCATCGGGATGCGCACGAGGTAGTCGCAGTTCTCGCCGACGAGACGGCCCAGGCCCTTGCCCTCGGAACCGACGACGATGACGACCGGGCCGCCGAGCGCGTCCAGGTCGCTGACCGTGTGCGTGCCCTCGGCGGCGAGGCCGACGATCGTGATGCCGGCCTTCTTGTAGTCCTGGAGGGCGCGGGTCAGGTTGGTCACGCGGGAGACGGGCGTGCGGGCGGCGGTGCCGGCCGAGGTCTTCCAGGCACCGGCGGTCATGCCGGCGGCGCGGCGCTCGGGGATGACCACGCCGTGGCCGCCGAAGGCGGAGACGGAGCGGACGATCGCGCCGAGGTTGCGCGGGTCGGTGACGCCGTCGAGGGCGACGATCAGCGGGTCGTCGCCGTCGTCGTACGCGGCCGCGGTGAGGTCCTCCGGGTGCGCGTACTCGTACGGCGGGACCTGCAGGACCAGGCCCTGGTGGTTGAGCCCGTTGGTCATGCGGTCGAGCTCGGGGCGCGGGGCTTCCATCAGGTTGATGTTGCCGCGCTCGCCCGCGAGCTGGAGGGCCTCGCGGACGCGCTCGTCGTTGTCGATGAACTGCTGGACGTACAGCGTGGTGGCCGGGACCCCGTCGCGCAGCGCCTCGAAGACCGGGTTGCGGCCGACGACCATCTCGCTGGTGCCCTTGGGACCGCCGCGGCGCGGGGCGGGGCGGCGCTTGGCCGCCTGGCGGGCCATCGCGTTGCTGATGCGGTTCGCCTTGTGCTTCTTGCGGTCCTCGGCCTTGGGCGTGGGGCCCTTGCCTTCCAGGCCCTTGCGCCGCTGGCCACCGCTGCCGACCGTCGCGCCCTTCTTGTTGGACGTGCGACGGTTCCTGCGCTGGCTGTTCCCGGCCATGACTTCTACCTGTTTTCTTTGATGCTGCGATATGTACGTATGAAGAGTGTGCGGCCCGGAGCGCCGGGCAGCACACCAAGCTCAGCTACCCGGGCTCAGCGGGGGCCCAGGGTCCAGCGCGGTCCGGTCGGGCCGTCCTCGATGACCAGCCCGGACTGCTGGAGCTGGTCGCGGATGGCGTCGGCGGTCGCCCAGTCCTTGCGGGCCCGGGCGGACTCGCGCTGTTCCAGGACGAGACGCACCAGGGTGTCGACCGCGCCGTGCAGGTCCTGTTCCCGGTCGGCCTCGCCGGCCCAGTGGGGGTCGAGGGGGTCGAGGCCGAGGACGCCCAGCATGGCCCGGACCTCGGACAGGCGGGCGATGGCCGCGTCCTTGTCGTCGGCGGCGAGCGCGCTGTTGCCCTGGCGGACGGTGGTGTGGACGATCGCGAGCGCCTGGGGCACCCCGAGGTCGTCGTCCATGGCCTCGGCGAAGGCGGGCGGGACCTCGGAGGCCGGCTCGACGGGCTTGCCGGCCTTCTCGACGACGCGCTGGCAGAAGCCCTCGATGCGGGCGAAGGCGGACTCCGCCTCGCGCAGGGCCTCCTCGCTGTACTCGATCATCGACCGGTAGTGCGGGGTGCCGAGGTAGTAGCGCAGGACGATCGGGCGCCACTGCTTGACCATCTCGGAGACGAGCACCGAGTTGCCCAGCGACTTGGACATCTTCTCGCCGGACATGGTGACCCAGGCGTTGTGGACCCAGTACTTGGCGAACTCGTCGCCGAAGGCCTGGGCCTGCACGATCTCGTTCTCGTGGTGCGGGAAGATCAGGTCCAGCCCGCCGCCGTGGATGTCGAAGGCGCTGCCCAGGTACTTGTGCGCCATCGCGGAGCACTCCAGGTGCCAGCCGGGACGGCCGCGGCCCCACGGGGTCTCCCAGTCCGGCTCGCCGGGCTTGGACGCCTTCCACATGGCGAAGTCGCGCGGGTCGCGCTTGCCGGTGATGCCCTCCTCGGCGGGCTGGCGCAGGTCGTCGATGTCCTGGTTGGACAGCGCCAGGTAGCCGGGGAAGGAACGCACGTCGAAGTAGACGCTGCCGTCCGCCTCGTACGCGTGACCGCGCTCGATGAGGACGCGCATCATCTCGATCATCTCGGGCACGTGGCCGGTGGCGCGCGGCTCGTACGTGGGCGGGAGGCAGCCCAGCGCGTTGTAGCCGTCGTTGAAGGCGCGCTCGTTCTCGTAGCCGATGGACCACCAGGGGCGGCCCTGCTCGGCGCCCTTCTTGATGATCTTGTCGTCGATGTCGGTGACGTTGCGGATGAAGGTGACGTCGAGGCCGCGGTAGGTGAACCAGCGGCGCATGATGTCGAAGTTCAGGTAGGACCTGACGTGCCCGATGTGCGGGGCCGCCTGCACCGTGGCGCCACACAGGTAGATCGAGACGCAGCCCGCGGTGAGCGGGGTGAAGTCACGGATCTGCCGGGCGCTGGTGTCGTACAGGCGAATAGTCACGGCATCCAGGGTAGTGCGCGTATAGCAGTGCCCCGCGACCCTTTGGGGCCGCGGGGCCCCTTTGTTGCCGAAGAGGTGCCGTCGCGGAGGGTATTCAGGCCCGGTTCGTCCGGTAGACGAGGGCCGTGGCGATGGCGGCGAGGCCCTCGGCGCGGCCGGTGAGGCCGAGTCCGTCGGTGGTGGTGCCCGAGACGGAGACGGGGGCGCCCGCGGCCGCCGCGAGCGCCTTCTGTGCCTCTTCGCGCCGCTTGCCGATCTTCGGGCGCACGCCGATCACCTGGATGGCGATGTTGCCGATCTCGAAGCCCTCGGCGCGGACGATGCGGGCGGCCTCCGCCAGAAGGGTGACGCCGGCGGCGCCGGACCACTCGGGGCGGGAGGTGCCGAAGTGCGCGCCGAGGTCGCCGACTCCGGCGGCGGAGAAGAGGGCGTCGCAGGCGGCGTGCGCGGCGACGTCGCCGTCCGAGTGTCCGGCGAGGCCGTCCTCGCCCTCCCACAGCAGACCGGCACACCACAGCTCGCGGCCGGCCTCGAAGGCGTGGACGTCGGTGCCGATACCGACCTGCGGCAGCAGAGGGGCTACGGGCGGGGTGGCGGGGCTCGCGCCCCGGTCCGGCGAACCTGCGGGGCTAGTAGGCATCGGTGGCCCTCCTGCGGGCGAGTACGGCCTCGGCGAGGACCAGGTCGAGCGGGCGGGTGACCTTGAAGGCCTCTTCGTGGCCGGGGATCACGACGACGGGCACGCCGAACCGTTCCACCATGCCGGCGTCGTCGGTGGCGCCCTCGCCGTCGACGGCGATCGCGGCGTGCGCCCGCCGGAGGGTGGCGAGGTCGAAGCCCTGCGGGGTCTGCACGGCGCGCAGCCGGGCCCGCTCGGGCGTGGCGACGACCGGCTCGGGCTCGCCGGGCTTGCCGGGCTCGACCTCCTTGACGGTGTCGGCCAGGGGCAGCGCGGGCACCACGGCGGCGGCTCCGTCCCGTACCGCCTCGACGACCGCGTCCACGGTGTCGACGGGGACGAGCGGGCGGGCCGCGTCGTGGATGAGTACGGAGGTGACGTCCTGCGGCAGCGCGTCCAGGCCCGCGCGCACGGACTCCTGGCGGGTCTCCCCGCCGGGCACGACGAGGATCTCGGTCCGCTCGGGCAGCGCGTGCTCGGCCAGCAGGAGGCGCACCTCGGCGGCTTCGGCGGGCGGCGCGACGACCACGACGAGGGAGACGGCGCGGGAGCGGGCCATCGCCCGCACGGCGTGGACGAGCATCGGGGTGCCGCCGAGGGCCCGCAGGGCCTTGGGGGCACCGGGGCCCAGGCGTACCCCGCGGCCGGCGGCCGGGATCACCGCGGCGGTGCGGGGGGTGGGCGTTGCGTCAGACATCAGTAGCTCCGAGCCAGGTTTGTGACTTCGGCCGACATGGGTATGGCCTGAAGGGTGCCGGGTGCGACGCCCTCGCCCCTTCCGTGACGACCGGTCGAGCAGGCTGCCCCGGACCCGGCACGCCAGTCACGCCATGGGGATGGCGTGATCAAAGAAGTAGATCAAAAGGTATGGGTACAGACATGCCGCAGCGCCCGGCAACAGGCCTCTCGTGGAGGAGAGACCTTGTCATCGGGCACCGCGGCACAACTGTGTACGGGGCTTCGCGTCAGGACGCGAGAACCTCGTCGAGGAGGGCCTCGGCCTTGTCCTCGTTCGTGTTCTCAGCGAGCGCGAGCTCGCTGACCAAGATCTGGCGCGCCTTCGCGAGCATGCGCTTCTCACCCGCGGAAAGACCGCGCTCGCGCTCACGACGCCACAGGTCACGCACCACTTCGGCGACCTTGATGACATCGCCAGAAGCGAGCTTTTCCAGATTTGCCTTGTAGCGCCGGGACCAGTTCGTCGGCTCTTCGGCATACGGTGCACGAAGCACCTCGAAGACCCGGTCCAGCCCGTCCTGGCCGACTACGTCGCGAACGCCGACGAACTCCGCATTGTCCGCAGGCACACGAACCGTCAGGTCGCCCTGGGCGACCTTGAGCACCAAGTAGGTCTTGTCCACGCCTTTGATCTGGCGAGTCTCAATGGCCTCGATCAGCGCGGCCCCGTGATGGGGATAGACCACGGTGTCGCCAACCTTGAACGTCATGTGACAGGTACCCCTTCCGTGGCTATCCAGGGTAACACGAGAACTGACCGTTATGAATGGCGTTTTCGCAGGTCAGGGCACATCTCGGGGCTTGACAACAGCAACAGGAACGTGCTGCGGAGGGCTCTCGGAAGGGGGTATTCGCAGGTCGGGGGCGCTGCGCGGACCGGGCGAAAGGGCCACGCTACACCTGCCCGGCACCCCCATCAGTGTGACGTACGTCCCGTTTTGCCGGTTTCGGAGTCGGGAAACCGAACTACTCCGTTCGACTGGCGGAGCCCACAGCGACCGGGTTCCGGCCCAATCCTCGAATTGATCACGAAGTGGCGTTCGAGGGAATCCGGAAATTGATCACGCGGTGGCCGACGCACGATATGCGCGAGCCACATGATCGGCGAGGTGAACGAGGGGCGGGCGCCGCGGTGAACGACAAGGCGACGGCCGGCGGAATGCAAGATCGTGGGACGCCCCCAGGGTGAGGGCCGCGCTGCGGAGGGTCGGGTGCGGGGGCGGGGCGGCGGCTCGGTAACCTAAGCGCGCTGACACACCCTTAGAGCGGCTTTACCTCGGCCGTTCCGAGTGCCCACCCTCCCCTTCCGTTCGTCCAAGGAGTTGCCGCCGCCGTGAGCCGCAGCCTTCGACGCGGCGCCCTCGCCGCCACCGCCGTCGTGTTCTCGATCGCCTCGCTGGCCGCATGCGGTGCGGGCAACGACGCGCAGACCCTCCAGATCAAGCCGGACAACGCCGCCGTCACCAAGGGCGAGATCAAGATCCAGAACGCGCTGGTCATCACCCAGGGCGAGAAGGACAAGAAGGGCCCCGCGACGGTCTCGGCGACGGTCTTCAACTCGGGCACCAAGGCGCAGACCCTTGACGGCATCACCCTGGCGGGTGGCAAGGGCAAGGTCGTGCTGAAGGCCGCCGAGGGCGCCGGCAAGGTCACCGTGCCGGCCGGCGGCACCCTGGTGCTGGGCGGCGCGGGCAACGCCTCCGCCGTCATCGAGGACGGCGCCGAGGCCGCCAAGAACGGTGACGTGCAGAAGGTCGTCTTCCAGCTGAGCAGCACGGGCGGTGTCGAGCTGGACGCCTTCGTGGTCCCGGGCACGGGCATGTACGCGGGCTTCGGCCCGTCCGCGGCCCCGGCCGCCGGCTCCACCCCCTCCGGCAGCCCCTCGGGCACGCCGTCCGGCTCCCCCGCCGGCTCCCCGTCGGGCTCCCCGTCGGGCGCGGCCACCGGTGCGGCCTCGGGCAGCCCGTCCGGGTCCCCCTCGGGCAGCGCGGCCGCCTCCCCGTCGGGCTCCGCCTCGCACGCCGCGGGCCACTGACGCAGGCCGCACGGGGCGCCGTGGCGTCGTAGCGCCCCGTACGCACACGGGAAGTAAGGGAAGGGCCCCGGCCGCATCAGCGGCCGGGGCCCTTCCCGTATGCGGACGGCTGGCCGTCGGGCCTACGGCTCGAACTTGTAGCCCAGGCCCCGGACCGTGACCAGGTAGCGCGGCGCGCCCGGGTCCGGCTCGATCTTGGCGCGCAGGCGCTTGACGTGGACGTCGAGGGTCTTGGTGTCACCGACGTAGTCGGCGCCCCAGACCCGGTCGATGAGCTGCATGCGGGTCAGCACGCGGCCCGCGTTGCGCAGCAGCATCTCCAGCAGGTCGAACTCCTTCAGCGGGAGGTCCACCTTGCCGCCGGCGACGGTGACCACGTGCCGGTCGACGTCCATCCGTACGGGGCCGGCCTCCAGCGCGGCCGGGGTGACCTCCTCCGGCTCGCCGCGGCGGCGCAGGACCGCGCGGATGCGGGCGACCAGCTCCCGCGAGGAGAAGGGCTTGGTGACGTAGTCGTCCGCTCCTATCTCCAGCCCGACGACCTTGTCGATCTCGCTGTCCTTGGCGGTCACCATGATCACGGGGACGTTGGAACGGCCGCGCAGCTGCCGGCAGACCTCCGTACCGGGCAGGCCGGGGAGCATCAGGTCGAGGAGGACGAGGTCGGCGCCGTTGCGCTCGAACTCGTCGAGCCCGTCGGGGCCGGTCGCCGCGATCGCGACCTCGAAGCCCTCCTTGCGGAGCATGTAGGACAGGGCGTCGCTGAAGGATTCCTCATCCTCGACGACGAGCACTCGGGTCACGGAAGGACCTCCGGGGCAGGTATGGCTGGGGGCGGGTTCTGGTTCAGGCAGGGGTCGGATGGGTGCGCGGGGCCGCAGCCGGTGCGGCTGCTTCGGGGAGTCGCAGGGTGAACGTGGAACCTTGACCCTCCGAGCTCCAGACCGACACCTCCCCGCCGTGCGAGGCCGCCACGTGCTTCACGATCGCAAGGCCGAGGCCCGTGCCTCCCGTGGCGCGGGAGCGGGCCGGGTCCACGCGGTAGAAGCGCTCGAAGATGCGCTCGCGGTCCTTTTCCGGGATGCCGATGCCCTGGTCGGTCACGGCGATCTCGATCAAGTCTCCCCCCGGCGCCGTCACCCTGCGCCCGGCGATGCCGACGCGGGTGCGGGCGGGGCTGTAGTTGACGGCGTTCTCGACCAGGTTTCCCAGGGCGGCCGCGAGCTGTCCGCGGTTGCCCCAGACCCGCAGGTCGGCGGTGCCTCCCGCGGCCATGGTGATCTGCTTCGAGGAGGCCGTGTGGCGGCAGCGGTCGATGGCCTCGGCCACCAGCGTGTCCACGCGCACGGGCTCGGCGTCCTCCAGCGGGTCGTCGTTCTGGACCCGGGAGAGGTCGATGAGCTCCTGCACGAGGTTGATGAGCCGGGTCGACTCGATCTGCATGCGGCCGGCGAAGCGGCTGACCGCCTCGGGGTCGTCCGCGGCGTCCATGACGGCCTCGGAGAGCAGGGAGATCGCCCCGACCGGGGTCTTGAGCTCGTGCGACACGTTGGCGACGAAGTCGCGGCGTACGGCCTCGATGCGGCGGGCCTCGGTGAGGTCCTCGACCAGGAGGAGCACCAGGCGGGAGCCGAGCGGGGCGACGCGCGCCGAGACGGCGAGGGCCTCGCCGCGGCCGGTGCCGCGCCGGGGCAGGTCCAGCTCGACCTGGCGTATCTCCCCGTCGCGGCGGGTGTCGCGGGCCATGTGGAGCATGGGCTCCACGGCGAGCTTGCCGCCGCGGACCAGCCCGAGGGCGTACGCCGCCGAGCTGGCCTTGACCACCGCGTCGCCCTCGTCCAGTACGACGGCGGAGGAGCGGAGCACGGAGAGGACGGTGTCCACGCCGGGCGGGAGCACCGCATTGATGTCGGGGCGCATGGAGCTCCGGGTGGGGCGGGCCTGGTCGCGCTCGCTCCAGCGGAACGCCAGCATGGCGATGACGCCGGTACACAGACCGGCGATCGCTGCAGCTGCGGCGACCGCCGCGTTCACGTCCATGGATCCAGGTTAAGCAGGTGGGAGGACACTTCCACAGCCGTTCGGGTGGCACCTCGAACAGTCGTCGCCCAGAGTTCACCCTGGGGACGGGGTTGATTCACTTGCGGTGCCGGAGTCGGACGCGTTCGCGGCTCACCGTGGCACCGTGGGGCCAACGGCCGCCCCGGCCCGCCCCCGGGCAGTACCGCAGTACGTCAAGGCCAAGAGAGGGACACCAGACATGCGCGACGCGTACCACGAGGAACTGGACTCGATCGGAGAAAGCCTGGTCGAGATGGCCCGGCTCGTCGGTTCCGCGATCGGGCGGGCCACGACGTCCATGCTCGACGCCGACCTGAAGCTCGCCGAGAGCGTCATCGCCGCCGACCAGAAGGTCGACGACCTCCAGCACGACCTGGAGGCGCGCGCCATCGCGCTGCTGGCGCGCCAGCAGCCGGTCGCCACCGACCTGCGCATCGTGGTGACCTCGCTGCGGATGAGCGCCGACCTGGAGCGCAGCGGCGACCTGGCCCAGCACGTGGCGAAGCTGGCCCGGCTGCGCTTCCCGGACACGGCGGTGCCGCGGGACCTGCACGCCACCATCCTGGAGATGGGTCAGCTGGCGCAGCGCCTGATGGCGAAGGCCGCGGAGGTCATCATCACGAAGGACGTCGACCTGGCCCTCCAGCTGGAGACGGACGACGACGAGATGGACCAGCTGCACCGCACGCTGTTCCAGCACCTGATGGACGACCGCTGGAAGCACGGCATCGAGACGGCGGTGGACGTGACGCTGCTGGGCCGCTACTACGAGCGCTTCGCGGACCACGCGGTGTCGGTGGCCAAGCGCGTGGTCTACCTGGTGACGGGCGAGCACGCGGACGACCTCCAGCAGCCGACGCAGGTGGAGGGGGCCTGAGGGGCGGGGCGCTGAGGGGCGGCCGTGGTCGGGCGGCCTGGGTGTCGGGCGCGGTCAGGCGGCCGGGGTGTCAGGCGCCCGGCGTCGCGAGCCCCAATGCGCCGTTGACGCGCCGGTGCCGCTGGGCATGAATGAGGCGAGGGCGGTCCGTCGTGCGAAGTCCCGTACGCCGCCTGCGAGGAGGAACCATGCCCGATTCCCCCGTCCCCATCACCCCGGAGCAGGAGCCGCCTTCGCGGCCGGAGCCCCTGCGGCTCCCGCTGCTCGCGGCCTGCGGCTGCGGCTCGGGCTGCGGCTGCGGCTGCCAGTCCGGCGCCCCCTGCCAGTGCGGCGGCTGACTGCCGCCGCCGGCGCCCGCACGAGCAGGGCCCCGTCCGATCACCCTCGGCCGGGGCCCGACGTGCACGCCGCGAACTCCGCGAACTCGGCTACCGCAGCAGCCATTTCGTCGTCAGGTCCATGACCTCCGCGCGGCTGTGACGGCCGTGGTCGGCGGCGATGAAGTAGCCGCCGATCCGCACCGAGAAGGTGAGCAGGCAGCGGACCTCGACGTCGTCCTCGTCGGAACAGATGGCGCGGAACAGCGAACGCAGGTACTCCATGCGCCGGTTGTCGGCGCGGCGCAGCCGCTGCGCCACGGCCTCGTCACGCCGGGCCCACTCTCGGATCGCGAGCTCCGCCGCGGTGCCCTTGACCGCCTCTTCCTCGGCGCCCCCGGCGATCGCGAACAACCGCTCCAGCTTGGCCCTGGCGTCTCCGCCGCCGGTCTCGACCTGGGCGATGACCCCCTCCGTGCCCTCGCGTTCCCAGGTGTCGAGCATCTCGGTGAGCAGCGCACCGCGGTTGGCGAAATAGCCGTAGAAACCGCCCTTGGTCACGCCGAGCGCCTGCGCCAGCGACTCGATCCGGACGGCCTCGGGGCCGCCGGCGGCGAGGGCCCGTAGCCCCTCCTCGATCCACTTGCCGCGTGGCGTGCGGGTCGCGCCCATGCCCTGCCCCTCCTCACGCCCAGCCCCGTGTATACGGAGGCGTATACACGGCTGCTAGGCTCTCCATATACGGCATCGTATAGATAGGGGCTTGCTCATGAGACTCCCCAGCACCGCGCACACCTCCCGTCCCTGGCGCATCCACGAGATCGCCGGCGACTTCCACGTCGAGGACGTATGGGCGCTGCCGACTCCGGGAGGTCCCGACGACCTCGCCCGGCTGGTGGCCCAGTTCGCCGACAGCTCCGAGGCCGTCTCCTCCCCCGTGGCGCGACTGCTGTTCGCGGTCCGCTGGAAGCTCGGGGCCCTGTTCGGCTGGGACAAGGCCGACGGCGGCGCCGGCGCCCGGGTGGCGTCCGTGCGCGACCGGCTGCCCGCGGACCTGCGGGAGGGACCGCGCGGGCCGGACCTCACGGCGGTTCCGTTCACCTCCGTCTACCAGACCCACGACGAGTGGGTGGCCGAGAGCGCCAACCGCACGGTGCAGGTGCTGATGCACGTCGGCTGGGTCCCGGACCCGGCGGCGCCCGGCGGATACCGCGGCCAGATGACCGCCCTCGTCAAGCCGAACGGCCTGCTCGGGGCGGTCTACATGGCGGGCATCAAGCCCTTCCGCTACCTGGGCGTCTACCCGGCACTGCTCCGCTCGATCGGCCGCAGGTGGCGGGAGACCGCCCCCGGGCGCGCGGCCTGACGGCTGCCGGCGCGCCCGGGGTCCCTGTTCGGAGGATCACCTTTCCGGCATCCATCTGACGTGCGGGCCGTTGTCGACCGGCCAGTCGTGGTGCTTCACCCTGTCGTGTTGGTGCGGCCTGACGCACAGCACGTCCCGTTTCCACGTGTCCCGGTCCCAGGTGTCCCGGTCCCAGGTGTCCCGGTCCCACGTGTCCCGCCAGACGGAGCCGGAGCCGTGCTTGCACGTACAGGTCCGGAAGACGTCCCCGCCGGACTCACGGTCCCGGTGGTCGTGCGTGCGGATGCCGGTGACCGAGGGCTGGGTCGAAGGCGCGGACGTCGCGGTCGCCGCGGTCGCCGGCAGCGCGATGGCCCCCGAGATGAAGACGGCCGAGGTCAGGGCCATCCCGAGGCGCGCGATCCGCCGCTTCGACTGGACGTCGGCCGGGGTGGGAAGGTCGTAGGACATGACTGCTCCTTGTGCGTGGTGGCGTCCGTTCTCCTGTCCGGCCCGCCGCGTGTGCGGTGTGGCCGTGCCTCCAGTAGGCGGGACGGCGGCCCGGCCCGTCATGACACGGGAAAACGGGACTTGACCCCCCGGAGCAGATCTGTCAGCAGACGGCGAAAAGCCCCCGATCCGCGGGAAAACCGCAGGCAGGGGGCTGTTTCGAGCACAAGGCCCGTGTCGAGCAGAGGACCTGCTCAGCCGGTCATGCGCCAGGCCGCCTTCGCCGCGGTGTGGTCGTGCCAGAGCCGGACGAGCTGATCGCCCTGCGCCTTCGTGATGACGCCGCTCTCCACCGCCAGCGCCGCCGCGTCGTTCACGGGTACGCGCTGGATCTCCAGCATCGTCTCCACCATCTTGTCCGCGTTCCTCGGTGTGCCCTCGTGGCCGTACTCCAGATCGGACGGCAGGAACGTCTCGACCTTCCCGTCGCTGCTCTCGAAAGCGGCTCGGGTGAGCTCGACCTTCACCCGCTTGATCCCGAGGCTCAACACGACGCCGTGAGAACCGTGCAAGTGGAACGGCCGGTCGCTCGTGGAGTAAACGGTCACCGGATCTCCAGGGACGAGCTCCCTGCCCTGTCGGTCTTTCACCACTGCCTCCCCAACACGAATGGTGATCAAGCCGTCAGGCTAACTGCGGCGGAAGACGGACAGAGCAGACTTGAACGAAAGTGGCCGGAGGCCGTCCCCCGACGTCCGGACCCGCACGGGCTCCGCCCCACCTGGCGGCTCACGGCCGGGGGTGCAGCGGCACGGGCAGCCGGTCGAGGACGATGCCGAACCACGCGCGGTAGGCGGCCCGTACCTCCTCGTCGGTCGCCAGCTCCTCCTCCGTACGGTCGCCGTCCGCGGCGGTGGTGATGAGGGTGCGCTCCCGCAGGGTGATCCGGCCGCCGTCCTCGGTGAGCCGGGAGCAGACCGGACCCCTGGTGAAGCCGGACTCGGGGCTGGTGCGGTGCCACCATGCGCCGGTGAGGAAGTCGGCGAGCGCGCGGGGGCGGGTCTCCAGCCGGTACGCGGGCACGCCGTCGCGCACCACCTCAAGGTCACCCCCGCCACTGTGGCCACCGGCGTGACCGGCGTCCGGGGCCGGCCGTACGAGGAACACCCCGCCGGGATCCTTCTGCTCGCCCGGCTCGTCCAGGTCGAGCGGGTGGACACTGTGGTCGCCGAACCCCACGTCCGCGAGCCAGCGCCCGTCGACGCGCAGCGCCAGGTGGTCGTACGGGACGCCCAGCGCGCCGTCCTTGCCGTACACCCGGGCCTGGAGGAGCTCGACCCGGTGGCCGAGCGCGCCCAGCAACTCCGCGAAGCCCGCGTTCAGTTCGTAGCAGATACCGCCGCGCCCGGCGGTCACGATCTTGTCGAAGACGGCGTTCCGGCTCAGCACGAGATCCTCACCGAGGTGGATCGCCAGGTTCTCGAACGGCACGGCGCGCAGGTGCCGCAGGTGCAGCTCGCGCAGCGAGGCGGCCGTGGGCCGCTCGGGCCGCGCCGCCCCCAGACGACGCAGATAGGCCTCGGTACGGCCGGGGTCGAGAGCTTCCATGACCGCCACTCTGACGCCCCCCACCGACCACCGCCATGCGCCATTGGACCTAGGTCCCGCTCGGACGACCGGCCGCACGCGACGCGACTGCATCCTTCGGCCTACCGCGTTTTCCGCCCTGGTGAGGACGATCCCGCGGCGGGGCCGCGAGAGGCTTGATCCGTGCGAACAACCATCGGGTACACCGTCGAGAGCATCGGCTACGTCGTAGGAGCCCAAGGGCTCGTCAGCTTCGCCTCGCAGGCCTGCTTCGGCACGGAATGGGGCTGGCTGCACAAGCTCGTCGCCCTCCCGTCCCCCGCCTACCTCGGCATCGCCGCGGCGGGCCTGGCGCTCGTCGTCGCCGGCGCACGGACGCGCAAGACGCCCCGCCGCGAGGCGTCCGCCTGACCGGTCGGCCTTGCCCCGTACCGTGGTGCAAGTGCTTGCCTGGGCTCTTGGTGACCAAGGAATCTGCTGGTGAGGAGCGGTGGGCTCCTGCACCTAGTGGTCCTCGTTGGTCGTCATGGCCCCTGTCGAGCGCCTCGGACGGCCCAGGACGGCCCAGCCATCGGCACGTTGCCCTCCCTGTGGGTCTACAGGCTGCTAGGCAACTCACGCGCTCGCTGACGTGCTTGGGCTCGTAGCTCCTTCAACCGACTGTAAAACGCGTTATGGCGGTTCTGGTCAAGGTTCAGCGGGAGGTCCAGTTGGGAGATGAGCTGAGCCTCCAGGTCCCACGGCTCGCTCTGCTCGATCCAAGACACCCGCGCGTTGTCCGCCATCCACTCGCTCAGCTTCGCTTCGCCGACCTTGCCAAAATTCATCCGCTTGCCGCTGCACACGCGGCGCAGCTCAAGTCCGAGCAAACATCCGAGGGTGAGCCGCAGCGTCGAGCCAGCCGCGTTGCCCCGGTAGTGGTAGCGCACCCGCTTACGCAGGTTCTGCGGCTGGTCCGATCCGCCATGTAGCGCGGGGCTATTCCGACGTAGAGCAGACGCCCAGCGTCCAGCTCCGGGTGGGGCGGCTGCTTGAAGTGCCACCCGTAGACCCCTGCCGCCGCTGGGACAGGGGCCGGACGCACCAGAATCTCTTGCGCCGACCACAATCGATCGGGACTGACGAGAGCGGTAGCTTCCACGAAGCCTCCAGACGTGCCGCGACTGATCGCCGCAGGTTACTGGTCGACACCGACTGAGCGCCTCTGGCCTGTGTGGCTCGTGACATCAGCTTGGAAAGCTCGGGTTTCTTGCCGGCGACTGCTGCGTTGACCCGCGGTGGGGTGGCGTTAAGGCCTGGAGCGCACCTGGGGCAAGTCCCCACTGCCCTGCTGCTCCCGCGGGGTTTCCCGCAGAATCTGGCACGCCACCGGCACGGCCTGTCAAGCGGGAGCCGAAGGCGGGCTGTCGGGCGTCGCTGCCCGCCATCCCACCTCGCCCGCTCAAAGCCTCGCCGCCATTGGGCGTTACTCAGTCAGAAACTTCCCCAGGGCGATCCCCAAAGTGGCAACACCGATGAAGGTGGCACCCCCTGCCCCAAGCGACGCGTACGCGGGTGCTCCCACCGTCCACAGAGTGGCCGTGCTCAGCATTGCGACGACGAGCGCACCGAGCATGATGACCGCTGCCCAGAGGCCCCGAAGCGACGAGTCGTGATCGGACAATCTGCATCAATCCCCTCATCAGTGGAATCGCAGCATCCAGGAGGCCGCCCTGCGATGTCCTGCGTGACTGATGACGATGCTGACAGGTGGAAAACAGCAGGTCAAAGTGGGTGAATAACGTTTGCGAAGGAGACACATGCGATAGTGAAGGGGTCGTCTCCCCTTGCACTGCAGTGTCATGCGCTCTTGCTGTAGTCTCCCGACCGCTGTGGCGGAATCTATAGAAGAGCCTTGAACCCCCTGGTACCCCATGTACCCCTGGTACCCCGGCCTCTCCTGCAGGAAGGTAAAAGACGTGTCGCCTAGTGAACGTCGGTCTGAGGCGCTCGGCTACCTGCGGGGGGTGGCGGACAAGGCGAAGAGACGGGGCCACATCCCGTTCCCGCCGGCGTTCGTCATAGCGCCTGAGGGTAAAGGCGGTCCTCCGCCTCTTGCTCGGCTCATCCAAGGCGGGCGTGGGGGCAAGGTGCGCCTCCGGCTTTATCTGTGCATCACCATGATGGCCACGAAAGAGCCCTTCGACCTGCGGAGGCCGCCGGGCCCAAACGGCTGGACGCAGATGCTCGGACTCGACCCCAGGACGGGACCCAGGCGCGTTGCCAGCAACTTGACGTGGCTGGCGGACAACAAGTTCATCGACCTCCAGCCGCAGTGGGGGAGGCCCTCAGCGATCACGCTGATGAGCGCCACCGGCGACGGTGGGGCGTACACGCAGCCCAGAGAGGAAGGCCGGTATGTTGGCATGCCGATCGAGTTCTGGACGAGCGGTTGGCTCCTCCAACTGTCGCCGACGGCAACAGCCCTGCTATTTGCCCTCAGAGACGCCCTCGGAGGGTACTCAGAGCCGCAGTACATCCATACTGCGAAGCGTCAGCGATACGGCCTCTCCTCCGACACGTGGACCAAGGGCCGCAAGGAACTCGAAGCGCAGGGACTGTTGACCGTGAAGCGCGAGCCTCAGGGCGACTTCTACGACTTCACGCGGCTGAGGAACGCCTATCAGCTCGACTTGGAGAAACTGACCGACTCACCCTCCTGGTCGTGACGAGTCGGCATCCCGGGCCACCCGTGCCTAGATGGAGTGCGCGCGGCACTGAGTGCGTCCGTGCACTAGGGGTACTTGGGCTCTGCCCGGCCGCCGACCGTGGAGCCGGAGGCCGGAGCCCGCGCGGCCCCATCGCCCTGACGGCCCGGAGAACGGCCCAGAGGCAGAGAAAAGCCCCCTGCCCACGAAGAAACCGCAGGTAGGGGGCTAATTCGCGAGGGGTTACTTCTTGCCCTGGTTCTTGACGGCCTCGATGGCGGCCGCGGCCGCGGCCGGGTCGAGGTAGGCGCCGCCCGGCTTCAGGGGCTTGAAGTCGGCGTCCAGCTCGTAGACGAGCGGGATGCCGGTCGGGATGTTCAGGCCCGTGATGTCGGCGTCGGAGATGCCGTCCAGGTGCTTGACCAGGCCGCGCAGGGAGTTGCCGTGCGCGGCGACCAGGACCGTGCGGCCCGCGAGGAGGTCCGGGACGATGCCGTCGTACCAGTACGGCAGCATGCGCTCGACGACGTCCTTGAGGCACTCGGTGCGCGGACGCAGCTCGCGCGGGATGGACGCGTAGCGCGGGTCGTCGGACTGCGAGAACTCCGTGCCGTCCTCGAGGACCGGCGGCGGGGTGTCGTAGGAGCGGCGCCACAGCATGAACTGCTCCTCGCCGAACTCGGCGAGGGTCTGCGCCTTGTCCTTGCCCTGGAGGGCGCCGTAGTGGCGCTCGTTCAGGCGCCAGGAGCGGTGCACCGGGATCCAGTGGCGGTCGGCGGCCTCCAGCGCGAGCTGCGCCGTGCGGATGGCGCGCTTCTGGAGGGAGGTGTGCAGAACGTCGGGCAGCAGGCCGGCGTCCTTGAGCAGCTCACCGCCCCGGACCGCCTCCTTCTCGCCCTTCTCGGTGAGGTTGACGTCCACCCAGCCGGTGAACAGGTTCTTCGCGTTCCAGTCGCTCTCGCCGTGGCGGAGGAGGATCAGCTTGTACGGTGCGTCGGCCATGCGTACGAGCCTAATGGACGGGCGGGCGCGCCCGCGCGCGGTGTGGGGGCGGCTGCGCCCGGGCCCGCCGATTGACTGCGCGCGTCAATTGACTGGCGTGGGGGGACCGCCGCTCGTAATGTGCGTGGAGGTCGAGTGACGCTTACACCTCCGGGGGGATTCCTTATGTCCGTTGCGAGCCTGATACGGGCTGCCCGGGAGAGCGTCGCCGGCCTGCCCCGCGCGTTCTGGTGGCTGTGGACGAGCACGCTCGTGAACCGCCTCGGGGCCTTCGTCGCCACCTTCATGACCTTGTACCTGACCGTGGAACGGGGCTACTCCGCCTCCTTCGCCGGCCTCGTCGTCGCGCTCCACGGACTCGGTGGTGTGATCTCCTCCCTGGCCGCCGGGGTGATGACCGACCGGCTCGGGCGCCGGCCCACGCTGCTGGCCGCGCAGGTCTCGACCGCGTTCTCCGTCGCCCTGCTGGGCTTCATGGAGCACCCGGCGGCGATCGCGTCGGTCGCCCTGCTGGTCGGCATGACGTCCAACGCCTCGCGGCCCGCGGTCCAGGCGATGATGGCGGACATCGTCCGCCCCGAGGACCGGGTCCGGGCCTTCGCGCTCAACTACTGGGCGATCAACCTCGGCTTCGCCGTCTCCGCGACCGTCGCCGGGTTCGTGGCCCAGTACAGCTACCTCGCCGGCTTCCTGGGCGAGGCCGCCTTGACGCTCGTCTGCGCGGTGCTCGTGTACGTGAAGCTGCCCGAGTCCCGGCCCGAGAAGGGCGACGCGGCGCAGGTGGCCGCCGAAGCGGAGGTCAGCCTGGGCACGGTGCTGCGCGACGGGCGCTACATGGGGGTGGTCGGGCTGTCGTTCCTGATCGCGCTGATCTTCATGCAGGGCTCGTTCGGCCTGCCGCTGGCGATGGGGTCCGCGGGCTTCTCCACCGGCGACTACGGCCTGGTCATCGCCGTCAACGGGATCCTGATCGTGCTGCTCCAGATCCCCGTCACCCGGTTCATCGAGCACCGCGACCCGCAGAAGCTGCTCGTCCTCTCGGCGCTGCTGGCGGGGTACGGGTTCGGCCTCACGGCCTTCGGCGGCTCCCTCGGGATCCTCACCCTGACCGTCTGCGTCTGGACCCTGGCCGAGATCGTCAACTCGCCGACCCAGATGAGCCTGGTCGTGCGCCTCTCCCCGCTGCACGGACGCGGCCGCTACCAGGGCATGTACACGATGTCGTGGGCCGTGGCCTCGCTGGTCGCCCCGCTGCTGGCGGGCACGGTCATCGACCACTTCGGGGCGGGCTGGCTGTGGGGCACGACCGCTGTCCTGGGCACGGTGGCGGGCGTCGGCTACTGGCTGCTGATGCGGAATCTGGCGCAGGAGCCGGTGGCCGGGCAGGACGCCGGGGCGGCGGCCACCACGGCGGGCGCCCCGCTCCCGGCCGGCGCCGAGGCCTAACGCGCCGCGCGCCGCGCGCCGCGGCGTAATGCCCCGCCCGCCGACGCGTGGCGCGCCGCCCGCTCAGGACGGCTGCGTCAGGTGCTTGAACGCGTCCAGGTTGTACGTCGGTTCGCCGCGCGAGACGCGCCATTCGTACTCGCGGCGGATCGCGCTCGCGAAGCCCAGTTCCAGCAGGGTGTTGAAGGAGCCGTCGGCCGCCTCCAGGACCGTGCCGAGCAGCCGGTCCAGCTCCTGCGGGCTGACGACCGCCAGCGGGAGCCGGGCCGTCAGGTAGATGTCGCCGAGGCGGTCCACGGCGTACGCCATCCCGTACAGCTTGAGGTTGCGCTCCAGCAGCCAGCGGTGGACGGCCGCCTCGTTCTCGTCGGGGTGGCGGATCACGAAGGCGTTGACCGACAGCGAGTGCCGGCCGACCCGCAGCGAGCAGGTGGTGCTCAGCTTGCGGGTGCCGGGGAGCTGGACGACGTAGGAGCCCGGCTCGGGGCTCTCCCAGCTCAGTTCGGCGCCGTCCAGGGCGCTTTCGATGGTCGAGGCGATCTCAGCGGTGTCAGCGTCAGCCATGGTGCGAGCGTACGCGACGGCGATGATCGTGCATGGCGGCCGTGTAGACGTCGGCCGTGCCACTGGCCGCGGTGTCCCAGCCGAAGAACTGCGCGTGCCGCGCGGCCTCGGCGCCCATCCGGTCCGCGAGGCCGGGCTGGTCCACGAAGCGCCGCAGCTCGCGCGCGTAGTCCACGGGGTCGTGCCCGGCTACGAGGATCCCCGTGGTCCCGTCGTTGACCGCGACGGGCAGTCCCCCGACGCGGGCGGCGAGCACGGGCGTGCCGGCGGCCTGGGCCTCTATCGCGACGAGCCCGAAGGACTCGTTGTACGAGGGCATGACCAGCACGGACGCCGCCCGGAACCAGTCCGCGAGCCCGTCCTGCGCGACCGGCGGGTGGAAGTGCACGAGCTCCGCGATGCCCAGCTTCGCGGCGAGCTTCTGCAGGCCCTCCGGCTTGGCGAGACCGCTGCCGCTGGGGCCACCGACGACGGGGACGAAGAGGCGACGGCGCAGCGAGGGGTCCTGCTCGACCATGACGGCGACGGCGCGCAGCAGGATGTCCGGGGCCTTCAGCGGCTGGATCCGCCCGGCGAAGAGCGGGATGACCGCGTCCTGCGGCAGGCCGAGGCGGGCGCGGGCGGCGGCCCGGCCGTCGCCGACCGTGAAGCGGTCGAGGTTCACGCCGGGGTGGACGACGGCGACCTTGGCCGGGTCGGCGTCGTAGTGCCGGACGAGCTCGTCGGCCTCTTCGGCGGTGTTGGCGATGAGCCGGTCGGCGGCGGAGACGATCTGGGTCTCGCCGATGACGCGGGCGGCGGGTTCGGGGGTGTCCCCCTCGGCGAGCGCGGCGTTCTTGACCTTGGCCATGGTGTGCATGGCGTGGACGAGCGGCACGCCCCAGCGTTCGGCGGCGAGCCAGCCCACGTGGCCGGAGAGCCAGTAATGGGAGTGGACGAGGTCGTAGTAGCCCGGGCGGTGGCCGGCCCACGCCTGCATGACGCCGTGGGTGAAGGCGCACAGCTGCGCCGGGAGCTCCTCCTTGGCGAGGCCTTCGTACGGGCCCGCGTCCACGTGCCGTACGAGGACCCCGGGGGCCAGCTCGACCACGGGCGCCAGCCCGCCGGTGGTGGCCCGGGTGAAGATCTCGACCTCGATGTTGATCGCGGCGAGGCGCTTGGCGAGCTCGACGATGTAGACGTTCATCCCGCCGGCGTCGCCGGTGCCGGGCTGGTGCAGCGGGGAGGTGTGCACGCTGAGCATGGCGACGCGGCGCGGCTTGCGGTGGTGGCCGACGGCCGGCAGGCGCAGCCGCGGCGGCTCGTGGCGGGTGGCGCGGGCGGCCGCGAGGCGGCCGCTGAGGCGGGACACGTACTGGCTCAAGGGAGCGGTTCCTCTCGGCTAGGACGGCCGCGCGCACGACGCCCGGACGGCATGACGGCGGGGGCGCGGAAGGCGCCCTGCAAGGAGTGCAACCCGGAAGGCGGTCCCCCGCATTCCGGGGTCCGCGATTTTGCCGGGGGTTTACCGGGGGCTTCCTGGGTCTTCCTGGGGCGCGGCCGGGCGGAGGGCCTCGTACGGGGCTCCGTACGGGGCGGGCGCAGCCGGGTTTTCCCGCCGTGCGGGCGCTGCGCATACCCTCGGCCCATGACCTCCCGCACCACCCCGCCTCCCGGCCGCGCGCCCGGCCGCGCCGCCGGCCGCCCCGTGGGATCGGTGACGCGCGGGACGACGAATCCGAACCGGCTGCGCCGGATGGACCGCTGGATCGCGGCCGCGCACGGGGCCGCGCTGCGGCGCGCGCAGGCGCCGGTCGCGGTGGACCTCGGCTACGGCGCGGCCCCCTGGACGGCGGTCGAGCTGCTGACGCGGCTGCGCGAGGTGGCCCCGCGGGTCCGGGTGGTGGGCATCGAGATCGAACCGGCGCGGGTCGCCGGGGCGAAGCCGTACGAGCGGGAGGGGCTGAGCTTCCGGCACGGCGGCTTCGAGGTGCCCCTGGACGCGGGGGCGCGCCCCTCGTTGATCCGCGCGGCGAACGTACTGCGCCAGTACGACGAGGAGCAGGTGGCGGAGGTATGGGCGCGGCTGTGCGCGCGGCTGGACCCGGACGGGCTGCTGGTCGAGGGGACCTGCGACGAGATCGGGCGGCGGCACGTGTGGGTGGCGCTGGGCCCGGAGGGGCCGCGCACGGTGACGTTCGCTACCCGGCTGGGCTCCCTGGAGCGTCCCTCGGACCTGGCGGAGCGACTGCCGAAGGCGCTGATCCACCGCAACGTGCCGGGCGAGCCGGTGCACGCGTTCCTGCGGGACTTCGACCGGGCGTGGGCGGCGGCGGCGCCGTACGCCTCGTACGGGGCGCGGCAGCGCTGGATCCGGACGGCGCGGGCCCTGTCCGGCGACTGGCCGCTGGCGGACGGGCCGGGCCGGTGGCGGCAGGGTGAACTGACGGTCCGGTGGGAGGCGTTGCGCCCGCTGGGGTGAAGGGGGCGCGGCGTCCGCCGTGCGGCTAGTGCTGTGGCCGGAAAGGTTTGCCGGGTCGCGGCGTCCGGTGCGGTGCATCGCAAGGCGGAGGACCGCGGCTCGTACTGGACGTACCTGTGCGGTCCGACAACGCGGCGAGGTGCCGTGCCGGGCGCCGCGACGCGGTGAACCTCTCCGGTCACAGCACTAGGGCCTCCGTTGGGCGGACAAGATCGGACAGCCGTCCACAAGGCTGTTGGAATTCATCGAGTCGTGGCACCATCCCGAAGGCAGTGGAAAGTTACTGATGAATAGTCAGATCTGATACGAGATCTGACTCGGGTGCCTGGGGGAACCATGGGGGCCGTAAGGCGACGTCGAGGCGCGAGCTCGTTCGTCCTGCTGTGCGCGCTGGCGGTGCTGACCGCACCGGGTCTTGCGACGGGCACGGCGTTCGCCGCCCCGCCGCCCGAACCGGGCGTCAAGTCCCTGGAGCAGGTACGCAAGGAGATCGAGGACCTCTACCGGCAGGCGGGCACGGCCACCGACGCGTACAACCTCGCCGAGGCGGAGACGAAGACCCAGTCGGACAAGATCGTCGAGATCGCCAAGCAGGTCGCGGCGGGCCAGGAGCGGATCACCACCCTGAAGAGCCGTGCGGGGGCCGCCGCCCGCGCCCAGTACCGCTCGGGCGGACTGCCGCCGGGCGCGCAGCTGGCGCTGAGCGACAGCCCGAGCCAGTTCCTCGACGGGGCGGACCGGCTGCGCCAGGGCGAGAAGGCCACCTCGGACCTGCTCTCCGAACTGAACCGGACGCAGAGCGACTTGCAGCAGTACGCCCAGGAGGCGAGCACGCGCTGGGCGACGCTGGAGGCCAACCGGATCAAGCAGGAGGACTCCAAGAAGCAGGTCGAGCAGAAGATCAAGGCGGCGGAGGAGCTGGAGAGCAAGCTGGAGGCCGAGGAGAAGGCCAAGCTGATCCAGCTGGAGCAGGAAGCCCAGTACCAGGCGCAGAAGGCGTGGCTGTCGACGGGCGCGATGAAGGACGTCAACAACGCGGCCTCGGAAGCCGGGAAGCGCGCCGTGCAGTTCGCGACCGCGCAGATGGGTAAGCCGTACGTGTGGGGCGCCACGGGCCCCGGCTCGTTCGACTGCTCCGGGCTGACCTCCCAGGCCTGGCGGGCGGCGGGCAAGGGCATCCCGCGCACCTCGCAGGAGCAACTGCGCCTGCCGAAGGTCGCGATCAAGGACATGCGCCCCGGCGACCTGATCATCTACTTCGAGGACGCGAGCCACGTCGGGATGTACGTGGGCGACGGCGCGATGGTCCACGCCCCGCGCCCCGGCCGCAACGTCACCCTGGCGGGCGCGGGCTCCATGCCGATCAAGGCGGTGGTCCGCCCCGACGCGTAGCCCCTGCGGGGTTGCTCGGCGTGCGATGCGGGCCCGCCCGCGGGGGTGCGGCTCCGCCCGTGCGGGTCGGCTCCCGCCGGGCGGGTGCGGCTCCAGCCGCGCGGGTGTGGCTCCCGCCGGGCGGGTGCGGCTCCAGCCGCGCGGGTGTGGGGTGATGTACGGGGCGTCGGCGCTGCCGGGGCTCCGCCCCAGACCCCGCGCCTCAAACGCCGGCGGGGCTGGATTGGCGCCGCGAACGGCGACGGGGTGTGACAGCCCGGCGTCGGCAGGCAACCAAGCGGGGGTTCGGTACGTCTCGCTAGGCGGGACGGAACACGGCCCCGTCGTGACGTTTGTCATCCATGAGGCCGATTTTCCCCCGTGATGCCGGCATATGCCGGAGGCCCTCACACCCAGCGGCATTCCGCTGACCCGGCCCGGCCGCTAGGGTCTGGCGGACGAGCGCACCCTCGGGGGGAGGGAAGGAACCGGAGACGATGCCCGCACCCGTACCCCGGCAAAGGGACACCCCGGCCGCGGAGAGCGGTCAGGCCGTTCTGAACGGCGCGGCAGCGCCAGCTGCCGCACCCGCCGCCACCGCCATCGCCACTGCCATCGGCGGCACCCAGGCGACCGCGCAGACGACCGCGCAGACGACCCCGCTGACCCTCCTCGTCATCGAGGACGACCCCGCCGGCGGCCTCACCGTCCCCGAGATCCTCGACACCGACGGCCACCGCATCCGGCTCCGCACCGCCCGCAACCTCACCGAGGCCGAGCGGCTGCTCACGCCCGACGTGCACTGCATCCTCCTCGACCTGGCCCTCCCGGACACCAGCGCCCGTACTCCGGGAGCCGCGGCCAGCGGCATCGGGATGGGCACCGCCACCGCCGTCGACCGGCTGACGGCCCTGCGCCAGGTGCTGCGCATCGCCCCGCACCACGCCGTCCTGGTGCTCACCGGCGAGGACGAGGTCGAGCACGCGGCCGAGGCCGTACGGGTCGGCGCCCAGGACTACCTCTTCCGGGACGAGCTCGACGGCCGGCTGCTGAGCCGCGCCATCCGCTACGCGGTCGAGAGAAAACGGGCGGACATCGCCCAGTACAAACTTGCAGAATCGAAACTGCGCGCCCAGGAGAACGCCCGCCTGGAACGCGGCCTGCTCCCCACCCCCCTACTGGAGGGCTCCGACCTCCGCTTCGCGGCCCGCTACCGCCCCGGCCGCAGCCGCGCCCTCCTCGGCGGCGACTTCTACGACACCGTGCGCACCCCCGACGGCACCGTCCACGCCATGATCGGCGACGTCTGCGGCCACGGCCCCGACGAGGCCGCCCTCGGCGTCGAGCTCCGCATCGCCTGGCGCGCCCTGACCCTGGCCGGCCTGTGCGGTGACGACCTGCTCGCCACGCTGCAAGAGGTACTGGAGGTCGAGCGCCCCGGCGACGAGATCTTCGCCACCCTCTGCACGGTCGACATCGCCCCGGACGGCCGCCGCGCGGGCCTGTGCCTGGCCGGGCATCCCGCCCCGCTGATCTCCAGGCCGGGCCGCCCCGCGCAGCTGCTCCCGTACGAGAACAACGGCCCCGCGCTCGGCCTGCTGCCCAAGGCCCGCTGGCCCCGCCGCCAGGTCGAGCTCGGCGGCAGCTGGAGCCTGATGCTCTACACCGACGGCCTGATCGAGGGCCGGATCGGCGAGGGCAAGGAGCGGCTGGGCCAGGACGGCATGGTGGAGATGATCAACCGGCACCTGGACCGCGGCCTGAGCGGCGAGGCCCTGCTGGAGGCCTCCGTCACCGAGGCGCGGCGCCTCAACGGCGGCGAGCTCACCGACGACGTGGCCCTGGTCCTGCTCTCCCGCGCCGAAGGCTGAGCCGGGCGGCGGGCCGTCCGCAGCGGACGAGGCGGGAGCGCTACCGCCCGCCGTTGTACGGCCCGTACGGCCCGTCGCTGCTGCTGCCACCGCGTCGGCCGCCGCCCGAGACCTGCTTGAGGGCCGGGCGCACGTCGACGAAGAACACGATGGTGGCGACCAGACCGGCGATCTGCAGGAACAGCATCCCCAGGAAGAAGTCCACGAGCACCGTGATGCCGAGGATGACCAGCCAGAACGTCTTGGTCTGCTTCTCGGCGGCCCGGTACGCGTCCTCGCGCGCCAGCAGCGCGAACACGAAGGCCACGACGGCGAGGACCAGCATGGCGAGCCCGAGCATCGGGAGCACGCCTCGATCGAACCCGTCCATCAGCATCGCTTCGACCGCCTTCTCCTGCTCGTGCTTCGCACGTCATCACGTGCCGCCCGACTCCACGCTACCGGCCCGGGCCCCTTCATGAACCACAACGGGCCGGGCGCCTGAAGGGTGCCCGGCCCGTCGTGGTTCATACCGTTGTGCTGCTTCAGCTCGCGTCGTCCGCCGCGGCGGCGGTCTTCTTGGCCGTGCTCTTGCGCGCGGCGGGCTTCTTGGCGGCGGGCTTCTCCTCGGCGGCGGCCGGCTCCGGCTCCGCCTTCGGCTCCGAGACCGGCGCGGCCTCCGGCTCGACGACCACGGCGATGTCGACGATCTCCTCGGAGACCTCGCCCCGCCAGGCCCGTACGGCCTGCTCGCCGTGCTCGGCGACCTTGTCGTACGTCTCCTTGGCGCGCACCGCGTACTCCGCCGCCACGCCGACACCGCGGAGCGCCAGGTCCTGGGCGGTCTCCCCGAGCTTCTTCGCGTCGATCGCGCCGAGCACCTCGGCGACCTTGGCGGTGACCGCCTCCTGCGCCTCCTTGGCCGCTTCCCGGGCCTTGTCCTGCACGACCTTCGGGTCGGTGTTCTTCACGGCCTCGATCCGCGCGGGGGCCTCGGCGCGCAGCTGCTCGATGAGCCCCGGCACCTTCTTGGCCTGCTGCACGGCCAGGTCGGCGGTGCCGGCGGCGAAGTAGAGGGGGGTCGGGTCGGTGAGGGTCTTCTTCAGGTCATCGGCGATGGCCATGTGCTGGTCCTCCCGGATCAACTTCAGTTCGTTTCCGACGGCATCCCGTCGGCGGGCGCGGCGGGCTCGGCGGGCGCATCGAGCGCGTTCTCCTTGCGGAAGGACTCGTAGATCTGGAGCAGCACCTGCTTCTGCCGCTCGTTGATGGACGGGTCGGCGAGGATGACGGCCCGCGTCTCCACCTCGTCCGGATCCCGCTCGTCCAGGATCCCGGCCTGCACGTACAGCGTCTCCGCGGAGATCCGCAGCGCCTTGGCCAGCTGCTGGAGGATGTCCGCGCTCGGCTTGCGCAGCCCGCGCTCGATCTGGCTCAGGTACGGATTCGACACCCCCGCCGCGTCGGCCAGCTGCCGCAGCGAAAGCTGGGCCTGCCGACGCTGCTCACGGAGGTACTCGCCGAGGTTTCCGACGTTGAGCGATGCCATGCTCCGATCCTGCCCGACCTTGCTAACTTTTGCAAGCGCCCCGCTTGCAGCATCTCGCACTCGCACCCGTCCCCCGGCCCCGGCCGGGTGGGCCAGGTGGGTGTCCAGCCTGAACTACGAGCAAGGGCTCGCGAGCCAGCTGCAAACCCGTGGCTCACGCACCGGCTGGAGAGCCGACTTCTCCCGCAACGGCCTACCGAGCGGCGTGACCGTGATGGGCATGTCGATGACGCCTTCCTGGCAGACCCTCCTCAGCGACAGCAGGCACACCGCGGATGTGAACCAGTTCCTGGACGAGTTCTTCCGCCGCCTGCCCCCGACGACCCGCTCCACTCCGGCCGTCACCCCTGCAAGATCACCTGAATGGCCGGCACGGTGATGCGGCGGGTCCGCCGCGACCTGCTGCGACTCCCTGTCAGAACCCGGGCGTCCTCAATGTCAGAGGGGTCATGAAGGATCTCGCGCATGGCTACGACTACTGCTGACTACATGTGGTTCGAAGAACACTTCCCGGACCTCGCCGAGTCCTATTGCGTCACCCTGGTGCATGACGTGCCGCCGAGCGAACTGCTGAGCAGGCTGGGCGGCCAAGCCGAACCCGAGGTCACCGGGATCACCGCACTCGTCCACGCCGCATACGACCTCTGGGGCCCCAGCACCACACGGACGTATTTCGGAATGACGCCTCTCGGCCCCTGGACGCTCATGATCGAGCCCAACGGCTGGCACGGAGTGAATGAGAAGAAGGCCCTCCCCGCATCAGCGGGCACCCGCTGGATCTCCCACTACGACAACGCGAACGCCAACAACGACGGCTCGTTCCTCTGGGCCGAGGACACGGAACTCCAACTCCACTTCGAACTCCGCAACGCCGACCACCGCTCCGGCACGCGCGCCGACGACCTCCTCGACGTCATCCGCAGCCTCGGATTCACCTTCCTCGAGGAGCCCACCGAAACGGAGGACGACCTGGCCGTGCCAGCCGCCTTCGCACTCGCCGAGCACCTCACCGGCATTCGAGTCACCCCGACCCTCCTCCAGGACAGCACCTTCATCTGCGGCACCGCCGAGTTCCGCTGAAAATTGGATGCGCTCAGGTCTCGGACCAGCTCCCGCTGCCAAAGGCGGTGGCCGAAAAACGCTATCCGCCACGGAAGTCCCGGCCTGACGCCCTGGCCGACCGGCTGGCACGAGTGGCTGGTGAACCGTCGCGGCCGCGACTGCAATCACGCCTGGGCGGGCCAAGCCCTGCACATCGCCGGGACGGGCTGCTCGGAACCACTGTCAGCTATCGATCGACGTCGACAGGAACTCCACGCAGTCGCAGCCGGGCCTTCAGGAACTCCATCTCCGACAACGTCCCCACCAGACCTTCGCGGGTCAGTGCCTCGACCAGTTCACGAGCCCGTGACAAGGAGACCGCTGACACCTCCCGGAATACCTTCAAAGCCGGGAGGTTACTGGGGAGCGAGACGGCCAACCGCAGCCTGACATCCCTGTGCGCTGCCAGCAGAGCCTCCCGAACATCCTCGGGCGCTGGTCCGGGACCGGCGTGTTCACACCGGCAGGTGCCACAGGACGCGCAAGAGAACTCCGAGTCCCACCACAACTCATCGTGAAGGACGAACTGGCTCACCTGTCGCACCGCCATGCTGCCGCACTCGCAACGCGATGCGATCTTCGCTGTCTGACCAGTCACCCGCCCCCCTGACGTTCCAGTGTGCGTGAACCCGGTCGGTCGATCCATGTCGGCGGCGCGGCCGGGAAGCGTAGGTTTTCCCCGTGCGCTGCTTGGCGGAACCATTCGTCGTTACAGGTCGGCGCCCGAGTAGGGGAACGGACGATGGAACCGCTGACCTCGGAAACGTGGACGGACGCTCTCAAGCTGTACGAGTGGGTCTGCACGTTCGTCGGCGTCGCTGCGCGCGAGCACGACGAGTGGTGGCTGGACGCCGGGGCGATCATGCGCCTTGAGACGCAGGACCCACGAGGCTGGGAATCCATCGACCCCTACGACGGGGAGGAGGAGCGCCGGGAAGACCCGCTGTTCCCCTGGCTGGACACACCCTCCACGTCCGCGGACGCGGAACGCTGCCGGGCGCTCGTGAGTGAGCTCCCGCGAGCCTCGGTGCCGTCGCTGCTCATCCTGCTCGCAGTCCGACCGCTCTCGGCCCTTTCCCTGCTGCCGGGCGGGGAGGGGTGTGGGTCGGAAAGGGACAGCCGGGCCGAGGTGCTCCTGTCTCGTTTCCCGGAGGGCACCCGCTTCTACACCAACCTCGGCTGGAAGGACGGCCGTTCCGATGTCCGCAGGCCATCCGCTCTGGGTTCCAACCCCTTCAGCGGGTACGACTGGGACGCCGGGCTGATCGCCGTGAACGAGGACGAAGTAGCCGTGTTCTGGAACTTCCAGAACCTCTGAGCCCCGAGAGAGCGTCTGTCGCGAGCACTCACGCGTCGTCGCGGTCCCAGCGTAGGGCGGCGATCGTGGCCGGGACGGCTATCAGCGTCGAGAGGGCCACCGTCGTCGCCACTGCCGTCCAGCCGTCCGCGACGTTGCCCGACAGGAAGCCCGCGGCGAGTGGGACGATCAGCACGCCGGCCCACTTCGCCGGGCCGAAGCCGACGCGCGGTGCGGAGGGGTGGCGGGCGTTGCCGACGGAGGCGGTGAAGGCCAGGGCCGCCAGCCAGACGCCGATCAGGGTGAACCCGGCGGACATGGCGGGGTCCTCGTCCGGGAGCCCGGGGAGCGTCTCGCGGACGCCGTCGTGGCTGACGGCGACCAGGAGGTTCCGCCAGGTCGTGACCTCCACCGGGTCCCCCGGCCGGATGCGCTCCGCGAGCGGGCCGTCCGGGTCGAGGTTCAGGGGCCGGTTGGCCGGGGCCGGGACCGGAGGCCGCAGTTGCACCTGGTACATCACGGCCCGGGCGCTCTTGGCGTACTGGGCGGAGCGGGCCGTCCCCCGGACCGTGCGGAGGCAGTCCGTCGTGGTGCCCGCCACCGGCTCGTCGGGGCAGGGCCGGGCCTCCCGGAAGGCCGTCTCGACCGCGATCTGCTTGGGGACCGCGAGGCCGGGGACCGCGGAGAGCGCCAGCAACGCCAGCCCGAGCACAGCCCAGAGCAGTGGCTCGAGCACTGCGCCCGTACCCGTACCCGTACCGCGTGTCTGCGCTCGCTTCGTCATCCCCGTTGCCCCCCCCGTGCCCCAGTCGGCGGCGCGGCCGCCGTGGAGGATCTGCCCCTGGGCTACGACGCCTGACGGCCGCGCACGGTTCGGGCAGGCCCGCGCAAGATCCGTCGGCTCAGCCGCTGAAGCCGAGCGCCAGGGCGACGACGGCCGGGGCCGCGTACATCACCGGGAAGACGGCGTGCGCGTACGCCTTCGCCCGGAACGTCGTGATCACGGCCCCCGCGAAGTAGAGCGTGATCCCGATCGCGGCGGCGACCCCGACGAGCGGCACGAAGAGGCCGACCACCAGGCCCACAGCCCCGGCCGCCTTGGCGAGTCCGAGGAAGGTCCACCACGAGCGCGGAACCCCGTACTCGGCCAGCGGCCCGACGACGTACGGCGCCTTGGCGAAGACCGAGTAGGACGAGAAACCGACCATGACCGCGCCGGCCAGAGCGAAAACTACAGCGGTGGTGGACATCCGGGCTCCCCTCGGACGGGCGCCGGTGCGATGCTCGCTCCGGTCGGGTTTCCCGTCTCGTTCACTCCTCTGACCCGCCGCTGCCCACCGATGTGACAGCCCCGCCCAGATGAGTTTCCGCGGCTGTCCGCTCAGGCCGTCGCGATGACCACCGTCGCGTACAGCTCCTCCGAGGTGACCACCCGGGTCGCCAGGCCCGCCGCCGTCAGGGCCGCCGCCGTCGACGGGCACTGGCGGGCGCTCGTCTCGATCAGCAGGTGGCCGCCCGGGGCCAGCCAGGGCAGGGCGCCCGCCGCCACCCGGCGGTGGACGTCCAGGCCGTCGTGCCCACCGTCCAGCGAGACCAGCGGCTCGTGGTCCCGCGCCTCCGACGGCATCAGGTCGATTTCCTCCGTCGGCACGTACGGGGCGTTGACCACCAGCACGTCCACCCGGCCCCGCAGGGACGCGGGGAGCGGCGCGTACAGGTCGCCCTCCCACACGCGGCCTCCGTACGGGGCCACGTTGCGCCGCGCGTACGCCAGCGCCGCCGGGTCGATGTCCGCCGCGTGCAGCTCCACCCCGCCCGGGAACCGGGCCGCCACCGCCGCGCCCAGGGCGCCGACTCCGCAGCACAGGTCGAGCACCACCGCGCCGGGCCGGGCCAGCGCCACCGCCTCCTCGACCAGGAACTCGGTGCGCCGGCGGGGCACGAAGGCCCCCTCGCCCACCTCCATGCGCAGATCGCAGAACTCCGCCCAGCCCACGACGTGTTCGAGCGGTTCGCCGCCCACCCGACGGGCCAGCAGCCCGGCCAGATGAGCCTCGTCCCGGGCGGCCCCGCCCAGCAGCGCCGCCTCTTCCTCAGCGAAGACGCAGCCCGCCGCACGCAGGGCCTGCACCAGGGACGTCGAATCCATCGAAGGCGTCAAAAACCTCAGTCCTCGTTCGTGAAAGTGCGTGGCGTCCACGCACAAGCCGTTCATGGCGACGATACGGCCGCCGCATCCGGGCGCCCCCGGCGCCGGGCCCGTCCGCCTCAGAAGACGTCCGGGCACCAGGGGCGGCGCGCGGTACGGAACACCGCGTCCGCCAGCGCGACCGCCCCGGGCCGCTCCTGCGTCACCCGCCCGAGCTCGGCCAGGCGCACCGCCGACGCGTCGCCGAGGTACAGCGAGCCCAGCGCGGACGCGTCCAGCCGCAGGTCCGCCGGCTCCTGCGTCCGTGCGCACGCGCCGCTGCCCGCGTCCAGCCGGTAGCGGCCCGCGGCCGGACCCGCCGGGTCCGTCACCTCCAGGACGAGCACCCCGGGCACCTCGTACGTCCGCGCGCTCAGCGCTCGTACGACGTCCAGCACCCGCACCCACAGGAAGTCCGCCGCGGTGACCACCCGGGCCGCGCGGGGGTCGGGCAGCAGGTGGGGGGCGAGGTCGTCGGGGGCGCGGTAGCCGGTGCGGACCTTGGTGACCCAGTCGATGGAGCACAGGAACTGCCACAGCGCGCGCTGCGCCTGCGGGGTGAGCGCCAGCAAGTCCCTGACCTGCACGGTGTTCTGCGGGATCTTCGCGTCCGTCCAGTGGTCGTCGGCGCTGTAGAGGACGAGTCCGGCCACCTCCCCCGCCGCCGTCCGGTACACGGCGTGGAACTTCTCCGTGTACGGCCGGTACGAGACCGTCTCCAGGCCGGTCATCAGCCGCCACCAGCGCTCGTTCCGGCCCACCATCCCGGGCGTCAGCGCCCGCAGCCGCTCGTGCAGCTCGGGGCCGATCCGCCGCACCTCGGCCGCGTCCACCATCTCGATCCGCCCGCCGTCCGCGGGCACGGACAGCTGAGGGTCCAGTCCGGTGCGCGGTACGTCGATCTCCCATTCCGAGACGGATGCGGCGGGGCCGAAGCCGTACCGCCCGTAGATCCGGTACTCGGCGGCGATCAGCGTCGCCAGTACGTCGCCGCGCTCCCGGGCCGCGGCGAACTCGGCGGCCATCATCCGGGACAGCAGCCCCTGGCGGCGATGGGTGGGCAGCACGCCGACGTTGGAGACCGCGGTGGCCGGGACGGACGCCCCGCCGGGCACGGTCAGCTCCTGCGCGAAGGAGCGGAAGGCGGCCACGCAGCGGCCGGTGCCGGTGTCGAACCCGCCCTGGACGCGGTCGAGATCGTAGTGCTCGGCCAGCTGGGCCACGTCGGACTCGGTCGCTCTGGCGGCGTTCAGAAAACCGGTGTTCACGGTGTGCAGCCAGTCGGGGAGTTCGGATGCGGCGATCGGCCGGACGTCAGCACTCATGACGGGCACGCTAATCGCCCGCCCGGCGCCCGTCGCCCGAATTTCCGCCCGCGCAGCGCCGGTAGTCGCGCTCAGGCCGAGGGCCCGCCCGCTCAGGCCAGCAGGTCGTCCACCTGTGCCTCGCCGTCCCGGTAGCGCCGGGTGATCTCCGCGGTGCAGTCGTCCACCGTGCGCTGGAGCTGCTGCCTGCGCCGCGAGACCTGCTGCTCGTAGTGCACCAGCCGCGCCATCCCCTCGTGCAGCTCGGCGTCCGTGCGGGCGTCCAGGTCCGAGAGCTCCACGTCGGAGAGCATCTCCGAGGCCAGCAGCCGGTACTCCTCGCTGTGCGGGGTGCCGAGCGTGACGTGCCGGGCCGAGGCGCTGCGGCTGGAGGGGGCGTCGGCGAGGATCACCGAGAGCCGGTCCACCACCGGCGTCTCGGGATCGGTCCGCCGGGCCAGCTCGGCGCGCAGGATGTCGATGCGGCCCTGGAGGATTCTGCGGACGTAGCTCAGATCGGCCTCGTCGCGCTGCGCGTCGCGGCGCAGCGCGCGCAGCTCCGGCAGTCCGAGCGCGGCGGTCGGTGTCACCGCCTCAAGGGCTTCGGCCGTGCGCTGCGCGGGCGGTCGTACCGCGGCAGCTGCGACGGAAGCGGGTGATGCAGGTACGGAGGTACCAGAAGTATTCATGCGAACGAGTCCGTCCCCTCGACCGGTGCGGCGCACCCGCACCGCCTGCGTGCATCGTGCCACTCTCCGTGGCCCCGATGCAGTCCCAGTCCACCCGATCGGCCCCGGACGGATGCAAGCCTGGTACACAGGTGGTATGCGAGCAGTGGTGCAGAGGGTGGACGGCGCGGCCGTCGTCGTCGGCGGCGAGACCGTGGGCGAGATCGTCGGCGAGGGACTGTGCGTCCTGGTGGGGGTGACCCACGACGACACACCGGAGAAGGCGGCGCTGCTGGCGCGCAAGCTCTGGTCGGTGCGGATCCTGGAGGGCGAGAAGTCCTGCAGCGACGTGAACGCCCCGCTGCTGGTGATCTCCCAGTTCACGCTGTACGGGGACGCCCGCAAGGGCCGGCGCCCCACGTGGAACGCGGCGGCGCCCGGCCCGGTGGCCGAGCCGCTGGTGGACGAGGTCGTGGCGCAGCTGCGCGAGCTGGGCGCGACGGTGGAGACGGGCCGGTTCGGCGCGGAGATGCGGGTCTCCCTGACCAACCACGGCCCGTTCACCATCGTCATCGACATCTAGACGTCTCAAGACGTCCCACCGCTGGCGCCGGCTAGGGCGCTACGACGACCTCCTGTGCCGCGGCCGTCTTGCCCGCCAGCAGCGGGGCGTCGACCGGGACGTTCCGCTTGACCAGCGCGAGGGCGATCGGGCCCAGCTCGTGGTGGCGGACGGCGGTGGTCACGAAGCCCAGCTGGCGGCCCTCCTCGCCGTCGGCGGCGAGCCGGACCGGGGCGCCGTGCGCCGGGAGGACCACCTCCGAGCCGTCCAGGTGCAGGAAGACCAGGCGGCGCGGGGGCTTGCCCAGGTTGTGGACGCGGGCCACCGTCTCCTGGCCGCGGTAGCAGCCCTTCTGGAGGTGCACGGCGGTGCCGATCCAGCCCAGCTCGTGCGGGATGGTCCGGTGGTCGGTCTCCAGGCCGAGCCGCGGCCGGTGCGCCTCCACGCGCAGGGCCTCGTAGGCGAGGAGGCCCGCGGCCGGGCCGTGCGAGGCGGCGAAGGCCTCCAGCTCGGCGCGGGGCAGGAAGACCTCACGGCCGTGCGCGGTCTCGCGTACGACGAGCTCCTTGGCGACCTCGGCGATGGAGCCGGCCGGCAGGTGCACGAGCGCGAACTCCGCGGTGCGGTCGGCGACTTCGACGCGGTAGAAGAACTTCATGGCCTCCAGGTAGGCGATCAGCTCGCCCTGGGTGCCGGGCTCCACGTGCGCCCACGTGGTCTCGCCGTCGTCGACGAGGTAGAGCGCGTGCTCGATGTGGCCGTTGGCGGAGAGGATCAGCGCCTCGGTGGCCTGACCGGCGGGCAGCTCGGTGACGTGCTGGGTGATCAGCAGGTGCAGCCAGCTCAGCCGATCCGGTCCGGAGACGGTGACGACTCCGCGGTGCGAGAGGTCGACGAAGCCGCGCCCGTCCGCGAGGGCGCGCTGTTCGCCGTACAGCTCGCCGTAGTGGGCGGCGACGCCCTCGTCGCGGCCTTCGGCCTGCACGGCGCCGGGGAGATGGAGCAAGGGGCTGCTGGTCATGGGACCAAGCGTACGACTCGGCTACGCCGTGCCGTCACGGTGCTTCGCGGAGCACCCGGCGCACCGGCCGAAGATCGCGAAGTGCTTCATGTCGGTCTCGAAGCCGAAGGTGGCCCGCAGCTTCGCCGTGAACTCGGCGGCGATGTCCACGTCCGCCTCGATGACGTCCTCGCAGTCGCGGCACACCAGGTGGATGTGGTGGTGGCGGTCGGCGAGGTGGTAGGTGGGGGCCCCGTGCCCGAGGTGGGCGTGCGAGACCAGCTTGAGCTCCTCCAAGAGCTCCAGGGTGCGGTAGACCGTGGAGATGTTGACCCCGGAGGCCGTCTTGCGCACCTGCGCGAGGATCTCGTCCGGGGTGGCGTGCTCCAGTGCGTCGACCGCCTCCAGCACAAGCTGGCGCTGCGGTGTCAGCCGGTAGCCGCGCTGCCGCAGGTCGGTCTTCCAGTCGGTGCCTTCGGTGCTCTCGGTGCTCACCACCCGGCCAGTCTAAGCGCGGGAAGGGGACCTCGGGCGGCCTGCCCGTGATCCCCTTCGTACACAGCCTGTGGACGGCTCGGCCCGTGGACCGCTCGGCCCGTGGACGGCTCAGCGGAAGAAGGCGATGCCGTCGTCCGGCATGTCCGGGAGGTTGCGCGCCATCTCGGCGACCTCCTCGGGCGTGACGACCTTCTTGAGCTGCGCCGACATGTACGGACGGAGCTCGACGTCCGGGGTGGCCTTCTCGCCGACCCACATGAGGTCGCTCTTCACGTAGCCGTAGAGCCGCTTGCCGCCGCTGTACGGGCCGGAGGCCGCCGTACGGGCGACCGCGTCCGTGACCAGGTCGATCTGCGGCTTCTGGTCGGCGAGCTCGCCATACCAGACCTCGACGACGCCCTGGTCGCGGACCATGACGATCTCGACCTTGCGGTCCTTGTCGATGCGCCAGTAACCCGACTCGGACTCCAGCGGCCGCACCTTGTTGCCCTCGGTGTCGAGGACCCAGGTGTGGGAGGTGTAGTGCAGGAAGTCCCGGCCGTCGTGGCTGAAGACGACCTCCTGGCCGAAGTTGCACTTCTCCTCGCCCGGGAAGTCGAAGACGCCCGCACCCTCCCAGTTGCCGAGGAGGAAGGCGAGGGGGACGAGGCCCGGGTTCAGGTCGGACGGGATCTGGATCATGAATGGCTGCTCAGGCTCTGTGGGAGGGGTTCCGGGGCGGTCTGCTGGGCCGAGGCTCAGCGCTGACCCTGGTACAGCTTCTTGACGGCCAGGCCGGTGAAGGCCATCACGCCGACGCAGACCAGGACCAGCAGGGAGGTGAAGACTGCCTCAAGCACGGGGTGCTCCTCGGAATCGTTGGGGGGCTGTACGGGGCCGGTTCCCAAGCCTACTGGCCCGGGAACCGGCGCACGGTGTGAGGTGGGCCGTACGGCGCCCGCCCGGTGATCAGCTCAGCAGCTGGCTCTGCAGGATCACCGTCTGGTGGAAGGGGACGGGTGCCACCTCGCCCTTGCGGGTCTGGAGGACCACGCCCAGCACGTCACCCGTCCGGAGGCAGCCGACCTTGGTCTGCTCCTCGCCGGTGACGGGCTTCATCTCCTGGTACACGCTGAGGTCGGTGCCGTCGAAGTTGGCGGCCCCGGGGAAGTCCAGCGTGGTGCTGTTCATCTGGGTGTTCTTGGCCGTGCTCCAGACGTCGTCCAGGTCCAGGGCCGAGACGCCGTTCAGCTGGGCGTTGGTGTCGCAGCCCTTGAAGGCGTCCACGAAGCCCGAGGAGTGGAAGCGCAGCAGGTAGACGTGCGTGCGCGTGCCGTCCGGCGTCGTCCAGCCCCGGCCGGCGATCTGCCGCAGCCCGTCCCATTCGAGGGAGGTCTTGAGCTTCTCGCGGGCTTCGGGCGCGTACTCCTCCAGGAAGGAGTCGACCGGCACCGTCCCGTCCTTGTCGGCCTTGACCGCGTCGTCGGCCTTGGCGCCCCGGGGAGCGGGCAGCAGCAGGCCGGAGAGCTGCCCGTAGTGCGTCCCGTCCTTGTTGTCCGGGCCCTGGGGCAGCGGGGCGCCGGCGGGCAGCGCGGGCCGGGAGAGCTCCGGGAACGCCCAGCGGCCGTCGCCCTCGGTGGACAGGCCGGGGACGTCGGTGCGCTCCGGCACCGTGATCCCGTACGCGACGCCGGCGCCGACCACGGCGAAGACGGCGACGGCGGCGGTCCAGCGCAGGGCGGCGCGCAGGGCCCGCCGGTCCTTGGGCGGGGCCGCCGCCTCGACGACGGGGGCGGGGGCGGCTGCGGCTGCGGCCTCGGGCTCCGCTTCGGGCGCCGGCTCCGCGTCGGGCGCGGCTGCCGCCGCGGCCTCGGGTGCCGCTTCGGCCTCAGGCTCCGCGTGCGGCGCCGGTGCCGCTGCGGCCTCGGCCTGCGGCGCCGGCGCGGTCACCGCTTCGGGCTCGGTCTCGGCCTTGGCCTTGGCCTCGGGGGTGGTGGTGTTCTGCTCGCTCACGCGGACTCCCCGGGGGACTTGAGGTGGTCGAGTTGCTGCTTGAACAGGCTCGCGGCGTCCTTCACCGCGAATCCCTTGCTCCCGTACATGCGGAAGGTCACGAGGACGTCCCCCTCGACGGCCACGCAGTCGAGGGCGTCGATCTTCTCCTTGCCTTCCTTCCCGCCCTTGAGGGTGTCGTCCAGCCCGCACTTGGCCTGCGGGTGGCCCTCCACCTGGGGGGCCTCGCCGCCGGCGGCGGTGAGCTCGATGAGCTTCTTGGCGAACTCGGCGAACGTGGCGAGCTGCTGCGGATCGGCCTGGATGAGCCGGATCTCGGCGACCGCGGCGCCGGAGCCCTCGCCGCGGCCGTAGCTGCGCCCGGCCATGCCCTTGAGCTTCAGGTCCGCCAGCGACTTGTCCCGTTCGGCCCGCTCACTGCTGGAGAGGCCCGTACGGGCGCCGGTGAAGCTCTGCAGCGCCTTGTCGCTCGGGAGGTAGTAGTGGTTGCCCTCGGCGTCGAGGTCGGGACCGGGCCAGTAGCCGACGGGCATCGGCATCAGCTTGCCCGTCAGCTCGTTGGGCGGCACGGACGGGACCGGGGCCGGCGTGCCGCCGGTGGTGTGGTCCTCGGCCACCCAGTACCGCGTCGGCGCACTCCGGTCGGCGTCGGCGAGCGCGGCCGCGCCGGCGACACCGCCGCCCACGAGGACGACGACGCCCACGGCCGCCGAGACCAGCGCGAGCGTCCTGCGGTTCCTCTTGCGCACGGGCTCGGCCGCGGGCGCGGGCTCGACCGCCACCGCGGGCGCGGGCTCGACCGCGGGCACGGGCTCGGCCGTCGCCTCCGGCCCGGTTGCGTTCTGCTGCTCGGTCACAGCCGCTCCATCTGTCGCTGGGCCAGCTCGACCAGGGCCTTCTCGTCGACTTCGCCGCGGTTGTTCGTGTACTCGATGCTCATGACGATGTCGCCGCGCCGCACCACGGCGCGGCCCTGCCGCACCGGGTGGTAACCGGCCTTCTCCTGCGCCTTGGAGTCGATCCACAGGTGCCCGAAGTCCGCCGGCGCGCCCGGGAGGTCCTTGCCCGTGTTGCCCGCGTGGTCCTTCTGGGGCATGTACTGGACGATCTCCGTGTAGAAGTCGTCGGCACCCCCGCGGTCGCGGAACTGGAGCAGGTGGATCTCGATGTAGTTCCGGTCGTTCTCCGACCACCGGGCGGTGGCGAGGCACTTGGCCTCCCTGATGAGCGAGCCGACCGCCTGGGAGGGCTCAAGGAAGTACTCCGCCGAGAACGCGTCCGTGGACACGGGACCCGAGAAGCTGTCCTGCGCACCGCCGGGGAGGTCCAGCAGCTTCTTGGCCAGGTCCTCGTCCGCCTTGTGCCAGCGGGCGGCGTTGATCGAGCGCCGGCTCGTCGCGTCGTTCACCGCAGCCGGCTTGGGCCCGGCCATCTTCTGCTGGGCCAGCGGCGGCAGCGCGGTCGGCTCGCGGTGGTACTGGACCGCGTAACCGGTGACGGTCCCGGCGAGCACGCCGAGTACGGCCATCCCCGCGATCAGGAGCGTCGTACGTCCCCGACGGCGGCGCGGCGCTTCGGCCGGTGAGGTCTCCTCCTCTTTCCGCTGGTCGGAGATGGTCTGTTCGTGTTCCAAAGGAGAGTCCCCCCGCAGGACTGGAGAGCGCGGATCGTGTACCCGCGCGTACCCATGACCCGCCTCGGGGGGCAGCAGTTGTATGAATGCTTATTACATTCTTATCTCGCGGAGTCTGCGCGGGGTTTCAGTCCTCGCGCCGCCGCTTTCCGTCCAGTTCGTCCCACCACTCGTCGGACTTCGGATCGCCCGAGGGGTCGTCCCACCAGCGGTCGTCCGGCCCGCGCCGGTTCGCGACGATCGCGGCGACCGGCGGGATGACCATGGCGACCACGCACAGGGCCACCGCCGCCTCCACCGACAGCAGGCGCACGAAGGACCAGGCGGAGACGAAGAGGAAGAGGCATCCGCCCATGAGGAGGAAGTAGACGCGTCGTCGCCGGGCGTACATACCCCCAGCGTAGAACCGCGGGCGGACGGCGCGAAGGGCCGCACCCCGATCCAGTGGCGTCCAACCCCCGGGGGTGCGGCCCTTCGGCCGATCAATCAGGCGATCACGCGGCCGGCGCCGCGTGCGGCGCCGCCTGCGGTTCGCGCGCGGTGTCTCAGACCGCGATCGCCACGTCCGTCACGCCGCCGGCCTCGGCGACCACGACGGCACGGTCCGCCTGGGCGCCCGGGACCAGCGCCCGCAGCGTCCAGGAGCCCGTGGCGGCGTAGAAGCGGAACTGGCCGGTCGCCGAGGTCGGGACCTCGGCCGTGAACTCGCCGGTCGAGTCCAGCAGCCGCACGTAACCGCTGACGGGCTCGCCGTCCTTGGTCACCTGGCCCTGGATCGCGGTCTCACCGGGCTTGAGGGTCGCGAGGTCGGGCCCGCCGATCTGTGCTCCACACATGTCTCTGTCCTGTCCTAGAGAGGTCGTCCTACGGGGCGTCGCGTGCCCGGAGTTACTTGTTGGGGCCGAGCTCGATCGGCACGCCGACGAGCGAGCCGTACTCGGTCCACGAGCCGTCGTAGTTCTTGACGTTCTCCTGGCCCAGGAGCTCGTGCAGCACGAACCACGTGAGCGCGGAGCGCTCACCGATGCGGCAGTAGGCGATGGTGTCCTTCGCCAGGTCCACCTGCTCGGCCTGGTAGAGGGCGGTGAGCTCCTCGTCCGACTTGAAGGTGCCGTCGTCGTTGGCGTTCTTCGACCACGGGATGTTGCGGGCGCTCGGCACGTGGCCGGGGCGCTGCGACTGCTCCTGCGGGAGGTGCGCCGGGGCGAGCAGCTTGCCGGAGAACTCGTCGGGCGACCGCACGTCGACCAGGTTCAGGGAGCCGATCGCGGCCACGACGTCGTCGCGGAAGGCGCGGATGGAGGTGTCCTGCGGCTTGGCCTTGTACTGGGTGGCCGGGCGGTTGGGGACCTCGGTGCCGTCGACCAGGTCGCGGGAGTCGAGCTCCCACTTCTTGCGGCCGCCGTCGAGGAGCTTGACGTCCTGGTGGCCGTAGAGCTTGAAGTACCAGTAGGCGTAGGACGCGAACCAGTTGTTGTTGCCGCCGTAGAGGACGACGGTGTCGTCGTTGGAGATGCCCTTGGCGGAGAGGAGCTTCTCGAAGCCCTCCTGGTCCACGAAGTCGCGGCGGACCGGGTCCTGGAGGTCGCTCTTCCAGTCGATCCGGACGGCGTTGGTGATGTGGTTCTTGTCGTAGGCGGACGTGTCCTCGTCCACCTCGACGATGACGACGTTCGCGTCGTTCAGGTGGGCCTCGACCCAGTCGGCGTCTACGAGGACGTCGCTGCGGCTCATGGTGTCTCCTCCGGGGCAGTGTGCGGCGGGGCGGTGCTGGTGGTGCTGCGGTGCTGCGTGCCCATGGGCGCGGCTCAAGATCCTGAACGGGGAGGCGTCAGGGACTCAGGAGGCGGGTGGGATCACGCGGGAAGGGCCGTGGGGCCGTCGTCCGGGCTGATGGAGCGGATACGCTCGCAGGTCACATGGATCGACAGAGCATGGCGGCGACGCGACACAGGTCTACTGCCCGTCGCTTCGTGAGGTCCGCCTGCTGATGCTTCATAGCCATGGATCGTAGGGACGAATCAGCCGCCCTGTCACCGGTGTGTCATATTCCGAGACAGGATCGTCCGCATACTGGGATACGAGTGCCCCTGGCGGCCGCCGCGCCGCCCCTGGGACCCGTGGTGCGGCCCGCCCATCTGCGGATCGGACCGCACCGTCTCACGATCCGGCCACCGTCACGTTCGAGCCGCCCAGAGTGAGGTGCACGCCGGTCTCGTCCGAGGTCAGGGTGGAGAGCTGGAGTCCGGCCGGCATACCGCCGTCCAGACTGCGGTCGAAGTCGGTCTTCCTGCGGATCAGCTTCTCGACCCCGGGGATGCCCTCGCCGGGCACCTCGTCGGCCCGCACCCGCACGAGCTTGCCGCCCTTTCCGTCCTGCGCGTCCACGAGGGTGATGGTGGACACCACGTGGCGCGTCAGGGTCTTGCCGAGGACGTCCACCGCCGCGGTGACCCGCACCTTGCCCGGCGCCCCGCCGTAGGAGAGGGTCGCGCCGGTCTGCGAGGCCGCGGTCAGGTCCGCGTACGTGATGAGGCCGGTGCCCTCGGCCCGCCGGGCGGTGCCGCCGCCGTAGTCCCCGTTCAGCTTCACGTCGTGGAAGCTCGCGTCGAGCTCCGAGAGCCGCGTCTTTCGGCCGTCCGCCATGACGTCGACGCCGCGGAGCTTCAGGTCGACGCGTTCCAGGTCGTGGCTGAGCGCCTGCGTCAGGAAGGGGAAACCGCGGATCTCCACCTCGGAGCTGCCGCCCAGGCCCTGCCTGGCCTGGATCCGGTCGGCCAGCCGGCCCTCGACGTAGGTGACCGCCACGCGGTCCAGGCCGACGAACACGGCCCCCAGCACCACTCCGATGATCACAACGATGCGCAGAGCACGCACGTGCCCTCCCCCAGCTAGTCGGTACGTGCGTTCTAGTTGACCATGCCCCTCGTCGGGCAGGGATCAGCCCACCACCCGGCCGATCAGGTACACGGCGGGAGCGGCGGCCGCGAGCGGCAGGGCCACACCGGCCGTCATGTGCACGAACTTTGACGGATAGTCATACGCGGCCACCCGCAGCCCGATCAGCGCGCACACCCCGGCCACGAGGCCGAGCAGGGCCCCGCCCACGCCGACGGACGTCAGCCCGCCGACCGCGATGCCCGCACCGGCGGCCGCGGCCAGCGAGACGCCGACCGAGGGGAGGGTGGGCAGCGGCAGCGCGCGGGCGAAGACGGCGACCGCGACGGCGGCCGCGCCGACCGTGACGGCGGCCAGGTCCGCCGCCAGGTAGCCCGCGCAGACGATGGCGAGGGCGGCCGAGGCCACCGAGGCCATCAGGCCGTACATGCGCTCGTCGGGGTCCGCGTGGCTGCGCAGCTGGAGGACGAGGGTGAGCAGCACCCAGGCGCCGAGGGTGCCGACGATCGCGCCGGGGCCGTACGCGTCGTCCACGGCGAGCACGGCCGCGTCGGCGACCAGCGCCCCGGCGAAGGCGAGGGCGATGCCCTGGCGGGCCGGCCACATGCCGTTGAGGCGGAACCAGCCGGCCGCGGTGAGCGCCTGGAGGACGATCAGCGGGACGAGCAGGGCGAACGGCCCGAGTGCGGCGGCCACGGCGAGCAGCAGCCCGAGGCCGGCGGTCAGTATGGCCGCCTGCGGTCCGGGGTCGATGATCGGCGACCGGCCCTCGGCGCGGGCCTGGGCCGGATCGACGGCGCGCAGGGTGTTGCCGGCGAGGGTGGGCGGGGACCACTCGGCCGCCGCCGCGCCCGGCGCTCCGGCCCCTGCCGCTGCAACGGCCGTTTCCGGGGCCTCCGCGGCTTCCGGGGCGGGGCCGGCCGCCTGGGGCGGGAGGTACGCGGTCTGTTCGGCCGCCGCCTCCGGCCGGTAGGGCGGCAGGTAGGCGGTCTCTTCGGCCGGAGCGGACGCCGGGGCCGCGGCCGGGACCTCGTCCCGGAACCAGCCCTCGGGCACGGCGCTCTGCTGCTGCGCGGGGCCGGGGTACGGCGGCAGGTAGGCGGTCTCCTCCGCGGAGGCGGAGGCGGAGGCCGAGGCGGCGACGGGCGCCTGAGGCTGCGCCGGGGCGGCCGAGTGGCGGCCGCGCGAGGGCGCCGGGGTCTGCTGCTCGAAGGCGGGCACCGGCGGAAGGTAGGCGGTCTCCTCGGCCGGGGCCGAGTGCTGCGCCGGACCGGGGTACGGGGGCAGGTACGCCGTCTCGGCGGCCGCGGCGGGCATGCCCGCACCCTGCGACCAGTCCTGGGCCGCGGCCGGAGCCGGGACCTCGTCGCGGAACCAGCCCTCGGGCACGGCAGGCTCCCGGCCCTCGGCCGGGGCCGCCGCGTGGCGGCCGGAGGACGACGCCGCGGCTTGCTGCTGAGGCTCGGGGCCGGGGTACGGGGGCAGGTAGGCCGTCTCCGCGGCCGCGGCGGGCATCCCCGCACCCTGTGACCAGTCCTGGGCGGGACCCGGCGCCGGGGCGGGAGCCGGGGCCGGCTGCTGGTTCTCGTCGCGGAACCAGCCCTCCGGGGCCATGGCCTGCTGCTGCGCCGCAGCCGGGCCGCCCGGCCAGGGCGCACCCGCACCGCCATCCACGGCCGCGGGCGCGGAGGCCTCGTCGCGGAACCAGCCCTCGGGCGCCGCCGGCTGGCCCGGCACCGCGCCCAGCGGCGGGTGCACCGGCTGGTGGCTGGTGTCCCAGGTGTCGGACTGCCAGGTCTGGGTCCCGTACGGATCCTGCTGCTGGTGCTGGTGTGGCTGCTGTGGCTGCTGCTGGTGCTGGTGCTGCTCTCGATACTGCTGCTGCGCGTACCGCTGCTGTTCCTCAGGCGTGCTCATCGGCTCCCGCTCACCCGCCCGCGAACGGCGGGAGCACCTCGACGGTGCCCCCCTCGCTCAGCAGGACGGAATCATGCGGGCGCTTGCCCACAGGCTCGTCGTTGACCAGGAAGGAGCAGCGCAGCAGCACCCGGGTCAGCTCCCCGGGGTGACGCTCGCGCACGGCGTCGAGCGCCTCGGCCAGCGTGCGCGCCGCGTACGGCTCCTCCGCCGTCTTGGCCGCGGCCTTGGCCGCCCCCCAGTAGCGGATGGTTCCCGTTGCCACTGCTGCTCCCCTCGTCGGCTCTCTACCGTCGGCCTCCATGATGGCCCCTCCCGGCGCCCGCCCGGGCGAGTGATCCGGTGAAACCGGGGCATACGCGGGCTGCGGGCGTGGCACGAACCACAGAAGTGGAAGCCGCAGAAGCCTCGGCCCGGAAAGGAAGGGTGGGCTATTCTGCTGGCGAGAGGATCCGGGCAACGTTGCCCCCGGGTCCTTTTGTGCTTTCAGCACGTTGAACGAACCGAGAACAGTGGTATCCATGCGGACCCCAGGGCGCGGGGACCGCACAGGGCGCCAGAGAACCGTACGAAGCAGTACCACGCACGTCCTCGACGGGACCGAGGAGGAACCGACGTGATGGACCAGCGAACCGTGCACCACCGTCCGACCCGGGCAGGTGGTCGGTCGTGAGCTCTCTCCTGCTGCTCACCAACGCGCTGCAGCCCTCGACCGAGGTGCTGCCCGCCCTCGGTCTGCTGCTGCACAACGTCCGGGTGGCCCCGGCCGAGGGCCCGGCCCTCGTGGACACCCCGGGCGCCGACGTCATCCTCGTCGACGGCCGCCGCGACCTGCCGCAGGTGCGCTCGCTGTGCCAGCTCCTGCGCTCCACCGGGCCCGGCTGCCCCCTGATCCTGGTCGTCACCGAGGGCGGCCTCGCGGCCGTCACCGCCGACTGGGGCATCGACGACGTACTCCTGGACACCGCCGGACCGGCCGAAGTGGAGGCGCGGCTGCGCCTGGCCACCGGCCGCCAGCAGCTCGGCTCGGACGACTCCCCGATGGAGATCCGCAACGGCGATCTGTCGGTGGACGAGGCGACGTACTCCGCCAAGCTCAAGGGGCGGGTGCTGGACCTCACCTTCAAGGAGTTCGAGCTGCTCAAGTACCTCGCGCAGCACCCGGGCCGGGTCTTCACCCGCGCCCAGCTCCTCCAGGAGGTCTGGGGCTACGACTACTTCGGCGGCACCCGGACGGTCGACGTCCACGTACGGCGGCTGCGCGCCAAGCTCGGCCCCGAGCACGAGTCGCTGATCGGCACGGTCCGCAACGTCGGCTACCGCTTCGTGACCCCGGAGAAGGTCGAGCGGGCGGCGGCGGAGGCCGCGGCCCAGGCGGCCCAGAAGGCCGCCGCCCAGGCGGCCGCGCAGGCCACCACCGCCGTCACCCGGTCGGCCGAAGATCCTGTGAGCATCCACTCCCCCGTACGCCCTGCCCAGAGGTAGGTCACCCCGCGTAGACTCCCGCGTGTGGCCAAGGTGACGCGGGATGACGTAGCGCGACTTGCGGGTACTTCTACCGCCGTCGTGAGCTACGTCATCAACAACGGACCCAGGCCGGTCGCCCCGGCCACGCGCGAGCGTGTCCTCGCCGCGATCAAGGACCTGGGCTACCGCCCGGACCGGGTCGCCCAGGCGATGGCCTCACGGCGCACCGACCTCATAGGCATGATCGTCCCCGATGCCCGGCAGCCGTTCTTCGCGGAGATGGCGCACGCGGTCGAACAGGCCGCGGCCGAGCGCGGGAAGATGGTGCTGGTCGGCAACTCCGACTACCGCGACGAGCGCGAGGTCCACTACCTGCGGGCCTTCCTCGGCATGCGGGTCTCGGGGCTGATCCTGGTCAGCCAGGGCATGAGCGAGCGCGCCGCCACGGAGATCGAGGCCTGGGACGCGCGCGTCGTGCTGCTGCACGAGCGCCCGGAGGCCATCGACGACGTCGCCGTCATCACGGACGACATCGGAGGCGCCCAGCTCGCGACGCGGCACCTGCTCGAACACGGTCACGAGTACGTCGCCTGCATCGGCGGCGTGGAGAACACCCCGTCGGTCGGCGACCCGGTGGCCGACCACGTCGAGGGCTGGCGCCGGGCCATGCAGGAATCCGGCCGCTCGGTGGAGGGCCGGCTCTTCGAGGCCCCGTACAACCGATACGACGCGTACCGCGTGGCCCTGGAGGTCCTGTCCGGCCCGGACCGCCCCCCGGCGATCTTCTGCGCCACGGACGACCAGGCCATCGGCGTCCTGCGCGCGGCGCGGGAGCTGCGCATCGACGTGCCCGGGGAGCTGGCCGTGGCGGGCTTCGACGACGTCAAGGAGGCGGCCCTCACGGACCCGCCGCTGACCACGATCGCCTCGGACCGCCCGGCGATGGCCCGCGCGGCCGTCGACCTCGTCCTGGACGACTCCCTGCGCGTGGCGGGCTCGCGCCGCGAACGGCTCAAGCAGTTCCCGTCGGCCCTGGTGATCCGCCGCTCCTGCGGCTGCCGCTAAAGCCGCACGGGGCGGGAGAGCTCGCGTCACAGCGCCATGAAGGCCATCGTCGCGGCGATCGACGTCGCGACGGCCAGGATCACCACGCGGTCGTCCGGCCGGTTACGGCGGTCGGCGTAGGCCGCGACGATCAGCAGCGGGCCCGGTGGGAGGAACACCAGCACGCCGAACAGGGCGAAGAGCAGCCCCAGGGGCAGGATCACCGCCCCCACGACGATGCAGACCACCGCGAAGGCCTTCGGTCGACGCCGCAGCGAGAGCGGTGTGGCGACCAGCGCCGCCAGCCCGAGGAGAAGACCCAGCGCCACGGGGCCGCCCGCCCCGAACCCGACGAGCGCCATCGTCACGGCCGACAGAGCGGCGGCCACGGCCCAGGTCCACGACCCGTCGGCCACCTTATGACGTACGTCCGCGCCCATACCCGCCCCTAGATTTGAACATGTTCATCTGAACGCGTTCAAGATACCGGAGCCGGAGGGTCGACGGAAGCGGACTTATATCGGGCATTACGCGGTTCTGTCGGGCTTCTCAGGCCGGTCTCAGGAAGCTCTCATCCTCGCCGCCCAGAGTCGTAGCCATGACCGAGAGCTTCCGCCGCGAAGGCGAGTACCCCCAGAACCGCCCGACCCAGCCCGCGCCGTTCGGCGAGGACTGGCAGCGGGGACGTGACCGGCTGGCGCAGGACGCCGCGGAGGGCTCGTACCCGCCGCCGCCCGCCTACCCGCCCGCCGCCCCGGGCTGGCACGAGGCACACCAGCCGCCGGTGATCCGGGGCGAGACGGTCCCGCCCGCCGGCGGTGCGGGTGGCGGGGACGACGGCTCGCACGGCGGAGGCGACGGCTCTCGCGGCGGGGGCCACGGCTCTCGCGGTCCCGCCCATGCCGCCGCCCCCGCGCCCCGCGCCAAGCGGCCGGTCGCGCTGCTGGCGGCCGTCGCGCTCGCCGCGGCCGTGATCGGCGGCGGCACCGCGGCCGGCGTCCAGCAGCTGATGGGCCACCAGAACGGCACGGCGGGGGGCGGCTTCAGGGGCACCAACGTCTCGCAGTCCAGCACCGGCACCGTCTCCGGCGTCGCCGAGCAGGCCGGCCCCTCGGTCGTCCGCATCGACACCCGCACCGGCTCCGGCCAGGGCACCGGCTCCGGCATCGTCGTCACCGCCGACGGCGAGATCGTCACCAACAACCACGTCGTGAACGGCGCCTCCGAGATCGAGGTGACGATGAGCGACGGCAAGAAGTACCGGGCCGCGCTCGTCGGCACCGACCCCGACAAGGACCTCGCCCTGATCAAGCTCCAGGGCGCGAAAGGCCTGACCCCCGCCCGGCTCGGTGACTCCGACCAGGTCAAGGTCGGCGACCAGGTCGTCGCCATCGGCTCCCCCGACCGCCTCACCGGCACGGTCACCAGCGGCATCGTGTCCGCGCTGGACCGCGAGGTGAACGTGCCGAAGTCGGAGCAGCAGGCCCCGCAGCGCCGCCAGCAGGACGACGGCGGCTGGCCGTTCTCGTTCGACGGCCGGCAGTTCAACGGGAACCCCGGCTCGGACACCACCTCGTACAAGGCCATCCAGACGGACGCCTCCCTGAACCCCGGCAACTCCGGCGGCGCCCTCTTCAACATGAACGGCGAGGTCGTGGGCATGCCCTCCGCGATCTACTCCCCGTCCAAGGACAGCTCCAGCGCGGGCAGCGTCGGCCTCGGCTTCGCCATCCCGGTCAACACGGTCAAGGCCGACCTGCCCTCCCTGCGCAAGGGCGGCCCCGGCGGCAAAGGCTCCACCGGCTCCACCGGCTCCGACACCCTCAACTCCTCGGCCGGTGGCTTCGGCGCCCCGTCCTAGCCCCTCGTGCGAGGCTGGGAGACGCCCGCCCGCACCGAAGACCACCACCCCAGGGGGACCAGCCATGTCCGCAACCACCGGCATGGGCGCCGAAGGCGAAGCCCGGATCCTCGTCGTCGACGACGAACCGGCCGTGCGCGAGGCCCTGCGCCGCAGCCTCGCCTTCGAGGGGTACGCCGTACAGACCGCCGTCGACGGGCTCGACGCCCTCGACAAGGCGGCCTCCTACGCCCCCGACCTGATCGTCCTCGACATCCAGATGCCGCGCATGGACGGGCTGACGGCCGCCCGCAGGCTGCGCGCCGCCGGCAGCGTCACGCCCGTCCTGATGCTCACCGCCCGCGACACCGTCGGCGACCGCGTCACCGGTCTCGACGCCGGCGCCGACGACTACCTCGTCAAGCCGTTCGAGCTCGACGAACTCTTCGCCCGGGTCCGCGCCCTGCTGCGCCGCAGCTCCTACGCGGCCCCGCAGGGCGGCGGCGAGGCCGGCCACGAGGACGTCCTGACCTTCGGCGACCTGCGCATGGACCTCGCGACGCGCGAGGTCACGCGGGCCGGGCGCCCGGTGGAGCTGACCCGTACCGAGTTCACGCTGCTGGAGATGTTCCTCGCGCACCCGCGCCAGGTCCTGACCCGCGAGCAGATCCTGAAGACCGTCTGGGGCTTCGACTTCGAGCCCAGTTCCAACTCCCTGGACGTGTACGTGATGTACCTGCGCCGCAAGACCGAGGCGGGCGGCGAGCCGCGCGTGGTCCACACCGTGCGCGGGGTCGGTTACGTCCTGCGCGCCGGCGAGAGCGGGCCCGAGTGAGCCGCACGGGCCCGGCCGCCCGGTTCCGCGCACTGCCGCTGCGCTCCCGCCTGGCCCTGCTGGTCACGGTGGCGGTGGCGCTCGCCGTGGCCGCCGTGGCCGCCGTGTCCTGGGTGATGGTGCGCACCCAGCTCCGCGACCAGCTGGACAGCACGCTGCGCGCCACCAACGCGGAGGGGCAGGCCAACCAGGTGTACGGGGCGATCGGCTGCGTCAGCGGCGGCGCCCTGCCGGACCGGCCCGCGAACAACCTCAGCGCGCAGGTGCAGATCGTGCTGGCGGACGGCCGGCACTGCTGGGTCGACGGCAAGAACACCCTGGAGGTCACCAAGCTCGACCTGGAGGTCGCCCAGCGCCGGCGCGGGGCCGTCCTCTACGACGCGACCACCTCCGACGGCACCGCGGTGCGGGTCTACACCCAGCCCGCCCTGGTGGACCGGCAGCCCGCCGCGCTGACCGTGGCCAAGCCCCTCGCGGACATCGACAAGCCGCTGTCCACCCTGGCCTGGGTGCTGCTCCTGGTCTGCGGGATCGGCGTCGTCGGCGCGGGCGCGGCCGGCCTGTGGGTGGCCCGTACGGGACTGCGGCCCGTCGACGAACTCACCGACGCCGTCGAGCACATCGCGCGCACCGAGGACCTCACCGTCCGCATCCCCGACGAGGGCGACGACGAGATCGCCCGCCTGTCGCGGTCCTTCAACGCGATGACGGCGGCCGTGGCCTCCTCCCAGGAGCGCCAGGCCCAGCTGATCGCGGACGCCGGGCACGAGCTGCGCACCCCGCTCACCTCCCTGCGCACCAACATCGAGCTGCTGGCGCGCAGCGAGGAGACCGGCCGGGCCATCCCGCCCGACGACCGGCGGGAGCTGCTGGCCTCGGTCAAGGCGCAGATGACGGAGCTCGCCGCGCTCATCGGGGATCTCCAGGAGCTGTCTCGGCCGGACGCCGGGGCCGGGAGCCCGCTCCAGGTGGTGGCCCTGCACGAGATCGCGGGGGCGGCGCTGTCCCGGGCCCGGCTGCGCGGCCCGGAGCTGTCCTTCAGCTCCGACCTGTCGCCCTGGTACGTACGGGGCGAGGCGGCCGCCCTGGAACGGGCCGTGGTCAACGTCCTGGACAACGCGGTGAAGTTCAGCCCGCCGGGCGGCGCGGTCGAGGTGACGCTGCGGGCGGGTGAGCTGACCGTACGGGACCACGGGCCGGGCATCCCGGCCGAGGACCTGCCGCACGTCTTCGAGCGGTTCTGGCGCTCCCCGTCGGCCCGCGCCCTGCCCGGCAGCGGCCTGGGCCTGTCGATCGTGGCCCGTACGGCGGCCCGCGCGGGCGGCAGCGCCGAGCTGCGGGCGGCGGCCGACGGCGGCCCGGGCACGGAGGCGGTGCTCCGCATCCCGGGGGCGCCGGCCCCGCCGCCGCGGCTGCCGTCAGACGGGGTTGTGCCGCAGCAGTGAGGCGACCAGGCCGGAGCGGGTGTTGGGGAAGTCCATCGGGACGATCCCGAGCCCGGTCCGGCCGGCCATCTCCGCGCCGTCGACGAAGGCGTGCACCTGGGGGTTGAGCCGGTCGGAGTTCCAGCGGGGCGGCATGTACGCCGAGGTGCTGGTGTAGTTCACGAAGAGCTTGCCGGGCTGCTGGACGGCCTTGCGGAAGTGGTTCTCGATCTTGCCGCGCTTGGCGAAGGGCTCGGCGTTGTAGTCGTCCTGGATGTCGAAGACGTTGCCGTCGCCGTAGCGCAGGCCGGGCAGACCGCCGTTGTCGGCGAGCAGGACCACCTTCCCGCGGGCCTGCCCGAGCGAGGGCAGGGTGTCGGATATCCGGAAGAGCGGGCGCCAGCCGCGGCGGTCGAGGTAGTCGTCGAAGACGGCGCGGAAGGTGGCGTCGCTGTCGGTGGAGTACTCCTGCTTGAGCCGCATCAGGACGGTCTCGGAGGGGTGCGCCGCCAGGAAGTCCGCGCAGGCGACGAGGACGTCGCCGAACATCAGGTTCTGGTAGAAGGACCCGTGGTGGATGGCGAAGGAGCCGCCCGTCACCCGGCAGCGGACGTCGAGGAAGCGGACGCCCGAGTCGAGCTGCTCGCTGATCGAGGTGTTCTGGCAGGCGACGTAGAGGCCGCCCTGGCGGGCGCCGGAGTCGTGGGTGCCGGGGATGGTCATCCGCTGGAGGGCGGTGGAGTCCCCGAGGGCCGCCATCCAGTCCTGGGTGCCGAGCGCCGTGGCCGTGGCCGCGGCGGCTGGTGCGCCGAGCCCTACGGCGACGCCCGTGGCCAGTGCTCCGACGAGGAACGCCCGCCGGTCCATTCCCGCGACCGTGCCCGTGCCCGTGCGCATGCCCATGCCCGCCCCTTTTCCCGACCCAGTGGTGGGACGGGATTATGGCGTGCCGGACCGGCCTTTACTACCTGTCGGTAGGGGTCGGCTTTTCGAGCAACTCCACCATGGTGCGCAGCCCTTGGAGGAGTTCCGCCCCGCTCGGCGCCTGCTCCGGGTCGGTCAGGGACTGCACCATCACCCCGGTCAGCAGCGCGATGTGCAGGGACCCGAGGGCCCGTACGTCCTCCTCGGCGACCGCGTCCTCGGGCACCCCGCGCAGCTGCGCGGCCACCATGCGCCGGGACCTGCGCTGGCCCTCGGCCAGGGTCGCGAGCAGCTCGGGCGAGGACTGGGCGTGCACGAAGGCCTCGACGTTGGCGAGCCACAGCCAGCGCATGTCGCCGAAGTCCCGGATCTTGCGGTCCCAGGTGTCGGCGTACCGCGCCTCGGCGCTCTCGCCCTGCCCCGTGAGCCGGCCGGAGCCCGCGGCCCACTCGTCCATGGCCGCGAAGAGCGCCTGGTTGAGCAGCGCCTCCCGGGACCCGAAGTGGTAGCCGATCGCGGCCATGCTCACCTGCGAGGCGGTGGCGATGTCGCGCACCGTCGTGCGCAGGTAGCCCTTCTCCTCCAGGCAGCGGCGCGCTCCGGCCAGCAGGTCCTCGCGATTTCCCATGCCGGGATCGTATCCGCGCCCCGGATTTGGGCGTGCGCCCTAGACGTACGTCTTGCACGCTTGCCCAAATACTGGCAGGCTGCACCCATCCGAAGATCCACGGACCACCGGAGGACCGGCCATGCGCCACGAGCTGAAGATCGACGACCGCACCCTCTCCTACCGGGACTTCGGGGGCCCGGGCCGCCCGCTGCTCGCCCTGCACGGCGGCATGTCCGAAGGGGCCGCCTTCACCGGCCTCGCGCAGGCCCTCGGCGACGCATGGCGGGTCATCGCCCCGGACCAGCGCGGCCACGGCGACTCCGACCGGGCCCCCGACTACCGGCGCGAGGGATACGTCGCCGACGCCGTCGCCCTGCTCGACCACCTCGGCGTCCGGGCTCCCGCGGCCGTGCTGGGCTACAGCCTCGGCGGGCTCAACGCCCAGTACCTGGCCGCCGGCCACCCCGACCGGGTCGGCGCGCTGATCGTCGTCGACACCACGGTGGAGATCCACCCGGCGGACTCCGAGTGGTTCGGCTTCCTGCGCGGCGCGCGCTACACCGCGCCCACCCGGGAGGAACTGCTCGACGCGGCCGGACCCCTGGGCGCCCAGATGGTCGCGCAGGCGCTGCGCCCGCTGCCCGACGGGACGGGCTGGCGGCTGCCGTTCCACCCGCAGGACCAGCTCGACTCGATCGAGGCCTGCCGCGGCGACCACTGGGACGCCTGGCTCGCGAGCCACTGCCCGGCGCTGCTCGTCCACGGCACCCGCAGCCAGGCCCTGACGCGGGAGGTGGCCGACGCGATGGTCTCCCGGCGGCCCGGGACCTCGTACGCGCCCCTGGACGGCGACCACTTCGTGCCGTTCCAGGACCCCCAGGGCCTCCACGGGGCCGTCGCGGCGTTCCTCGCCGGCCTCTGAGAACGCCGAAGGGGCGGCGGGCCGACCGGCCCGCCGCCCCTCACCGGGGTTGCTCCAGGTGCTACTTGACGACCGTGATCCGGTCCGCCGCCGGCGGCGCGATCGGGGTCGCCGCCGTCGACTTCATCAGGTAGGCGTTGAAGCAGTCCAGGTCGGACGCGCCCACCAGCTTGTTCTTGTGCTGCTTCAGGACGGTGAAGCCGTCACCGCCGCCCGCGAGGAACTCGTTCATCGCGACGCGGTAGGTCTTGGCGGGGTCGATGGCCGCGCCGTTCAGCTTCACCGAGTCGACGACGACGCGGTCCGCGCCCGTCTTCGTCATGTCCAGGGTGTACGTGAAGCCCTTCGAGACCTGCAGGATCTTCGGGCTCACCCCGTTGACCGGGCCGCTGACCTGCTGCTGGAGCGCGGTGATCAGCTGCGCGCCGGTCAGGTCGACGATGTTCATCATGTTGTTGAACGGCTGGACCGTGTAGGACTCGCCGTACGTCACGACACCGTCGCCCTCCTCACCCGCGGCCTTGTAGGCCAGGTCGGCGCGGATGCCGCCCGGGTTCATGAGGGCCAGCTGCGCGCCGCCCTTGTCGGCCGGGGCCAGCGCGTCCAGCTGCGCGTCGGCGATCAGGTCGCCGAGCGGCTTCTCGGGCGCGTCCGAGCCGCGGCCCGGGATGTCGGCCGCGATGAAGCCCTGCGGGCGGTTCGCGATCGGGGCGGCGAGCGCCTTCCAGCGGTCGATCAGCTCGGTCATGTCCGGGGCCTTGGGCTGGTCCCGGGTGACGACCTTGTTGACCGGCTTGGGCGAGGCGACCGGCGTACGGACGATGTCCTTGGTCTGCCGGTCGTAGGTGAGGGTGGTGTCCGTGAACAGCCGGCCGTAGGAGGCGGCCGAGGTGACCGTGCGCGGGTTGCCCGCCGGGTCGGGGATGTTGCACGAGTAGGCCTGGTGCGTGTGACCGGTGACCAGCGCGTCGACCTTCGGGTCCACGTTCTTCGCGATGTCCACGATCGCGCCCGAGATGCCGGCGCCGGCGCCCGGGACGTCGCAGTCGTAGTTGTACGCGCCGCTCGCGGGCAGACCGCCCTCGTGGATCAGCGCGACGATCGACTTCACGCCCTGCTTGTTCAGCTCGGCGGCGTACTTGTTGATCGTCTCGACCTCGTCGCCGAACTTCAGGCCCTTGACGCCCTCGGCGGTCACGACGTCCGGAGTGCCCTCCAGGGTGACGCCGATGAAGCCGATCTTCACGTCGCCCTTCTTCCACACGAAGGTGGGCGACATCATCGGACGCTGGGTCTTCTCGTCCGTCACGTTCGCGGCGAGGTACTTGAACTCGGAGCCCGTGAACTCCTTGCCGTACTCGAAGCAGCCCTCGACCGGGTGGCAGCCGCCGTACACCATGCGGCGCAGCTCGGCCTTGCCCTCGTCGAACTCGTGGTTGCCGACGCTGGACACGTCCAGCTTGAGCTTGTTCAGCGCCTCGACGGTCGGCTCGTCGTGGAAGATGCCGGACAGCATCGGGCTGCCGCCGATCATGTCACCGGCCGCTGCGGTGACCGAGTACTCGTGGCCCTTGCGGGCCTCGCGCAGGCTGGTCGCGAGGTACTCGACCCCGCCCGCGGGTATGGCTTTGGTGGTGCCGTCGGCCTGACGTTCGCTCACGTTGCCGGAGGAGCCCTGCGGGGGCTCCAGCGTGCCGTGGAAGTCGTTGAACGACAGCATCTGCACATCGACGGTCCGGCCCTTGGCCGCACCGCCACCACTCGCGGCTCCAGCCGGCAGTGCGGCGGCGACCATCGCCCCGGCCCCGGCCGTGACGGCGAGGGCGGCGAAGGTCAACCGGCGGGTTCGGCGGTGCCGTTGTGGCGTCGCTGACATTTAGTCCCCTTTGTGGACAGCGATACTGCTTGGGAGGTCCGGGGAAGCCTATGGTCAACGCGCGTAGCACGACAGGGGGTAGCGGGTATCGAGCTGGTTACGCGTGGGAGACATTCCCCCCGGGCCGGACTCCTCCCGCGGCCCCTCGCGGTCGTAGGCTCGTGCCATGACTGACGCAGCAGCGGCCCTGGAGCCAGGACGGCAGATTCAGACCCTCGACGAGCTGACAGAGGAACAGGCCGACGCGATCGCCGACCTCATCGAGGACGGCGCCCGTACGGACGGCACCACCGCCGTGTCCGAGCAGGGACGGCTCCAGCTGCGCGGCGGACCGCGCGAGGGGATCCGGCACTTCCTGCTCACCGAGGGCGGCCGGCTCGCCGCGTACGGGCAACTGGAGGACACCGACCCGGTGGAGGCCCCGGCCGCCGAGCTCATCGTGCACCCGTCCCTGCGGGGGCGCGGCCACGGCCGGGCGATGGGGATGGCCCTCCTGGCCGCCTCCGGCAAGCGGCTGCGGGTCTGGGCCCACGGCGGCAAGCCGGCCGCCCGGCACCTTGCGCAGGTCCTCGGCCTGACCCTCTTCCGCGAGCTGCGCCAGCTCCGCCGGCCGCTGGCCGAGGGCGACCCGCTGCCCGAGCCGGTGCTCCCGGCGGGCGTGAGCGTACGGACCTTCGTGCCCGGCGACGACGACGCGGCATGGCTCGCGGCGAACGCGGCCGCCTTCGCCCACCACCCCGAGCAGGGCTCGCTGACCCAGCGGGACCTGGACGACCGGATCGCGCAGCCCTGGTTCGACGCCAAGGGCTTCTTCCTCGCCGAGCGCGACGGGGAGCTCATCGGCTACCACTGGACCAAGGTCCACGCGGCGGAGCAGCTGGGCGAGGTCTACGTCCTCGGAGTGCGCCCCGGCGCCCAGGGCGGCGGCCTCGGCAAGGCCCTCACCGCGATCGGCCTGCGCCACCTCGCGGCCCAGGGCCTGCCGACGGCCATGCTCTACGTGGACGCCGACAACCCGGCGGCCCTCTCCGTGTACGAGGGCCTCGGCTTCACCACGCACGAGGTCGACCTGATGTACCGCACGGAGAGCTGAGCGGGCGGGGGGTGGGGCGGGCCGCCCGCCGCCCCGCCCCCACGACTCGTGCCCCAGCCAGAGCCGGGAAGCCACATGCCATTCACCGGGCATTCAGACGGCCTTGCGACTGTCGCTGAATGCAGCCCCGACTCCGACTGACGGCCGACACTTCCGACGCGCCCGTCCTGCCGCGTGCGCGGAACAATGGAGTCATGAGCCACCAGCCCAGCACGGGCCCCACCGAGGTCCCGGCCCAGCACCCGTCGCACCTGTCCGCCGCCGCCCGTGCGAAGGCGGAGGAACACTCCGAGGCCAAGGCCGACGCGAAGGCCCGTGCCAAAGCCCACGCGCGGGCGAACGGCCAGGCGGCCGCCCCGGCGCCCGCGACGCCCCGCATAGGCTCCATCGCCGCGCACCGCCCCCACCTGGACCTCGATCCGGACCTCGACGCCGACCCGGACACCTACGAGGACAAGGACGGCGGCGAGCTGCCCGCGGACCGCTTCCTCGACCGGGAACGCAGCTGGCTGGCCTTCAACGAGCGGGTGCTGGAGCTGGCCGAGGACCCGACGACCCCGCTCCTGGAGCGCGCCAACTTCCTGGCGATCTTCGCGAGCAACCTCGACGAGTTCTTCATGGTCCGCGTGGCCGGACTCAAACGGCGCATCGCGACCGGTGTCGCCACCCGGTCGGCCTCCGGCCTCCAGCCCCGCGAGGTGCTGGACCTGATCTGGACCCGCTCGCGCGAGCTCATGGCCCGGCACGCCGCCTGCTTCCAGCAGGACATCGCCCCGGCCCTCGCCGAGGAGGGCGTCCACCTGATCCGCTGGCCCGACCTCACCGAGAAGGAGCAGGCCCGCCTCTTCACCCTGTTCCGCAACCAGATCTTCCCGGTGCTGACCCCGCTGGCCGTGGACCCCGCGCACCCGTTCCCGTACATCTCCGGCCTCTCGCTCAACCTGGCTGTCGTCGTGCGCAACCCGGCCAGCGGCCACCGCCACTTCGCCCGGGTCAAGGTCCCGCCGATCCTCTCCCGCTTCCTGGAGGCCTCACCGCAGCGCTACGTCCCGCTGGAGGACGTCATCGCCGCGCACCTGGAAGAGCTCTTCCCGGGCATGGAGGTGCTCGCCCACCACATGTTCCGCGTGACCCGCAACGAGGACCTGGAGGTGGAGGAGGACGACGCCGAGAACCTCCTCCAGGCGCTGGAGAAGGAGCTCATGCGGCGCCGCTTCGGGCCGCCCGTGCGCCTGGAGGTCGAGGAGTCCATCGACCCGGGCGTGCTGGACCTCCTGGTGCAGGAGCTGAACGTCAACGCCTCCGAGGTGTACCCGCTGCCCGGGCCGCTCGACCTGACCGCCCTGTTCGGCATCGCCTCCCTGGACCGGCCCGAGCTGAAGTACCCGAAGTTCATCGCCGGCACCCACCGGGACCTGGCCGAGGTCGAGTCCGCGCACGCGCCCGACATCTTCGCCGCCCTGCGCGAGCGGGACGTGCTGCTGCACCACCCGTACGACTCCTTCTCCACCTCGGTGCAGCGGTTCCTGGAGCAGGCCGCGGCCGACCCGGACGTCCTCGCCATCAAGCAGACGCTCTACCGCACCTCCGGCGACTCCCCGATCGTGGACGCCCTGATCGACGCCGCCGAGTCCGGCAAGCAGGTCCTCGTACTCGTCGAGATCAAGGCCCGCTTCGACGAGCAGGCGAACATCAAATGGGCGCGCAAGCTGGAGGAGTCCGGCTGCCACGTCGTCTACGGGCTCGTCGGCCTCAAGACCCACTGCAAGCTCTCCCTCGTCGTGCGCCAGGAGGGCGACCAGCTGCGCCGCTACGCGCACGTGGGCACCGGCAACTACCACCCCAAGACCGCCCGGCTCTACGAGGACCTCGGCCTGCTCACCGCGGACCCGCAGGTCGGCGCGGACCTCTCCGACCTCTTCAACCGGCTCTCCGGCTACTCCCGCCGCGAGACCTACCGCCGGCTGATCGTCGCGCCGCGCTCGCTGCGCGACGGCCTGATCGCGCGCATCGACAAGGAGGCCGACCACCACCGGGCCGGCCGCCCCGCGTACGTGCGCCTGAAGATGAACTCGATCGTCGACGAAGCCCTCATCGACTCGCTCTACCGGGCCGCGCAGGCGGGCGTGCCCGTCGACATCTGGGTGCGCGGCATCTGCGCCGTGCGCCCCGGGGTCCCCGGGCTCTCGGAGAACATCCGGGTCCGCTCGATCCTCGGCCGCTTCCTCGAACACTCCCGGGTCTTCGCCTTCGGCAACGGCGGCGAGCCCGAGGTGTGGATCGGCAGCGCCGACATGATGCACCGCAACCTCGACCGCCGTATCGAGGCACTGGTCAGGGTCGCCGACCCGGCCCACCGCGCGGCCCTGGACCGGATGCTGGAAACCGGCATGTCCGACCTCACGTCCTCCTGGCACCTGGGCCCGGACGGCGAGTGGACCCGGCACAGCACGGACGCGGAGGGCCAGCCGCTGCGGCACGTACAGGAGATGCTCATAGACGCGCGGAGGCGCCGGCGTGGCTCAGCCAAACCATGACGTGATGACGGCCACGGGGGACGCGGGTGACGTGCTCGGCGCGTACCTGCGTTCCCAGGCCACCGCCTTCCTGCGCGGGCTGCGCCTGCACGAGGAGGGCGGCTCCCCCCGGACGGAGTCCGGGGCGGGGGCCGACGGCGCCGACGGAGGCGATGCGGCGCGCAGCCTGCGGGGGGCTGCGCGCCGGATCAGCGGAGCCCTGGCCACCTTCCGGGGAGTGACCGAGTCCTCCTGGGCCGACGGGCTGCGCACCGAGCTGGTGTGGCTGTCCTCGACGCTGGCCGACGAGCACGCGTACGCCGCCCGGCTGACCCGGCTGCTGGACGCGCTGCACCGGCTGTCGGGCTCGCCCCGGGTCCCGGTGGCGCGCGGCACGGCCGGCGCGCTGACGGTGGGCTCGGCGCGGGCCGGCGCCCTGCTGGAGCGGCAGCTGACCCTGGCCCGTACGCGCGCCCACTCGGCCACCCTGCAGGCGCTCGGCTCCGCCCGCTTCCACGCGGTGGCCGACGCGGTGGCGGTGCTGGCGTCGGAGGTCCCGCTGGATCCGGTCGCGGCCCGGGGGTGCGTCTCGCAGGTCCTGGTCCCGCTGGCCGCGGTGGCCGAAACCCGGCTGTCGGCCGCGGTCGCGGCACTGCCGCCGGCCGGTGGCTCCGGGGCGGCGCCGAGCCCGTACGACGCGGACCACGACGGGTCCTGGCACGAGGTGCGCCGCCTCCTGCGGGTCCACCGCTACGCCCAGGAGGCGCTCGGCGGGGACGTGACCCGCCCGGCGGCCGCCGGGGCGGCCCTGGACCGCCACCGCGACGCGGCCGAGGCGGCCGCCGCCTCCGCGACGGCGGCCCGCACCCCGCGCATCGCCCCGGCAACGGCGTACGCCCTCGGTGTGCTGCACGCCGACCAGCGCCACGAGGTGGAGGCGGCCCGCCGCGCCTTTCAGGCCATCTGGCTCCCGGAGCCCGCGGTCACACCGAGGTAACGGCCGGATAACGGATGATGACCCCGGGGGGCGCTCCGGCCGGAACGCACCGGGTCGTCCGCCACGGTTCACCGTCCGTTCACTCTCCCCGGTCGGCCGCTTCACCTGTTCTGCCTAATTTCAGTGGTGCACGGAGCGCGTCGCCGGACACAGCGAGCGGCCTCCCGGGCAACCGACGTAGTCCTCTTCGCACGCCGCCCCGATACAGAAAGCGGCCGGCGGCTTCTGGAAGGAACACCCGAAAGTGAAGCTTCAGCGCAAGAACATGCTTCGTGCCTCCGCCCTCGGGGCGCTCGTCGTGTCCGGCGCCCTGGTCCTCACGGCGTGCGGCTCGGACGACAACACCAAGACCGCCGACGGCACGACGAAGCCCTCCGCGGCCGCCGCCGGCGACGTCAAGTGCGACGACGCCAAGGGCAAGCTGCTGGCCTCCGGCTCCTCCGCGCAGAAGAACGCGGTCGAGCTGTGGATCAAGAACTACATGGCCGCCTGCTCGGGCGTCGAGGTGAACTACAAGTCCTCCTCCTCCGGTGAGGGCATCGTCGCCTTCAACCAGGGCACCGTCGGTTTCGCCGGCTCCGACTCGGCGCTGAAGCCGGAGCAGGTCGAGGAGTCGAAGAAGATCTGCACCGGTGGCCAGGCCGTCGACCTGCCGATGGTCGGCGGCCCGATCGCCCTCGGCTTCAACGTCGCCGGCGTGGAGAAGCTGAACCTGGACGCCGCCACGGTCGCCAACATCTTCAACGACAAGATCAAGAAGTGGGACGACGAGGCGATCAAGAAGCTCAACCCGGGCGTCACGCTTCCCTCCACCCCCATCCAGGCCTTCCACCGCTCCGACGACTCGGGCACCACCGAGAACGTCACCAAGTACCTCAAGGCCACCGCGCCCGACGCCTGGCCGTACGAGGCCGCGAAGAAGTGGGCCGCCCCGGGCGGCCAGTCCGCCTCCGGCTCCTCCCAGGTCGCCGCGCAGGTCAAGCAGGTCGACGGCGCGATCGGCTACTTCGAGCTCTCCTTCGCCAGCTCGCAGGGCATCAAGACGGTCGACCTGAACACGGGCGCCGCCGCCCCGGTCAAGGCCACCGGCGAGAACGCCTCCAAGGCCATCGCCGCCGCCAAGATCTCCGGCACCGGCTCCGACCTGGCCCTCAAGCTCGACTACGCCACCAAGGCCGAGGGCGCCTACCCGCTCGTCCTGGTGACGTACGAGATCGTCTGCGACAAGGGCAACAAGGCCGAGACGCTCCCGACCGTGAAGTCCTTCCTGAACTACGCCGCCTCCGACGCGGGGCAGAAGATCCTCAGCGAGAACGGCTACGCGCCGATCCCGGCCGAGATCAACACCAAGGTCCGCGAAGTCATCAAGAACCTCGGCTAGTCCTGAGCCCCGAGGTGTCGGCCACCCCCGTCCGGGCAGCCGACACCTCGGGGACCCTCCCCTTCACCCAGGGGAATCCGGTGCACCGCCGCCAGGGGGCCCGCCCCCCACACAGACCGGAAAGACCATGGCTTCCACCACACCCGCCCAGACAGACACGGCTCCGCCGGTCACCCAGAGCACGAGGTCCACCGGCCGCGCCGGTGACAAGATCTTCGCCGGGCTCTCCCAGGGCTCCGGCATCCTGCTCCTGGTGATCATGGCGTCGATCGCCGCCTTCCTCACCTACCGCGCCTCCATCGCCCTGTCGAAGAACGAGGGGAACTTCCTCACCACCTTCGACTGGAACGCGTCGGCCAACCCGCCCGTCTTCGGCATAGCCGTCCTGCTCTTCGGCACCGTCGTCAGCTCGATCATCGCGATGGCCATCGCGGTTCCGATCGCCGTCGGCATCGCCCTGTTCATCTCGCACTACGCGCCGCGCAAGCTGGCCGCGCCCCTCGCGTACGTGGTCGACCTGCTGGCCGCCGTGCCGTCGATCATCTACGGCATCTGGGGCGCGCTCTTCCTCGTCCCGCAGCTGAACGGCCTGAACCTCTGGCTCGACGAGTACCTGGGCTGGACGTACGTCTTCGACAAGACCCAGGTCGGCGTCGCCCGCTCGCTCTTCACCGTCGGCATCCTGCTCGCGATCATGATCCTGCCGATCGTGACCAGCGTCAGCCGCGAGGTCTTCCTCCAGGTCCCGCGCATGAACGAGGAGGCCGCCCTGGCCCTCGGCGCGACCCGCTGGGAGGTCATCCGGATGGCGGTGCTGCCCTTCGGCCGCTCCGGCGTCATCTCCGCCTCGATGCTCGGCCTCGGCCGCGCGCTGGGCGAGACCATGGCCGTCGCGACCGTGCTCTCCCCGAGCTTCCTGATCTCGTTCCACGTCCTGAACCCGGGCGGCGGCACCTTCGCGCAGAACATCGCCGCGAAGTTCGACGAGGCCAACGAGTTCGGCCGGGACGCGCTGATCGCCTCGGGTCTGGTCCTCTTCCTGCTCACCCTGCTGGTCAACGGTGCAGCCCGCCTGATCATCGCTCGCCGCAAGGACTTCTCGGGGGCGAACGCCTGATGAGCCACACACTCCAGGACCAGCGGCCCACGCGGGCCACCAAGTCCGCCGCCCCCACCACCCTCACCCGAGGCGGGCTGCCCCGCTGGGCCCCGGCCGGCATCGCGGTCCTCTCGATCGCCCTCGGCAGCGGCACCGGCCTCGTCTTCGGCCTGCACAGCAAGGTCCAGTGGGGCCTGATCGCGGCCCTGCTGTTCGTGGCCGTCACCTACACCGCCAGCGCGGTGATCGAGAACCGCCGCCAGGCCAAGGACCGCGTCGCGACCTCCGTCGTGTGGGTCTGCTTCGTCCTCGCGATCGTCCCGCTGTTCTCGCTGATGTGGACCACGGTCAGCCGCGGCGCAAAGCTCCTCGACGGGAACTTCCTCAGTCACTCCATGAACGGCGTGACCAGCTTCGACCAGGGCGGCGGCGTCTACCACGCCCTGCTCGGCACCATCGAACAGGTCGGCCTGGCCACCCTGATCGCGGCGCCCGTCGGCCTGCTGACCGCCGTCTACCTCGTCGAGTACGGCCGCGGCCCGCTCGCCAGGGCCGTGACCTTCTTCGTCGACGTCATGACCGGCATCCCCTCCATCGTCGCGGGCCTGTTCATCCTGACGACCTGGAACCTGATGCTCGGCTTCGGCCCCTCCGGCTTCGCCGGGTCCATGGCCCTGTCGATCCTGATGATGCCCGTCGTGGTCCGCTCCACCGAGGAGATGCTCAAGCTCGTCCCGAACGAGCTGCGCGAGGCCGCCCTGGCCCTCGGTGTGCCGAAGTGGCGCATGATCCTCAAGGTCGTGCTCCCCACCGCCATCGGCGGCATCTCCACCGGCGTGATGCTGGCCGTCGCCCGCATCACCGGCGAGACCGCCCCGATCATGCTGCTCGTCTTCGGCTCCCAGCTGATCAACGGCAACCCCTTCGAAGGCGCCCAGTCCTCGCTCCCGCTCTACATCTGGGAGCAGTACAAGGTCGGCAGTGAAGCCTCCTACGACCGGGCATGGGCCGCAGCGCTCGTACTGATCGCCTTCGTCATGATCCTCAATCTGGTGGCCCGCGGCATCGCCCGCTGGAAGGCCCCGAAGACCGGTCGCTGACGCGACTCACGAAAGCGAAGTGACCCCTCATGGCAAAGCGAATCGACGTCAGCGGACTGTCCGCCTTCTACGGCGCCCACAAGGCCATCGACGACATCTCGATGACCGTGGAACCCCGCTCCGTGACCGCCTTCATCGGCCCCTCCGGCTGCGGCAAGTCCACCTTCCTGCGCACCTTGAACCGCATGCACGAGGTCACCCCCGGCGGCCGCGTCGAGGGCAAGGTGCTCCTGGACGACGAGAACCTGTACGGCCCCGGCGTGGACCCCGTCGCGGTCCGCCGCACCGTCGGCATGGTCTTCCAGCGCCCCAACCCCTTCCCCACCATGTCGATCTTCGACAACGTGGCGGCCGGCCTGCGGCTGAACGGCTCCTTCAAGAAGTCCGAGCTCCAGGACATCGTCGAGAAGTCCCTCCAGGGTGCCAACCTCTGGAACGAGGTCAAGGACCGCCTGAACAAGCCGGGCTCGGGCCTGTCCGGCGGCCAGCAGCAGCGTCTGTGCATCGCCCGCGCCATCGCGGTCGAGCCCCAGGTCCTGCTGATGGACGAGCCCTGCTCGGCGCTCGACCCGATCTCCACCCTCGCGATCGAGGACCTGATCGGCGAGCTCAAGGAGCGCTTCACGATCGTCATCGTGACGCACAACATGCAGCAGGCGGCCCGCGTCTCGGACCGCACCGCCTTCTTCAACCTCTCGGCGGTCGGCCAGCCCGGCAAGCTCGTCGAGATCGACGACACGGACCGGATCTTCTCGAACCCGTCCGTGCAGGCGACCGAGGACTACATCTCCGGCCGCTTCGGCTAGACCGGCCGGACGAGACCTCACGCGGCTGCGCCGCGTGACCCCGCGTCCTGCGGTGCTGCATGGCGGTGCCACCGCACGGCGGAAGAAAGAAAAGGGCCGGCTCCCCCTGGGTGGGGGGAGCCGGCCCGTTCTCGTCCTGGCTGGTTCTCGTCGCCGGCTAGACGAACGCCAGGTTCACGATCCAGAAGCTCACCGCGGCGACCAGGGCCGCCGCCGGCATCGTGATGAACCATCCGAGGATGATGTTCTTGGCCACGCCCCAGCGGACCGCGTTCACCCGCTTGGTCGCGCCCACGCCCATGATCGCCGAGGTGATCACGTGGGTGGTGGAGATCGGCGCGTGGAAGAGGAACGCCGAGCCGAACATGATCGAGGCGCCGGTGGTCTCGGCCGCGAAGCCCTGCGGCGGGTCCAGCTCGATGATCTTGCGGCCGAGCGTACGCATGATCCGCCAGCCACCCGCGTACGTACCCAGCGACAGCATCACGGCGCACGCGATCTTGACCCACACCGGGATCGCCGCGTCCGCGGCCTGCACGTCGGCGATGACCAGGGCCATCACGACGATGCCCATCGTCTTCTGCGCGTCCTGGAGGCCGTGACCGAGCGCCATGGCGGCCGCCGAGACCGTCTGCGCGATACGGAAGCCGCGCTTCGCCTTGTGCGGGTTGGCCCGGCGGAAGAGCCACAGGATGACCACCATCACCAGGTAGCCGGCGACCAGGCCGACGACCGGGGAGACGAACATCGGGATGACGACCTTCTCGACCACGCCGTCCCACAGGACGCCGATGCCGCCGGCCAGCGCCGCGCCCACCATGCCGCCGAACAGCGCGTGCGAGGAGGACGAGGGCAGACCGAAGTACCAGGTGATCAGGTTCCACACGATCGCGCCGACCAGCGCCGCGAAGAGGATCCACATGCCCCGGTTGCCGTGCGGCGTCTCGATCAGGCCCTTGCTGACCGTCTTGGCCACCCCGCTGCCCAGGAAGGCACCGGCGAGGTTCATGACGGCGGCCATCGCCAGCGCCGCGCGCGGGGTCAGCGCCCGCGTCGAGACGGAGGTCGCGATCGCGTTCGCGGAGTCGTGAAAACCGTTCGTATAGGTAAAGCCGAGCGCGACACCGATGGTCACGACCAGAGCGAAGGTGTCCACGAGGTTCAGGACTCCTTGACCGCGATGGTCTCCACCGTGTTCGCAACATGCTCGAACGCGTCGGCCGCCTCTTCGAGCACGTCGACGATCTGCTTGAGCTTCAGCACCTCGATGGCGTCGTACTTGCCGTTGAAGAGCTGCGCGAGCAGCTTGCGGTGGATCTGGTCCGCCTGGTTCTCCAGCCGGTTGACCTCGATCCAGTACTCGGTGAGGTTGTCCATCGTCCGCAGGTGCGGCATGGCCTCGGCGGTCAGCTCGGCCGCGCGCGCCAGCACCTCGATCTGCTGCTCGACTCCCTTGGGGAGCTCCTCCACGTTGTAGAGGACGACGAGATCGACGGCCTCCTCCATGAAGTCCATGATGTCGTCGAGCGACGAGGCGAGCTTGTAGATGTCCTCGCGGTCGAACGGCGTGATGAAGGAGGAGTTGAGCTGGTGGAAGATCGCGTGGGTCGCGTCGTCTCCCGCGTGCTCCGCAGCCCGCATCCGCTCCGCGATCTCGGCCCGGGCGGAGGAGTCCGCTCCGAGCAGTTCCATGAGGAGCTTGGAGCCCGTGACGATGTTGTCCGCGGATGCGGCGAACATGTCGTAGAAGCTCGTCTCCCTGGGGGTCAGACGAAATCGCACGTGAGGTCCTCGGGGTGCATTGGATTCGGTCAGGCTGATGCTAGGCGCATCCCCCGGCCACGGCTAACCGGCGGTTCCCCAGTGTCCTCCATCAGGCAGAGTGAGGACCACGGGACCCCTGCCCCATCGGGCGGAGCCCAGTACCCTATACCCATGAGGGGTATGCACCTTCGCGCCCCCTCATTCCGCAGCACGGGAGGACGTATGACGACCATCGAGGCGGCGGGGAACCCCCACGACGGCGGAGCGGTCCACGGCTACCACCACCAGAAGGAGGAGCACCTCAAGCGGCTGCGCCGGATCGAGGGCCAGATCCGCGGCCTCCAGCGGCTCGTCGACGAGGACGTCTACTGCATCGACATACTCACCCAGGTCTCGGCCAGCACGAAGGCGCTCCAGTCCTTCGCCCTCCAGCTCCTGGAGGAACACCTGCGCCACTGCGTCGCCGACGCGGCGGTCAAGGGCGGCACCGAGATCGACGCCAAGGTCGAAGAGGCCACGAAGGCCATCGCCCGGCTCCTGCGCACCTGACCTGCTGCGCCTCGGCGCGTGCGTGAGCCCCGGACACGGCGGTCAGCCGGCCCAGATCCCCATCAACACCTCGTCGATCCGGTCCTGGCTGAGCCGCTCCTCGGCTGCCGCGGACGCCGCGATGATCAGCTCGCCGCAGAGCTCGATCTCGGCGAGAGCCACGTGGTCCTGCACCGTCGTACCGCCTGCGGGAGTCACGCGTGTCACCTCAATCTGCCACCGTCCACCGGCCCTCACCGGCGCCCGGTCCCAGCGTAGGGAGCCGGGGCCTTCCCCCGCATGACACGGATGGACCATTTCCGGATACCGGCCCATGGCCCGATCGCCCCAGCCGCCGCCCTACTCGGCGATCTTCCCCGCGTAAATGTCCCCGCTTGCGGGCAATACGACGGTCACCGGCGTCCCGAACCCGTACAGCAGCGTCGTCGACGAGACATCGATCACGCCATTGTTGACGTAGGTGAAGCGGTGCCGGACCTTCCGCAGCCGCCCCTCCTCGTCCAGGTAGGCGTCGAACGGCACCGTGTCCGTGCTGAACCCTTTCGCCGCCGCCTCCAGTGCTCCCCGCAGCTCCGGCACCGCGCTGCGCGCGGCCCGTCCGATGTCGGTCGTCCCCCGGTAGTGCCGCACCCTGGTGCCCGCCACCTCGGTCTCCCCGACGTACGTGACCTCCTGCGCCCCGCGCAGCAGCTCGGCCGCGACCAGCGGATCGGTGGCCCCGCCCGTGACCAGGTTCCCGTCGGCGAGGGCCGTCGTGTCGATCCGGACCCACTTGTCGACGGGCACGCCCGCACCGCGGTTCTTCATGTAGAGGGCGCCCGGCACGAGCAGTTCGGTGATGGGCCGGTGCTCCGCCTTGCCCTTCACGTCCGCCGGGAGCATCACCAGGAGCTGGCCCATCCGGTGCTTGAAGTCGACCCCGCCCTCGCCGCGGATCGTGACCCGGGTGCCGCCCGTGGCCATCTCCATGGCCGTACGGGTCCGCGCGCTCCCCGTCTTCGCCAGCGCGTCGGCGGCCCCGCGGACCACCGCCGCCGGGTCCGCCGGAGGCCGGTCGTCGCTGGCGGCGTCGCCCGCGCAGCCGCTCATCGCGGTGAGCGCCAGGGTGACGCCGGCGGCGAGCAACGCCTCACCCGCACGTTCGCGCCGACGCTTGTGCCGGTGAACCACCATCGCCTGCCAACCCCCAACGCATGACCGCTGTTTGCCCGAGGCCCCCACCCGCTCCGTTTAACGAGGTCCGGGGTTTCCCGTCACGGGCCGCGGGGCTCCCCGGCCGCCGTCCCCCCCAGGTACCGTGGAGCCGTGGAACCGCCTACCGACGCGCCCCCGCTCCCTCCGCTCGCCTCCGTGCCGCTCCCGCGCCCGGACGCCGCGGCCCAGCCGTCCGCCGCCGGCCACGCCACGTCCACCGCCGAACGCGGCTCGTTCTGCCTGGCCGTCTGCACCTGCGGATGGACCGGCCCGGCCCGCCGCTCCCGCGACCTGGCCCGCAAGGACGCCGCCCGCCACCCGGCGGGGTAGCCCGACGGGTGGCTGGGTGGCTCGTAGCGGCTCTCGCCCGTTCGGACGGCCCGGCTGGCCGGGGCGCGCCGCAGCGGATGCCCTTGACTCATGCCAGGATCCGCACCCCGCGTCGCAGCCCTCTTCTGGGCCCTGCTCATCGTGTCCGCCCCGGCCGCCGCGGCCCGGGCCAGACCCGTGGGCTCGGCGGACAGACCGGCCGACGTGGCCCTGGCCGTCGGGGTCACCTCCGCCGCGGCCGTCACCACCGGGCTGTGGCTGCGCTCCCAGTACCGCCGCCAGGGCGACACCGACGGCGGCGACCCGTGACGCCCCGCCCCCGCCCGCCTGCGGTCCGCGTCTGCTTCGGCGCGGCGGGGCTGTGCCTCCTGGTGGCCGTCCTGCTCGCCGTATGGGACTCGTACGCGCAGACCTGACGGGCCCGGCCGTACGGGTCAGGCGGGGTCAGGCGGGGTCAGGCGGCGAGGTCGCTCTCGTGCGTACGCTGCCCCGCGGGCGGGGTCTGCGCCTGGGGCAGGCCGACCGGCCGGGGAAGGGCCCGGCCCTTGGACCGTACGAGCTGCCCGAGGCGCCGGGAGCGCGCCACCGCCCGCACCGCGGGGGTCAGCACCGCCATGGCGAGCGGCGCGAGCACCAGGACGACGGCGGTGCCGAGCGCGAGCCCGCCGATCACGTCGGTCGGGTAGTTGACGCCCATGTACACGCGGCAGAAGCCCTCGGCGAGCGCGAGCCCGATGCCCAGCACCCCGTACTTCCGCTTGGCGACGAACAGGCCCACGCCCAGGGCCATCGCGAGGGTGGTGTGCCCGCTGACGAAGGAGAAGCCGGTGTTCCCGATCTCCGCGCCGAAGCCGGGATCGAGCACCTGCAGGCCGTCGTGCTGGTGGAACGGCCGCGGGCGGGCGACGAACTGACGCAGCGGCACGTTCACGAGGAGGGCCAGCGCGGCGGCCAGGGGGGCCCACACCAGCGCGGCGAAGGACTCGACGGCGGTGGCCTCGTCCTGCCGGCGGGCGGCGCGCCAGCACCACAGGACCAGGAGCACCAGGGCCAGCACGATTCCGTACTCACCGGCCAGGCTCACGGCCCGGTCCAGCCAGCCCGGGGCCTGCCGGGCCTGTCCGTTGACCTCGTACAGCAGGCTGACATCCACGTTCGGCCCACCGGTTGTGAGTCCAGCCATGGTGATGCGGCCCCTTGCCCTTGCCGTGGTTCGCCCGCGGGCGCACGCCGGTGTGCGCCCCTTCGCCCCCCACTTGATCAACCCCCGCGTTCATGGAACGCCCGTTCTGGCGACTACGTTCCACTCTCCACCGAATGATCACTCCAACGTTATCGAAGAGTGACACGTCGTCGCAGCTCAGGGCCTTTGGTTCACGGAGAGTTGCTACGGCGTCCGACCAGGAGCGGAACGCTCCGGAAGGGCCTCCGCGCCGTCCTTGGTCACGCGCGTCGCACCGAAGTAGTCCGGCGTGTCGATCTTGTCGAAGCGGATCACGGCCCCGGTGTAGGGGGCGTTGATCATGTAGCCGCCGCCCACGTAGAGCCCGACGTGCCGGATCGTCCGGGAGTTCGTCAGATCATCGGAGAAGAACACCAGGTCCCCGGGCAGCAGTTGATCGCGCGAGGGGTGCGGCCCGGCGTTGTACTGGTCGTTGGCGACCCGCGGGAGCTGGATCCCCACCGTCTCGTACGCGGCCTTGGTCAGCCCCGAGCAGTCGAACCGCCCGTCCTGGTCGGGCGTTCCGTTACCGCCCCACAGGTACGGCGTGCCCAGCTGCTTCTGCGCGAAGTAGATGGCTCCGGCCGCCTGTTGCGAGGGCGCCACCCGGCCCACCGGCCGCTCGAAGCTCTTCGCCAGGGTCGTGATGGCCTTCACGTAGCCCTGGGTCTCCTTGTACGGCGGCACGCCCCCGTACTTGATGACCGCGTAGGCACCCGCGTTGTACGCCGCCAGCATGTTCGACGTCGCGTCGCCGCGCACGCTCGCCACGTCCTTGGCCAGCTCGCAGTCGTAGGAGGCGGCGGAGGGGATGGCGTCATTGGGGTCCCAGATGTCCCGGTCCCCGTCGCCGTCCCCGTCGATGCCGTGCCCCGCCCAGGTGCCCGGGATGAACTGCGCGATGCCACGCGCGTCCGCCGGGCTGACGGCGCTCGGGTTCCAGCCGCTCTCGGAGTACAGCTGAGCGGCCAGCAGCGGCGGACTGATGGCGGGGCACAGCGCGCCCCACTTCTCCACCAGCGACTGGTACTTGGCGGGCACCGCCCCCTTGGTCAGGCCCACGGCCCGGCCACCCGCCGCGCCCGCCAGGCCCGCCGCGGCCGAGTACGTCCCGACGACGAGCAGCGCCACGAAGGTCAGACACAGCCCGATCCCGATCCCACCGGCCATCCAGAATCTGCGCACCCGTCAACCCTCCCCCATCCCCGTCACTTCAACGTGCGATTCGGCCGTGTCGCATGTTTACTACCCCACTTGGAAGCCGGTGCAGGCAATGCTGTCGTACTTCGTAGGGTCATCCTCGACGTGGTAGAACACCACCGTCCAGTCCCCCGGGTCGTTGCCGACGGGCACGGCGGGCCAGGTCTTGCCCGCGGCGTGCTGCGCGAAGTCGTCCGGATACGTCAGCGTCACGTCGCCGCCCGACTTCCAGTGGGTGTAGACGTCGGTGGGCTTGCTGGTGTAGCCGACGGCCCTGTTGTCCATGGGGAAGGGCTTGCCGGTGTCCGGTGAGATGTCGTGCGGGGACTTGACCGCCACGGCCACGTAGTACGGATCGGGCGCCGTCTGCGCCATCTCCGCGTACTTGACGCGCATGCTGATGCGGACGGAGGTGCCGGGCGCCGCCCCGGGGCCGGGGTCGGAGCGGGTGGTCGAGACCGAGTACTGGAAGTCGGCGCCCGGCGTCTTCGCCTCGGGGACCTGGTTGCACTGGCCGACCCCGTGCGCGGCCTTGTCCGGATCGGGGGACGGGGTCCACAGGTAGCGCGAGATCCGGTTGTTCTCGATGTAGGGGGCCGGGGGCTTGGCGCCGCCCTTGGAGGCGGCGGCTCCGGGCGCCTGACCGTCGGACGCGGGGCTGCCGGACGCGGGGCCGCCGGACGCCGGGCCGCCGGATGCCGCTGCGGGGGGCGTGGCCGTGGAACCGGAGCCTCCGGCTTCGTCCCGGCTGCCGTCGAACGGCATCAGCTTCCACGCCGCCAGCGCGAGCGCCACCGTCACGGCCACCCCCGCACCGGCCAGGGCCCCGCGCCGCCGACCGGCCGGGCGCTCCGGCCCCGCGGGCTGCACCTCGTACGCCGGATGCGCCTGCTGCGTGGGCACGTACGGATACCCGGGCCCCTGCGTGCGCATCTCGTGCACCGGCACCGGCTCCCCGAGCGCCCCCAGCCCCACGTACACCGGGTCGTCCACCAGCGCGTCCCGGACGCCGCAGCGGCTGATGACCTCGGCCGGCCCGGGTCGGGCCGCCGGGTCCTTCGCCACACAGGCCCCGATCAGCGCCGCCAGATCCGGCTCCACCCCGGCCACGTCGACCGGCTCGTGCACCGCGCGGTAGCTGACCGTGGCCGCCACGCCCGTGCCGAACGGCGGCCGCCCGGTCGCCGCGTACGCGAGCGTCGCCCCGAGCGCGAACACGTCCGCGGCCGGCCCCGCCTCGCCGCCCAGCAGCACCTCGGGCGCGGTGTACCCCGGCGTCCCGGGCGCCTGGCCGTCCTGCGTGAGAGCCGTGTCCTCCACGCCGCGCGCGATGCCGAAGTCGATGAGCTGCGGGCCCTGCGCGCCCAGGATCACGTTCTGCGGCTTGAGGTCCCGGTGCGTGACCCCGTACGCGTGGACGCTCGCCAGGCCCTCCGCGAGCGACGCGAACAGCCGGCGGCAGGTCTCGGCCGGCAGGGGCCCGCCCGCCCCGACGGCGTGCGCGAGCGTCGGGCCGGCCACGTACTCGGTGGCGATCCAGAACGGGGGCGCCGCCAGCGAGGCGTCGATCAGGTTCGCCGTGTACGCCGACCGCACCGCGCGCACCGTCCCGGCCTCCCGGCGGAAGCGCGCCAGCGCCTCCGGGTGGCCGGTGATCTCGTCCCGGATGACCTTGACGGCCACCAGGCGCCCACCCGGGGAACGCCCGAGGTACACCTGTCCCATGCCACCGGCGCCGAGCCGGGCGAGCAGTGCGTGGGCCCCTATGCGGGCCGGATCGGTCGAGCTGAGCGCCTCCACCCGGCCGAGCCTGCCACACCGACTGCCCTGCCTCGCAGCCGGGTTGACCCCTACGCCCCGGCCCGGCCGCCCTCCTGGCGGGGCGCGACGAAGAGGCTCTGCGCGCTGCGGCCGATGGGCCCCTTCTCGTCGTGCAGCTGCGCGTCGGCCAGCCCGATCCCGGCCGCGTCCACGCTCGTACGGGCCTCCACGCAGGCCCACTCGCCCACCGGATGGCGGTGCAGGTGGACGCTCAGGTCGCTGTTGATGAACACGTAGCGCCCGAAGTCCATCACCGAGCTGATGCCGTTGCCCGAGTCGGCGGCGATCAGCACCCGGTCCAGCGGCCTGGTCTCCTCCCCCGCGACGAGCGGCACCTTCATCCGCATCCAGCACGTCCCGGGACCCAGCTCGACGAACGTGCCCTGCGTGAACCGGGTCTCCATGGCCGAGTGGTAGCCCCGCTCCCACGGCACCGGGAAGAACGGCGTCACCTCCACCTCCCCCGGCGGCGGCAGCTGCGGCCCCGCCACCACGGCCGGCACCGCCTCCGGCGCCACCCTGATCCGCAGGGCCCGCGCCAGCATCACGGGCGCGGCGCCCACCGGGCCGAGGGCGGCCTCGACCACCTCGGTGCTGCGCCCGGCCCGGACCACGCTGGTGGTGACCTCCAGGTCACCGATCGGCACCGGGCGCAGGATCTCGTACGTGATCCGGGCGATACGCATGTCCGCCCGCGCACCCGGCCGCTCCTCGACCGCCCGCCCGAGCAGGGCGGCCGGCGGGCCGGCGTGCTGCGAGCCCGGGTCCCAGGGGCCGCGCGTGTACTCGGTGGCGGTGAACCGCCCGGCATCAACTCGTTCGAAGAACCCCTCGACAGCGCCCATACCCAGCACGCTACCGACAGGTAACCGGCGGCACCAGCCCCGCGCCGCCCCCTCAGCGGGCGAACCCCAGCCCCACCCCCAGCCCCACCAGCACCGACCCGATGGCCCGGTTCAGCGTCTTCTGCGCCTTCAGCATCCGGTCGCGCAGCCGGGAGTCGGAGAAGAACAGCGCGACCGCCCCGAACCAGCCCAGGTGCGCCGCCGACATGAACACCCCGTAGCCCGCCTGCTGCCACACCGGCGTGTCCGGGTGGACGACCTGCGTGAAGGTCGAGACGACGAACAGCGTCGTCTTGGGATTCAGCACGTTGGTCAAGAACCCCGACCGCATCGCCGCGGCCCCGGTCAGCCCCGGCTTCGACTCCAGGTCCACGGTCACCTCGGCCCGCGCCCGGAAGGTCCGTATCCCGATCCACACCAGGTAGGCCGCGCCCGCCAGCTTGATCGCGGTGAACAGCGCGGTGGAGGAGGCGATCAGCAGACCGACCCCGAGCATCGTGTAGGAGACGTGGACCAGCACGCCCGCCGCGACCCCGGCGGCGGCGAACAGGCCGGTGGGCCGCCCGTAGAGATAGCTGTTGCGGACCACCATGGCGAAGTCGGCGCCCGGGCTGATCACGGCGAGGAGGGTAATAACGGCGACTGCGATCACTTCTGTCATGCGGCGATGCTCACCGCTGACGACGCCGGGAGACAATAGGCACGTGCCGACCACTCTCCCCGTCCTCCAGGCGGACTGCGCGAACTGCTTCGCGCTCTGCTGCGTAGCCCTGCCCTTCGCCAAGTCCAACGACTTCGCCGTGAACAAGCCCGCCGGGACCCCCTGCAAGAACCTCCAGCAGGACTTCCGCTGCACGATCCACACCCGGCTGCGCGACCAGGGCTTCCAGGGCTGCACCGTCTTCGACTGCTACGGCGCGGGCCAGCAGATCTCCCAGGTCACCTTCGGCGGCCGCGACTGGCGCACCCACCCCGGCACGGCCCGCGCGATGTTCGAGGCCTTCCCGGTGATGCGACAGCTGCACGAGCTGCTCTTCTACATCAACGAGGCCCTGACCCTCCCGGACGCCGCCCCGGTCCACGCGCAGCTCCGCCGCGCCCTGGCCGACACGGAGCAGTGGACGCGCGCCGACGCGGCCGCCCTGGCGGACCTGGACGTCGCCGCCCTGCGCCAGGAGGCCAACACCCTGCTCCTGAAGACCAGCGAGCTCGTACGGGCCAAGGTCCCGGGCCGCAAGAAGAACCACCGCGGCGCCGACCTGATGGGCGCCCGCCTCTCCGCCGCCAACCTCCGCGGCGCGAACCTCCGCGGCGCCTACCTGATCGCCGCCGACCTCAGCCACGCCGACCTCCGCACGGCCGACCTGATCGGCGCAGACCTCCGCGACGCCAACCTCCGCGACGCGGACCTCCGAGGCGCCATCTTCCTCACCCAACCCCAACTCAACGCAGCCCAAGGCACCCCCACCACCCAAATCCCCCCCACCCTCACCCACCCCACCCACTGGACGTAAACCCCACCGTCGCGAGACGCGGGACCCGGCACGAAGCCCCGCTCTTCCAGCCCCCGCCGCCACCTCCAGCCCCGCCGGCGCTTGAGGCGCGGGGTCCGGGGCGGAGCCCCAAATCCAGCCTCGCCGGCGTTTGAGGCGCGGGGCCGGGGGCGGAGCCCCGCTCTTTCAGCCTCGCCGGCGTTTGAGGCGCGGGGCCGGGGGCGGAGCCCCGGCAACGGCCCCGGCCCCGGCCCCCACCCACGGGCCCGGCCTCACACCCGCGCCAAAAACCCCCGCACGGCAGCGAAAAACCCCTCCGGATCCCCCACCCGCACCGCATGCCCCGTCGGCAACTCAACCAACCGCACCCCCGCCCTCCGCACGGCCATCTCCCGCGCATGCCCCGCCGACAACACCCGGCTCCGATCCCCCCGCACCAGCAGCGTCGGCCTCCGCACCGCCAGCCAGTCCCCCCAGTGGTCCCCGTTCAGCCCCCGCTGGGACTCCACCATGTCCTCCACCTCGAACGCCGGCCCCCACCCGTCCGCATGCTCCCGCAGGGACCCCGCCAGGTGCGGCGCCGCACTCCCCACCCCCGCCAGGAACCCGTCCCGGGTCGCGGCCCGCCGCGGCCACTGCCGCGCGAAGGACAGGTCGTCCTCGACCACCGCCCCGATGTCCTCGACCACCACCGCCCGCACCAGATCCGGCCGCCGCGCCGCGAGCTGGTACGCGTTGACCCCGCCCAGCGAATGCCCCAGCACCACCGCCGGACCGAGCCCGAGGTGCTCCAGTACCGCCGCCGCGTCCGCGACGTACCCCTCCCGCGTGTACTCCCCCGCCCGGTCGGAGTCCCCGTGTCCCCGCTGGTCCAGGGCGATCACCCGCCACGCCGGCCCGACCTCCCGCGCCAGGTCCGCGTAGAGCGCCCCCTCCCCGAAGTGCCCGTGCAGCGCGAGCAGCGGCGCCCCCGGCCCACCGAAGTCCGTGTAAGCCAGCTTCCGCGGCCCGCTGCCGCCCGGCACCCACACCACCCCGGGCAACGGCCCCAACTTGTCGATGACCCGCTGCCGCAGCAGCTGGTACTCCTCCCAGCGCCTCGACAACCGCCCCGGCGGCCGCGTCACGATCCGACCCGGCGTCACCACCTCGCCCCGCCGGAACTGCTCCCGCGTCAGATCGACCCGCATCCCCCCGGGCAGCTGGTTCCACCAGTGGTAGCCCTCCTGCCGGCCGTCGAGGAACACCTCTCCGACCACCAGCTCCCCGCCCACGATGTCCTGCACCACGACGGCGGTGATGTCGCACTGCCCCCACGCCGGATTCTCGGCCGACCACGAGATCCCCGAGATGCCCGCGGGCTCGGAGGTGTCGGCGGACCATCCCGCCCGGATGGCCGCCTCGACATCGGCAAGGGTCCACGGAGTCGTCGTCATGCCATCCAGCCTGCCGGGCACCACTGACAACGCCCCCGTACGGACCAACGGTCACACCATCCGACATGTCGTACGAATATCGGCGAGTCGGACCAAGCCCCCGCACCCCGTTACGCCGAACGGCGGCCCCTCACCCCGCCCCCCGTACGCCGAGACGACAATCATTGCCCGGCGTCACCCTCCGTGATACACAGAGTGACCGCACATTCTTGCTGGTCAGAGCGCGCAGGCAGGGTGCGGGCCGCGAGATCGGGTAAAGAGACCCGTCAAGTCGACGACGACGGCGGTTTCATCAGCGAAGATAGTGCGTAACCCCTGCCGTCGGGCCGGGGCCTTCCGGAACTACCCATACAGGGGCGGTGAGTTACATGATCCTGGCAGCCGAAAAGGGCGACATCACCACCATCATCGGCGGAATCGCCCCGAACTGGGGGCCGTTCGGCAGTCTCGGCAACGAAGCGAAGGTCATGATCGAGGTGGTCATGGCCGTGGCGATCCTCCTCTGCCTCGGCATCGCCATCTGGGGCGCGGCCAAACAGCGCATCGGCGCGACGGCCCTGCGCGACACGTTCAGCGCGGAACAGGGCAAGGGCCTGATCGTGGCCGGCCTGACCGGAGTCTTCATCATCGGCTCCCTCGGCACCCTCTTCACCATCGTCTACGGAATGGCCGTCTAGCCGGGCCACCCGCGGCCGTACCTGATGAGGACTCACCACACCGCGCCTGCGCGGGAACCAGCGCTACCGTCGTACGACGCGGAGGGGGCCGAAACGCAATGAGCAACGACGACCAGTACGGCGGCGGCCACGGCGAGGTCGGCGGCACGGGCCAGACCCGCACCCGCCTCCCGGACTCCCCCGCCGACCCGTACGGCCCCACCCGCCGCACCCCCCGCCCCACCCGCAGCCTGGTCACGGTGGTCGGCGTGGTGGTCCTCCTCATCGCCGCCATCGCGTTCGCGAACCAAACCCCCGACACCCCGGAAAACAAACCAGCCGACAACGCCCCGGCCGCCTCCTCGACGACGTCCACGGGCACGCTCCCCGTCACCGGCAAAGCCTCCGGCATCCCCAGAGGCTTCGCCCACGACGAACAGGGCGCACAGTCGGCCGCCGCCAACTACGCGGTGGTGCTCGGCTCCGACGGCATGTTCAAGAAGAACACCCGGCACGCCCTCGTCGACGGGATCTACGCACCGGATGTGGCTACCGGGCTGAAAGGTCCTCAGGACGAGGCCTACTCCGCGGCCTTCCTCGCGAAGCTCGGCCTCGACGCGAACGGAAACCCCCCGCAGGGCAGCACCTTCGTCACCCGCGCCGTCCCGATCGGCACGCGCGTCGAAAGCTACAGCCCGGCCAGCGCGAAGATCGCCGTCTGGTACACGGGCCTGATCGGCATGTCCGGCGCCAAGTCCACCGACCCGGTCCGGACCCTCTGGAAGACCTGGACCTTCGAACTGAGCTGGATCGGTGAGGACTGGAAGGTCGTGGACGACTCCCAGCAGGACGGGCCCGCCCCAGTTCCCGGTGATGTCCCCGTGTCGACGTCCGACGACATGAGCAAGGCCATCAAGGAATTCGGAGGATTCACGTATGCCCGGTAGCCTCCGGTTCCCCGGCCGGCTCGGTGTGATCGCCTTCGCCAACGTTGCCGTCGTGGCCCTCACCACCCGCGCCTACGCGGCCCCCGCACCCACGCCGCCGCCCACCCCGCAGGCCAGCAACGACCCGTGCGCCCTGCTCGACGGCCCCTCGAAGCAGTACTGCCAGAGTGGCACGGGCACCTCCGGGGGCACCCCGAGGACTGGACTGGCGCCCAGCGACGGCGGAGACGCCCTCAACCCCCTCGCCTCCCTCGCCCGCGGCTGCGCCGACGCCGCCGCCTGGATCGTCACCAAGCTCAGCGAAGCGGTCAAGGGCTCCGCCGACGTCGACTTCACCAACCCCGCCTTCCTCAAGCAGTACTCCGTCGTCTTCGCCGCCTCCACCATCCTCACGCTCGTCCTGTGGCTCTTCGCCGTCGCCAAGCGAGCCGTCCGCGGCGTCCCCTTCACCACCGCCATGTCCGAAGCCATCGGCTTCCTCTGGCTCACCGTCCTCGCCTCCGCCTTCACCCCCCTCGTCCTCTACACCGTCGTCTCCGCCACCGACGGCGTCACCGAGGTCATCGCCTCCGCCACCGGCAGCCAGACCGACGTCTTCTTCGGCTCCTTCTCCGAAGCCCTCAAGAAGGGCGACGACATCGGCGGCGGCCCGATCATGCTGATCGTCGTCGCCCTCGTCACCGTCCTCGCCGCCGGGATCCTCTTCCTGGAGCTGTTCATCCGGGCCGCCCTCCTCTACGTCGGCGCCCTCCTCGGCGTCGTCGTGTACTCCGGGCTCGTCGACCGCAACCTCTGGGGCCACGTCCGCCGCTGGGCCGGCATCATGATCGCCGTCATCCTCGTGAAGCCGGTCATCGTCATCGTCCTCGGCCTCGCCGGAGCCCTGACCGGAGAAAAGGGCCCGAACGCGTTCTCCGCCGTCGTCACCGGCCTCGCCATCATCCTCCTGGCGATCTTCGCCTCCGCGATGATCTACCGCTTCGTCCCCGGCTTCGGCGACGAGATCGCCTCCGCCCGCTCCAACCGCAGCAAGGCCACCGACGGCGCCCAGGCAGCCGCCGTCATCAGCTCCCCGGCCTCCCTCGTCTCGCAGGGCATCAAGACCCACAGCAGCCGCGGAGCCCACCGCGGAGGCGACGGCGGCGGCAGTGCGCCCCGCCCCGCCAACCCCCTCTCCGGAGGCGTGGCCGCCCACAGCAGCCGCCCCTCCGGCGGTGGGTCCGGCGGCGGATCTGTCCCCTCCGCCGCACCCCCGCCCCGCACGAGCACGAGTACGAGTTCAGGCACGAGGAACACAGGAGGTGACGGGCGTTGACGACCCAGTCCCACCAGATGCACCCGGTCGCACCCCGCCGCACGTATCTCATCGGCCGGGCCCGGCCGAACGCGATCGTCGGCAAGAACCGCGAGACCGGCGAGATCGCCCTGATCATCGCCGGGGCGTTCTTCGGCATGATGAGCGGACTGCTCGTCCCCGACCTCACCCTGCGCATCGTCAGCCTCGCCGGCTTCCCGATGCTCGCGCTCGCCGCCGTGTACGTCCCGTACAAGGGCCGCACCTTCTACCGCTGGTTCGAGATCAGCCGCAGCTACAAGCGGACCCTGCGCCGCGGTACCACGTACCGCTCGGGCGCCATGGAAGCCGGCATCCGCGGCTCCGACGGCCGCGAGGTCGAGGTCGGCCCGCCCCCCGGCATCGGCCGCATCAGCTGGCTCGCCGCCCCCTTCGGCCCCGACGAGATCGCCGTCCTGCTCCACGCGGACCGCCGCACCGTCACCGCCGCCATCGAGATCGAGGGCCCCGGCGTCGGCCTGCGCGACAGCGAGGACCAAGAGGCCCTCGTCGACCGCTTCGGCACCCTCCTCAAGCACGTGGCCAACGGCGACGGCTTCGTCACCCGCCTCCAGATGCTCGCCCGCACCCTGCCCGCCGACCCCGACGCGCACGCCAAGGACGTGGCCCAGCGCGGCGACACCCAGGCCCCCGGCTGGCTGCGCGACTCCTACGACCAGCTCCAGTCGATGGTGTCCACCTCCTCCGAGCAGCACCGCGCGTACCTCGTCGCCTGCATGCACTACACCCGCGACCTGGCCGCCGAAGCCGTCACCATCGCCCGCGCCTCCACCCCCCACAAGGGCCGCAAGCTCGACCGCGACGCCGGCCTCGCCATCGTCATGGCCCGCGAGCTCACCGACATCTGCGCCCGCCTCGCCGAGGCCGACATCCGCGTCCGCCAGCCCCTGGGCCAGGGCCGCCTCGCCTCCCTCGTGCACTCCATGTACGACCCCGACCACCCCATCGACCACATCCAGGCCATGACCAAGCGCAACGCCTGGCCGGCCGAGCTCGACGCCGTGGAGCCCACCTACCTCCAGGCCAAGACCCGCGAGTCCTCCACCCGCGCCCCCTGGTGCCACGCCACCGCCTGGGTCAAGGAGTGGCCGATGACCCCCGTCGGCGTCAACTTCCTCGCCCCCCTCCTCGTCCACACCCCGGACGTCATCCGCACCGTCGCCGTCACCATGGACCTGGAGCCCACCGAGGTGGCCATCGAGCGCATGCTCACCGAGAAGACCAACGACGAGGCCGACGCCAGCCGCGCCGCCAAGATGAACCGCACCGTCGACCCCCGCGACATCGCCGCCCACGGCCGGCTCGACCAAAGAGGTGAAGATCTCGCCAGCGGTGCGGCAGGAGTCAACCTGGTCGGGTACATCACCGTGTCCTCGCGTTCACCCGAAGCCCTCGCCCGCGACAAGCGCACCATCCGCGCCTCCGCCGGCAAGTCCTACCTGAAGCTGGAATGGTGCGACCGCGAGCACCACCGCGCCTTCGTCAACACCTTGCCGTTCGCCACCGGCATCCGACGCTAGCTGGAGGGAAGTGCCGCCCATGCGAGATCCCATGTCCGCCCTGACGGACGCCTTCACCAGCTTCCTCTTCGGCAAAGTCGAGACCACGCGCCTGCCCGTCCGCACCTCCACCGGGCAGGCGCAAGCCGTCTACCTGCCCACCGCCGCCCCCGGACTGGGCGACTCCGGCGTCATCATCGGCCGCGAGGTCTACAGCGGCAAGGGCTACATCTACGACCCCTTCCAGCTCTACGGCCAGCAGCTCCCGGCCCCCCACTGGCTGGTCCTCGGCGAATCCGGCAACGGCAAGTCCGCCCTGGAGAAGACGTACGTCCTGCGCCAGCTCCGCTTCAAGGACCGCCAGGTCGTCGTCCTCGACGCCCAGGGCGAGGACGGCGTCGGCGAGTGGAACCTGATCGCCCAGCAGCTGGGGATAACCCCCATCCGCCTGGATCCGATCGCCGCCAACGACGACGGGATCCGCCTCAACCCCCTCGACCCGGCGATCACCGCGACCGGTCAGCTCGCGCTGCTGCGGACCATCATCGAGGTCGCCATGGGCCACGGCCTCGACGAGCGCGCCGGCTTCGCCCTCAAGGTCGCCCACGCCTACGTCGTCGACACGATCCGCGACCGCCAGCCGGTCCTGACCGACATCGTGGAACAGCTGCGCCACCCCGAGGCCGAATCCGCCGAAGCGATGAACGTCGACATAGACGATGTCCGGGCCTGGGGCCTCGACGTCGCCCTCGTCATCGACCGCCTCGTCGACGGCGACCTCCGCGGCATGTTCGACGGCCCCACCACCGTCGGCATCGACCTCGACGCGCCCCTGATCGTCTTCGACCTGTCGCACATCGACCGCAACTCCATCGCCATGCCCATCCTCATGGCGATCGTCGGCGTGTGGCTGGAACACACCTGGATCCGCCCCGACCGCAAGAAGCGGATCTTCCTCGTCGAAGAGGCCTGGCACATCATCAACAGCCCCTTCGTGGCCCAGCTGTTCCAGCGCCTGCTCAAGTTCGGCCGCCGCCTCGGCCTGTCCTTCGTCGCCGTCGTCCACCACCTCTCCGACGTCGTCGACGGCGCCGCCGCACGCGAGGCCGCAGCCATCCTCAAAATGGCCTCCACCCGCACCATCTACGCCCAGAAGGCCGACGAGGCACGCGCCACGGGCCGGGTCCTCGGCCTGCCCCGCTGGGCGGTCGAGATCATCCCGACCCTCACCCCCGGCATCGCCGTCTGGGACGTCAACGGCAACGTCCAAGTGGTCAAACACCTCATCACCGAAGCCGAACGCCCCCTGGTCTTCACCGACCGCGCCATGACCGAGTCCTCCGCCCCCACCCTCCTCCACGACGACATGCTGGCCGCCGAGCTGGAGGCGGAGGAACGCGCCCTCGCCATCGAACGCCGCCGCAGCAGCGGCCCCGGCTCCGCGACCACGGTGGCCTGACCATGCACGACGCACCCCCTACGCAGCCCCCCGCGCGCGGCGGCGGCATCCCCGACGGCCTGCTCGTCGCCCTGCTGGCCTTCCTCCTGGGCCTCGCGGTCCTCGTCTGGTCGGCCACCGGCCTCGGGGCCGTCCTCGCGAAGGGCGCCTGGCCCGACACGGTCACCTTCACCCGCACCCCGGAGGCCGTACGCGCCCTGATAACGGAGCCGCACGACATCGCCGCCGCCTGGCCGGACACGGACCCCGCCGCCCTCTCGGGCTGGGGCCTGTTCTGGGGCCTGTTCATCAGCCAGCTCCTGGTGATGTTCGTCCTCACCGTCTTCGCGATCGGGGTGGTCGCCCGCACCAAGTCCCGCCGCGCCCTGGCCAAACAGGCCGCGCAGGACCCCGTACGGTACGAACCCCCGCAGCCCCAGCCGGCCCGGGCGCCCCTTCCCGCGCAGACACCGGCGCCGACACCCCTCCCCGCGCCGGCACCCGCACCCGTCCCGGCGCCGCCGACGCCCCCGGTGGACGAGGCCTACCGCTACGGCTTCGGCTACGCCCCCGCACGCCCGCCCGCCACCAGCCGCATCACCTACGGCGGCCCCGAAGACCGCCTGCGCGCCGCGGTGCAGCGCGTCGGCGAGAGCGAGGGGGCAGCGCTGATCGTGACCTCCTCCCCCGCCCTCTGGGCCGAGACCAAGGACGCCCGCGCCAAACTCGGCCCGGTCCTCCTCTACGACCCCTCCCACCGCTGCGACACCCCGGCCCGTCTGCACTGGAACCCGGCCGAGGGCTGCGCCGACCGCGACACCGCCGCCGCCCGCGCCCTCGCCCTCCTCGCCCCCGTACGCCCCCAGGCCCGCCTCGACGCAGCCGTCGCCGACACCGCGGAAACGCTCCTGCGCAGCTGGCTCCAAGCCGCCGCCCTCGACGACCGCCCCTTCAAACAACTCCACCGCTGGGCCCAGGGCAACAACGCCCAGGACCCGGTCCGCATCCTGCGCACCCACCCCCAGGCCGCCCCCGGCGCGGCCGGCGAGCTGGAGAGCGCACTCACCGCCCATCCCCAACGGCGCGAGCTCGCCCAGAGCCTGACGGCCCACGCCCTGTCCTGCCTGACCTCGATCCACATCCGCGAGGCCTGCAACCCGAACCGGGCGGATTCCCTCGCGCTCGCATCGTTCGCCGCCGAAGGGGGCACCCTCTACGTGGTGGGTGAACCGCTGGAGGACCCCCGTACCCACCCGGGTGCGATGCCCCTGCTGACCGCACTCGCCTCTCACGTGGTCGAGCACGGCCGCCGCATGGCCGTACGGTCATCCCACGGTCGGCTCGACCCACCACTCACCCTGGTCCTGGAGGACGTCGCGGCCGTCGCCCCGATCCCCCAGCTGCCCGAGCTCCTCCAGGACGACTCGCTCCCCCTGCTGGCCCTGTGCCGCAGCCGCGAACAGGCCCGCACCCGCTGGCCCCAGTCCACCTTCGACCCGGCCCCGCACTAGGCCGTCTCTTTCGGATCTTGTCGGTCGAGCCCGCGTCGTCCGGTGCCGTGCATCGCAAGGCGGAGGGGCGCCCGAGTACTGGACGTACTCGGGCGCCCCGACAACGCAGCGAGGCGCGGTGCCGGGCGGCGCGGGCCCCGGCAAGATCCGGAAGAGACGGCCTAGGGCCGCGGGAACACGTACTCCAGCTCCTTCGCAGCCGGATCCCCCGGCACGGCGACGACCGAGCCGCTCGGCACGAACCCGTACCGCCGGTAGAAGGCAGCGGCCCGCGCGTTCTCCTCGTGCACCATCAGCCGTACGCGCGCCAGCACGGGCTCCTCCAGCGACCAGGCCCACTCCAGCGCGGCCCCGAACAGGGCCTCGGTCAGCCCGGTCCCCCGCTGCTCGGGCCGCACGAACACCCCGACCAGGTGCCCCTGCGTCTGCTCGACGTCCTGGCCGAAGAAGTCGCTGGTACCGCCCTCCTCCACGAGCACCACCACCGTCGCGTCCCACTGCCCGTCGGGAGCCACGGCGACGAACTGCCGGGCCGCCCGCCCGTGCGACGCACCCAGGGCCCGCTCCTGCCAGAACGCGTCGGGGCGGGCCTCGGCCTGCTCGACCGTCTCCAGGAAGGCCACCGGGGCGGCGGGATCCCCCAGCGCGGCGATCCGCAGCGCCTTGACCTGCTCCCACTCGTCACCGCGCACCGGACGTATCACATGCTGGAGCTCGTTCATGGACGCGATCCTATGAGCCCAACCGGCAGACTTCATCTGTGAATTCACCAAACCCGCACGTCGAAGCCCTGCGCCATGTCGCCGCACGCGCCTACGGCCCGCCCCTGGACCCGGCCCTGGCCGTGACCCTCAACTTCCACCCGGACCGCGACTTCGGCGGCGTGCCCCTCCTCACCGCGATGGCCGAGGAGGGCGTGTACCGCTCTCAGTTCGTGACGGGCACGAGCAACGGCGGCCTCACCGCCCACCCGGGCGGAGCCCGCTGGCAGTGGGAGAGCCGCATCTTCGGCGGCGCGTACGACGAAGTCCCACCCGAGTCCCGCCCCGTATACGGCGCCTTGAACTACCGCCACCACCCGGCCGGCGCGGCCCCCCGCTTCGGCTCGGCCCACTTCCGCCTCACCCCGCAAGCCCTCGCCCGGACCACGTTCTGCTACCCGGACAGCTACCTCGAACCCGAATCCTTCGGAGTCGCGGCCCGCATGCCCCTGATAGCCCTGGCGGAGGCCGATGACCAGGACGCCCTCGACGATTACATCGAGGCGCAGGTCCACACCCCGGTCCGGCTCGACCGCGATGTCGCCGCCCTCGTACTGGACCCCAGCTACCGGGACACGGAGGTCGAGGCCGCGGCCGCCAAACTCCCCTGTCCGACCGAATGGCACGGGGGATTCCAGCTCACCGTCACCGAGCTGATCCGCCACCCCGAGTACCGCGGCCAGGAGTACGTGGACCTCGGCACGGAGATAGCCGTCTCGGGCCGGCTTACGCCACGGGTCATCGGCGACGCGGCCCGCACGGGCCGCCACGACCAGCAGGCCCTGAAGCGGGTCTGGCATCTCCTGGCCCGCTACGGCGGCCCCCGCTGACCGGCCGGTAAACGCAGAAAAGCCCCGCACCGAACCCCCCGAAAAGGGGGCTGGTGCGGGGCTTCCGCAATGATTGTTCGGCGGCGTCCTACTCT
>NZ_JBIBRZ010000010.1:0-215445 GCF_043076955.1 Streptomyces sp. NPDC016562 | reverse complement strand
GCGCGCGGTCTCCTGCGGAGACACGACGCGGAGTGACTGCGTCACTCCCAAGGGGGCTGCGTCGCTGCGCGACGCCGGGCGGAGTGAGCCCGGTCGGGCAGTCACCTGCGGTGACTGCGGGGTGGTCCCGGTTGGTTCGGGGACTACCGGTCCGCGGTGACCGGCTGGCAAGAGGAGCGGGGCCGTTCGCGGGGTTCTTCGGCTAATTCTAGCAGGTCAGACGGCTTTTGAGGGGCTATCAGGGGCTCTGACTCGGGGGCCGGCCCCTGCGGGACCGCCACCCTACCGGCTGGTGCCGGTCGCGCTGCGCGCTCCCTCTCCGTAGCAGTGTAGCAGTATGCCCGGCCGCCACCACCCCTGTCCACCCCCAACACCCACCCACGACACCACTACACACCGTCACACACACCCCCAACCGCACCCCACCACAGGTCTACACCACCACCCACGCCAGCAACCACCCCACACCCCATTCAAATACCCTCCACCAATCCGAGACCCCCCAAATACCAAAAACGACAGACCCCCTGACGGAATACCAAAAACACAACCACCAACACCCCAACCCCAGAGCCGACTTCATGCATCAAAACCGCAGCTGTGTAGAAACCCGAAAACCACCCCACCACCACCCAGAAAACCAACCCCCAATACCGAAAACGCAAAAAAACCGCGGACCGGTAGTCCCCGAACCAACCGGGTGCGGCTGGCAAGAGGAGCGGGGCCGTTCGCGGGGTTCATATCACTCGATGGCCGTGACGGCCGGATAAAACCCCCGATGAGAACCCTGTTGACGGCAAGACGGTACCGGCCGCTCGCCTCGGTGGAGGACGCGGAGATCGGAGAGGCGCTGGAGCTGCTGTGGGGCCGCTCGGCGGTGAACACCTGGAACGCCCGCCGCGGCGCCGTGCTGTCCTGGACGGACGAAAACGGCCCAGTGACCTGCGCAAGTACTCCGTCGGTAGATCTGCCGCGCCTCGGCGACCGGGGTTTCCGGACGTCGATCAGGCGCGTTGGCCGTTCGAGCCTGCGCCGGAACTACCTAGGAGCTTCCGGCGCAGGACACTAGTACGGGAGGTAGTAGCTGAGTACGTCCGCGGTCAGTGGAGGGAAAAGCGCCTGGAACAGCTCCTCGTCCGCGGAGTAGACGTCGGGGCGGATCCGGGTCAGCCCCTCCATTCCGTGCGGGCCGAACAGCAGGGCGGCCAGATGGTCGGGCGCCACCCCCGCGCCCTTGACCGCTCCGGGCGACTGGATCGGGCCGCCGGTGACGACCTCACCGAGTCCGTCAGCGAGAACAGGAATCCGGTGGTGGGCGCCGAAGGTGGAGATGACGATGTCCCGGCCGGTGCGGTCGATCCCGGCCGCGGTCAGGCGCTGCCAGAACAGCGGACGCAGCCTGTCGAGCAGTGCCGCGGCATCCGGGATGCGGATGTAGTACTGCTCTGCGTTCCCGCGCGGTTCGTGGTCGATGAACTCCTGCCACGCGTCGCCTGTCACGGTGCCTGCCCGATGGACGATCCGTAGCGGGTCGTCGCCGGATGCCAGAGCGGCGACGCCGCTCAGGAGGTCGCGTGCCGCCGCCTCGTCGCGTGCTGCGGCCTCGGCCAGGAGCATCTCCTCACCGGGAGGCGTGGTGCGCGCGGTGGCGATGACCGTGTCGGCATGCTCGAGAACCCAGAGGTTGCTCGACTCGTGGTCCAGGAGCCATCGCCAGCACGCCTCCGAGTGCGGCGTGGTCACATCGAACCCGCTCTGGGCCGAGGCTTGCAGGGCAGCCATGGAGGGGATGTCCGAGGGGCGGGCGGCACGGAGCGTGCCCGCTCCTTCGCCGGGCGGCAAGGCGTTCACGTTCAGCACCTGCGGTATGTCGATCGCGTACTCGTAGCCGAACAGCCGGTAGAAGTACGGGATTCCGATCATCGCCTGGACGACGTGGCCACGGGCAGCGGAACGCTCGTGAGCCCAGTGCATCAGCGCCCTTACGAGCCCGCGTCCCTCGTACTCGCTGTCGGTGGCGACCAGTTCCACCTGGCCGGCGGGCAGACGGACGCCTCCGATGCACACCTCCTCGTCGAGGAGCGTCGCGGTGGACACGACCCGGTCGCCGTCGACAACCACGGCACAGGCGGACAAGCCCGCGTCGGGGTCGCTGACAACCAGCCGGTGGTCGATGGCGTCGTCCGGCTCACCGCGCTCGGACAGGAGCGCGCCGATCTGCTCAAGATCTGCGGGCCTCGCCTGTCGCAGGGCGAGGCCATCGGGCAGCGAAACAGCTCCGGAATAGCTTTTGATCATGGTCACAGCCAGACAGTGGCATCGCCCGGCCTTCCCGTCCAACAAGTTTTTCGCAGCCCATCGCCAGCGCCGACGGGCACGGGGTGGTCAACCACGCCAGCTCACGTCTGCTCGCGGATCCGGCCGACGCCGCCACGCCCACCAGCGCTTTCAGTAGCGCTCTGCACCGGGCGGCCGCACGGGACCGGGCACGACCTGGGCCGCGTCGTGGTGTACCTGGCGGTGATGCTCGCCGACGGAGGCTAGGCAATCCGAGAGCTGGCCGTACTGCGTGACCGGCGCGACGTGTTCGGCCCCGCCGCCTCCACCCGACCGCGTGGCGAGTGTCGGCCGCGCATCTTCATCGCCGCCCTCTCCCTCGCGGTCATGCCCTTCCTGTCCGCCGCCCACGCCGCACGGCCCGCGCACTCGGCTCCGCCGGGCGCGGTCGCCGCCCCCAAGCAGACCCTGCGGTGCTCATACCTGTCGGCCGTCCTGCTCGTCTGTCTCCTCAACGCCACCCTAGGCTGAACCTGGGCCGACCCGATTGCCGCCCTCGTAAGAACAAGCAGTTCTTTGGCGCTCAGCTGTCTGTTCTGTTCCGGACATCGGCGGTCATCACCTCGACGAGCTCCGCGTATTTGGTTCGGTCCTTTAGCTGCCCGCGTAGTTCTTTCGGCCCCTCGAAGCTCAGCAGCTTGTCTCGGAGCGGTTTGTTCGCGACGAGCAAGGCCTCGGAGAGTGCCGTGCCGACATCAAGGTCGTCAGCATCCACTCGTTGCACCGCGGTGAGCAGGGCCGCGTACTTTTGGCGTCTGTGCACCTGCCATTCCGCGGCGCGCTTCAATTCGTCCACCTTCATGGCAGCCCCGCCGGTGTGCCTGGCTTGCGACACGCTGAACAACCCGCCTGCCACCGCGCCGAGGACCAGGGAGCCCCGGCGGGTCTGGAGCAGCACCCGGCCGCCCGGCTCGGAGGGGGTGAAGACCAGCATCCGGTGGCCGTCGAACTTCTGCTCATAGGCCACCTGGCCCGCCAGCAGGCCGGCAGGCCGACAGGCGGGATCGTCTGGGTCGACTGCGCGAGCATCGGCTGAATCGGTGGGTGGAGCATCACTCTGACCCCTTCCTGCTCTCCCCCTTCCAAGCCCGCGAGCAGGGGTTCGGGCGGTGTACGGAACCTTCCCGCAGCTGTCAAGCCACGACTTTTTGGGACATGACCAGCCGGTCCGCATGACGCCTACTGGAGGTAGCGAACGACGGCAGCTCCCACCGGCACCCACCTGCGAGGAACGCTTTCATGTCCCACACCACGCACCGCCCCCGCCACGCCCGGCCCACGCGACGCACCTCCCGCTACCTGCTGGCCTTCGCCTCGGCCGCCTTCATTTCCGGTGCCATCGCCGTGCCCGCCTCAGCGGCAACCGCACCCGCAGCCCCGTCCGCAGTCGCAGGCGTCCTCTCCGACATCCCCGGGACCAATGACGACACCACCGAGTACGGCGGCTACACCGGCCCCAGCGACACCGGCGGCATCCTCAGGGGCGGCAGTGGCGGCAAGGGCGGGAACGACGACACCACCGAGTACGGCGGCAACACCGGGGCCAACCCCTACCGTGACCCCGTCGGCGGCGCCTACGGACCGGACACCTGCCTGCAGGGCTACGTATGGCGCGAAAGCTACGACGGAGACACACAGTGCGTCACACCCGCAGAACGCGACGTAGCCAAAGCTGGCGGCAACTAACGCCCGCCCGCATCAGCCCCTGTGACTGAGCGCCGTTGGTCCCGCTGGACCACTACGGCGCTCAATGTGCTCGCCTACCGCCGGACCGCCGGTTGGGTCACCCGTGCGGCCCCGCGCTCGCCCCTCAGAGGACGCCCTTAAGGACCTTGGCGAAGATGCCCTCGTTCCCCCGGACAACCTCGTTCGGGAGGACCCCGTCACCAGGCGCGGCATCGCCCAGGAGACCTGAGTTCGGGAGGACCCCCGACACCAGGGGGGAACGGCAGCGGAGCCGGCGCAGACGCATGGGCGGCGGCCGGAACGGACACGACAGCCGCGCCCGCGAGAGCGGCAGTGGCAAGTACCTGCTTGATCGTCTTCATGCCTCAACCAACGATCCCGCGTCCCTGCCGTCACACCCCCGGCGTCGGGAACGGCAGGTCAAGCGCCAACTATCGAGCTCGGTCACCCCTTGCTGTGACTGAGCGTCGTAGTTGGCCAGCCTGGCCAACCGGTTACTACTCAGCCGCGAGTCATCAGCCAGGTGGTTCCGTGCACATCGTGGGGCCGCCGCAGCGGCCCCGGGGAGGATCCGGCCGGGCTTTGGCGGTAGATCCGCGATCTTGATACCGGGTGACTGGGGCTGTATTGCTACGTCAGGGGTTTCCGTTCCCGTTCTGCCAGTCCGCTCTGATGACCAGGTTTCCCGCTTCGGCCGGTTCGCCGCTGATCCGATCGGCAACCCGGCCCCACGCCGCGCCCCGTGCCCGAGGGCCGCCCGAGCGGCCCGCTCACTGCTTCGTCAGAAGCAGCCCGGGAAGCGCGATGACCGGAGCCGCCTGGTTGCCGCCGACGATGCGCACCCAGGTCTCCGGTCCGCCCGGGATGCACGCGAGCGCGCCCTCACGGTGGAGCCACATCTGGACCGAAGTCGACATCTGCGGGTAGTCCAAGACCCACCTGCCCTCTTCCGTGCACGTCCCGACCCGCAGGGTGTACTGGCCCCCCTGCCCGGGCGCCGTCTGCTCGGTCAGGGTCAGGGACGCAGCGTCCTTCGAGGCGGTCCACACTCCCGGATAGTCCGTGTACGGCCCGGAGCAGGAGCCGGAGACCGCCGCCACCAGCGCGACGACGGTGATGGCGGCTGCGGCGCGGACCGGCTGGATCGACAGCCCCCTCGGGCTGATGGTGCACAGGACAGTGGCCGCGCACGAGGCGGCCATCGCGATGGCGCACCAGACGACCCAGGGCCCCGTGCCCGCCCTGACCAGCATGATCAGGAGTGCGAGCGCGAGGATCCCCGAGGCGACTGCCCGCCAGACGGCAGCAGGGTTCCGGGCATCGCGCAACTTCAGCACCACGATCACGATCGGCAGGACCGCCACGGCCACGGCGAGGAGCATTGCGCAGACCAGGACGAGAGTCCCGTCGAACGTCGGCACCAGCAGGGTGGTGTCCGCCGAAGCGAACGTCCCCACCAGTCCCGCGACCTCCACCGCGAGCGCCGACCACAGCACGGCGGCGAGCCGGCGGCCCGTCGTTTCTTCCCCCACCAAAGCCCCCAGGCTTTGAGCACGTTCAATTATTGGGCTGCATGGTACTGGACCCTGCCATCCCGTCAGGGAGCAGGTGCACGGAGCCGGACCTGCCCACCGAACGGAGCAGTGGCACCGCGCCAGACAGCGGCGGCAGCGGTCTGCAGGACCGACAGGTCGTCGATGTCGGTGGCGACGTCGGCGAGGAGGAGGCCGAGGAACGCTTCGACGCAGGTCACCTCCATTTCCCGGACTCGCGCGTTACCGGTCGAGCCTCCGGCTCGGCCGGCTTTGCGGCTCCGGCCAGCTAGAACGCTCAGTGGCCAACTACGACGCTCAGTCACACTTGCGTGCCCTGCCGGGCGGGATGTGAGTCGGCCAGAAAATCGAACACATGATGGAATAGAGGAGTCCGCACACCCCAGGAGCGCGCCATGACCTCCCCCGCCCCCATCGCCAGACCCCAGCCCGTCACGTGGGCTCCCAGCCAGACCGGCCCCTGCGCCCGGTGCCATGCTCCGACCTGCCGCTACGGGGTCGGGGCCTCGCCCTTGTGCGCGTCGTGCAGGGCCGCGCGGCAGGCGCAGTACGGGGTCTGAACCGTGTCCGTCCTGCCGCCCGACCTGCCCCGGCTGCGGACGCTGGTCACCTACCTGCGCGGCGAACTCAGCCGCACGGAGCAGGCCCTGGCCGCCGCCGAGGAGCTTGATGCCGCCACCACCCGGCAGCAGCCGGCGCCCGACCCTCCGGCGTGGCTGGTCGAGCGCGGGATAGGCGCGGGCCGGCTCCCGGTCCGCCTCCACACCGGGGACTGCTGGGACACCGGCAACCGCTGCATCCCCTCCGGCGCCGAGCAGGTGCGCCGGCTCCTGGCCGAGGGCGTGCCGGCCTGTATCCACTGCCGCCCGGACACCGCCCACGGAGTGCTCGAATGACCGGGTACCGGTGCACGGTGGAGGGATGAACCCAGGTCTGCGTGTCGTCGTCTACCCGCCCGATGCCCAGGGCGGGCGCCGTGTCCGCGTAGACGGCGAGATCCTCGGCCGCGCCACCGGCCCCGGCGATCTCCTCGAATTCCTGCGGCGGGCCGGCCTGGACCCCGACGACGTGCGCCTGGACGACGCGCTGCTGATCGAGTGGCGCGGCGGCGGGCCGGCCGTGTGGAGTCCGGACGCCAACGGAGCATGAGCTGAGGGCGCTTTCTTTGGATTATGTGAAGCGTTCGGTGGTCAATTGATTTTCTTTCGGTGCCTCTTTCGAGGGACACACCCCGGGTCGTCTCCTATTCGGGGGAACATTCGCCCCATGGTTGGCTACATGGCCACACCTGAAGCCAGTCCACTTTGGACCACGTTGATGGTCCCCGTCGTTACGGCAATCGCCACCGCCGCGGCCGGATCTGCAGGCCTTATGCTGCAGGACTACCGACGAAAGAAGGATATTCGGCATCGCCATAGAGCGCAGATGGAAAAGGCTCACTTGGAGGTGCAGTTCATCAGTGGTTGGATGCAGGCGAGGACACAACTGGGACCAGCGGCGGACGTCTCTCGCGACGCCGAGGACTGGCTAGACCGCTGCTATCAGTCGGCCCGGGATGCCAGCTTCGCGCCGCCACCGCAGCCAAGCCGTGCCCTCTTGCGCCGACTGCTCTTGCTGCAACCTCTTGGTGGACGTGCGGCGAAAATCTTCCGCGTGGCCTACTGGATCTCGCTCGCGTGGCTAAACTACTGGGTATTTTGGAACATTTCCCTATTGCTGGGGTCCACTCCCCTGCCGCTCACCACGAGGGAAATGATTTTGGGGTTCCTGGTCCTTACTGCGGCCTTCCTGGGTTTGTGTGGTTCTCCGACGCCTTTGCCATACTTACGATAGGAATGTTCGGCACTCCCATCCTGTGTGGCCCTCGCCTGTGGTGGGTGGGTCAGCGAGACACCAGGACCAACGACCACATAATCCGAATGACGCGCCCTAAGGACCGGTCAGGCTCCGATGCCGATGGAGGAGACGTATGCGTAGGCCGCATATTCCGAGTCGAGATCGCTGATGACGTCGTCCCAGATTTCATCGATCAGAGACTCGTCGCGGTCTGCCCACGCCTTGACCAGATCGCCCCAGATGTAGCGGACGGTGATAGAGCGGTCGCTCAGGGGGCGCCGGAATTTGCCGTCCACATGGCTCTGGTCCACGGGGTAGATCTCCATGCGGCGGCCGCGGCCGCCGTTGTCCAGGTGCCGGGCGAGCCAGCCGGAGCGGATCAGGTTCTCCCGCCGGCGCTCCCAGTACGCGCGGTCCACCCGCTCCCGGTTCGCCGGGGAGGGCGCTGCCTTCCCCTTCATCCAGGAGCGCAGCGTGCGAGGCGTGACGCCTTGTTCTGCGAGGGCTTGGCGGCCAGCGGGGCTGTCGAGGTACCGCAGCCGGGCGGCTAGGCCTCGGCGGGAGGTGACAGGCGAGGTGATGCCGGAGGAGTGCACGATCCGGTTGAGTTCCAGGATCAGCGCTTCACCGCCCTTGAGGCCGCGGGCGTCGTACTTGCCCCAGTCGCCCCACCGTGCCCACAGATCCTCGGACCCCGACATCAGCGCTTACCCCCCAGCACGTAGGTGCTCTTTTCCTTCACCTGATTCAAGTCCCGGCCCTCGGAAAACACCGACCGCCAGTCACCGATCACGTGCAGTTCATCCGTACCGGAAATCTCCACCACCTGAAATCCTGCCTTGTGGATTTTGTTGGCTTTCATCCACAGATTCGCGAACGCTTTCGCCCGCATAATGTGCATCCAGTCCGGGCGGCGCATATCACGGTTCGCGGTGGATTCACCGAGGGTGGAGATCAGCTTAGAATACATGGATTTCACGTAGTTCACGGTCAGTTCGTCGCCCTCGGCGAGGGCGGTTTTCCGGACCTCGGCCAGGGCGCGGCGGAGTTTCTCCAAGAGGACTTCGGTGGCGCCGGAGACGAGGGAGCGGTGGATTACCGGGGCGTCGGCTAGGCCGTCGCGGGCGCAGTCGAGGAGGAGTCGGAGGGTGGATTCGCTCACCCACAACTCGCCGGGCTCCATCCGGTTGCCCAGCGGGTTGGGCAGGTCGGTGTGCTCCCAGGAGGCGGGGGTGATGAGGTGGACTCCGGATTTCTTCCGGTCGTGGACGCCGCTGGTGTCCTCGCGGAGCTGTCCGATCGGAAGCCAGCACTTGAAGGCGGACAGGTAGGCGGCGTTCATGTCCAGGGCGCTCACTTCGAACTGCTCGCCCTGCCTGGCGGCCTTGAAGAGGGCGGCGTTGCGCCACTTGGGGCGGCCCTCCCAGATCTCGTCCGCGCCCTTCTGGGTGCGCTTGCGCAGGACGTCGGCGGTCGGCGGGAACTCGGAGTGCTCGTACCGGCCGCCCACCCGCGAGACCTTGAAGAACTTCATGACGTCCGGGATCGCGCCCTTGATGAGCGCGGCCTGGGCGGCCTCCAGGTCCCCGGAACACTCCTCCAGCACCGCATACACGCGCCCGGTGATCTGGTCGACCAGCGACCCCGACGCATACGCCCGCGGCGCCCGCGGCCCGGCCGACGGGGCGGCCGGCTCGACCTCGGCCGTCGACTCCGGAGCAGGAGCCGAGGCCGGGGCCGGAGGCGCGGTGGGGGGTTGCTCTGACTGGGGCGGTTGCACAACCGGCTCCGGCACGACGAACTCCGTCGCCGCTTCCGGTGCGGGCGCGGGGGTGGGGTGCTCGGCAGGGAGCTGCTGCGGGACGGCGGCGGGTGGCGCCGGGGCCGGGGTTGCGGCGGTGATGGCGGCCGCGCATTCCTCGGCGCTCAGGTGCTGGGGGAACCCGTCGACCTCCTCGACGCACGGCTGCCCGCACAGCACACACGGCGCCGCAGGCACGGCCGCCAGCGGGTCGGAAGCCTCGGGGGCGGGCGGCTGCAGGGCGGCCGGCTGCGGGGGCTGGGCGGGGAGCTCGACGGCGGGGAGCGGCAGTTGGGCTGCCAGGGGCGGGGCCGCGACGTCGAAGGGACGCAGGGCCGGGATCGAGCCGTGGAGGACGCCGACGGCGTGGGTGGGGCCGGCAAGGAGGTCCAGGACGTGCAGGCCGAAGTGGGCGGCCAGGCCGTCGACATCCTCCAACGACCAGTGCTGACGACCCGCCTGTTTGCGGGAAACCTGTGCCTGCGACAGGCCGAGAGCGTCGGCAACGGCGTTCTGGCGCTCACCGGTACGCGTCATCAGCGCAGCGACCGTGAGTCTCAAGAGCTCTTCAGTACCCATCACCATGATGCAACTCTAGACCAGTTGATGCGGAAAACGCATCAGAATTGCGTGAAAGGCTTCACTGGCTTGGGTGAGGTCGATCATGGTCGCCTCGCCCCGGCACCGGCCGGGTCAAGCCATGGAATTCCGAGGCCCGCGCCCGGGGTAGGGCGGCAGCCGCGCCTCGACCACGGTCACGCCCGGTGCATTGATCAGGCGTCCAGCACGGTGACGTCGGGTTTCGTGCCGAGGCTGGCGAGAAGAACGATCTTGGGAGTAGCGCGTGAAGCAACCCGCCTCCCCTGCACTTCGTGCTGGAGCGTCCTCACCGTTGCATCAGACCATTTGGGCTTGGATGTGGCCAGGACGAGCCCGCCTGCTCCAAGGGCAATACAGCCTTCGATGAGCTTGCACGCCTCGCGCTTCTGCTCCTTCGGACTGCCCCCGAGGGCATCCCCGCTCTTTGCTTCTCCGAGCCACACCCGGTCCAACGTGGCGAGGGCGAAGTCGATCTCCACGAACGGGCTGCCGCTTCGAAGGACCTCGAACTCCTCGCACACCAGCGCTGGGCGGGCCCAGTGCTGGGTTCGGAGGAACTGGGTCGCGAGCAGGGGCACGTCTCCGTCGTTCTCGACGAGTTCACGTACCGCCGGATGCAGTTCGTAGTACCAGCTCGGCTCAGGGAGCGGCGATTTCCACCGTTCCTGGATCAGGCTGTTCTCACCACCGCATCGCCGGCACAAGTAGGCTTGAGTGATCTCAGCGAGCGGGTAGAACTCGTAGATCGGGCAGTGACAGCAGCCCAGGACGAGCCCGCGCCGGACAACTCCCTGACTCGCCCATGTGTCCAGGTCGGCGCGCCTTGCGTGCTCATTCCAGTCCGTCTTCTTGTACGCGGCAATCGCGTCCCACGACAGCACGAGCCCCGACTTCAGGTTCCACGCGCTGCCCGGTGGCAGCTCCCAGCCCGTCTTCTTCGACGTGAACGCACGAAGCACCGGCCACCCGGGGCTGGAGGCAAGCTGTTCCAGCTCGGTGCGTGAACCTAGCAGCCTCTCCGCGATGGCGGCCCGCTTGCCGGCCGCACTGGGGCGGATCGCCATGGTCTGCCCTGCGGCAGCCTGCTGCAGCACCTTCCCGATAGACGGCCAGGACAGCTTGGGAGCCGCTAGCCGCCCGGCGAGAGGCGCGCCCGCAGAAACGAAGTCGAACCGATGGGACCAATAGGTGATCCCTCCATCCGCAGGCCTGACGAAGGTCTCCCACGGGTTCTGATCGGCTGCAATCACAACGGAGCTCGTCAGTGCGTGGAGAGGCGGCACGGGATGGTTCTTGGCCGTAAGCGTCACTTGCCATCGGTGCCGATCGGGGTCAAGGCCGGCAGGGACCTCTCCCGGCAGGCTGAGCGCTGCGGCGAGGGTTCCCTCTTCGCCCACCCGAACCGGCAGCGATCGCGGCTGCTCCCAGGCGTCGCGTAGCACCACCATCTGCCGGCAGGAGAAATCAACCTCTGCGGAAGCCACCACCTCAGGTTTCACGTCTCGGTCGGGGTCCACGGACGGGATGCGCAGTCCCCTGCTGGCGCCAGCCCGGTCCCGGACCTCGTCGGAAGTTAAGGACGCGCTCGTCGCCAGGATCCGGTCCTGTGTATAGGACCGGACGTAGAGCCATCCCTCATTTCGGGACGGCTCGCTCCACGGAACCCAAAAGACACGGCTGTGCGTCTGCCGCAGCGCCTCGGCCAGGGCGTAGTCCTCGGGCTTGCCCCCGAACACGAGCAACGTGTCCCGGTTCGGGATCCCACGCTGGACGGATATGCACAGCGCCGCTTCGTGTGACCTGACAGCGAGGGCATCCGGACCTGCGGCCACGCGGGCCTCGGCTACCGCCTCCGGCTCAGCCTGGTGAACCGTGGCTGCTTGCCACGCGGAGATATCCACCTCCGCCGTGCCCAACTGCTCCTGAACACCTATCGTCATCGCGCAGGACAGTGCCTCGGGCGTCGTCACCAGCCCACGGGGCACCCCGTACAACGGCACCCGAGCCACGTCCCCCAGCGCAGTGAGCTCGGACGGGGAACGGGCATCGAAGAGGTGGGTGAGCTGAACATGGTCCTCGTGCTGGTTCACGGCCAAACGCGAGCGCAGGTCTTGAGCAGCTTCCTCAGCCTGCCCCGCGAGAGCGTGACTCCAGGCTGTTTCTCGCAGCATCTGCGTGGCCGCCTCACGAGCCGCCGGGTCCTCGACCTGCTGACCTGCGATGAGTCGATCTACCAGCCCTGGGGAGAGCTTGTCGACCGAGTCCCACGAGGGGTTGTAGGCCACAACGTGATCCGGACCGAACTGAGCCAAAGCCCGCTCCACCCCGCTGTGACCCACCGCGGCTGCAGGGACGAGCACGCTGCCACTGCCTCCCCAGACCTGCGACACCCGCATGAGCCCAAGTGCCATCCATCGCACCCAGTCATCGTCATGCGGGACCACTACCACCAGCCGTGGAGGACGTGCCGACACCGACAACGGCAGAAACGAGTACGCCTGCTCACCCATCCACGCAGCGTCCCAGCCATGCGCCCCAGCCGAAGAAGAATCGAGCAAGATCCCCACTTCACCCCACGCCAGTGACGCTGCACTTCATGAACTCCCGCAGCGGCCGGAGACTGCTCAGATGCCTCCGAGTCGGCGGCATGCCGCCTCGATCAGGGCGCTGCCGGAGTGCGCGAGGGGGTCGGTCAGGACGGCGTCGATGATGTGGGCGGTGATCTGGGCGAAGGTGCGGAAGTTGCCCCGGGCGCAGCGTTCGTCGGCTCGGGCGATGTGCTGTGGTGGCACTTTGCCCCACAGCGGGTGGTAGGCGGGCAGGACGGCCTGGGTCTGGCTGGGGGTGAGCGGCGGGATGTGTTGGCGGGTCAGGATGCGGGAGGCGAGCTCTGGTATCCGCTGGAGGGCTCGGGTGCTTCCCGTTCCGGCCAGGATGAGGGTAGTGGGTGCGCCGGGGTCGGCTGCGAGGCGGCACAGGTATTCCAGGGCGGGTGGGGACAGGCGCTGGATGTCGTCGCACACCAGCACGTGCGGGCTGCGCAGCGCGATCGCCAGAGCCTGATCGGTGGCGTTGAACCGGTTGTCGAAGCGCACCTTGAGTGCGAGTGCTTCGGCGATCGCGTGGCGCAGTTGGGAGACGGTGGCGCCCACGGGTATCGGGACCCGGTGTATGGCCGGGCCGGGTGGCAGGAGGGAGAGGGCGTACTGCAGGGCGACGGTCTTGCCGGCCCCCGGGGCGCCGTCGATGTTCATCACGCCGCCGGCGGCCACGACGTGCCGCAGGGCGGAGGCGGTCTGTTCCAGAGCGTCGGTGACCACCACGTCCGCTTCAGGGATCAGCGTGTCCACGCCCGCTGCGGCGCAGTCGGGGCCAGCCCGGAAGGGGTGGTCGCCCTCGCAGGGGCAACGGCGGGCCCGGTACAGGGGCGTGGACAGGTCGGCGGCAGGGCGGGGGCCTGGCTTCCGGCCGCGGGTCAGGTCGTGTTCGGCTGCCAGCAGCGCGTCCATCCGGGCCCATGTCGTCTCGTCCCAGGCAGGGGTCTTCAGCCACCATCCAGCGCGGGCGGGAGCGGTTCGGGGCGGGGGTTCGTCGCGGGCCTGCCACAGCCAGCATGTCACCGTCTTCACCGGTACACGGGCCAGGTGCGCCGCGGCATTGCGGTGCGGCCCCAGCAGCCGGCCTGCCTCATCGATCGTGAGGAGGCGCTCGACCAGCACCGTAGGGGACAGCATGCCGTCCCGGATCACCTGCGTCATCCGTCAGCCCCTCACCGGACGAAGGAGGCCGCCGCCGTTGTGGCGGCCGGGGGCCGGGAGCATGCGGACCGGCGCACGCTGCCCGCGGTGCTCGATCGATGGCCTGTGAGGCGTGACCGCGGTGCCGGCGGTCATCCCAGGCGGCTGAAGGCCCACCGCAGAACCTCCCGGTCCACCCGCGCCCGCCCCGTGCGGGCCAGGCCGGTGCGTAGGTGGGCGGTCAGTCTCGCCCAGTTGCGGAAGTTGCCGTGGGCGGCGTGTTCGTCGGCGAAGGTGATGTCGCCGGGATCGGCGTCCTGCCAGATGGGGTGGAACAGAGGGACGACCTCCAGGACCTCGTTGGGGGTGAGGCGGGTGAAGTGCTGCCAGATGAAGATGCGGGAGGACAGCATCGGCTCGCGGTGCAGCACGGTGTGGCAGCCCTCGCCGCCGACGAAGATGATCGCGAGTTGTGTGGCGGGTTCGTCCCACAGGTAGCGGAAGTATTCGAATGCCTCCCCGCTGAGCCACTGGGCCTCGTCGACCAGGAAGGTGCGGGGGTGTTCGGCCAGTGTGGTCTTGAGCAGGCGGTCGAATTCGCTGGGGTGGCGTGGTGGCTCGCCGGGCAGGCCGAGCGCGGTGAACAGTTCGTAGCGCACCGCGCGGGCGGTGGGCCGGGCACGAAAGGTGATCTTGTGGATGTCCTCGCCGGGTTCGAGTGCGCGCAGGCAGGTGTTGACGGCCAGGGTCTTGCCGAAGCCGGCCCCGCCGTGGATGCACATCATGGCGCGGGCCGCGACGGTGTCGGTGATGTTCTCCCGGGCGGTGAGCAGGGCGCGGGTCGCGACCACGTGGGCGTCCGGGAGGTCGGCGTACTGGTAGGCGGTCTCGGTCACCGTGGTTCTCCCTCGCCGGTGGTGTCGGCATCTGCGGCAGTGCCGGGGCTGTGGGCATCGGCAGTGCCTGGACGGGGCTGCTCGTCGGCGGTCGGCGTATCCGCAGGGGTGGGGCGGGTGCGGGCGGCGAGGGAAGCTGGTGTGCGCCAGCCGGGCGGCGGCACGGCCGGCGGGATCAGGTCCGGCAACGCCAGCCTGGAGAGGTCCGCCGTCTTCTCCTCGGCGAGCTCCCGGCCTGCTTCCTGTGAGGTGAGTGCCTGCAACTGCTCGGGCCGGCCCGGCCGGGCCTGGGCTCGGTAGCGCTCCTGCTGGACCGCGGCAAGGTCCTTGCGCAGGCGCCGGCCGCGTGCCGCCCGTGCGGAACGGACCGCGCTGATCTGCTCCGGACTCGCTTGGTCGGCGAGCTCGGCCGAACCCAGGTATCGGCTCGTGGCGGCGTCGAACACCTCGATCCGGCAGTCGTGGTGGGGCATGAACCGGACCCGCACCCGCTCACCGGCCAGGCCCGTCATCCACGCGGCCACGTAGTCGCGGTTCCTGAAGCGGACGCCCTTGGAGGAGAGCACCCGGACACGGCCGTCGTCCTCCAGGGTGAACGTCCACAACTCGTCCGCGCCGATCTCGCGCAGCGGCGTCGGATCCGCCTCCCACGCCTGGAGCGGGGAGCGGCCTTTCAACGGCCCGGGGTGGTGGGAGGTGTTCCACCAGGCCACCCAGTCCAGCAGGCGGGTGGTGAAGTCCTCGAAGTCCAGGAGCGCCTCGTTCTTCGGCCGCGCCCGGCGCCGACCCGGACGTGGCTGGCGTGTGTAGCCGGGCAGCGCGGCCAGGAACATCGACTCCACCGCCCGGTTCAAGCCCTCCACGGTGCCCTTCAAGTGCGGGGTGTAGGCGGGCAGGTCCTCGACGGTGACGTCGAGGGCGTGGAACGCGGCGGTCACCGTCCTGGACAGGAAGTCCTTGCCCCGGTCCACGCGTACCTTCTCCGGGAGTCCGCCCTGCGGCCCGAACGGCTCCTCGCGCACCACGGCCGCCCGGAGGGCGGCCAGGACCGACTCCCGCGACGGATGCCCCGGGGTGACCGCCACACCCATGATCGTGTTCGACGCGCAGTCCACGAACCAGGTGACCCACGGCCGGCGCGCAGCGCCCTCGACGTCGACCAGGACCGGGGCCTGGACGTGATCGGCCTCCCACGCCTGGTTCCGCCACCCCCGCGGCCGGGCCAGGAACACATCATGCTTGCGGGCCTCACGCTCACCGCCGGCAAGCCCCGCCCGCTCCCCCGGCGACAGGTCCCGCCGGATCGCACGGTGCAGCGTCGGAACCGACGGAGGCGGATCACCCTCACCCCGAGCCGCGCGGGCGGTCAGCTCACGGTGCACAGCGGCGACGTTCCCCTTCCACAGCCCGAGCAGAGCCCGCACCTCTGGGGTGACCGTGAACCTGCCCGGATACGGGGCCCGCTCCCCCGGCGCCACAGCTGCGGCCTCGTCCTCCTCGGCCGCGGCCAGCCACCGCCACACCGCCCGCTCCCGCACACCCAAAGCATCCGCCACCACCCGCACATGCCGGGTGGTGAGCTTCCCCTCCCCACGCAAAGCCAGCAGATGACGCACCGCAGGCCCCCGCAACGCCCGCACCGACACGGCCGGCAACACCGCGTCCGTATCCCCGCCCGGCCCCCGCGGGGCAGTCCCCTCATCCACCCCCCGATCACACCAACCACCCACCGGCCGATGGATCAGAACTCACAAAACTGAGACAGCATCACACCTCCCGCGATAAAGGCCCACAACAGCGAACCCCCACCAACCTCTCACCCCCAAAACAGCGCCCTCACTACCCGGAACAACCCCCGAGCAGCATCAACACACACAGACGCGCTGTCCCTCACACCACTGTCACCAAACCGAGAAATCGCACATGACTTCTACTGCTGGTGCGTCTGTTTCTCGTCGGGGCCCGAAGCTGGAGCCGCTGCTGCTCTCCGGAACGAAGACCCCAAGCCGTTCATCTGGACCAAGACAGCCGAGGAGATCCTCGGCTCCCTCGTCCGCTTCTGCTGACGGATCTCCGGCGGCGCCGGACACTAGCCGGGCCGGGGGTCGGTTCGGGGGATGCCCAGATCAAGCCTGGCCTGCTCGTGATAGGCGTTCATCAGAGCAGAAAAATCCCTCTCGGGCGGTGTCACGTGATCGCGGGCCGCCTCCAGCCCGACCCACACGGCGAGGTTGACCTCATAGGCACAAGCGATCGCTGCCGGCGACGCCAGCAGCACCAGGGTCTCGAAGAGCGTCGAGCGCCGCAGTTCCGCCTCCTCCATCGCAGCGAGGAACTCCTCACGAGACTCCGATCCTTCTCTCGCCCGCCAGGCTCGTTTAGAGAGGTCGGCTACCTCCTTCACGCAGGAGGCGTACTCGATGTATGTCGCGAGCTTTTTCTCATCCCAGCGCGTCGCCATGGCGCGATGGTGCCGAGCCCGCTCGGCCGTGGCCGTGGCCAGATACGAGGTCAGGGCACCGATGAGGACGCCGACGAGGGTAACTATCTGACTGATCATGGTGTCGAAAATATGGTCTGCCCGACGGGTCCGTGCCTCGATTCATGCGACAGGCGCAACGACCCGGACCCGGGCAGCCATCTGAGCGACCAGACAGCACACAAGAACGTCCAGGCCCACGAAGCCGACACCCGCAAGTGGTCAAGAACTGGAACGAAGACCCCAAGCTGTTCATCCGGAAATCCTCGACTCTCTCGCCCGCTTCTGCCGACGGAATCTCCGGCGCAGGACACTAACTTGATCAGCAAGCCCCGCCGCCGGGGCTTGCTGATTGCGCCCGGGGGAGCTGTCGTCATGCTCACCCCTTCACAACCCGAGTCCGCAGGCGCCTCGCTGAGCCCCGTTCAGACACCGTCGGCACCCGGGGTGCGGGAGTCGCTTCGAGAGGCTCAGCGCGGCGTACAGCCGTTAGAACGGCACCCCGGCAGGTTGGCCCCCGGGGCTGGTCTCCATGGTGGTGACAGCTGCGTCCCGCGCTGCCTCCCACTCCTGCCCAGCCTGTCGCCGGGCAAATTCGACCTTGATCCGGCACGACCCGCACAGCCCGAGCGTCAGGACCGGGCGTCCGCACGGGGTGCCGTCGTGGCCGGGGCACGTACCGTCCTCGGTGCGCTCGGCCGCTGCGATCCCGGCCTCGTCAGCCGCCGCCGTGCAGACCGGGCCGCCGAGATCCAGGCGAGGTTGGCCAACGCGGCCCGTGCCGCCTTGTACGAGTAGAAGGTGATGCGCCCCCGTCACGGCCGTCCCTACTGCCACGCACTGAGCATCGCCGCCGCGGCGGCCAGGATCTAGCCGAGCCAGACGATGTCCAGGACGGACAGGTGCCGCAGCGGGCGGTTGGCGAAGTAGATGACGGACAGGCGGCCGGCGGACGCGATCCGGACGTCTTCGCCTTCGGGATCTGCGGGGTCCCACTGGGCGAAGCCCCACGGGTCGGCCGCGGCGGCGTCGAGCAGGTCCCAGACTGTCCCTTCGGCGTGCTCGGGGAGTTCGGCGAGGACCTTCGCGGCCGGTGTCGAGAGGCGGACCGCGTACGGCTGCAGGCTCACCGGCGCCGCCGGCCGCGGAGCTCGGCCATGTCCACGAACCCGCTCTCCTCGCGGCCGGAGGCCACGAACGCGTCGACCGCCGGGGCGGAGGCGAGTCGGGCCTGCCAGGCGTGGACGACCTCGTACAAGGTGTTCAAGGAGAACGTCCGCCGTGACTCCTCCAGCGCCTGCGCCCACTCCTCCTCGAAGGCCGGCACCCACCGCTCCGCCCGCCGATCCTCACGCAGCTGCGCGAGGAGTTCGGCCGGCGCCCCCGGCGCGGGCGCATACGCGGCGGCGGGTGTGTGATCGGGCTGGGCGCTCATCGGCTCCTCCTCGCGGTGGGTGCTGCTACCCGCAACGGTAAAACGCCGTCCGCCCAGGCCGTGACGGTTCCGGCGGACGCGCAAGCGCCTTGGCGCAGGGTGCCGGGTCACAGGACCTGAAGGCATGCGTCTGCCCGCCGCCCCGGGACCCCACGTGTTCACCCGGACGGCTCAGCCGCGCGCCAGGATGAGCTCGTGCACAGACTCCTGGAAATGATCAAGAACAATCCCGAAGTGTTCGCCGCTCTTGTCGCGGCGCTCGGTATCGCCGGAGGGATCGTAGGCAACGCGATTGGATCGGCGCTCCAAGCCTGGGGTGGCAGAGCCCAAGCAAATGCGGCCGTTATGGCCGCCAGAATCACCGCTGAAGCCGACCGCCTTGCTGCGCTCCGTGAGGAACGCCGCATCGAGCTGGCCGCGTTCATCCGGGCCGCGCGCGAAACCGTCCAGCAGGCAGCCTTGGCTTTCGTCTACCCAGACCAGGACGACCAGATCAAAGCCAACTACGAGGACACCCTGCGCCTGGCTGGGCAGGCCGAACTTGTCGTGCCCACCGCCACTGTCCCCCTGCTGAACAAGGTCATCGACGCCGTCGAAGCCCACGTCGAGATAGCCCTCAGCCGAGGAGAGGCTGGACGGGCCTTGCGCCACCTTGCCCGAATCGAACCCGAACACCCCCTCCACCAGCCCGCCCACCGCGCCTACAACCTCCTCGGCGACCTACGCACTGCCTACGCCGTTGAGGAGAACGAAGGTGAACAACTGGCCTTTCGCAGCGCGGCACGCACTGCCCTGGACGACCTGCCGTGGCTGGACGACCGCCAGCGGGAAGTCCTGCTGAGGGACACACTGCTGCCCCCGTTGGAGGACATCCGGCAGGTCCTGTACACGCAGTCGGGTGACACGCTGGACAAGGTCGTCGAAGCAGCCCGCGCGATTCTGCGCGCCGATGACCTACCCGAGTCCCCGGTCCCGTGAACAGAGGAGCCTGAGGCTGTGGCCTGTCCCGCACGCTCACGCCCGGCCCGGGAACGCGGCAAGGGGGTCCGGATGCGTCCCCTGACCCATGTCGTGGAGCCAGGCCGCGAAACCCGCAACGCTCCGCGTCCGCTATAGCTCATCCGCCTCATCGACACCGAGCCGGAGCTCGTACGACCCGCCGAACCCCCCCCGTCCGGCGGGCACGACCGACGCAACAACGGCACCAGGACAGCGACAAGACGCTCATGACGCGGATCATCCGCAAACGACGGCATCCACCGATGCGTAGCCAGACACGACACGGCCCCGCCCAGCGTTTCGCTACACCCACCCGCAGGGGCGACATACAACCCACCCGCCAAACGACAACGGCCTTCACCCACAAAACGACACACCCCCGGCGCCATCACCCCAGACCAGCACCAGTGAAAACCGATGGCGCGTACCCCATGCACAACACACGACGACCCATCACGCAGAGCGCCGTCGTCTTCCGGGCGTTGTAGTGCGCCACCCACTCAGCAGAGGCGACGTCCGGAGCGCCTGGGAGCGCCTCGACCACGGTCCAGCACGGTGCGTCCCAAGGACGTGGTCTCGGGGAGGTGTTCAATGCCTCTTGGGCGAGGACGGATAGGTGAGTCCCTCTCTGGCTGCCTCCGCCTGAATGCGGGATGCTTCCTCGGCGGGCAGGTGGAAGGACTGCGTCCGGTCGGCGCACATGACGGTGTAGGTGTATCCGCCGTCGTCCTCTGCAGTGATCTGCACGCACATGTGCAGGGGGCAGTCCTGGCCTTCTGTTGCCTGTTCGCGGTGGAGATGTCGGCGCAACGCGGCGAGCCGGTGGTTCGTGGGCAGGGTTCGGCGGGTACGGCATTGTGCGCACCGCAGCAGATGTGCCGTGGCGCCCTTGAGGGTCAAGAACTCCTTGCCGTGGCCCTCCATGGTGTTGCAACCGCCGCACAGCGGACCGCGGACCAGGCCGTGGTCGTGGCAGTGGTCCCAGACGGCAGCCGGGCGCGCCGGCTCGCACAGCAGGCACAGGTAGTCCTCGGCCCGGGGTCCGTCCTCACGGATCTTGGAGTAGGCGCGGCCCTGGAACTGCCCGTCATAGCTGAGCAGCGCAGTCTGCACGCAGGTGGGGCACAGCCTCTGCCCGCCGCTGGTGGTGGTGGCCGGGCGTAGGCCAGGTTCGCCAACCGTGGTCCCGCACACCTTGCAGGGGGTGGGAGTGCGGCCGAGGGCTGCGTCGGTCTCTTCCCACTGGTCGAGGATGAAGGCGAGTGCCCGGGGGATCAGCCAGGTGTCGTGCGTCCATACCAGGGCAGGCACAGGCAGTACGCAGGCCATCGCGTACTCGCTGTACTGGCGGCGCAGGGTGTCCGTGGTCAGTCCGCACCGCAGGCCCCAACTCTTCTCATGGCCGTATCCCCACCGGGTGTCGCAGGAGCAGCCGCTCTGATCGTGTGCAGTACGGGCGGCCCTGTCGACCAGCCCATGGACCTGTGCGCGCCACCCCGTGGGCTGGAGAAGACTGCCGCCCTGCCTGCTCGGGCCGCCTGGACGCGAGTCGACCAAGTCGTGCGGGTCCCATGGCAGCGCGGCAATGGCACGCCCGGCGGCCCGGACCTCTGGCTCATGGAACATCCACCGGTTGGACCGCTTGTACGCGCGCACAGGCTGGTGTCCGAAGAAGACGAAGTCGTGCCTGGCGTCCCGGTTGTACCTGTAACGGAAACGGTCTGGCGCCACAGGAATGGGACAGCGTTCCATCTCATCAGCCAGGTATGCCGCAGCCAGCTGTGGAGTGATCATCCCGCCAGCCTCGCACCCGCCACTGACAACAGGCCCTGCAACCTCGGTACCGGCTGCTCCGGAAGGAACCCTTGGCATGTCCGGGGCGTCGCCAGGGGCCCCACCGGCATGGTGGCCGGCATTGGAAACCAACTCCGCTCACCACCGTCAGCACATCGTCCTCCTCGGCCCGCTCCGGCTTCTGAACCGCCAGGACCTCGCGAGCGCTCACCCTCGCCTCCGCGCCACCGAGACCGCCTCCGCCGAGAGCCAGAAGAACACGGGAAGACAGCGTCCGTTCTCGGAGCATCCCCGCAAGCGCGGGGTCGACGCCGGCCGCGTCTGTTCCTGGTGCAGGGGCGCGGACCATCCCCGCAAGGGCGGGGTCGAAGACGCGACAACGTCCTGGGCCCCGTCTAGGGACCATCCCAGCAGGCGCAGCCGCCGACCCAGGCACCTGGCAGTGGCCAGGGTGGCCGCCGGAACCATCCCCGCGAGCGCGGGGCCGACGTGTCGTGGCTGTCGTCGTACCGCGTCACGCCCGGATCATCCCCGCGGGCGCGGACCGACACGACCAGGCCGAGCCGACACCGCCGCTGGACACGGCACTGGAGTGTCAGTGGCTGCTGAGAGCATCGAGTCATGACTGACCGCACTGCTTCGATCACTGCCTACTGGGATGCCGCTGCAGCGGCCTTCGACGACGAGCCCGACCACGGGCTGAGGGCTGACAACACACGCGCTGCGTGGGCCCGGCTCCTGTACTCCTTGATGCCAACCGATCCGGTCGACGTTCTCGACATCGGCTGTGGCACCGGGTCAGTGTCCTTGCTGCTGGCCGAGGCCGGGCACCGGCCGACCGGGGTCGACCTGGCGCCGCGCATGGTTGAGCAGGCGCGCACGAAGTTCGAGACCGCCGGCCTTGCCGGCCGCTTCCTGGTCGGTGACGCCATGAAGCCCCCGACCGGGAAACAGCGGTTCGATGTCGTGTTGTCGCGGCATCTGGTGTGGACGCTGCCTGATCCGGAGGCCGCCTTGCGTGAGTGGGTGACACGCTTGAGGCCGGGAGGCCGGCTGCTGCTGGTGGAGGGGCGTTGGCGTGAGGCAGGCCAGAGGAACGTCCCGTACGTGGCCGGCGCTGAATCGCTGCCGTGGAACGGCGGAATCAGCGCCGAAGACCTTGCTGCGGCCATGCGCCCTCTTGTTGCCGCTGTGCGAATTGAACCGCTCGGCAGCGACCCTGATTTGTGGGGTGGTCCAGTGGACGATGAACGGTATGCCCTGATCGCCGACGTGTGATGGGCTGAGGAAGGTCAGCCCGCGGCGGCTTCATGTTGGCCGGCGCGGGCGCGGGTGGTGGCGGGGCGATGAGAGTCGGTGCCGGTCTCGATGATGTTGCCGCCGGAGGTGAGACGGTCGACGATGGCAGCGCAGGGCCGAGGGTCGGTGAAGGTCTTGGTCCAGCCGGAGAACGACTCGTTCGAGGCGATCGCCACGCTGTTCTTCTCCTCCCGCTCGGTCAAAGCCTGGAAGAGGAGTTCGGCGCCGCGGCGGTCGAGTTCCATGTAGCCGAGCTCGTCGATGCACAAAAGATCAACACGTCCGTAGCGGGCGATCGTCTTGGTCAACTGCTTCTCGTCGGCGGCTTCGACGAGCTCGTTGACCAGCTTGGTGGCCAGCACATATGTGGCTCGGTAGCCGGCCATCGCGGCCTCGGTGCCGACGGGTCAGGAGGTGGGACTTGCCGGTGCCGGAGTCTCCGGTGAGGCAGAGCGGCACGCTCTTCTTGATCCATCCCCACATGGCAAGGGTGTGGATCAACGCCGCGTCGATATTCGGGTTGGCGTCGAAGTCGACCTTGCGAAGCGACTTGTCGCGGGGAAAGCCCGCTGCCTTGATCCGTCGCTCGGACCGGCGTCGGGCCCGGTCGTCGCACTCGGCCGGCAGAAGTCCGGCAAGGAAGCCCATCTAGGACATCTGCTCGCGGCCGGCGGTCTCGGTGAGTTCGGGGAACTGTGTGCGGATGTCGGCAGCCGCAGCATCCGGCATGCCTGGTCGACTGCTGCGGTGGCGGCCTGCTCGGTGAGCCCTCGCTGGCGGGGGGGGAGGTCACCGTCGTTCTCCTTCAGGGTGGGGCGGTCCGGCCGGCGCAGTCGCAGCAGCTGGTCGTAGTGGGCGGCCGGGGGAAACGGCCGCCTGTCGGGTGGCAGTGAGCCAAACGGCGTGAGTCCAGGGACGTGACATGGGACCGGCCGGCCGTCGAGGGCACGAGCGGGGATGCCGTGGCCGCGGCTGCCGGGTTCCGCTCCGGCGACGAGGCCGTGGGGGCCGTCGCCGGCGTGGAGGCCTGGGAGGTGCTGACGGTGTCGTTCCACCGTTTCCGGCAGGCTGCGGCCTCGTGGGGAGGTTGTGGGGGGCGGGGAGCGGGACACCGAGGCCTGGGCGTTGGATGGGTCGAGGAGAGCATCGATGACGGCCTCGCGGCGGACGTCCTCATCGCCTTCGATGTTGTCGAGGGATGGTGCCCGGTCTGGGTCGGGCGGAGCCGGGCCGGCGCCGTGGCCTCGGTCGTCGTGCCCCGGTCAGATGGCCACGCGTCCCCTGGCGTGAGCGCTGCGGCCGGGGCGGGTGGCATGGTCCGGTGCGGGAGGTGGGGCGTTTTCCGTTCGCAGCGGTTGCGGCCCGGGCGGGGTCAGCGCAGTACGGCCGCGAGCAGGTCTGTTCCCAGCGCCGTCAGGCCGGGCAGGTTGAGGGTGTGGCGGACGTAGCGGCCGTGCCGTCGGGCCGTGAGCAGGCCCGCCCGGCGCAGGACGGCGAGGTGGCGGGAGACCTCGGGAGGTGAGAGTTCCCAGGTGTGGGCCAGTTCGCCGGTGGTGTGCGGGCCGCGGGCCAGGGTGCGCAGCAGCCGCAGCCGGACGGGGTGTGCGAGTGCCTCCAGCCGGAGGGTGACCGTCTCCAGCGGTACCGGTTCGCACGGGCCCGGTCCGGCCACGGGGTACTGGACCACCGGGTGCCATCCGGGTGCGTGCACCGCCACCAGGTGGGGGCGGCCGAAGACGCTGGGGATGAAAGTGACTGCGCTCTCGCGGGCGGCGGTCGTCTTGTCCTGGAGTTTGTCCACGACGATGCAGTCGCCGTCCGGTGCCAGCGTGACGGCGCCGGAGACCGATGCGAGCGCCGCCCCGATGCCCTGGTGCCTCAAGAGGTCGTTCTTCAGGCGCAGGTCGGTGGCGAGCGGTACGGCGACATCCGCCCAGGCGGCGTCGAAGAAGGCCTCGGCGCACTGTTCGAGGGTCTGGCGCACCCGGGCCCGTACGGCGGCGGGGTCTGCGAGGAGGCGTTCCGCGAAGGCTTCCTGGCGCCCGCCGCGGGCCTGGGCCAGGTCCAGGGCCCGCTCGCGCGCTGTGGGGTCGGTGAGCGGCGAGGGCGCTGAGGACCGCGTCGTCGACGGTGATGAAGGTGACGGGCCGGTGGAGTGGAAGCGGCTGCTGCCGCACGTGGTGACGAGCGCGGCCGTCACGTACGTCTCGTCGTCGATCCGGTCCACGTCGTCCAACTCCTGTGCGAGGGTCGGCCGGGGCCGGGCGGGGATCAGGAAGTCGGCTTGTGAGGAACGCCAGAGGAACTCCGCCTCCCGCAGGCGCTCGGCCAGCTCCGGCCGCAACCGGGCCCAGACGTCCCCGGCCCAGCCGGCGAGGTGCGGGTGGTGTCCGGGTTCGGCCAGTACGTGCAGCATCGCGGTCAGCTCGGCCAGCGGGGAGGCGGCGAACCGCAGCCGCTCGGACGGCAGTTTGCTGATGTCGATCCTCAACGTCACCCCGTCATCATCACCGACCGGGCGGCCGGCGGCGGCGTCGGTTGACGATGTCCGTCAACCCGCGTGCCCGGCCCGGCGGCCGCGCGCAGGGTGACGCCATGACCACCACCCTCAAGATCCGGCTCGGCGCCCTCGTCCGTGCCTGCGGCGGCTCCCGCTATGCCGTCGCCCTGCTCGTGGACGCCCTCGGCACCGGCCTGCTGCGGCCCTTCCTGCTGCTCTACGGGGTCACGGTACTGAGGCTGTCCGCGCCGGCCACCGGCATCGCCATGACGGCCGCGATCGTGGCGGGACTGGTGTGCATGCCCGCGGTGGGGCGGTGGCTGGACCGGGGCGCACGCAGCACGGTCGTGGCGTGCTCGATGCTGGTCCGCGTACCCGGTGTGGTGCTGCTGCTGGCCACCCCGGCAGGGCACCTGTGGCCGTTCGCGGCGGCTGCGCTGTTCCTCGGCGTCGGCAACCAGGCGTGGCCGGCCGCCCACGCGGCGCTCGTGGCCACCGTCGCCCACGGCCGTGAGCGCGATACCGCTCTGGCGGCGGGCCGCGCCCTGCGCAACGCCGGCATGGGCGCGGGTGCGCTGCTGGCCACCGTCTGCCTGGCGGGCGGCACCACCGCCTTGCAGGCGCTGGCGGCCGTCACCGGGCTCGCGTATCTCGCCGCGGCGGGCCTGGCATGGTCGGTCCGGCTGCGCGCGCGGCCGGCCACCACCCCGGCCGGGGGGCCGGGCGGCGAGCCCGCTGGCCGGATGCGCGCGCTGCTGGCCGCCAACGTGCTCTACGCGTTCTGCCTCAACGTCCCCGAGATCGCGCTCCCGCTGGTCCTGGTGACCCAGCTGCACGCGTCACCGGTGTGGCCGGCGGCCGTCTTCACGGCCAACACGGTGCTGGTGGTCACCTTGCAGGTGCCCGTCACCGTCCTGATGTCCCGCTTCTCGCGGCGGGCCGTGCTGGCTCTCGCCGGCGTGGTCCTCGCCGTGTCCTACCTCGGCTTCCTCGCGGCGACCACGCTCGGACACGGCTGGGGCGCCCCGGCCGTCGCAGCCGTGTCCGTGCTCTGCACCCTCGGCGAGATCCTCTACGCCGGCAGCGCCACCGCCCTCGTCACCGTCCTCGCCCCGGCCCATCTCCTGGGACGCACCCTCGCCCGCTTCGAACTCTCCACCGGCTTCGGCCTCGCAATCTCCCCGGCGGTCATCACCGGCCTCGCCCCCTACGGCCCCGCCACGCTCTGGGGCAGCCTCGCGGCCGCAACGGTTCTATCCGCCGGAGCCATCACCACCGAAAAGGACCGCGGAACACGGCACGACCGGCACGACCGGCACGATGGGGACGACGGGCACGACCGGCATGGCCACCAGGAGTCGCACATCCGTGCCGCTGGTGCCAGGCCGCTTGTCCCGGATCAGCGGAGAGATTCGGTCGACTCCCACGCGTAGTCCGCTGTGAACAGCCCCCCTTGGGATACCTGGGATGCCCGCCGCTGATGTGGTGCCAGGCCAGCGCCAGCGCCTGCGCGTCCGCGGTCGACAGGACGCTGGCACGGACCGCGTCCACGAGGAGCTCCAGGAGCTCCATCCGGGCCGGGATGGTCGGGGCGTCGTCGGCCGGGCCCGTGAGGAGGCCGGCTTCCGCGGCGGCCGCGCGCACGGTGCGGGCGCGGGTGATCTCGTAGGGGCCCGGTGCCGGGTCGGTGATCTGCTCCGCGGCCGTGAGGTCTTCCCCCGCCGGGCTCTGCTCGGCGGCGAGTTCGGCCAGGACCCGGTGCAGGGTGTCGAGGGTGAGGTTGGCGGCGGGCCGGCCGGGGCGCAGGTGGATGCGGCCGGCGCGGGCGACTTCGTAGAGGGCGGTCACGGTCACGTGAGCGACGGTGTCGCGGGTGCGGCCGCCGGTCGTACGGACCTGCCCGCGGGTGATGCGGAAGACGGCGGGGAGCATCGCCTGGACGATGACGCGGCCGGCGAGGACGGCCGACCGGTCACGGCCGGCGGCGCGCTGGAGGACGGTGTGCAGGACGGTGTCGGTCAGCTCATCGCTGACGCCGTCGGCCGTTGGGCGGAGTAGGGCCAGGAGCTGCTCGGGCGTCAGGGAGCCGGACCCGCAACCGGTCACGGCCGCGATGCCGTCGGTCAGGTGGCCCTCGCTCACCGAGCCGGTCACCGCCTGGCGCACGGCGCGGTCCGCGCACAGCGCGGCCCAGTCGGCGTCCAGCCGGTCGAAGTACCCGCCGCCGACGGCGGGGTGCGAAGCGTCGTACACGGCACGTCTCCTTTCGGATCTCGTGCCGTACACACTCCTCAGACCGGCTTGCCCAAAAGCTTGCCCGAAGGCTTGCCCGCAGCCCTAAAAGCACAGACGGCAGGCTTGCCCTCCAGCAGGGCAAGCCTCCCGTCACCGACCGGGCAAGCCGCGGGGGGTTGGGCAAGCCTGCGCGTGACCGGCCCAGGCAACTGCGGGCAAGCCTCCCCGGGGATGGGCAAGCCTCAGGCTTGTACCGCCGGGGCTTGCCCAGGAGAGGGGGGCGAGGCCGTGGCGGACGGGTGACCGATGGCCGCGGACCGGCCATGACCGATGACGCCGATCAGTTCGAGGACGGGGCGCAGGCCATAAGAGGTGGCGAGGCAGCCGGTGAGCAGGGCGGTGACGCCGACCGCGGTGTAGCCAGCCGCCCCTCGCTCAGTCCTGTGGCGGGCCGGCGGCGGGCGGAGCCGACGACGTCGATCTTCATGGTGCCCGTCATCGACCAGGTCAGGCCCTGGTTCAGCCCAGCAGTACGTTCGCGGCGACAACCCAGCCCCAGGACGGCGCGTAGGCCAGGGCAAAGGGGACCGGGATACCGAGCAGCCAGCCCGCAACCAGGAGCTGCTTGCGGCGCAATCGGGCGGTGAAGGCGCCGACGGCGAAGTTGGTGAACGCCCTGGTGAGGCCGAAGGCGATGATGCATGAGAAGGGGGCCAGGTCGCTGGTCAGGCCGAAGATCTCGGAGCCGATCAGCGGGACGGTGATGCGATCCAGGCCGACAAGGCCGCCGACGCAGATGCTGACGATGACCAGCAGCGTGAACTGAAGGCGATTCTCGCGCAGGCCAAGCCGTACAGGCCGGCCGCGTGCGCCGGTGGGGTATGTGGTGCTCACCAGGTGACGTTCCCGGCTCCCTGGACGAGCTGCCGGCCGTGGGCTCGGGCGTAGTCGGCGGCCCCCGCCGTCGCGGACGGCGATGCCGGTGTGGCCAGCGTGTTCCAGGACGCTGGCGGCGGCCAGTCGCGCTCGCCGTGGGCGCAGACCACGACCGCACCCACGGGGGCTGCGGCTACGGGGGCTGCGGCTGCGGCTGCGGCTGCGGCTGCGGCTACAACCAGGGAGCCGAGTTGGACGTTCAGGGCGCCGGGGACATGTCCGCGGTGAACTCCGCGTCCTGGCGGACATCGACGTAGGGGCGGCCTGCGGCGTAGCCGGGGTGAGGAACCCCGAGACGGTCCGTACCCACCGCCCCGCGCACCCGCAGTACCAGGAGCGGCCGCTGCCGTCCCCCTTCGTGAAGGACGGCAGCAGGCCCCGCTCCAGCCGGCGGCACACAAGCAGGACCGCATGGCGGTCCGGCTGGCGCTGCGACTCAGCGTCCAGCCCCCCAGCACCGTCGCGTCGACTGGGACATGCACCGAGCCAGCCCCACCCGAAGAGACCCCGCCGGAAGGCGGGGCCTCTTCGCCATGTCCGGGCCCGTCTTCACGCCCGGACGCACGCAGTGCGCCCGGGCAGGCCGCGCGGCAGGGGGCGCCGCGCTGGGCGGTGACCGGGGAGCGGGCCGGGCTGTAGGGGCCGGCCCGTGCCGGCCTGAGCTGAGCTGAGCTGGGCTGGACTGTGGTGGTGAAGGCCGCCGCGGCCCTGAAAAGAAGCAGGCCCCTTCCTCCGGCTATCGCGGAGAAAGACACCTCATGCAGTTAAGCCGTCAAGATGCACCGTGGGATTTCGTAGTCAGCATCGCCGTGACGACGCACGCGAGGCTTCGCGGCCTGGCCCCGGAGCATCGGGGGCCGACCGTGTAGGGGCAGCCGGGTAGGCGGCATGATGCTCGGCATGATGGAGATACCCGGGTACGACGGTCAGCCTCTCGTCCACGCGCCAGAGCTGCTGCAGGAACCGCTCTTCTGGCTTGGCCACCTTTACTCGTGTGCGCACGACGAGGACGCGGAAGAGCTGCTCTTCGGTGCGGACTACGAGGCGGCCGAGATGTTCCACCGGGAGCTGCGGGAGCGGGCGGAGTGGCCCGTCTTCACCATCCCGCTGGCCGCCGGTCACCTCCTCCACGTCGTCTACCGCGCGTGGAAGGACGACCCCGGTGTCGACTACCTCCTGCATCACCCCAGCTGGGAGCGGGCACTGTTGCTGGCCAAGGACGACGGGCACTTCATGGGTCCCGCCCTGTCCTGGCCCGAGCTGTTCTCCGCTGTCGACAACGGGCTGCCTGGTGGCAGTACAGCCGATTCACACCGACGACTCCTGTTGCTGCTGCCCGCGCTCGGAGACGACAACATCCCGGACGATGCAGGGCCCCGCCTGATGGCAGCTCTCAGCGCCCTTACTGCCGTTGAGGCCCCCGAAGAACTCGCTGCCGCTCTCGTTGAGGGCCAAGGGGCGGGAGGAACCTCCCGCTGGTCCAGCAGGAACGGTGTCCGCGTGGACGACGGCGCGTACTCGTACCGGAATCCGTCCAACGGCTTCGCCCTCTCTCCGGAAGACCTGGCTCGCGTGTCGACTGCCCTCATGCCCTGAGCCCTATGAACTGGCCGGCTGGGGCGTCGCAGCCCCTGGAGGGAAAGCCGTGGCTTCGTCGAAAGGAATGCGGGCGAGTAGGCAGTGACGCAGCTGCCCCAGCATGCGGTTGAACAGGTGCCGCAGAGCCTGCATGTGCCAGTCCCCTCGGGCCCGGCGGCGCCGGTAGTGGGCGTCCGCGCCGGATGAACCGCTGATAGAGGCGAAGGCCCACAGATGCCCGACGTGGTTGAGCCGGTTGTTCTTCACGAACCGACGACCGACGTAACGGCGCTTGCCGGAAGCCCGCGTGATCGGGGCCGAGCCGGCGTACGCCTTCAGTCCTCCAGCCGTAGCGAACCGGCTCCTGTCGTCGCCGATCTCGCCCACGATGCGGGCGCCGACCTGGGGGCCGATCCCGGGGAAGCTCAGCATGATCGCCGCGTCCGGGTGTGACCGAAAGGCTTCCTCGGTCGCCCGCGCCAGGTCATCGACCGCCTGGCAGGCTGCGTCCAGCTGCAGCAGCAGGGCCTGTGCCTGCTTGCCCATGGCGTCTTCGACGAGGGGCAGCTGTCGAGGGGCTTCCTGGCGGAAGAGCTGCTGGATTCGTTCGGCGTCGGTTTCGATGCCGCGGCGGCGGCCGGCTCGCTTGAGCATGGCGGTCAGCTTCCACATCTGCAGCTTGGCGGCCAGGGCAGGTGTGGGCGCGACGGCGAGGATGCGGCGGGCATCGGGGCGGGTCAGGGTTCCCGGTTTGTCCTTGAACGCCTCGATCATCGCCGGGAAGTACTCCCTCAGCAGGGACCGTAGCTGGTTGGCGACCTGCTGGCGGTTCCAGACCGCGTCCTGCTGTGCGCGGGCCAGGACGGCGACGGCCTGGGCCAGGTCGGTGTCGGCGGGCAACGGGCGGTGCACCGGCGCGTCGGTACGGATGATGTTCGCCAGCACCAGGGCGTCGCCCGGGTCCGACTTCTTGCGGCTGACGCCGTGGCGGTCGCGGTAGCGGGAGGCGGCCATCGGGTTGACCGCGTAGATCCTCCGGGGGCCCTGCCGCAGTGTGGCGACGAGCAGCCCGCGGCTGGTCTCGATGGCCACCGGGATCGGAGCTCCGCGGTGTCGCCGTGTTCGGCCAGCAGGTCGAGCAGCAGGCGGTAGCCGTCCAGGTCCTCGTTGATCCGACACTTGGCCAGCAGCCTTCCGGTGTCGTCGACGAGCGCGACGTCGTGGTGTCCCTCCGCCCAGTCGATCCCGCAGAACACGTCCATGGATCCCGCCCCTTCTCCGGTGCCGTTCTCGAAGGCGAGCACGCGGGGCCGCACGGCGCACTAATTCCAGGACTCTGTGGTCCGCCACCTCATCAGCCGTGCGCGGCGCCGCAAGGCCGCACGGGCGCGCGCCGTGTCCAGAGCTCGGAGCTCGTGAGGAGAAACGCGTCACCGTGCGGCAGCTCATCCATCGAGGATCCCGAACTCGACGGGCCCGCGGTGCCAGAACGTGCGAGGACCGGCCGGCACCACGGCGCCACCGGTCTTTCTGCAGAACTCACACGGTCGGAGGTGTCGTAGGGGTCACCACGGCACCGACCGGACCACACACGTCCTGACCCAGGCTGGACAACGCCGCCCCGGGCGCCTCAGAGATCCAGAACCTCTAATTGCTAACGAATTAGAGGTGTCGTCGTGGCGATGGGGCTTGCCCACCGGGCCTGACCAGGCACGAGGCTCAAGATCACAAAAGGGAGGGTCCCACTCCTGGTCACACCTCCGGTACAACTCCTAGCCCACCTCTACAAGCAACCCTCCAGCCGCGCTCCGGTGCAACTGTCACAGGGCCGCGTCCACATGGGCTTGTCCACCTTGCGCAGCGCACCGGACGGCCGGCGTCTGACTACCCCTGCCGGCGGTAATGAAGGTCGTGGCGCCGGAGACGTCCGTCCAGTCCTCCAGCCACTCCCTGGCCTTGTCCGGGTCGGTGGTCATCGGGCACAGCGTCCACGGGGCGGTCAGTGTGCGGGCCGCGAAGAGGGCCTCCAGGCGTCGGCGGCGCTCGGCGTAGGGCAGGGCCGGCAGCTCGATGCCGCCGACCTGCAGGACGTCGAAAGCGGAAAAGGGCCGGCAGCTTCTCGGCCAGCGCGGGAGCGCTGCGCGTGCGGGCGGCAGCGCAGCGCTGCAACCCCCTCGAACGACAGGGCACCGGCCTCGCTGTCCCACACGAGCAGCGCATTGCGGTTCCCGTCCTCAAGAAGGTACGGCTCGCGGTGACCTTACGAACTCCTCTGCAAGGTCCTACCTTTGAGATATGACAACTCATCAGCCCGGCCCGCTGGCGGAAGTTGTGGCACCCGTGACAGCGGGATGGCGGCTGCTGTTCGTGCCCAGCCGGGCCCGCGAGCTGGCTGCCTCGCTCGGCGGGAGCGTCATGGTTCCCCCGGTGGTCGCAAGCCCACTTCTGCTACCCGCTCTGGTGGTCGCCGTGATCACGGGGAGCTCACTCGTCTGGGGCGGTTTCTGGGTCCTACTGACGCTCACGGTCGTCGCAGTGATCGTGCTCACCGTGGCCATGATGTACGTCACGCTCTCCATGACGGTGCGGTGGGTCGAGCTCCGCCCCCTGGGATCTCCGGCCCAGGTCGTGATCGCCCGCTTTCTGCGTTCGTCGACCATGGCGATGGCTGATCTGCAGCGAGTCGTCGTCATAGAGCGACTCAGTCTGGGGCAGCGACAGTCGATCAAGGTGGTACTGCATACCCGCAGCGAGGCGGTGGAGTGCGAACCGGGGACGTCCGCACCGCTGGCTCGGGTCGACGCACCGGCGCTGACCGCTTGGTTGACCGAGCAACTCGGCCAGGTCCACGTGGCGGTGGAACGTCAGACGGAGGTCAAGCGCGACTTCCTGCGTCCGGACGAGTGGTGGACCCAGTCTTACATCGCCGAGCTGTGGGGAGTATCCGTCGACGAGGTCGACGACATAGCCGCCTGGCGCGGCGTCGAAATCTACAGGTACACGCCCCGGGCCGCCGCGCTGTACAGCCCTGCCACTTCGGTCACCCTCTACGACCCGGGCCGGGCCTACGAGGTCGCCGGAGAACTCCGCGCAGAACGAGCCGCCGGCCAGGCCGCTGACAGCGTGGCAGCCCCCGGCCCGTCCGAGGACGACGCAACGGATTCCCGCTGACTGGGTCGGGCCGGTCCTGACCTGGCTCGGAGACTGCACTCCATGAGCGAGTGGTCGGATGGCCTCGCCTGCGTGGTGACGAAACCCATCGGACCAAACCCCAAATCCCCAGTGACCGGGCACGGGCACGGTCAAGGGATGAGCCCTGCCCCGCGTGTGGTCGTCTCTCCGCCGGATGCCAAGGAAGCGGGCGCCGCGTCCGCTGCGACGGCGAGATCCTCGGCGGTGTCCTCGGCCCCGCCGACCTCCTCGAATTCCTGCGGCGCGCCGACCTGGACACCGACGTCGTCCGGCTGGACGATCCGCTGGTCCGCCGCCGCACCAGCGTCCGGCGGCATGGCCCTTGTCGCTGGGCGTCCGGTGACTTTGCCCTAGTCCGGCGCACCCTCACTCGACGGACCGGCGGCTTCACCGCGACAACCGGTGGTACGGCACCACACGACCAGTGCTTTCACAGAGCCTTCAAGACGCAGGTTGCCCATGAATGCAGGCTTTCTGCCGTTATCTTCCCTCTATGAGGCCTCTGCCCGGATTCAGGACGTCGCGCGGCTTCCCGCAGTGGCGGGAGCATCTGCGGGACACGCTGTGGTTCGCGCCCACTGCCGGGCTCATCGTGACATTCGTCCTGTGGGACATCGCCCGACTGGGGGACGCCGAACTGGCCAAGATCCTCGCCGATGCCGGGACCGGGGTGCGGGACTTCACCGACGACGCCAAGACGATCGTCACCACCGTCAGCCAGGCGATACTGACGTTCCTCGGAGTCGTGTTCAGCATCTCGCTGGTGGCTTTGCAGATGACCAGTGGTCAGCTGACACCGCGGGTGGTGCGGATCTTCGTCCGCAGCCGTATCACCAAGGCGACCTTGACCGTGTTTCTGTCCACGTTCATGTTCTCGCTCTTGGTCCTCAGCTCATACAACGACCCGCTCATCGAGGAGCGCACCGCACCGGTGCCGCTCCTGCAGTCGCTGTTGACGCTCGCGCTGGTCGGCCTGAGTCTGCTGCTGTTCATCGCGTATGTGACCTCCACGGTGCGACTCATGCAGGTCGGCCCGGTTGTCGACCACATCACCCGCGAAGCCCTGCACGCCCTCGACCGGCTGCCGGCACCCGCCGGAGCACCGCCGCAGCTCCCGGAACAGACCGGCCTGATCGCCTACCAGGGGCGGCCCGGGGTCCTGCGCGCGGTGGATGTGAAGCGGCTGGTGCGCTGCGCCCGCCAGCACGGTGTGGTGCTGCGGACGATTCCGCGAGTCGGGGACTACCTGCTGCCCGGCATCCCACTGCTGGCGGTACACGGCGGTCGCGGCGCGCCCCCGGCCACCGTGGGACACGTGACGTGGGTGGGCAGCGAACGCAGCGCCCTCCAAGACAGGGGATTCGCCCTCAGGCAGCTCGCCGACATCGCGCTGCGAGCGCTGTCCGCGGCGGTGAACGACCCGACGACCGCGGTGCAGTGCCTGGACCACATCGTGCACCTCCTGGCAACCCTCGTCACACAACGACTGGGACCCGTCGCCCACCACGACCGAGCTGGCCAGGTGCGGCTCGTGCAAGCCGCACCTAGGTGGCCGGAGGTCGTCGACGTCGGCATCGCCGAACTCCGTGCCGCTGCCGTCGGCCAGGCCCAGGTGACCCGCCGTCTCCTCGCCGGCATCAACGACCTCCTCGCCCTGGTCCCCGAAGGACGAAGAGAACCTCTGCTCGGGCACAAGACCCTGCTCGAACGGGCCGTGCACCAAGCGCACGGCGACCACGCCGAACGTGCCTTCGCGCTACAACCGGATCGCCAAGGCATCGGCTGATCCCACTGCAACGGACTTCCGCACCGACCGGCCATGATCCGGCGTGCGCAGCGCGTGGATGGTGCGGGCATGTCTCGTATCGCCCGGCCCGATCCCTGGTCTCAGCGTCTCTGCCGGTGGTCCACGACGGCCGCCCGTGTCCGACCGGGCCCTGGAGAGCGAATGCCGGAGTCCGCCCGTGGGGCGAACACGGGGCAGCCGGGTGCCCGAGACGGCCCTGTTCCGTACCCGGGGCTGCTCGGAGGTGCCGCCCGTCGCCGCGGCCTACGAGGCTCCGGCGCAGAGGACTGGTACGGCAGCGGCCCGAGCGCCCGGGGCACGGCGGTTGATCCGTACGGCCGACACAGACCGGTCCACCAGTGCCTGATGGAATTCAAGACGGCCGTGCCCGCACGTCGCTGCCTACCACGACGTCGTGCCGGGCAAGATTTACCCATGGGCGTGATCTCTCCCCTTGTGCAGCACCTCCGACTCGAGCCGCACCCCGAGGGCGGCTGGTTCCGGCGGACCTGGCAGACCGTACCTGAAGCCCTCATGGACACCTCCCGAGGCTCCCGCCCCTGCGCGACCGCCATCTACTACCTCCTCCACCCCGGTGAGACCTCCCGCTGGCACCGCGTACGTTCGGACGAACTGTGGCTCTGGCACCGGGGCGGACCTCTCACCCTGCGCGTGGGCGGCACCGGGACCACACCCGACAAGGAACCCGCCGCCACAGTGGTGGGACCAGATATCGAAAGCGGACAGCAGCCACAATTTCTCGTGCCGAGCAATGTCTGGCAGACCGCAACACCGGCCGGTGACGAACCCACCCTCGTCTCCTGCGTCGTCGCTCCCGGCTTCGACTACGACGATTTGGAACTCCTGTGATCCACATAGCTGAGGCACGGGCGTTCCGCACGGAAGTGCTCGGCGGCGGTGTGAACGGCGGAGTCCGAGGGGCGCGCTGGCCGTGGCCGGAGGGACGGCTTAGGAGCCGAATCTGACGCTGGGGGGAAGAGCGCCACAAGTGGGACATCGCCCTGACAGCGGCCAGCTTCTTCGTGCCGGGCGCCGGCGCTGCCGTCTGGGCCTACCGCGCTTACCGCATCGTCCTTGTCGCGCGTGCCGCGAAGGGCATGGGCGGTGGTCTCCGCGCCGGCTGCGCCAGGTCCTGGCTGGCGGGCCGCATGTGGCGCAACAAGCCGTCGCAGAAGTGGAAGACTAGCTACCACGTCTACCACCGCCGCCGGGGGTGGCGCCGGTGGTGGTGAGGGAGGCACGAGGATGAGCCAGGACTACTCCACCCTGGACGGACTGCTAGGCATCGGCGCCGACGCCGAGGGCCGCGCCTTCTACCTGCGCGTGGCCGCAGGCAAGATGGCGTACGACCGCAGCGGCGAGACCTTCGGCTACATCCAGGTCATCCGCCACGACACCGAGGCCCCCGGCAGGCCGGCGGACGCGAACGACATGTTCGAGACCGACTGCCTGGAGGAGATCACCGACGAGCTGCGCCGCGGCGTGCTCGACTGGTACGACGAGCTGCTCGAGTTCCGTACGCCCACCGCGGAGGAGCTGGAGACGATCCGCTCCGCGACCGGCTGGACGCAATAACCCCGCGGCCCGGCTGCTCTGAACGCCGACGGCCCTGGCCTGCACCACGTGGTGCAGGCCAGGGCCGTCGGCGTTCCGACTCCGCCCCGGTCCAGCCCCCGATCCGCGCTGCCCTCCGCCACCAGCTCCGGGCATACCGGCACCACGTCCCGGATGTCGCGGCTCCCCCCCGGCGATCGTGACGCCCCGCCAGGAGTGTTCGGGACCGGCTGCCGTCAGCTGCTCGGCAACCTGCCGGGCGGCGTCGGGGCGCAGGGATACCGTGCGGCCGACCGCGCGCAGCTGGCCCTGGTGGTCGTTGCGGCCGACCGAGCAGGCGGACAACTGGCTCCGGGTGACCCGGTCCCCCCGGACGCCGTAGAAGGCATCGGATACCGGGCAACGCAAGGGCGGGGCCAAGGGGGCGCACCACGCCCCTGGCCCCGCCGTGTTCCCGCGCCTCGGGTCTCGCCGCCCAGCTTCCCATCTGTCCCTGGCCGGGAGGATGGGCAAGGGTGCCGGGGAGGCTGGTGTTCACCCCCAGCGAGGCCGCCGTCAGACTTCGCCGCGCCAGGAGCCGCTCTCGCGGCCGCGGTCCTCGATGTACTCCTTGAAGCGCTTCAGGTCACCGGTGATCTGGCGCTTGACGACCCCGAGCTTGTCGCCGACGTTCTCCGCGAAGCCCTCCGGATCGTAGTCCAGCTGCAGCATCACCTTGGTCTTGTTCTCGTCCAGGCGGTGGAAGGTCACCACACCGGCCTGCTTCACATCACCGCCCAGCGTGGTCCACGCGACCCGCTCGTCGGGGATCTGCTCGGTGATCTCCGCATCGAACTTCTTGGTCACCCCGCCGACCTTCGTGACCCAGTGCGTCAGGGTGTCGGTGCGCTGCTCAATCCGCTCCACTCCGTCCATGAAGTGCGGGAACGACTCGAACTGCGTCCACTGGTTGTAGGCAGTGCGTACGGGGACGTCGACCTCGACGGACTCTTCGACCTGCGACACAGGAACATCCTTCCTTTTCGCCGGCCGGGCAGTGCCCGGCCGTACCCGGGGAGCCCTTCCCCTGCACATCCCTGTGCCCCCGATTCCCGCGCCCATGACCCCCGAACAGACGTCCCAGCGAAATGGTCCGTCGTTACGGTGCGATCACGACAGGCGTAGTCATGCCGCCGTGCGGGCAGAAGTACTGGACGGTTCTGGATGACGATCTGGAGGTCGTCGCGGTCGCCGATCAGTGGCTGCGGAACCTTCGATTCCGTCGAGACCGGGCCGAGCTCACGACGAAGGCGTACGCAGGCGGGGCCGCGCTATACCTGCAGTGGTACCGGATCACCAGCCACTGCTGGACACAGGCGGGTCGGGGCCTGGTGGGTCTTCGGCCTTCTCGCGGCGCGCGTCATCCGGCCCGAGGCCCCGGTGGGCCGCGCCCTCGCGGCACTCGGGCGGCGCTCCCTGTGGGCTGCCTGTTCCAGTCGAGGGCCTGGCTCCTCCTGCTCCTCCCCTTCACGCTCGATCTCGCCGGGCGGAGCTCCCGGCCCACGGCGACCGTGCTCGTCGTCGCCGTGGCCGTCTGGCTCGCCTCGGTGCTCGTCACCCTGCGCCTCGACGACCGAGGCCGGCCCGGGCCTGCCGAAGTCGTGCTGCGGCGCCTGACGTACGGCGGACGGGCCCGGCACCGTTCCCACGCCGCGGCCGCCGTGCCGGACGCCCGGACGGGCCGCCGATCCGGCCACAGGCCGAACGAGTGCCGGGAATCGCGTGTGGAGACGCGACGGCGAGAAATCGGGGACGCGACGACAACTCGGTCCGGCGACGGCCCGGCAAGATCGGAAAGACACCCTCCAAGGCCAAGGAACACCTTCATGGACCGACTGGACGTCATCGACACCTGCAACCGCATGGCCTGGTACGCGGACCGGCGCGACTGGGACGCGCTGGCCGACGTGTTCGCCGACAAGGTGACGCTCGACTACACGAGCCTCAACGGCGGCGAGCCCGTCACCCTCGCCCCCGCGCAGATCATCGAGGGCTGGCGGGCCGGACTCGGGGCCTACGCCGCCACCCAGCACCTCCTCGGCAACCACCTGGTCGCAATCGACGGCGACACCGCCGTGTGCACCGCCACCTTCCAGGCCACCCACCTCAAGAGCGAAGACTCCCGCTGGACGCTCGGCGGCGACTACCGCTTCGACCTGGCCCGTACGGGCGCGGGCTGGCGCATCACCAGCGTGGTGATGACCAGCGTCTGGAGCGACGGGGAGCGATGAGGACCTCCGCCTCGGCCGGGCTGGCGGCGGCGAGGACGGCGGCGGCTGCGCTCGCCCTGGTCGCCGCCGGCGCGGCGGCCGGTGCGACGCGCCACGGGAGACCGCGCGCGCGAGGCCGCCACAGCGCCCGCGCCCGCCGACGGCCCCGGCACAGCACCGGCCGTCACCGCACCACCCGTCACCGCATCCGCCTCCCCGGCCTCTTCTCCCCCGGCCGGCGCCCGCCGTCTCGCACGCCCCGCTCCACCCCGCCGCCCGGCGCCATCTCGACGCCGTGGCGGCCCGGGACGCCGACGCCGTCGCCGCTACCTTCGCCCCGGACGGCCTCGTCGTCGACGTCGGACGCGAGATCAGCGGCCGGGACGCCATCCGGCGCTGGGCCGCCGCCGAGGTCGTCGGTGGCGCCTAGACCCTGCTCGACCCCCGGCGGGACCACCTCCGCTTCCGCCCGGCGGCGCGGGCGACGGCTTCCTCGCCCGCTACCGCCTGAACCTCACTTACGGACTGATCACCCGAGCCACGTGGGAGTACGCATGACTCAGCCCCTCAAGGTCGCCTTCGACAGCGACGGCGTCGCCCTGACCGGAAACCTGTTCCTGCCCGACAGCGCCGCCACGGCCGGAAACCTGTTCCTGCCCGACGGCGCCGCCACGGCCGGCCCGCTGCCCGGCGTCGTCGTCGCCGGCACCTGGACGAGCGTGAAGGAGCTGATGGCCGACCGGTACGCGGAGCGGCTCGCCGCCCGCGGATACGCCGCGCTCTCCTTCGACTTCACCGGCTTCGGCGAGTCCGAGGGCGCGCCGCGCGACGTCGAGAACCCGGTCCGCAAGGTCCGCGACATCCACCACGCCGTCACCTTCCTGGCCGGTCACGAGGCGGTCGACGCGGACCGTCTCGGCGCCCTCGGCATCTGCGCGGCCGTGATGTACATGTCCGACAACACCGCGAGCGACCCCCGGGTCCGGTCGCTCGCCCTGGTGGCCCCCTGGCTGCACGACGCCGAGATCTGCGAGGCGGCCTACGGCGGCGCGGAGGCGGTCGCCGAGCGCGTCAAGGCCGGCCTGGAGGCCCGCGCGCAGTACGAGGAGACGGGCGAGGTCGCCTACGTGCCGGTGGTCTCCGCGACGGACGAGCGCGCCGCCATGCCGTACGACATCGACTTCTACCTGAACCCCGAGCGCGGCGGCATCCCCGCCTGGCCGAACCGCTTCGCCGTCATGTCCTGGGCGGACTGGCTCACGTACGACGCGGTCGCGCTGGCGCCGCGGATCGACCGGCCCACCGTGTTGGTGCACAGCGAGGACGCGGCGATCCCGGACGGCGCCCGCCGCTTCCACGCCGGGCTCGTCGGTCCGAAGGAGATCCTGTGGACGGAGGGCACCCAGTTCGACTTCTACGACTCCGAGCCGCAGGTCACGATCGCGGTCGACACCGTGGCCGCGCACTTCGCCCGGACGCTCTCGTGATCCTCGTCGCCGGAGCCACCGGAAACGTCGGCGGAGAGGTCGTCGAGGCCCTGGCCCGCGCCGGGGAGCCGGTGCGGGCCCTGGTCCGACGGCCCGGGGGGCCTCCGGCCGGCCGGCCGGAGGAGACCGGGCACGCGGACACGGTCGAGCAGGCCGTCGGCGACCTGAACGAGCCCGACTCCCTCGTCCCGGCCCTCGACGGCGTCCGCGGGGTGTTCCTGCTCCCCGGGTACCGGGACATGCCCGGGCTGCTCGACCGGGTGCGCCGGGCCGGGGTGGAGCGCATCGTGCTGCTCTCCAGCCTCGCGACGGTCGCCACCGACACCCGTAACGTCCTGTCCGCCTACATGATCGACTCGGAGACGGCGGTCAGGGAGTCCGGGCTCGCCTGGACCTTCCTGCGCCCGAACGCCTTCATGTCGAACGCCCTGCGGTGGCTGCCGCAGCTGCGGGCGGGCGACGTCGTGCGGGACGCGTTCGGCACGGTGCCGGTCGCGTCGGTCGACCCGTACGACATCGCCGCCGTCGCCGTCCGCGCCCTGCTCGACCAGGGTCACGAGGGGCGCGTCCACGCCCTGAGCGGACCCGAACCGCTGCTGCCGGCCCAGCGCCTGGCGATCCTGGGCGAGGCCCTGGGCCGCGAGCTGCGCTTCCACGCCCTCGCGGACGGGGAGGGCCGGGCCGAGATGGCGGCGGCGGGCGTGCCGGAGCCGTACATCCGGGCGTTCTTCTCCTTCTACGGCGACGGCACCCTCGACGAGTCCCGGGTCTACCCGACCGTCGAGGAGGTGACCGGCAGACCGCCCCGCTCCTTCCGCGACTGGGCCGCCGCCCACCGCGCGGCCTTCGCCCGGCCCGGGGCGGAATGACCGCGGCTCACCTTCGGGCGGCGGCGTGCGGCTCGTGCGCCGCCGCCTCCGGGTCGAAGCGCCGCGGGCGGACCGGCGAACGCGACGGAGCCCTCGCCTCGGGCGAGGGGCTCCGGCCGTGCGCGGTCAGTCGTCGGCATCCTCGAGGTCGTCGAAGTCCGTACCGCGGCTGAGCGCCTCCCAGGCGAGGGCCTGCTCCAGGGAGAGGTCGGCGTGCTGGGCGATCGCGTCGAACGCGTCGTTGCCGAGGGCGAGCCGGAGCGGGGTGTTCTCGCTGTCGAGGGCCTTCAGGATGGCGGCCGCGGCCTTGGCCGGGTCGCCGGGCTGCTTGCCGTCGCGCTCGGGCAGGCCCGTGCGGACGGCGCCGACGGTCTCGGCGTACTCCGGCATCTCGGCGGTCTGGCCCAGCGCGTCGCCACCGGCGAACGAGGTGCGGAAGGAGCCGGGTTCGGCGATGAGCACCTTGATGCCGAAGGGGGCGACCTCGACGGCGAGCGCCTCGCTCAGCCCTTCGAGGGCGAACTTGGTGGCCGAGTAGGCGCCCACACCGGCGAAGGACAGCCGGCCGCCCATGCTGCTCATCTGCACCACCGCGCCGGACTTGCGCTCCCGCATGTGCGGCAGGACCGCGCGGGTGAGCCGGGCGGGACCGAAGAAGTGCAACTCCATCAGGTCGCGGAGCTCCTGGTCGGAGGTCTCCTCCACCGCGCCCACCAGGCCGCGCCCGGCGTTGTTGACCAGGACGTCGACGCGGCCGAAGCGCGCGACCACGTCGGCGACGGTCGCGTCCACGGCGTCGGCGTCCGTGACATCCAGGGCCACCGGGACCAGCCGGCCGGGGTACGACGCGGCGAGGTCGTCCAAAACCGCCGGCCGGCGGGCAGCCGCGACGACGGTGTCGCCCGCGTCGAGCGCCGCCTGCGCGATGCACCGGCCGAAGCCGGACGTGGCCCCCGTCACGAGCCACACCCTCCCGGGCGTGGGCGTGCCCGGAACCGGTTCGTATGTGCTCATGTCCCCCTCCTCTGCTTTCGGGCGTCACCCTTCGGGTGACGCACCGCGAGAATGCCCGGTAGCCACCCGTCCGTGTTGCCATTGCGTCCGCTCCGTCTTGACGATGCGTCGCGGTCCGCGTCAGGACCGACCGGAGAGGGCCTGGTGGCGGAAGTCGCGGGGAGAGATTCCGTACGCGGTGCGGAAGGCGCGGGTGAACTGGGAGGCGCGCGGTATGCCCCACCGGGCGGCGAGCACGTGGAGGGGCCGGTTGCGCAGGGAGGGGTCCGCGAGGTCGGCGCGGATGCGCTCGAGGCGCTGGGAACGGATCCAGGCGGCGACCGTCTCCCCCGGGCACTGCTCGCCGAAGACACGGTGCAGATGGCTGAGGGAGATGTGGTGTGCGGCGGCGACCGTCCCGGGCGTCAGCTCCGGGTCGGCCAGGTGCTGCTGGATGAAGGTGCGCACCTGCCGGATCAGGACCTCGTGCCGGGTCTCCGCGGGCAGGGTGTCCTCGGCGTCCAGGAAGTGGGCGAAGCAGGCGGAGACGAGGCCGAGGGTGACCTCGCCCAGGCGCGGCGCGTCGGCGGGCCGAAGCACGTCCGCCTGCCGGTCGAGCCCGAGAAGGAAGTCGGCGAGGAGGACTCCCGGGCCGGTCCGTACCGAGAGTCCGCGCCCCAGCAGCCGTTCCACCTGGCCCTGGGGCAGAGGTAGCAGGGTGCGGGGCAGGTCGACGCCGACGCCGGCGACGGTGCCCGGGCGGCCGTCGGACGTAGGGCGGGTGTCGTGCGCCAGCGCCTCGCACGCCTGCCAGCTGGAGTCCACCAAGAGCCCGCGGGGGCCGATCGTGGCGCTTGCGCCACGCTCCTGAATCTGCGTCAACCCGCCTGCGGTGAGCAGGGACAGATGGTAATACTCGGAGTCGTTGCGGCGGATCCGGCGGGCGTTGCGCCGGAAGCGGGCGGGCGAGAACGAGGTGCGCCACACCGTGACGGGCCCCAGCTCGAGCAGACGCATCTCCGCCCGGAAGCCGGCGGCATGGGGGCTGGTCGTGTCGTTCGCACGACTGCGATCGATGAGTTCCCTCCAGCTGTCGAACCGTTCGCCCACGGGAACGTCGTCGGTGCGGAATTGCATGCCGATCACTGCTGCCTTCTCCGTCCTCCCCCGGAAGGGGCTGTTCTCGTCGTGGCGGCGAGGAATGCGGTGCGGTCTCTCGCTTTCGTGTCAGTGCGCGACCCTGAGCATCTCTCACCAGGTGACAGTGACAGCTCCCTTCTCTCACTTCCGTGTCAGTGTGCGGCGGCGCCACCCACCCACTGGATTTCAGACGGGACACGGCAGCCGACGCAGGGAGCGGCCCCCCGGGCCGTCACCATCGGGCCGCCATGGCGACGTGCCACGCCCCGTAATCCGCCCAGGATCACTGTGCCGTCACGTGCTCGGTGAGAGCTGCCTTGACCACTGCCTCGACACGCGTGCGCTGCATTGCAGGGGTTGCCGAGGCGTTGGGCCGCAGGGTGTAGACCGTCCGGCGCCGCTGTTCGGTGCTTGCGAAGATGCCGCTGGTCCAGCCGCCGCTGGAGCCTGTCTTGCCCCAGACCTTGGTGCCGTTCAGCTCAATTCCCATCAGCCCGCCGGCGCTGAAGCAGGCCGCGGCTGTGGGGCAGTTGGTGTTCTCGGGGCCACTGGGTAGCGCGGGCACTTCGAAGAGGTGCCGCTGCTGGGCCGGGGGGAGGAGCCGCCCGTCCAGGAGGGCGCGCATGAACGCGTCGAGGTCGGCTGCGGTGGACATCAGGCCCCCCTCCGACCACGCCCAGGCTATCGAGGGGTCTTCGGAGAGGGCGGTGCAGCGAAGGTTCAGGGGGCGCAAGATCCGCCGGTCGAGCTCAGTGGCGAAGGGGCGGCCGGTGACCTGCTCCACGAGCAACCCGGCGACGAAGCTGTTCAGCCCGTTGTACTGCTGGACGGTTCCGGGGGCCGGGGTGCGGCTGGGGCGGGCTACGGCGTCTGCTTCGAAGGAGGCGACCACCACCGCGTGCGGGTCGAGCGGGACCCGGACCGGACGGGGCAGGTCGCTGGTGTGGTCCAGGAGCTGGCGTACCGTCACTCCGGCGTAGGCGGCGGGGATCAGGTCGGGCAGGTGGGGTCGGACGGGCTCGTCGATGCCGATCCGGTGCTCGGCGACCAGTTGGAGTACGAGCGCATCGGTGAAGACCTTGGTCACGCTGCCCACCGGGAAGCGCGCGCCCGCCTCCACAGGGCCGGCCGTTCCGGTGTACGGCGTGTGCATGCCCCGGCCGGCGACCCGTACCAGGGCCGCGTCCGTCACCTTGTCGGGCAGGGTGGCCAGCAGCGTGCTCACCGCGGTCGCGTCACGGGTGTCGGGGAGGTCGTGGGAGGCGAGCCCGCTGGGTGCGGCCGTAGCCGCAGGGGCGGCAGCCAGACCCGTGGTAAGTGCGGCCATCGCCATACAGGTGACGGTAAGGCGGCGGGCGGCGCAGGGACGAGTGGTCATCGGTGGCTCCTGAAAACGGATCGGCTCGGTCCAGCGCGGTACCCGCGCTGAACCAACCCTCGCCCTCGCCTGCCCTGTTGATCGTCGGTGATCACCCTGAGCCGCCCCGGAGCGCACCCCCATCCCCCCTCGGGGTGCGGGCGGGCGGCACATGGCGGGCGAGACCTCTACCAGGCCCTCGGCTGCGATCTCTCGCTCTCGTGTCAGTACGCGCCCTGCGCATCTCTCACCAGATGACAGTGAACAGGGCCCGTTCTCTGCTTCCGCGACAGTGAGAACGAACAGCTGAGCCCCACACTGGCCTACGCCTAAGCTCCTGCCCGAGTAGATGCGCCACTGTCACCCGCCCACTGACAGGAAACCGAAAGAGCGCACCGAAGGCACCGAGCCAGCTGCGATCTCTCGGTTTCGTATCAGTGCGCCACCTGCACGAATATCGCCTTGTGGCAGAGGAACCGTCGCAATCTCTCACACCCATGACAGTGCGCTCCGCCGTCGCAGAAGTTCGAGGCGACCTGGCACCCGCCTCCTCTTGCCGCGAGGCCCCTACCGCTCTCAGTGGACCCCGGTACGCGGTGCACCACGGGCGACGCTCGGTCGGTTCTACGGGGCGGGGGTGAACTCCACGTAGGTGCCACCGCAGCCGGCCACGATGTCCAGCAGCCGGTCGCGCTCGGCCTCGTCGACCGCAAGGCCCCAGCGGAGTTTCATCGCGGTCCACGCCGCTCCGTACCGGCACAGCGCGTCCGGCGCCGGCAGCAGCCACTGGGCCGGATCCTGGTCCGCCTTCGACCGGTTCGAACGCGCCGCCACCGCCACCAGCGAAGCGAGCTGGTCCTGGTCGTTCGCGTACGCCTCACGTCACGCGGGCGTCCACGCCGACGCCCCAGCTGGCGGGGAGCGCTATCCGAGGTGTGCTGTAATCCTGACCGCCTTCGTGGCGGGCAAGTCTGGTCATCCTCACGGATCCGGCCGGCTTGGCGTTGGGTCCCTGATCATGGACCCGGGGCCCGATCTCTTGCCCCGCCCTTCGACCGATCAGGAGCCCGCGTGTCCGTCAAGCTCGACTTTCCGGAGTTCCCCTACTCCGAAACTCCCGGCGGCATCACCTGCTGGCAGAAGCCTTGGAATGGCGTCCTTGTCGTGGTGGACCAGATGCCTTTCAAGACCGGCGACGAGGTCACTTTCCACATCGCGGTCTGCAGCGACGCCGCCGGGCAGACGTCGGCCGCGGAGATCCAGGGCGTCACGAACATCACCGCCGACACCACCTCCGCCAACTACACGATTCCGTGGGACGGCGTCCTGGACGCCGTCACCGAGGGTTCCATCATCGCCTTCTACACGCTCACCCCGGCCGACGGCAGCGCCTCCTCGACCTCGCAGGAAGCCATCGTCCGGTACTCGCGTCAGCGGCCCGGCGGTGGCGTTTGCGGTCCGGACAACTGAGCCACGTGGGGCAGGTCCTCTCTCGCCGGTGTCGTTCGCGCCCCGCATCGCCACGACGGGCAGACGGGGATCAGCTGCGCCCTTGTGGCGTGCGGGCTTTCAGAGAGGCGGTCCAGTCTGTTGCGGCGCGGCGGCGCCATTGAGTGGCGGTGATGACGTGCAGGCCGAGGAGTGGGGCCAGAACAACTGGAGGGAGGTGCTGGGCGAGTTGGGTGCTGGCCGGGGCGGGTACCGGGAAACAGCCAGCCGGTGGGTGAGTTGGCTGCGCAGCCAGAGCGGAAGCGGGCGGCGCCCGGAAAGGCCCGGACCCCGGAGGCGGCGGGCGCGGGACGGCATCGCCGTCAGGGAGTGGAGGGTCACCTCCACGAAACGCCCGACCAGGGCGGAGCCCTAAGCCTCCCTCCAGGAAGTGTCGGCAGGCGGCCTCTGGGGGGCGCTCAATCGTGCAGTAGCCAGTCGACGGTGACGCCGGCGGCATCAGCGATGAGGAGCAGGTCGCGCTCGGTAGGCCGGGAGCCGACCACTGGCAAGGAGGAGGAGCCGGTCTCGTGTCATGCCGTTCACACGCCAGCGGGTGATGTTGACCGCGTGGCGCAGCCGGTCCATGCGGCGTGTTGCGATTGGGTCGGCGGGCCCAGGGGGGTGGAGGTCTTCGATGGTGCTGGTTGCGCCGGCGCCGTCGTCAGCACGCAGCGCGTCCGGGGGGGCCGTCACACGCCGAGCAGCCCCGGGATGCGCGGCGCGGCATCGGCAGGAAAGTGAGGAATCGGTCATGGCAGGCAGTACCTCGCAGGCATGGGACCCAGACACAGGGCTGCCGCCAGCACGGGCCAGTTTTCCCAACTCGGTCCCGATGGCGTTGCGTAACCGACCGGCGCCGCAAACAGCGCGGACTCCCACGCCTTTGTGGCAGGACGTGGAAATTGGCAGGGAGCCGTACCCGTGTCCGTGGGGCTCCCTGCCACGCAACAGGCCCCCGAAGGGCAACACCGCGGCAATCCTGTAACGGCGTCCGGGCCTGCGCCAGGACACGCCGAAATTTTCGGGCGCCGATAGAACCGTGCGCGTGCGCTGCCCGGATGGGCGGGGGTGCCGGTGCGGAAGGAGGGCGGGCTGCGGAAAGCTCCCCCGGCCCGAGCATCACCCGTGCAGGTGATGGTTCACCTGCAGGTCAAAGCGAACGCTGGCACGGCGGTCGGCTGTCGCACCCAGTCGCTTCGACTGGGCCGTGCGCAACGTGGACGGCGACCTGGACAGAACCAGCCACCGAATCGTCGACCGCAAGTTGTGCCCGGGGTGCCGAGCGATCTCCGACGCCGCCGTCCGGGCCCGCGATCCGCGTCCCCGCCGTATGAAGTCTGGGCCGGTGGTGGCAGCCCGCCCCCCGAACCCCACCTCGGCGTCGGCGGCGCCCTGGCGCGGTCCGGCGACCGTACCAGGTACGCCCGCGCCCTCCCCTGGAGGGTGAGGGAAGGACATCTTGTTCAGGGCGGTTGCCCTGCGGCTGTTTTGAAGCTGGCGGATCTGCGGCAGGCACCCTGCTCTCAGCAGGGTGCCACGAGCGGTGGTGCTGTCAGTGCTCGCCGTTGTGGTCGGCCTTGTGGTGGCTGTCCTTGAAGCCGCCGCCGCCGTTGTTGATGCAGGTGTTGCCGAAGGCCGGGTTGAGAACGCCGACGACGTTGACGGTGTTGCCGCAGAGGTTGATCGGAATGTGAATGGGCACCTGGACGACGTTGCCGGACAGCACGCCGGGAGAGCCGATGGCAGCGCCCTCGGCAACGGCGTCAGCGGCGGCCATCCCCGCACCCCCGGCCACCATGGCACCAGCGGCGAGGCTTACGGCTACCGACTTCGCGAAACGCGACATGGAGATCTCCTTGAAAGCTGGACCCGCCGCAGGTAGCGCGGCACGGACACCCTCCCAACAGCACGACCCTCCCGTCGGTCACAGAAGTTAGGCCGAATGGTGACCCGACCGCCCCTCCCTCAAAAGAGCCCCCGGGCCGACATCTACCACCGTCACCCCAGAGCCCCCAGAAGGAACCATGCGGGGATCCCAACAACGAGATGGACCCCCGCGCCGAGCGCGCGAGGGCGGCATGGAGGCCTGCGTCCGCGCCCCAGCCCTGCCCCCGGCGCCTGAGCCATTCGACCTTCAGCACGATCTCGGGCGCAGCACCGCGATCACGGCAGAGCGGTGCGCTACGCGGACTCCGCACGGGCCCTGCTGGAACAGGCCACTGAACAGCACCCTCGCTGAAATCTACTCGACCCGGACGCACCGTGAAGGGAATCATGGACGAGTGACGTCGACCGAAGCAGCAGCAATCGCTCTACAGGACCATGCCGCTCTCTGGAGCATGAGGGAAATCCGCGCGAACGACATGGTGGATGCCGCCTGTGATGCGCTCGTCGCCGGCCTCGACACCCCCGGCCTCCGCATGCTCGCCGCCTGCACGCGCGCCGAGGCGGACTACGACGTCCACGACCTGCTTCCCGCAGCGCTCGACGAACTCGGCCTCGCCTTCTATCCGGTCGGCAGCGAGGCCGGTGAGGAAGCCGCCGCCCGAGCCCTCGCACGCCGCATGCTCGCCGGAGAGCTCACGCTTCGGGAGTTCACCTTCCGGATTCACCAGCGTCACGGACATGCACTTCCCCTGACCGAGCGCCTCGCTGAACTCGATGACGAGTACGACATCCTCGAATACGGCGACAGAACGGTGGAACAGGTCGATGCCGAGGTCACCGCCGAAGCCCGCCGCCTCGCAGCCCACCCCACGGTTCCCGCCGAACCCACGGATTCGCCCAGCTGATGCCTACGGACCGACCCGCGAGTTCCCGCTGAACAGACTTCGGTTTCGCTGAACCCAGGGGTCTCTTCGGCCTCGGGGAACATCGGTACAGCGGGTATCGCTGAGAACGCTCTCGGTCAGGGCGTGAGCGTGCTGACCGGTTCCCGTACTCGTGGCGGGCCTTGCGCTGGCCGGGACGGCGGGGAGACCGTGGCTGCCGTCGAGCGGCTGGCAGCGGGCGAGGAGCTGTCGGTGTACGGCGGGGACGGCGCTCACGCGCAGGGTGTAGCCCTGCCCGCGCCGTACGGCCGCCCCTTGGTCGAGCGCGGCCCGCTCGGCGGGCTCCAGTTCGGCGGTGCGGAGGAAGTCGACGACCTTGCTCGACATTTCAAGGGTGACCGGCGACTCCCGGGCGGGGGCGTCCTCCTCGGTGGCGGTGTGGCCGGGCAGAAGGTCGGCGACGGCCGTGCGGATCGCGCCGCGGCTGACCCGGTGGTCGCGGGCGAGGGCGGCGATGGAGCGGCCTTCCCGGTACGCGGTGCACACGTCGGCGGTCTTGCCGGCCGGGACGTCGGGGCGGGGTCCGCCTTTGCTGCCCTTGGCCTCGGCGGAGCGCAGTCCGTCGTAGGTCAGCTCGCACTGGAGTGCGCGCTGGAGTTCGCCGGCGGCGGCGAGGGTCTGCACCATGAACTTCACGGTGGACAGCCCGCCGTCGTGGATGCGCAGCGCCACTCGGTCGCGGTGGAGGACGTCGAGCACGTCGAGGATGCGGCCGGTGCCGCGATCCCGGCCTCGGCCAGAACGAGGTTCTGCCGGGCGGTGGACTGCTGGTCGGTCGAGACCCGCTCGACGGGCCCCTTCCGTACGGAGGATCGGACCCTATCTGTCGTCAAACCCCTCAGCAACCACCATCGGATCTGATGGGATCCGCGCCGCCTCGAACCCCCTGATTGCATCGGTTCATTGGACACGACGCCTCCGTGTCGTCAAACGATCGCTTGCCGACAGGCCGGGCGGCTTGATCCGGCCGCCCGGGTCCATTGTGCTTGACAGCGGACTGTCCGGGCGGTCGGGCGGTGGGAGGCTGCGGGTCGTGTCCGGGTTGATCTCGGAGAAGCTCACCGAACCATCCGACGAGGGAAGCGATCTGGAGTGCGGGCACGCCCTCGTTCGCTGTGCGGGCCTTGTTGTGCCACCGACGGAATGGGCTTGCCCAGGTGACGAAACGCCGTCGACGGTCGGCCGGGCATCACGGCTCTGCCAGCGCTCGCACCGCAGCTGGCTCCCGCCAGCGGTCATCACCGGGGATCGCGGACAGAGTTGCGCGGGCTCATCGCCTGGCTAAAGCCACATTCCTGCAGGTCAGTCAAAATTCCGTCGGTAGTCCTAGGGGATGACGAGTAGCTTGCCGGTGGTACGCCGAGCCTCCAGATCGCGGTGAGCTTGGGTGACCTCGGCGAGCGGGTAGCGGGCCGTCACGGTGGTCTCCAGCGCCTTCGTGCGCACCAATTCAAGCACGTCGGCGGCGCGTCGAAGCAGCTCGGACCGATCGGCGATGAAGTGCCTGAGGCTTGGCCGGATCAGGGTCAGCGAACCGCCCTGGGCGAGCCGCATGGGGTCGAAGGGCGGCACCGCACCACTCGCGGCGCCGAAGAGCACCAGGTGGCCGCGGGTTCGCAGGCTGGCGAGGCTCGCATCGAAGGTGTCCCTGCCGACGCCGTCGAAGACGACGGGCAGGCCCTGGCCGCCATGGAGCCGCTTCACCTCGGCTGCGAGATCGTCCACTGCGGAGTAGAGGATCACCTCGGCGGCCCCGGCGCGCCGCGCCAGCTGGGCCTTCTCCGGTGTCGAGGTGGTGCCGATCACTCTGCCGCCGAGATGGGTGATGAGCTGGGTGAGCACAAGCCCCATGCCGCCGGCAGCAGCGTGCACGAGCACCGTGTCGCCTGGCTGGACCGGGTAGGCGTCCTTGACGAGGTAGTGCGCCGTCATGCCCTGCAGCAGCACGGCGGCGGCGGCCTCGAAGTCGACGCCGTCAGGCAGGGGCACGAGCCGGGAGGAGTCCACGACGGCCTGCTCGGCATAGGTGCCGGGAATCTCCACCCAGCCGACCCGGTCTCCCACAGCGACATGGGTGACGCCCGGTCCGACCTCGAGGACCGTGCCCGCGCCCTCAGTGCCCGGGGTGAAAGGCCGCGGGAGGGTGTACCGGCCCTGGCGGTGGTATACGTCGAGGAAGTTGACGCCGGACGCGGCGACCTCCACGACCGCCTGGCCCGGGCCGGGCGCCGGTTGATCAATGTCAACCAGTCGCAGCACCTCGGGACCGCCCACTTCGGAAACCTGAATCGCTCGCATGACCCCTCCTGAAACGGCTGACTTCCCTCACCAACTCCGTTGGTGGCGATCCGATTCCCGCTCGCGGTGAGGTGTCGTAGCCGTCTCGTGCCCACGTGGGAGAAGGGTGCCACCGACGGAATGGGCCTGCCCAGGTGACGAAACGCGGTCGACGGTCGGCCGGGCCGGGCACCACGGCTCTGCCTGCGCTCGCACCGCAGCTGGCTCCCGTGAGCGGTCATCACCCGGGATCGCGGACACAGCTGCGGGGGATCGACGCCTGGCGGGAGTCACGTTCCTGTAGGTCAGTCAATTCCATCGGTGGCCCTTGTTCATGCACATTGATCGGTGCAGCTCTACGCGCCCTGCCGCGCGGATGCGGGCGCGGGCACAGCGAGAGCCTGGCAACCCGCTGCCCGTCCCAGTCATTCCTGCGGTGGTGCGTGAAGACCGGCCGGATGCCCCGCCTCTCGCTGCCGCCCGCGGTCATCACTCAGGACTCGGAACCGCTGCACCAGCACCGCCGGCTCGCGATCCTCCGCCGGGTCCTCAATGAGGACTCCTTGCCCGTGCGGGCCCGGGTCGCCGGCGCCCTCGTTCTCCTCTATGCGCAACCCGTCAGCCGCATCGTCCGCCTCACTAGCGACGACGAGACCGTCAGCACCGTCCGGCTGGGAGACCGCCGTCCCAGCTACCCGAGCCCGGTCGCCGAGCTGATGCGGGCCTACCTGCACTCCCACCGGCACCTGCCCTACGCCAGCAGCAGGAGCTGACAGTGGCTGTTCTCCGGCCGTCAGCCCGGACAGCCGATGGACCCGGTCAGCCTGCAAGTGCACCTGCGTGAGACCGGCGTCCCTCCGCAGCCCAGCAGGACCTCCGCGATCCGTCAGCTCGTCCTCCAAGCCCCGGACCCCCTGACCGCTCGGGCTCTCGGCCACCATGACAAGACCACCACCCGCCTGGTCACCGAAGCTGGCGGGACCGGGAGCCGATACGCCCCCGGTGATCACACACGGTGAACCAGCATGTCGCTTTACGGGGCCACTCCCATCACTCGGGCAGCGAAAAGCCCAGTTCACGCAGGCGGGGCAGGCAGGCTTCGAGGCACTGCTCCACGGACGCAGCATCGGTGCGCACGAGGATGTCGTCACGCAACGGAGCGCCACTGGCCACGAACGTCCAGGGCTTCCGCCTCTCTGCCATCCGCTCAGCATCAGCCTTGAACAGCACGGTTATGCCCTGTTCGGCCAGCGCCTCCATGATCGCGACAATGTCCACCGGTGACCCCTCCAGAAGTGGCTCGAACACACCACGGTGAACCTATCCGTCCGAAGACGGACCACGAACACTGGCCTCGCCACCCAGAGTGGCCAACGAGAGCCGTCCAAGCTGGAACCCGCGACGCCTCAACATGGGGGCCTACCAGTCCCGAGGCCGTACCCGATCAGGCTGGCGTCGTAGCTGGCCTGTCGGCGTGTGGCAGCCCCGGCTGCTTCCGCTGTCACTGGCTGCGCGTACGGTCTGCGCATGGTTGAACAGCAGTGGAGCGGTGTGCGCCAGCGTGTAGCCGAGTTGGCTGCCCAGCCGTCGAGCGGCAAGGTGTTTGGCTCGCTCGGGCACAGGTGGGTCCTGGAAGACGCGCTGGACGACGACGCCCTTGCCGAACTCGAAGCGCAGGTGGGTGTGCGGTTGCCGGATGACTACCGGGACTTCCTCACCGGCGTGGGCGCCGGCGGCGCAGGTCCCGCATACGGCCTCTTCCCCGTGCGCCGCGTACAAGGCCGCTGGCGCTGGGAAGGAGACGGCGCCGACCTGGCCGACCTGGCCATGCTCGCCCGGCCCTTCCCTGAGCACGGCCCGGACCCCGAATCCCTCGACGCACTGCTCGTTGAACGCCCCGAAGAAGAGGCCTTCGACCAGATCGAGGACTTCGACGACGCCATCGAAGCATGGGACGAACGCTGGGAAACCCTGATGTTCGCCCCCGAACGCACCGCCGGCGCCATCGTGATCTCCCACCGGGGCTGCGCACAAAGGGAGTGGCTGATCATCAGCGGAACCCACCGCGGCACCATCTGGTCCGACTGCCGGGCAGACGAAGCCGACCTTGCCCCGCTCCTCGACGAGACGGGGAAACCGGTTACCTTCACCCGCTGGTACAGCGACTGGCTGGACGAGGCGGAGACCACTGCACGCCAGCCATCTACGAACACGTGACGCTGAACACAAGGGGGGAGTCAGGCTAGTTGGCGCGGCGACCGGACGGGCTCCGTAGATAACGGGCGGCAGGTTGCACATCACCCCGCGCCCAAGTTCAGGAACCGGCAGCGGGGTGATGTGCAGCCCCTCAATCCCGTCGTGCACCCTGGATGATCCGGTTGACGATGGCCGCGGCATGCTCCGGGTGTCCCTCCACCCAGGTGTCGAGGTATTCCCGTACGGCCTCCGCGACGACGGCGCGCACTGGGGCACCACCGTCCAGCACGCCGTGCGTGGAGCCGGAGAACTGGGGCCGGTCCAGTTTCACCGACACGACCGCCGTCAGTCCCTCGCAGATCTCGTCGATGCTGAGATCGGGGCCCGCCTCAGCGAGGAGCCGCCGCTCTCGCGCGTGCGCGTTGACCGCGGCCGCCACCCCGTCGCGGAAGCCTTCCATGTGCCGGCCGCCGTAGGGGGTGGGCTCGCTGTTGGCGTAACCCTGAAGCCGTTCCTCGCGGGAGACATGCCACCGCAGGGCCACCTCGACCGTCCCGGCCATCCGTGGCTCCTCCCGCTCGAAGCCGATGACTTGCGGGTGAACGGGCGCTCCCGCCTGCGCATCGAGGAAGGCCACGAGGTCCCGAGCCCCACCCGGGAAACTGTGCCGCACCGACCGGGAACCGCCCGGGGGGCGTTCGTCGGTCAGCGCGATGTCCAGGCCTCGGTTGAGGAAGGCCAGTTCCCTGAACCGCTCCGAGAGCACGACGAAGGAGCATTCCGCCGTCCCGAAGATGTCGGTGTCGGGCCAGAAGGCGATGGTGGTCCCGCTTCTTGTCGTCGGTCCTGCGACGGTGGGCGGGGTGAGCGCGACGCCACGCGCGTAATCCTGGACCCAGTGGACTCCCTTGCTCCGCACCTCGGCTGTCATGCGGCTCGACAGGGCGTTGGTGACGCAGGGCCCGACGCCGAAGAGGCTCGTGGCCACGGCGTGGCGGCCGCCCGGCTCGGCCCCGGGGTGCATGGAGGTCAGCAGGGTTTCGAGGCCGGGACCTCCGGTGTCCCCGGCTGCCTCGACGGGGATACCCGGCCCGTCGTCGGCGACACGCACGCCGCCGTCGGGGGTGAGCGTGACGTCGACGGCGCTGGCACGGCCGGCCAGGACTTCGTTCACCGCCCGGTAGGCGACATCGAACACCATCTGATGCAGCCCACGTTCGCTGATCGAGCCGACGTACATCCCGGGCCGCTTCCGGATGGCTTCCAACCCCTCAAGCACCTGGATGTGGCTGGCGTCGTACGTGTTGGCGGCGTCACTCATGAAGTCCCCTCCAGCGGTGTTTCCAGCGGAGTCCCCAGCCTAGGCAGATCGACAGAGAACACCAGGTCAGACCCTATGCGTCGAAGGCGTGGGCGGGCGGGTGGGAGCCTGTCTGGAGGAGGCCGTCCCAAGGGTCGCGAACCGTTGCCGGAGGGCGGCCGGGGGCCCGCGGAGACCGCTCCCGACACCATTACCGGCAGGCCCGCAGCCCCCGGTTTCGACGCGTAACACGCGTGCCCGAAAAGCCGTGTCGGCCTGCTTCAAAGCCGAGCTCGTTCCGGAGCCCGTAGCGAGGCATCGTCCGTGACACCCTCATCTGGGCGCTCGACGTGGCCGACGACCTGGACGCGCCCATATCCGAGGACGCCGGTCTGCAGGCGCTCACCTGCTGGTGTGATGATGTTCCAACCGGTGCACGGTGGCCCGACGTCCCCTTTCCCGGGGTTCCGCCTGACGCGGAACGCCTCCTCGAGTAGAGGAGAGCGAGGCTCAGGTGCGCAGCCAGAGCCGGATCGAGGCGACGATGACCGTCCCGTGAAAGACGTAGGCCCTCTTGTCGTAACGGGTCGCGACCGCACGGAAGGTCTTTTGTGATCGAAGGCCGCCCCCGTCAGAATTGTTGCCGAGCTTCTTGATGTCGACGTGGACCAAGTCGCCCGGCCGGGACCGTTCGTAGCAGCGGATGACCTGCCTGGTGGGCCGGTCGAGGAAGCCCAGGGGGTTCAGGCCGTGCCGGGCCAGGATCGGGTGCATGGTCGAGGCGGGCAGGCCCAGGACCGGGCCGATCCACGCCGGGCTGGCGCTCGGTCCGCAGGCGCATGTGGAACCACCCCGTCCTCTCGCCCAGAGCCGCAGCGGAGGTGACGGTGCGCCCGCCGGGCCAGCTCAGCCCCGTACTGCCGGCTGAGATCCCGGCGTACCACTCCCACCCGGGCCGCATTCGTCATACTTATTTGTCAGAGTCTCTTACAGTGAACGCGAGTTGGTCACGTCGCGCACGGGGGTTGTTTGTGCTGGATCTGCCGTTCGATCAACCCGGCCGCTTCTGGCGGGGCAATCTGCACACCCATTCGGACCAGTCCGACGGTGCGCTCTCCCCGGCGGAGGTGGTGCGTCGCTACCGGGAGGCCGGTTACGACTTCCTGGCCATCACCGACCACTTCCGGGCCGAGTACGGATTCCCGCTGACGGACACCCGATCCCTGCGCACCCCCGGCTTCACCACGCTGCTCGGGGCCGAGCTTCACGCCCCGCGCACCGAGGCGGGGCCGAAGTGGCACATCGTCGCCGTCGGGCTGCCGCTCAGCTTCGCGCCTCCCGCGCCTGCGGAGACCGGGCCCGAACTGGCGCGCCGCGCGCGGGCCGCGGGTGCCTTCATCGGCATGGCCCACCCTGCGGCTTCGCTGCTCAGCATCGACGATGCCGAGAGCCTGGACGCTGCGCACGCCGTCGAGGTCTACAACGCGCTCGCGGACCGGGAGCACCGGGGCGACAGTTGGCATTTGACGGACGTCCTGCTCAACCGCGGGCATCGGCTGAACGCCTACGCCGCCGACGACGCCCACTTCCAGCCGCAGGATCCGCCGGGGTGCGCGGCGTGGGTACAGGTAAGAGCCGAGTCCCTCGACCCGCAAGCCCTGCTCTCGGCGCTCAAGGCCGGCCACTACTACTCCAGCACCGGCCCCGAGCTGCACGACATCCGCATGGACGAGGGCCGCATCACGGTGCGCTGCTCGCCGGTACGCAAGATCCTGGTCACCGGAGGCGCCCCAGGCCTGCAGGTGCTGGAGGAAGACGCCCTGACGGAGGGCTCACTGCCCGTGGCGATGTTCGGCCAGGGGTACTGCCGGGTCACCGTCGAGGACGACGCCGGGGGCCGTGCCTGGAGCAACCCGATCCACCTGGGACCGCCGGAAACCACCGGCACCGGGGCGTAAAGCCACGATCACGGAACGGCCCTGCCCTGCCCATCCAAGCACGAAGGAAGTCCTGCCATGCTCTGGCCCGCACTCCGATGCCTGTCCGATGGCGAGCTGACGTCCGACCAGTTGCACTGACTGCGGACCGAGTTCCAGCTTGAGGCGGCGCCCCGTACCGAAGCGCCGGGGGCGGCGAAGAACATCCGCGCACCGAGCCTTCACCGACTACGCGGGCACCCCGCTCGTCCTGGACCTAGCCCGCGCCGGTGAATCCGGATGGGTGTGCACCCTGTTCTACGAGGGGCAGCGCCCCCAGTGCGACTGTGGGGGGTCACCGGGTCCTGTTCCGCGACGCGGTCGAGAAGCTCGGTCTCACCCCGTGGAGATTACGCCGGCGGCCAACGTCGACGAGCTCCTCCTTCTCGTCGCCCACCCCCGTTAAGTACTCCCGAATGCGCCTTCGGCGCCCACTGGGACCTTCCGTAGGAGGACCTGGTCCGGCTCTGGCTCCACCTCGGGCTACGCGCCGATGACTCCCACGATGTGAAAGGCGGTCAAGCTGAGCGAGCTGATGTGCTCGGCGAGGAGGTCGAAGTGGGTGTACTCGAAGCGGGTCCCGTCTCGTGGCTGTCGCGGGCGCCTTCGAGCAGTCCGGCGGCGCCGAAGAGCCCCAGGAACCGGCCGGTGGGGGCGGGGCTCGATCGGCCGGCGCGCCCTGCCGTTCCTCCTCGACACCCGTGCGGCCTATCGGCTCCCTTGGGGCGACCGCTCGATGCCTGTTGGTGCCGGGACATGTGTGCGCGCCGTGATACGGGATACAAGGAGCCAAATCGGCCGTGATCGCGAAAGGTACCGCCTGTGACTCAGGAGCAACGTAAACGGGGGCAACGGCTGCGGCTGCCCGTGAAGGCGGCTCTGCCCGGCCGCCACCCGCACGAGGACCAGGCGCCCGTCACCGACCGGGTGGTCTTCGGCGTGACCGCCGTGCTGACCCTGGGCTTCGTGATCTGGGGTGCCACGGCCACCAGCACGCTGGAGAGCGTCTCCGACACCCTGCTGAACGGCCTGATGCACAACGGCGGGTGGGCGTTCGTCCTGGTCGCCTCGGGGTTCGTCGTCTTCGCGCTCTGGCTCGCCATCAGCAGGTACGGACGGATCGAGCTGGGCCAGGAGCACGAGAAGCCGGAGTTCAGCACCGTCTCGTGGGTCGCCATGATGTTCAGCGCCGGCATGGGCATCGGCCTGATGTTCTACGGCGTCAGTGAACCCCTGGCGCACTACACCACTCCGCCGCCCGGCACCGACCCCGCCGACCCGGCGGACGCCATGCAGACGGCGCTCGCCACCACCCTCTTCCACTGGACGCTGCACCCGTGGGCCATCTACGCGGTGGTCGGCCTGGCCATCGCGTACAGCACCTTCCGGCGCCGCAGGCGGCAGACGATCAGCGCCGTCTTCGTCCCGCTCCTCGGGAAGAAGCGTGCCGAGGGCGGACCCGGCCGGGTGATCGACATCCTGGCGATCTTCGCCACGCTGTTCGGCTCTGCCACGTCCCTGGGGCTCGGCGCGCTCCAGATCGGCAGCGGCATGCACCAGGTGGGCTGGCTGGGCAAGGCCGGGACGGGCCTGCTCGTCGCCATCATCGGCGTGCTGACCGTCTGCTTCGTCTTCTCGGCCGTCTCCGGCGTGGAGAAGGGCATCCAGTGGCTCTCCAACATCAACATGGTGCTGGCCGTCATCCTCGCCGTCTTCCTGTTCGTCGTCGGCCCCACCATCCTGGTCCTCGACCTGATCCCCACCTCCCTCGCCGCGTACTTCGACGAGCTGCCCCAGCTGATCGGGCGCACCGAGGCGTCCACCGGCGGCGGTGACGTCGCCGAATGGCTGAGCAGCTGGACGGTCTTCTACTGGGCCTGGTGGATCTCCTGGACGCCGTTCGTCGGCATGTTCATCGCCCGCATCAGCCGCGGCCGCACCATCCGCCAGTTCGTCGGCGGCGTCATCCTGGTGCCCAGCACCGTGAGCCTGGTCTGGTTCGCCATCTTCGGCGGTACGGCCATGCGCCTGAAGGAGCAGGGGAACCTCAGCGGTGCGACCACGCCGGAGGCCCAGCTCTTCGGCGTGCTTCAGGAGTTCCCGATCGCCGGCGTGATGAGCCTGCTCGTCATGATCCTGGTCGGCATCTTCTTCGTCTCCGGCGCCGACGCGGCGTCGATCGTGATGGGCACCCTCTCCCAGAAGGGCACCTTCGAACCCGCCCGTTTCGTCGTCGTCTTCTGGGGCGTGGTGACCGGTGGCGTGGCGGCCGTGATGCTGCTCGTCGGTCAGGGCAAGGGCGACGCCCTCGCGGGCCTGCAACACTTGACAATCCTCGTCGCGGCCCCGTTCACGCTGGTGATGATCGGCATGTGCTGGGCCCTCTTGCGGGACCTGCGCCAGGACCCGCTGATCGTCCGCGGCGAACTCGCCGAGGAGGCGGTGGAGGAAGCCGTCATCGCAGGCCACGAGAAGTACGCGGGCGACTTCGAGATCCGTATCGGCCCGGCGCAGGACGAGGCACCGCGGGAAACGAAGGACGACCGCGACCGCAAAGACCCCGGAGCCCCACCCCCGCCCTCCTGAAGACCCTGCGCCCCCTCCCCCACCCCCGCCTTCTGACGGGCACACTCGCCCTCTGCCGCCGGGCCCGGCCGCTCCTGAGCTCCGGGCCCGGCCACCCACGCCCCCCCTGAAAGCCGCCACCCCTCCAGCAGCGGCCGCAGCTCGCCATGAGCCGACCCGGCGAAACGGGTTGGGTGGTGGCCAGCAGGTCACGGGGCTGCTCGGGTACCAGACCACGGAGGTGGAGGAAACCCTCCACGTCCCGTCCGAAGGCGACCGCGACGAGGCGAAGGCCGCCGCCATCGCCACACTCCTCGCGGGCGGCTGGTACCCACATGGCGCCTGGGTCGACCACGACACCGACGAGCCGCTGGCCAGCGTCCCTCACCCGCAGGCCGAACTAGAGGCGAGGCGCCGTCGATGGACGCAATCGGGTTGGCCACGACGGTGGGCTTCATCGCTTGCAGGAGGTAGTGAGAAGTAGCGACACCTGTCGTTGGGTACAGGGGCGGTGGGAAGGTTGTCGGCGGTGGCTGGCACCCTGGCCGGGTGCTGATCGACGGATATGAGGATGCCCCGCTGGTCGCCGGGGAGGAGCTGTTGTCTCTGCCGGGGTTCTGGGCTGCCTACCTGATGTGGCTGTGCGAAACGGAGGAGGACGAGCCGGACCCGGCGTGGTTCGGCGCGGACGAGGCTGACGCCGATGCTGCGTACGAGGCGCTGGCCGACGAGGAGCGATGGCCCGTGTTCCGAATCCCGTTCCGCGGAGGCCACAGCGCCGTCGTGTTGGCGCGTAATCTCGCCGACGACGCGGGGACCGAATACCTTATGACGCACCCCTCGTGGGGGCGGCTCGGACATCTGGCCACGCTCGACGGACACCAGGCCGGCCCCGGCCTGTCGTGGCGCGAGCTGATCCACATCGCTCGCACGCCTGATCCGACCGCCCCCGGAGTCCACGACCCGAACGCCCGCCTGCTCCTTCTCCTGCCCGCCCTGGGCGACAGCGAACTGCCGACCGACGCGGCCGATACGCTTCGCGGCTCGCTCACGTGGGCGGGAGCGCCAGAGACGGAAACCCACCGAGTAGTCGAAGCCCTGCTTGTGGACCATCCGTACTGGGAGCCGGCCGGATGGTCGCTGCCACCCGCATCCCCGCTTTCCGGCAGCGAGGAATCCTTCACCGGCATCCTCTACTGCGACAAGCCAGGAAGCCCTCGGTGCGGAACACGCATAGCTCAGGGCATCACCCGAGACCAGAGCCACCGACTGGCCCACGCGCTCGGTACGTGGCCCACCTGAACGCAGTCCCGTATCGCGCGAGATGGTCAACTGCCGTACCGACGTTGCCTCTGAAACTCAGCAACATCGGTTCTGTCGGCCGCAGACCGTTCTCAGCGCTGACCAACAATCGCTGCTGGATCTCGGATTCTGGTCCACTTTCCGTGGAGGCTCACGGATCATGGAGGGCGTCGCCCACATGATCAGCACGCTGCCGAATGATCAGCAGCAGGAGCTGATCGTCCTGCTCGGGACGATGGCAGCTGCCGAGACCAACCCCGCTCGCCGTGCGTTCCTGGAGGAGTTCCCGGAAGGCTTCGGGCTCATCGACGATCCGTCCTGAAGGTTCGGCTTGCGGCGCAAGGCCGGCACAAACTCGTGCTGCGGCGGTTGATCCTCCACCCACCCTCATCACCATGAACGCGACGATGTTGGATAGACGGCATGGTGAGACGCAAGAAGGAGAAGAAGAAGCGGCCCGCCTGGGGCGTTCCGAAGGGGATCTTTCTTTTTGCGACGCCGGAGGGATGGCGCACCAGCGTCCTCACCGCAAGCGGAAATCTCTGCGGACGGCTGGACGTGCCGATCAACGCCGACCCGCAAGAGGCGCGGGCCGCTGCGGCGGTGATGGTAACGGAACTCGCGCGCGACTTCCACGACACCGACGTCGAGGTGAACTGGGATCCGCCCCAGGAGCCTTGGTCATGGACCGCCCAGGTCACCCTCGCCGCCGAAAACGACTCACCTTTGCCGGAGGCTGAAGGCTGAACGGCAAGAGCAGGAGTAGAGCAGAACGCGCTTGCGGAGGAGTTCGAAGCCTGCTCGGCCGAACATCTGGCGTTTCAGCATCTCGATCCGGTTGACGTGGCCTTCGACGACTCCGGAATGCCGCGGCCGCGTGAGAACCGAGGCCAGCCCCGCGCCAGTCCGGGGATGACCGGTGCCAGCAGAGGTCGAGTCCCATGGGCAGGCCGGCCTCCGTATCAGGCTGGGCCCTGCAGGTTCCGGGAAGGACGAAACGGCTCCGCCCTCGGGTGAGGGGGAGCCGTTTGCCGTATGCGGTGGTGAGGCGTGGGTCAGGCGTGGCTGTGGTGGCGCTTGTTGCCCGTGACCAGGCGGTAGAGGGCAAGGAGGATGACGGATCCGATGATGGCGGCGATCCAGGTGGAGAGATCGAAGAAGCCGTCGATGGAGTCGACGCCGAAGATGACCTTGCCGAGCCAGCCGCCGAGCAGACCGCCCGCGATCCCGATGAGCATGGTGATGATGATGCCACCCGGGTCCTTGCCCGGCATGATCGCCTTCGCGATGAGGCCCGCGAGCAGCCCGATGAGAATCCAAGCCAGAATGCCCATGACGCGTCTCCTACCTCGATGTCTAAAGGTTGTGTCAGCGATCGTCTGCACCGCGTATGCGTTTTCAAACGTCCCACTCTTCGGATCCGGCGCCCGCGACGGCAGAGAACTGAGACAAGCCCTTCGCTTTGGCGCTCCGGGAGCAGCCAGTTCTCCCCACCGGGGCCGGGCTGTGGTTTCGACGGTGTCGGCGAGGTGAGCGAACGCTCGCGGAACAGAGCGAGAACGGACGAACAACCCGATGTCGGCTCCCCTTTTTTCGTGCGGATGTGCAAGCCGTCCACCGCAGGCCCTGCCCAGTCGAGGCGGCCGGCCGCGTTCGGTTCGGCGAGAAGATCCGGTGCGCCCACGACGATGGCGGACGAGATGCGATTCCGCCTCGGATCACGCTGGTAGCTCCCACCGGCGCCGTCCAGACGACAGACCCCCGATGCGGCGCGTGGTCAGGACCGGCCCGCGGATGTTCCTCCAGCAGCCCACCATGATCGATAGACGTGGGCGTACAGGAGCACACGAGGGCGCACAGGATGACCGTGGAGCAAGCCACCGCCACACCGGCTCACCGCGGGTGCGTCAGGGGCAGATGTCTGGGCACACGCAGTGCATGTCCGGAGACCACGCACGCCCCACCAGCGCCCTCTTCCGTGCCACCCCCGCGCCCGCCCACGAAGCGCCTCCGCGCGCAGCACGGCACGGGCGCCGCGAGGGGTTCGCAAGGCGGCTGCGCCGCCGGATCCTCGCGTACCGCGACATCGAGTTCCTCTCCACCCGCATCCCAGGCGACCCCGGTCCCGGGCAGGAGTGCCTGCTCCTGGTCCACGTCCGTAAGGTCGTCGGCCAGGTCCACTACCGGCTCTGCACCAGCTGCGCAGAAGGTGTGATCACCGGCGTCGACATCGACGCACGCTTCCTGGCCAGCGGACTGCCCACCCGCGCCCTGTCCCACCTGCGGTCCCGCCACCCGGGTATCACCTGGCGCAGCACCCTGACCGGGCGCACGACACGGGACCTGCTGCGACGTATGCGCATCCCCACCAGCTCGGCCAGCAGCGCGTGTGTACACGCCCCTGCGGTGCCGGAGGCGCTGCAATCGGCCGGTTGAGGAACACCGGCGCGGTAAGCGGCTCCCGGTCGTCCCCCGTGGGTACCTGCGGCACGCCGCCAGCTGGGGCGGGCTGCGCGGCGAGCGCGTGCGCGATGGGGGCGGGCACGGTCTAGGGCGAGGACCCCGGTCACCGCGGTAGCGGCCCGCCCTTCATGATGGGCCGCCATAGCGTCAGGTGGGACGGTGACGGATCAGCCGCACCGGATCGGCCCGGTCTCCAGCCGGTAGGTCACTCCGCCTCGGACCAGGGAGCCGCTCAGGCGGATGCACTGGCCGGTCGCCTCGAACCACGTGTAGATGGGGCCGGCGTAGTAGTGATAGTCGGCCGGGTGCTCCTTCGGCGGATCGATGGAGTAGTCGCCGCCCTCGTCGAAGATCGCCAGGGTGATGTGGGAAGCGAGCCCGTCGTACGGGCTGGACCACAACTTCGCACAGTTCCGTTTGGTCGAGCTGTTCCAGTACGTCCGCGCGTAGCCGCCGCCGTTGCGGCCGGCCGGATCCTTGGCCCAATACGTCTTGCCGTCCCAGCTGCCGGTGCACTGCTCGGCAGCGGCAGCCGGGGCCGGGGCCGCCTGCGCGGTGGGGGCGGCGACCAGGCCGAGGAGGAGCGTCATCACTCCCACGCCCAGCAGCTGTGGCTTGCGTAACCGCCTCGTCGAACGCTTCATCCGTGTCTCCCTGCGGTCAGACGCCGCCGCCTCCGTGGAGCGAGGCCGTAATCAGCATGCTCCAGCACGCAGGCGGGCCGAGTCCGACGTTTCACGAAAACTCCTCCACACATGGCCGGTTCCCGACCCCGGAGCGCGATGACGAGGCCGCTCCTCCTTCACCACCAGACCGATGGACCCTCCCCGTCCCTCGAGGCCCGTCAAGGATTTGGTGAGGCCCAGCGGCCGGCCTTCCCGCACGGACAAGCCGAGTGTGTCCGTGCCGAGCGGTCGGCACGGACGATGCCAGCTGCTGAGCAGCAGCCGGCTTGTCGTGCTTCGGTTCAGGCAACCGGTTCGGCTGCGGAACCTTCCTTCCAGGTGACGGTGCCCCTGATCTCGGCGGTCCCGCTTTGGCCCTCGGGCACTTCCGCGACGATCTCGCCCTCCCAGCTCTCACCTGCTTTGAGCTCACCGAGCTTGCAAGTGATCTTCTCCGCCGTGCCCTCGCAGGGCGCGCTGAACGACACGGGCATGACCGGCGATACGCGGTGGGTCACCACGACCTCGTCCACCGCCTGGCCATCGTTGGAGATCGTCCATCGCCAGGTGATGCGTTCCTGTCCCTCTCTGACCGGCTCGGCATACGTCAGGAGGACCTCCTCCTGCGCGCTGGCAGATACGGCCCCCGACATCTGGGCGCTGGCCGGCGCCTGCGACGCCAATCCAGTGGCGGACACGGCCAAGGCCACCAGTGTGGTCACCATCGTCTTGCGCATGGGCACTCTCTTCACCTGTCGGAAGTCGGGTCCTGCTCCCGCCATTCGGCTCTGAGCCGGAAGGCACCGGGGACAACGAGCCCACCCGTTGGGGGAAACCATGACGCGTCCAGATGGCCTGCAACGGGTTGGTGGCGGCTGGCCAGCGTGGCTCTCATTGCGACGCTCTGTGACTGCTGGGGCAGGCCTGTGCCCGCCCCGCCATCGTGGCTGACCGACCCGCTCCGGGACCAATGCGCGGCGCTGCTGCCCGAGCGCCCGCCCTGCCGCCGGCATGGACGCCCCACTGCTGGGACAACTGCCCGGATCGCCGCTGATGACCGCGCCCATCCGCGCGGCCTCTTATGCCTAACGTGAAAGCTGCGCTGCCGGCACGGTGCCTGGACATGTGAGGGGGTGAAGATCCCTCAGCCCTTGGAGACTTTGTGCCTGTGACAGCAACCCGGATGATCCGTGCCTCGCCCTACTGGCCGGTGCTCACACACCCGACGCTGCGACGTCTGCTACCGGGGTTCACGGTCTCCTCCCTCGGCGACGGCATGGCGGTGGTCGCCGTGAGCTGGCTGGCGATCGAACTCGCACCAGCGTCGGATCACGGCATGTGGGTGGCACTGGCTGCGGCGGCTTACACCGTCCCGGGTGCCGTCGGCGGACTCGTCCTGGCGCGGCTACTGCGGCGTCGCTCCCCGGCCCAACTGGTCGGCTGGGACGCTCTGCTGCGCGCCACTGCCCTCGGCGCGATACCTCTATGCCACGCCCTCGGGACGCTGACCATCGAGTTGTACGTCGCACTGTTGGCAGCCTCTTCCGTCCTGCACTCGTGGGGTCAGGCCGGCATCTACACGATCCTGGCCCGTCTCCTCCGGGAACGCGACCTTCTGGCCGGCAACGCCGTCCTCTCCAGTGTCGGCTCGCTCTCCAACGTCATCGGACCGCCACTGGCCGCCGCCCTCATCGCCTGGGGTGGTGCAGCGACCGTGATCGCCGTCGACGCGGTGACCTTCCTCGTGCTCGGCATCACGTTCCTTTCCGGTGTGCGGCAAGACAGCGCACCCGACCCCGAGCAGCAAGATTCACGCACCGCAGGTCTGGCCGTCATCCGACGCACGCCGGTTCTGCTGGGACTGCTCAGCCTGAGTTTTGTCTTCTTCTTCCTGTTCGGTCCCGTGTACGTGGCCCTGCCGTTGTACGTGTCGGACGACCTGGACCAGCCCGCCGTCGTGCTGGCCGCTTTTTACACCGCTTTCGGCGGCGGTGCCGTCATCGGCTCTTTGATGACGGGGTACTTGAGCCGGCTGCCGATGTGGCCGACCGCGATCGGCATCGTCGTCTCCTTCGGCGCCTTTCTCCTCCCGGTCGGCCTGGGAGCGCCGGTGGCCGCAGCTATCGGGGGCTTCGCCGTCGTCGGCCTGCTCTGGCCTCCATATGCCGCGCTCTCCACCACCCTCTTTCAGCGCTCGGCTCCCCGTGAGTCGCTTCCTCAGGCCCTGGCAGCGAGCTCAGCGGTCCGCACCCTCTCGGTCCCGCTTGGCACCGCGCTGGGTGGCCCGCTGGTCACCGTGCTCGGAGCCCAGGCGACACTGTCGCTCTCAGCTGCCTCGATCACCGTTCTCGGCTTGGGCGCCGCGTGTACCGCACGTGCATCCCGGAATCGAAGGGCTCGACCGAGTCGGGGTCGGGTCAGGCGACCGTGATGCCGGCGAGGGTGCGCTGCAGCCGGCGGACGGCGTCTTCGGCTTCCTTGTACTGCTGGAGGGTCGGGGTGACGGCACCGAAGGTGGAGGCGTCTTCGGCGGGCAGGGCGCGCCAGTGCAGGACGGGGGTGAGTGCTGTGGCAGCTGCGCCGAGGAACCATGCCATGCGTCCGTGGACGTGGGCGAGGGCGATGGCCAGGGCGGCCAGCGCTTCTCTCAGATGTCCCAGCCGTTCGACCGCAGGAAGGCCCTGTTGGGCCTGCGAGGTGCCGATGGCTGCTAGCAGGTCGGCGGCGGCCTTCGCGGCGACGTCACGGTCGGCGGGGGCAACGACCCACGCCCGCTCGCGGATCAGCCGTTCGGCTTCCTCCGTCAGGTCCTCGACAGTCGCTCGCATATCCACGGCACGCACCCTAGTTCATCAGCGAGAACGGCAGACAGGCAGACCCCTTGACCGCCAGCTCGCGGCCCTGACGCCCTCCCGTATCGCGAGGGAAGGGGTGCCCCCTCGCGAGGGGACTTGCTCGTCTGGTTTGCCCTACAAGAACAGTGCATGTCCGATTTAGGGGGGTCCCGCCTCCGGTCAGACCCACGGTCCCCCGCGGAAGACCACGTTCCAAAGTAACGGTCCAGCCTCCTCCCGGCGCATCCCCGGCCCCGGCCTCTCTGCGCCCCTCAGGCGCCGTACATCGGCTTTTCGCCGTACCAGGCCGGGTGGCGTCTGGAGTGCCCCCTCCCCTGCGGCACTCCAGGGCAGCGTTCGCACACTTGTGCACCTCTGGCTCTAAGGGCCCGACATATGTGATGGACTACGCGGTGGGACACTTGCGGGTTGCGGGTGTGTCCCGTGGGCAGCACGAGAGGTGGGGACTGCGATGGCCAGGGCGGCTGATTCATCACGCGCGACGGCGGTAGGGGAAGTCGGCGAGCCGGAGCTGCGGCAGCTCCTGGTCGGCCTGACGGCGGTGCGCGACGGCGACTTCGGCACACGGCTGCCTGACGAGGCCGACGGTCTCCTCGGGGAGATCGCCACGGTCTTCAACGGGATGGTCGACCAGCTGTCGCTGTTCACCTCCGAGGTCACCCGCGTCGCCCGTGAGGTCGGCACCGAGGGGACGCTGGGCGGCCAGGCCGAGGTACCGGGGGTGTCGGGTACGTGGGCGGATCTCACGGACTCCGTGAACGCGATGGCCGGCAACCTCACCACCCAGGTCCGCGACATCGCGCAGGTGGCGACGGCGGTGGCGCGCGGCGACCTCTCGCAGAAGATCGACGTGGCGGCCCGGGGTGAGATCCTGGAGCTGAAGGACACCGTCAACACGATGGTGGACCAGCTATCGGCGTTCGCGGCCGAGGTCACGCGCGTCGCCCGCGAGGTGGGCAGCGAGGGCCGGCTCGGCGGCCAGGCCGAGGTGCCCGGAGTGGGCGGCGTGTGGCGTGACCTCACCGATTCGGTGAACTTCATGGCCGGCAACCTCACCGACCAGGTCCGCAACATCGCCCAGGTCACCACCGCGGTCGCCAAGGGCGACCTCTCCCAGAAGATCGCCGTCGACGCCCGCGGTGAGATTCTCGAACTGAAGAACACCATCAACACCATGGTCGACCAGCTGTCCGCGTTCGCGGGCGAGGTGACCCGTATGGCTCGGGAGGTGGGTACCGAGGGCATCCTCGGCGGCCAGGCGGACGTGAAGGGCGTCTCGGGCACCTGGCGCGACCTGACCGACTCGGTGAACTTCATGGCCGGCAACCTGACCTCCCAGGTGCGCTCCATCGCCCAGGTGGCGACCGCCGTAGCGCAGGGCGACCTCTCGCAGAAGGTCCGCGTGGACGCGCGGGGCGAGATCCTGGAACTCAAGACCACGATCAACACGATGGTCGACCAGCTGTCCGCGTTCGCCGACGAGGTCACCCGCGTGGCGCGCGAGGTGGGCACGGACGGCCGGCTCGGCGGGCAGGCGGACGTGAAGGGCGTCTCGGGGACCTGGCGCGGCCTGACCGACTCGGTGAACTTCATGGCGGACAACCTCACCGCCCAGGTCCGCTCCATCGCCGAGGTCACCACCGCGGTCGCCCAGGGCGACCTGACGCAGAAGATCCGGGTGGACGCCCGCGGCGAGATCCTGGAGCTGAAGGAGACCATCAACACGATGGTCGACCAGCTGTCGGCGTTCGCCGACGAGGTCACCCGGGTCGCCCGTGAGGTGGGTACCGAGGGCAATCTGGGGGGTCAGGCCACGGTCCGGGGGGTGTCGGGCACGTGGAAGGACCTGACCGACAACGTCAACGTGATGGCGTCGAACCTGACCGGACAGGTCAGGTCGATCGCCCAGGTGGCCACCGCGGTCGCGCGGGGCGACCTGTCGCAGAAGATCACGGTGGAGGCGAAGGGCGAGGTCGCCGCGCTGGCGGGTGTGATCAACACGATGGTCGACACGCTGTCGGCGTTCGCCGACGAGGTCACCCGGGTCGCCCGTGAGGTGGGCACCGAAGGGCGGCTGGGCGGTCAGGCCCAGGTGCCGAACGTGGCGGGGACCTGGAAGGACCTCACCGACAACGTCAATTCGATGGCGAACAACCTCACCGGTCAGGTCCGCAACATCGCCCTGGTCACGACGGCGGTCGCCAACGGCGACCTGTCGAAGAAGATCGACGTGGACGCCCGTGGGGAGATCCTGGAGCTGAAGACGACCATCAACACGATGGTCGACCAGCTGTCCTCGTTCGCGGCCGAGGTCACCCGCGTCGCGCGTGAGGTGGGCAGCGAGGGCCGGCTCGGCGGGCAGGCCGAGGTCGAGGGGGTGTCCGGGACCTGGAAGCGGCTGACCGAGAACGTCAACGAGCTGGCCGGCAACCTCACCCGCCAGGTCCGGGCCATCGCCGAGGTCGCCAGCGCGGTCGCCGAGGGCGACCTGACCCGCTCGATCACCGTCGACGCCTCCGGCGAGGTCGCCGAACTCAAGGACAACATCAACTCCATGGTCGGCTCGCTACGGGAGACGACCCGGGCCAACCAGGAGCAGGACTGGCTGAAGTCCAACCTCGCCCAGATCTCCGGCCTGATGCAGGGCCACCGCGATCTCGCGGTCGTCGCCGAACTCGTCATGGACGAACTCACCCCCCTCGTCGACGCCAGTTACGGCGCCTTCTACCTCGGGGAGGAGATCGACGGTCAGGCAGGACTCACGCTGATCGGCTCCTTCGGGCGGCCGGCGGAAAGCCCGGCTGCCCTGCGGGTCAGGCACGGAGAGACCCTGGTGGGGCAGGCGGCCCGCAGCCGCCGCATCCTGACCACCGACAACGTACCGGCCGGCTACCTCATCTCCTCAGGCCTGGGACACGCCGCACCCGCCCACCTCATCGTCCTGCCCATCGTCGTCGAGGACCAGGTGCTGGGCGTCATCGAGCTCGCCTCCTTCGCCCCCTTCACGCCCGTGCACCGCGACTTCCTGGGCCGGCTGATGGAGACCATCGGCGTCAACGTCAACACGATCGTCGCCAACGCCCGCACCGACGAGCTCCTCGGCGAGTCCCAGCGGCTCACGGCAGAGCTCCGGGCACGCTCAGAGGAACTCCAGGTCCAGCAGGAGGAACTCCAGCGGTCCAACGCCGAACTGGAGGAGAAGGCAGCCCTCCTCGCCAGCCAGAACAGCGACATCGAGGCCAAGAACCTCGAAATCGAACAGGCCCGGCAGGAACTGGAGGACCGGGCCCAGCAGCTGTCGCTGGCCTCCAAGTACAAGTCCGAGTTCCTCGCGAACATGAGCCACGAACTGCGCACCCCGCTCAACAGCCTCCTCATCCTCGCCCAGCTGCTCGCGCAGAACCCCACCCGCAACCTCACCCCCAAGCAGGTCGAATACGCCGGCATCATCCACTCGGCCGGCTCCGACCTCCTGCAGCTCATCAACGACATCCTCGATCTGTCGAAGGTCGAGGCGGGCAAGATGGACGTCAACCTCGAGCGGGTCTCCCTCAAGCAGCTCCTCACCTACCTCGAAGCCTCCTTCCGGCCGCTGACCAGCGAAAAGGGCCTCGAGTTCGACATCACCACCACCCCTGGCGTGCCGGTGGACATCCTCACCGACGACGCCCGGCTGCAGCAGATCCTGCGCAACCTGCTGTCCAACGCCGTGAAGTTCACCGAACACGGCCGCGTCCACTTCAAGATCGAACCGGCGAGGGCGGCCGAACTCCCCGACGAGCTGACGCACGCCGGATCCGTGGTCGCCTTCCGCGTGATCGACACCGGTATCGGGATCGCCGAGCAGCAGCTGGAAGCCATCTTCGCCGCGTTCCAGCAGGCCGACGGCACCACCAGCCGCAAGTACGGCGGCACCGGCCTGGGCCTGTCCATCACCCGGGAGATCGCCCGCCTCCTGGGCGGCGCCGTCACCGCCCGCAGCGAGGTCGGCAAGGGCTCCACCTTCACCCTCTACCTCCCCGTCTCGGGACGCGAACTCACCGAAGGGGCACCGGCTGCCCTCGAGAGCGCGGAGCCCGCAGGCGCAGAGCTCGAGCAGTCGGACGGCGCTGCCCAGGAGGCCCTCGAAGAGCGTCATCCCCGGCGCATTCTGGTCATCGAGCAGCGCAGCAACGGTCTCCTCAGCCTCGTCGCCGAAAGCGCGGCCGGGGACCTGACCGCAGGTCGAGCGGTCACCGTGCCCGCCGATCGCGCCGAGGTCGTGACCGCCGTCACCGCAGCGGACGCGGCAGCCGTACTGGCACAGACACCCTTCCACTGCGTGGTCCTCGAACTCGGATCCGACGGGGAGGGGCTGCGCTTCCTGCAGGCCCTCGCCGGGGACAGCGCGCTCGCCTCCCTGCCGGTCCTCGCCCACGACAACCGGCGTATGACCAGGGAGCAGCAGGCGGAAGTCTCCGAGCGCGCCGCCGCTCTGCCGCTGGAAGTGCTCTCCAGCCTGGATGAGCTCCGCGAGCGCATCGCCCTGCACCTGTCGGCAGACCGCCCGGGCGACGTCCCCACCCTCGTGCACGCCGACAGCCACGCCGCCGCCCCCGAACACGCCGTCGTCGACGCCAGCCTCGCCGGCCGGTCGGTCCTTGTCGTCGATGACGACCCGCGCAACCTCTACGCGATCAGCGGGATCCTGGAACTGCACGGGATGCACGTCCTGCACGCCGAGAACGGCCGCAGAGGCATCGAAACCCTCACCCGCACCCCGGGAATCGACCTGATCCTGATGGACGTGATGATGCCGGAACTGGACGGATACGCGGCAACCACCGAGATCAGGCGCATGCCCGAATACATCGATCTCCCCATCATCTCGGTCACCGCGAAGGCCATGCCCGGCGACCGGGAGAAGAGCCTGGCCTCCGGCGCGAACGACTACGTCACCAAGCCCGTCGACGCCAACGACCTCATCACCCGCCTCCGCCGGTGGCTGCCGGCCCAGAACACCTCAGGCTCCGCCCCGGCCTGACCAGTCCGACCGCCCTACGGAGGAATAGCGACCGACACGGTGAACACCACTTCTGACAAAAGCGGAACAACCCACACCCATGCCTCTCCCCGCGCGGACGCAGGCACGGAAGCCGTACACGGCGGACCCGGTCCGGCGCAGCGCACCCGGCCGGAGACCTCCACGAACCCGGAGGCCGGTCGGCTTGCGGCGACCGTGGAGCGCCTGCGCGAGGAGGCTCTGGAAGCCCAATCCGCAGCCGACGGCCGCGCCTTGGTCGAGCTCGCCAAGGGCATCCTCGTCGGGAGCCTGGGATGCGGACCGGCCGAGGCGTCGAGGCAGCTCGCCAAACTTGCCGCACAGTCCGGAACCACCCTGCTCGCACTCGCCGTCGACGTCATCAACCAGGCGGCCCGCGATCGCGTCAGCGAGGTAGCGCAGGAGTTCCTCGCCACCGCCGTCGCCGAGGCGACTCCAGGGGCGACGCCGGCCATCCGGCTGCGGGCAGCGGAAAGCCGCGCCCTGGCGGCGGGTGACAGCCCGGCCGTCGCCGCGGCGCTCCTCGACAACGCGCTCGCCCCTCTCGGTGCTCACGGGGTCGCCATCTGGGTCGCGGGAGCCGACGCCTCGCTCACCCTGGCAGGCCAGGCGGGCTTCACGCCGGAGGACGCCGAGCGCTGGCGCTACGTCCCACCCGAGGTCGCCACCTGCGCCCGGCTCGCCCTCACCCACCGCGAGCTCTCCGTCGTCAGCAGCCTCTCCCAAGCCAGTCTCCCCACCATCGGGCGGCGCCAGCACCCCGACGGCGGCCGCGTCGTCATCCCCGCCGGGACCGGCGGCCGCATCCACGGCGTGCTGGAAATCGGCTGGCCCCAGCCCCTGCCCCCGCAGCCCGTACAGATCATCCGCCAGCTCGAAGCGCTGGCCGAGCTGTGCGCCCACACCCTCGAAGAACAGTCGCCCCACAGCTCCCCGGACGGTTCCGAAGCCGCGCACCACGCAGCCTTGGCGGAACTCACCGACCTCGCGGGCCACATCGACGACACCGTCCTCGTCCTCGTACCCGTTCTCGACGCCCAGGGCCGCCTCGCCGACTTCCGCATCCACCACGTCAACGACAGCTTCATCGACCCGGCCGGCCGGCCCCGCTCCATGATCACCGGCCGCCACTTCCTCGACATCTACCCGGCGGCAGCCGAGGACTCGGGGCTCTTCGACAAACTGGAAAGGACCTACGCCACCGGCGAAGCCTGCCAGGCACTGCGCACCACCCTGACCACCTTCGTCGGAGAGGTACCCCTCACCACCGTCGCCGACGTACGCATCAGCCGGCACGCCTCCGCCCTCCTCCTCATCTGGAAGATCGAGGACGAGAAGGTACGCCTCGCCAACCTGCTGCAGCACGCACAGCGTCTCGGCCGGGTCGGCGGCTTCGAACAGAACATGCACAGCGGAGAGATCAGCTGGAACGAGCAGCTGTTCGCCCTGTTCGGGCTGCCGATCACCGCCTCCCCCGTCCCCCTCGAAGACCTCCCCGCCCACGCCCACTCCCACGACGTCAACTCCATCGGGCGCTTCCTGCGCACCATCCTGCACAGCCAGCGTGAATCATCCGTAGAGTTCCGCCTCCAACGGCCCGACGGCATCACCCGACACATCCGGATGGTCGCCGAACCCGTCCTGGACGACCAGGGCCGCCTCTACGCGGTGCGCGGCGCCTGCCAGGACGTCTCCTCCCAGCACTGGACCGAGGTCGCGCTCGCCGCCACCCGCGATCAGCTCGCGGACACCGAGGCAGAATCCGCCGACCGCAGCCGCCTCGCCCTCCAACTGCAACACGCCATCATGCCGCCGGCCCCGGCGCCCCTCGAAGTACCCGGCATCCGCATCGCGGTGCGCTACCGACCGGCCGAATCGGAATCCCTCGTCGGCGGTGACTGGTACGACTCGGTGGTCCTGCCCAACGGCAAGATCCTCCTCAGCGTGGGCGATGTCGCCGGCCACGGCATCCAGGCCGCCACCGGCATGGTCGTCCTGCGCAACGCGCTGCGCGGCCTCGCCGTCACCGGCGCCGGCCCGGCGCAACTGCTCGGCTGGCTCAACCAGGTCGCCTTCCACCTCACGAGCAACCTCACCGCCACCGCCGTCTGCGCCCTCTTCGACCCCAAGACCCGCACCCTGCAGTGGGCGCGCGCCGGCCATCTGCCACCCGTCCTGGTCAGGGGCTCCCACGCCCAGTCGTTCCCCCTCAGCGCCGGGCTGCTGCTCGGAGCCCTGCCTGACGAGACGTTCTCGGAGGAAGAGGTGCAGCTCGAAGCGGACGACATCCTGCTCATGTACACGGACGGACTCGTCGAACGCAGAGACATCGCCGTTACCGACTCGCTCGCTCAGCTACTCGCCGTCGCCTCGCGTTCCGCTGACACGCTGGAGAAGCGGCTGGACAGCGTCCTGACGTACAGCGCCTCCGATACCGACGACGACACCTGCCTGATCGGAATCGAGGTCCGCTGACATCAGGTGAATCCGGGAGAGTGGGCAGGCCCTGCCCGACCTCGACGAGGGGGGACGGCGGGCATGGCGGTTACGGCGGCCATGCGCACGCCGTTCGCCGCTGCCTGCCCGTCACCGCGCTGCGAAGACCCGGCCAAGGGCTCAAGCATGCACCTCCGCGGGCTCAGACCGAAGGGCGAGGTCGTCACCTTCGACGTCACCGAGGACGAGAAAGGCCTGCATCTCAAGCGGTCCTGTCCTCGGGCCGAAGTGCCGTGTGTGCGACGATGATCCAGATTTTCACCTTGTCCGCTTTCGCAGGGGCCACACATGAACAACCCCTTCCGGCGCCAACGCGGGACCAAAGTCACCTATGAGGTAACCGGCACAGGCTCCTTCGAGGTGACCTATGCCACCGGCGACCTTCTCAAAGGCGAGGAGAAGCAGGTCAAGGCTTGCGTCGCACCGTGGAAGCAGAGCGTCGTGATGGCGGGTATCGACGCGATGCCCATGCTCACGATCATCACGTCCAACCCCGGACATCCCGACGGCTGGCTCCAGTGCACGATCTCCATCGACGGAGAACTCGCAGTAGAAGGGGCAGTGTCCTCGCGCTCAGCCAGCGCGACCTTCACGGCTCTGCCCGGGGCCACGGGCTGACAGCAGCGGGCGGCCCTCACGCAATGGGCGGAACGGGAAGGCGCCCATGTGCTGCATTCACTCGAACGAGTCCGCATGGCCGGACCCGGATCACGTTGCGGTCGGCCCGGCCCTGCGCGGCTCCGTTGGGATGGCCGCCTTGGCTGCCGCGGCGTCGGCGGTTGGCTCGCTGGTCTCTCGGCTCGGGGATCGTGTGCTTGATCTGGCGTCTGCGCAGGTGACGCCGGTTGCGGCGTGATGAGCACGCCTTATCGCCCCCGACGTGGTCGGGGCGGGTGCGCGGTCGACCGCCAGGTTGTCGGGGCACGCAGATGGCTTCGAGGGTGGAAATCATCTGCGGTGCGTCGCCCCACTGGCCGGACGTGATGACGAATCCGAGCGGGCGGCACCCGCCTTCCCCCGGCGAGGTGGATCGTGCTTGTCAGTCCGCCTCGCGAGCGTCCCAGGGCCTCATCGGATCGGTGACGTGCCCGGGTTCCTGCGCCGACCCGGGATCTTCGGGGCGCGGGTGGAGGCGCCAGCCGCGGGCTGATGAGCGCGGCAGGTCGTGGAATCGACGCTGACCATGCTCCAGTCGATCCGGCCCTCGGCATCGGCGTCGGCCTGGACGCAACGCAGCCTTCTGCTCCTTCGGCTGATGCTGATCAAAGGCGAAGGAGCGGAGCTCAAGAAGATGACGGAGCTTTATGAATCCGGCGTCGAGGTGCGAGCGGAGCTGCTGAGCTTAGTGCCGTTCGGCACCAACGGTTACGCGAGCGCTGTCTACGAGTGGCAGTCCCCGGAAGGCTCCGGCCGACCCCAAAAGGGTGCGAGCGTGGGCCGCGCCCACGTCGTCGGACAGAGCTACCCCCTCGTCTTCGACCGCAGAACACCGGGCGGGTGCACCTGGGGACGAAGGTCGCGGTCCACAGGGAGCGCAAGCGCCGCCAGGGCTACGTACGCAACGCCCAGCGAATGGCGCTCCTGGCCCTCGCGGGCGGCGCCTTGGCAACAGTGGGGCTGATCATCAGCCCCTGACGGCCGTCAGGGGTCGGCGGCCTGCGCCCGCGGCGCCTTCTTTGCCTTCTGTTGTTCCCGGCCACTTGATCACGGCGGTGATCTCTCCGGCTGTGGGCAGGTGGCTATGCGAACAGGGGAAATCGGGCGGCGTCCACACCCAAGCGCTCTCGGTCGATATCGGACAACGACGCGCGTCCGGTCGCCACGCGCGCGTACTGCGCGTCGTCCCATGGCACCGGCACCGGGCGGCCCAGTAGCCCGTCCAGCGTACGGCGCGTTTGGCCGAGCCCTTCCGCCGAGGGTCCTGGTGCATCGGGAAGCGACACGACGAGGTCAAGATGGTGAATCGTCGCCTCGACGGCCAGCGTGCGGATCAGATCACCGGCACTCAGCACGTGGCCCTGGGTGGCGACGTACTGGTCGGGCGCGGCACCGGCCGCGGCGTCAACCACTGCGGCTGCCGTCTGCGAATACAGCTCGCACAGCTGGTCGACGTGCAAGAACATGCTGGCGACGACCCGAGTGAACCTCCGACCGTTGGCCGCGCCCACGGCGTCCGGGCGCCAATCCTCCCAGTAGGTGACCGCGTCGCGGTCCGGCGTCTGTCCGGCAGGGGTGTGCAGCGCCACCAGGCCGCGTTGCGCGTCGCTCAGGCAGTGGAAGACCAGGTCGCGCACCGACCAGCCGGCACAGCCGGTCGCCAGCCACGACCGCTCATCTGTGATGGTCGTGACGACGGCGTCGAAGGCACCGTAGGCCGCGCGCAGTACGTCGGCCGGACGCTGTCCTTCTTCCTTGTAAGGCATGCCCGCGAGGATAAAACGGCTGCCTGTCAAAGGACACCCCGCCAGCCCACCCGCCCGCATCGGGCAGAGGTATATGGGCCGAAGTGGACCTACGACGAACGCGACATCCGCCGCGCCGCTCAGGTTCTCGCCGACTTCCGCCTGGACCCCGGCGACGTCGTCGAAGTTCAGCTGCCGCCGGACCACGAGCCCGGAGACCAGGACCCGGAGAAACGGAGCCAGGCCGACTGGCGGGCACAGATCGCCTCCTGGATGTATTGGCATGCCCGGCACGCGCACCAGCTGGAGCGACTGTACGAAGAGCAGGACGCCAGCTGGCAGCCCATCAGCGCCAGCGGGCTGCCGGGCGAACTGGCCTGGGAGGAGTTTCTCGCGGCGTCCAGCGGCAGCCGATGAAGCATCGGCAACACCAGGCCGCTGGAGTATGACCCGCTCGGACAGCGGCCTCTTCCTGCCGAGGGCCTACGCCGACCTGCTCGACCGCTGGGAACAGATGACAGGGGAACTCGTCGGCCGGGCCCGGATCTGCAGCCGCTGCCGCGCCCAGGGACCCCGGTGGGGCGCCTGGCGCACACCAAGCCCGCTCGTCTCGTCACTCTGTGCCCGGCGTGCTCGGGCGCCCGGTCCGCTCCCCGGCCACCGCCCCGAGTCCGGCGCCACCCTGCTGCGCAGCCTGTGGTCGCCAGGAACTCGCCCGAGGCCGTCGCCCGCATCTCCGCGAGCTCCTCCGCTGAGGTCGTCGGTTCGGCCGACGAGCGCGCCGCCGGTCGGCGCCGGAGTACCCGCTCCGTCTCTGCGGTCGGAACCGATCTGTGTGCTCAGGCGAGCTGACGGAGTGCGCTGACCAGTGCGCGCGGGTTGTCTGCGTGGAAGCGGATCGTGTGGGCCTCTTCCGTTGCACCGAGCGGACGGGTGAAAGGGAGTGGCCGGTTCAGCTCCAGGGTCACCGAGGTCTGGCTGCCCACGATCAGGTCGAGGACCCCGTCCTCGGAGAGGGTGATCAGGCTGCCTTCGGGATAGCGCCGGTCGACCCGGACCGAGGCCACCGCGTCCGGCGGTACGGCGAGGTCGAAGAGGGCTCCGTAGCGGATCCGCACAGAGCCGTCGGGGCGCACGACGTGCGGCCGGGTGACGCAGGCTGCGTGCAGGGCCAGCACGAGGACGACGCCGTACAGGTCGATTACCAGGATCACCCGGTGGACCACCGGCCAAGGGATGAGGAGGGCCAGGACCACCGTCTCGATGACCATCACGAAGAGCAGCCCGTACATCATCGCGGTTTGGGGACCGGTGTAGGCGGCAGCGTGGTCCTCGGGGCGCACCCCGTGCGTGCCACGTCGGACCCACCGCCCCAGGGAGGCTAGGGCGCGCAGCTCGTGGAGGACCAGGCGGCGGACCGCTACCGGCACCGCCTCCTGCACGGCGGACCGCCACGCCGCCCGGCGGTCCGCACCGCGGGCACGCGCGGCGACGTACAGCGAACGCAGCACCCAGGCCTCCACCAGCAGCACCACGAGCACCAGCGCCTCGGCGCCCGCCAGCGCCCACTCGGGCGGCCGGACCCCAGCCACCAGGCAGGCCGCCAGTGCCAGTTCCGCCGGCAGTACGGCGGCTACCGCGACCCGTGCCGCCCGTACGCCCCTTGGCCGGCCCCTCATCCCCGGCCCCTTTCCACAAAAGCCTCCATGAGCCGGCCCACGACTTCCGCCTGCGCTGGGGTGTACTCGGCGAGCAGCGCCTCCTTGAGCCCGGTCACGACCACCCCCTCCTCGGGGATCGCAGCGAACAGCTCCGCGGGGACGGCTGCCATCAGGTCAGCTGCCAGGGGTGCGATCCGCGGATCGTCGGTGGGGGCTTCGGCGAGAGCGTCGAGGCGCTCATACAGTTCGACGACTGCGGGATCGGCGACCAGCGTCCCGAGCAGCCCGAGTACCTCTTGGTTACCGGTGCTGGTGGCGTCCAGCAGCGCGAGGTACTCCCGGTCCTTGGCCGCGCTCGGCGAGTCTGTTCGGGGAGCCTGTGCCAGCAGTGCGGCGAGGGCGGGTGAGACGGGCCCGGTCGCGCCGGGCCGCTCGGCGAGCAGGGCGCCTAGCCGGCAGCGGCGCTCCCTGATGTCGGCTTCCTGGCGGGCCAGGTCGGCGTCGAGTTCTTCCAGTATCTCGGTCAGTTCACGCCCGGCATCGTTGGCGAGGGCATCGCGCACTTCATCGAGGCTGAGGCCGAGTTCGGTGAGCCTGCGCACCCTGGCGAGCACGACGGCGTCGCGGACGCTGTAGGCCCGGTAGCCGTTGGGGCGCCGCTCCGGCTCCGGAAGCAGCCCGACATGGTGGTAGTGCCGGATCGCCCGGGTGGTGAGCCCCACGAGCGCGGCGATTTCTCCGATTCGCATGCCGCCAGTAGAAACCCTGCCGTTGCGTCAAGGTCAAGGGGCGAAAGCATCGTCGGGCGCAAAACGGTTCAAGCGCGTCTACACACTGGCGTAGTACGGCCTCGCCAGCGCACATATCTGGCCAGAGTCCGCTCTCGTCGTCCTCGTCGAGTTCCACTGTGTCCGGGTTGCGAAGCGGGCGCAGGGCGCCGCCAGCCGGGGTGGAGGCGGTGAAGCTGTAACGGCCCAGGACGTTGAGGTAGCGGTGCTTGAGTGGGGACAGGCGGGCGATGTCCTCGTCCCGGATCTCCTGGCCCTCAGCACGGAGCTGGGCGACGGCGGCGTTGATGTACCGGGTGGTCCAGAGAACCACCGCGTTGAGGACCAGGCCCGAGGTGTCGTCGACCGGGTCGACGACGCGGAGCAGGTGCTCGGTCTTGGCGATCCGGCCGTACTCGGCGATGCCACGGATGCAGATCCGGAACCGGCAGACCGCGGCCCTGATCTACCGGACGGACCAGTGGGCCGCCAAGAAGGCCGCCGACCAGACCCTGACGACGGTGCGCGGCTGGGGCTACCCAGGACTGGACGAGTCGGATCTTCGGGCCGCCGTACGGTTGCTGGACGACGCGGCTGTACGGGGCGGCGGACGCCGCGTCAGCGTGCACCTCGCCAACCAGGCGGACAAGATCCTCGTGGTCGCCCTCAGCCACCAGGGCGGATCCCTCCCCGAGGGAAACGTCTTCGCCGAGCTCCAGGCGCTGGCCACTTTGGAGAGCCGCGGCGACGACCTCGCCGACGACCGCCGCCGCGTCTGGGCCGTCCCCACCGCCGTGCCCCGCCGCCGGAGTCCTGCGACCTAGTCATCCTCTTGCGAGCATCCGCGGCCAATCCGAGCCACGGGAACCGGTTCACACCGTCGACGGCGGGCGGCAGGTACCCAAGTGTGCGAGCGCTTGACAGCCGAATGCCCTCGACTGAGCGGCGTCGACGGGATGCGCCTCTGGTCGCAGCTGTCGTTGAAAACCAGGTCGGCGCCGTTGACCAGGTCGGGGAGCAGCGCCGGAATCGGGGGGTCGTCGGCGAGGGCCTCGATGCGCACGTCGATGTCCGCCTCCCCCGCGCGGAAGGCGCGTAGCACGGGCGGCAGCCACGGGATGGTGGTGCTGCACTGCGCGGTGTACGGACCCGCCGACCGCGCCCGTCACGCATCTCCCGCAGGTCGCGGGAGGCCGACTCCAATTCGCTGAAGATCTGGCGGGTGGGGACCAGCAACCGGCGGCCCGCTGCATTGGGTGAGGCGGCGGCCCCTGCGGTCGAAGAGCTGCATGCCGAGGCGGGCCTCCAACCGCGTGAGCCGCTGGCTGAGGGCCGACTGGCTGACGTACAGCCGCTCGGCGGCGGCCCTCAGGGAGCCGGCTGCGGCGGTGGTGTGGAGGAGCTCCAGGTCACGCAGGCCCACATCCATAACCGGGGGTTATCACAAGCTCCAATATACGTCGTGGTGTTATGGGTTGGGGGTCCATAGGTTCTGAGGTGCCAGCCGGACGGACCAGTTCGGCAACCCCGCCCCGAAAGGCACCCGCCATGACCACTGCTCTCATCACCGGTTCCTCCAGCGGCATCGGACTGGACATCGCCCGGGCCTTCCTGGCGAGCGGCGCGAACGTCGTCCTGAACGGCCGCGACGCCGACCGCCTCGCCAGGGCCGCCGCCGGACTCGGCCACCCGGAACGCACCGCGTGGGTCGCGGGCAGCATCGCCGAGCGGGAGACCGGCGAGGCCCTCGTGCGTACGGCTCTGGAGCGCTTCGGCCGCGTCGACGTCCTGGTCAACAACGCCGGCACCTTCGCCCCCAAGCCCTTCACCGAGGTCACCGAGTCGGAACTCGACGGCTTCCTGACCGGCAACCTCAAGGGCACCTACCTCACCACCCAGGCCGTGGTACGAGCCCTGCGCACGCAGGGCGAGGGCGGCAGCATCGTGAACATCGGCACGGTCCTGGTGGACCACGGGCTGGCCGGCTTCCCGGCCAGCGCGCCAGTGGTCAGCAAGGCCGGTGTCCACGGGTTGACCACGACCCTGGCCGCAGAGCTGGCAGCCGACGGCATCCGCGTCAACCTCGTCTCCCCCGGCATCATCCGCACCCCCCTGCACGAAGGTGCCGACGTGGACGCCTTCGGCGGGCTCGCCCTCCTCAACCGGGTCGGGGAGGCCTCGGAGATCGCCGAGGCGGTGCTGTACCTCGCGGGCGCCGGCTTCGTGACGGGCCACGCACTGCGCGTGGACGGCGGCCACGTCACCGGCCGCTCCTGACCACTCCTCACCACCCTCTCCGGAAGGACTTCCGCCGTGCCGTACGTCAACGTCAAGATCACCCGTGAGGGCGCCACCGCCGCCCAGAAGGCCGAGATCATCGCCGGTGTCACCGACCTGCTGGTCAAGGTCCTCCACAAGGACCCGGCGACCACCTTCGTCCTCATCGACGAGGTCGCCCTCGAGGACTGGGGCGTGGGCGGCGTCCCCACGGACGAGTACCGCCGCCGCCAAGCCCGCGGTTAGGCATGCCTTTCGGATCAGGCCGGACCAGCCCCCGGACGCCGGGGGCCCGGCATGATCCGAAAGACACTCCCTAACCCGCCTAACGCCGCCGTCGACCGGGCTTCATTTCAGGCGGAACTGGCTGTTCTGCAAGCGGCAGAACACCGGCCGGACCGGGCTCGTTGATCGCTACCGTCCAGTCTCATGACGACGATTACGACGCGCACGGTCGAGTATCCGGCCGACGGTTTGACGATGATCGGGCACCTCGCCCTCCCGGCCGGTGTCGACCGCCGGCCCGCGGTGCTGCTCGGACCAGAGGGCATGGGGCTCAGCGACGTCGAGTGCCGCAGGGCCGATGCTCTCGCCGAGCTGGGATACGTAGCGCTGGCCTTCGACCTTCACGGCGGGCGCTATTTGGGTAACCCCGAGGAGATGCTTTCCCGCTGCATGCCGCTGCTCGCCGACCCCGACCGGTTGCGGAGCATCGGCCATGCGGCGCTCGACGTGTTGTGCGCCGAACCGCGGACCGACCCCGACCGGATCGCCGCCATCGGCTACGGCACCGGAGGCGCCATCGCGCTGGAACTCGGGCGCGGCGGCGTCAACCTGCGCGCGATCGGGACAGTCAACGCGACTACCACGGGCCGACCGGGCGAGGCGGCGCGCATTCGCTGCCCGGTGTGGGCCGGGGTCGGGTCGGAAGACCCGATCATGCCGCCCGCGCAACGGAACGCGTTCACCGCTGAAATGCAGGCCGCGGGCGTCGACTGGCGCCTCACGGTCTACGGCGGCGCCCTGCACGCCTTCCACCACCCACCGGTCGACCACCCCACGGTCCCCGGCGTCGGCTACCACCCGCAGCACGCGCAGCGAGCCTGGCGCGACGTCCTCGACCTGCTCACCGAGTGCCTGCCCGTAACGGAGTAGCCGCTTCTGCCCACGTTGCTGTCGTGGGCACACAGGCCGCCCAGAACGCCCGTCGCGTGGCGAGCGGGGCTGTCGCCGGTGTGCAGCTGGTGAACGGCCTCCTCAGCAGACCGGCAGCGCGGACACCGCGACACCGATCGGAAGAACCTGCGGCAGCGCCGCACGCTTTGGGGCGGCGTGCGCTGCCGCGGCGGGGGGCAGAGACAGGGCGAAGGCAGCGGCGGCCGCAGCGGCGCCCCGCATAAGCCAGATCATCACCCGGTGGTTCTACCGGCCGCCCCCACACACGGCCGACAGGGCCGGAAGTAGTGGCTCACTCCCCCGGACCCTCCCCTTCACCGCTGAAACGCCACTGCATTCACGGACGCACCGAAGGAACAAGGCTTCTGCTCGCAGCCAGCACTGGGCAACGGAGTCCGCCGCGGGGTGCCACTCCAGGCCGGGCCTGCTACCTCCCGCGTTCGACGCACCAGGGCACCGCGATCAGGCCGCCGCACTCGTACCGACGGCACCCACATTCCTCGCCGGACCCGCCGGTCGCGGTAGAGCGACGTGGATGTGCAACGCGAGCCAGGGAAGGTGTATGGTCCGCACTGTTTGAACGTGTTCAAGAAGCAAGGTGGGGGATCGTCGTGAGTGATGGCATCGGGACAACAGGACAGCGGCCCACTGACACCGCCTGGAGCGCCACTGCGCCCGGTGCGGAGACAGTGGGGGGAGGGTTGCTCTTTTGCGCCGTGTTGTACGCATGGCTCCTCTCCTTCGCCGAAGAGCCTTACAACAGGGGCTTCGGTGGTGGCATCGCTGCGCTCTTCTGGCTGGTCGTGCTGTTCTTCGGAAGCCCGTTCATCGTGCTCGCGCTGGGCTTCGCACACAGCCTGCTCTTCACAACGCCGGTGATGACGGCCTCGAACTTCGCGGGTGTGCGCAGCCGGATGGCCGCGCCGTACTGGGCCCTGCCGACGCTGATCGTCCTCACCCTTGGCTACGCCGTACCGATATCCCTGCTCAGCGGCAGCTCGTACGTCGCCACGCTCTGCTGGATCTCGGCTGTCGGCGTACCTCCCGTGGCGGTGGCGGTGTTCGCACGGATGCGGCAGGTGCCCAGGCGCACAGTGCGGCGCTACGCGCTGGCGCCCCTCGTGGCCGCGGTGATCGCCACCTTCTGCCTCGGTGCAGCGGCGCCGGCGTACCAACCGCCGGTACTCGAGCGCGCCGACTACGTCGGCGCATGGGCGGGCGACGGGGTGATCCTGGAGCTCGGCGCCGGCGGAGAAGTGACGGCGAAGGTGCTGCCGGTCCACGACGGGTTCGAAGTCGTGGACCACTGCTCGGGACACGGGACGTGGGCGCCCGCGGAGGCGGAGTACGGGCGTCGGGCGGGCGTGGCCCTGGCCATCCCCGACTGCAAGGAGGCGGAGCTGAGGTGGGAGGTGGCAGGGACTGAGCCGCGGCCGGAGCTGTTCGTGCTGATGGGCGACCCGGACGCCGGAGAGGTGGCGGTCCTGCGCAAGCAGGCGGGGTAGCCGGTACGAGTTGAGGGGCTGCCGATCTCATTGCACCTTGGCCCGTTCGTCTCCCGGCCGGCAACCGGCAGACTGCTGGGCAGGCAGCATCAATCAAGCGACCGTCCACTGCTGGCCGCCGGGCTCAGCCGGAGGGCGATCGGCACCGGCTCTCTGGAAGGTCAGGCCAGCGGGGGCCAGGGACCGGTGAGCAGGCGTTCGACCTCCGCGATGATTGCTCCGGCCAGCTGCTCGGATGTGCCGTGCCGGATCGCCTCCCAGTCGTTGTACGCCTCGACCTTGTCGACCAGCGGCCGAAGCGACTGGGGCCGGGCCAGTGCGCCCCAGCCCTCGTACGCGATCACGTCACCGCCGGCCTCGGCGGCCAGGCTCCCGTTCACGATCAGCCGGAGCCACCAGCGCACGAGTTCCCAGCGTGCCGCCTCCCAAGGAACGTCGGTGTCATCGGCGGGAAGGCCCTCGGTCAGGCCCAGTTCGGCCAGTACCTGGTCGAAGAGCGCACCGGCGCTCTCCTGTTCGGCACGCGGCAGGCCGGCGAGCAGCGGAAGCGACTCCGTCTCGACTTCGAGGACCAGCGCTGTGAGGGCTGCCTCGATCAGCTGGTGCGGGTAGTGCTGTCGGCCGATCAGGCGCTCCAGTGCCAGCATCCGCAGACACTCGACGGCCTCCTGCGCGCTGACGGCGTAGGGGGCGTACGGGAGGGGCGCGGCGACGTCGGTGCCGGGGCCGCCGTGGACGAAGTACGACCAGAAGTCGACGGTCGCACGGGCGGGGAGGCTGCTGGCCCGGCCGGTGAACTCGTTTCGTATGTAGTCGGCGAGGTCGTTCCCGTAGATGATGATGTCGGTCTGGTGGACGGACAGTACGGGGTGGCCGCATTCGCCCGCCGTGCCGGGCAGGTAGCGGTGGCTGTAGACGGGGACCAGCTGGGGAACGGCGGCCAACTCGGACCGCGCGATCCGCAGCGCCTCGGATGCCCACGGGGGCCTCGGGCTCCAGGCGGGGTACCAGAAGCCGTTGTGCTCCACGTCGAAAAGCACCCCCTCGACCGGGCGGGCAAGCCGCTCGGCCAGGTCCTCGGGGTCGCCGTTCCGCCAGTCGGGCCAGCGTGGCGACCCGTACGGGAGTCCGGCAGCAAGGAAGACCCTGTGGTCCGCCGAGAACGTGAAGCCGAATCGCGCCTCGACCGCATCGAGCTCCCGCTCCGAGAGGCCCGGCCCGATCTGGGCCCGGATCATGCTCTGCATGTCCCGGGCTGCTTCCAAGGTCAGTGCAGGAGGAGACGGTACGGTCATCCCGGCAGCATAGGTGAGCAGTGCAGACGCTGATGCTGTCCTGCCAGCAGCGATGCAGACGCTGGGCGCCATCCTCGATCCCACATCAGGGCTCCCGAAGGGGGCTCACGCCGGGCCTTCGCGGGCGCATGAGACTGGGCCGGCGCTCTGCTACGCCGATCCTCCCCGTGAACCGTTGTTCCCACCGATCGCCCTCGCTGAGGTAGAGAAGGCGGAGCGGCGAATCGGACGCCCAGCTTGCTCCGACAGCAGGCTGGCCTCTCTGACGACGGGCAACCGTCTACTCGGGCACCTCTGCGACTGGCCGCGCGGTCAGCACCGACGAACGGAACCGGACTCAGGATGTGCCGGCGTCGTGGCTCCACCTCGCGAACGGCGGCTGCACGATGGAGTGGCACCCCTCGTTGACTGCGGTCGACAACCCGGTGTTCCTTTACAAGGCTGATGGTTGGGAGCCCACATCGCGGCCTCAAGGCGGTAGCCGGCGTCGGCATGGTGACCGGGAGGTGCTGGCGGCGATTCTGTTCGTGGCTACGTGGGGGTGTATTTGGCAGCAACTGCCCACGGCGTCGTTCGGGCCGTCGGGGGCGACAGCCCACCGGCGGTTCTCCGAATGGACGAAGGCCCGGGTGTGGGCCAAGCTCCACCGCCTGGCCCTCGACGAACTCGGCACCCGAGAGGTCCACTTGATCACGGAGCGGACCGGCCTGCCTCTCTCCGTCGGAATCTCTGGGGCGAACCTCCACGACAGCCAGGCCCTCCAGCCTCTGGTCCGGGGCATCCCACCGATCAGATCTTGCCGCGGACCACGTCGCCGCCGCCCCGGCACGCTCCACGGCGACAAGGGCTACGACTGCGCCCACCTGCGGAGATGGCTGCGCAACCGCGGGATCGGTCACCGCATCGCCCGCAAGGGAATCGAGCCGTCGAACCGGCTCGCCGGCACCGACGGGTCGTAGAGCGAACGATGTCCTGGCTCTCGGGCTGCCGTCGCTTACACCGGCGCTGCGAACGGAAGGCCGAACACTTCCTGGCGTTCGTAGGCATCGCTACAGCCCTCATCTGCTACCGCCGCTTGAAGACGGACGCAAACCGACTCAACGGCTACGGCAAGATGGCTCAAGTGAGCGAATCGACTGAGCAGGCGCAGACCACAGATCGCCTCTGGCAGGAATTCCGCCAAGAGCCGTTCCCCGACAGCCTGCGACATGCCACCTTCGGGGGCATAGACGTATGGCTCCTCGAGTTGGACATCGCCGGCTGCGTTCTTCGCTGGCTCGACAACAGCAGCCCTCTCGACTCGAAGAACAGCATCCTCCTGCAGAGCCGCATCGAGGACCTGGACCGAGTCATCCTTGAGATCAATGACCCTGTAGGAACCCAGTACTGCCAACGGTTGCACCAGCTCGCTGTGCTCGTGTCAAGGAACCTATCCAGCACCAAATGAGATGACGTCTTAGGAGCGTAAGCGTGCATTCGCCTGCTGAATCGCTGTCCGATCAGTTCACAAAGTGGAGTTCAGGTCGGGTCCAGAGGGTGAGGTCGCTGCTGGTGGCGACCGCCAGGGTCAGTCCGGAAGGAGAGAAGCCGGCTGCTCGGAGTTCTGAGTAGTCGGAGTGGAAGATGTGCCACCACGTCCCTCCCGCCGGGCCTTTGTGAGACCCGCCGTCGGCGGAGAGGATGACGCGCTCGTTGGGCCACTCGGGGCTCACTACGTGCAGTGTCCAACCGTCTGGAGTGGTGCTGTGGAGGCCACCCCCGAAGAGCCCGGCGATACGTACCGGCGTGCCCTCGATCGGCCCGAGCCCTGGGCAGGTGAGCTCGGGCGAGGCGTCCGGAGTGCTGGTGTCGAGGTCTGGGTCCCGATCGCGGGCGACCTTCTCGCCGGTGACCGCGTCAAAGAGTCCATGGCCGTCGCTGGACACGACCATGACGAGGTCGTGCCCGCTTTCGGGATGGACGGCGAAGCCAACGCCGAGCAGACCCCCGATGGGGGTTCGGCGGTCCAGCACCAGCTGCCATGGCTCCGGAGCCGGCATGACGGTGGCGTCGATGTAGCGCTCACGCAGCTTCTGCTGGTACTCCGTAATCAACTCGTCTCCCCCGGGACTTCCTGGGTCAAGAGTAAACACCACAAACGATCACAAGATGACAAGGACGACGCGCGTTCGGTGCCAGCGACCCTGCCTGCCTACGGTGCTTCGGAGGGCGGGGCGGGGATACCCGCTCTTCAACAACATCAGCACGAACAGCAACCTCCTCAGCCCCGGAACGACGAACAACTGACCAGGACTTCGGAATCAACGCTCCCTGACGATCACGGTGGGCACTCCGACCTTGTCGTGCGCGAGCAGCCGCGCCACCAAAGCGTTGACCGGTTCGAATGGCGGATGCACCTCCGGTCTTGGCCGGGGAGTGCACACGAATCGCTTGCCCTGCCGCGCCCGCGCCCAGACGACCCGCCGCGTGCTGTGGGAGCCCAGGCAGGCGGCCCCCTCCCCGCTCTTGGCGGGGCGGCGGGATGGTCACAGCGCGCGGACCCTGGCCGGCCATGCGGCTCTACGGCGCAGGTGGGTGTACCGGTAGTTCTTCGACCACTCGGCGGTGGCTTGGTCGCGGGTGGGCACCAGGGTGTCGTCGAGGATCGGCACGGTGGCCTTGGCGAACCGCTTGCGGGGCGGAGTGTGATGGACGGCCCGAGGTGGTCGGTGATCGGGTCCGCAGCCGACTTCGAGACACCGAGCAGCGGGGCAAGCTGCCGCACGTGAGGCTCGCCGGTGGCGAGGACGCGTCCAGGCCTAACGGGAAGCCGGTCTCTGGTTCTTCGAGCCGGAAGTGCGGCCGGGGCCGGGCCTGCTGGGTTTCGGTGCACGGGCTGGCGCCCGTCTGCGCGTGCAGGTTCCTGAACCTGCGGCGGACACGGGCAGGGGTGAGGCCGCCGGTATTTCCGAGCGGCGGCGCAGGTCTCGAGGGCCTCGGTGATCCACCGCACACCACCCCGCCTGGACTCTCGTCGGCGGCTCCGAGTAAACATGGATCATGCCGGAAGCTTCTCCCGCCCCTGAATCCCCGCTGATACAGAGCCTGCGCACAGCCGTGGCCGCTGCCCCTGGGGATGTCCCTCTGCGGCTGCACCTCGCGGAGTTGTTGCTCTCCGCGGGTCTGCACGACGCCGCAGTGACGGAGGTGGCGGCGGCCTTGCAGCATGCTCCGGGGGACGCGGCGGCGCGGGAGTTGATGGTGCGGGCGATGGGGATGCCGGCAGCCCCCGTGCCCGCGGCCGAGAACACCTCCACGGGCGCTGATCCGGTGTCGTCCGGCGAGCCGGCCGCGTCCGCCGTGTCGGCGGCGCCGGCGGATCCGGCGGATCCGGCAGGCGCCCCCGACGAGTCGTCCCGTCGCGCCGGGTTCGACTGGCGGGCGGCCGAGCAGGAGGTCGACGGCATCGTCGAGCCTCGCTTCGTCGAGCCCCGCTTCGTCGAGCCCCCGCTCAGCGCCTGCGACGACCCCGGGGACGCCGCTGCCTGGGAGGTGTCCTCGCCCGGCACCGTGCGGCTCGCGGACGTCGGCGGCATGCAGGAGGTCAAGGACCGCCTCGAAGCCGCGTTCCTCGCGCCGATGCGCAATCCTGAACTGCGCAAGCTGTACGGCAAGAGCCTGCGCGGCGGGCTCCTCCTCTACGGTCCGCCCGGCTGCGGCAAGACCTTCATCGCCCGCGCCGTCGCCGGCGAGCTCGGCGCGAGCTTCCTGTCCGTGTCCGTCAACGACGTCCTCGACATGTGGATGGGCAACTCCGAACGCAACATGCACGAGGTCTTCGAGACCGCCCGCCGTCAGGCGCCCTGTGTCGTCTTCCTCGACGAACTGGACGCGCTCGGAGCCAAGCGCAGCCGTACGCAGCACAGCGGCATGCGCAACACCGTCAACCAGCTCCTCACCGAGCTCGACGGCATTCACTCCGCCGCCAATGAAGGCGTGTTCGTCCTCGCCGCCACGAATGTCCCCTGGGACGTGGACATCGCGCTCCGGCGCCCGGGACGGCTCGACCGCACCCTGCTCGTCCTGCCGCCCGACGCCACCGCCCGCGAGGCGATCTCCGCTACCACCTGCGCGAACGTCCCATCGAGGCAGTCGATCTGGGACGTCTCGTCAAGGTGACGGACGGCCTCTCGGGTGCCGACCTGGCCCATGTGTGCGAGTCGGCGGCCGAGAGCGCGCTGCTCGACTCGGTACGCACCGGCCTGATCCGCATGATCGGAACCAAGGACCTGCTCGACGCTGCGAAGTCGGTGGTCCCATCGACCGAGCCGTGGTTCGCGGCAGCGCGGAACGTGGCGATGTTCGCCAACGAAGGCGGTATGTACGACGACTTGGTGACGTACCTGAAGAAGAGGCGGAAGCTGTGAGCGTGAATCCGGTGGTGGCGCGCGCCGGTGCGCTGCAGGCGGCAGAACGGTTCGAGGAGTCCAAGGCCCTGCTGGCCCCCCACCTCGCCGAGGAGCCGGACGACGAATGGGCCTGGCAGCTGCTCGCCGTCGCCCACGAGAGACTCGGCGAGTACGAGCTCGCGGAGCGGGCGGCGACCGAGATGCTCCGGATCTCGCCCGGGCACGTCGGCGCGCTCATTCTGCTGTCCCGGGTGCTGCTCCGCCAGGACAGGCCGTCCGAGGCCCGGGTGGCGGCCGAGGAGGCCGTCCGCAGAGCGCCCGACAAGTGGTCCTCCCATTTCGCGCTGTCCGGCGTGCTCGTCGCCTATGCCACGGCCCCGCCTGCCGATCACGAGCGGGCGTACGAAGCGGCCCACGAGGCCGTGCGCCTCGCCCCGCAGGAGCCCGACGCGTACCAGGCCCTGTGCTTCGCGGCCGTACGCACGCAGCGTCAGGACGTCGCGAAGCGGGCGCTGGTCGAATGGCTGCGCCTCGACCCGTCCAACGAGACAGCACAAGCCATGCACACCGACGCGATGGCCAACACCCCGGACGTTACGGCCGCACAGGCCGCGGAGATGTACTCCGCGGGCCTGGCGGGTGCACCCCAGTCCCCGATGCTGCGAAGCGGCCTCGACCATGCCACGTACCGCCTGCTGCGGGGAACACGCTGGCTCGCGCTCGTCTGCCTGGCAGCTGCAGGAACGATGATCGACCTCTTCGCCACGGCCAAGGACCCGACCTTGCGGGAGCTGCCGGTACCGCTCGGAAACCGGATCTGGGTGCTGATGGTCATGGCCGCGATCTGGGGCTTCGGCGCGTTCTTGCGCTACCGCCGGCTGCGTACCGGAGTGCAGCTGAACATCCGGTCCCTCGTACGCGGTGGCCGTTGGGCCCGGATCGTGCTGGGACAGGCTGCGTGGACCATGCTCTGCGCACTGCTGATATCCCAGATTCCGTGGACCGATCGAAGTGTGCCCCAGGTCCTCTTCTGGGCCGGCTTGGTGGTGCCGCTGTCGACCATGGCGTACGACCGCAGGAAGACCGGGTAAGCAGCGCTGCGACCCGAACCGCGGATCCCCCGGACTGCCCCATGCCAGAGCGCCCCGGCGGGGTCCACACGTAGGCGAGGGCGAGGGCGGCCGCGACATCCGTCGGCGGACGCATCGCCCGGTTCTTCTTCGTCCAACGCGCCCAGTCCGTCCGAGACGGCCGCGTGCTGTCACGTACGAGTTCCTGCACGCCACGTTTGGCGAGCGGTCGTCGTACGACCAGCAGCAGTGGGCCGGACTTCGCGCTGTCGGTCTCGGTTCACCGCAGCCGTGCCGAGGGCGGCCGACGGCTGGAGATCCGCTGCCTCAGGGGTGGATCACGCGGTGGCGCTCCTGCCCGACGGCTCGCCCGTCCGGGAACCGGTGACCCGACTGCTCGCCGACATGCTCGGCAGGGACGGCTCGGGCACCCTGAATTCGGACGTGGACGTGGACGTGGACGTCGCCTGCCCGCCCGATAGGCGACGTCCACGTCCCGGTCTTCACTCCCCCGTGCTCGCGCTCACCCGTTCGACCGGGATCCACAGCTGGGAGTCCGTCTCCGCGCCGATCTCCACCGGCTGCGTCCGCAGCAGCTCCGGGCCCGGCCGGCTCGCGTACGGGTTCGAGGGGAACCACTGCGTGAACACGTCGCGCCACAGCTCCTGCAAGGCGCTCGGATACGGCCCGTGGTTGTCGAAGACCGCCCAGGCCCCGGCCGGTACGTCAAGGGCGTCGAGCTCCTCGGGGGCCGCGTCGTGGCCGGTGACGACACCGATCCAGTAGTCCACCTCAGCGCCCTCCTCCCGGCTGTCGGTCAGGTGCACCACCGCCGACAGGACCCCCGCCGGCTCCCCGTCGGCCAGCTTCTTCATCGTGACGATCGCCTGCTCGTCCAGGCTCTCCACGTGGGCCGCGGCCGCCGCGTTGACCCCCTCGTGTACGAGGGGCACCCGCGCCTTCCTGCCGACGACCCGGAACGCTTCCCTCTCGACGATCCGATACCGCATGGTCATACTCCCTTCGACGACGACACGGAAGGACATGCGCGGCTGCGCCGTGAGCGTCGCACCCGTGCGCCGGGCCTCGCCCGGCCCGATGCCGTGCACCGACCGGAACGCCCGGGCGAACGCCTCGCCCGAGCCGTACCCGTAGCGCACGGCCACGTCGAGCAGCGTCCGCTCCCCGCCCAGCACCTCGGCCCCGGCGAGCGTCATGCGCCGGCGCCGTACGTACACGGAGAGCGGCATCCCGGCGAGCGCCGAGAACAGGCGCCGGAAGTGGTATTCCGACGTCACCGCGATCCGGGCGACTTCGACGATGTCGACCTCCCGGCCGGCCTCCGCTTCGAGGCAGCGCTCGATGTGGTCGAGCGCCTCGTTGAGCTGTTCCAGCACGGGTGCGTGTCCTTCCCTCTGATGTCTTCACCGTACGAATCGCCTCCCTGCCGGGGCCCGATGATCCGTGCCCGGAACGATCGGGTGATCGCTTGCGGATCGCTCGCGTCACGAGCCCGGAGCGACGGGCACCGCTGCTACGGGAGGCGTCGGCTGCTGCGGCTTCGGCAGATCCTGCTCACGCTGATGCGCCGCTGTCACCAAAGGGGCGGCCGGGCAGCAGGAGGCCTCAGACAGCGACCGAGAGCAGGTCCACCACGAAGACGAGCGTGGAGCCTGCCGGGATCAACGGCGAGGGCGACTGCTTGCCGTAGCCGAGACGCGGGGGAACGATGATCTCGCGTCGGCCGCCGACCTTCATCCCCCTGATCCCCCGGTCCCAGCCCTTGATGACCCGGCCGCCGCCCACGGCGAACTTGAACGGCTCGCCCCGGTCCCAGGAGGCGTCGAACTCCCTTCCGGACTCAAAGGTGACCCCCACGTAGTGAACCCGGACGACCCTGCCCGGCTTCGCCTCGAGCCCGTCCCCGACGACGAGGTCCCGGATGGTCAGCTCGGTGGGAGCATCACCCTCCGGAAGGTCGATCTCGGGCTTCGTCAGTTCACTCATCGCAGCCTCATTCACCCTCCGCCGGAAGCCCTCGTACGGACCAACCGGACGCATGGTCACTCCATGCAGTAGGTGATCACGCTATCGGGCATGCTGATCTCGCGGAGTGCACCCCACCCACCGGAGTACGGCACCTACGGCGGACCCAGAAGCCAGACGCGCGGGCCGTGGGACGCAAGGGCCTTGAGGGCCTTGAGGGCCTCCAGCAGTACATCGCAGGGGAGGGCGCCCTGCCGGCAGCTCTGGCCGAGCTGGGGGGTTGGACTGGGCCGTCTCGCTGATCGCGGGGCAATCACCCCGGTCGTCGTCGAATGCTCGCGTACAACAGGGCGGGGAGGTGAGGCGCGTACGGTCCGGATGCCGTGTGCGGTCACGGCTGCGGCCGGGTTGCGCGGCCAGCGGCTCGGTCTCCCACGCGGTGATCCGCCGTTCGTGCTCGGTCGCCAGATCAGATGAGCGGGTATCAGCGGCGGCCGTAGTCATGGGCGTTTGGCGAGGCGGGCGGCGGCCCGACCCGAGCCAGGCGGTTGCCACGTCTCCCCGGCCGCGGGCAGGTGTGACCGGCACGGCCAAAGATCGTTCACCGGACGTACACCAGGGTCCGGTGTTACCTGCCGTGCGACGGTTACCGTACCGACACTCTCCGCAATCAGGCTGCGCGGGTCCATCCCCCCTTTTTTGCAGAGAAGGCTTGCATGAATCGCTCCACCATCGTCCGATCAGCCGTGGTGGCCGTGGCCGCGGCTCTCGCGGCGGCGCTGGCCGTGCCCGCCCAGGCCCACGACCGCGTGTCCGCCGACACCCTGCCGACCGTGACGCCCCGCGCGGAGACGCCGGCGCTGCACGACGACGACGAGGGCGGCAATGCCGACGCCGACGACCCCGCCATCTGGCGCAACGCGGCGGCCCCCGACCGCAGCCTCGTCGTCGCCACCGCCAAGAAGGGCGGCCTGCGCGTCTACGACCTCGACGCGAAGCTGGTGCAGTCGATAGCCGCTCCCCCCGCCGCAGGCGAGGACGACGCCCCTGGCCGGTTCAACAACGTGGACCTCGTCCACGGCCTTCGGCTCTCCTCCGGGAAGGCCGACCTGGCCGTCACCAGCGACCGCGGCCACGACCTGCTGCGCTTCTACCGCATCGACCGCGACCGCGCCGGCGGCCCGCTGACCGACGTCACCGACCCCGCCGCACCGCCCGTGTTCTCCCAGGACCAGGCCGAGATCAACGACCAGCGCACCGCCTACGGCCTGGCTACCTGGACAGACCCCGCGACCGGCAAGTCCTACGCCCTGGTCAGCCGTCGCGAGCGCACCAGCATCGCCCTCCTGGAACTGCTTCCGGTCGCGGACGGCAAGGTCACCTACCGCAAGGTGCGCACCCTGGACCTGCCCTCCTCCTTCCGGCTGCCCAACGGCACCTCGTGGTCCCCGTGCGGCGAGCCCGGCGAGCTGCCGCAGGTCGAGGGCATGGTCGTCGATCCGGCCAACGGCATGCTCTACGCCGGCCAGGAGGACATCGGCATCTGGCGGATGCGCGCCGACCTCACCGGCACGCCGAAGCTGATCGACAAGGTCCGCGAGTACGGCGTTCCCGGCGTCTACGACGAGGAGACCGAGGAATGCACTCCGGGCGCCGACCCCGGCTTCGGCGGCACGAAGATCTCCGCCGACGTCGAGGGCCTGACGCTGCTCACCGAGTCCGACGGTGACGGCTACATCCTCGCCTCCAGCCAGGGCGACAACACCTTCGCCGCCTACGACCGCGAGCTGGAGGACGCCAACGAGTACGAGGGCGGCTTCCGGGTCACCGCCGCGAACGACATCCTCGACGGCTCCGAGGAATGCGACGGCGCCGCCGTCCTGAACGCCCCGCTCGGCTCCAAGTACCCCAACGGCCTCCTCGTCGTCCAGGACGGGCACGACGCCCCGGGCGACGGCGACCGCGCCGCGACCAACTTCAAGTTCGTGGACCTCGGCAAGGTCATGAACGCCCTCGACGACTGACCGCTCCCTATGGGCGGTCGGCATCCCGACACGGCAGGCCCTTGACGTCGCGCGGGGACCTCGGGTCCCCGCGCGACGCGCCGACCGGGCAGGGTGGTCGCAATCGCGACGGGGCGGCCTCGTCGGCGGGCTGTGCGATCACGGCTCGGATTTCGCGCCGACGCCGAAGGCCGGTACGAGAGCGCGGAGCCGGACTGACGGGCCGTCGTCGAGTGGACACCCGGTATGCAGCACGAACAGGATGCCCGCACCGCTCCATCAGGACCTCGACCCGGGGAATCGTGCACGCGGTCGCGCGCCACCGCGAACCATCGGCCAGCCTCACTTCGACGTCGATGTCGTCCACCGACTCCCGCTCCTCGTCGGCATCCGGCAGCAAGGCGGCCTCGAACTATTCAGAGCGGATGCGGTACCAGGAGGCCGTCCCGGCTGCCCGGCTGTGCGCTGTCGCGCATCGGGCGAATATGCGGGGCATCAGCCGATGCGGACGGTGATCTCGGGGAGGGGTATGTCGGCCAGGTTCAGCTGGAGCCCGGTCAGGGTCAGGTAGGTCTGCGAGTCGGTCAAGGCGGAGGTGGAGGACGGCGCCTGGGTCTTCCCGCGCGTGCTCACCAGCAGGTACCAGCCGCCGCGCTTGTAGCTGCGGGAGGCGTCGGGGCGGTCGCCGTTCGGGTTCAGCGTCCATCCCTGGCGTTCGAGGTCGGCGCAGATCGCGTTGATCTCCGACTGTGCGGCGGTCTTCTCGCGGACGGCCATCCAGCCCGTCCTGTTCGAATCGGCACCGGCCGGGGCGGTCGGGCGGCCCTGCGCCGGGTCGAGGCCCGCCGCGCTGACCGCGGTCCGGATCACCTCGTCAACGGCGTCCCGGGTCAGGGGCGGTGACGTGGGTTCCGGTGTGGGCGCCGCCGTTGAAGGGTACGGCGTGGACGTGGGCGCGCCCAGGTGGATGCGCCCGTCGTCGGCAATCTGGATGCGGTTCGGCAGGACCACGGCGGCCAGACTCACGACCAAGGTCGCGGCCAGCCCGATCCACACCCTCTTCAACAGCGCGTTCAACGCGAAACTCCCCCCGAATGATCAACAGAGGGAGTCTCACACATGGTGCTCCGCGTCCCGTAGCCTTTTCCCCTCCTGAACCGTGCACGACAAGCAAGTGAGACGCGGGTGACGCAACCGTCGGGCGCAATATCGCCGGCGTTCCAGTGCCTGAAAGAGGTCCACTGGTAGCCGGTCCGGGCCTCCGCCACGACCGGCAGTGCGGTCACCGCGGCACCGATCAGCAGAGGCGTTGGCCCGCCACGGCGTGAGGGCAGGTACTGACGGCGTCATCAGTCCCGGCCACCTGGTCGTGGGGGGGCGCCTTCTTACTCTTCGGGTGCGGCCGCGCTCTGGACGAGGTTTTGTTCCAATCGCTGTAGTACGTCCAGGGCGGCGGTTCGCTCGTCGGCGCTGAGGTCGCTGGTAGCGGCGGCTTCGAGTTCGGACCAGGTACGTTCCACTTCCCGCCGCAGGGCGAGGCTGGCGGCGGTGGGCTCAACGATGACGGCGCGCTTGTCAGTGGGCGAGGGGCTACGGCGTACGAACCCGGCGTTCTCAAGGCGCTGGACGGTGCGGGTCATGGTGGCGGCGTCGGAGTCGATCAGGCGTACCAGGTCGGTCTGGCGTTGGGGGCCGAGTTCCCACAGTTGCATCATCACCAGCTCCTGGCCCGGATACAGGCCGACGCGGCGCAGGAGCTGCCCGGCGATCATGCGGTGCAGGCGGGCTACGCGGAAGATGGCGTGACTGATCGGGCCCGCGTGGGCGGATGACGGCACTGGCACGGTCGCCGCGCTGACTGCCGCTGGGTCTGTCGCCCGCCCCTTGGCCTCGCCCGAAGGCGGATGTGTCACGACTGCGCATCCTTCCCATGAAACTTGCCCGAGCAGCTACCAGATCAGTCTGCCATGCCCCCCACCCACGCGCCGTCCATGCCGGTGCGACACGACCGTTATGGCTGTGATGTGGATCACCACAACCCAGGGGAATGCTCCTTCCCGAGGTTTAGTTGTTCGGACAGTTAATGCGCCGCGGTTCATGGATGTCCGGGGCGCGTCCGTTGGTGAAGGGAACGACATGACTACTGCATTCGACCCGATCGACCTGGGATCCGTGCGACTGGCCAACCGGGTCGCCATGGCGCCGATGACCCGCAGCCGGGCCTACGGTCCCGGTGCGAGCGCTACGCCCGCTATGAGCACCTACTACGCGCAGCGGGCGGGCGGCGGGCTGATCATCACCGAGGGCACCCAGCCCTCAGCGGTGGGCCAGGGCTACCCCGACACTCCGGGCCTGCACTCCGAGGAGCAGGTCGCGGCCTGGCGAAAGGTGACCGAGGCGGTTCACCGCGAGGGCGGAGTGATCTTCGCCCAGCTGATGCACACCGGCCGCATCAGCCACCCCGCTCTGCTGCCCGACGGGCTGCACCCTGTGGCGCCTTCGGCGGTGGCGGCCAAGGGTCAGGTGTTCACCCACGAGGGCCCCAAGGACTTCGTCACTCCCAAGGAACTCAGTGAGGCCGAGATCGGCGAGACGATCGCCGACTTCGCGGCCGCGGCCCGCAATGCGATAGCCGCGGGCTTCGACGGGGTGGAGATCCACGGTGCGAACGGCTACCTGATCCACCAGTTCCTCGCTCCCAATGCCAACCAGCGCACCGACGGCTGGGGCGGCTCCGTCGAGGGCCGCATCCGCTTCGGCGTCGAGGTCGCCGCCGCCGTGGCCGTGGCGATCGGAGGCGAAAGGGTCGGCTTCCGCATCTCGCCCGGCAACCCCTACAACGACATCGCCGAGGACGATCTCACCGCGACCTACGCAGCGCTGGTCAAGCAGCTGGCGCCGCTGAGCCTGGCCTACCTGCACGTGCTCGAAGGGCCGCACCGCGACCTCACGCTCCAATTGCGCAAGGAATGGCCGGCCGCCTTCATCCTCAACCCCTTCACCCACCCCGACACCACCGGCCCGGACGCGCTGGAACTGATCGAGGACGGTACGGCAGACATGATCGCTTTCGGCGCGCTGTTCCTGGCCAACCCCGACCTGCCCGCCCGCCTCGCCGCCAACGGGCCCTACAACACCCCCGACCCCGCCACCTTCTACGGCGGGGACGAGCGCGGCTACACCGACTACCCCACCCTCACCGCCTGACATGTTGAACGCGGGGGGCGCTCAGCCGTCCCCCCACCGGACGCGGACCCAGCGGGGCCTGCAGCACCAGGCATTCGCTCGTACCCACCGTGGCGAACCTGCCGCTGCGGCACCGGCGAGACGAAGAACGGGCCAACAAAGCAGGAGCCATCGCGCCGCCCCGGCCCCGGGGCGGCGCGACCCGCCTGCGCTTTGAACGGCGGCCGGGTGAGCGTCAAGGAACGATCACCCAAGCAGTACGCGACGCGCCTCGCCTCTCGCGGGGTCGCGGCACTGGCCTTCGTTCCCCGGTACTTCGGCGAGAGCGGCGGACAGCCCTGCCAGTTCGAGAAGCCCACGGCCAAGGCCCAGGATGTGCGCGCCGCCATCGACTACACATCCACCCGCCCCGATCTCGATGCCGGCCGGCTGTCCGTCCTGGGGATCTGCCAGGGCGCCAACTGGGCCATCGACGCCGCCGTGGCCGACCCCCGCATCCGACGCCTGTCACTGGTGTCGGGTCACTTCCTCTACCCGCCGGCGGCCGACGCCTTCTTCGAGGTCCTGTTCCAGGGCTGAACCACCGCCGTCGAACGCATCGAAAGCGGACGTGAAGCCCGCGAGAGGTACGAAACGACCGGCAAGGTCGACTACATCCCCATCGTCGGCACCGCGGACGCGCCGGACTGTCTGCTGCCCCCCTCCCCACCTACCAGTTCTACATCCGCTGGGCCGACCGCGGGCCGGCGTGGCGCTGCCACGGCCTATGGGAGAACCGCATCGCCGAGATGGGTTAGGAAGCCCTCTGGGGGCACCGTGCGGACCAGGCCGTCCAGCAGCTCCCTGGTAGTGGTCGGCGACAAATCGGCCACCCCTCCCCCGCACGTCCAAGCCCTCCTGGACGGCATGCCCAGCCCCCACGAGCTCCGCCACCTGGGCGCGATCGACGCGCACGTCCAGTTCTACGATGACCCCGAACTCATCGATTGGGCCGCAGCGGAGATCATCGACTGGCATCTCATGACCGAAGCCGGCCAGCTTCTGCGGCGAGATCGCGAAGCCGTCCGGGCCCGGAGTGGTGATGTCGCATCCGGCGCGACGGAACATGCCCTCGATGCCGGCCGGAGTGGTGGCCCTGTCCCCCGCACATCGACCAGGTAACCGGCACCGGTGCTGGACACCTACCTGCCTCTGCCCATCGCGGAGTTGGCAAGGTAGCGCGCCCGCGTGCTGGAGGAGCCGCAGCCGCCGACCGCGTGACGGGGGGGCGCAACGTCGTTGGACGGGTGCGCTCTCCGAGCCGGGCCTCGGGGACGCCATGGCTGATCCCCCGGGGCCCGTCTTGAACGGTCGTCGGCATGCGAAGTTGCGCTGACCGCCCGCCAAGCTGACTGCGGTGAGTGTCTTCCCGGTCCGGCGCGGTCGCCCCCTGTGTGGGTACCGATGCCAGAGAGGGGAGCAGGCAGTGGACGGATCAGCGCGAGGAACCAGCCATACGTCGCAGGGCTCCGACGCTCGACCAGGCGCTGACGAACGCCACGAGTCCTCCGATGACGAAGGCCACGTTCGCGGTGGTCGAGTTCTCGGACTTCTGCTCGTCCAGATTGTTGGTCCCGGTCTGGTGGCTGCCTGAGTAGCTGACGCAGGTGTCGCCCGCTGACATCGTTTCGCCGCCGCAGTCTGCGGGCGAGCTATTGATCTTGTACGCGACGAAGATGATCGCCGCGCCGATAGCCAGGAAGAAGAGACTCGCAAAGAAGTCCTGGGCGGGCGTGTTCTCTCTGGTTGACGTCATGGCGTTCAGCCCTCCATGAACGCTGCTGGAAGAACACGGGCGTTCCCGATCAGACAGGCAGGTCCTGGTCCGGGGTCGAGTGGGGTGAGGCGCAGGAACGTCATGGGGAATCCTTCCGTCGAGGAGGCTCCGGCGGGGGTGAGCTGCCGCGAGCCGGACGTCCCGATGGTGGTGTCCCGCGCCGCCCGGCCGACAGGCCACGCCACCGGCCATTGGTGACCGGCAGCCGAAAGACCCGCGGTCCGCGCCCTTCCCGGGCCGCCCGGCGCCCTGTACGTGGTCGTGGCGAGCTGCTCGGGGGGCGTGGACGTGGCCTGTGCGACGTCCCGGTGCCGGCTGCGGAACGTGGGTCCGAGGCAGCGCTGGAGCGGGACCGACGTGGCGGAACTGGTACACCTCCCCGTCTGACGCCGCACCTCCCCGCTCATCGGCATCGTCGAGGAACGCGGCGGCGCTCGCCCCACCCACCGCCCGCCGGACTCGACGGCCTGGCAGCCCAGGTTGCCGTACATCCGGGACGCAAGGCCGGCAAGGCCGTGCCCGGCTCGGTCGGATCGGGCGAGCCCCTGTCCCGCCCAGCGAACCAGACTGCCTCGTACGGGGAGGCGAACGGGCGGAGGCGAACGGGCGCCGGGCGGAACCGCCCGTGTCCGTACAGCTGCCTGCGATGCGGTCAAGCCGCGTCCACTGGACGGCTGGTGGTGCGACGAGTACCCCTTCGCCTCCACGCGCGAAGGCGCCGGGCTCGGCGACGGCGCCGGCTACGACGGTTACGACGGCAGCGCAAGTCGTGCTCGGGATCACCGCAACCGAGCCGCCAGGGAGGCGGCCGGGAGCCGCCGACTCCCGGCCGGCGCGCCGCGGCTCGAAAATACGTGCACCTTCAGGCTGGAAACCCGCTGTCCGGAGCCGATTACGACACGTAGTAATGGGTTCTCGGCCTGACCGGCCGTCCGTGATGAGAAGGAGCCACCACCCATGACTCGCTTTCGCACCACATCCATGGCCTTGGCCGGCGCGGCTGCGATGTTCGCCCTGACCGCTGCACCCGCCCAGGCCGCTCCCGGTGACGTCACGACCTCCTGCTCGAGCGTTCTCACCCCGACCGGCTACGTCGACGTCAGCTGGGGTTACAGCAGCAGCTGCGGCACGCAGAGCTTCAGCCCGAACATCAAGCAGATCAAGCAGCTGACCGGACTGCCCGTCGGCACCGTGGTCCAGGCATGCGCCTCCACCTACCAGCCCGCCGGTTGGATCCAGACCAGCTCGTACTACAGCAGCAGTTGCGTCTACTCGTCCACCCCCAGCTTCTTCAACAACGCGTGGCAGCTGAAGCGCGTCTCCTGATCCGGGGCGGGCACGGCCTCGGACATGAACGGCCGAGCGGCTCGGGATCAGGACGCAGGTGGTCAGCGGGGCTGCAGCCGGTTGTTGGCAGCAGGCAGAATTAGTTGCCCTCCGGACCGCCAGGACATACCAGTTCTCGGTGCCGGTCTCGCCGATGTCGGCGGGCCTGGCACCGAGGGCGAGTCCCGCGTGGCCCGGCCGAGGCCTTGGTCGACGTCCATCTCCCGGAAGGTTTCAGGCCCGTGGATGTTGCTGGCCAGTTGGCATCCCCCCTCGGGCGGCCAGTTCGAGCGGATCTACCTCGCCGCAGACGGTTATTCGGCGTTGGTGCTCGTCCGGCAGGCGGGACGCGTCATAAGCCAGTACGAGCGAGCCGCGATGGTCAGGGCGATGCCGTAAACGGCGAAGGCGACCAACCCGATCCAGCCGACCAGCAGGGCGTCGCCCGAAGAGTGGAAGTCGCCGCGCCGCATCGTCACCACGCCGGCCGTGGCCAGGGTCAGGTATCCGACCCCCACAACGCCGTACGGGGCGAGCGTCGCAGCGCCGAGCAGAGCCGGCACGAGCGGGAGCCAGCGCGGCACCCGTCGGCCGCGCAGGAACAGCGTCCAGCGCGGGAAGACCCGCCCCCACGGGCGGACCAGGCCCCAGAGCAGGAAAACGCCGAGCACGGCCAGCAGTACGGTGGGGTCCAGGCCCCAGGACTCCAGGGTGAGGAAGATGCCCGAGGCGCCGTTCCGCTCTGAGACCGCGAGCATCTCCTCGCCGGTGATCCCCGCGAACGTGCCGCCCGACGCCCAGACCAGCTTCATCGCTGCGTACGGGGCGAAGGCCAGCGTGCCGGCCCATGCGGCGAGTTGGACGTGATCGGGTGAGGTGGGCGGCGCGCGTACGGCAGTACCGGCGGGCCGGTGGTCGGACCGGGCCGTGGCCGCCAGCAGAAACGCCCCGCCCGCAGCCAGGGCCTTGTTGGCGGCGGAGGCGCGGTTGTCCAGTCCCTGACCGAACATCAGCGTGATCACGTCCATCAGCAAGCTGAATGCCGTGATCCCGGCCAGGCTGCAGACCACCCAGAGAAGCACCCGTAACGGTGGCAACAACCCGAACAGCAAAACCGCCCCGCTGACCAACGTCCCCAGCACGCCCACCGCGACGACGGCCCAGCCCAGTCCGGAGGCACCTGAGTCACCGCCGTGGGGAAACAAGGAGGTTTCGCTCAGCACGCACGTCAGGCCGAAGCCGGTATACAGCACCGCCCACAACGTCGTTGCCCAGGCCACCCAGCCCGGCCATCGCTGCCACCAGGCGCTCCAGAGCGCCTTCATCGTTCGTTCCGCACTGGTCATGTTCTGAACGTCGCATCGACCTCGGCACGGTGGCGTCGGCCGCCGGAACGATCTCCCTCCCCCAGCCGGGTGAGCGACCTCTGAGGCCAAGGTATGAGTTGCGGAGTGCGACGTGTCAACTGGCGTCCGTGGGGAGTGCGTACCGGCCGCTATCACATCGACAATGCGTCCTGGACAGCATTTTCAGCAGGAGAGCGGGGCGCGCCCAAGGAGGAGTTCGGAGCCTGCACTGGCTATGAGGGGTTTCAGAACGTCTGTTGGTCAGCCATACGAACGCCTCGTTCCAGTTGATTCCCCAGTGGCACGGTGCATCTGCAAGGGTCCGGGTCATGGACGACGCCACGGCAGGCGGTGTTGGCCGTTTGGGAGGTTGGAGCCGCCGCCCGGCGGCGGCTAGGCGATCACGGCGGCCCTGCCTCGCCGACCCACCCCGAATATCACTCGCTGTGTTTATCGGGCTCCATATTGGAAACGCTGAGTAGCCACAAGCTGTAGAGGTCAAGGCGAAAGGCGGGACTCATGTCCGTGAGTATCGGAATCATCCTCGTCGCAGTGATGGCGGTCATCGCTGCGATCGCGCTCGCCCCGGCGGTGGCGCCTGCGGAAGCCGACCAGGCCGCACCCCGGTCCTGCGACGAGGAGGCCCGCGGGACTGGCCCGAGCAGGCGTCCTTCCCGTCGGCTGCGCAGCGTCCCACCGCAGCGGACCGGAGACCGCGGGCGAAGCATCGGCTGACCGATGGTCCTGCGCCGGGTCACCGTCCCTCGCTGGGTGGCGGTCGCTGGTGATGGCCAGGGCGGGTCCGGGCGGGGCGGGGTCAAGAACCACTCAGGACAAGGGGGTGGGCCCGTGGCCGTCACGGACCCACCCCCTTGTCCGGGTCAGGCCATGCCGGGCAGGGTGAGGGCCGGGGGTGCCAGTGGACAGTGGATCAGGTTCCTGCGGGGTGTACGCCGACGCGGCTGGCTCAGCCTAGGCCGGCGGCGGCGCGGCTCGCGGGGTTCCCAGTGCAGCAGGAGGACCGCCGCGAGCATCGGAGTGCAGGTCAGGAGTATGAACGTCATGACGTTGCCGCCGCCGTCAGTGAGCCGGCTTGGGCCGGCCGCTGTGTCGTCGCGGCGGCCGCGCGCAGGAGGCGCTTCACGGCCCGGGAACGGTTCGCGAGCCGGAGTCGGCGCCCGTGCCGGGGCCACCCGTCCAGGACGGCCAGGAAGCCGGAGTCGGCGAAGGTGACGCGGCGGGTGTCCAGCACGAGACCGGTGTAGCCGTCGTCCGCCGCGGAGGCCAGGAGCGCCCGCAGCGGGGCGGCACTGAAGTGGTCGATCTCGCCGGCGAGGCGGACGATCAGGGTGGAGCCGAGGGTGGTGCAGGAGTGGACGACTATGACGCCGGGCTCGGTGTCCGCGCCGGAGTCGTGCACGGTGGGCGGGACCTGAGTGGGGAGATCGGCGGACAGTATCGGGGCGGTGCTTGAGGTACTCACGTCCCCCTCAACGCTTCCCGCCCGGTGCCGGGACACGAGCGAAGCGTCCCTTTCACCCCATGCGACCAGCACCGATCCCCCACAGGGGGAAAGATTCCACCCGGATGAGGCAGTCGGGCGCCTGCCAGACGACCGGCATCACCCGGCGCTCTCCCTCCTCTCCCGCTGGGTGTGGGGATGGGTGCTGACCGCGGACTTCGCCGCCTCAGGGCAGGTTGCCGGGCCCTTGCGGCCCTCACCATAGGCGCTGCGGCCCCCAAGATCCTGCAGCAGTCGGCGAAGCGAGGGCTTCCACACCCAGCGGTTTCCGCCCCACCCGTAGAGCCCGCCGCCGTACCAGCACCCCTGCTACTTCATCTCAACGGCCGGCGGCTCGGGGAGATGACGACGCGCCAGGGAGTTGTATCGCGGCTTGGTCGCTCGTCCCGCGGACCGATCCGGCCTCGCCCAGCAGGCCTCGCGCAGCAGGCCCCGCTCGGCAGGGCGGCGCACTCCCGCCGTTTAATCGCTGGCGGGAGGTCAGTTGGCGTGCTTGAGTGTGATGGCGACCGCGCCCCCGATGCGCCCGGCTGCGGCTACTTCCTTCTGACATCCAAGTGATGCCGCCGCCCCTTTTGATCTCGGGCGGCGCGGCCGCACCTCGCCCCGGTGGACCTCTTGGCCGGGGCCGTCCGTTCTCTGGATCCGGGGGGATTCACTGCCTCGCTACACCCAGCGCGTTTCCAAGGTCTGGTCCGAGATGCTCGTGGCCCCGCACGTCTCGGCGGCCGCCGCTCGTACCCCGTCCGCACCCGCGATCCATCACTGGCGCGCCAACCGGGCCGCGCGCACCTACGAAGGCGGTCCCGCCTTCGTCCGCGAACCCCGGGAGGAGCTCTTCCTCCTGGCCGTCGGCAACTTCGGCTCCCAGTGGACCTTCTACGAGAGCGGCCAGGAGCGCGACGGCCGATACGCCGGCCTCGTGGCACAACTCGCCGTCGAGGACCCCGGCTGGACGGCCGGCCTGCTGCGCTGGCTCCGCGGTGAGGGCAACATGCGCACCGCGTCCCTGGTGGGCGCGGCCACATACGTCCGAGCCCGGCTCGAGGCCGGGTCCGTGGGCGGTCCCTCCAACCGGTCCGTGATCGACTCGGTGCTCCAGCGCGCCGATGAGCCCGGAGAGCTCCTCTCCTACTGGACTTCGCGGTACGGGCGCAATGTGCCGCAGCCCGTGAAGCGGGGCATCGCCGACGCGGTGCGCCGGCTGTACTCCTCGCGGTCCCTGCTGAAGTACGACACTGCCTCCAAGGCCTTCCGCTTCGGGGACGTACTGAACCTCGTGCACGCGTCCCCCGACCCGCACAAGCCCTGGCAGGGCGCCCTCTTCCGGCACGCACTGGACCGCCGTCACCACCCGGAGCAGGCGGCTGTCCCGGCCGGCGACCGGTTGCTGAGCGAGCACCGGGCGCTGATGGAGGTGCCGCTGGAAGCGCGGCTTGCCGCGGTGACCGGGCCGGGCGGCGCTGAGCGGCTGGCTGCGGCGGGTATGACCTGGGAGGCCCTGGCGGGCTGGCTCCACGGGCCGTTGGACGCCGCCGTCTGGGAAGCGGTGATCCCCTCGATGGGCCCCATGGCGCTCCTGCGGAACCTGCGGAACTTCGACGAGGCAGGGGTCTCGGACGAGGTGGCGGCGCGGGTCGCGGCACGCATCAGTGATGCTGACGAGGTCGCCCGGTCCCGGCAGTTCCCCTTCCGGTACCTGGCCGCCCACCGGCAGGCGCCGTCGCCGCGCTGGGCCGCACCGCTGGAACGGGCACTGGGCAACTCCCTGGCCAACGTACCGGCCCTGCCCGGCCGGACGCTGATCCTGGTGGACCGGTCCGACTCGATGTTCTGGGACACCGTCTCCGAGCGGTCCACGCTGAGCCGCGCGGACGCGGCGGCCGTCTTCGGCGCCGCCCTGGCGATGCGCGCCCAGCAGGCGGACCTGGTGGAGTTCGGCTGGTCCAGTGCGCCGGTGCCGTTCGCGGCAGGGGAACCGGTACTGGAGGTGCTGAAACGGTTCCACAGCCTCGGGGGCACACAGACGACGGCGGCCCTCCGCGCCCACTACCGGGACCACGACCGCGTGCTGATCGTCACTGACGAGCAGGCCGCACACGACGGCCGCGGCCGGCCGGTTGAACCGGTACCGTCCGAGGTCCCCGTGTACACCTGGAACTTGGCGGGGTACCAGCCGGCCCACATCCCTTCGGGCCCCCACCGGCACACCTTCGGCGGGCTCACGGACGCCGCGTTCCGGATGGTCGGTCTCATCGAGGACGGCCGCAACGCCGCGTGGCCGTGGACCGCGGATCCGGCGTAGCGGAGCCCCGTCCCGAGTACGCGGCGGCGGTGTAGGTCCGCACGGCCGCGCGGGCCTGGACCAGGTGCGCTGCATGGCTGCGGCAACATGTTTGAGAACCCGCTGGATCCGACTGCACTGAAAGCAGCCACACGCCTGGTAAGAGACCGAGGTTAGGCGTCATCTCAGGCGACCTGCAGTTGGGCGGCTCGGCCATCGGTAGAGCTTTCTTGCACGTCGGATTAAGGCCGCGCACGGTGATGAACGCGGCGGCGAGGTACAGGTTGAAGTCGACGACGCGGCCATCGCGTTCGAAGCAGTGGCAAATCTTGCCGTAGCCGTTCATCCAGGATTGGGTGCGTTCAACCACCCAGCGCATGCCGACTGGGATCGGAGCGGGCACGCCCTTGCGGGCGATCTCGCCGATGAGGCCGTGCTCGTCGAGGATCCGGCGGCTGGGTTTGCCGTCGTGGGCCGAATCGAGATGCACGGTGGCATTGGTGGGCGGGTTCCCGACCCGGTGCTTGGCGGCTTCGATGGTCGGTTCGAGCAGCACCGAGTCGTGCCGGTGGGCGCCGGCTGAGGCGAGGCCGAGCGGTATCCCGCCGCCGTCGACCAGGGTGGAACGCTTGAGCCCTTGCTTGGCCCGGTCGACTGGCGGTCGAACTCGGGTCGCTCGGGCAGGAGCCGAGAACTGTTCCCACAGAGGCTCAAAGAGAGATGACGGCACGGAGGGCAAGGCATCTCCTCGGCTTGCTCGGCGAACAGGACGGCGAGAACAGCAGAGCCGTGCCTGTTCGCCACGTTCCCGGGCCGGGACAGGGCAGCAGGTGGACTGCGAGTTGCTTCCACTGCTGGGTGGGCGGTGTGTGGGGTGTGGTGGTGAGGAGGTGGAGGCTGACGTGGTCGGCCCCGGCGTCAAGGTGCTCACGGACGCGGCGGGCGATATCCTCCGCGGTGCCGTGGGCCACGAGCGCGTCGACGAGTCGGTCGTCGAGCGAGTCACGTTCTCGTACCCCCGGTTTGGGAGCAGGGCGCGGCGGTTGGGCAGGGCGGCCGCTGCCGTGGTGCGAGCCAGTGCGGCGGTGTGCGAGCGGTCCGGGCCCAGCACGCACAGCTGGGTGACGGCCAGGAGCCGGGTGGGTCCGAGCACGCTCTGGCGTTGCGGGTGTGTTCGACCGGCATGCCCAACGGGTTTGCGCCCCGGGATCGTTCGGCGGCGAGTGCGAGCATGCCGGTGTCCAGGGCCGCGAGCACCCGGTGTGGCGAGGCTGCCGTGGCCGGGGGCCCGAACGGGGTGGCGTCCAGCGCTTGCTGCCGGCTGCCACCACGATCCTGAGGGTCCGCGACAGCAGGATCCCGGCCTGCGCCATCGCTTCCCGCCCCGCTGTCTCGGGGAACCACATGGTGCCGAAGCCGGGGTCTTCGATCGTGGTCACGGCCTCGCGGACGCCGGTGGCCGAGCAGGCGTCGAGTTCGCCGGCCCAGATGCCGATACGCCCAAGGCGGGGCATCTGACCTTTCACGCGTCCTGTCCGTCTGCATCCTGGGCGTTCAGGAATGCCGTGATCTGGGCTGCACCGGTTCGCTCCAGCCAGGTGCGGAAGTCCATCGCGGCGGGGTGGATCCGCCGTGTGGCGGTGATGTCGGCGCGGTAACCGCGTTCGTTCAGCCACTCGTGGGCGAAGGCGAACTGCTCGTTGACGGCGCGGATCGTTTCTATCGGGATTTGTGCATACGGCAGCGGGCGTCCGATGGCCGTCTCGATGTGCGCGGCGATCTGGACCGGAGTCAGTTCGTCGCCGGCCAAGGCCATGGCTCGCCCGATCCACTCCTGGGGCCGGGAGAAGGCAAGGGCGGTAACGAAGCCGACGTCGTCCACGGCCATGATCTGCAGCGGAACGTCGGGGGCGATACCTGAGACCAGGTTGCCGCCTTGCAGGGCGTATCCACCGGTGTAGTTCTCCATGAAGGACACCGGCCGCAGAATCGTGGCGGGCAGGCTGAGCTTCGCAAGGTGCTGTTCGATCCGCCACTTGCTGATCAGGTTCTGCGGCAACATCTCACTGTCATGACGGTCCGTGCCGGCGACCGAACTGAAGACGAGGTGCTTGATGCCAGCGGTTTGGGCGGCCTCGGCGATGTTCATTCCCCAGCGGACCTCGTCCTCGGCGGAGAAGTCCGCCGCCGTGCCGGGGGACCCCACCGTGGGCTGGACGCTGAACAGCCCGTAGGCGCCTTCGGCAGCGTCGACGAGAGAGGAGATGTCCTCCATCTCCGCGCGTACGATCTGCGCGCCGGCGCTCACCAGAGCCCTGGCCGGCGGGCCGTCCGGATTGCGCGTGAGGGCGCGCACCTGCCAGCCACCATCGAGCAGATGCCTGGTCACTGCCCGGCCCTGCAAGCCGGTCGCGCCCGCCACCACGATGGTCTTGTTCGTCAGCTCCACTGTGTCTCCTGGATCTTGCACGCATCGGGTAGGGCCACACATCAAGTGGGGTGGCCCTCCGGTTAATGCTCGATACAATATGGAGGACCACCCCGGTTAGCAAGCCGTCAGGAGCTCCCGTGTCCCAAGACGCCACCGTGCCGTCCTCGCCCAGGCGTCCCATGCGCGCCGACGCGCGGCGCAACTACGAACGGATCCTGGCCGCCGCCGGGGCCGCAATCGCCCAGTACGGCGTTGAAGCCTCCTTGGAGGAGATCGCGCGCCATGCCGGGGTCGGCTCAGCCACGCTGCACCGGCACTTCCCCTCCCGGCAGGCGCTGCTGGAGGCCGTCTTCAAAGGCCGGGTGGAGACCCTCTGCGCCAAAGCACGCGACCTCGCGACCGAGCCCGATCCGGGGGCCGCGCTCGTCACCTGGCTCCGCGCCGTCGGGGCACACGCCGTAACCAACAAGGGCCTGGGGGCAGCCTTGATGCCTGGCGCCGGCGATCCGACGCTCGGGGACACCTGCCACACGCTCATCGTGAACGCCGGCAGCGAACTACTCGCGCGTGCTCACCAGGCACACGCCATACGCCCCCAGGTCACCATCACCCAGCTGCTCAAACTCGTCGGAGCCATCGCGCTGGCGACCGAACACGACAGTGACGGCGCGGCCGAAACCGACCGCCTGCTGACACTCGTCATCGACGGGGTGCGCCAGCACTGATAGCGCAGAGAAGATCGTCCGACTTGACAGGCGAGAACCAGTAGAGCGTTTCCACCGCCATGGGATCCCCGGGTTCCGCCATCCTCGAGCCTATCCTCGGTCGCTCTAAGTCGGGCTGGGGTGGCGATCGAGTGAATTGGACGACGCAGCCACGACGGAGCCGTGCCGCGGGGATTCCACCATGCAGGCTTCCCCGGGGCTGCGCTGCTTTGGCGCAGCCCCGCCCGTGGCATGACGTTCCAGCACACGACAGGAGCAGCACTGCCGCTTTGCGGAGGAGGCACTCCGGCCTACGCGCAGCCCCGGCTGGAGATCACCAAGACCCATTCCGACCCTTTCACCCGGGGAGGGGAGGGTACCTACACCATCACCGTCACGAACACCGGCGATGAGACTCCTTCCGGCGGAACAAGTGTCCGGGACACGCTTCCGGCCGGGCTTACCGCCGTACCGGTAGAGGGGGGACCAGTAGGAGGGAACGGCAACCCCGTCTCGTGTTTCATTTTGAACGACGGAGGCGTCATCGACTGCGCCGGTAGCCAACTGGCGCCCGGGCAAGGCATCGAGATCTTCGTGAGGGTCGCCATCGCGTCCGACGCCCCGTGCTCCGTGACCAACGTCGCCCAGCTCTTCGTAGGGGGCGCTCCGGCCGGCAGTGCGAGTGACCCCACCACCATCACCGGCAGCGGGTGCGGCAACGAGGGCGGCGGTGGCGGGGGCGATGGGTCGATCCTGCCGGTCAACATCAGCGGTATTCTCCCGCTGTTCAACAACATCTCCACCAACAACAACATCAACAGCCCTGGCGCCAGCAACACCACCCGCCAGGACTTCGCGCTGAACCCCTGAGTTCCCGTTCTCGTGCCGGCCCGCAGAGGTCACCCGCCTGGGCGCCGCCGCGTACGGCGATGGACACGGAAGGACCCGGGGCTGTCTGGCAGCGGCCGGAGTCTTTTGCCAGTCGTACTGCCGGCTGGCGGTGTGACGGCGGGCGCGGTGGGAGCCCACGCACCGACGGGCCCCGCGACCCCCGTCGCTACAGATGAGAGAGTGCGAATGCGGACAGGAAGCCGACCACGGTGACCAGTCCTGTCAGCAAGTGCACCTTGCTGTACGCCTCGGGGATCATCGTGTCGGCGATCATCGCCAGGATCGCTCCGCCCGCCACTGCGGTGATCACGGCCATCGCCGCCTCGGAGGCCCCTCCCAGGAGTGCGTACCCGGCCAGAGCGGCCAGGCCGCTGATGACGGCGATGCCTCCCCACAGCGCGAACACGTAGGTCCGGCTGCGTCCGGCGCTTCGCATGCCGGCGGAGCTGGCCAGGCCCTCGGGGATGTTGCTGATGAAGACCGCTCCCACGGTCGCGACTCCCAGATGGCCGCCGCCGAGGAGGCTCGTCCCGATCACCACGGACTCCGGGATCCCGTCCAGAAGGGCTCCCAGGGCGATGGCGTTGCCCGAACCGGGCGCCTCGTCCTCGGATGGCTGCGCGTCTCCGGAACGCTTGCGGTGTTGCGCGCCATGTCGTGCGAGGAGCGCGTTGGCGCCCGAGTACACGGCCGCGCCGCCGACCGCTCCCGCCACCACCGGCCAGATCCCCGACCGCTCGTAGGCTTCCGCGATCAGCTCGAAGGACACCGCCGCCATCAGTACGCCGCTGCCGAACGCCATCACCAGCGCGATCAGCCGTGGCGGTACGCGCATCAGTGAGCCGATCGTCGCACCCAGCAGCAGAGCCGCCCCCGCGAACAGGCCCCACCCTCCCGCCGTCAACGCTCCGCTCACAGCCACTCCGCCTTCCTTGCCGACCTATGCGCCGCTCCTACCCGGCAAAAGAGCACCACAACGGTTCACCCGGGCCCGGCTCCGGTGTGGCGCCGGATGTAGGTGTACGGGCCCACGATGGAGCCGCTCGCCTTCCGGGCCGGTGAGGCGCACGCTGGAGGGGAGGCCGACTCGCGATCCCGGGAGCGGGCTCGGGGCACGCGGTCTCGTCATTCCCAGTGAGCTCGTCCGGAGTCGTCGAAACCCGTTCGAGCTCGTCAGGAGGGAAGCGAGATGACAGAAACGGTCACTACCGGTACGCGCTGGCACCTGGCCGGCGACTGGTTCGATGTGTGCAAGTGCGCCATCCCGTGCCCTTGCACGTTCGCCCAGCCTCCCACGTACGGCGACTGCGAGGGCGTGCTGGCCTGGCACATCCGGGAGGGCAACTTCGGCGACGTGCGGCTCGACGATCTCAACGTGCTGATGCTCGCCTCCTTCGTCGGCGACGTGTGGGCCCGCGAGCACACCGACCCGTACGCCGCGGTCTTCTTCGACGAGCGTGCCGACGATCGGCAGCGCTCTGCCCTGCAGAGCATCTTCGGCGGTGAGGCGGGCGGATGGCCTGCGGAGTTCGGTGAAGTCTTCGGAGCCGAGATGCGGGGCATGGAGTTCGCTCCCATCCGCATCGAGATCGACGAGGGCCTGGGCGCCTGGCGCGCGGAGATCCCCGGGCGGGTATCGGCACGGGCCGAGGCGCTGACCGGGCCGACCACTCCGGAGGGCGCACGCGTACAGGTACACAACGCACCCGGCGCCGAGGTCGGGCCGGGCCAGGTCGCGACCTGGGGGCGGGCCACCACCGACCGCGCCGACGCGTACGGCTTCTCCTGGGACCGCTCGGGCAAGTCGAGCAAGTACTTCCCCTTCGACTGGAGCGGCCCGGAGTGAAGTCAGGGGGAAGTGGGGTCGGGCTGTGGCATTCCTATCGGATCCCAGAGGTCGCCATGTTCGGTTTGGAGCTTGAGGGGCTGATGCACTGGGTCAACGCCGGGGCCGCCGAGCTGCGTGACGGGGCAGCGACGGAGCCCGGAACGTTGCTCTCGGGTGTCATCGAGGGGTACGAGGTCCAGGTCCAGCCCGTGGACGTGAGCTGGCACCGTCCTCTGCTGGGCACGGCCGTCGGCTTCTACCGTCAGACCTCGGTCCCCGTCGTCCAGCTCGTCTGGCCCGACCGGAATCACCGTTGGCCGTCGGACGAGCAGGCCAGCCCGGGCTGCCGCGCGCAGCCCCGGCTGTGGCTACCGGTGGACGAGCACCCTGCTGGCGTCTGGACCGAGGAGGCTGCCGAGGTGTGAGCGGGGGCGATCACGGCCGTGGTGGCCGACGGGCGGCCGGCCAGCGCCGTGTCCCTGTACCGCCGTCGGCGCTCCGCGCCCCGCTGCGGGGAGCGGACGCGCCGGAGCTGGACGAGGAGGAAGAGTAAGACCACCAAAGCCGCTCGCCTACGCCAGGGGTGGTGTAGGGGAGCGGCGTGCCGGCTCTTCTCGAGGTGTTAGGCGACCTTGCCGAACAGGTGGTTGGCGGGGGCGTCCGGGTCGTTGCCGTAGAAGAACTCCGTGACCGCCTCGTGGAATTCGGCGCGGTCCAGCGCACCGGAGCCGTCGCGGTCCAGAGCGGCGAAGACCGCGGCGCAGTCCTCGCCGGGGACGCCGGCGACCGCGTCGAACATCTGCTGGAACTCCGCCCGGTCGATCCTGCCGTCTCCGTTGAGGTCGACGAGGTCGAAGAAGCAGTCGGTCACCGGCTCGATCTGCTGCGGGTACAGGGCGCGGTCGGTCAGGACCCGCCTGAACCCCTCGGTCATCTCCCGCAGGTCGACCTTCCCGTCCCCGTCCTGGTCCATCGGGGCGATCACGTTCGCCCAGAACCCGTCCATGCCCTCGGTGAGCCGGCGGACGGTCGCGGAGTCCGGCGCGGTACCGCGGGCGGTGATGTAGCGCTCGCTCATCATGCGCACGTCCCGCTGGGTGATGAACCCGTCGCCGTCGACGTCGGCGCCCCTGAACCACTGGCCGTACTTGAGGTCTTGAAGTGCAGTCACGATGGCGCACAGTAGTCACGTCGTTACGCGAGCGCAAACGGCGAGTGGTGCGGATCGACGGATCGGGGCGGGCTGCTGAGCGCTCGGCGACGGTGAGGGGGCAGGCTTCGTATCAAGGTTCGAGGGGTGGCGGGGTGAAGGCGAGCACCTCGGGAAGAGGATCGGCGTACACCTCGACGTCGACCAGCGCGCTGAGGGCACTGGGTCCTTGGGACAGGCGCGAGCAGGGCCGGTCCGCCGTGAGGACGTTCGGGTTGCCGTGGCGGTCCAAGGTTCCGGTGCGGCCCGGCTGGGCCGGATCCCACCAGGCTCCCGTGGACAGTTGGATGACGCCCGGCATGACGTCGTCGGACAGGATCGCGCCCGCGAGGCAGCTGCCCCGGTCGTTGAAGACGCGTACGATCATGCCGTTCTCGATGCCGCGCGCCGCGGCGTCCGAGGGATTGAGCGTCACGGGCTCACGGCCGTGGATCTTCGAACCGAGGCTGTGGCCGCCGTTGTCGTACTGGCTGTGCAGCCGTGAGGCGGGCTGGTTCGAGATCAGGTGCAGCGGGAAGCGGTCCGACAGGCCGGCGCCGAGCCACTCCACTGGTTCGAACCACGTCGGGTGGCCGGCGCAGTCGTCGTAGCCGTACGAGTCGATCTCCTCGGAGAAGATCTCGATCCGGCCCGACGGCGTCGGCAGGGGGAAACGCTGCGGGTCCGAGCGGAGCGCCTCGAAGCTGCCGGGGAAGGGGCCGGTCAACGCCGGCAGTTCGGCGGTGGAGTCGCGCCAGAAGTCGTCGAAGCCCGGCAAGGCGGCCTCGTCGCCGAGGGCGGTCCTCGTCTGCTCGTAGAGGTGCCGCACCCACTCGATCTCGGAGCGCGACTGCGTGAACTCCTTCTCGTACCCGAGCCGGGAGGCCAGGGCGGCGAAGATGTGGTGGTCGGTGCGCGACTCTCCCGCCGGCTCGCGGACCTTCGGCATCGCGACGAGGTGGGGGTCCGAGAATCCGGCGGCGAAGTCGTCGCGCTCCAGGCCGGTGGCGACGGGCAGGACGATGTCCGCGAACTTGGCCGTGGTGTTCCACCAGGCTTCGTGCACCACCACCGTGTCCGGGGTCTGCCAGGCCCGGGTCAGCCGGTGGAGGTCCTGGTGGTGGTGGAAGGGGTTGCCTCCGCACCAGTAGACGAGGCGGAGTTCGGGCAACGTGAGGCGCCGGCCGTCGTAGTCGATGGTCCGGCCCGGATGCAGCAGGGTGTCGGCGATCCTGGCGACGGGGATGAAATCCGGGACGGGGTTGGCCACCGCGGGAATCGTCGCCACGGAAGGACGGCCTCTGGCCACGCCGGTCGCGTCCATCGTCGCGTACCCGGCGCCCCAACCGCAGCCGGCCCGGCCCATGGAGCCCGCCATGGCGGCCAGTACGACGGACATCCAGATCGGCTGTTCGCCGTGATCGGCCCGCTGTACCGCGTAGTTGACCATGATGAGCGAACGCTGCGCGGTGAGGCGGCGGGCGAGGTCGGTGATCGTGTCGCGGCTGATGCCCGTGATCCTCGCTGCCCAGGCGGCGTCCTTGGGGACGCCGTCGAGCTCGCCGACCAGGTAGGAGGCGAAGCGGTCGAATCCGACGCAGCACCGGCGGAGGAAGTCCTCGTCGTGCCACCCGTTGACCAGCATCGTGTGGGCGATGCCGAGCATCGCGGCGGTGTCGGTGTTGGGGGTGACGGGAAGCCATTCGGCGTCGAGGAAGCCGGCGACGTCGCTGCGGAGGGGGCTGACGTTCACGAACCGCACCCCGGCCTCACGGCACTGGCGTTGCAGGTCCTGGGTCTGGTGCCGGGCCAGTCCCCCGGGGTTGATCTGGCTGTTCTTGAGGGCGAGCCCTCCGAACGCCACCACGAGCTCGCAGTTCTCGGCGATCTCGTCCCACATCGGCATCCGGGACTGGTAGCTCCACGGATGTCCGCCGATCACATGGGGGAGGATGACCTCCAGAGCCGCGGTGCTGTAGGTGTTGCGGGAGTCGGTGTATCCCCCGCCTAATGCCAGGAACCGGTGGAGTTGGCCCTGCGCGTTGTGGAACGCGCCCGCGCTCGCCCAGCCGTAGGATCCCCCGAAGACGGCGCTGTCGCCGTGCTGGGACCGTACGCGACGCAGTTCATCGCTGACCAGCGTGATCGCGTCGTCCCAGCTCACCTCCACGAAGGCGTCGGCGCCCCTGGCCGTGTCGTGGACGCGCGGCAGGCCGTCCAGCCAGCCCTTGCGCACCGCGGGGCGCAGCACGCGCGCGCCGTCGTCGGCCGCTGTCACCATTCCGGGTCCGATGGGCGACGGCGCGGGGTCGTCGTCCTTCGGCTCGATGCGCACCAACCGGCCGGAATCGACCACCGCGTTGAAGCTGCCCCAGTGGGTCGCGACCGACATGCGTCGTTCCGCCATGCCCTACTCCATCCCTGAGGTTTCCCCTGTTCTCGGACAGCGGTTGCCTACGTCACAGGGGTTCCCCTTCAGTCGACGGTCCGCGGGACAGAGGCTTCCCCTGTGGCCCGCTGCCCAATCCCGTCGGTGCGTGTAACTGCCGAGGGCCGCACCGAGGCACTGTTCCCAACACCCGCATGGGGGCGGTTGTTCGATGCGCGGAGCGGTAGCGGCCGGGGGAGATCCCGTACCTGGCGGTGAAGGCCTGCCGGAGGGTCTCGGCCGAGCCGAAGCCGCACCGGGCGGCCACACCGGGTACGGGGAGCGTCGTCGAGGCCAGCAGGTGGGCGGCGGCCTCGGTTCTGGCCCTCCGGACGTACCGCCCGGGTGGGAGCCCCAGGTGTTCCAGGAACAGGCGGTTCAGATGACGCGGGGCGACCCCGGCGAGGGCGGCCAGCGCCCCGGCCGACAGGTCGTGGTCCGGATGCTCGGCGATGTGCTCCACGAGCTGGCGGACCACGTCGTCGCGGGGTGCCGGGGCGGCGGTGAACAGGCTCACCTGTGCCTGGTTTCCCGGCCGTTGGAGATAGACGACGAGGTCGCGTGCCACTTGGCGGGCCAGGTCGGAACCGTGGTCTTCCTCGATGAGGGCGAGGGTCAGGTCGATCGCGCTGGTGATGCCCGCCGCCGTGTAGACGTTCCCGTCCTTGATGTAGAGGGGGTCGGGGTCCACGGTGACGGCGGGATGGCGTGCCGCGAGCCGGGCCGCGAACCGCCAGTGCGTGGTGGCGCGGCGACCGTCGAGGAGGCCCGCGGCGGCGAGGACGGTGGCTCCCGTGCACAGGGAGGCCACCCGGCGGCTCTCGCGTGCGAGCCGGCGTACATGTCCCACGAGCCGTACGTCCTGCGCGGCGTGTTCGAAGCCGCTGCCGCCGGAGACGACGAGGGTGTCCAGGGGACCCGTCACCCGTTCCAGCGGCTCGTGGCTGAGCAGGAGGATCCCGGAACCGCAGTCGATGGGCCCGCGGCCCAGCCCGGCCAGCCGGATGCGGTAGGGGCGGGCGAGGCCACCGATCCGGTTCGCCATCTGCAGTGCGGTCGTGACGGACGCGATGTCCAGCAGCTCGGCGTCCTCGAAGCCGACCACGAGCATGAGCCGTTCCCCCATGGGGAGACCCTATGCCGGACGGACGTATAGCCCAAGGTTCGTGACAGGAAGGAGGCGTGGGGGTCGTCGAAGGGCCCAGCGGCCACGACCGTGGACGTATGACTCTTTCCCGCGGCGCTCGCGCCGGCTCCTCGACCGACGCCCCGGACCACGGCAGCGGCGGTACGGCCCGCGCCCTCCTGACCTGGGGTGCACGGCGCTGGCCCACTTGGCTGGCCGTGGCCCTCGTCGTCGTCACCTTCGCCGACGGTGCGGCGCCGCTCGGGCTGCTCGCGGCCGTCCTCGTCGTCATGCCGCTGTGCTACCTGGCCTTCGGCGCGGTGCGCCGCGAGCTCGGCACGCCGCGCGCCCTCGCGGTCCAGATCACCGGCCTCGTGGGATTCACGGCCGTGGCGCTGCTCGCGCTCGGGATGAGCCCGCCGGGTGCGCGCTACCTCGCGGCGGCTGGGTGGCTGGCCCACGGCGTCTGGGACTGCGTGCATCACCGTACGGGCAAGGTCGTGCCGCGAGCCTGGTCGGAGTGGTGCGGCGTCGTGGACGTCCTGGGGGCGGCGGCGATCCTGCTGCTGACGTGACGCGGGTCCGCGTGGCCGGGTTTCTGGCGCCGGGGGGTTTGCGGGCGGCGATCGGGAGCAGGAGAGCGGTCACGACCAAGCCGGTACCACAACGAGGAGGTCCCCATGTCGGGTACAGAGAAGAACAAGGCGCACGCCGAAGAGGCCAAGGGCAAGGTCAAGGAGACGCTGGGCCGCGCCGTCGGCAACGAGCGCATGACCGCCGAGGGGCGGGCGGACCAGGCCAAGGGCAAGGCCCGCCACGCAAAGGAAGACGTCAAGGACGTCTTCCGCGACTGACCGCGCACGGCACACCGCCGTCGCACCGCTGGGCCCCGACCTCCCTCCCTGGTCGGGGCCCAGCCGCGTACCCGGGGCCCGAGCCGCACGGAGACCGGTGTACACGAGCTGGGCTGTTACCGGTGTACACGCGCTGGGCTGTTACCGGTGTACACGCGCTGTGCTGTGACCGGTGTGCACGCGCTGTGGTGTGATCCGTATACACGCTGGTCACGGGCTTCCGGGAGGCCGTGACGGGCTCCACGAGGCAGGCTGTTCCCATGAGGTCCCATCCTCGCTCGCCCGTTCGGCCGGGAGCGTCCTCTCGGGCAGGAGTCAGCCGTCGCGGCGAGGCCCTGTTCCTGCTGGCCCACGGTGCGCCCTTCGCCATCGCGCTCGGCGTGCTGGGCATCGAGCTCTCGCCCGCGCACCATCTCGTCACCGGGCCCGTCCTCACCACGACGCCGGCGCTGGCCGCGTTGACGATGGGCCCGGTGGGCACGCTGTCCGCGGCGGCCCTCGCCGCAGGTGTGAACGTGACCTCCGCGACCTACAACCACTCGTGGGGAACGCAGACCCAGCTGATCATCGGCAACTTCCTGGGACTGACCGTGGTGTCAGTGGTCAGTGTCATCCTGAGTAACGCGGTGCGCACGCGCAGGCAGAGCGAGCTCGACCAGGTCCGCCGGATCGCCGTGGCGGCTCAGGAGGTCGTCCTGCGGCCTGTCCCCGAGCTCCTGGGCCCGGTACGGGCGGCCAGCATGTGCCTCGCCGCAGAGACGGGGGCACTGGTGGGCGGAGACTTGTACGAGGCCGTGCAGACGCGCTACGGCGTCCGCCTGATCGTGGGGGACGTCCGGGGGAAGGGGCTGTCCGCCATACGCGCGGTCGCGGTGGCACTGGGGGCGTTCCGGGAGGCGGTGCACTACGAGGAAGAGGTGCAGGAGGTCATGAACCACTGCGCGGCCGCGCTGCGGCGAGAGTCCGCCGTCCCGGGCACCTACTCCCAGGCGGAACTGCCCGAGGTCCTCATGGAGGGGTTCACCACCGCGCTCATCGCACAGGTGCCGGACGCACCCGTGGTGCACGTGGTCAACCGCGGTCATCCGCCTCCGCTGTTGCTGCGCAAGGGCGCGGCGCAGGCCCTGATGCCCGACTCGCCGCAGCCGCCGCTCGGTCTCGAAGACCTCGTCCACGGGCCGCCCGCCCCGCCCGATGGCTACCCGTTCCTGCCCGGTGACCGGCTGCTGTTCTACACGGACGGCGTGATCGAGGCCCGCAACCGTGGCGGCGACTTCTTTGCTCTGGCGCAGGCCATGGAGCACATACCCGCCGAGGCCTCCCCGCAGGAGTTCCTGGACGCAGTGCACGAGGCACTGGTCCGCCACACGGAGGGCCGCTTGACGGACGACGTGGCGATGATCCTCATCGACCGGCTCGCGTGAAGGCGGTGGTGCTGCTAGTTCGGGGCCAGTTTGCAGGCGGCCTCCGCGGTCCCCTTGGTCACACCGCTGACCTTGGTCAGACCGGTCACACACTCATCGTGGGCGCCGGTCAACGCGACGTAGCACGCCGCGCGGACGGATTCCGGAGCCTCGCCGCCCTTCAGCTCCCGCTCGACTTGGTTGATGCAGGCCGTGACGTCCGCGTGGGCGGCGGGGGCCGTGAGGGCCGCTCCTCCGAGGGCGAGCGTCAGTGTGGTGAGGACTCCTGCGATACGGGTCGACGTGCGCATGGGACGTACCTGCTCTCCGGGATCGCCGCGCGGCCCATACCTTGGCGTGCCGGACCGCGTGGGAACGGCGCCGAGGCACGGCCGACGTGCGGTCGGCGTAGGGCCGGCGTACGGCCACAGGGCTCCTGGCCCCGCACCGGCACGGCTCGGCTCGCCTCGGCAAGGCATCCCCTCCCCCATCCGACGCTAGAGCAGCCCCCTGCCCCACGCACCTCGTAGGGGACGGACCGCCCGGCCCCTACCCGGTGACGCTGCCGAGCCAGAGCAGGTCACGGGCCCGGGTCATCGCCACGAAGAGCTGGCTGCGCCGCAGTTCCTCACGCTCCCGGGCCGTCTGCGGCGTCTCCGTACCGCCCGCCGTACCGCCCGCCGGATCGGCCTGTGTGCCGTTCGCGAGCACCGCGTCGTACTGGGGCAGGAAGACGTTCTTGAACTCCAGGCCCTTGGCCCTGCGATAGGTGCCCAGTTTCACCGCGTCGACGGCTCGGCCGTCGTAGTGCTCCAACTGGCACACCGCGATGCCCTCCTGGCTGAGCAGTCGCTGGTAGTGGCCGATGGCGCGCTTGGAGGGGCACAGCAGGGCGGTGTCGGCGAGCGCACCGACCGGCAGGGAGCGCAGGGCGTTGAGGAGTTCCCTGTCGTGGGCGTCCACCGTGGGCCTGGTGACGCGTACGACGTCCCCGTCGTGGTAGGTGAGGTCGACGTCGCGGCGGCCCGGGGTGCGCAGGCCGTCGAGGTCCTCGAAGGCGTCGTCGGCCACGACGGTGAGGGCAGCGTCCAGGATCTGTTTGCTGTTGCGGTAGTTGGTGCGCAGCACCTGCCCGCGGTCGCCGCGGATGTCGATGCCCGCGTCGGTGAGGCGGAAGCCGCCCGGGTACACGGTCTGCTGGCCGTCGCCGACGAGCAGCAGACCGTTGGGCGCGTCGCCGACGAGCGCGTGCAGGAGACGTACGCCGACCAGGGTGAGGTCCTGGACCTCGTCCACGATGACGCCCGCGTACGGGGGCCGCTCGCGGCGGCGGGACGCTTCGGCCAGGGCGAGGGAGAGGACGTCGTTGAAGTCGTGGACGCCGCGCTCGCTGCGCAGCGACTCGTACTCCTGATACAGCTTCCACACCGACTGCCGGTGCGTGCGGTGGAGGCTCGCCTTCCGCCGCCGCCTGGGGACGGTCGCGTACTCCTCGAAGCGGGTGAGGCCGCGTCCCTTGATGACGTAGTCGATCTCTTCGTGCCAGTAGGCGGGGGCGGGGTCGAGCTCGGCCAGGGGGCTCTCGCGGCCTACGTGTGTCCAGGCGAGGCTGAAGGCGGTCTCGGCCTTGTCCCGGTGGAGCCGCACCGGTATCCCGCGCTCCTGCAAGAAGTCCGGTGCCCAGGAGTGGAGGCTGCGGAAGTCCACCCGGTCCGCGACGGCCGGGGCCATGGTCTTGAGGAAGGTGCTCTGCACACGGGGCAGGTTGTTGGCGAAGGTCACGTACAGGATGCGGCCGGTCGTCCGCCGGGCCAGGTAGGCCGCGCGGTGCAGGGCGACGACTGTCTTGCCGGTACCCGCGGGTCCGCTGATGCGTGCCGGGCCGGACCAGTTGCGGCGCACCAGGGTGACCTGATCGGGGTGGAGGAAGGTCATCCACTGCTCGATGGGCTCGTGCATCGCCGCTTTCAGGGCCGCGTCACGCAGCCCTTCCAGGTCGAACAGCCCGTCTGAGGAGCTGTGTCGGTGGGGCTCGGGCGCTGACGGTGCCTGGAGGTCGACGGCCGTCGCCGCATGGTGCGGGAACACCCGCTGGAGGTGATCGGCGATCGCCCGGACCGACTCCGCCCGCAGCCTGCGCTGCTGCGAGAGCAGCGCAGGGCCGATCTCCTGTTCGCCCAGGAGTCGTATACGGCCGAGGTCCGCGTCGTAGCGCCGCCCGGCGAAGACCAGGAGCGGCTGGACCGCCACCGGTGACATGCCGAGCGACGCCACTGCGCTCTCGGCGGCCTTGGTGGCGGCGAACAGCTTGGCCGCGTGTTCCTCCCCCGGCTCGCCGCCGGCCGTGATGTCGGCGCCGTCGTTTACGCCGACTACGTCGATGACGTCGACTACGAAAACGCCGCCGGGGCCCACCAGGAGCATGTCCGCGTGGGCGGTCCGCGTGCGGGCCCGTTGGCGGTCGACGAGCAGCCGCCACCCGCGCGCGGTCAGCACCAACAGCTGGGCGAGCACGCGCTGTTCGCCTTCGCCGGCGGCTTTCCACCCCAGGGCCTGGCGACGGGCGGCCTGCCACTGCTCCCGGAGTAACCGCTCCTGCCGGCGCGCGTCCTGCGCCCGCTGCGATGCCGCCCCGCCTGCCCCCATGGCCAGCCCCCTCGTACGCGGAGTAGCGATCATAGGACGGAACGCGACCGGACGGCAGGGCGCGTGCCGGCCGGGCAGCGCCCCCGGGCCCCGCCGCGCGAGCGCATCGGCGGGGCCCGGGGAGCGCACGGCGGATCAGGAGGCCGGCACCGGGCTTTCGGGCGCCAGCGAGTTGCCCGCCGGGATGCGGCCGCAGTCGGACGGGGCCTTGCTGCCCGCGAAACGGTCGTTCAGCCAGCCCATCGCGACGGGTGCCCAGACGACGGGCACGCCGACGTGGCTGAGCACGTCGAACTGCTGGTACTTGATCGAGGCGTTGCCGGTCGCGCAGTACTGCCGGGCGAGTGTCCTCACGTCTCCGGCGACCATGACCCCGTCACCGGTGCCGACGCCGGGACGGTTACTGAAGGTCCCTTCCAGGACTCCCGCGTTGCCCTGCGCGATGAGCCCGGGGACGGTCGGGGTGGGCGCCGAGCCGAGGTTGATCTTGTTCACCGCCTGAACGAAGGCAGGAATCGAATTCGGGTCGGCGTACTGGGCCTTCGCCATCTTCTTCCAGGTCAGGCCGGGGTAGTGCCCCAGCGCGTCGACGATCGACCCGCGCTCCAGCTTCTCGTACACCCCCAGGCCGTAGTCGTTCAGGTAGGGCTTGAGGTCGATGTCGTAGGACCGGGAGACGCCGATGATCGCCATCGGGATGACCCCCGACCACACGAGGGAGCCGTCGACGTACTTGAGGTTGTGCGCCGGGTCCACGAGCAGACCGCCCTCGGCGAATCCGACCAGTTTGCTGTTGACCTCGGGCGCGTAGGAAGGTGCGAGCGCGGCGGCCCAGTTGGTCGCGATGGCGCCGCCGGAGTATCCCATCAGGCCGAACCTGGTGTCGGCGTTCATGCCGGTCGCCGCGGACCGGGTCGCGGCCCGGATCGAGTCCAGCGTGTTGGTCGCGTACTCGGGGCCGGCCGCGAAGTTGGCGGTCTGTCCCTCGGTGTCCGGGATGACGAGGTTGTAGCCCTGCAGGAGCAGCGGCGCCATGAAGAGGGCCTCGGCGTTCGCGATGGCACCCCCCAGGGAGACGTCGCCGGCGATGGCCCGGGACGGGCCGTGCTCGGGGTTGAGCGAGTCGTAGAACGACTGGTAGGACACGGCCTTGCTGCCGTCGCCCGTCAGGCTGCGCACCACGGTGGTCACGTTGGCGGACGGGTGGCCCTGGGCATCGGTCGTGCGGTAGAGCAGTTGGATCGCCGTGACCGGCGTGGGAAGGCCCACGAGGTGGTACTTGAGCGTGCGCGTCTTCAGCACGGTGCCCGGCGCGAACGAGGACAGGGGCGCGCTGCCGGTGTAGGCGTAGAAGGGGTCGCTGACGGTGGCGGCAGCGGTAGCGGTAGCGGTAGCGGTCGACGGTGTGGCGGCGGCGGCCGTTGCGGCGGGCGCGGCCGTCACGACCAGCGTGGCGACGAAAGCGGTGGCCAGGAGACGAACGGTCTTTCTGGGCATGATTCCCCCGAATCGTGGAATGGGATCGCTGGGCTTGTCGGAGCTGGAAGGTCCTGTAGCGCCGCCGCCGAGTGGCTGCTCCGCGCGGTGGGGTGGAGCGGCTGGACCTGGGCGTTGCGGACAACGCGGGAAAGATGGGCGGGGTCACGCCGCCGTGAGCGTGGCAGCTGAGGGGCTTCGTGACGCCGCCGTGGCGGCCCGCCGACCGCCGCAGGCCATGCCTGACGCGCGCTCAGGTCCCCGGCCGGTGGAGCGCGCCCGGATCGGGCGGCGCGGGCAGCCCCGGCCGAGAGGCTGGGTGATCAGCTGGGGGCGCGGCGGCCTGTTGCGGGGGCACGGCGGTCCTCCGGTACGGGTGGGGGCGTGGGGATCCGGTGGAGGATGCGCTCTGGGTCGGAACGCGGCTGGCGATCCACCGGGCAGGCGTGTTACCAACTAGTAAGTAACGTCCCGGAAACCAGCATGGTGGTGCGACGGGGGCATGTCTCCGGGTGGCACAACAGAGATTCGCGAGGTGCATTGTGACCGCATCCAAAGCCGCGGAGTGCGCGGTGGGGCCGCAGTTCGGCGGCGTACCGGTTCACAAGCGGCTTCTGGCCGCCGCGCCCACCCTGGCGCCGGCGGTGACGGCCCGGCTCGTCGAGCAGCTGCCCGCCTACGGAGCACTGCCCTCGGAACAGCTCCGCGGCGAGATCACCAAGGAGGTCGAGCGCGGGATCCGGGCCTTCATCCGGGTGCTGCGCCACGGCGAGCTGCCGGAGGAGGCCGAGTTGGCGAGGATCAGCGAGTCGTCGGCCCGACGGGCCGATGAGGGAGTGCCGCTGGATGCCGTCGTCGGCGCCTACCACCTCGGAGCGGAGGAGTGCGCGGCCCAGATCCTCGCGACGGCCGAGCCGGACGACCTGCCGGACGTGCTGCTGGTCCAGCACCGGCTGCTCGGCTACCTCCGGCAGGTGAGCTGCGCGGTCGCGGCAGGGTACGTACAGGAGCGGCAGGCGGCGCTCGGCGACGAGCAGGTCGCCCGGCAGTCTCTGCTCTCCCGGCTGCTGGAGGGCGGGGACCCGCGAGCCGCGGCCGACCGCGCCGGCATCCGGCTGCCTCCCACGTACCTCGTCCTGAGCATCGCCATGGGACCGCATCCCGACGAGCTGCGGCCCGGCGTGAACCACTCCGTCGCCGCGCGCCGCAAACTCCGGCGCCTGCGCAACGAATTACAGCGTCAAACTCCGGGTGTCCCGCTGTCCGTACTGTCGGGCGACGGGGGGCTGGTGCTGGTCCCGTACGAGTCGCCCGCCGCCGACTTCGCCGCCGCGGACCGGGAGCGGCTCACCCGGCTCGTCGAGCAGCTCGCCCGGATGTGCGGCGCCGAGCTGCTGGTGGCGGCGGCCGCTGCCGCACCGGGGGGCGTCGCGGACGCGGCCCGGTTGGTCGGTGAGGTACGGCGGGTGGCGGAGGCGTCCGGGCGCGGGCCGGGGCTCTACCTGCTCGACGATGTGCTGCTGGAATACCAGCTGAGCCGCCCGAGCCGGGCCAGGGACGGGCTGGCCGCGCTGCTCGACCCGCTGACCGGGCGCCCGGAACTGCTCGACACCCTGCGCACCTTCCTCGCCTGTGGGCTCGACCGGCGCCGGGCCGCCGCCCGGCTCCAGGTGCACCCCAACACGGTGGACTACCGCCTGCGCAAGGCGACGGAGCTGACCACCCTGGACGCGGCCCGGGGCGCCGATCTGCTGACGCTGCATGCCGCACTGGCCGCCCACGACTCCGTACGGCGGGGTGAGCCCGACACCGGCTGACGCACGCCCGCGGTCGCGGGAGCGCCTACTTCGCAGACCGCCTTCGTCGGCAGCAGGTCACCCCTGGGCCGGCCGGGGCTGTCAGCCCTGGGCGCGTCGCGGCTGTCAGCCCTGGGCGCGGCCGGGGGTCGAGCGCGGGTAGAGCGGGGCGATGTTCGCCCAGTACCGGTCGAGGTGCGCGTCGGCGGTCTTGAGCGCTTGGTCGCCCGCCAGGTCGAGGTAGGCCGCGTGCAGGGTGACCACGCGCTCGTCACCCGCTTCGGCTGCGGCCGGTGTGGGCGCCGTACGTCGCCAGGGGGCGCGGGCGGCGCTGGCGCCGTGGCCGGTGTCGCGTCGTGCGCGCGTGAACCGCCAACGCCACGCGAGGACGCCGACGGTGAGGGCTGCGGTGAGGGCCGCGGTAAGGGCTGCGGCGGCCAGAACGTGCGGACCGTGGTGCTCGGCCATGGCTTCCTCCACGAACGGAGCGCTGTCCGCGTCGTCGGTGAGGGGCATGTGGGTGGGCGGGTGGGTGGGGGGGTGGGTGGCTGGGTGGCTGACTGGGTGAGCGGGCGGGCGGTGCCGGCCGGGGCGGGGAAGGGGGCCGGCACCGCTGCCGGTCAGCCCGGCCAGGTGCCCGTCATGCGCCGCACGGCTACGGCGCCTGACCGGTCGACCGAGGCCTTGACCACGGCGAAGATCGCACCCTGGATGGCCGCGGCGAGCAGGATCTGCTGCCAGCTCCGGTCCTCGTCGGTGGCGTCGGGAGCGTCACCCTCGCCCTCGATGACCTTCCAGGCCTGCTTGAAGGCGGCGCCCGCGATGACGCCGCTGAGCGCGCCCAGGGCCAGTCCGACGGGCTTGTAGGCGATCTTGGACGCCTTCATCGGCGGTTCCCCCGGCTGCGGCGGATCAGGAGGAAGACGCCTACGACGGCGCCGGCCACGAGGAGCGGGGTCCGGTTGGCGCGCGCGGTCGTCGCCGCCCGGCCCGCCTTCTCCAGCAGCGGGTCGGGCGTCTTGTCCGCCGCGTACTGGCCCGCCTTGGCCGCCTGCTCCCGTACCTGCGCCGCGGCCTGCGCGGTCTTCTCCAGGAGCGGGTCGGGGGTCTTGTCCTTCACCAGCCGGGCGGCCTCCCCCGCCTTCTCCCGGAGCTGGTCGGAGACCAGCGCTGCCTTCTCGGCGGCCTGGTCCTTGACGGCGGCCGTCTTCTCTTTCGCCTGGTCCTTGATGTCGGCCGTCTTCTCCTTCGCCTGGGCCTTGACGGCAGCCGTCTTCTCCTTCGCCTGGGCCTTGACGTCGGCTTTCGCTGCGAGGGCCTCGACGGTCCGGCCGAGCTCGTCGCGGGTGCGCTCGATGTGATCGCGCAGTTCCTCGGAGCCGGCGCTGGCGGGGTCGGGGACGGGGGTGCCAAGGGTGGTGCGGGCGTCGTCGTTCATCGGTGTGCCTTCTCCTTGATCTCGGCCAGGTCGGCCTTGACGCTGTCGATGGTCCGCTCGGGAGCCGGGTTACCGGCCCGGGCGATCTGCTTCTTTCCGGCCAGCGCGGTCCAGCCTGCCGCGATCCCCAGGACCGCGGTGATGATGAGGGCGGAGGCCCATACCGGCAGGACCAGCGCGAGTGCGGCGATACAGGTGGCCGTCAGCGCCTGGAGTGCCAGGTAGCCGATGACTCCTGTGGCGCCGAAGAGGCCGCCGCCCTTCCCGTAGCGCTTGCCCTTCTCGGTCATCTCCAGGCGGAGCAGTTGCATCTCCTCGCGCACCAGCTCGGACATCTGCTGCGAGGCGCGTGACACCAGGACGCCCACCGAGTCGTCGGTGGCGTGAGACGGCCGCTCTACCGTGCTCATGAGGGGAACACCTTGCCTTCCTCCTTCTGCTGGGACGGGCGATGCATCGGTCAGGTGCTGTGGAGCGCCTACCCCGCGACTGCCCCGTCTTCCGTGCGGCAAGCAGCGTTGTGCCGATCACGCTGGGGAGACGGGATCCGGTACGCCCGGCCGCGTGTTGGTGTCCCGTGAGGAGGAGAATGCGCGGCATGGCCATGGTGAAGGACATCGACGTTCGCGGGATGCAGCACTGTGAGACGACGGCGCTGGGCGTGCTGTTGCGGCACGAGGGGCTCGACTTGTCCGAACCCATGCTGTTCGGGCTCGGCTCCGGGCTGTCGTTCATCTACTGGGACAGCAAGCGCATGGGCTTCCCTTTCCTGGGAGGCCGGGTCAAGCCGTTCGAGCTCACCAGGAACCTGACCGCTCGGCTCGGGCTGGAGCTTCTGGTCGGCGAGACCACCTCCCCGCGCACCGCGTGGCGGAACGTCGCGGCGCCCATCGACGCCGGTCGGCCGGTCGGCCTTCAGCTCGACAGCTACCACCTGGACTACTTCGGCACCAAGGTGCATTTCGGCGGGCACGTCGTGGCCATGTACGGCTACGACGAACAGGACGCCTACCTGGTGGACACCGAACCGCAGGGCGGAGCCGTCTCGACCAGTCTCGCCAGCCTGGCCAGGGCCAGGGGCGAGCGCGGCCCCATGACCGCCAAGAACCGCTCCTTCACCATCACGGCGCCCGCCGGTCTGACGCCACCTCAAGAACGGATCGTCCCCGCGATCAAGGCCTGCGCCGATGCCTTCTTGCACCCGCCCATCGCGAACCTGGGGCACCGCGGCATCGAGAGGGCCGCGGGCCACGTACCGACATGGCTGCAGCGCAGCGCCGACCCGCGCGAGGACCTGCCGCAGGCCGCCGCCCTCATGGAGCGGGCCGGCACGGGCGGCGCCCTGTTCCGCAACCTCTACCGGGACTTCCTCGCCGAGTGCGTCCAGCTGATCGACAGCGGCCACCTGCGCACGGGGCACGGCCTGTACACCGAGGCGGCCGCCCTCTGGACGCAGGTGGCCGCACTGATCGCCGCCGCGGGCGAATCGGGCGACGCGAAGCCACTCGTGGAGGCGGGCTCCCTCCTCGGCGAAGTGGCCCGGATCGAGCGCGAGGCGATGCAGGCCTTGACCAGGCTCTGAGGCACGCGCCATGGCCTGATCCGCAGACGCCCGTCGCTAGCCTTCCGGGAGGTCCGTGGCACGGTCACCCTGCCGCGCCGCGGTGCGCAGTGCCGCGATGAGTGCCGTGGTCGTCGGGTTCACGGTCTCGGTGTGACGCGTCGCGGCGAACAGCAGGCGCCGGATCGGGTGGCCGTCGAGGGGTGCGGTGTGGATGCCGGATGTGGCCGGATCGATGGCCGTACGGGGAACGAGCGCCGTGGCGAGACCGGCCCGTACGAGGGTGAGCTGGGCGGCGATGTCGGCGGTGACGTAGCGCGCTGCGGGGGTGAAGCCGGCTTTGCGGCAGGCCCCCAGGATGGCCTGTCCGCAGTCCGTGGCCGCCGGCGGCAGGGCGAGGGTGTGCGCGTCCAGCTCCCGTAGGGCGATCGGCCCTTCGACGGTCCGGTCGGCCGCGGTGACGACGAGCAGCGGATCGTCGAGCAGGGGTGAGACGTCGACGCCCCGGGGTGTGGTGTCGGGCAGATGGTGGTAGCGCTGCCCGAGCACCACGTCGACGGTGCCGAGCGTGAGTTCCCGCAGTTGGGCCTGATCGGTGACGAGGCAGGTGAAGCGGCGGTGCGCCTGAGCGGGCTGAGCGCCCGAGCGGCGATGGTCGTCAACCTCGGCGTGGAGCATGCCACCCGGTACGGCTGGCCCGAGCCACAGCCCGTAGCCGCAGCCCTGAGCTCGCGACGGCAGCGCGCCAAGCAGTTCACCAATGAGCTACAGGCGCCGCTCTACGACACGCTGACCGGCCGGCAACGCACCGAATTCGCCCAGCTCGTCGACGCGTTGACCGCCTCCAAGGCATCGGCGCACGCCCTTTCACCGCAGTGAGGTCGCGTCGAACGTCGGAACCTTATGGAAGCTGGACTCCGGACCAGGCATCGACTTCGCACTGTCCGTCGGCGTTGTTCCCTGCGGCCACGACCGTGCCGTTGGCACGCAGGCCGAGGGTGTGCGTGGAACCGGCCGCCACGGCGACGATGTCGCGCCAATCGCCGACTTCGCACTGCCCGTAGCTGTTGTCTCCCGCTGCGCGGACCCGTCCGGACGCTGTGACCCCGACGGTGTGATAGCTGCCCGCGTCGAGCGCCACCATGTCTTCCCACTCACCGACCTCGCACGCCCCCGTTGCCCGGTCTCCGGTCGCTACTGGCCGCCCGTCAGCTCTGAGGCCGACGGTATGGAGATACCCGGCTGAAATGGCGGTCAGGTCACGCCACCCTTCAACGGCGCACTGCTCTCGTCGGTTGTTCCCAGCGGCGAGTGCGGAACCGTCCGACCGGACGCCGACCGAGTGCCAGTCACCACACGAGAGGACGACCACCTCGCGCCAGGACTGCACGTCGCACTGTCCTTCTGACCTCCGGCCAACTGCCAGCACGCGGCCATTCGCGAGGAGCCCGAGCGTGCGGCGCCAGCCTGCGGCCACGGCCGTGACGCCTCGCCATCCGGCGACATCACATTGCCCATCGCCATTCCAACCCGATGCCAGCACCGTGCCGTCCGACCGGAGCCCCACCGTATGAGACCTGCCCGTGTTCTTCGCGGTATGGACATTGCCAGCTGCCACCGCGACGACGTCTTCCCAGCGCTCGACACGGCATTCAGCGGCTGCGGTATTGCCCACGGCGAGAACGGTTCCATCCCAGCGCCGTCCGACCGAATGACGCCTCCCGGCCGCCAGCGCCGACGAGTTGGCGGGCATTCCGCCTCCTTGTGCTTGGCGTGAGTGCGTAATACAGAATTCCACCTTACTTTGGACTGGAATCAGGGCGGGGCCCTCAGTCGCCGCCAGCAGATGAAGGCAGAGCCGAGTGCGGGGAAGGCCTGGTGCATGTCGTCACGGTGGCCAGGCTGAGCCTCGTGGCGGGCCCTCGAAGGCCGCACGAGGCGCCTCATCTGCGATTTTGGTCATCTGGGCGACTGAGTGATCCTGATCCGTATGCACCCTGCGCTCATTCACCGGGACAGCCCCTTCATCAACTTCAAGGACTTCGGCTTCCCCGGCCGGGTGGGCCACGGCCACCGGTGGGTTCACATCAAGCGCTTCCACCTGTCACCCGTGCCACCGGCCGACGAGGGCCTTCTTGGAGCCTTGATCGCCCACCCTGAGTTCCGGGACACTTATGACGGAGCGGTCTGGCTCGAACCGCGCCACGGCCAGTGGTGGTCTGATCGGATCACTCCGGGCACGTACACGGCCGTCGACGAAGCGAGCGCGGCCGGCACGATCCACACATGGGCCACCAGCGGTGTCGTGCTTCCCCCGGAACTGGACGCGAGGCTGCACGAGGCGGTCTACGCGCCGATCCGCCGTGCGACGAGCCGGTACGCACTCGGAGCCCTTCCCGAGGATGCACAACACGACTACGGCCCCATCCACATCGAGTTCCATGAACTCGTGCTGATCGACCGCCGCCTCGGCACCCTCACCCTCCTTGTAGCCGCCGACGACTGAGGCGGCTGTGCGTCCGAGTACCGCTGACCAGGGGCTCACGAAGCGCTTGAAGATCGCTTCCCAAGCTGCGAGTGATCGTTTCCCAGACGCGATGGATCAGTCCCACCAGAAATCCCAGCTGCGAGCTCCGATAATCCGCTCGGCGTAGGCGGCCAATGTGTACGGCCGGCTCCCCTGCCAGACGTTGTCCGGGCAGAAGGCGAAATGCTCCGCCGCAACCAGGAGGGCGTCTTCCTCTTGTATCGGTGGTGCTGCGACGCTCAGGTGCAGGGTGGAGAAGCCGACCGCGACCACCCGGACGCCGAATCGGCGCTCCCAGTCGCGGATGACCGCAGAGAACTTGGCGGTGTCGTTGTCGTAGTTGAGAGGGCCGCACCAGCCTGCGACCGCGAGGGCCTCGGCGCCGGATGGGGCCGCGACCAGTCCCAGCCGGGATTGCGGACGGCCGGTGAGAAACGCCTGTGCGTACTCGGCTGCCAGTTCGTCGGGGTCCGTCGCGGCCGACCGGGCGGGAGCGAGGCCGGACCAGTCCTGCCCGAAGGTTTTGGCGGAGAGCATGTCGTCGTCTTGATCGATGGTGGTGTACGTCGCCCACCACTCCTCGAGAAGGCCAGCCGGGTCGTGGCTCGCCGGAGAAGACATCCGCTCGGGCATGAGCTCGGCCGATCCCCACGGCCGGAACTCGTCATCGTCCGGATCCAGCGCGTCAAGCAGCAACGGCCACAGGCCGGAGCGAGTGTGCTCGGCATGGATCTGGGCCCACAGTGCGGCCGTGGCCGGCCGATCGCTGAGCCACAGGGGCTGCACGTTGCCATCGCCGCCATCGGATGTGATCATCCGGCCGGGCGGAAGTGGAGCCGCCAGGCTCAATCGCGGTTCGGGGTGCACGGGTGGATGCTAGTGCTGTGGCTCGGCGGGACCGGACACGCGGTCGCGGAACTGCTGGCGCGACGGCCGCGAGCACGTCGTCGAGGCGGCCGAGCGGGGGCGAGGTGTGATCGCCGGGGAGCTCATGGACGGAGGTCACGTCGTCGGGTAGGCGGAGGAGAAGTACATCCCAGCTCATGGCGGCCTTCTGATGGATTCGCGTCGTGGTTGCGGTGCGGTCAGATAAGGCTGAGCTGTTCTCCGAGCGGCTGCGGCAGGAGCACGTTCTGCAGGCGGCGGACATTCACGCGCCAGGGGCCGCCATCCGATTCCGCCCATAGGTCCACCAGCTCGGACGGTTCGGTCATGACGCGGTCAAGGGCCTGAAGGGCGAGATCGCGAAGGCCGGTGAGATCAGGAAGGGGCTCTTCCGGCCCATAAACGGGATCGGCAGGCTCACCGCCAGGGCATTGCGCGGCCACGAGGGCGGCCGCAGCAACGGCTTGCTCGGATTCGGGTGCTTCGAGATAGCCCACGGTGCCGATCACGCGGGTGAGAATGCCGCGGACGATGCCCTCACGTTCGCCTGCGGCTGCCTCATCAAGGTCGCCGCAGAAGTCCGCTGCGGTGTCGTTATCGAAGGGTCCGACATCCCAAGTGCCCATGGTCTCTCCAGATCGTTCTCGGTCTTGACCGAGGCATCCTGACAGAGCCCACTGACAGCAGCCGCGCAGTCCAAGGGATGTCCGTGAGCCCTCCGGTGTCAGAGACACGAACCAGAATGGACGGCATGACGAAGACCGGAGCGGACTACACGTGGTTCGAGAACGACTTTCCAGACATCGCCGAGGCGTACGCCGAGCTGGTGTCCCGGCTTGCGGGACGACCGGAAGTGCCCCTGCAGGGCATAGCCGCAGTCGTCGACGCCGCCTTCGCCCAGTACGACCTGGAGGAGGGTGACCGTCAGATGGTCGCCAGCACACAGGACGACTGTGGGCGCCTGGACGCTGATGATCGAGCCCAACGGCTACGTCGGAGTCACCGAAGAACGAGCCCTGCCGGCCTCGTCCGGGGCCAGCTGGGTATCTCACTTCGTCAACATCAACGCCGTCGGCACGTTCCTCTGGGCGGAGGACCAGGTCCTGCGGCTCTGCTTCGATCCCCTGTTCCCGGAAGACCGGTGGGGCACCGGACCCGACGAGCTCCTGGACGTCATGGTGCGGATCGGCTTCCACTTCGAGGACGAGTTCCCGGAAACGGATCTGTCCTCACCAGCGGCGTTCGCTCTGGCCGAGCACCTGACCGGCGTGGCCATCACTCCCGCGCTGCTCCAGGACACGACCTTCCTCTGCGCAACTGTCCAGGCCCGATGACATCGCGCGACCGCCCTCCCCTGTGTGGATGGTGGCGCGTTGACGAACATCAGTGAGGCCCACGTGAAGGACCGCTTCCGGATGGACATAGGTGAGGACGGCTGGCCGCCGGCGAGCGTCGAGAGAGACTGTGGTGGTGAACCTCGGCGATGACACGGTGCGGTCCGGGTGGAGATCGACCATGAGAGCGTCCGCCGCGCTGGAGCCTCGGGGAACTGCACGATCCGGCTCATCGTGCTGAAGGACGGCGGCTCGGCCGCTGCCCGGCAGAGCATTCTGGAGATCTTCCACAAGCTCGGCGCTGGGAGGAAGGACGCGTCACCGCTGCCTGGAGGTCCAACGGCCACGGACTGAGCGGCTGCGCGTATGCTCCGGTCCTGCCGGCGCTCGGACCGCGGGCCCTCCCCGCATGCGCGGGGAGCAGATCTGACCGGCCCCGGGGAACCGTGCCGGTACCGGCGCCGCAACGGCGTCGACGGCCAACCCACCGGCTCACGAACCACCGGACCGCCACCACTCGGTACCACAACGCGCCTACGTCTTCCACGGCATCGTCACCACCAGCGCAACCCGGCTTTGGCCCCCGGCCTGAGAAGCCTGCCCTCTCAGCCCCCGAGGAACCACAGGTAGCGATGCTGTCGCTCGGGCGGTCTTCAGTTCGCGGGAGTTGTGCTCGAACCGCCACCGGCCCGCGCCAGCCGGACCAGAGCCTTGGGGGATGTCCGCGGGCAGGTGCGAGATCCAGTACTTCACCGGATCCGCCTCGCCCTCGGGCCGCTGCGCGATCAGCCAGTCCAGCGGAATCTCCCCGTCGGCCACCGGTCTCGCGCGGCGGCCGACGAGGCGGCTCGGCATCCTCACCGTGGGCGGTTTCTCGCTCCTGACCTGCCGAGCAGGGGTCCAAGCCGGGCCTGCTGCCGGTTGGCCCGGCCGGCTCAGCGGGTCGGGGCGATGTCCGCGTCCGCGTATCGGGCGATCGCTTCGATGTCGTGGCGGCGCGCCTCCGTCTCGGCGTCGGTGGCGTCGTCGACGGGGTGGGGAGCCGGGGCGGGGAGGCGTCGGGCGTAGTGGAGCAGGTTGAGAGCTCGCAGGTGCTCGCGCATGTAAGGGCTGAAGAGGCCGACGTCTTGCAGCGAGGGGATCACCTGCCGGAAGACCCTGCGGCGGTGAAGGAGTTCGGGAATGGAGGTACGGGCGGTGACGGCGACGGAGCGGTCGAACCCCAAGGTCTCCCAGACGGGGTCGGCGCCGAATTCCCGTTCGAGGACGCGGCAGCATTCGAGCGCGAAGTCTTCGTGCTGACGCAGCTCGCGGCCACCTGACTGAGCCAGCCGTCGCCGCAGGAGGAGCCTGCCGAAGGCGATGTGGCGCGACTCGTCCCGGGCGACGTACTCGGTGAACGTGCGGCCGAGCGGGTCGGTGAGGCAGCTGCGGTGGGTGTTGAGCATGACCAGGGCCAGGGTTTCCAGGAACAGGCTGGCGATGACGAACAGGTCGGCTTCCGGGGTGCGCAGGGCGTCCTCGAACAGGGCCTGCAGCGGCGCGCACAGCGGGTAGCGGATTCCGATCTTGTCCGTGACCAGCCGGTTGAAGCCTTCGACGTGGCGTGCCTCGTCCATGATCTGGGTGGCGGCGAAGAGCTTGGCGTCGATGTCGTCGACGGTCGTGCACACCCGGGTCAGGCCCATGAGCGCGAACTGTTCGCCGTGGAGCGTCTGGGAGTACGACCACGCCTGGGTGTGACGGCGGACGGTGGCACGGTCGCTCTCAGGGAGCCGCCGCCAGAGTTCGGTGTCGGCGATAGGGATGAAGGTGTCCGGGATGCCGAGGGGGTTGGCGGGGTCGAGTTCGCGGCTCCAGTCCAGGTCGACGGCTGCGTCCCACTGGCGTTCCTTGCCTTGCGCGTACAGGCGCAGCAGCTGCTCGTCGTGGGTGTCGTAGTCCCACTGGAACACGGTGGAGGTGGCGCTCGACACGCTCCAGGTGCCTTGCTGGTCGAAGTGGTCGGCGGGCAGTGGGGGGATGGTGGTGGTCATGGGGTGCTCTTCCTGGGCGTGGCGACGGACTGCGGTCAGGGGCGGCGGAAGGCAAGTGCGGCGTTCTGCCCGCCGAAGGCCGCGGACAGGGTCACGGCGGTACGCGGTGCGCTGGGGCGTGGTACGCCCGCGACGACGTCGAGTTCGACAGCCTCGTCGAGGCAGTCGAGGTTGGCGGTCGGGGGGATCGAGCGGTGGTGCAGGGTCAGGACGGTGAGGGCGGCTTCGATGGCTCCGGCGGCCCCGGCGGCGTGGCCGAGTACGCCCTTGGGGGCGGTCACCGGGGGCCGGTGGGGGAACATCTTGGCGAGGCAGCGGGCTTCGACCGCGTCGTTGAGGGCGGTTCCGGTGCCGTGGGCGTTGACGTGATCGACGTCGGCGGCCGGCCAGTCGGCGTCTTGGAGGGCGGTGCGCAGGGCCAGGGTGATGCCGATGCCGTCGGGGTGGGGAGCGACCGGATGGTAGGCGTCGCTCGCGGCGCCGTATCCGCTGAGATGGGCGAGGACGGGCGCACGGCGCGCGAGGGCATCGCGGTTTCGCTCCAGGACGAGAATGCCGGCGCCCTCCCCCAACACGAAGCCGTCGCGGTCCGCGTCGAAGGGCCGGGAAGCGGCGGCGGGTGCGTGAGTGCGTCGGGAGAGGACACCCATCTGCGAGAAGCACGCCGCCGCGATCGGCACCCGCATGGACTCGGCTCCCCCCGTGATGACGACGTCGGCCGCACCGCAGCGCAGGAGGTCGCGGGCGACGCCGATGGCCACGGTGCCAGAGGCGCACGCGGAGGCCGTGGTGAAGTTGGGTCCGGTCGCGCCCAGGTCGATGGCGACCTCGGCGGCGGCGGTGCTGGTGAGCGAGCGCGGCAGGCTCAGGGGCGGGATGGTGGGGGCGCTGTCGGCGAAGAGCTTGCGGTAGGCCGGGGCGATGCTCTCGAAGTTGGAGCTGCTGCAGCCGAGGACGACGGCGATCCGTTCCGGGGCGGGGCGTTCGGTGTCCAGGCCGGCCATGGCGACCGCTTCGCGGGCCGCCACCACCGCCATCTGGGTGATGACGTCCATGCGGCGCGCCAGGCGCGGGCCGAGGGAGGCGCTGGCGTCGAAGTCGGGGACGGCGCAAGAGATGGCGATGGGCAGTCCGTGGAGGGATGCGTCCTGCGCCGCGGTGGACAGGCCGGCGCACATGGTCGTCCAGGTGGGCAGGCAGCCCACCCCCGCAGCGGTGACCAGGCCCAGCCCGGTCACCGCGACGTCGGTCTCCACGGCGGCTATACCGAGGACTGGGACTGCTGGGCGGCGAACCGCTCGGCGGTCTGTGCCAGTGTCAGGTCCAAGTTGAGTTCCTGGAGGGAGATGCCCGTCTCCTCGGTGACCATGACCGCGAGTTCGACCAGGGTGATGGAGTCCAGTTCGAGCTCGCGGAAGGTCCTTTGCGGAGTGACCAGGGCGGGGTCGATGGAGAGCACTTCGGTGAGGAGTCGGACGAGCCTGTCGTACATGAGCGTGAATGTCCTTTCGTGCCGTGTGAGGTGATCCAACGAAGCACCGTGGTGATCGGTCACTTCTTCGTATCCCGGTCAGCCGATCGAGTGGGCGGCGTTCAAGGGTCCGTTGGCCGTCGTGTGCGCCGGTCAGGGGGCGGGCCGGCCGGGTTACGGGTGGCTGCTGCCGACAGGGGCATGGAGGCGGCGCGTTCCGGCGGCGGCGCGCAGGACGTCGTGAATCTCCTCACGGAGATTGCGCATGAGGTCGTCGCCGTACCACTGCCGGAAATAGGGCAGGGCGATGTGCAGTCGGCCGGCGGCGAGTGAGGTCGCGGCCAGGGGGACGGGAGCGGGCACGAGGGGCAGACCGGTGGGGGGTGCGGTCGCCCGGTGCGGGTGGCGTGAGGTTCCCAGCTCGGTCACACCAATGCTGATGGGCAGGGGGGCTGCTTCCACGAGCCTGGGCAGGGCCAGGATCTCGCGCTCCAATCCGCCGTCGAGCACTGCCTGCGCGAGCTGGCGGCTGATCTCCTGGCCTGCGGCCAGAGGGTCGGCGTCGGCCGTCAGCTCCAGCACCGCGTGGTGACCGGAGGAGGCGAAGCACTGGGTACCGGGCGCGATGCGCAGCCTGCGCCGCATGTCGACCGGCATGTGGCACACCGACGGCACGCGCTGCCCGCTCCGGTGGCCGGACAGGCGCCGTACCGCGATGGTCGCCGCAGCGCACACCAGGGCGTGCAACGACACGTGGAGGGAGCGGGCGGCGTTGAGGAGCCCCGCGGTGCTTGCCTGATCCGCGACCACGCTGCCGACGGCGAAACCGGCCCGGCCCACACCGGAGCGGTGGGGCAACTGCGCTACGTCGGCGCTGCGCGCCAGGGCGTGGCGGCGGTTCGCGTAGCGGGCGAGCTCGTCCTCGGGGTGGGGTCGGCGGTCGATCAGCTGCTCGATCGGCGGCGGCACCGGGAGGGCCGGGGCGCTGTGCGTGTCGCGCGGCGCGTCGGGGGCGGTCGCGCGGGCGGCGGCCCGTAGAGCGGCCAGTTCGGTGGCGAAGGCCCGCGCGCTCTGCCCGTCCGCGATGGCGTGGTGCAGGCTCACCACCAAGGTGTCACCCGGATGGCCGGGGAGGACGGCGGCGTGGACGAGGCCGGGCTCGGCGGTGATGGACGCACGGGTCAGCTCTTCCTCCAGTGAGGTGCCGGCCGGACGGACGGCGACGAGCGGCTCCGTGCCGAGCGGCCGGAACTCCCCTCCTCCGGGGCTCTGTGCGATGCGCGCACCGAGGAGGGGGTGGCGTCGCACCATGCGGGCCAGCGCGCTGCCCAGGCCCTGTGCGTCGACGCCTCCGGGCGCGGTGTACCAGAACGCGAGGCGGATGCCGCCGGGCACGAAGAGCCATTCGCTGGTGGACAAGGGGCGCAGGGTCTGCATGTCTCTCTCGGCAGGGTGGGTGCACGAGCCCGGGGTGAGCACGCTGCGTGTTTGATTCGCTACTGTACGGGATCAAGGTCATTTTCGGTCCCGCCCCGTAAGGAGCCCGATGCCAGGGCAAACCCCGGCTACGCATGTGGTGTTACATCCCCCGCAGTCCCCCTCTTCGACCTGCCAGGATGCTGCCGCGGAGACGGTCCGGGCGGTGTGGGCTTGGGCCCACGCCTATCTGTGCCAGCCGCACCCCGCCCTGGGGCGACGCGGTCCGGTCTGCCCGTACGTGCCGGCCTCCATCGACGGCGGCCGGTTCCACGTGGCCTCCTACCGGGGCCCGGGTGACGCACGAGCGGTGCACCGGGCCATTGACGAGTGCCTGCTGATACTGCTCGAGGCGTCAACTCCCGGCCAGCTCAAGACGTCCGCACCCAGCCCGCTCAAGGCGTCCACGCCCGGCCCCCACGCGGCTGGGCGCGAGGTCTCCCCCGTCCACACCACCGTGCTCCTGACCTTCCCCTACCTTCCGCTCGACGACGCGTGCGCCTTGGTGGAGGACGTCCAGCGCGCCGCCAAGACGTCCCTGGCCCGCCGCGGTCTGATGATCGGCGAATTCCACCCCGGTCCCCCGCCCGCGCCCGGACTGCACAATCCGCTCTTCAGGCCGTTCGACTGCCCGGCCCCCCTCCTGGCGTTGCGGCACATGCTCGCCGCGGACGAACCCTTCATGCGGGACCACCCCGACCACAGGGCGGCCTACGACCACCACTTCCCCTCCGCCGGCGACCGCCGGCGATCCGACCGTACGGGAGTGCCGGCATGAGCCCCGCCATGTCCGCGGAGGAGTTCCGCGCCCACGCCCACAAGGCCGTCGACTGGCTCGCCGACTACTGGGACACCGTCCACACCCTCCCGGTACAGCCCTCCGTCCGGCCCGGCGACACGACCCGGCGGCTACCCGCCACCGCACCCGAGCGGCCGGAAGACTTCGCCCAGGTCCTGAAGGACTTGGACGGCATCCTCGTCCCCGGTCTGACGCACTGGCAGCACCCGTCCTTCTTCGGCTACTTCCCGGCCAACACCTCCGGCCCCTCCGTCCTCGGCGACATCCTGGCCGCCGGCCTCAACGTCCAGGGCATGCTGTGGTCCACCGGGCCCGCCGCCACCGAACTCGAAACCACCGCCTGCGAGTGGCTGCGCGTCCTGCTCGACCTCCCGGCCGTCTTCCAGGGCAACGCCGTCCTCCACGACACCGCCACCTCCTCCTGCCTCATGGCGATGACGGCCGCCCTCAACCGGGCCGGCGGCAGCGGCTGGCGCACCGACGGAGACACCACCCCCTACACCTGCTACACCTCCGAGCAGGCGAACGTCATGGTGCAACGGGTATGCCGCACCGTCGGCATCGGTGACCGTCGGCTGCGCCGGGTGCCGACCGCCACCGACACCCTCGCCATGCGGCCCGACGCGCTCCTGCACGCCATCCAGGAGGACCTGGCCAACGGACTGACTCCCCTGGCCGTCATCGCCACCGTCGGCACCACCTCCACCTGCGCCATCGATCCCCTGCCGGCCATCGCCGACATCTGCCGACGCCACGGCATCTGGCTGCACGTCGACGCCGCCTACGCCGGAGCCGCAGCCGTCTGCCCCGAACACCGGTGGATCAACGACGGGGCCCGCCACGCGGACAGCTACAGCACCAGCCCGCACAAGTGGCTCCTCACCGGCTTCGACTGCTCCGTTCTCTGGCTCGCCGACCCGTCCTTCCTCCTCCAATCCACCTCCACCGCGGCCGACTACCTCGCCACCGACCCCGACCGCCACCGCGATCTGGGCAACTGGCAGCTGCCACTCGGCCGGCGCCTGCGCGCCCTCAAACTGTGGTCCGTCCTGCGCTGCCACGGCCAAGAGGGGCTGCGCGAACACATCCGCCGCAGCGTCGCCCACGCCCGGCACTTCACCGACCTGGTGACCCAGGACGAGCGGTTCGAACTCGCCGCACCCCCAAGGCTGGGGCTGGTCTGCTTCCGTCTGCGCTCCGAAACCCACACGCGCGATCTGATCGAGCGCCTCAACGCCTCCGGACGCCTCTTCCTCAGCGCCACCCGCATCCACGGCACGACCGCCGCCCGCCTGGCTACGGGAGGCACCTTGACCCGCGATCACCACGTAGAGGAGGCATGGCACCGCATCCGCGTCACGGCCGACGCACTGTGCACTCCACCGGGGCGCCGGCCGCCGCAGGCGAGGGGGGCGGGGCCGGCATCCGCCCCGGTCCCGTCCGTCGACTCCCCCGCGATCCGCAGCACCGTCGACACCACACCCTGAGGCCCCGATCCCCCATGGAACACCAGCCCCTCACGCTCCCGCGCCGCTACGCCGCCACCGCCGTCGTCTGCTCAGGCTTCTTCCTCCTCGGCCTGGACCTGACCGTCCTCAACGTCGCCATCCCGGACATCCAGCGCCGCCTCGAACCCTCCATCGCCCAGGTGCAGTGGATCATCGACGGCTACGCACTGGTCCTGGGCGGCACCGTCCTGGCCCTCGGGGCCGCCACCGACCGGATCGGCCGCCGCCGGGCCTTCGTCATCGGCCTCGCGCTCTGCGGGGCGACCGGTGTCATCGGCGCCGTCGCGTCGAACCCCGCACAGATCATCGCCGCGCGCTGCGGGATGGGCGCCGGCGCCGCGCTCCTGATGCCCGCGACCCTGTCGGTGGTCACCGACCTGTTCCCGGAACCGGCCCTACGCCGACGGGCCATCGCCCTCTGGGCAGCCGTGGGCAGTGCCGGAGGCATCGCCGGGCCGCTGATCGGCGGCCGGCTGGTCGAGGACTTCTCCTGGCGGGCCGGCTTCTGGATCAACCTGCCCGTGGCAGCCGTCGTCATCGCCCTGGCGATGCGGCTGGTACCGGAATCCAGGGCCGCCCGGCCGGCCCGTATCGACGTGCCCGGCGCCATGCTGTCCACCGGCGGGCTGCTCGCCCTGGTGTGGGCCATCATCGAAGCCCCTGCCCGCGGCTGGGCGAGCGGCCCCGTGATCACCGGTTACACCGTGGCGGCGCTCCTGCTGTGCGCTTTCGTCACCCACCAGAGCCGCGCTGCGGAGCCGATGCTGCCGCTGCGGCTCCTCGCCACCGGGCGCATCCGCGCCGGCGCGTGCGCGCTGGCCGTCACGTCGTTCGGCGTCGCCGGGGCGCTGTTCATGATGACGCTCTACCTGCAGACCATCCTCGGCTACAGCCCGTGGCAGGCCGGCCTGCACACGCTGCCGCTCCTGGCAGCCCTCGGGGTCGGCGCCGTTCTCGCGCTTCCGCTGCTCGCCCGCGGCGACGAACTCGTCCCGATCACCCTCGGACTGGCACTCATGACCGCCGCCTTCGCCGTCATGGCCGGTACCGGTACCACCTCCGCCTACCCGCGCCTCGCGCTCTTCCAGGTCATCGCCGGCCTCGCCACCGGTCTGGTCGCCGCCTCGGGCACCGAGGCCGTCATGAAGGCGGTCCCCTCACACCAGACCGGCCTCGGATCGGCCATCAACGACGCCAGCCGCCAGATCGGCTCTTCACTGGGAGTCGCCGTCCAGGGTTCCCTCCTCACCACCGTGTTCACCAGCCACGTCGAGACCCTCGCCGGCGCCGGCCACCTTCCTCCCGACGCCCTCCATCACCTGGCCGCCGGTACCGTGCGCGGCGCCCGGCCCGACGGCGACGCCGAACCGCTCCGCGAAGGCCTGGTCACCACCGCTCAGCAGGCATTCATCGATGGCATGACCTCCGCCGCCACTGCCGCGGGAGCCGTTACCCTTGCCGCCACCCTGGCCGCCGCCTACGTCCTCATCCGCTCGAACCGGCCCGAGGAGCAGGACAAACCGGCTCTGAGGCCGCACGCCATGACGCCTGCTGACGGTTGAGGCTCGCAGGGCCGCGGGGCGCCGCGGAGGAAGAGGTCCGACCCGCTCGGTGGGCGGCGTACCCCCGGGACTACAGCTTGTCCAACTGGGCGGCGTAGGGCAGCCATTCCGGAGCCGTCAGGTCGAACAAGCTCTCCTTGTTCTCGAAGAACACGACACATCGAGCCCCCTTACGGTGGACCGTGATGCGCTCGTAGGTGGTGCGGGACATGGTCTCCTGCCACAGCTTCAGGTCGTAGGCGACCGCGTTCTTGTACGGGTCCCAGGTGATGGTCTCGACTTTCCGGACATCGCGGTCGTCGTTCACGTACTGCGCATGGGGGTCGAAGCGGAACGCCGTGCAGGTTTCGAGGGCTACGCCGAGCCGATCGAATACGCCCTGCGCCGTCCTTTCGTCCGCGTACTCCCGCAAGCCCATGTAAGCCTGCCCCTTCCCCCGCGTCTCCTTGAGCTCCCGAAGCTGCGCGACCTCGACCGGCTTGGCCAGCGACTGCGGCTCTTCGTTCAGTACGTCGATGAGCGGGCCGCAGCCCTTGTCGTCCGTGCGCGCGGCACGCCACCCGGCGTAGGCGGGGCCACTTGCCGCGGTAGCCGGCTCGACGGTCCATTGGGTCCTGTCCGTCTTCGCGACCTCGGCCGTCGTGATGGCCGCTTCCTCCAAGGGCAGCCCGCTGCCGTTCGCCTTCGCCTTCGCCTGGCTGGGGGTGGCGGTGGGGGGCAGCGCTGTAGAGGACGCCCCGCTCGACGGTGATCCGGCGGGCTGCGGGTCCGGCCTCGCGCTGCCCGACACGAGGCGCGTCCCTCCGTAGATCGCCGAGCCGACGACCGCGACCAAAGCGATCGCCGCCAGCGCCAGGGCTGCCCAGCCGCTCATCGACGAAGGCCTGTTGACGGTCACCGGACCGAGCGTGATCAGCGATCGTGACACGCGAGCGTTGTCGCTGATCATGATGCCCGTGTTGATGACCGTCGTATCCGTTCGTACCTTCATCGAGAGCCAGCGCTCCAAGCCCGGGTCGTCGGCAAGCTCCTGCTGGAGCACCCGCTCCGCCTCGCCCCGAGCCTCTGCATCACGTGGGGCGGCCTCCAGCTCCGCCAGCGCGAGGCGCCCCCGTTCGGAGCTGCCCAGGCGCTCCCGCATGACCCGCACGACCTCCGAACCCGCCTGCGTTCCGACGGCGCTTCCCGCACCCGTCATGGCCGCCACGAGAACGGCAACAGCTTGAGCGGCAAGATCCCCCGCCTCCATGACACCCCCCATCCGGTCTCCCCCGTAGATCTGGAACCCGTGTTGTTCCCACGCACCTTGAGGAACACACCGTTCCGGGAAGCAGTCCGCAACAAGCCCCTTCAGGGAGGCTGACGGCGGCGCAGGCTACGGGAAGGGGAAGCGAACTGCCGGAGCACTCCGGCTCATCGATCCCTCAGGCCCGGACCGTCCGGCGTAACGGCGTCGGCGGAGGCGTAGAGGAAGACCAGGAGCTCCCCGTACGCCTCGCTGCCGGCTCCCGCCGCCTCCGACGCGTGCTGCGGCGTTTCCGTTGCATGGTCGGTCGCGTGCAGCCAGTCCAATACCGCGCCGAACTGCGACACCAACGCTCCACTTGCCGCTTGAGCCGCATGCGCCATCTGGTCCGGCCCTTCCACGTAGACGACACTCATCAGCCGGTTGAGCGCGCGCTGATGAGCCCGCGCCTCGTTCCAGAGGCGGCGGGCGGCTTGACGGCGCTCTTCGCGTTCCTCTGGTGGGTCGCTCGCCTCGATGCCTCCGAGTTTGACGGCTGCTTCGCTGAGCGTGCCGTGTACCAGGCTCCAGTGCTCGGCGAAGGCCACATAGGCTGCCTTTCGTGACTCCCGGAGGGAGCGAGCGCGGTCGGCCTCTATCTGGAGGCGTGCCTGTCCCATCAGGGCCGCGGACTGCAATTCGGCTTGCTTCTCTGCCTTCCTGCCGGTGATCCACGCCGATGCCGTGGCGCCAAGGGCGCCGACAGCAGCGCCGATCACTCCGCCGAGGAGTCCTGCGAGTCCTGAGTCCATGGCGCGAGGATAGGTCTGATCCGGCCTCCGCCGGGCTGGCCGCCCGGACCTCTCCCGCCGACGCCCGGCGCTGCCTAATGCGCCGTCGTCACGGCACGCGAGATCACACGCCTTCACGACAGTTCGGAGCCGTGCGGGCGGGTCCACGCCGGAGGACATGGGCCGACTGCACGGAACTGACTGTGGTCCCGGCGGTGGTACGGGAGTCGGCCCCTGGGAGCTGCACACAGCATCAGCAGCCCTGGCCCACCGTCTGCCGCCGGCTGGTAAGGAGCCGAAATCGCGTGGAGTTGGTTGAGGACCCGCTGCGAGAATTGCGGCATGCACAGCCCCACCGTGAAAGAGCTCCTCACCAACGTCGGCGGACTGACCGCCGAGCGCGCACAGCGGATCGGCGCTCGGATCGACGCCTGCCGGCAACTGCTGGATGCGTCCGCCGACATGGACGCCGTCCAGCAGTACCTGAAGGATGACGATGTCGGCACGGTGGAAGCAGTCCTCATCACCACCAGGCTGCTCCCTGAGGGGCACCCCAGCAGGCTGCGCGCCGCGCGGGAGATCGTGGAATGCAGTCCCGCCCGAAGGCATGGGGATTCTTGAGCACGATCGTGAAGCCGGATGGCGGCCGGGCTCGGCCGGTGGAGCGCTGCTCGGCAGCCGGTCTGCGGCAGCCTCGGCCGGCAGCGACCGGGGGGACGGGGTAGGCCCTCGAAGACTTCGTCGGCGCTGGGCTCGTACGCCGACCTCCGGGCGGTCATCGGGCTGCTGCCGCTCGGGCATGAGACTGTTTGGTCGTGCCAGAGATGATGAGCGAGCTGGAAAACGCCTTGGCTGAGGCGTCATCTCCTGCGTGGGCGCAGCGTGTTCGTGCGGGGCGCGCCCTTGCTTCGTTCGCTGATGTTCCTGAGGCTGCGGAAGCGCTGATGGGACTGCTGCAGGACGCCGAGGACACGGCGGTGACCCGGCAGACGGCAGAGGCTTTGGCCCGGGCGGGGACGGTGGCCGCCGTGAGGCTCATCGCTCTCGCGGTTGCCGAGGCTGATGACAACCGAGCCGACTGGCTGCAGACCGGGGTGCAGGACGCGATGGTGGTACTGGGCGGTGTGCCGGACGTCGCGGCGGCCTGCGGGAAGCTCGCCCGGGATCCGGAAGGAGCGGTCCGTCGGGGGGCCGCGGATATCTCGGCATGGGCAGACGGCACTAGGTGTTGATCTGCATCGACCCGCCTGTGGCCAGTCCGTACAGCCGTTGCCTGGAGGACGTGTGGCTCGTAGAACGGGGCGTCGCGGAGCATGGCGAACATGTGGGTTCTCGCACAGATTCAGCGGAGCCATCGCGGAGACCAACGCAGTCGTTTGAGAGGGTACGCACCCTGGTTGCTCGGCGTGAGCGCTCACCTCATACCCTCCGCACATGACGGCTGATCCGCTTTAGTGCCGCTGCGTCCTCTGCCCGCGCCATGCACTGGCCGCAGCAAACTGGTGCCACGGAGCCAAGACTGTCCGACCGCTGCGGCATGCTCGCCAGCATGAACGAAGACGCCTTCTGGCAACTCATAGAGGACTGCAGGCCCACGGAACCTGACCCGGACGCCGACCTGCTTGCAGCCACGCTCACCGAGCGGCTTGCCCGGTCACCGTTGTCACTGGTCATCGGTTTTGCTGAACAACTGTCGTGGGCGCTCTACCGGCTGGACCGCAGGGAGTACGGACAGGGCCTGGGAGGAGACGCCTTCCTCTACACCCGTGCCGCGGTCGTCGCCGCCGGCCGCACCGAGTTCGATAGCGTCCTCCAAGACCCTTCGGCCTTCACTCCTTACGCCATCGGCCTCGTCTGGGCCGAGCCCCTGCTCTACACACCGGACCGGGCGTACACGCGCATTACAGGGGAGGAATGGCACCGCGATACCCGCTACTCCTACGAATCCTGCTCCAACGCCGAGGGCTGGGGTGATTGAACGTCATAGCCTGCAGGTGGCGACGACTCCGGCGTCGGTGATCGTCCTCACGGAATGTGCGCCAGAACCGGAGATCAGGCGGCGGTTGTCGTCGGTGGCCGGCACCCGTCCATACCTGGCTGGCGTTGGAATGTTGGTGAGGGGTAGCAGCGGCCCGCGCCCGGCTCAGGGGCGAACCGCTCGGACGTGGTCGGCGGAGAGATGGAGTTCGTACGGCAGGCAGCAGTCGGAGCAGAGGGTCGCGACGAGGGTTCCACAGGCGCACAGCTGGTTCATTCCGCCATCCGGGGTCGCTCCACAGCAGGCGGCGGATGCGTGCTGCAGCTCCAGGCCGCGGGCGTCGTCCGGGTTGATGACGATGTTGCCTCGCGGGCCCTGCGACACTAGAGGCTTCCCATCCACGTTCCAGTGGCCTCCGTGGCGCGGCATCACCGGACCGGGCGCCTGGGCGACGACCAACGGCCCACCGAACGGCTCCGTCTCGATCGCGTAGCAGCCTGACGGCACGGTCGCCGGCGACGGACCCGGCTCATCGGCGTCCCACCAGGCGTAGTAGGGAGGCTCGGGAACTTCGGGCAGCCGTGTGAGTGGCCCCGTCAGAGGGACGCTGCATGTTGCGCACACGAACACCACCGCTTCAGCCTCTGCGGCCGCGTCGATGCTGTCAGCAGGCAGGCTGGCCTGCCGGTGCTCGGGCTTGTAGGCGCCTTGATCTTGGTCTCGCTGATCATGCATTCTCTGACCGTACGCGGCACACTGCCCGGCACGGCGTCCACCCCCGGCAGACCGGCACCGACAGCCAGGATCCGTGGTTCAGGGCCTGACGACTTACTGAAACTCCGGTCCCGTCGAGGCCGGGGCAACCACATCAAATGATCAAGCGCCAGATCTTCGACCGCGCCTAAGGGCTGTCCCGTAAACGGTTTTCCGGTCCGTGTGGACGTGGCTGTTCACTGTGCGGCCCGCCTGTCTATCCGGCGAGGACGAGGTGGTGCGGGCGACCGATGCCGCGCATGGCGTGGTGGACTCCGTCGCCTTTGAGGCGGCAGTCGCGGAGGCTCTTTCAGGTCTTCATACGAGCGAATACGTGCTCGACGCGGGCGCGGACCTGCTTGTGGGACTTGTTGTGGGCTTCCTTCCAGTCGGGCTGACCTTCGCTCTTGCGCCGACGGTGGGGCATGACGAGTCCGGTGCCGGGATAGCGAGGTGGTCGATGATGCGGTCCGCCGCCGACTTGGACATCCCGAACAGCGGGCCAGCTGGCGCATCGTCAAATTCGTGCACCAGTACGCCGCGAGCAGCCGGTCCTCCAGCGGAAGGCTCCACGGCCGGCCCTTGCGGACCACGTCCGCACCCTCACGGCGCAGCATGGTCACCAGCTTGCCGAAGCAGCGCGGGCTTAGCCCGGCGAACGGGGCTATCCAAGACGGCTCCGACACCGTGATCACACCAGCCATAGCGAGAGCATGGCAGCTGTCGGCGTCATCCGGGGTGGCCTCACGGGGCTGGCTTCGTTCACTTTCAGTAGCAGCGTTCGTCCGGTTGCTTGCGTGGCGGTGAGCCAGGAGCGCGAGCTGAGGAAACGGCTTTGCGCCCAGTGTGAGCGGCGTGGATGCTGACTGACCGGAGGTAGTGAAGATGATCGATGTGGTGCTGAAGCTGTCAGCCCGTGATTTGGTGCATGCGGACCTGGCGTCGTGCGGGTGGGCAGGGTCTGACCACCACTTGGCCAACGTCGCCAAGCAGTTGGAACGTGCCCGGACCGGTGAGATCGACTACCTAGCGATCTGCCCTGCAACGGACGTCCCCGTGGCGAAGGGCGGCGTCGACTACCAGGTCAAGGAGGGCGTCGGCACTTTGTGGCAGCTGGCAGTTCACCCCGCCTTGCAGTCATGTGGGATCGGCACGTTCCTTGTCGAAGCCGCAGAACTGCGGATCAGGAACCGCGGTCTGCGGCAGGCCGAGCTGGCTGTGGAGGAAAACAACCCCCGGGCGCGTGCGCTATACGAACGACTGGGCTATGTCGCGTACGACCGCCAGCCGGACTCGTGGGACGAAGAAGCCTCTGATGGATCGTTGCGCCGCTACGAAACGATGTGCCTGTTGATGCGGAAGGAACTCTCGTAGGCTCAGCCACGGGCGCCACTCTCCAAGTCCGTCAGCGATAGAGGAGGCTTCTTCCTCGGATCCGGCCAGAAGCTGCGGGTCGCGGAGTGGCCCCCATCCAGCTCGCCCTGCCCGCGCGTGACGCGACACGCGCGTACTACGTCGTACGACCCCACCCACTGCTTCGCAATCGGGCGGACCTGGGCGGAAGATGCTCGTTGACACGATCTGCCCTTCCTTTTTTTAGCGCTCGGACTCCGAGTAAATGCCCTGCAAGGATCTCGCTCGCCCATGATGATCACACCCACTCTGACCGAACACCGCTCTCCATGGGTCGTGTTCACCTCCCCGGCCGACCCGTGGTTGGCGTCGGAAACGGCCGCGCTCGTGCAGCGAAACGGTCTCGTCCTGCGGCTGGCCGGCCGGGAAATGCTGGATCCGGCGTCCGTCTTCCGCACCTTCGCGCGGGAGTTGTCGTTCCTCGGCTACTTCGGCCACAACTGGGACGCGCTCGTCGACTGTCTTCAGGACTGGCACGGTCCCGGCCACGGGAACCAGGACCTGGCGATTCTGATCGAGCACGCGGACGACCTGCTGAACTCGGACTTCCTAGGCCTCTTCGTATCGGTTCTCGCCCAGGCAGCCTGGAACTCCAACCTCCGCCTGGACGCCGACGGCGAGCTCGATGAGTGGCGGCCACGTACAGCCCAGCACTTCGTCTTCCTCCTGGATCACACTGCACCCGCCGCCTTCACGGAGAAGGCAGCCCGCGACATGGACGTGGCGGTCGCGCTCGCGGACGGCCGTCTGCTCGTCACCCTGACCGACGTCGACTGGCCCGGTGGAGATCCCGCTTCCGCACCTTGGACGGCCGGCCCGCTCTCCTTCGCGGACGAGGAGATCCTCAGCGGCATGACCATCAAGGGCATCAAGCTGTTCCGAGACCACCTCGGCTGCTCGATTCACGAGGCTGCGGCCATCCTCCAGTCCCGCTCCGACCACCTCGTCCGGCAACGGGCCCAGCAGCTGCCGCTGACCAGCGCGCCCTCGGACAGTCCGACCTGACCGCCTATCTCGCCGACGGCCGCCTCGGCGTGCTCCTCCGCGGCGGGACGGTCCGGTCCCGTGTCTCCCGATGTGTGGACCCACGCGCGCGTGTCGCCCTGCCCCGCGTGGTCGTGGACGCATGCCGGTCTGGTGGGTCCGCAACGGCCTGCATGGCCGTGGAGACGGGGCAGGTGAGGCAGGCGGGGCAGGCGCGAGCCCGGAGCGCTGAGGCTCCTGGCCGGCGTCCGAAGCTCCGCCTGCCCTCACCACCGGTGCCGTCCGGCACCGTCGCTTGTCAGGCGGCTCCCGCCTTCGCAGCCTCAGGGTCGCCGGCCGGCTTGCCGTCGGTCGTCGCGGCTGCGGCCGACCCGGCGAGGGCCGGTCGCGCCTTGCGGACGAGCGGGATGGTCGCGCACGCCGCGAGAAGGGCCGCTACGGCGATCGCGTACCAGCCGTTCCGGAACGCGGCGGCAACCTGGCCGGGGGCCGGGGTCCCGAGGATCCCGACCAGGATCGCGACACCGAGCACCGCGCCGATCTGGCGGCCCATCGAGGTGATGGCCGAGCCGGTGGCGAAGCGGGCCGGCGGCAGGGCGGCCGCCGACGCCCCGGTCAGCACCGGGAGCGTCATGCCGACGCCGAGGCCGGTCAGCACCATGCCGGGCAGGAGCGAGGAGGCGTAAGCAGAGCCGGTGTCGAGCGCCGCGGCCCACCACAGGATGCCGGCCGCGAACAGGACGCTTCCCGCCATCGCGATGCGGCCCGCACCGAATCTGGCAACGGCGGGCCCGATGCGCAACGCGACCGGCGGCACCAGCAAGGGGCCGGGCGCGATGGCCAGTCCGGTGCGCAGAGCGGAGTAGCCCCATACGTCCTGGCACCAGAGCACCGCGCCGAGCAGCATTCCGGCGAACGCGACGGTGAACAGCGTCAGGGCGGCCGCGGCGGAGGCGAACGCCGGAACCCGCAGCAGCGGCAGCTCGACGATCGGCACGGGGTGGCGGGCCGAGCGCAGGACGAACCAGACGCCGAGCAGCACCGCTCCCGCCAGTCCACCGAGGGTGCCGGTGCTCGTCCATCCCCAGTCAGGAGCCTTGACGAGGCCGAGCGCGAGCGTGGCGATCGATCCGGTGAGAAGGGCGGCGCCGAACAGGTCGGGCAGCGGAGCCTTCTGCGTGCCGGCGCGTTCGGGCGACGGCAGCGCCTTGAGGCCGATGGCGAACGCCGCGATCCCCACGGGCAGGTTGACGATGAACACCCATCGCCATCCGGCCTCGACCAGCAGCCCGCCGACCACCGGCCCGAGGCCGGCCGCGATCCCGCCGATCGACGCCCAGGCCCGCACGGCACCGGCGCGCTTCTCGGGCGCCGTCGTGTCGAGCAGCAGCGCGAGCGACGTCGGCATCAGCAGCGCGGCGCCGGCGGCCTGCACGAGCCGTGCCCCGACGAGCGTCCCGACGTCGGGAGCGAGTGCGCAGCCGACCGAGGCGAGGGTGAACACCGCCAAGCCGGTCAGGAAGACCGGCTTGTGGCCGGAGCGGTCGGCGAGGCGGCCGGCGACCACGAGGAGCGCCGCGAAGACGATCGCGTAGCCGTTGAGGACCCAGGAGAGGGAGCCGAGGCCGCTGCCGCCGAAGGAGTCACCGATCGCCGGAAGGGCCGCGTTCACGATGAAGAGGTCGAGGTTCGACATGAAGACCGAGGCCGCGACCGTCGCGAACACGGCGCGGGACCCTAGTGGGTTTGAATTTCCAACTGTCATGATCGGGAGGCTAGCGGGGTGCGTTTGAAAACACAACGGAGTCGGGAGAGGATGGGGACGTGACCTCGAACAAGAAGCAGGACGGGAACCCGGTTCCGCACCCCGAAGTGCCCGGTCGGCCGTGCTCGGTGGCCGCCGCGCTGCAACTCGTCGGCGAACGCTGGGCGCTTCTGGCGATCCGCGAGATCTTCTACGGCAACCAGCGCTTCGACCAGATCGTCCGGAACACCGGCGCCCCGCGTGACCGCCTCGCCGCCCGACTGCGCGCACTGGAAGAGGCGGGCGTGGTCGAGCGCCGCGCTTACAGCGAGCGCCCCGTGCGCTTCGCGTACCACCTCACGGAGGCCGGCCGTGAGCTCGCACCGGTGATTCGCGCGCTGCTGGCCTGGGGCGACCGCTGGGCGGTGGACACCCCGCCGGTCGCCGTCCGGCATCGCGCCGGGGCCGACTCCGGGCACGGCGTCGCCGAGCACGACCTCGACCTGGTGTCGACGTGCCGGACCTGCGGCGAGGAGGTCGCGCCGGGAAGTCTCACGATCGACGTGCGGGCGCCTGGATGGGACCAGGCGGGGCCGCTGGAGGGCCGCGTACGCAGCACTTCGTGAGGGCCTGAGACCTTACGTGGCCGTCGACGGCTGCCTTGGCGACTGAGTGCGCCGGGGGAGCTTCTCCCGGAGTGATGGGCGCTTGCCCGTCGGCCGCCTTGGGCATCGCCGTTGCCCGGCCCGAAGGAGCACGACAGGTCCCGCCTACGATCCCCCAGGGCTGTTGCTACACCATCGAACCCGGGACATGGGGAGCGCCGTTCGTCGACGCCGGCCCGTGGGCGCCGGCCGCCTGTGGGGTACCTCATCCCCGTCAGCGCATCGCCCGCCGCGCCGCGCCGGGCCGGATGGCGCACGCGGTTCACCGGGTACCGCGACCACCGCGTCGGCCGGATCGCGGTGGACGGCGAGACCAGCTCGTACGCGCTTCCGGCGGCGCGGGCCGGCTACGCCGCCGGAGGGAACCGCGCGAGAGGCGGGCTACGAAGCTCTGAAGCTCGCCCCTCGGACGGAGTACGGCCTTAGGCCGTGGCGACGGGCCGCTTGTAGTAGCGCCACGGGAACCATCCCGCGCCGACCGGGATCCAGCCTTCTGCTTCCAGTCGTCGATGCCGCGCGACGGAGGGGAGCGTCACCCGGCAGTGCTCCCAGGGATGGCCGGACGCTTCCACCTCGTGGAAGAAGGGGCCGTAGCCGACCATGTGCCAGCCGTCGCGGCCGGCCTCCTCCAGAGCGGCCATCTCGTTGAACGCGGTCAACCCGCTGAGGGTGCGGCGCTTCGGGGCGTTCGGCCCCTCGGCGAGCTGTGCCGACAGGCCCATCCCCGCACCCTTGCCCGCGAAGCGCTGCTGGGCGGCCTGACGGCTCACCCCCAGGACGCGGCCCACCGTGTCCCAGCTGTGGCCGGCGGCCCTGGCGCCCTGGACGGCCTCGCGTAGCAGTCGGCTGGCCTCCTCCGCGCCGACGCGCGAGGCGTCCAGCAGGCGCAGATAACCGTGGGGGTCGTGTTCCAGCGAGTCCGCAAGCCCGTCGGGGGCGCCGAGGACGGCTGCGGCGATCCCTTCCCGGATCCGGTCCATCTCCGCCGGGTCGAGCAGTGGTTCGTCGCTCATCGGCGCAGTCCGGCAAGGGGTTCGAGGGCGTCGAGGACTGCCTCGGCGCGGCGCGCCTGCTCGGCGGAGTTGTGCGCCGCCGCCCTGGCTGCCAGCGCGCCCGTCCAGGCGATGCACACGAGGCTCCCGACGATGAGGACGACGGTGGCCAGGGTACCGAGGCGGCCGCCGAACATCACCGCCATGGCCGGGAGGCTCACGGCGAGCGGTAGTACGGCGGCGCTGGACGCAGGGGCGGGAAAGAGGCCTCGGAATCGGGCCTTCAAGATCAACATGCGTCAAGGAAACCTTGACGCGGGGCGCTTGTCAAGAATTCCTTGACATCAAGGCCGCCGCCGCAACATACCTCTACAGGTGTAGAGTTCGCTCTACCTCTACGGATGTAGAGGTAGATCTGACCCATCTCAAGGAGTCACGATGAGTGCGACCGCCCCCTCCGTTCTCAGACAGAAGCCCGAGCCGCTGCGGCCTTTCAAGATGGGAGCCAACGGGTTCTTGGTGCTGGGTGCCGGCCACCTCGCCCTTGCCGCCACAACGGCCCTGGGCGACCCGACCCCGGAGCAGGAGGCCACCTCGGCCGCCATGCGGGCCTCGAGCATGACGCTGCTGGGTCTGGAACGCAGCACCCTCGATCTCGTCAACGGCATGAGCTCCGTCATGGCCCTGTTCGTCATCGCCTGTGCGCTCCTCGCCCGCGTCGCCGTCCGGCACTCCCCGGCCCTGATCGAGCGGCGCACCGCCTTCGGGTGGACGCTTCTCGGCGCCTCACTCGTCGGGTTGGCGATATCCGTCCTTCTCCTGCCCCTCCCGCCGATCGTCGTCCTCACCGTCACCAGCTGCGCCTTTGCCCTGTCGCTACGCCGGGCGGCGCCCTGACCGCGGGCTCAGCGGCCGTCGATGCCGGGTGGCGGCCCTCCGAGGCTCGCGCGTCGGCAGCCTGACTGCCCGCCGTAGCCCACACCGCGCCTACCAGCAAGGAGTTCTGACGCGCCGTCATTCTCACGGGGCCGGTCCCTCAGGCGGGCGCTGTGACCTGCCTTTTCCCCCGCCACCGCCTCGCGCCGGGAAACGGGTGTGCGATTGTCGGTCGGGCGTGATAGTCACTACCTCCGTGGGAGGTGATCAACGCACTCCCCGTTCGAACACATCAAGGGGTGGGGGCATGACGTTGCTCCGTCAATGGGGAGCCACGCTGGGCAAATGGGCCGGCAGGCCCGTCGCTCGCGTGCAGGAGGACTCGGGGGATCCCGCCGTGCGGAGCGTGCGGGAGGCCGCCGCCCGCGCGGACTGGAGCGCCGTGCGCGAGGTGCTCGAAGCGCGCTCGGAAAGCGACGACCGGACCGAGCTGCTGTGGGCCGTCGCCGACACCGCAGGGGTGGAGCGCTGGATCGACGGAGTCATCGAAGCGGAGCCCGACTCCGCCCTGCCCCGTCTCGTGGCCGGCATCCGCCACATCAGCTGGGGCTGGGAAGCTCGGACCGGCGCCCGGGCGAAGGACGTCTCGCGCGAGCAGTTCGAGGTCTTCCACGCGCGGCTGCGCACGGCCGAGCAGCGGCTGTACGAGGCTGCGGAGCGCGAGCCGCAGTGGACCTCGCCGTGGTACGGGCTCCAGGTCAGCGGCCGTGGCCTGGAGGTCGGGCAGACCGTCGCGCGACGTCGTTTCGAAGCCACCGTACGCCGCGACCCGCAGCACCTGGCGGCGCACCAGCAGCAGTTGCAGCAGGTGTGCCAGAAGTGGGGTGGCTCCCACGAGGAGATGCACGCCTTCGCCCGGTCGTCCGCGTTCGGCGCCCCCGCAGGAACGCACTTGGGCCAGCTCGTGGCCATCGCGCATCTGGAGCACTGGCTCTCCCTGGACTCCGGGCAGGACGCCGCCTACATGCGCCGGCCCGAGGTGACGGCGTCCCTCCGGTCGGCCGCCGAGCACTCGTTCCGGCACCCCGACTTCGCCCGCCGGGGGGCATGGGTCCAGGTCCTGAACACCTTCGCCATGGCGTTCTCGCTGGCCGGTGACCGCGAGGGCGCACGGGAGTGCTTCCGTCTCACCGACGGCCGCGTCACCGAGTTCCCCTGGTACTACCTGGACGGCTCTGACCCGGCCGCTGCCTACCGCCGACTGCGGTCGTCGTCCGGGCGCTGACCCCGCCCACGACTCCAAGCCCGCGGGTCCAAGCCCGCGGGTCCGCGGCCGAGCGGGGAACGACAGCTCGCCGCACCAGCAGGCCTCTTACGCGCCCCAGCCCACCGCTCGGCCGCGCCACCCGGCCTCCCGGCCACCCCACCGCGCCGCCCGCGCACCCCGCCCGCCCGCTCCCGTCCGCTCCCGCCCGCCCGCGCCCCCGCGACGCCCCCGCGGGCCCACCGAAAGACTTCGCCAGGTGCCCAACTCAGAGACCGCCCACACCTTCCAGGTCGACCTGCGCGGCTTGGTCGACCTGCTCTCCCACCACCTCTACTCCAGCCCCCGCGTCTACCTGCGCGAGCTGCTGCAGAACGCCGTGGACGCCATCACCGCCCGCCAGGCGCTCGCCCCCGGCTCACCCGCCACCATCACGGTGCGCACCGGCGACACCCTGACCGTGACGGACACCGGCATCGGTCTCACCGAGGCCGACGTCCACCGGTTCCTCGCCACGATCGGCCGCAGCTCCAAGCGGACCCCCGACGGGTCCCTGGACGGCTCCGGCCTCGACGCCGCCCGCGGCGATTTCATCGGGCAGTTCGGCATCGGGCTGCTCGCCTGCTTCGTCGTCGCCGATGAGATCACGGTGCTCAGCCGCTCCGCGTCCGACCCGGCGGCGCCCGCCGTCGAATGGCGGGGCCACTCCGACGGCCGCTACACCATCCGTACGCTGCCCGCCTCGGCCGTGCCCGAGCCGGGCACCACCGTCCGTCTGACGCCGCGCGCCGACAACGCCGAGTGGACCGCCCCGCAGCAGGTCGTCTCCCTGGCCCGCCACTACGGCGGGCTGCTGCGCTACGAGGTCACCGTCCTCGGACCGCAGGGCGAGACCCACCAGGTCAACGAAACACCCCCGTGGGACAAGGCCCACCGCTCCCCGCTGGCCCGGCGCGAGGCGATGACCGCCTACTGCCGGAGCCTGTTCGACTTCACGCCCCTCGACTCCATCGAGCTCGACCTGCCGGCCGCCGGTCTGCGCGGTGTCGCGTACGTCCTGCCGACGTCCGTGAGCCCGGCCCAGCGCGCCGGCCACCGCGTACACCTCAAGGGCATGCTCCTCACGGACCAGGCCCCCGAACTGCTCCCTGAGTGGGCCTTCTTCGTACGCTGCGTCGTCGACACGACCAGCCTGCGGCCGACCGCCTCCCGGGAGGCCCTGTACGAGGACGGCACCCTGTCCGCCGTACGGGACGCCCTCGGCGAGCGGATCCGGGACTGGCTCACGGGTCTCGCGGCCAGCGACCCCTCCCTGCTGCACCGCTTTATCGACACCCACCACCTCGCCGTCAAGGCCCTCGCCCGCTACGACGACGAGCTGCTGCGCATCGTGCTGCCGTGGCTCCCCTTCGAGACCACCGACGGCAACGTCACCCTGGAGGAGTTCGCGCGGACGCACCCGACCCTGCTGGTCACCCGCAGCGTCGAGGAGTTCCGCCAGGTCGCCCCCATCGCCTCGGCCGCCGGCCTCGGCGTCATCAACGGCGGCTACACCTACGACCGCGACCTGGTGCACCGCCTGCCGGAGATCCGGCCCGGCACGACCGTCACGGACCTCGACCCGGCCACGGTCACCGCGCACCTGGACGCCGTCGACCCGTCCGCCGAACTGCGCGCGGCCGCCTTCCTCGCCGTCGCCCGCGAGACGATCGGCGTCCACGACTGCGACGTCGTCCTGCGCGACTTCCAGCCCGTCACCGCCCCCGCCCTGCTGCTCGACAACCGGGAGGCGCGCCACGAGCGGACCCGGTCGAGCCTGGCCGCCGACAGCGACGGCCTGTGGGCCGACATCCTCGGCTCCCTGCGCCACGAGACGCCGCGCGCCCAGCTGGTGCTCAACCACCTCAACCCGCTGGTCCGCCAGGCGATCACGATCGCCGAGCGGGGACTCGCCGTCACGACCGCGGAAGCGCTCTACGGCCAGGCCCTGCTCCTCAGCCGCCGCCCCCTGCGGGCGAGCGAGAGCGCCCTGCTCAACCGGGCTTTCATCGGCCTGCTCACTCACGCCATGCACAACTCCGGCACGGCGGCACCCGGCTCCGAGCCCCGGAAGGAACTGTAGATGCTGGACACTCCCGAGGCCGTGATCGAGGCACTCCGCGAGAACGACGAGCGGCCCCACGGCCTGCAGCGCACCGTCACCGCCGAGGAACTCGTCGAGGCCGCCGAGCCCTTCGAGGAGCCCGATGTCCTCGTCACCGCTCTGCTGGAGCTGATGGGGGCGTACGAGTTCACGGGCGAGCACCGCAAGTCGCCTGTGGTGTTCGCCCGGGTCCTCAAACTCTGGGACAGCGCTCCCGCATCGTTCAGCCGGTGGGAGGCGCATCAGGTCTTCTGGCGTTTCAAGTGGGTGACGACCTCCCTGCTGGAGGTGCCGGAGGTGCCGCTGGCCGCGATCCGGGGGTGGATCGACCAGATGCGCACCCGTTACGCCGCCGCCGGCCACGGCATGCAGCCCGTCGCGGCGATGGGCTACCACGTCGCGCACCACACGGGCGAGGGTCTCGCCGATGCCTACGACCTCTGGGCCACGCGGCCCCGTACCGAGCTGAGCGACTGCGAGGCCTGCGAGATACGGCACTTCGCCAGGCATCAGGTGGCCGCGGGCGACGACGCCGGGGCGCTGGAGACGTGGCTGCCGGTCCTCGGCGGGGCGACGGGCTGCACCGAGGAACCTCAGATGAGCCAGGCGCGCGCCCTGCTCCCGCTGCTGCGCACCGGCCGGGCCGACGAGGCCCGCTCGCACCATTTGACCGGCTACCGCCGGGTGCGGGGCAACACCGGCATGCAGGACGAGGTGGGGCTGCACCTGGAGTTCTGCGCCCTGTCCCGCAATGAGGGGCGGGGCCTGGAGATCCTCGCCGAGAACCGCCCGCTGTTCGAGGCGACCGGTGCCCCCCTGGCCCGGCTCGGCTTCCTCACCGGCGTCGAGGTGCTGCTCGCCCGGCTCACGGAGGACGGACACGCCGACACGGCCGTCGCCGGCCCGCCCGGCCGCAACTGGACCGCCGGCGAACTCCTCGCCCACGTCCGCTCGGAGGCGGACCGGCTCGCCACCGCGTTCGACGCGCGCAACGCCACCACCGCCGTGGGGGACCGGCGCCGGGCGCGCCTCGCGCAGCGCCCGCTGCTCGCCGAACCGCTGCCGCTCGGGCTGCGGACCTCCCTCACCCGGCTCCCCGCGACGGGGACCGCACTTGATGGAACCCCCGTCGGCACGGCCGCAGTCGGCACGGGTCCCGCCGCCGCGACCTCCGCCGGGACGGCGGTCCCCCAGGACTTCGTGAGCCTGGTGCGCGAGGCGCGCCGCCTGGCCGCCGCGGGGCACCCCGGGGAGAACCGGCTCTGGGCCCGCGTCGAGGAGCTGCTGGCCGACGGCAGCGCCGTGCACGACGACGCGCTCGGCCCCGAGGAACTCCTCCAGGCGGAGCTCGCCGACCACCGCGCGTACCTCCTCATCAGGAAGGACCGCGACACCGAGAGCGCCGCCGAGCTGAAGCGCGCCGCCGAGCTGTACGAGGGCCTGGGCATGCCCTGGCACGCCCTCTCCGCTCGCAGCCGCAGCCTGGCGTGGCGGAGTACGTCCGACGGAGCGGACCAGGACGCGATCCGCGCCGGCCTCGACGGGATCCTGGCCGAGGCGGCGCACCTCATGACCCAGGAGCCGTGGACGCAGGGCAAGGAGGCGCAAGGGCATGCGGAGCGCGAGCTGGAGTACCTGACGGTGCTGTACGCCGCGACGTTCGCCGCCTACCAGGAGGCGGTACGGGAACTGCCGGAGACCGCAGGGCCGGCCGGGCCCGCCGCGGAGCGGTTCGCGGCACGCGCCGGAACGCTGCGGGCGGAGGCGGAGCGGCTGTCCGTACCCCACCACGTGGCCAACGCGCTGCAGTTCGCCGCCGACCTGGCGGCCCGCGGCGGTGACACCGCACGCGCCGAGGAGGGCCTGCTGGCGGCTCTCGAAGCCGTGGACGCCTCCGGACGGCCCTGGCGCGGGTCGCGCCCGCGCGCCCTGCTCGCCCAGCTGATGCTCGCCAAGGACGAGCCGGCCCGGGCGGTGGAACTCCTGCACCAGGCCCTCGCCGACGCGGCCCGTTACGACGACACGGACTTCGCGGTGGCTCCCACGTACGTCCTGCTCGGCCACGCGGCCTCGCACCTCGACGACGTGAACGGCGCGGTGCGCCATCTCTCGGAGGCGGCCGCGCGCTTCGACCTGGACGGCGCCCACGACGAGGCGACCGACGCACGGCTCCAGCTCGCCGAGGTCCTGGCGCGCAGCGGCCGGCAGGCCGACGCGGTCGCCGTCCTGGAATCGGTACTGGCCGGCGAGAGCGCGCCCGCGGGTGACGAGCGACCCCTCGCGCAGGCCCGCCTGACGCTGGCGCGGGGACTGCGGGAGCTCGGGGAGTTCCTGCCGGCGGCCGAGGAGTTCCTGCGGCTCGCGGACATCGTCGCCGCGTGGGAGGACGACGGCGAGGTCCTGACGCTGGTGGCGGCTGAGGCGGCCACGGCCCTGGCCATGGCCGAGCGGTGGGACGCGGCCGCGGCGGCGTACGAGCGGGCCGTCGCGGCCCACGCCGAGGCCCCGAACCCGTCGTTGATCATCCACATGATGTGCGAGTTCGCCCGCCTCACCATGCTCGCCCGGGGGGCCGACGGCCTGGACACTGCCCTGGATCACCTCGCCCAGGCCGACGCGGTCCGCGCCGCGGTGCCCGAGGACGCGGAGGACTTCGCTGCCTGGCACGGCCGTGGCACGGTGCACTACCGCCGCGCTCGTGTCCTGGGAGACGCCGAACGGTTCGAACAGGCCCTCGCCGAGGCGGAGGCGGCCATCGCCGCCCACGAGGAGGGCGGCGAACACGGTGAGGTGCTCCGGGCCGAAGCGGTCCGGATCGCAGCCCTGATCGAGGGCAACGGCCTCGCTCGCTTCGAGGGCGCGATCGCGCGCCTGACGGCCGCCGCCGCCCGCTGCCGCCGAGTCGGCCTCCCGGAGGCGGCGGACATCCTCGACGCCCTGCGTCAGGACTACCTGAAGCGGTAGCCCCGACGGCGCGCACTTCGGTGTGGGCCGCCGTCGGTCCGAGGCTGGTCAGAGGCCGGTCAGAGGCTGGTCAGACGCCGGTGGCGGCCGGGACGGGCTCCGGACCGGGTCCGGGACCGGGTCCCGAGCCGATGATCTGTGCGAGCAGGTCGAGGCCGGGCCGGTCCACGGGCCGGGTGCTGGCGTTGAGGATGACGACGGCGGCCCGGTGTTCGGGGGCTACGGCCAGCAGGCTGCGGTAGCCGCCGGTGCCCCCGGTGTGGAACAGGATCCGTTGCCGGCCGCGGGGCAGGTGGGCCGAGGTCCAGCCGGGATGACTGGCGGCTCTGGCGTTGATGCGGTGGGCGGTGGTCCGGGTGAGGGCGATGGCCTCGGCGAGCTCTTCGGGTGCCGGGCCGATCTGGGCCCGGGCCAGCGTGAGCAGGTCGGGCACGGTGGAGTGCAGGCCGCCGGCGCCGGCGAGGGCGGCCAGGTGCCAGGGTGGGCGCGGGCGGCCAGTACGGGAATGGCCGCCGGCCAGCCGCGCGGTGCGCGCGGGGTCGAGAACCACGCGGGTGTCGGTCATGCCGAGGGGCCGGCAGACCTCGGCCTGGACGAGCGCGTCGTAGTCGGTGCCGGTGTGGCGTGCCAGGGCGAGCCCGAGCAGGCCGGCGCCGAGGTTGGAGTAGCGGAAGCGGGTGCCGGGCACCGACCGCAGCCGGGTGCGCCGCAGTCCGTCCAGCATGAGCTCGCCCGTGCAGCCGGCGTAGGGGTCCGACCGGAACAGGCCGCGCGGCAGGAGGCCTTTGGGCAGCCGGGGCAGGCCGGAGGTGTGGCAGGCCAGGTGAGCCAGGGTGATGGCCTGACCGGCGCGTTCCGGAGCCGGGATGTCGCTGGGCAACAGGTCGCGAAGCGGCTGGTGCAGCCCCACGACGCCGCGCACGGTGAGCTGGGCCAGGGCCAGCGCGGTGAACGTCTTGGTGACGGAACCGATCTCGAACAGCGTGCCGGGGTCCGCGCCGTGCAGTGCGGACTGGTCGCCCCGCAGCGCACCTACGACGACCGCGCCTCGCTGTCGGGCGCCGAGCCGCTCCGCCGTTCGTCGTACCAGCTCATCGAAGTGCGAGGTCATGGTCGTCAGGCCTCCGTCCGGCCGAACAGGCGTCGGCCGCCGTACTTCTTGTGCACGGCCTGCTTGGAGACCCCCAGCGCCTCGGCGATCTGCGTCCAGGTCGTCCCCGCCGCCCGCGCCCGGTACACGAGTACCTCTTCCTGTCCTTCCAGACGGCGGCGCAGCGCGGCTGCCTCGCGCAGTGCTGCCAGGGGATCGGCATTCTCGGTGATCGACGAAATGTCAACTCCAGTCATGAGTCAACCGTAGTTGACTCCCTTCTCGATCGTCAACGTAGGTTGACGAAAGGAAACGCCGAGAGCTGATGCACTCAGGAGCCAATGACCGCCCGAAGCCCCGCCTTGAACCATCACCCGGGCTCGCGCGGTGAGGTGACGCGCGCGTCAGGGGGCGTCACCCTCGTCCCCGCACCGGGGCACTGCGGAGGGGCTCCGATTTCATGACGGAACGGTCACGCACCGACACATCCGCCGAGCGACCTCGTTGGACCCTGGCATGGAGCAGAAAACCGTTTCACTCCCGGACTGGACCGAATACCCTCCGCCGCAGTGGACGCCCCAGAAGACCTCCGCTACGCCGATCTACGACGCACTCGAGCGGCAGTGGCTCGCCGAAGGGCGCGAGGTACCCCGCCGCCCCGGCCAGTCATCCGGTGGCCTGCACCGCAGGACCATCGGCGACCTCTTCCTCCGCGCCTGACCGGAGGAACCACTGCTCGGGACGGGGGCCGTCACGTACGCGTCAGGGCGCGGCGGTTCGCCGTGCCGCGGCCGGCGCACAGGGCGTTAGGGGCCTCACACACGGACCAACGACGTCAGCCGAGGGTCTCGTTGAGCGGAGCGTCGGCCGTTGCCCTGTCCCAGATAGCTGTTGGCGTGGTGCGGCCCTGACCTGCTGTGCTTACGGCTGAGCAGAACGAACACACCCTCCCTGTCCTGCTCACCCGTAGCCAGCCGCCTCCATGGCGCGCATGGAATCCACTGATCGGCTCGGAGGTCTCATGTCCCTGCAGATGGAATTGGTCGCGATAACAGTCGATTGCCCTGATCCGCTGGCTCTGGCGGCGTTCTATCAGCAGGCCACCGGCTTTGAACCGCACCCGAAGTCGGACGCCGAGTTCTCCGGTCTCACCCGCGAGGACGGACTGTTCATCGGCTTCCAGCGGGTCGCAGATTACCGGGCTCCGAGTTGGCCCGACCAGATCGTTCCCCAGCAGCTTCACATCTGCTTCAAGGTCGCGGAGAGCCTGGACGAGGCGGAGGCCCGACTGCTGGAGCTGGGTGCGGGCAAGCCGGATCACCAGCCGCATGGGGACACAGCGCGGGTTCTCACCGATCCCGCTGGGCATCCCTTCTGCATCGTCACGCGCTGAATGCCGGGTTGACGGGGCTTCGACCCGTCGGCGATGGCCGGGGTGACGACGAAAAGGTCCCGTCGCTGAGACCGCCCGTCTCCACGTAGCGTCATCGGAGTCCATTAGCGGCGTTGAACACGGATGACGTCCGGGGTGCGGTCACGTTTCGCGGGCTGGGTACGGCTTCGTCTGGCCCCGGCTGAGGCTCGGCGTTCGAGCCGGAGTGGCGGGAGCCGGCTCTCGGATACGAGGCGGTCTCGGCGTGGGAAGCCGAGAACGGGGCCGTGCTCCCGGAGCCGTACCGGAGCCTGATCGCGGAGATCGCCAACAGGTCCTCGCTCGGGCCACCTGAGGACGGTGGCCTCCTGCCTCTGGGCTGGCTCACGCCGGGCTGGCCCTACGAGGCCGAACGCAATTCCGCCGCGCCGTTCCCGCTGCAGGAGACCTGGGCCTGGGAGGGCGAGCCGCTCGCCGCGGACCACAACGAGCGCGTCGCCGACGTCTACGGCAACGGATCCGTCGTGCTGGGCACCGACGACGAACTCTCCTACTGGGTACTCGTCGTCAACGGGCCCCAACGGGGCAAGGTCTGGCTGGTCAGCGACGTGGGCGCCTACCCCTACCCGGGGCCGGAAGCCTTCGGATTCATGGAGTGGGTCCAGCGCTGGCAAACCGGCGACGGCTGGTGGGACTGACGGCCGTTGCCGAGAGCCTGACGTGCTGAGAGCCGCCCGGGCTCGAACGTTTGGCGGGGAAGTTGCCACCCGCACCGGCATCACGGTCGAGACCCCCGACCGCTTCGGGACCAGATCTTGACGGTTGAGACCACCCGCCTGCCGCCCGGCGCTAGCGTGGGGTCCATGATCGTATGGCTCAACGGCACCCACGGCGCAGGCAAGACGACGACCAGTGCACTCGTGCAGCAGCTGATCCCGGATTCACGGGTGTTCGATGCCGAAAAGGTCGGCGAGACGCTCATGGACATCAAGCCGGGGCTGCCCTGGACGGGCAACTTCCAGGACTGGTCGCCGTGGCGGCCGCTGGTGGTCGAGACCGCCCGCCGCGTACTCGACTACACCGGTGGCACTCTGGTGATGCCCATGACCGTTCTGGTCGAGCAGTACTGGCGTGAGATCAGCTCGGGTCTCGCCCAGCACGGGATTCCGGTACGGCACTTCGTTCTACATGCGGACCACGACACCCTCCGCAAGCGTATCGAGGGGGACAAGGACCTTGGTCCTTCGCCGTTCCGTCTCGCATACCTTGAGCCCTACGCCGAGGCGGCCCGCACGTGGCTGCACGGTGAGGCCGAGGTCATCGACACCACGCATCTCACGCCGGCCCAGGTCGCCCTGCAGATCGTAGAGGCCGTCAAGGCGTGACGTCCGCCGGTCAGTCATCGCTGGTGACCCAACGGCTGCCGCATGCGCACGTGTGACAGGCGGAGTGCCTCACTGGCCCCGACTTGTACGCCCCCAACGGGCCGGCCCGGGGGCGGGGATGCCCCCGGGCCGGCCGGTGGAGGTGTGGGGCGGGGCGGGGCGGGTCAGTCGACTACGACCGTGTTCTGGGCGGCGCCGACGCGCCAGGTGCCGTCCTCCTTGACCAGGATGTAGAACGGGCGGCCCTCGGGCCGGTCGGTGATCCGGGTGCCGTCGGGGAGGACCGGCTGCTGGCGGACGTTCACCGCGGCGACGTCGGGCCGCAGGAACAGCACGCGCTCGACGTCGTAGACGGCGGTGGACTCGGCCATCGCACCGGGCAGCACCTTGCGGGTGAAGGCCGCGATCTCCTCGAAGCCCGACAGGCGGTTGCCGTGGCCGGTGGTCCACACGGGGTCCTCGCGGCGGAAGACGCCCAGGAACCGGTCGACCAGCTCGTTCTGCTGGGCGTGCTCCACCTCGGCTACGAGGCGGCGGATGGCAGCTACCTCCGCTTCGGTCTGCGGACCCTCGGGGGCGCCGAAGACCTCGACCGGGCGGTACGAGCCGGACACCAGCTCGGCCAACACGCTCGGCCGGCCCGGGCGCCAGCCCAGAACCGTACGGGCGGCGGCGCCGCTGACGCTCTGGTCCAGGGCCAGCGCGCCCGCGAAGAGCTCCCCGAAGACCTGGGCGGCCTGCTCCACCGGCACCAGCTGCGGGGCGACGAGCACTCCGGCGGCGCGCCCCGCGGCCCGGGCGAGGTCACGGACCGGTACGGCCGACTCCCCCACGCCGTGCCAGACGGTGCCGGCCTCGGCCCGCTCGACAGCGGCCACGAACAGGTCTGCCAGGTCGTCCACGTGGACCATCGGCCAGCGCACGCCCTCCTCCCCGTAGTACTCGGGTACCCCCTGCTCGCGGGCCCGGTCGACCAGGATGGCGGGGATGCCGCCCCCGCGGCCGTACACGATGCCGGGCCGGACGACGACCGCCCGCACGCCCTCGGCGGCCTCGGCCAACACCCGCTGCTCGATCCGGGGGCGGTAGCCGACGATGCCGATCGGGTCGGTCGGGGTGTCCTCGCCCACCTCCTGGGCCTCACCGGTGGCGCCGAGCACCCAGACGCCACTGGTGTAGACGAAGGGGCGGCCGGTACCGCGCAGCGGCGTGGCGAGCGCCTCGATGACCGCGGTGTCGACGTCGACGTCGCCGCTCGGAGGGGCGAGGTGGATCACGGCTTCGATCTCGGGCGTCACCACACCGGCCAGCGAGGCCGGGTCGGCGGTGTCGCCGACGACCTGGGCGTGCCAGGCCGTCCGGCCGGGCTGCGGTTCGGGGCCCCGGGTGAGTGCGACGACCTGGTGGCCGGCGGCGGCAAGGTGGTCGGTGACAGCGGAGCCGATGTAGCCGGTGGCACCGGTGAGCAGAACCTTCACGACTTTCCCCCTTCGTCGAAAACTTCGATGTCGAAACTATAGGCAGCACGCATCGGCAGTGTCAAATATTTCCACATCGAAATGTTAGAGTGGGGTCATGACCGCACAGCAGCCCGAGCAGACGCAGCAGCCGCACCAAGACGGCGTCGACCGCATCACCGCACAGTGGCGCGCGGTCCGCCCCGACCTCGACACCTCCCCCATGGCGCTGATCGGCCGCCTCTCGCGCGCCTCGCGCCTGCTGGAGCGCGGGATCAAGGAAAACCTGGCCTTGGAGGGCATCGAACCCTGGGAGTTCGACGTCCTGGCCACCCTCCTGCGCTCCGGTCCCCCGCACGTCCTCACCGCCGGCGAACTCAGCTCGGCCGCCATGGTCAGTTCCGCGGCGCTCACCAACCGCATCGACCACCTCGTGGAGAAGGGCCTGGTCGAACGCGCCGTCGACCCGACCCACCGCCGCCGGGTACTGATCTCGCTCACCGACACCGGCCAGGAACTGACCAACCGCCTGGTCGAGCACCATCTCACCGGCGAGGAACGCCAGCTCACCGGACTCACCGCAGCCGAACGCGACCAACTCACCGTCCTGCTGCGCCGCGTCCTGCTCACCCTCGGCGACCACGCCGAAGACCCCACCGCCCGGTAGGCCGCGCAGGCACATCGGGCCCGGCCGCGGCCCGGGCGGGCCGGAAGGGCGACCCGGTCACCCCTCACCGCATCGCGATGACGACCTTGCCGGCCTTGGTGCGGCCCTTCTCGGCGTACTCCATGGCTTCCCGGGTCTGGCCGAAGGGAAAGACGCGGTCGACGACCGGGCGGATCGCTCCCGCGTCGACGAGCCGGGTGAGTTCGCTCAGCTGGGCCCCACTGGCCTTCATGAACAGGAAGGAGTAGCTCACGCCCCGGCGCTTGGCGTGGCGCCGGGTCGTGAAGCTCAGCGCGTTCATGGCCTGCCGCAGGATCGGGTGCGCGCCGAGCTCGCGGGCGAAGCCCGCGTCCGGCGGCCCGGCGATGCTGATGACCTTCCCGCCCGGCTTGAGGACCCGCAGGGACTTTTCCAGGGTCTTGCCGCCGAGGGTGTCCAGGACGACGTCGTAGCCGTCCAGGAGCTCCCCGAAGTCCTCGGCGCGGTAGTCGATGACCACGTCCGCGCCGAGTTCCTTGACCAGGGAGTCGTTGGCCGCGCTCGCCGTGGTGGCCACGTGTGCGCCCAAGTGCCTGGCCAGTTGGAGGGCGATGGTGCCCACTCCCCCGGAGCCCGCGTGGATCAGTACCCTCTGGCCCGGCCGGACTTGAGCCCCCTCGACCAGCGCCTGCCATGAGGTGAGGGCCACCAGGGGAAGGGAGGCGGCCTCCGCCATGGTGAGGGTGGCCGGCTTGTGGGCCAGGTCCTTCTGGTGGACGGCGATGAGTTCGGCGAAGGTGCCGATGCGGTCGCGGGCGGGCCGGGCGTAGACCTCGTCCCCCACCGCGAACCGGGTGACGGCCGAGCCGACCTGGACCACCACTCCGGCGAGGTCGTTGCCCAGGACGAGGGGGAGGCGGTACGGGAGGATCAATCTGAAGGCCCCGTCACGGATCTTGAAGTCCAGCGGGTTGACGCTCGCCGCATGGATCTCGACCAGTACGTCGTCGGCGCCCGGCTCCGGAGGGGGCAGCTCGGCGGCGCGCACCGCGGACTGGTCACCGTACTTCTCGATCAGGTAGGTCTTCAACGCCGTCTCCCTGTCTCGCCCGCCCCAGGGACGGGATCTCTGCTCGCTTCGGCTGTACCGGTACGAGACGTTCTCCGGCATGCACTGCATTGCACTGCCGGCTCATGGCGTCTCACGCCGATGCGGCGGGCGCGCCTCAGGCCGCGTGCGGCGATGCGGCCAGGCTCCGCTTCACGTGCCGGGTGATCTCGTCGGCAAGGATCTCGGGCAGTCCGGCCTCGATGCCGTCCAGTGCCTGCGCGGCGACCTCGGCGGGGTCGGCTTTCTGCTCGGCGGGAACGCTCGCCGCCATGTCGGTGTCCATGTATGCGACGTGCAGCGCGGAGACGGCGATGCCCCGGGGCGCCAACTCCTCCCGGACCGCGCCGGTCAACGCCCACCCTGCGGCCTTGGCCGCCGCATAGGCTCCGAGGCCGGCCGGGTGCAGCCAGGACAGGACGGACAGCACGTTGAGCACGGCACCGCCGCCGTTGGATTCGATGACGGGGGCGAAGGCCCGGGTCACGGCGAGCGGACCGAAGAAGTTCGTGTCCATTTCCAGGCGCACCTCCTCCGGGCGGCCCGCGATCAGCGCCGTTCCGGTGGAGACGCCCGCGTTGTTGACCAGCAGCGTCGCGTCGGCCGCGATGCGCGCCGCGGCCTGGATCGACTCCGCGTCCGTCACGTCGAGGCGCAGCGGGATGACACCCGGAAGGTCCACCGTTTCGGGGCGGCGGGCCGCCGCGTACACCGTCGCCCCGCGCTCGACGAGCTGGGCGGCCAGATGCCGGCCGAGCCCTCGGTTGGCTCCGGTGACCACTGCTACCGCGTCCTTCAGTTCCATGCCCATGCCCACTCCTGGTGCCACGGCCGCCGTCGAGCGACCCACGTGAATTAGATGGTGACTGCAATCTAACCACTGGTCTACGATAGATGCCAGTCGACATCCAAAACTCGGGAGGTGGCCGATGGGCCGCGTATCGCAGGCGCAGGCGGAGGAGAACCGCCGGCGAGTCGTGGAAACCGCCTCCCGCCTCTTCCGGGAACAGGGGACACACGTCAGCGTCGCCGACCTCATGAAGGCGGCCGGTATGACCCACGGCGGCTTCTACAAGCAGTTCGCCTCCAAGGAGGCACTCATCGACGAGGCCACCGCTCACGCGTTCGGAGAACTGGCCCGGCACCACAGGGACGGGCTCGATCAGTACGCCGGGCAGCGCGACGCCGCCCAGCGGGCCCTGATCGACACCTACCTCTCCGTCGAGCATCGCGACAGCGCGGCAGATGGGTGCCCCGCCGCCGCACTCGTCACCGACATGGCCCGCGAGGACGCGGACAGCGAGGCGCGCCGCGTCTACACCCAGGGAGTGGGCGACTTCGCCGACTGGCTCACCACAGAGGACCAGGACGGCATCACCCGGTTGTGCACCATGCTCGGCGCACTCGTCCTGTCGCGGGCCACCAAGGGCTCCCCGCTCTCCGAGGAGATCCTCACCGCCGCACGCGAGGCCCTGACGGACACCGACTGACCGGGACCGCCTGTCAACTGTCTGCGGGGAGCGGCACACCGCTGTCTCGCTGGTCTGCCGCGGAGTCGGCCCCTGCGGCCGGACCTCCTCGGTCGCCTCGGACTCCTCGTCCGACTCAAGCCAGCGGACGGCAGCGGCGAGGTTTCGGCGCGAGGCTCCGGCGTGGATCCAGCCGGCGGGCACGTCGAACCGTGCCGCGGCGTCGAGGTAGTCGGTTCAGCCCATCACGACGAGCTGTCCCGAGGGCGTGTAGAAGTTCTCCTCGACGACGTGGTCGAAGTCGTCGCTCGGTTCGGTGCGGGCCGTGAAAGGTGCCAGCGGTGTCTGGCAGAGTTCTGTCCATGTTGCAGGTGTGTCTGAACGGAGCACGGAGTCCGAGCGGGAGCCGTTGGGTTCCCGTGACACCTGGGGAGTTGGCGGCCGAGGCTGCGCGTGCGGTGGGGGCTGGAGCGGAGGACGTTCACCTGCACCCCAAGGGGCCCGATGGTCTCGATTCGCTGGAGCCCCAGCTAGTGGGGGCGGCGGTGAGCGCGGTGCGTGCCGTCGTGCCGGAAAGAGTGCAGGTCGGGGTTACTACCGGGGCATGGGCGTTGCCGGACCCGGGGCGGCGGGTCGAGCTGATCCGGTCTTGGACGGTGCTGCCCGACCACGCCTCAGTGAACTGGCACGAGGACGGCGCTGAAGCAGTGGCCGGTGTTCTGCTGGAGCGTGGCATCGGGATCGAGGCTGGTATCTGGTCCGGTACCGATGGGGCCCGCCGGTTCCGTGCCTCGCCGCTGGCCCATCGGGTGCTGCGTGTGCTCGCGGAGGTAACCGATACCGGCCCGGGCACCGCAGCGGCCACGGCCGCGACCCTGGTGCGGGAGCTCGGGAAAGGACTCACGGTGGCTCTGCTCCTGCACGGCGAAGACGGCGGGGCCTGGCCCGTGCTGCGAGCGGCAGCCGGCCTGGGACTGGACACGAGGATCGGCTTGGAAGACGTGCTGATGCTGCCGGATGGCTCGGTCGCAGAAGGCAACGCGACGCTTGTGCAGGCCGCGCGGAAGATCCTTGACCAGCACCGCACCCGGCGGTTTTGACCTCACGCAGAAGTTACGGAACACCGGCAGGACGGGCAGGTCGTCGTCCTGCCCGTCCTGCCGGTGTTCCGTAACCCGGACACCCTTCGCTGGTGACGCTCCGCGAGGTGTGGTGCATACCAGGAGGGCTCGGGGACTGCCTGGTGCGGCGCTGGCATGATCGTCGGTCATGGGAGACTGGTTTTTGCAGGCAGGTCACGGGGTGCGGTTCGAATGGGGCCCTGCTGGTGCGGCGCTTCTCGCGAAGGACACTGCCTGTCTTGTCGTCGTCGACGTGCTCTCGTTCACCACGTCGGTGACGGTCGCGGTGGAGTCAGGGATTCGGGTGTTCCCCTACCGCTGGCGTGATGAGACCGCAGCGGTATTCGCCGACCGAGTCGGGGCCCGCCTGGCCGTCGGGCGGAGCAAGGCCACCGGGACATCACCGTGGTCGCTGTCACCGGCTGCGTTGCAACGCGCTCCCTTCACCCCTCGGCTGGTGCTCCCGTCGCCCAACGGATCCACTATCGCCGCGGCGGCTGGGGATTCGCCTGTGGTCGCTGGATCGCTGCGGAACTCGACCGCTGTCGGCCGATGGCTGGCCGATCGGGGCTATGGAACGGCCGAGCGGCCTGCCGTGGTCGTTGCCGCGGGCGAGCGCTGGCCCGATGGCAGTCTCAGGCCGGCACTTGAAGATCTGCTCGGCGCCGGAGCTGTGATTGCCGCGCTGCGCCGGTGTGGCCGGGACCAGCTCTCGCCGGAGGCGGCAATGGCGGCCGCGGCCTTTCATGGGGTCAAGGACGTCGGTGTCGCGGTCGCGGACTGCGCGTCGGGACGCGAACTCATCGAGTGGGGCTATGCCGACGACGTCGCCATAGCGACGGAGCTCGACGCCAGCGAAGCCGTCCCGGTCCTCACTGGCGGCGCGTTCAGTGTGCCTGAGTAGGTGGGAGTAGGTGGGGGTCCATGAGGCGCGACCTCCTGGAATACCCCAACTGGGCTCGGGAACCGGCGCAAAACCCCAAGAGCTACACGGTGTCCGTCCGGTCAGGCCGGTCCCGTTTGTGCGGCCGCCAGTGCCCGGAAGGCCGCCGTGGCGCGGCGGGCGACTGCCTCGGCATACGGGACGAAGACGGCCGGGTCGGCGTGGTCGGTGAGGCGCAGGCGCACCGCGACCTCCGAGGTGTGGGTCGTGTGGTAGGCGAGCCGGTCGGGGACCAGCGCTTGCGCGAACCGTTCGATCTCCCACTCCCACCACGTGTACCGGGTCGCCATTCCGTTCGCGATGCTCTCCGTGCTCACGACTGCCAGGCCGTAGGCACCGGACGGCCTGCGCATGAGGAGGATCCGGTCCGGGTGGTAGGCGTCGGCGCGCCACTGGCCCGCGTACAGGTGCCCCGTCGGCATGTCCGGCGGTGTCCTGAGCCGGGTGGCGTCCGGTAGGCCGGACCAGGTGAAGTGCACCCACCAGCCGTGGCGCACCTCGGACGGCCTGTCCTTGGCGGCACTGATGCCGGGCTGGCCGGCAGCCTCCAGGGCCGCCGCGGTCTCGGTGATCGCCTCGGCCACCTTGCGTACGGCCTCCTCGCGGGCCCGCTCGTTGCGTACGGAGGCGCGGACGCGCTGCCACCAGGCGTCGAGGTCGCCGACCGTCTCGCGCAGCTCGGCGGGCCAGGCGGGCGGCGTCTCGCCCCGCGCCGCCAGCTCCCGCGGAGTGCTCCCGCCCGGCAGCGGTCGGTCTGCGGCCGCCTGGCGCCGCTCCCACGCCTCGAACCGGGCCCGGGCCTCCTCCCGCCGCCGTTCCTGTTCCCGGTAGGCACGTCGGCCCGCCTCGATGCGCTGGGCCTCCTGTTCGGCGATCCGCCGCTCCACGGCCTCCCGCACCGGCCGGTACGCGGCCACCGCCGGCTCCAGCCGGTCCCGCAGGACCTCGGCGGCCTTCCCGTACGCCGCCGCGGCCCACCGCCGGCTCACCAACCGCCTGCGCCATCGCCGGAGACGCGCCTCGACCCGCTCGAACTCGGCTATGGCAGGGGTGAGTTCACTCAGACAGGCGAGGGTGGCGGCATTCCAGGAGGCCACCTCCTGAGGCGTGGCGTCCGCGTGTACGCGCGTGCGCGACAGGCGGGAGGAGCCGAGCAGGTCCGGGACCGGGCCCTCGGCCCCGTGGATCTCCTCAGGGAACCAGTACAGGGTCACGAGACCGGTGTCGGCGAGCGCGTGGTGCCGCCACGACAATTTCAGGGCCATGGCCAGAGGATGCCCACAAGGGCCCTTTCGAAGTCCCCGCCGGACAGCGTCCAGGTTGTTTCCTTCGAAGTGGACTCGCCGGGCGTTCCCGGCTTTCAGTCGAAGAGGTCCAGGAAGTCCGCCCGGGAGCCTGCGTCGTTGGTGCGGCGGGGCCGCATCGGGCGCGGATCCGGGTAGGTCTCCGCTGCGGCCCTGGCGCGGACGATGTCCATCCCGCCGCAGGCCGCGACCGCGAAGGACCCGAAGACCTCGGCGAACGCGGCCGGGTCGCGGAACTCCACGCCGAACGCCCGGCCGTCCCGCAGCGGCACCCACACCACCCGGTCGGACCGTGTCCATTCCCGCACCGGCTGAACGTCCACGGTGGACCGCCCCTCCAGCCACAGCCGAGCCACGTGCAGCAGGTTCACCTCCTCCATCGCCAGCCTCTTGCGCCGCACCCGCAGTTCACCAGCCGTCAGCTCGACGCGCTGGTCCTTCTTCGGGTACCAGACGACGCCGATCCCGAACGGCGCCCACAGCAGGATCCCGATCAGCGGCCAGACCACAGCGTCGCCCCATGACCGGAGCAGCCCGCCGTCGAGCAGGTACAGGGCGCCGAAGACCAGAGCCCACTTCGCCGTCATCCGCCAGAACCCGGTGCCCTGCCGGTACAGGACCCGCCGCTTGTCCGTCATCGCCATGCCCTCACGCTACCCACCGCCCTGTAGCCCCGCGTGAGGAGGTGGGGGACGCCCGCACGGCTCACCCGGCGTCCGGCGCGGTGCGAGCAGCCAGTCGCTGCCGGTCCGCCCCTTGCCGGCGCTTCCTCTTCCCCTGTCCTGGCATCGGCTCAGGGGACCGCTCAGCGGTCCTGTCCATGTCGCCACAGGACGTGGACGACACGGATCACCGCAAGGACACCGGCGACCCAAGCCCCGCCGACCAGGAGGGACTTCTCGACCGCCGGAGGAAGGCTCCAGACGGCGACAGGCCCGGCGATCGTCGCGAACACGACGGCACCGAGGAAGCATGCGCTGAGCAGCGCGTAGCCGATCTCCACGGTGATCTCGTCCCGCTCGGCCTGGTTCCGTCGTCTCGTCGTCATTGCTGAAGGGTCGCATCGGGGCCGGCCGGACGCCATGAAGTTTGCCGGCCCGTTCCGGCTCCCGCTTCGGGGTGGCGCAACGGCCTCCCGTGCTCCGGACGCGCCGGAGATTGGATACCCTCGCGGTGACTTCGGGGCGTCGGCAGGAGCTGGATCGCCGCTAACAGGGGGATGGTTCCTTATGAGCAGTGCACCTTCGGCCGACTTCTTCCAGCCGCTCAAGGCGGACGATCCGACCGTCGTGGGCGGCTACCGCCTGGCGGCGGTGCTGGGTGCGGGCGGTATGGGCAAGGTGTACCTCTCCTACACGCCCGGCGGCCGGCCCATCGCCATCAAGGTGATCCGGGCCGAGTTCGGCGAGGACCCCGAGTTCCGCCGGCGTTTCCAGCAGGAAGTCCGGTCCGCACAGCGGGTCCAGGGCCTCTACACGGCGCCGGTCATCGACTCGGACACCGAGGGGGCCCAGCCCTGGCTGGCCACCGCGTACGTCCCCGGCCCCTCGCTCGCGCACGCCGTGGCCCGTCACGGCGGACTGCCGTCGAGCAGCGTGCTGTTGCTGATGGTCGGGGTCGCCGAGGCCCTCCACGTCATCCACGGCGCGGGCATCGTCCACCGCGACCTGAAGCCCGCGAACGTCCTCCTCGCCTCCGACGGTCCGCGCGTCATCGACTTCGGCATCGCCCGGGCGGCCGACAGCACCGCCCTGACCAACACCGGCGTCAGCATCGGCACTCCGGCGTTCATGGCGCCCGAGCAGGCGTCGGTGGGTACGATCACCCCGGCCACCGACGTCTTCGCCCTCGGCCTGATCGCGGCCTTCGCCGCGACCGGGGCCTCCGTCTACGGTGACGGGCCTTCGCACGCCGTGCTCTACCGGATCGTGCACGAGGACCCCGACCTCAGCGGGCTCCCCGCGGAGCTGCGGCCCGTGGTGACCCGCTGCCTCAGCCGCGACCCGGCCGACCGCCCGTCCCTGAGCGAGATCATCGAGCTGTGCAACGAAGCCTCGCCCGTCCCACTGCGCCAGGGCGAGGACTGGCTGCCGCGCGATGTGACCGGCTCCATCACCGAACGGCTCCAGCTGCCCACCCCGGTGCCGACCCCGCCGCCGCATCCGCCCACGGAGGCGGTGAGCCCTGGTACGGCGCCGAGCGCGGGTCCCGCCCCGACGGCGCTGCCGAGTTCCCCGGCGTCCCCGTACACGCCGACCTCCATGGCCGCCGCCCCGACGCATGCCGCACCGACCCAGGCCGCGCCGGCGCAGCCCGCTCCGGGGATGGCGCCGCCGCCCGGCTACCGGCCGCAGCAGCCGCCGTATCCGCAGCCCGCGCACCCGCAGGCCTCGTACCCGCGCCCCCCGTACCCGCAAGCCTCGTACCCGCCGGGTCACGGCATGCCGCCGACCTACCCCACCCAGGGGTTCGTGCCGACCGCCCCGACCCGTCCCAAGCGGACCGGGCTGATCGTGGCGGGGGCCGTCGTGGCCGCGGTCATCGGGCTCGCGGTCATCGGGTCGCTGTTGCCGGACGACAAGGGCAAGGGCGGCGACTCCAAGGCGTCCAGCGGGGGTGCGGCCGGCGGCAGTGCCTCCTCGGGCACGTCGCAGAAGCCGGCCGAGCCGCAGCCCGTCTCGTATCAGGGCATCGACGTGCCGCAGAACCACCAGCTGATGTTCGCCGACAACCCGCCGCGCCCGGCCGAGGAGCCCACCGGCGCGGGCGTGTTGTACGGCCACGCCGACCTCTTCTACTACCGGGATCGGATGTTCGGGGACGAGAAGGTGGGCACCGCCAACGGGAAGCTGGTCCTGCTGAACAACACGGAGAAGGGCTCGCTGGAGACGTGCCGGGCCGTGACCCGTTTCACCGAAAAGGTGGGGATGGACCAGCTCACGGACGGATCGCAGATGTGTGTGCTGAGCAAGGCCGGTCACATCGCGGTGGCGACCTTCCGCGGCAAGTCCGGCGCGAACGAGCCGAGCAAGTACCTCACCGTCGACCTCACGATCTGGCGCAATGCCGAGGACGTGAAGAAGAGCTAGCGATCAGGCCGGGCGGCACAATGGCGGCATGGACCCGACAAGCCCGCACCCCGCAAGCCCGCACCCGACAGACCTGGACCCGACAGATCTGGACCCGACCAGCCAGATCATCGTCGCCTTGGACTTCGACAACCGAGCGACCGCCGATGCCGTCGTCGCGCGGCTGGGCAACGAGTGCCGCCTCTACAAGGTCGGCTTGGAACTGCTCACCGCTGAGGGGCCGGACGTCGTCAGGGATCTCGTCCGGCAGGGCAAGGAGGTCTTCCTGGACCTCAAGCTCTTCGAGATCCCGAACTCGGTTGCGGGTGCGGTTCGCGCCGCGGGGGCCTTGGGCGTGTCCATGGTCACCGTGCACGGCATGGGCGGCATCGGCATCATGTCCGCCGCGGTCGAGGCCGCTCGCGACTTCCCCGGCCTGCGCGTCCTCGCCCTGACCGTGGTCACCAGCATGACCGACACGGATCTCGCCGACGTCGGTGTCGGCGACGCGGTGGACGAGCAGGTCCTCCGGCTGGCCCGGCTGGCGCGGAAGGCCGGCTGCGACGGGGTGATCGCCTCGCCGCAGGAGGTCGCGGCCCTGCGCGGCGTCCTGGGGCCCGATGCCCTGATCGTCACGCCGGGAGTCACGCTGCCCGGCGGGTCTCCGGCGGAGCACGCCCGCCCGGGGACAGCGCGTGCGGCGATCGCCGCCGGGGCGACCCATGTGGTGGTCGGCCGGACGGTCACCCGTGCCGCGGACCCGGCGGCGGAGTTCCGTTCCGTCCGGGCCGGTCTGGCTTCGTAGCGGACTTCCTTCTCGCGGCGGATGCGGGCACGCGTTCACCAGTGGGCAAGCCGCCTCCAAGGACCGTGCCGGTCATGGGCGTTATACCCGGCGTCGCGCCCCTGTCAGTGTGCGGCACTGCCGAAATCGGGCAGCGTGAGGGAGCCGTCCGCGGCAAGGGGGAATCCCGGGTTGTAGGCGACTTCCCAGCAATGGCCGTCCGGGTCCATGAAGGCACTGGAGTAGAACCCGATCGCATTGACGGCCGCGGGCTTGGTGACGGTGCCGCCCGCCCGCCGTACTGCGGCAAGCAGTTCGTCCACCTCGGTCTCGGAGCGGACGTTGTGGGCCAGGACGATCCCGCCGAACCCGCCGGCCTCGCCGACCTGTCCGGGCTCCAGCCCGCAGTCGCGGGCCAGTTCCTCCCGATCCCACAGCACCAGCGCGAGCCCGCCGGCCTGGAAGAAGACCGTGGCCTGGACCTCCTGTCCCCGCCAGCCAAGGGCCTCGTAGAAGGCCTTGGCGCGTGCCAGATCGGAAACCCCGAGCGTGATCAGGGTGATGCGCTGTTCCATGCGCTCACGGTAGAACGTCTGGCGGGAGGGCAGAACACCGACGCACCGCCGACTCCCCGTAGCGCGCGAGTGGGTCCCTGCCCGGGTACGGGCAGCCCGCCGTTGTCGGCTGGCTGGCCGTACCCGGGGTGCTGGCGCGGGTCAGCTCTTGCCGAGGAGGGTGTTCATCCGTGCGATCTCCGCACTCTGCGAGGTGACGATCTGACCGGCCATGTCCTTGCTGGGCTGGCGCGCACCGTCGGACTGCTCGGTCTTGGCCATGGCCACGGCGCCTTCGTGGTGCTTGATCATCATGGTCAGGAAGGCGGTGTCGAACGCCTTGCCCGAGGCCGATTGCAGCTGCTTCATCTCCTCGGCCGTCATCATCCCGGACATGTCGTGTCCCTCGTGTCCGTCGTGGCCGCCGGCCTCGGCCGGGACCTGCTCACCCCAGGAGGTCAGCCAGCCGGACAGGGTCTTGATCTCCGGGTCCTGGGCCTTCTTGATCTCGTCGGCCAACTTCTTCACCTCGGCGGATTCGGCGCGCGTCGCGGCGAGGTCGGCCATCTCGACGGCCTGACGGTGGTGGGGGATCATCCCCTGCGCGAAGGCGATGTCGGCGGTGTTGTGGTCGCCCTGCCGCGTGGGAGTGGAGGCGGAGGGCGTGGCGGCGTTGTGGCCGTTGTGGGCGGAGCCGCCGGCGGTGTCGCCGTTGCTGCCGCAGGCGGCGAGGACGAGAGCGGCAGTGGCGGCCGCGGCCGTGGACGTGGCACGGCGGATCAGGGAACGCTTGGTAGTCGTGGTCGTGGTCGTGGTCATCGTCATGGGGTGACTCCTGCTGTGGGGCACGCGCGCGTCGGCGGGCGTACGGAAGGGGGCGGGGCTGAGGGGCTCGACGGCCCTTCGGGGCCGGGGGCCGGGAAGCCGCCCTATATGCGCAGGAGTTGAAGTTCGCTCAGTGACGGCGGTGCGCGCCCGCAGGCGCAGGCACCCGGGATGACCCCGTGCCCGAGGGCCGCCTGGGCGTCGGCCTGGGCGGGCAGGGCCGCGGGCGCGGGCAGCACCGGCGCGCCCGCCGTACCGGTGGCGGCACAGGTCGCGTCGGCGTGCTCGGCGTGGCCGCCGCCCCGGTTTCCGGCCGGATCACCGGCATGTACGCACGCGTTCCGCGACGAGGCGTCCACGGCGGTCGTCCGCTCGTGGCCCATGGCCGACGTGTGGTGGGAAGTGGCCCCCGCGTGTGCGGCGGCCGGTACGGGGGCGGGCCCCAGGCCGTGCATGGCCACCAGGCCCGCGAGTACGAGCAGGACGAGGAGCAGGTACGAGCGCAGGCCGAAGGGCCTCACCGCTCGCACCTCCTGATCGTCCATGGCGGCATCGTAGGCGACCCCTTCGCGAGCGGCGAGGCGAGGGCTGCCGGCTACCGGCTGCCGGCTGCCGAGCGACGGCTCCCCGCTAAGCCATACCGACTCCCCCCGGCGACGCCTGCGCCACTTCCGCCCGACGGACACCACTTGCATATACCCCCCAGGGGTATACAGTACGGCGTGTGAGCCCGCGGGGAGCGGGTCACACTGGACGGGATGGGAGATGACGGTCATGGACCACAGCGCACACCACACAGCCGCAGGTCACGACCACGCCGCGCACCAAGCGCACGCGGGTCACGCCGGGCACGGGATGGGCGGGGTGACCTGGGGGGCCGCAGCGAAGGCGACGCTGCACTGCCTGACCGGATGCGCCCTCGGCGAGATTCTCGGAATGGTCATCGGAACGGCCCTGATGTGGGGCAACGTCCAGACGATGATCCTTGCGATCGCCCTGGCGTTCGTCTTCGGCTACTCGTTCACCCTGTTCGCGGTCCGCAAGGCCGGCCTGGACCTCAAGACCGCGGTCAAGGTCGCGCTGGCCGCCGACACCCTCTCGATCGCCGTGATGGAGCTCGTCGACAACGGCATCATCGCCCTGGTCCCCGGCGCGATGGACGCCCACCTGTCGGACGCCCTGTTCTGGACGGCGCTGCTGGGCGGTTTCGCCGTGGCCTTCCTGATCACGACGCCGGTGAACAAGTGGATGATCAGCCGCGGCAAGGGCCACGCCGTCGTCCACGCCTACCACTGACCCAGCCGTACGGCATCGCGCCCGCTCGCACCCCACGGTGCGGCCGGGCGCGTTTGCGGTCGGGGGCGTTAGCTGGAGGTACCGGGGGCTTCGACGGCGGCCGCACCGGCTCCGCCGGCCCCGCGGGGAACGGAGGATTCCTGATGTCCAGCACCGTCAAGGACATGCTCGCCACCTACCCGGCCGACCTCGGCGACATCGACCAGCTGAAGCTCACGCGCTGCATCGAGGAGTGCCTCGCCTGCGCGGCAGGCGTGTACGGCGTGTGCCGACGCCTGCCTGTCCGAGGGCATGGTGGGCGATCTCGCCAAGTGCATCCGGACCGACATGGACTGCGCCGACATCTGCACGGCCACCGCCGCGGTCCTCTCCCGCCACACCGGCTACGACGCCAACATCACGGCCGCGATCCTGAGGGCGTGCGCCATGGTCTGCAAGGCGTGCGCCGACGCCTGCGGACAGCACGCCGACCTGCACGAGCACTGCCGCATCTGCGCCGAAGCCTGCCGCTCCTGCGAGCAGGCGTGCAACGAACTCCTCGGCACCCTCGGCTGACGCCCCCAGCCCTCGGCCGGCCCGCCCGTAGTGGCTCCCAGCCGCCCGGGGGTCGCTGAGGCGGCGAACGGAACGCCCGCCTTGTCATATGCCTATCGGTCCACCGGGGCCCGTGCGTAGGGTGTGGCTCCGGGCCATCCCAGGCGCGGCGGCCCCCGGCTCCCCACGGGAGGGCCGCCGCGCGCCCGCGCGGCCGCCGCACGTCCATGGGGCGGCAGGCCGTACGTCGGGGGTCAGGCGAAGAAGCGTGCGGCGAGCGCGAGTACGGCCAACCCCGCCACGAGCAGCGCCACCCCTTGCCAGGTGCGTCGCTTTGAGGGGAGAACCAGGACCCGGGGCGCCCCGTGTGTGGGGATGACGTAGTAGACGCGGTGGGGGTGCGCAGTCAGCGTGAGCCGGACCACCGACAAGTGGCGCACCGAGATCCGCCGGGTGATCTCGCCCTTGCGTATGCCGAGGTACGGCTCGAGGACGTCCGCGATCACGCTGTCCTTGCCCACGGTGGCGCGTTTGCCGGTCACCTGGGTCCGTGTCCAGTCGCCGTGCTCCTGTGCCTGCTGCCGGGCCGGGCAGGGCAGTGCGGGTGTGATCTTGATGGGGGCGACGTCGGGCCGTCGGGCGATGATCCCTTCGGTCCAGGTCACGATCCTGGCCTTGCCCTTGCAGTGATCGTGGACGACGGTACCCGCGCGGTGGCAGTCGGTGCATTCACGCGCACCCGTACCGTCACAGCGCGTGCAGCGCACCTTGCCGCGTCCCCGGCAGGTGGCGCAGGCCGATGCGGGGCTTCCGCACTGCTTGCACGTGACGCGCTCGGTGGCCTCGCCTCCCGGCTCGCTCCGCACCTGGGGGCGGCGGTTCTGTTTGCCGGTTCCGTCGCATCGCAGGCAGCAGTCGAGGCCTCGGCAGTCACCGCACGGCCTCCAGGGCTCGCAGTGGAGGTCGCCCGTCCCCTCACAGCGTTTGCAGCCCACCCTCCCGTTGCCGCAGTCGCAGGAGTGCTCGCTCACGGACCCGCGTCGCACCAGCTTCAGCGTCGTCGGCGTGGAGAGGTCCTCGGGGACGGGTACCGCGTAGTCCTGGAGGTCGGCGCCGTAGACGGGCCGCCTCGCCAGGTCGATGGATCCGTAGTGGACCTGTCGAGTCTCCCGGCGGGTCTCCACCAACCGCACGATGCTGCCTTCGACCAGAAGGCACCGGGTCGTGTCGCCGGGGTCGTCGAGGGCGTCGGTTGACTCACGCCGGTTCAGCAACTCCCGGCGTACGGCTGCCAGGACCTCCGCATCGGTCAGCACGCTGGCGGCACCCTTCTCGCCTGGCCCGGAGCCGAACACCGTGGCGTCTCCTGACATGGCCGCCGGGACACTACCCGTACGCCCGCCTCCCCATGTGCCCTTACCGGAAGTTGCCGGTTCCTGAGCTCCGAATCCGTGGGAGTGAGGGAGGGGGGCGTACGGGACCTGGCTCAGCCGGTGGCCGGGCGCCGGCGCCGGTGGAGGAGGGCGGCCCCGCCCGCGAGGGCGAGTGCCGCGCTGGAGCCACCGGCCAGGAGCAGGGGCGAGGACGAGGCGCCGTCCGGCTTTCGCTGGGTGCTGTAGCCGCTGGAGTAACCGTTGACGTCGTACTGCGAGCCGGGCAGCTTGTCGGCGTAGCGGGCCTTGACCAGGTTCTGGTAGTCGCTGAGCGACACCGACGCCTGACCGCCCAGGCCTTGCCGGGCTTCGTCGTTGAGGGGCTCGACGGTGGTGAGCTTGAGCTGGTACCAGCCGCGGATCTGCGGCTCGGTGAAGACCAGCGTGCCCAGGGTGGCCTTGCCGGCGTACGTGGCGTCGCCGTCGCCGTCACGGATGGCCGCCAGGTGCCAGCCGCCGCCCTGGGTGGGGGCGAGCATGACGGTGGCGTTGCGGCCGTTGACGGTGACGCTCAGGGAGGAGACCAGCTGGGTCAGCTTGACCGCCTCGGTGGGCAGGGGCTTGGCGGTGCCCGCGACGAAGCCGGGGGTGATCTCGTTCCGTGCCACCGGGTCCTTGATCGTGAAGAGCGGGAGACCCTGGCACGGCTCGGTCGTTTCGGGGAGCGTCTGTACCGGCCCGTCGGCGCCACTACCGGTGGGCAGGGGGGTGCGCAGGAAACGGCAGACGGCGTTGCGGACGTCGGTGGACTTCACCGCGTCGAGGGCGGCCTGGTAGTCGGGGATGTCGGCCGGTAGGGGGTCCTTGGCCGGGGCCGCATGGGCCACTCCCGCGACGGAGAGCAGTGCGGACGCACTCAGTGCGGATGCACTCAGCGCGATGACGAGGGACAGGCGGGAGAAGCGGGAGTCCGCCCGCTTGCCGTGCGTGTTGGTGTCGCGCATGTCGCCTGCCTTAGCGGGAGATACCGATGCGGGAGTGGGTCCACTTGGAGGAGTTGTTGCTCACGTAGTCGTTGTAGTTCCACCACGTGTACGTGGTGGTGTCCGGCCACGGGTCGGCCACGGCGATGGTGGTGTTCGCCGTGTCGAAGCCGTAGACCACGTTCATGTGGCCGCCGCCGGACGACCAGCCGATGCGGGCACCGATCGGCCGGGCCGCCTTGACGTCGGTGTACACCTGGTTGAAGGTGGCCGCGCTGCTCAGGCCCGAGCCGGTGTGGGACATCCCGAGGCTGCTCCAGCCCCTGGCCATGTCGTCGAGCGTGGCGGGCTGGTTGTTGCAACCGTAGGCGGGCTGGGACCGGTTGCAGAAGTCGGTCTGCGTGGAACCCAAGCCCTGGAACCTGGCGATGGTCAGCCCGGAGGCGACCCAGCACCACTGGGTCTTCTCCTGCTTCAGCATGCTGATGGTGTCCTGACCCGCTTCCGCGTGAGCCGTGCCTCCCGCGGCGGCGAGCGATCCCACGGCTGCCAGCACGATGGCCGACGCCGCGGTTCCATACCTGAATGTCCCCATGTTCCTGCCTTCCCCAGACGGGTGCAACGAGATGAGCGGGGGCGCTGGCACGAATATGACAGTGCAGCATGCCGAGGACATAGGGGGGTTGCACCCATTCAACCCATACTGATGATTCGTCAGGTAATCCGGCCGCTACGGGGACCGACGCCGTCAGTCGTCCGCGGCGAGGATCAGGTCGGCTGCGTGGTGGGGGCAGGCAGCGCTGTGCCAGGTCACCGTCAGGAACTCGCCCTCGGCGCTGAGGGTGCGCGTCCCACCCGTGGCCGCGGTGGCTCGACAGAAGCCGCAGACGAGGACCTTTAAGGGGAACAGGTCGGCCGCAGTACGGCATCGGGTCGTCGGTTCCATCGTCTGCTCCTGCGGTGGCGGCACGGGCGAGACCTCTCCCTTACCCCGATGCTCCCAGCAGCGGCGGGCGGGGCAGGGCGAAACCGTGGAAAACCCCGGCAAGTGCGGGCTCGTAGCGGCCCGTCGGCGCTCTCAGGAGGGGTGGCGTCAGCCCGTGGGGCCGGCGGCGCTGATGCAGAAGGGCCGACCGGGTCTGGGTGATCTCCCAGCCCAGGGCGGGCGCGCGGTGCTCACCGGGTCCGCTTCTGGTTGACGCCGATGACGTAGCCGTCGGGGTCGGTGAAGTAGAACAGCTTGTCGTCGTGGTGCTGCATCACGTCCTTCTGGATGGTGACCAGCGGCCGGATGCGCTCGACGTAGGCGTCGAAGTCGTCGACGGCCAGGTAGAACATGCCGAACGCCCCGATCGGGGTGTCCTTCAGGACGGGCAGCCAGCTGCGCAGGTGCTGTTCGCGGTAGACCATCAGGGCGAACTCGCCGTCGAAGAGCAGCATGCGCAGGTCGTCGTCCGGGTCGTCGCCGGCGGGCAGGGCGGTGAAGCCGAGCTTCTCGTAGAAGTCGACGCTTGCCTGGGTGTCCGACACGCCGAGGCATGGCGCGATGGTGGGAGGCTGCATGGGATCACTCCTTGGGGAGACGCGAGCCGAAGGGGCTCCTCGCAAGGGGGGCTCCTCGCGGGGGGGCAGGCCGCTCCGGGCGGCCCAAACGGAAGCATGGCCGCCGTATAGGACAGCAGGCGTCCTAGATGTGTCGACTCGCGGGGATTTCACGCGGGCGCCCGGGATTTCACACGGGCGCCGTCAGCCCATGCGGCGGATGAGCAGGCGGGGCGTGGCCCGGGCGAGGGCGGCCGCGACCAGGCCGACGGCGGCTCCGGCGGCGACGTCGGAGGAGTAGTGCGCGCCGCTGTGGACCCGCTGGACGGCCACCAAGGCGGCCGGCAGGGCGCAGGCCGCGCCGGCCAGGGGCCAGGTGGGCGCGACGCCGGCAGTGAAAGCCACCGCGGCGGCGGTGTGCCCGGAGGGGAAGGAGGAGCTGTCGGGCCGGTCCTCGACCTCGTCGGCCGGGACCCACTCCTTGGGCGGGCGGCGCCGCTCGACCAGCTGTTTCGCGACCCCGTTGGACAGCAGCTCCGCTGCCGCCATGGCCGCGATCCCTGCGGTGGCGGCCATGCGGCCCCGCCAGCCCCCCGCAGCGGCCATGATCACGGCGGCCGCCCACCAGAGCTTCGTGTGCTCGGCGGCCTCCTCGACCGGTGGCAGCATCCGACGGGCCCAGGCAGGGTCCCAGGCCGTCATCTGCCGCGTCAGCCGATGATCGCCGTGGCGCACGGAGGCCAGAATCCTCATACAGCGCCGCTTCCCCGTCCTTCGACGCGCCACACGTCTCACTCCAGGCGGCGGCGTTCCTCGTCGCTCCACGCACGGGTGTCCCGGGGCTCGACGTAGGGCTCCTTGTCGGCCGGGTAGCCCCCGGCGATGGCGCGTTGGCGAGCCATCTCGGCGTCGAACTCCAGGCCCAGGAGGATGGCCAGGTTGGTGATCCACAGCCACACCAGGAAGATGATCACACCGGCGAGGGTCCCGTACGTCTTGTTGTAGGAGCCGAAGTTCGCCACGTAGAAAGCGAAGCCGGCCGAGGCGATCATCCAGATCACCAGCGCCAGGAGGCTGCCGGGGGTGATCCATTTGAAACCGCGGCCCTTGGCGTTCGGGGCGGCCCAGTACAGGATCGAAATCATGGTCGTGACCAGCAGGACCAGCACCGGCCACTTCGCGATCGACCACACCGTCATCGCCGTGTCCCCGAGTCCGAGGACGGCGCCGGCCTGCCGGGCCAGACCGCCGGTGAAGACCACGATCAGGGCGCTGACCACCGCGAGGATCATCAGGGTGATCGTCAGCGCCAGCCGGAGCGGCAGCACCTTCCACACCGGCCGGCCCTCAGGCATGTCGTAGACGGCGTTCGAGGTGCGGATGAAGGCGGCGACGTAGCCCGATGCCGACCAGATCGCCACGGCCAGGCCCACGATCGCCACGATCGAACCGATACCGCTGTTGTCTTGGAGCTGCTGCACCGCTTGGGTGATCACATCGCGCGCGGAGCCGGGAGTCAGTTTCCGCAGGTTGTCCAGCACCTGCGTCGTGGCCGACTCTCCGGCGATGCCCAGGAGCGACACCAGCACGAGCAGGGCCGGGAAGAGGGCCAGTACGCCGTAGTAGGTCAGCGCCGCGGCCCGGTCGGCCAGCTCGTCGTCCTTGAACTCCTGCATCGTGCCGCGCAGCGTCGCCCTCCAGGACCGCTTGGACAAGTCCGACGGGCCATCCGGAGCTCGCTCCTCGACCTGCTCATCGGGGCCGAGGCGGCCGGGGCCGTCGGCGTGGGGCTCGCGGTCGTCGCCGTGCTGTGCTTGCGGTGTGCGTGCCATACCTGGCGGCTTTCCCCTCACGCCGCTCTCATGCACCGATCGCCAGGTCAGTCGAAGAGTGGGCGTCGTGCGCGGGCCGGGGAGCCGCAGGACGAATGTGCCGCGGTCATCCTGAAGGGTGACAGGGAGCGTTTCCGACCCTTCTGGTGCGGCGGCGGGGAAGGGATGCCTCGCCCAGAACATCGGCGGAGCCCCGCGGGGGGACCGCACGTCAGAAGTGGAGTCGGCCATGGAGCCTGTACGCAACGGCACCTACATGATCACCCGTACGCGTGACGACCTGCTCACGCTGGAGGGAGGGTCGTCGGAGCCCAAGAGCCCTGTGGTGGTGCTGCCGCCCACGGGCAATCCCGGTGAGCAGGAATGGCAGGTGGAGCAACTCGGCAACGGCACCTGCACGCTGCGCAATCTCAGGAGCGAAACGTACCTGTCCTTCGACGGCGCCCCGGAGGTGAACAATGAGGTCGTCGGCTACCCCGAGCCCCGCCCGTGGGAGCTCCGCCAGAGCGAGCGGCCGGACGCCTTCCACGTCGTCGTCCCCGGGGGCAAGGTCGACGGCGAGGAGCTCGCCCTGGACCTCAGCGTGCTGGACATCTTCCCGCCGCGCGTCGCCCTGAGGCCGCTCGCCGTCAGCGATCAGGACCAGGCGTGGACGTTCCAGCTCATGGAGTAGTGGTGTGAATTCCGTGCCCGGGTCGGCCGAGTCCCCGGCCCGGGCAGCGCCTGCACCTGCACCTGGTGCTGAGCTCGGTCAAGCTGCCGGGCGGGTCGCCAACGCCGTGCCGCAGCCTGTGCAGTAGCGGGCGTCGGCCTCGATCGCGTGCCGGTGACACCAGCCGCACACCAGGTGGACCGCGCACGGCTCCGGCTCAGCCGCGGGGGCGGCCCGTCCGATGCTCATCGCCCGGCGCTTGCGGTGGACGGTCAGGACGAGCAGCCCCTCGGAGCCGGCCAGCACGGACCGGGACGTGCCGCGCGGCAGCAGACCGAGAAACCCCGGGGACAGCGGGGACGGGGTCCCGTCGAGGGTGAGGGTGCCGCCGCCCGCGACGACGACCAGCATCACGTCGACCTCGTCCTCGGTGTACGCCGCCCCGCCGGTCCCGGGCAGGTGGCGCACCAGGTTCGCGTCCAGCTGCCGGTCCGCGCCCTCCAGCCGCCACAGCGCCCCGCTCCGCCCCTGCTCCACCGCCGCGATGAGACTCGCGACCGTCACGGCCTCCGCCTGTCGAACAGCCTCCATGCCGTACCCCCTCCGTACCCTCCGCGCCCGAGCCGAGCCGAGCCGCCGCCACACCAGCATGATCCCCCACCGGGCCGCCTGGCCGGCCCTTGGGGAGCCGGGCCGCCCGCCCCCTCGCCCGGTCACCCGCTGCGGCATCATGGGGACGATGACCTACCCCTCCCTGCCCACGACCGAGTCGGCCGTCGCCGCGATACGGGCCGTCGCGGCCGAGTACCGGCTGGCCGTGTCCGTCACCGACGACATCGGCGCCGACCAGACGTCGCGGCGCAGTTCCGCGCCGCTGTTCACCGCCGCCGACCCCGACGGCTCGCTGCCCCACGAGGCGTTCGTCGAACTGGGCGGCAGCCCGGCCGTCACCGTCCGGCTCTTCCCCGACGACGACGCAACGATCACCGTGGACAGGGTCGAGTTCCATGACGTACCGCGCAGCGCCGTCCCGGTGTTCCTGATGTCCGTCTACAGCGGACTGGCCTTCGTGCAGGGACGGTTCTTCCCTCCCGGCTACCGCCTCCACGTCCCTCTTCCCGGCGACGAGACGTACAAGGAACGCATCCTGGGCCCCTCGCTCACGCCCTGGCTCTCGGGGCGGGTCCGTTAGGACGGGGCACGGCCGGGCAAGCGCGCCGAACCGGTCGTCCCCCCAGTGGAGTTGAGCCAGTTCCAGCGGTTGCCACCGGTACGCCTGGTAGGGGTGAGACTCGCTATGTAATGTCACATCGCATGATGCTCTTACGGCGTGCGGCATCGGCCGCAGCCCTCCTCGTCACCGTGCTCCCCGTGGCGGTCGCCGCGCCGGCGCACGCGGCCGACCACGCGTCCGCCTGCCGCCCCCCGGCCTCCGTACCGCTCGACCCCGAACAGGCTCGCCTCGCGGACTCCCGCACCAGCGCCCTGGTCGAGCGTGCCGGTTTCGGGGACTTCGTACGACGGTTCCCCGCCGCCCTGTGCTCGACGCGCAGCCCCGCCGAGGCCGAACGGCTCCTCGGTTCCTGGGGCGAGGCCCTCTGGCAGGCCTCCGTACGGCGGGCCCAGGGGCAGCGGCCCGGCGGCGACCTCGCTGCGGGGGACGACCGGCCGCTGTACTGGGCGCGCCTCGGCATGACCGCCGCGCTCGCCCGCTGGCAACCGGACTTCAGCGTCGACCGGGCGGCGCTCCGCGCCCGCTTCGAGGATGCCTCCCGCGGCCTCACCGCCAACGCCTTCCGGGCGGAACCCGGCGTACGAAGGCTCTTCATCAGCGGGTTCGACCCCTTCGGGCTCGACGCGGAGATCCGCCGCGCCAACCCGTCCGGGTCGGCCGCGCTGCAGCTCAACGGGCGGCGCGTGACCCTCGCCGACGGCAGCCCCGCCGAGATCCGCGCCGTCGTACTGCCGGTGCGGTACGCGGACTTCGACGCCGGCATCGTCGAGCGTGCGTTCGCCCCGCACCTGGCCGCCGGTCCCGCCTCGGCCGACGTCATCACCACCGTGAGTCAGGGCTACCCGGGCATCTTCACCCTGGAGGACTGGGCGGGGCGCGCGCGGTCCGCCGACCCGTACCCCGACAACGCGCGCGCCCTCTCCGGTGGCACCCGCGAGCGTCCGGTGACGGCCCCGGGTCTCGGCCCGGGCCCGGAGTTCATCCGCACCACCCTGCCCGCCGACGCGGTGACCGCCGCGGTGCAGACCCCGTACCCGGTCCTCCTCAACACCGAGGTGACCGAGATCCCGGCGGGGGGCACGGCTCCCGTCGACCGGGCCGACGGCCCCACGCCGGGCTCGCGGGCCGTGGCGGGTGGCGGGGGCGGCTACCTGTCCAACGAGGTCGCCTACCGCTCCAACCGGCTACGGGCCGAACTCGCCCCGCACCTGCCCGGCGGCCACCTCCACACCCCGGTGCTCACCGGTCTGCCGACCGACACCCGCATGCTGACCGGCCCCGAGTTCGAAGCCAACGAGAGCGCGATCGCCGCGGAGGTCCGCGCGGTCCTCGAACACGCCGGCGTACGGCGGTAGCCGCCCGCCCCGCGTCGCGGGGGCTTCGGACCTCAGGGCTCGCGCCGGCGTACGGCGAGCGCGGCGATGTCGTCGTCGAGGCGGCCCCGGGTGTAGCGCAGGAGGTCGCGGTGAAGGGCCGCGAGGAGTTCGCGGGGCGGCGTCGGGGGCTGTCCCCGCATCCACGCGGTCAGCGGGAAGAACTCACCGTCGCGGGCGCGGGCCTCGGCGATCCCGTCCGTGTAGACGAGCAGCAGGTCTCCGGGGCCGAAGTCGAAGGTGTCGACGGTGTAGTGCTCGCCGATCAGCTCGGCGAGGCTGAGCAGGGGCGAGGGGGCGGCGGACTCCAGAACGCGGAGCCTGCCGCCGTTCAGGAGCAGCGGCGGCGGATGTCCGCAGTTGAGGATGTCGATGCGCCTTTCCTCGTGCGGGATTTCGACGAGGAGGGCGGTGGCGAAGCGCTCCATCGGCCCCTCGGGCGGAAAGGCGGCGTTGTAACGGGTGCTGCTGGCATCCAGCCGGCGCGCGACGTCCACCAAGTCGCCCTCGCCGAAGGCCGCTTCCCGGAAGGCGTTGACGATCGCCGCGGCCGCCCCCACGGCCGGCAGGCCCTTGCCGCGCACGTCACCGATGAGCAGCCTGACCCCGTACGGCGTGTCGACCACCTCGTAGAAGTCCCCGCCGATGCGGGCCTCGGCGGCCGCCGCGAGGTACAGCGACTCGACGTCGACGTTGTCGAAGGAGCGCGGGATGGGGCTCAGTACCACCTGCTGCGCCGCGTCGGCGACGAGGCGTACGTGAAAGAGGGTGCGCTCGCGCTGGAGCCGGACGTGGCTTCCGTACGCGGCGGCCACGGTCACCGCGATGATGCCCGCGGCCGTCCACCACGTGCCGAGGTCGGGGAAGACGAGGCTGAGACCGATCATCAGAATGAGGCAGACCGTGCCGAGCAGGACCGTGGGGAGCACCGGCCACATGGCGGCCGCCAGGGCGGGCGCCGCGGGCAGGAGGCGGCTGAAGGCCATCTCGGGCGGCGTGCTGTAGGCCAGGCTCGCGATCACGACGGTCAAGATGACCGGCGACAGCCGCACAAGCCTCCCCCGGCCGTAGCGCCGGCGGAGCATCGGCCGTCCAGACTCGATCACACTTCCCAGAATATCGGGGCAATCAGGGCATAGCGCTCCGACGAAGGAGGGCCACTCGCCCCCTCCCCCGCTTCCAGGCCCACGGCCGCCCTGCTGGCCGCATCACGCCCTCCCCCTCTCACTGATCAGCCTTGCACCCCCCGGTGCACCCGTTCGGGTGCACCGGGGGGCTGGATCAGTCGGCCTGGTGGTCGGTGTGCCTGGGCAGGCAGAACATCAGCGCCCACATCAGGGCCAGGAGGCCGCCGACCCACCACAGCACGGTGACGAACGCGTCGCGGTTGACCGCGCCGTCGGAAGAGCCGCCGGTGAGGGCGAAGAACACCACGGCGGTCAGCGCGGTGCCCAGCACGATGCCCAGGTGAATGGCGGTGTTGAACAGGCCGGAGGCCGAGCCGGCATCCTCGTGCGGGACCCTGGCCAGTGACAGATCAGCCAGCGGGCCGGAGACCATGCCCAGGCCGAACCCGATCAGCACCACCGGAGCGGCCATCGCCCCCAGGGTCAGGTCTGCCTGATGGCTGCCGATCTGGAGGCCGTAGGTGCCCATCGCAGCGGTCGCGACGAGGGCTCCGGCCTGTGGCAGACGGCGGGCGAAACGTCCGGCGGTCTTCGCCGCGACCGTCGCGCCGCCCAGCTCTCCCACGGAGAGCAACACGAAGGCCAGGGCCGCGTGGAGCGGGCTCATACCGAGGCCGTGCTGCAGGTACAGCGTCCAGGTCATGAAGAACAGGCCGCACAGCAGGCCGTGCAGCAGGTCCGCGGCCATGCCCCCGGAGAACTGCCTGACCCGGAAGAGGGACAGGGTCACCAGCGGGGCACGGCCCTGCCTGCGCCGCTGGTGGCCCAGGAAGACACCGGCGACCAGGACGCCGGCGGCGAGCATGACGAAGCACCACAGCGCCCATCCCTGGGCGTGGCCCTCGGTGAGCGGGAAGAGGACCAGGACGACGGCCAGGCCGGACAGCAGCATGCCGGCCACGTCGAGCCGGTCGGCCGTGCGGACGGTCGATTCGGGGACGAATCTGCGTCCGAGGAGGAGTACGGCCAGCCCGACGGGCACATTGACCAGGAAGATCGGCCGCCAGGACAGCCCGAACAGGTCGGCCTGGGTGAGCACGCCGCCCAGGACCGGGCCCAGGACGTTGGCGAGGGCCATCACGGCCCCGTACAAGCCGAACGCCTTGCTGCGGCTCTGGCCCTCGAAGGTGACGTGCATGGTCGCCAGGACCTGCGGGATCATCACGGCCACGCCGACGCCCTGGAGCAGGCGGGCGCCGATCAGCGTGCCCGGGCCGGTGGCCAGACCGCACAGCAGCGAGGCGGCGGTGAACACGAGGGTGCCGATCAGCAGGATCCTGCGGCGCCCGTAGAGGTCACCGAGCCGTCCGCCGGTGATCAGCCCGACGGCGACGGGCAGCGAATAGGCGGTGGTCAGCCACTGCACCGCGACCGGTCCGGCGCCGGTCGACTCCTGGATCGCGGGCAGGGCGGTCAGGACGACCGACTGGTCGAGCATGTTCATCAGCTCGGCGGTCAACAGCACCAACAGGGCGATCCAGGCCGCCAGGGCCATGTGCGGGCGGCGAGGTGCCGGGTGGGTTGGGGTCGGGTGGGTTGGGGTCGGGGTGGTGTGCTGCGGCTCGTTGCCGAGCGCGGAGGAGGACACGACGGGAAAACTCCTGATCCAAAGGGATCGGGGAGCCCTGCCGGCAGCCGCACCGGAGCCGGAGAACACAAAGCCCGGGGCAGACGGCAGAGCTGCACCCGGGAAAGAGGACTGCGGGGAGGGGTGACGCAACTCAGGCCAACGCGACGTCCGCCCCCGGACACGTGCGACGACACAGCACGCGGGAACGCGGACGACTACACGGCCTGGTTGATAAGACGTCACCCCAAGATCGACACAGAAGGAACAGGAAGTCCGGTCACTGCAGCCGACACCTCGGCACAGGAACCGGTCCATCGTACAGCCCTTGGGCTGGGGGACCGCGGCATCGCCGCCCTTGAGCGCAAGGCTGGGACGCAGCCGCGTAGTTGAAGCGGTAATCGTTTTGAATCGCTGGCGCGCGCACCCCGGGCGGCGCATGATGGAGATGGCGCTCTCACCCGTATGGACGCAGAGGGCGGCCTTCTCGGCTCTCACGCCCCGCCCGCACAGCCGGCGGCCTGATGGACGCCGATGCGAGTAGTCCCCTACTCATCTTCCCTCAGGAACTCACGTGGACTCGTCATGGAAGGCGGGACATCGTGGCTCAGCTCAAGCTTTCACTCTTTTCCAATAACTTCCCTGATTTCTTCATCATCGATCACACGGGCCTGGTCGACATCGCCAAGATCGAGACCGAACAGGACCGCCGTGATGCCACGTTCGCGTGGACCGGACCCAGCCTGAATTTCGGCACGACGGGAATGCTGGTACGAGCAGTCGCTCCGCCCGGGTTCTGTCTGCGGATCGCGACGTTCGACGATTTCCGCATTCACAGCAAGTTCTTCACGGGGATCATCGACCCCCAGGTCAAGGCCGAGGTGATCGAGGAATCGACGTTCGTTCTCCAAGCGGCGGAAATCGACCCGAACCAGGCCTCGTTCCGTTCCGTGAAGTTCCCGGACCGATTCATCCGGCACCGGAACTTCGAACTCTTCGCGGAGCCGGTGGTCACCCCCGACGAGCTGCAGTCCGCATGCTTCAGGATGGTGGGCCCGCTGCACCCGTCCGAATTCTAGGACGCCCGTGAGCTCTCCGGCGTGCGGCGCCCGAGAGCTCATCCGGCGAAACAACCGGGACGAGCGGCAGGGAGAGATGTGATGGTGCACATAAAATTCTGGGACGTGTTCTGTCCCGTCATGACCGCCGTGTTCGAACCGATCATCCTTCGCGTGGACGAAGAACGAATCTTTCACGGGTCCATCGAGCAGGGCGGCACCCTCCTGATCAACGTGCGCGTGCCGATCCAGACCATCAAGGTCGAGCTGGGGACCAGCGATATCGACGGCCTTGGGGAACCCATCGGCCCGTTCCGCAACTTCGTATACCTGGAGCCCGTGAACGCGTTCCACACCGAGGAACACGACTCGCTGAAGCTCACCCTCTTCGACGAGTCGATGTCCCGGGCCGTCTTCCGCAGCAAAATCCCGGGACACGAGGGGAAATTCGAACTCAGCTTCAGCGTGCCGGGCTGACGTCCCCGCCTACCGGACGTGCGTCCTCACCTCGGCGTAGACGGCACCGTCGGTGCGCAGGGCGCTGTGGCCGAGGCACGCGGTGGTGCTGTTGAACGCCCCGTCCAGGACGACGCTGCTCGGGGGGTTGATGAGGGTGTCGCAGGGCGAGCGCCAGGTGGCGTACCGCGTGGCGCCGGGGGTCTCGTCGCCGGAGTTCAGGTCCTTCAGGAACACGGAGCCCGGTCGCATCTCGACGCAGGCGGCGCCGCCGCACCAACGTGCCACCTCCGTGCCGTGGTTGGGCCCGCCGAGGGAGACCCACGCATCGACCTTGGTCGCGCCGCCGAGGTACTTGAGGTAGTACCGCGAGGACAGCGCGCCCATCGAGTGGGTGACGACGTCGACCTTGGCGGCGCCCGTGCGCGCCAGCACGCGGTCGACCTCCTCGGCGAACTGTGCGGCGGTCGTGGCGTTGGACTGGGTGGAGTTGTAGCTCCACTGGTCGAGGTGGTCGGCCGGCCAGCCGTCGGCTTCGAAGCGGGTGGCCATGGACCGCCAGGGAGAGGGGTCCGGGTTCCAGCCGTGGACGAAGACGATGGGGTCCGGGCCCGACGCCTCGGGCGCGTCGGGGACTGCCGACGCGGGAGCGGCGGCCAGGAGCGGCATGAGGGCAAGGAGGAGCGCGGAGGAGCGCCGTACGAGATTTTTGATCACGCGCGGTTTCTAGCGTCCCCGGGGCGTGGGCGACAGAGCTGGTCCAGCGCGCTCACCCGGGCGGGGGCAGGGATTCACCCGCATAAACGTGACGGCTCTCCGGTGGAGGCGGCGGCGCGGCCACCCGCGACATGCAGGACCGCCCTCCCCCGGCGGGCCTCCTCGCTCCGGCCGCCCCGCCCGGGGCAACCGGGTCGCGCGAACGGCGTAGCGGGGGTGTCGCGTACGGACCGTCGGGCGTCCGTCAGCTGGGATGGACGCTCTGCGTCATCGCCATCCCACTCCACTCCATCCATTCCAGCTCCAGCTCCAGCTCCAGCTCCAGCTCCAGCTCCAGCTCCAGCAACGACAACCGCGAGGCGCGCCGCTCGCCCCCGAGACAGGCCGGAGGGTCTTCAGTGCCCGACTCCCACCACCGCATGCTCACCGCCCTGCTCAGGGCCAGTCACCTCACCACCTTCGAGCAGCTCCCGGCCGTCGTGGCCGAGTACGCCTCGCGGGCCGGGTTCGAGGCGGTGACCATCTACGTCTGCGACCTGCGCGAGGACATGCTGCGCGAGATCACCGGCGAGGGACTGGACGCGGGGCGCGGCGGCCGGGAGCTGCGGATCGACGGCACGCTGGCCGGCCGGACCTTCCAGACCCTCCAGCCCTCCTTCGGTGCCACCGAGGGCCGTCGGCTGCACTGGCTGCCACTCCTGGACGGTACCGAGCGCCTTGGTGTCCTGTCCGTCACCACCCACGAGGAACCGGACGAGGAAACGCGGGAGACCATGGGCGATCTGGCCTCGCTCGTCGGCATGATGCTGGTCTCTGCCCGTTCCCACAGTGACTCCTACGCCCGGCTGACCCGGCTGGAGCCGATGTCGGTGTCCGCGGAGATGCAGTGGTCGCTGATGCCGCCGCGCACCTTCACCAGTCCCCGGGTGACCATCGCCGCGGCGATGGAGCCGGCCTATGCCACCGCCGGGGACGCCTTCGACTACGCCCTGGCGGCCGACATCGCCCACCTGGCCGTCTTCGACGCCATGGGGCACGACACGGCGGCGGGCCTGACGGCCAACCTCGCCATGGCCACCTGCCGCAACCAGCGCCGCCAGGGAGCCAGCATCACCCAGGCGCGCGACATCATCGAGACGATGCTGATCGAGCAGTTCACGCACGACCGGTACGCCACCGCCGTGCTCGCGGACCTCGACCTGAACACCGGTCTGTTGTCCTGGATCACCTGCGGCCACCCGCCGCCCATCCTCATCCGGGCCGGCCGCTGGATCACCACGCTGGAGCGCCGGCCCAGCCATCCCCTGGGTACGGAGCTGGGCCTGCCGGCGCTCATCCACCGGGAACACCTGGAGCCCGGCGACCGGCTCCTCCTCTACACCGACGGCATCACGGAGGCCCGCGACCGCACCGGCCGGGAATTCGGCCTGGACCGCTTCGTCGAATTCATCATCCGGCACCAGGCCGACGGCTTCCCCGTCCCGGAGACGCTGCGCCGCCTGGTCCGTGCCGTGCTCCACCACCATGACGGGCGGCTCGGCGACGATGCCACCGTCCTGCTCTGCGAATGGCACGGCCACCAGCACCCGACGCCCGCGGAGCCGGGGGCCGCCCCCGCGGAGGGAGGCCCGGGCAACCGGACATGACGTCAGCCGTCCCGCACAGCCGTCGTGCCCGCTGCCCTGATCCCGGTCTGATCCGCACGCCGATAGCCTGTCTCGTCATGAACAGACCAGAAGGGCCATCGGTATGACCAGCACCTCGTCGTCGTTTCCGGAGCGGATCGAGATCTCGGGAGAGGGTCTCGTCCTGCGCGACTGGACGGAGGCGGACCTGGCCTCGATGCCGGACCTCTTCGACGATCCCGACATCGCGTACTGGACCCCGATCGTCTCCCCGTTCGACGCGGCGGCCGCCCGCACGCGCCTGGGCCGCGACCGGCAGCTGCGCGCGGACGGCACGGCGATCCTGCTCGCCATCACCGTCGACGGCGGCGCACCGCTCGGCGAGGTGATGCTGCGGCGGGCCCCCGAAGGGACCGAGATCGGTTACGCGGTCGGTCCCGCCCACCGCGGCCGGGGGCTGGCGGTACGCGCGGTGCGGCTGATGGCCGGCTACGCCTTCGAGCACCTGGGGGCGGAGCAGGTGATCCTGGAACTGGAGGCCGAGAACACCGCCAGCGTCGCCGTGGCCGCGAAGGCGGGCTTCCGGCTCCTCCAGGTTCCACTGATCACCGGTGAGGAGAAGGGACGCCCCTACGCGCTCCAGACATGGGGCCTCGCCCGCCCGGGAGGCGCTCCGTCCTGAGGACCCAGGGGACGGACCGGAGGTCAGGGCCGGGGCTCGTGCGTCGCGCCACCGGATGACGGCCCAGCGGGAGAGGACGGCGAGAGCTCGGAGGCTCGTACGTCCAGGGGCGGTTCGGGGTCGGCATCCGAAAGCTCCGGCTCCAGGCCCTCGCGCATCACGGCCGTACGGCGCCAGCCGGTGTCCGCCCGCCAGGCCTCGAAGACCAACGTGGTGGCGGTGACCACGGCGAGGCCGAGCAGCCATCCGCCCACCACGTCGCTCACCCAGTGCACGCCGAGCGCGACGCGCGTGTGGCCGACGCCCACCACGGAGATCACCGCGAGCGCCCGGAGAAACGGCTGCCAGGCGCGCGATACGAGGGGCAGCAGGACCAGCAGGAGGACGGCGCACGAGGTGAAGGCCGTCATCGCGTGGCCCGACGGGAAGGAGAACCCGGGCGCGTGGGCGACCGGGTCGGGCAGATGGGGCCGTGCGCGTTCGACGGCGGTCTTGACCAGCACCCCCGTCAGGGCCCCGGCCGCCGCGGTCACGGACGCCCAGGCCGCAAGCCGCCAGGCGCGGCGGGTGAGGAGCCAGAGCACGAGCAGGGCGACCAGCAGACGCATCGTCACCGGGTCCCACACGAAGTCGCTGAGCACGTGGAGCACGCGGACCCAGCCGGGGTGGCCGAGGGCGGCCTGGTGCAGCCGCTCGGCCACGGTCTGGTCGAGGCGGTACAGCGGCGCCCATCCGGACTCCACCAGGACCAGGGAGAGGGCGAAGGGCACGGCTGCGCCGGCCGTGGCGGCGGCCGTCAGGAGGAGTCGGGCCGCGAAGGTGGAGTCGGGGCCGGAGTAACGGGCCGACAGGGCCCGGACGTTGGTGCGCGTGCGCGGGGCACGGCCGCTGCGCGCGGTCCCGCGCGCCGGCCCGGGCGTCGGCCCGTCGCGGCCGAAGAGGACGACGGAGCCCACGATCAGGAGGGTCACCGTGCCGTTGAGCAGGCCGCCCACCACGTCGGTGGGGTGGTGCATGCCGCGGTAGACGCGGGACAGGCCGACGGCCGCCGGAACGAGCAGCAGCGCCGTCGCTGCGGCGTACCGCCACCGGCCGCGGTCGCGCGTCCTCAGCAGCACGATGACGGCCAGTCCGGCGTACAGGGCGACGGAGGCCCCGACGTGTCCGGACGGGAAACTGGAGGTCGGTGGCGCGCCGTCCAGTCGCGGCACGTCGGGGCGTGGCCGTCGTACGAGCGCCGTCACCAGCAGGAACACGGCGGACTGGGTGGCGACCGACGCCGCGAGGAAGAGGGCCCCGGCCCGCCACGCGACCCGCGGCAGCACGAGCATCGCCACGACGCAGACCAGGGTCACACCGACGACGCTCTCCGTGTCGGCCAAGGCGGAGAGCCACCGTGTGAGCTCCGTGAGCGGCGCGACGCGTTCCTCGGCGAGGTACCGGTTGGCCCGGTCCTCCCACGGCACGCGTCCTCCTGCCTGTCCCCGGTCCGCCGCGGATCCGGCCAGCAGCGTCCCCGCACCGACCATCAGGGCTGCCTGGACCGGCAGGAGCAGCAGCGGCCACATCCTCCGGCGCGCGGCCGGACCGTTTTCCCGCGTCATGAGGATCTTGTTGCCAGAGCTGCCCCGATGATGCGCCGGGCGCGGCAGCCGTGCTGTGGCGTGCCGTGCCCGTGCCGTGCCGTCCGTTTGGATTCGGAGATCTTGATCAGACGAGGAGAGACGGTCCGTGAGGGGTGAGGAGGGGGCGTATGACGGCATCCGGAGGGCGCCGCCGCGGTGGCGGTGGTGAGGGTGAGGCGTCGGTGGGGCGTGACGTCGTGTTGGCCGTGGGGCTGGTGGGGATCTGCCTGGGCGGATCGGCCGTGTTCGTCCGGACGGCCGCGGTGGCGAGCGGCGGAGGCGTGCCGGTGCTGCCGATCGTCACGATGGTCGTCCTGGCCGCCGGAGTGGCGCTCGCGCGGTGGAGCGTGGCGCCGGGCCGCCGCCGCCCCTTCCGCGCGCCCGTGCCGGGCCCGCGCGGGCCGGGCATCCCGGCGGCGCCGGGCGCGTCGGCTGCGTACGCTCCCCCGGCGGGCGGGGTGTCGGAGGCCGCCCCTGAGGCAGCCGGACTTCCCGAGGTGGACTCCGCCGCCCTGGACCACGCGGGGGTGGACGCGGACGGCTTCGAGCACACCGTCGCCGCGCTGTGCGCCCGCGACGGCTGTCCCCAGGTGGAAGTGGTGGGCGGGGCGGGTGACTTGGGGGCGGATGTGATCGCCACGACGGCGGACGGCCTGCGCGTGGTCGTCCAGTGCAAGCACTACGGCGAGGGCAACCGGGTCGGTTCGCAGGACCTCCAGCGCTTCGGCGGCACCTGTTTCGCCGTCCACGAGGCCGATGTGGCCGTCGTCGTGACCACCAGCGCCTTCACCGCTCCCGCCGCGGAGTACGCCGCCACGTGCGGCATCGTCTGCGTGGACGGCGACGGCCTGGAGGCGTGGACGCAATCGCTTGCTGCGCCTCCGTGGGAGGCGGCGGCCGCGGCGCGCGCCGAGGCGGACGGGCAAGGGGTGACGGCTGCCGAAGTCCCCTAACGGGGGCGCGGTACATCGCAAGGCGGTTTCAAGCGAGGGTGCCGGGGCACACGACGGAGCGTCACGACGGCTACACCGGGAGGGCTCGTGTCCGGACTATTCGCAAAGATCAAGCAGTTCAGCCGCAGCCCGCAGGGGCGGCGGACGATCGATTCGGTGCGGCGCGCGGCGTCCGACCCGCGCAAGCGGGAAGAGGCCCGTGGGATGCTCAGGCGCCTTCGGGGCAAGCGCTGACTTCGCCGCCGCCCACTCCCCCGCGGCACCCCCGTGCGCCGCCCGGCCCCCAAAGGGCCGGGCCGGCGCCGCAGAGGCACCGGTCAGGCGGTGCAGCGGATCATGATCAGCGGCCGGTTCGCGGCGTAGTCCGCCCAGAACTCCTCGCCGAACTTCTCCACGCCGGCTTCCGAGACGTCCAGCGGCACCCACTCGATCCCGGTGAATCCGGCGGCGGTCAGTGTCCCCTCGTACGTCTCCTTCGACGGGGTCGTGGCCTCGAACGAGACGGGCGGATCCAGCAGGGCCGTGATCCGCGTGCCCCGGCCGATCTCGTTGTCCTTGCCGGTGGACTCGCACAGGAAGCCGTATTTGGCCAGCGACGGACCGCCGAAGTCGTAGTCCGGGTTCTGCACGAACAGGAAGAAGTCACCGCCGGGCACGAGGCTGCGCCGGATGTTGCGCATCATCTGCCCGATCTCGGCGACGTCGGCCGCGTAGTTGAACGCCTGCACGGCCACGGCGACGTCGAAGGGCTCGTCGAAGGTCCGCAGCGTGGCCGTGTCCGCGACCTCGTACGCGATGCCGAGCGGCTCGGACCGCTCGCGCGCCTCGGCCGCGTCGATCATCGCGCTGGAGATGTCGAATCCGAAGACCCGGGACGCGCCGCGGCGCTTGAGCTCGCGGCTGTAGTAGCCGGTACCGCAGGCGATGTCGATCACGGACTTGCCGGTCACGTCGCCGACCAGGGCGAGGAAGCCCGGTACCTCGGTGTAACGAATGATGGGCAGGGTCTTGAAGCCTTCGAAGGCTTCGCCGATGCCGTCGTACAACTGACCACTCATCGTGGTGGTTTCCCCTCGATTTGTGGCGTCGGCTCTCAGAATGAGCCGCGGCCCTCGGCGGGAAGTCTCCCCCTTGATCCAGGGGACTTCGTACTGGTGGAAGGTACGAACATGCGGGGGCCACGGCGGTGGTGACTCCAAAGCAGGTCCGCTGCCACCCCTCGTAGGGGCTGCCGCCGCGCCGGAGGCATCACAGGGTAGGCGGCGCGCTGTGGGCGAACAGGTCGTCGGCGCCGGTGAGGGCGAAGAGCCGGGCCACTTGCGGGCGGGCGCCCTCCACGCGCATCTCGGCGCCGATCCGGTCCGCCGTGGCTTTGGCCTCCATCAGCACGTTGAGCCCCGCGCAGTCGCAGAACCGCAGGCCCGCCAGGTCGAGTACGACACGGTCGGGCCGCCGCGCGAAACAGTCGGCGACCGCGGCGCGCAACTGCCCGGCGCCGTCCAGGTCCAACGCGCCGACGAGCCGCAGACCCGTCACGTCGGCGTCGAGTGCGGTGCTGGCCTGGAACACCGGGCCGGTCACGTCGCTTCCTCTCTCCTGCGGCAGCCGTCAGCGTGGGTACGGGGCACCGTTCAAGAGTAGTGAATCCGCCCGGGAAGGAAAGCCGTCTCCTGACGGGTCGCCACGGCGTGGCCGGGATCAGCGGGAAATACCGACGGCGGCACGGAGCCCGAACCCGTGACCGATTCGCACCTACTGGGTACCCTGCTGGGTGGGGAAACGCCAAGGGACAGGGACCCCAGCAGTACTACGGGGCCCCACGCAGCGGTGGAGCACCCGAGCGGTGAGGCACCCAGGGGAAGGGGTGTGGGGGATGGAGCTCCCGTCGGCCATTGCGCAGGACGTCCGTCGTACGCAGGTGCGCGCGGACTTCGACGGCGCGCGCGGCTGCATCGCCGAGGCGCGGCAGGCGGCCGGCGCCTTCTTGCGCCACCACGCCCCGCCCGCGCACCGCACCTTTCACGACGACGCCCTGCTCGTCGTCTCCGAACTGGTGACCAACGCCGTGCGCCACGCTCCGGGGCCCTTCGTCCTGGAACTCGGCCTGCTGCCCGGCGGGATCGAGATCACCGTGCGGGACACGAGCCCGGTCCCCCCGCGCTCCCGGACCCCCGACCAGACCGGCGGACGCGGGTGGACCATCGTCCGTACCCTCGCCCGCCGGGTGCGCGTCGTCCCCCGCCACGACGGCAAGAGCGTCCACGTGGAGCTGGCCTGGTAGGTCCCGGCCGCCCCGGCCGTTCCGGCGTCTTCAGCCCCGGGCGTGCAGGGCCGCCGTGTGGGCCCTGACCTGATCGGGCGTCAGGTAGGCGTCCGTGTACTCGAACTCGCGCAGCGTCGGCGGCTTCGAGGAGCGGTACCCGATCCGCACGAAGTCGTCGCCGGCCGCCGCGTTCAGCAGCCAGTTGGTCAGGACGCGCGTCTTGGCGACGCCGGTGCGCAGGGCCGACCAGTGGTAGCCGCGGGCCACCGCCTGGGCCGGGAGCCCGCGCAGCGGGATGCCCAGCGGCTTGGACACCGCGTCGGCGCCCCCGAGGTCGACGACCAGCCCCAGGTCCTTGTGCACGTACGGGCGAAGGGGCTGGTGGCGCAGGGTCGCGATCAGGTTGTCCGCGACGGCGCGCCCCTGACGCAGGGCGTGCTGCGCCGTCGGCGGGCAGATCGCGTCCTTGTCCTTGGCGGCGAGGTCGGGCACGGCCGCCGCGTCTCCCAGCGCGAACACTCCGGCCGCACCGGGCACGGTCATCTCCGGGGTCACCACGAGCCGGCCACGGACGGTTTCCGCGTCGAGCGTGCCGATCAGCGGGCTGGCGGCGACTCCGGCGGTCCAGATCAGGGTCCTGCTGGGCAGCACCCGGCCGTCGGTCAGCTTCACCTCCGTGGGTCCGGCCTCGGCGACGCTGACGCCGAGGGAGACCTGGATGCCGCGGCGGCGGATGACGTCCAGGGCCACCTGCCCGAGGGTGTCGCCGAGTTCGGGCATCAACTTCGGCGCGAGGTCGAGGAGGTGCCAGTTGATCTGGCGGGGGTCCAGCCGGGGGTAGCGCGTGACGGCGTGGTGCGTGAGCCGCTGGAGGCATGCGGCCGTCTCCGTGCCGGCGTACCCGCCGCCGACCACGACGAAGCAGAGCCGGGCGGCCCGCTCCTCCTCGTCCTGGCTCGCGTCGGCCAGGTCGAGCTGTGCGATGACGTGGTCGCGCAGATAGGTGGCCTCGGCGAGTGTCTTCATGCCGCGGGCGTGCTCGGTGAGGCCGGGGATGTCGAACGTACGGGTGATGCTGCCGGGAGCCAACACCAGGTAGTCGTACGCGTGTTCCGTCAGCTCACCGGTGATCTTCCGCACGATGCAGATCTTCGCCTCGGTGTCCACGCCGACGGCGCCGCCGGGGATGATCCGGGTGCGGTAGCGGCTGCTGCGACGCAAGGAGACGGCGATGGACTGCGGGGTGAGCACGCCGGAGGCGACTTGGGGCAGCAACGGCAGGTACAACTGGTAGGAGTTGGGCGTGACCAGGCTGATGTCCGCCTCCGCGGGTGACAGCCTGCGCTCCAGCCGACGGGTGCATTCGACTCCGGCGAATCCGGCTCCCACTACGAGAATCCTCGGTCGTGCCACGGTGTCCGTCCTTCCTCGCGCCTGCCAGGTCACTCCGCGCCTGCCCTCCCGGCGCCGATCTGCACGGGTGAGCGCGGGGAAACACGCGACGGGAGCGAAGAAGGAACGTTTCCGGCGTCCGCGGCCGGCGGGCTTCGCCCGTTCCGCGCGTTTCGGCGGCGTCCCGGCGGACATGCGCGAAGGGCTTGAGGAAGTCGAAGAAGTCGAAGAACTCCAAGAAGTCGAAGAAGTCCACGAGGACCCGATCGCGAGGAGACCAACCGCCATGGCGACCATGATCCTGCTGATCGCACCGATGCTGCTGGCCCTGCTGCTGGTGACCCGCCGCGACGGTCACCGTCCGCGTCACCGGGCCGGCCGCGGCTGACCCGACCGCTTCACCTGACGTGACGCCCCGGGCGGCAGGCCGGGCACGGCCGGTTTCCACCGGCCCCCCGCGCCTGCCGTGCCGGCGGTGCATGGGATCCGCGGCCGGGGGCAGACGACGCGTCGGTGGCGTCCAGGCCCCCTGTGAAGACGTCGTTCGTGAAGGAGCGAGATCGTGCTGATGGCTCACCCCGCGGTGCTGGCGCGTCTGGTGGAGGAATACGAAGCAGTGGCGCAGCCGCACCCCGCGGACCGGCGCGAACCGGCGCGGCAGCGGATGGAGGACGTGGTGTACACCCTGTGCGTGTCGACCGGCACACGGGACATCGAGTCCGCGCTGGCGGCGGCCCGGGAACGGCTGCGCACCGCCTGGGCCGCCGACGGCGAGGCGGGCGCGCGCGACTGCCGCATCGTGAGCGACGCGTCGCGCTAGGGGGCGTCCGGTGCAGGCAGTACAGGCAGTACGGGCGGCGCAGGCAACCGCGAGGACGGCCCCGCCGCTCGCGCGCCCCGTTTCAGACCCCCGGATCCTCCTTGGCCGGTCGCACCACCCCGGCCCGAGCGGCCTCCAGCTGGGCGGCGAAGGCCAGCCCCAGGAACAGGGCCATCGAGGTCAGGTAGGACCACAGCAGCAGCGACACGAACGCGCTGAGGGGCCCGTACACGGCGGCGAAGGAGCCGCTGGCCCCGACGTACAGGCTCAGCCCCCACGTCGCCAGCAGCCACAGCACCAGATACACGGTCGCGCCGAAGGCCAGCCAGGTGTAACCCGGCTGGCTGCGGCGGGGCGAGAGCCGGAAGATGGCGCTGGTGGCGAGGATGGCAAGCAGCACTCCCAAGGGCCAGCGCAGCAGGTCCCACGCCCGCACGGTGCCCGGGCCGAGGTGATAGACCTCCGCCACGGCGCGGCTCAGGTGGGCGCCGAGGACGGTGACGGCGAAGCTGAGCCCGAGGGGCAGTCCGGCCAGTACGGACATGACCAGCCCGCGGGTGTACTTGTACAGGAACGGCCGGTCGCGCTCGATCCCGTAGATGCGGTTGGCGCCCCGCTCCACCTGGCACAGGGCCGTGGTCACGTTGACGACGGAGAACATCAGGCCCAGCCAGAGGGCGGCCTCGCCACCATCCCCGGGCTGGTGACGGCTCTGCGCCAGCGCGTCGTCCACCACCTTCTGGCTCGGCCCGCTGGCGAGCCGGCGGATCGTCAGTTCGGCGATCCGGCCTATGTCCTCGGTGTGCAGCGCGCTGGACAGCCCGATGACGGCGATGGCCAGCGGGACGATCGACAGCACCGTCTGCAGGGCCAGCGCGCGGGAGTGGCTGAAACCGTCCGCGTACCGGAACCGGATGAAGGAGTCCCGTACGAGGCTCCAGCGCCCGTAGCGCCGCAACGCGGCCAAGGCCTCCTCGGCGGACAGCTCCTCGCCCTCCACCTCCAGTCCGCCCGCCACCGCCCTCACGTCGTCGTGCTGCGGCACCCGCGTCGCGGTTCCCATGACCATCCCCCCTGTCGAAGTGGAGTGGCGGCGGCCGGCTCAGCCGCCGACGGTGCCGCCACGTCTCATGGCGGCCGTGTAACCCGCCGCGGCGCAGTCATGCGTGTCGGGGCCGATGCGTGCGGGGCTCGTGTGTGTCGGGCTCATGCGCGCCGGGCTCGTGCGGATCGGGCCGGGCGGCGCGGCGACACCCTGGCCGACGGACCAGCGGGCCCCGCGGCCCCGCCGACAGTAGCGTGACCATATGCGCACATGGACGGGCAAACCGTATCCCCTGGGAGCGACGTACGACGGCTCCGGAACCAACTTCGCTCTGTTCTCCGAGGTCGCGACGGGCGTGGACCTGGTTCTGCTCGACGAGGCGGGGCACGAGACGCGCGTGCCGATGACCGAGATCGACCGGTCCGCCTGGCACATCTACCTTCCGGACGTGGGGGCCGGCCAGCGGTACGGCTACCGCGTGAGCGGCCCCTTCGACCCGGCGGCCGGGCACCGCTGCAATCCGGACAAGCTGCTGCTGGACCCGTACGCGACGGCGATCGACGGCGGGCTGGACCACCACGAGTCGCTCTACGGCCACCACTTCGCGGACGGCGCGGAACCCAACACCCTGGACAGCGCCGGCCACACCATGCTGTCGGTGGTCACCGATCGCGGCTTCGACTGGGGCGACGACAAGCCGCCCGGCTACACGTACTCCGAGAGCGTCATCTACGAGGGCCACGTACGCGGCCTCACGCGCACCCACCCCGCCCTGCCGGAGGAACTGCGCGGCACGTACGCGGGCATCGCCCACCCCGCCATCCTGGAGCACCTCACGAGCCTGGGGGTGACCGCGCTGGAGCTGATGCCCGTGCACCAGTTCGTCCAGGACGGCCACCTGGCGGAGAAGGGCCTGTCGAACTACTGGGGCTACAACACCATCGGGTTCTTCGCCCCGCACAACGCCTACGCGGCCACCGGCGGCCGCGGAGCGCAGGTCACCGAGTTCAAGCAGATGGTGAAGGCGCTGCACGCGGCGGGCATCGAGGTGATCCTCGACGTGGTCTACAACCACACCGCCGAGGGGAACGACAAGGGCCCCGTCCTGGCGTTCAAGGGGATCGACAACGCGGCCTACTACCGCCTGGTCGACGAGGACCGCTCCCAGTACTACGACACCACGGGCACCGGCAACAGCCTGCTGATGCGCCACCCGAACGTGCTCCAGCTCATCATGGACTCTCTGCGCTACTGGGTGCAGGAGATGCACGTCGACGGCTTCCGGTTCGACCTCGCCGCCACCCTCGCCCGCCAGTTCCACGAGGTCGACCGCCTCTCCGCCTTCTTCGACGTCATCCAGCAGGACCCGGTGATCAGCCGTGTCAAGCTCATCGCCGAGCCGTGGGACCTCGGCGAAGGCGGCTATCAGGTCGGCAACTTCCCACCCCTGTGGTCGGAGTGGAACGGCCGCTACCGCGACGCCGTACGGGACTACTGGCGCGGCGCCGACGGCACCCTCGGCGAGTTCGCCTCCCGCATCACCGGCTCCGCCGACCTGTACGAACACGACCGGCGCCGCCCGCTCGCCAGCGTCAACTTCGTCACGGCCCACGACGGGTTCACGTTGCGCGACCTGGTGTCGTACGACCGCAAGCACAACGACGAGAACGGCGAGGACGGCCGGGACGGCGAGGACCACAACCGCTCCTGGAACTGCGGCGTGGAGGGCGAGACGGACGACCCCGGCGTTCTGGCGCTGCGGGAAAGGCAGCAGCGCAACCTGATGACCACGCTGATCCTCTCCCAGGGCATCCCGATGATCAGCCACGGGGACGAGCTGGGACGTACCCAGGGCGGCAACAACAACGCGTACTGCCAGGACAACCCGACCGCGTGGATCGACTGGGACCTCGACGAACGCGGGCGTCGACTCCTCGACTTCACCTCCGGCCTCATCCGGCTCCGCCGCGCGCACCCGGTGCTGCGGCGCCGGCGCTTCTTCTCCGGGCGGGCCGCCGGACCAGCGGGCCGGCTGCCGGCGGACGTCGAGTGGCTGCGCCCCGATGCCAGGCCGATGCAGGAGGAGGACTGGACGTGGCCCCATGCGGCCGCGCTGACCGTGTTCCTCAACGGCGAGGCGATCACCGAGCCGGACCGCTACGGCAACCGGGTCACTGACGATTCGTTCCTGCTGATGTTCAACGGCTCGGACACGGCCGTCGACTTCCGCCTCCCGGGCGACCGGTTCGCGGTCCGCTGGACGCTGCTGGTCGACACCGCGAGCACGGACGCCCCGGACGAGCGGGAGCTGAAGGCGGACAGCAGGCTGCGGCTGGAGTCGTACAGCACCGTGGTCCTGCGCAGCGCGCGGGAGGACGCGGGGCCGGAGGCGGCGGACGTCGCGTCACGGTCTGACTCCGGGGCGGGGTCCGGGTCGGGAGCGGGGTCGGGATCCGTGTCCGGGTCGGGATCCGGGTCTAGGTCCAGGGGCGCGTAGCGGGCGTCGGTGCGTGGGTCCTCGTCGTGAGGGCACTCGCACCGCCCCTCTCCCCCTCCGTACGGCCGACACCGGGCGGGCGCGGTCCTGCGGGGAGGGATCAGGGGGTGCTGGAGTTCATGGGATTGCTGGGACCGCTCTTCACGGTCGTCCAGCTGCCCCCCTTCACCGCGTACACCGTCAGTTGGCGGTTGACCGTGTCGCCGTACTCGTCGAAGGCCACGCGCCCCGTCACGCCGTCGAACGCCAGCCCGGACACGGCCTGCGGCATCTTCGCCCGGGCGTCCGGGGGGAGGGTTCCGCCGTTGGCCTCCACGACGGCCTTCACCGCCTCGATGAGGGCCCAGGTCGCGTCGTAGGCGTAGGGGCCGTAGGAACCGGCCGCCTCCGGGTACCCGGCCTGCCGGTACTGCGTGAGGAATTCCTCTCCCTTCGCCAGGCCCTCGGCGGGAACGCCGATGCCGGTGGCGAGGTCGCCCTCCGCCTTCGGGTTCGTCGTGATGAACTGCTGGTCGAAGACGCCGTCGCCACCCATGAGGGGGACGGTCACGCCCGCCTGCTTGAGCTGCTGGGAGAGCGGCCCGGCGGTGGTGTAGTAGCCGCCGAAGTACACGGCGTCGGCGCCGGAGGCCCGGATCTGGGAGGCCAGGTAGGCGAAGTCCGCCTGCGCGGGATCCACCTGGTCCGTGCCCACGACGGTCCCGCCGAGCTTCGTGAACTCGGCCCGGAATCCGGCGGTCAGGCTGGCGCCGTAGGAACTGCTGTCGTCGATGACGTAGGCCTTGCTCTTCCGGGCCTCGTCATGGAGGTACCGGCCGGCGAACGGCCCTTGGTCGACGTCCGTGGCGACGGTGCGGAAGTAGCTCTTGTACGGGCGGGACGTGAAGCCCTCGGCCCAGCGGGGGCCCAGTGTCAGCGCGGGGTTGGTGTTGGCCGGTGACACGTTGACCAGGTCGGCCTGTCCGAGCGGTTCGGCCATGCTCTGGGCGACTGCCGAGTTGAGCGGCCCGACGACGCCCAGCACCTTGCCGTCCGCGACGAACCGGGTGGCGTTCGAGCGGCCCTTGGCGGGAACGGCCTCGTCGTCCATGGCTTTGATCTCGAAGTTCACGCCGGGCACGTGCCGGGTCCGGTTGGAGGTCCTGACGGCCAGGTCGGCGGAGTTCTTGATACCGACGCCCATGGCCGACAGGTCACCGCTGAGCGGTGCGTCCACCCCGATGACCACGGTGACGGGGGCAGCTCCGGAGCCGCCGCCGGACGCGCCGCCGCCGGGCGGGGAGTCACGGGTCAGCTTCCAGGTGAGGACGGAGCCGGCTACGAGCGTGGCCATGGCCACGCCCAGCACGGCTGATCTCCGCGTGAAGGCGCGCCGCCGGGCGGACGCCCCCTCGGCCCGCCCCTTCTCGTCCGTACGGCCGAGCGAGACCACGTCTTCGGCGGTGGGAGTGGGGGTCGGCGCGTGGGTGGGCACGGGTGGCGTGGACGGCGGTTCCCCAGCCCGCTCGGCCGGCGCCGGGGCGTGTTCCGTCGGCGCCTGCGGGTCGGGGGTCGGCCCGGGGACGGTTTCCGGCCCGGGCACGCGCGGGCCGGTCTGCGCGGCCGTGTCCGTCCCGGACCGGGAGGACCGCAGCGCCGACGCGAGCAGCTCGGCGGCCTCGGCGGCGCCGACCCGTCGCAGCGGGTCCTTGGTGAGGAGCGCGTCCAGAGCCGGCGCCAGCGGGCCGGCGTGCACCGGCGGCCGGTGGGGACGGGTGAAGACGGCTACGGCCAGGGCGTGGAGCCCGTCGGCTTCGAACGGCGGATGCCCCTCGACGGCGTGGTACAGGGTCGCGCCGAGCGCCCACAGGTCGTTCGCGGGGGTCGGACGCTTGCCCTCCAACTGCTCCGGGGGCATGTACTGCGGGGTGCCGATGACGGTCCCGCTGTGGCTGAGCTTGGTCGTGGCGTCGGCCAGGTGGGCGATGCCGAAGTCGGTGAGGACGACGCGGTCCTTGGTCAGGAGCACGTTGTCCGGCTTGATGTCGCGGTGGACGATCCCCGCGTCGTGCGCTTCGGCGAGCGCGTCGAGCAGGGCGGCCCCCATCTCCGCCACCCGCTGCACGGACAACCGGCCCTGCTGGCGAATGGCCGCGGCGAGGGACTGCCCCCGGATGAACTCCATGACGATGACGGGGGCACCGCGGTGCTCCACGACGTCGTGGATGGTGATGATCCCGGGATGGCTGAGAGTGACCGCCGCGCGGGCTTCGCCGGTGAAGCGTCTGAGCAGCGTCGCGCGGTCGCCGTCGTCGAGCCCCGCCGGGAAGAGGATCTCCTTGATGGCGACCTCGCGCCCGAAAAGCTGCTGGTCGACACCCCGCCAGACCCGGCCCATACCGCCCTGGCCGATGCGTTCGACCCGTCGGTAGCGGCCGGCGATGAGTTCGGAGTTCTGCTCGGTCACGCGCACACTCTAGGCCCGGATGGGCCGGTCAGGTGACGGAACCATGGCCGGATCCCACACCCCGCCCCGGAACACGCCCCAGGCCGCGGCGGGCCACTGCTCGCGACGAGGGCGTTCCCTGCGTACGGCTGCACTCACGCTCGCGCAACGACACTGGTGCCGACTGTGACCGATACCCCATGACCGCTGTCAAGCGTCGAAGGTGCCTACCAGGCCTCCTAGGGCCAGCCGATCGCATGCCGGAACCTTGCCCATAGAGAGGTCGCCAAGGAGACGTGCGCCGTAGCGGTGCGCTCTGCTGGGTCCTCGTGAGCGTCTCCGCGGAATGCGACGGCGTCCTCCCCGATCCCGACTACTTCCAGGAGCGTGTCCAGGGCCTTGTCGGCTTGCTCATGCGGCTCGGTCAGCCAGACGAACGAGACACCCACCGGATTGCCGTCGTGCTTGCTGATCGCGAAGCTGAAACCCTTCAGCCGGAACAGTACGACGTCGAGCTCGTCGAGCCCGTCCCACGACCGCTCCACCTGCAGACGCAGCCGCTGGGCCACGGGCTGCACCGGCAGCGCCAGCCCTCCGATCATCTGGAAGAGCGGGGCGTGGTGTTCCCACACGCTGTACTGGTGGGCGGGGTTCTTGCCGGTTCCGTAGGGCGGTTGTGTAGCCGGCTGCCAGTCGGGCTCAGGCCCCGGGACCTCGATCTCTGTCACAGCAGCTCCTCCCCACGGCCTCCGGCCACCTGGGTGGTTCAACCTACCTTCACCGGGTCGGCCAGCGTTATACGGCGCCTCCCACTTACCGAAGGCCAGGGGATCACGCCCTCATGACGCGGGCCCTGATCGACGGGATGTCAGCGCAGCACGGCTCGATATGACCCGACCTCGGCGGTGCGACACAGGTGACTATCTCTTCGCTCCCGGACCCTCGCAGCTAGAAAACCACCAGTGGAGAAGCCGAGACAGCCGAGTGAGGCCAATCGTGACGGCATCAAGGTGCCCGTTCAACCGGCCGTGTACGGAGCGCGGGTCCAGCGGACAGGGTGACCGTCGGGGCCGTCGGTGAGCCAGGAGCCGTCACCCAGAAGCTCCAGTTCGTACGGATTGGTCACCGCGACGGCGATCTCACCGCCGATCAGGCCCGTGTTCACGTCAACCAGGTGGTAGCGGAACCACTCCTCCTCGTCCTCGCTCTCACCGCCCAGTGTGACGACGGTCGTGTCCGAGGTCAGGTAGCCGCCGCACCATTCCACGAACGCCTCTTCGGGGTCATATCCGAAGGCCTCGACAGGGAGAGTGAAGAGAACGTCACCGCTGGGGTGGCGGTGAAAAGCGACATCGGCCTGTCCGTGGTCGACGGTCATGAATCGTTCTCCGCCCGGCGCCAAGCTGATCAGGCAGCGGTCCGGCCACGGGTACGGCACGAAGTCGACCTCACCGTCGACGTCGGCCGCACCGCGGACAATGAGGGAGCCGTCTTGGCCCTCACCGATGTCGAGGTAGATGCTGCCGTCCACGGGATGCACGTAGTGCCCGGCACCGTGTCCGAATGTCTCCAGCTCCCGGCGGGCGAGGACCGCGCCGCTGTCGGCGTCGTAAACGACCCATTGGTCTCCATCCCCGCGCCCCGCCATCGCGTCCGGCCTGTAGACCCATACAGCCCGGCCGTCCAGAGACAGCGCACAGCCAGGCCGGTGGCCATGGCGCACGTCTGAGTGCCGCTCGAAGTCCGACGCCCAAACCAAGTCACCGTCGCGGGTGAGGCAGACGACTCCGTTCAGCGTCGTATACACGACCCGCTCCAGATCGGGCCGAACCACCGACGTCTCGACCTCGTCGCCGCCCCGCGGCTGATACACCGCGACGGGCTGCAACGTCCCGAACGTGCCGGCATCGATCACGTAGCTGTGGATCAGCCCGTCACGGTGCCGGGTGATGACCTTCGAGGGCCCAGGAATCATTCGCCGAGGCTAACGCCCAGTTCAGGCTGATGGAGAGCCGGGGCAACGGAAATGCGCAGACGGAGGAAGGGCGTGCACGGGCCCGACAGAACGCCCTTCGGGGCCGGGAACTACGCTGGCACTCCTTCTGACCGTCCGGGGAGCAGCATGCCGCCGTCCTACGTTCACCGCATCACCAAGTACGACCCCGCCGACCGTGACGAGCGCGGCTACTACACCGGCGCCGAGGACACGGTCAGCGACCACGGGCCGGTCGAGACGGCGTACCTGGCGGCGATCGCCGCCTTCGCGGAGGCCTCGGACATCGACCGGCTGGAGATACGCGAGCCTGCGGTCACCGGCTTCGTCCACTTCGGCCGGGAGCCGGCCGTCGAGGGGCACGGCCTCGGCGGGCTGTTTCCGCCAGACCTCACCGGTTACCACGACGGGGCCGAAGTCTCCCTTCCGGTCGCCCTGGAACTGGTCCGGGCCATGCTCCGCGACCAGGGCGCCTGGTGTCGGCTGGAGGCAGGGGATGAGTTCACCGCGCACGTCGGGTGGGACCAGTACGTGTACGTGGGCAGCAACCGGCCCTGCGAACAAGCCGTGGCGCGTACGCGCGAACTCGGCCTCTTCCCGGAACCACTGACGGCCTCGCCATACGCGGCTGAGTTCGACGAGGCGGAGGTGACGGAGCCGGCCGACGAGGACTTCTGGGCGCGCGTGCGCACCGCGCTCGCCTCACGGCAGACGCTGCTCCTCGACGAGACCTACGTGGCCAACGCCGCACGCTGGCACCGCCTCACTCCGGAAAACCTCGACACGGTGCGCGCCGGTCTCGGCCCGCGCGCCCTGCTGACCGTCTGGCCCGACCTGACCCCGGACGTCGACGCGGTACTCGCCGCGCTGCCCGAGGAGGACTCCGTGGAGTTCGTCTGGGAGGCGCAGGACGGAACGATCAGCCACGCGATCGTCGACGACACCGAGTACGAGGAGTTGGCCGCCCTTGTGGCCGACGCCCGCGCGGCCTGCGCCCTGCCGCTCTACCTAGACGAACGCCACCCGCTCCTCCGCGCCGCCCTGCCGGACAGCGACGGAGTCCTGCGCGCCCGCTGGTAACCCGGTTCCCGTCGCTGGCCGGCGTGACGACGACCCAAGAGTTGTGTGCCTCTCCGCCACCGAGAGCCGTGAGCGCCCGCAAGGAAGGCTGGTGGGCTCGCATGGGGAGGCGTGGTGCTTTCCAGGCCGGTTGGCCGCGGTTTGCGCGTCAGTCCGGCAGCCAACGCAGCTCGTGTGCCAGGGTTTTGGCGGCGGCACGGATGCGGTGGTGGAGCGGCGACTGCTCGTGTGGGAGGACCAGGTGGATCGTCAGGCTGGGTGCACCCCGCAGCGGTCGCCACGTCAGGCCTGGCGGCGCTGCCGTGACCGCGGCTTCTCCGGCCGGGGCGAGGGTGATCCCGTCGTGCAGGTCGCGTTGAGACATGTCGAAAGCGACTGCGGGCGTGTGGAATCGGGGGTGTGGTCGGACGTCTCGGAACAGCGCGGACAACTGGTCGTGGATCACGGGGTTGGCCGCACGGTCGGGGAGTCGCAGCGGATACGCGGCCGCGTCGGCGATCTCGATCTCCGGGTGTTCGGCCAGCGGATGGTGCTGCGCCAGCTGGACCCCGATGCGCGCACGTCGCAGCAGGAACCGGCGCACGCCGCGGCCCGGCTGTGCACCGCGGGTGATCCCGGCATCGATGCGGCCGTCGGCGACCGCGGGTGAGATTTCCGGTGTCGCCATCGGGACCGCGCCGACCGTGAGTCCGGGACTGCTGCGCATCAGCCTGTCCACCAGGGCCGGTGCGGTCTCGGCCCCGGCGCTGAGGCTGTATCCGATGCGCAGGGTGCCCAGTTCACCGGCCGCCGCGCTCCGGGCGGTGTCCCATGCCCGGTCCAGCGCCGCCAGGGCGGGCGGCGCGGACTCCGCCAAAGCCGCACCGGCGGTGGTCAGTTCGACGCTCCGCGTGTTGCGGACCAGCAGGGCCGTACCGAGCTGCGTTTCCAATCGGCGTATCCGGGCGCTGAGTGCGGGCTGTGCGATACCGATCCGGGCGGCCGCGCGGGTGAAGTTCAACTCCTGCGCCAGCACCAGGAAGTACCGCAGGCTGACCGTATCCGGCGCCACGTACCCTCCCTGCCGATTGATAACGATCCGTTCTGAGCCTATCCCGTACCGGTCTTTCCCTCGACCTCACATCGAGTCCTAACGTGCACGTATGACGGTTCAACTGACCTCAGTACTCGTCGTCTTCGGGATCGACCGATCTGAGTGTCAATTCGACGTCGGATGTGTCCGACCGAACACAGGAGGTTTCCGTGCCTAAGGGCTACTGGGTCAGTGTCTACCCTGCCGTTTCCGACTCCGAGGGGCTGGCTGCCTACGACAAGCTGGCCGGTCCGGCTGTCCGGGCCGGAGGCGGGCGCCTCCTGTCCCGCGGCCGTCGAGTCGTCGCCCACGAGGCCGGAATCACGCAACGCGTCGTCCTGATCGAGTTCGACAGCTTTGAACAGGCCGTCGCGGCATACGAGAGCGAGGCATACCAGAAGGCCCTGGTGGCCCTCCCCGACGGCGTCGAGCGCGACTTCCGCATCACCGAAGGCGTCGACTGACCGGCGGGCCAAGCCATCGCGGTCGCCGCAGCCCGAACACTGGCCGCGCCGGCCGGCCGACTACGTCGAGTGAAACGCCCCTCCTGGGGCGCGAGTTCATCGATCCGCGACCAACCCCACGACACAGCCCCGTCACCGCCCATCGAAGCCCTTCCCGCGCGGTGATCCGGCTTCGCGGCCGCCTCCGGATCTCCAAGGCTCGTCCCGTCTCCCCTCAGCCTGTACCGGTCAACCCTGACGATCGTCGGGGTACGGGGCTGACCTTCGGTCAGGGCATCCGTCCTACGGTGTTCCTACCGTCGGCGGCATGGAATCGATCAAGCGATACGGGTGGGGTCTGCGGCTGCCGGGGGCGGTCGCGTCGGCCGGGGCGGGGGCCGCGGTCGTGGTGTGGCTGGCACCCGACGGCACCCTGGGCACGAACGAACCCGTGCACGTCACGGCGGGCCTCTCGGCGAGGGTTTACCGGGCGCTGACCGGGAGCGTTGCGGACGGGCCGGCGTGGGCCGGGACCGTCCTGGAAGCGGCGAGTGAGGGCACCCTGCTGCTCCTGGGCCTGCTCATGGCCTGGGTCGGCTGGAACGCCCTTCGCCGCCGTGACGCGCCGGGCCTGGCCGGGGTAGCAGTGACCGCCGCCGGGACCGTCGTCGCCTACGGCCTCAGCGAGGCGATCAAACTCCTCGTCGACGAGGAACGCCCGTGCCGGTCCCTGCCAGGGGTCTCGGCCCTCGCCTCGTGTCCCGAGCAGGGCGACTGGTCGTTCACCAGCAATCACGCAACCCTGGCCGTCGCGTTGGCAGTTGGCGTGATCCTGGTACGTCCTCGGCTCGCGGCCCTGGCGCTGCCGGTGGCCGGGGCGGCCGCGCTCTTGCGGGTGCTGGTCGGGGTGCACTATCCGCACGACGTCCTGGCGGGCGCGGCGGTCGGTGCCACGGCCGTGGTGACCGTGTGGCTCCTCGTCCTACCGATTGCCGTACGCGCGGTGTCAGCCTTCCTCGTACGTCAGTCGGTCGGGCGGCACCGGGACCACGCCGGCCTCGTGCGCGACGACGGCCGCCGCAGCCCGGTTGTCGACCCCGAGGCGCGCGAGGATCGAGCTGACGTGGGCCTTCACCGTCCCCTCCGCCAGGCGCAGGCGGCGCGCGATCTGCCCGTTGGAGAACCCGCTGCCGAGGAAGCCGAGTACGTCCCGCTCCCGGGCCGTGAGCCCCTCGACGCGGGCGCGGGCCGCGGAGCGGCGGCCGGCCTGGGCGCCCGCACCGCCGGCGGCGAGATGGGCGACGACCCGTGCCGCGACCTTCGGTGAGAGGTAGGCCGCGCCGTCGGCGACCGCCCGAATGCCGGCGATCAGCTCCTCCGGCTCGCCGGACTTGATCAGGAAGCCGGCGGCACCCTCGCTCAGGGCGCGCAGGATGTACTCGTCCTCGCCGAAGGTCGTCAGCATCACGATGCCCGTTTCGGGGACGGTCCTTCGTATTTCGGCGGCGGCTTCCAAACCGCCGGTCCCCGGCATCCGGATGTCGAGGACGGCCACCTGCGGGCGGTGGCGCTGGACCAGCTCCACCGCCTGGTGGCCATCGGCTGCCTCGGCGACGACGGTGATGCCGGGGTCGGTGGCCAGGACCGCGCGGACGCCTGCGCGGATCATGGGCTCGTCGTCGGCGATCAGGATCCGGATCATCGGACGGCCTTCCCGGTGTAGGCGTCGGTGGAGACGAGGCGGCCGCCCCGGAAGCAGAGACGGTAGATGTCCCCCGAGTGGTCGTCGAAGGGGTCGCTGGCCTGTACGTAGTACTCGCAGGCCGCGTCGTGCGGCGCGGGCGCGGGTGCTGCGGGGCGGCGGGTCGTCTGGCGTTCGGGCAGGTAGGGCGCCACGTCCGCACGTGGCTGGCCGATGTGCAGGAGGGCGTAGTCCTGGGGGGCGAGTACCGACTGCCGTGCCGTCACGGTGTCCCAGGCCCGCACCGCGCCGATGAGCAGCGCGGAGGTGCACAGCGGCACCAGGACGGCAGCGGCGGCGGTACGGCCCAGCCGGCGACGGGCGCTGCGGTGCTCAGGAGGCAGGACGTCACCTGGGGCACCGGGCTCGGCGCGGCGCGGTGGGGGCACGGGCCCGGGACGGTGCGGGAGCCTGGCCCGGACGGCGAACCCGCCGCCCTCGGGGCCGGATGTGAAGGTGCCACCGGCCAGTCGGACGCGTTCGTCCAGGCCGATGAGCCCGAAGCGGTGGCCCTCGCCGGGTGCGGCGGGCCGGGACCCCGGTGCGGGACGGGCGGCGTGGTCATGGTGGGCCGAGGGCCCGGTGGACACCGGCTCGTTCGTCACACTGACCTCGGTCCGTCCTTCCGTGTGCCGGACGGCGACGGTCACCCGGTGCCCCGGCGCGTGCTTGGCCACGTTCGTCAACGCCTCTTGGACGACGCGCTGCACGGCCCGCGCGACGACCAGCGGGGCATCACCGGCCGCCGCTTCGCCTTCCACACGCAGCCGGACGTCGAGGCCCGCCGCGGCCACCCGGTCCACCAGGCGTTCGAGTTCGGTGAGCCCAGCGCCGGGCTCGGACCGCGGAGCCTGGTCCGAGGGCTCGCGCAGGACACCGATCACCTCGCCGAGCCGGTCCACGGCGGCTCCCGCCCTGGCGCGGATGTCCCGGGCGGTGGCCCGGTGGTCCTCGGACAGGCCAGGGGCCAGCTGCAGGGCACCCGCGGACAGGGCGATGAGGCTGAGGTCGTGGCCGAGGAGGTCATGCATGTCCTGCGCGATGCGGGTGCGCTCGCGCAACCGGGCCTGTTCGGCGACCAGATGCTGCTCCCGTTCCAGCCGCGCGGCCCGTTCCCACCCGGCCCGCACCAGTTCGCGGTACTGGCGCAGGAACCGGCCCGCGAACCACGGCAGCATCGCCGCAACGAGCAACAACCCCACGAACTGGCTCGCCCAACCCAGCCACGACGGCACCAGGAGCACAGCCACGACGGCGGCCGCGAGCACGGCGACCAAGGCCGCCCCCGTGCTCCGGTTCCGCCCCGGCTGCCAGCCCGCGAGGAAGGCACAGACCGCCGCCGGTATGCCCCACCAGAGGGTGGCGACACCTGTGCCGACGGCCGCCACGGCCCCCATGAAGAGGCCGGCGGACAGGACCGGCGCCGGCACCCGGGCCTTGGTGATCACTGTTCTCACGAACGCGACCCTACGGAACCTGGCGCCCCCGCGGCACTGCCGAAAGTCCACTACCCCAGGCCCGGGATCTCATGCCCCGCCTGGAACGAGCAGGCCGGATCGAGGACTTCTGCACAACCACGGGGGGGAATTCAGTCACACCGATGCCCCGGCCCCACAGCATGCGGCGGCGCCCCCGCCGGGGGGGGGCCGCCCGGGCGCCCCCCCCCCGGGCGGGGGGGGGGGGGGGGGCGGTAGGGGGGGGGGGGCCCCGGGGGGGGCCCCCCGCGCCCCCCCCCCGGGGGGGCCCCCCCCCCCCCCCCCCCCCCCCCCCCCCCCGGGGGGGGCGCCCCCGGGGGGGGGGGGGGGGGGCGGGCCCCCCCCCCGACAGGGGCGGGGCGTGCGGCGAGCAGGATCGGGGCGGGCCGGCCGGGTGTGAGCCCGG
>NZ_JBIBRZ010000009.1:0-311889 GCF_043076955.1 Streptomyces sp. NPDC016562 | reverse complement strand
CGGCGGCGCGGGTGGTGCCGGAGGCGGCAGCATCTTCTGATCCCCGGACCGACCGACCGACGGGGTGGAGGCCTCCCCCGGCGGCCCCCCCCCCCCCCCCCCCCCCCCCCCCCCCCCCCCCCCCCCCCCCCCCCCCCCCCCCCCCCCCCCCCCGCCCCCCCCCCCCCCCCCCCCCCCCCCCCCCCCCCCGGCCCCCCCCCCCCCCCCCCGGCCCCGGCCCGCCGGATGACCGGCCCGTCCTTCCATGCCCTTCCCCACCCCCTTCCGAGACCTTCGAGGACCCGCATGACCGACACCGAACAGCTCGCCCCCGCCCGGCAGGTGCTGCCGGCCGAGGAGCGCTACGCCGCCGAACTCGCCTTCCTCGCCGCCCAGGACCCCGGCCCCCGCCCGCCCGGCTGGGCCCTGACCCCGCGCGCCGTCGTCACCTTCGTCTGCGGCAGCGACGGAACCGAGCTCGCATTGCCGGGCGGAGGTACCAAGCGGGTCATCGCCCCCAAGTTCGTCGGCGAACGCGCCCTCGTCGAACGCTGCGTCGTCACGCTCGCCGGAGAGCGCGGCCTGCTCCTGACCGGCGAGCCCGGCACCGCCAAGTCGATGCTGTCCGAGCTCCTCGCCGCCGCCGTCTGCGGCACGAGCGCCCTCACCGTCCAGGGCACGGCCGGCACGACCGAGGACGCCTTCCGCTACGGCTGGAACTACGCGCTGCTGCTCGCGCAGGGGCCCAGTTCCGGAGCCCTGGTCGACTCCCCGGTGCTCTCCGCCATGCGCGCCGGGCGGGTCGCCCGCGTCGAGGAGATCACCCGCTGCCTGCCCGAGGTGCAGGACGCGCTCGTGTCGATCCTCTCCGACCGGCGGGTCAGCGTGCCCGAACTGACCGCCACCGAGGACGCGGTGGTCTGCGCCGCCCCCGGCTTCACCGTCATCGCCACCGCCAACCTCCGTGACCGCGGCGTCTCGGAGATGTCCGCCGCCCTCAAGCGGCGCTTCAACTTCGAGACCGTCGCCCCGATCGCCGACGCGGACGCGGAAGCCACCCTGATCCGTCGCCAGGCGGTCGCCGCCGTCCAGCGCGCCGGCGCCGCCTTCGGGGTCGACGACGCCGTGCTCGACGCCCTCGTCACCGTTTTCCGAGACCTGCGCTCCGGGCGCTCCGCCGAGGGCTGGGACGTGGAGCGTCCCGGTACGGTCATGTCCACCGCCGAAGCCGTGCAGGTGGCGACCTCGCTGGGGGTCGCCGCGGCGTACCTGCCGGGCGGCGACGTACTGGACCTGCTGCCCGGGCACCTCCTGGGCGTGGTCCGCAAGGACGACCCCGCCGACCACGGCCGCCTCCTCGGCTACTGGGACGGCCCGGTCCGCCGCCGCGCCGAGGACGGCTCGGCGATGTGGCGCCGCCTCTGGGACCTGCGCGGGAGCCTTCGTTGACGGCCACCGACCCGCGGGCCGCCGTGGACGCGCTCGCCGCGTCCCGCGCGCCGTACCTGCTGGGCGTACGCCACCACAGCCCCGCCCTGGCGGCGGTCGTCCCGGCGCTGCTCGACGCGTCGGGCGCGGACGTGGTGTGCGTGGAGCTCCCGGCGGAGTTCCAGCCGTGGCTGGAACACCTGGCCGACCCGGAGACCGTGGCCCCGGTCGCCCTCGCGGGCACGGGCGAGGCCGGCCACCTGGCCTTCTACCCGTTCGCGGACTTCTCGCCCGAACTGGCCGCCATCCGCTGGGCGCACCGGTCGGGGGCGACCGTCCTCTGCTGCGACCTGCCCTTGTCCGACCGCCGCTGGACCTCCCCCGTCACGGTCGAGGCTGCGGGTGCCGCTTCCGCCGAGGTCCCGGTACGGGCCGCGGCGTCGGCCCCGGTTCAGTACCCGAACCAGGACTCGGCCCGCACGCCCCACCTGTCGGCCGGCGCCCCGGGTTCCTACGCGGACGGCCTCGTCGCCGCCGGGACCGGGCGGGAGGGCGACGACCTGTGGGACCGGGCCGTGGAGGTGCTCGCACCGGGCTGCTCCCCGGAGGCCGTGCGGCGCGCCGCGCTGGCCGTGGGATGGGCGCTGCGCGCGGACACCGCCGCCGTCCCGGCGTCGGACCTGGCCCGCGAGGCCCACATGCGCGACGTGATCGCGCGCGCCACCGCCAACGGCCACCGCGTGGCCGCGGTCATCGGCGCGTTCCACGCCCCGGCCCTCTGCGACGACGGCTCTGTGCGAACCGAAGGCACCAGTGCGGGCCCCGCCAGCGGTTCGGTCCGGCTTGGAGCGGAGGTAACCGCGCGCCCGGGGTCCGGAAAGGCGGCGTTCGGGCCCGACGGCGAGGGGAGTGTCACCTCGCTCGTGCCCTACTCCTTCGACCTGCTCGACTCCCGCTCCGGATACCCCGCCGGGATCCGCGATCCCCTCTGGCAGCAGGCCGTGCTGGAGGCCGGCGGTGACCCCGGGCGAGTCCGGGAGGCGGCCTCCGTCGCCCTCACCCGGCTCTGCCGGGAGCTGCGCCGCGCCGGGCACACCGCCGGGACCGGGGAGGCCGCCGAGGCCCTGCGGCTCGCCTGCGACCTCGCCGTCCTGCGCGGGCTGCCCGCGCCCGGCCGCGGCGAGCTCCTCGAGGCCGTCAGCACCGTCCTCGGCCAGGGCGAACCGCTCGGCCGCGGCCGGGCGCTGGCCCGCGCCCTCGAAGCCGTGCTCGTCGGGACCGCCCGCGGGCGGATCACCCCGCACGCGCCCCGCTCCGGCCTCGGCCCGAGCGTCGAGGCCGAACTCGCCGCGCTGAGGCTGCCGTCCCCCGAGGACCCCGCACCCCGCGAGGTCCGCCTCGATCCCCTCCGCTCCCCCCTCGACGGCCGCCGCGAGGTCCTGCTCCAACGGCTCCTGGTCTGCGGCGCCTCCTACGGGGAGCCCCTCACCGTCGCCGCCACCGGCGACGGCACCGCCCTCGGCACCAAGTGGCGGCTGTCCTGGACGCCTTCCGTCCCGGCCCGCCTCGACCTCGCCGGGGTCCGCGGCGTCACCGCCGCCCAGGCGGCCGCCGGGACCCTGCGCGACACCGCCCGCCGGGCCGCCGCCGACGGCGGGCCGACCCCGGCGCAGATCCTGACCGGGCTGGCCGCCGCCGCGCGGTGCGATCTGCCCGCGCTGGTCGACGTACGCCTCCAGGAGGCGGCCACCGTCCTGCCGCAGACCGCCACCCTGCCCGAACTCCTCGACGCCCTCGACCTCCTGGAGGCCCTCCACCGCGGCCACCTCCCCGGTACCTCACCCACGTCCCGGGCCACCGCGGCCGCTCTCACCGGCGACCTCCTCGAAGCCGCCGTACGCTCCCTGCCCGGCCTCGCGGGCAGCGAGGACGCCGCCGACGCGGGCGCCCTCGTGGCCCTCGCCGACCGCGCCGCCGCCCGTCACCTCGGCCTGCGTACGGACGCCGCCCTCGCCGGCCTGGCCGCCTCGGCCGCCCCGCTGATGCAGGGCGCGGCCCTGGCCGTACGGGTCCTCCTCGACCTCGACCCCGCCGCCGAGCTCGGCGCCCGCGCGGCCGGCTGGATCGACGCCGCGGGCACCGCCGACAGCCGGCGCGCCCTGACCCGTCGGCTCGCCGGACTCCTCACCGCCGCCGGCCCCCTCCTCCAGTCCTCGCCGGCCGCCCTCACCCCCCTGCTCGACCGCGTCGAGCACCTCGCCGACGAGGAGTTCCTCGACCGACTCCCTGCTCTGCGCGGCGGCTTCGACGCCCTCGCCCCCGCCGCCCGCGACCGGCTGCTGGACACCGTCACCGAACGGCTGGGCGACCGGATCGACCTCGCGCTCGACGCCCCGCCCGCGCTGCTCGCCCTCTGGGCCGCCGCCGACGCCGCCGGACTCGCCGCGCTCAAGGCCCTCCCGCCGCCCGGCACGGACACACCGCCCCTCCCCGCACCCCGGACCCCCGACGCCCCGCGCCCGGCGGTCCCCGCAACCGACGGCCGCGACGGCCGGCGGCTCGCCCCCGCCGACCGCTGGCGGCTGCTGCTCGGCCGCGAACGCGACCGGCTCCCCGCGGGCGCCCGCCGCTACGCCCACGCACTGGACGAGCTGTACGGCGCCGGGCGCGGCGAAGGCGCCGCCGGCATCGACGGCGGCCGGGGGCACGGCCGGGACGGCAGCCAGGGCGGCGGCCAGGAGGCCTCCTTCCCCACGGCCCGCGAGTGGTCGCAGGAGCTGGAGGCGCTGTTCGGCCCCGACGTACGGGAGGAGGTGCTCGCCGGAGCGGCCGAAGCGGGCCGCACCGATGTACTGACCCAGCTCGACCCGGCGACCGTACGGCCCTCGGTGGAACTGCTCAGCTCCGTACTGTCCCTCGCCGGCGGCCTGCCCGAGGCCCAACTCGCCGCACTGCGCCCCCTGGTCAGGCGGCTCGTCGACGAGCTCGCCAGGGAACTGGCCACCCGGCTGCGCCCTGCCCTCTCCGGCCTCGCCACCCCGCGTCCCACCCGCCGCCCCGGCGGCACGCTCGACCTGGCCCGCACCCTGCGCGCCAACCTCGCGCACACCCGGCGCCGGGCCGACGGCAGCGTGGTCGTCGTCCCGGAGCGGCCCGTCTTCCGTACCCGGGCGAGCCGCGAGGCCGACTGGCGGCTGATCCTGGTCGTCGACGTGTCCGGCTCCATGGAGGCCTCCGTCATCTGGTCGGCCCTGACCGCGGCCGTCCTGGGCGGCGTCCCCACCCTGTCCACCCACTTCCTGGCCTTCTCCACCCAGGTCGTGGACCTGACCGACCGGGTCGAGGACCCGCTCTCGCTGCTGCTGGAGGTCCGCGTCGGCGGCGGGACGCACATCGCCGCCGGTCTCGCACACGCCCGTTCACTGATCACCGTCCCGAGCCGGACCCTCGTCGTCGTGGTGAGCGACTTCGAGGAGGGCGCCCCGATCGGCGGACTGCTCGGGGAGGTCCGTGCGCTGGCCGCCTCCGGCGCCCACCTCCTGGGCTGCGCCGCGCTCGACGACGCGGGGACGCCCCGCTACTCGGTACCCGTCGCCCGGCAGCTCGTCGCGGCCGGGATGCCCGTGGCCGCCCTCAGCCCCCTCGCCCTCGCCCGCTGGGTGGGCGACCGCCTCCGTGGAGAGACCCGTTGAGCACCGACATCCCCGAACTGCCCCCCGTCGCGCCGGAGGTGCTCGCCGAAGCGGTCGAAGGCCTCACCGCCCGCCTGCGCAAGAAGCTCGACGCCGCCATCGAGAGCTGCGCGGCGGCCGCCACGCGCGCGGCGGACGGCAGCGTCGCCATCCGGTTCGGTGAGGACGCCCTCGTCACCCTGCGCCCCGGCCCCGCAGGGACGGTCACCGATCCCGAACAGGCCGTGTGCACCTGCCTTTTGGCGCCCCGCTGCCTGCACCGGGCAGCGGCCCTGGGCGCGGCCCCCCTCGCGGACGCGGCGCCCGCGGAACCGGCGCCGGGGGAGGAGCCCGCTGCGAAGGCCCAGGACGAGGCGGGGCCGAGGCCGGAGACAGCGACGCCGGGCTCGGATGCCGGGCCCTCCACCACGCCCGCCAGGCCCGACGCGACGCCCGCCGTACCCGCCCCGGCCGCCCTCACCGCCGCCCAGACCGGCGCCGCAGCCGCGCTCTGGCAGGCGGCCGCCGAAGCACTGGCCGCCGGAGTCACAGCCGGGGGAGCCGTCGTCCAGGCCGAGTTGCTGCGCGCCGCGCACACGGCCCGCCTCGCCGGGCTGCCGCGCGCCGAGGCGGCCGCCCTGCGCGTCGTACGGGGCCTGCGCGCCGCCCGGGACCGTCAGGCCGCGCAGCGGCTCGGCGACCTCACCCGCGCCTTCCGCGAACTCCTGCACACCGCCGCCGTGCTGGCCTCCGGCTCCGCCGACCCCGCGCTGACCGGGACCGCCCGCCGCGCCTACACCCCGGGCGGCAGCCTGGAGGTGTACGGCCTGTGCCGCGAACCGGTTCTCTCCGCCACGGGATACGGCGGAGTGGTCACCCATCTGATGGCCGCGGACGGCGCCCGTCACTCCGTCTCCGACGTACGCCCCGGCGGCCTGGCCCGCGCCCGCGGAGCCGGTTCCGCTTCCGTGGCCCTGGGCGGCGCCGCCCTCGACCACGCCGGTCTCGCCCGCGGCGGCCTGCGCATCGTCGGGGCGACCGTCTCTCCCGAAGGCCGGCTCGGCGCCGGACGCGGGGTCAAGGCCACCCCGCTGCGCGGCACGCTCTGGACCGAAGGGCCCGCCGCACCGCTCTTCGCCCGCCCGGCGGCCGAAGCCGTCGCCGACCTGCTGGCCGGGGCGGCCGATCCGGCCCACGCGGCGGACGCGGCCGAGCCCGCACTGCTCGGCTGCGACGTCACGGTCGTCGGCGCGTCGGGCGAGCACCTGCTGGTCCGCGAGACGCGGCCCCACGCGCCGCTGCTGCGGCTGCTGCCGGCCCACCCGCACCCGGAGCTGGCGCACACGGAGAACCTGCGCCGCATCGCCGCGTACCCCGGCCTGCGCGTGCGCGTACTGGGCCGTCCCGACCTCGACCGCGCCGCCACGCTACGGCCCCTCGCGGTCGGCCCGGTGCCCGGCGCGCCCTACACGCTGCGGCTGCCCGAGGAGTGGCTGGGCCGCGCCGATCTCGGCTACGACCGCCTCCAGGGCAGTCACTTCCCGCCCCCGACCGCCGCCCCGTCCGGCCCGGCCGCCCCGGCCGGGGAGCCGGTGGCCGCCGGTCCCGACCCGCTGGCCGACTCCCCGCTGTGGCGGGTGCGACGCCTCCTGGAGACCGGGGTCGCCGGCGGCCGCCGCGCCGTCGCCGAGGCCGCCCGCGGTACGGAGCCCCTCGCTGCGTACGGCCCGCTGCGCCGGGCCGGGCTCACGGCCGCGGCGGATCTGGCCGCCGCCCTCGCCGCCGAGGCCGACCGCCGGCCCCGCGACGCCTTCGGCCGCCTCGCGGACCCCTCGGCCGAGGGCTACGCCTGGGCCTGGCTGGCCGCCGCCACCCACCTCGCGGCGGCGGAACGCTCCCTGATCGCCGCGTCCTGGACGGCTACGACCCCTCCCGCAACCACGCCCGCAGCACGGTGACGTCCGCGCCGGTCAACCCCCGGCCCGCATCGACGCGGTGCAGAAGGGCCCGGCCGGGGTGGTGCGCGGCCACCCACGCCCGGTCGGCGCGGGTGATCTCGTCATCGACCCAGACGAAGGGGCGTCCGGCCGCGTGGCCGACCAGCGCGGGGGTCTTCCAGTGCACCGGGCCCCGCCCGTCCTCGTCGGAGGGCTCCGGCCATGCCACCACGGGCAGATCCGGCAGGCCGAGCCGTGGCGCGATGCATGCGTTGGCTTCCTCGCCCCAGGTCGTGGCCCACACCAGCTCGCACGCCAGCGCCGCGAGCTGGGGCCCGAGCGCGGGATCGACCCGGGCGAGCAGGGGATGGGCATCGTCGCCCTGCGGGTACGGGCCCGCGCCGAACGGGATGAGCGGTCCGTCGACGTCGAGGTAGAGCAGCGGGAGCGCCGCGGCAGAGGTCATGGCTCCACCGTAGGCCGCAGGGGCGCGGCGAGTGGAACCGCGGCCGGTCCGATCACCTCTTGATGGGCAAAGGGGGAGGGGCATGACGATGACGCTGACAGCGGGGTCCGTGACGGGGCGAGCGGTGGTGGCGGGGCTGCTGTGCGCGGTGCTGGCGGGGTGCGGCACGACGCGGGCGGGGCAGGCCGCGGCGCCCGCCCCCGTACCCACCGCCGCACCGACAGCCGCACCGGCCGAATGCGACCTCCACCTGACGGCGGACGAGGACCCGGGCGCGAACGCCGGTCCGCCCACGGACCAGGACACCGGCGCCCCGGCCGGTCCTCCCACGGATGAGGACACGGGTGCGCCGGCCGGTCCTCCCACGGATGAGGACACGGGTGCGCCCGCCGGTCCTCCCACGGATGAGGACACCGGCGCCCCCGCCGGTCCTCCCACCGATCAGGACAGCGGCTCCTACGCCGGTCCGCCCACCGACGGCGAGGCGCACAACGGCGGTGGCCCCTGCGGCCCGGCGGACTGGTTCGACATGACGAAGGACTTCGCCACCTACTACGCCGAGCACCGCAGGACATCGGACGAGATGGCCGTCCAGCAGACCTACGTCCGGAAGGTCCGCACCGTCGGCGAGGCCTGGATCACCTTCACCACCCGCTCCGTCGGCAAGGGAGCCGCCGAGGACGCCCGCCGCATCGCCGAGGTGTTCACCGCGTGGCGCCGTGAGGTCTACGGGGACAAGGGCACCATGGTCCTGCGCACCCCCGAACGTACCGTCATCACCCAGAGCTGGTGACCCCCGGCCACCGCGCGTCCCACAGCGCGCAGTGGTGTTCGGTGCGCGCGTCCACCGTGCGGATCCCGTCCGCCCCCGGCGCCAGCGACAGCACCGGACCCGCCGGCCGGTACCTCGGCCAGTGCGGGGCCTGCGGCGCGCCCGGCACACCGGTGCGGGCGAACTCCGTCCAGTAGCCGGTCATCCGGTCCGCGAGCTCCCGCTGCGGACCGGTCAGCGGCGCCAGCGTGAAGAGGTACGGCAGTTCGAAGCCGTGGGCCGCCCCCAACGGCAGGCCCGGAGCCTGCGGCAGACCGGTGAAGTCGGGCGCGTCACGGTCGCTGAACCGGTAGCCGTACGTCGGCACGTGCCGGGCCAGTGCGCCGCCGTCCCGCAGCGTCGGGCAGAGGAACGACGCGTCGGTCAGCACGGTGGCCCAGGCCACGGCCGGGGTCGGGTGGGCGGACACCGGGTAGGCGGCTTCCACGGCGCGGGCGGTCGGGACGCCGAAGGACAGCTCCAGGCGGGCCCGGTAGGCACGCGCGTCACCGATCGGGTGAGCCGCCAGCGTCTGGGCCAGGAAGAGGCGCATCTCGTCCTGCGTGGTGCCCTGCATCACCGGCACCCGGTGGAACCGTCCGGCCTCCAGCGCCCGCCGGGGCTCCTCGGGCAGCGCGCTGTTGCCGTAGGAGACCAGGGAGAAGCCCTGCATCAGCTCCGGGGTGGCGAGCGTGCGGGCGTCGAGCCGGCGCAGGCAGTCCATCACGCCGGTGGGGCGGTCGCAGCCGAGCCGGGCCGCCGCCAGGGCGCCGTCCGCGACCGTGCGCCGTTCGGGTACGAAGGGCTCGTAGGTGCCGAGGCCGGGCAGCAGGGCGTGGGGCGGCGTCGTGGTCGAGCACGATCCGCTCTGCACGACGGCCTTGTGGAAGAGACCTGCCGAGGCCGGGGAGGTGAGGTGGGCGCAGACGCTGAGGGCACCGGCCGATTCGCCGAAGACGGTGATGTTGTGCGGGTCCGCGCCGAAGCGCTCCGCGTTCGCCCCCACCCAGCGCAGCGCCGCCCGCTGGTCCGCCAGGGCGAAGCCGGGCGCTCCGCCGAGCTCCTGATGGCCGAACAGGCCGAAGACACCCAGCCGGTAGTTGACGGTCACGACCACGGCGCCGCCCTCGACGGCCAGCCGCTCGGGCTTGTAGTGATCGCCCGCGCCGCTGAAGAAACCGCCCCCGTGGAACCACACCATGACGGGCCGCAGCCCGCCCCGCGCGCTGGAACCGGTCGGAGCGGTGACGTTGAGGAAGAGGCAGTCCTCGGAACCGACCGGCCCGCCGGGTGCGAGCACGGGCAACTGCACGCAGCGCGAACCGGGGGCCCCCGCGTCGCGGACGCCCTTCCAGCGGGGCACCGGCTCCGGCAGCCGCCACCGCAGTGCGCCGGTCGGGGGAGCGGCGAAGGGGATGCCCTCGAAGGTGCGGTAGGCCCCGTGCGAACGTCCGCGCACCGGCCCCCGGTCGGTTTCCACGACGGGCCGCTCGCCACCGGGCGCGGCGCCCGCCGGCAGGGTCGTCAAGGGCAGCATCACCACGGGCAGCAGCAGCGCGACGCACCAGCGGCGGATCTTGCCGAGGTCGGGCACGGTCCTCGCCCCTTTCCCTTGGGGCGCGGGGGCCGACCCCCATTTGCCCGCCCCGAATGGCGCAGTGAGCAGAACTGTCAGTCAATGTAACAAAGCGTGCGCTTCCCATGACGCACGATGACCGGCGCGCGATGTGTAGACCCGCGCGTCGGCGAACGGAGCTTTCCATGAATGACCCCATCATCCTCGCGGCGGCGCAACCGGAAGACCGCCGCGGGACCCACGACACCAACGCCCCGGACGACGTCGTGACCGGCGGACCCGGCGGACCCGGCGGACCCGGCGGACCCGGCGCGCCCGACGCCCCCGAGGCGCCGGACGTCCTGGAACACCGGGACGCGCGGCCCATGCGGACGCTGCTGGAGACCGCGGTCACCTGCCGTCCCATCGAAGAGGTGACCGCCCTGGTGAACCTCCTCAAGGAGGACGGCCGGCTGCCGGACGCGGGACACGAGGCGCTGCGTACGGCCGCCGTGACCCGTCCCGTGCAGGACGTGCACCGGATGGTCGCCCTGCTGGGCGAGTCCCCGAACGAGGTGGCCGAGGCGGACATCACGCTGCGCGCCGCCGCGGTCGGACGGTCCATCGAGGACGTGGCGCTGCTGGTGACCATCCTCGGGACGGACGAACCGGGCGCACCGAACGAGCAGGACGAGCCTGCCGGGCAGGCCGAGCCGGCCGAGCCGGAGCGGCGACGCCCCGCCCGGGCCCCGGAGCACGCGGCGCAGGCGAAGCCGGTCGTGGCCGTCGCGCCGGCCGAGCCGTACGAGGAGCCGTACCGGCTGCCGTACCGGGAGCTGCACGACGCGCCCCGGCAGGAGCCGCCGCGCCGTACCGCTCCCGTCGCGGCGGCGGCGGCCGGCTCGGCGGTGCTGCGGCACGTCCTGCGCTGGCCCGTCGCGATCGCCCTGCTGGTCAGTGGCGCCCTGCACCTGCCGAAGGACCTCTCGGCCCTGCCGAGCGCGACCCCGGCGGCCCTGCTGCCGCTCTTCGTCACCGCGCTGTGCCTGGGAGCCGGTGCGCTCCTGGCGCTCCGTGACACCCCGGCGGTGTGGCGGGCGGGCGCGGCGACGGCCCTCGGCGTCGTGGCGGTGCACGTACTGGGCGGATCGGCGGGCTTCGACCCGCTGCGCGGTGCGGTGGGCGGCTCCGTGGCCTGGGCGGGCATCGCCGTCGTGCTCTGCGCGGCGTCCGTGGCCGTACTGTCCGGCGTGGCCCTGAGGAACCGCCAGGAGAGCTAGCCAGAGGCGTGTCTCCGTGAGCGGTCGGAGGACCGGATCGGCCCGCGTGAGCGGCTCGATCCGGTCCCTTCTCGCATCGGCGCTCGCTGCCGTCAGGTGACGTTCCAGCGGGTGACCTCGCCGCTCTCCTGGGCGACGTAGAGGGTGCCGTCTGGGCCGAAGGCGAGGCCGTGGGGTTCGCACGCGGGGCTGGGGAGGGCGAACTCGGTCACGGTGCCGTCCGCGGTGACGCGGCCGATGCGGCCGGTGGCCCACGCCGTGTACCAGCAGGAGCCGTCCGGGGCCACCGCCACGGCGTGCGGGCGGCACTGACGATCCGGCAAGGGGTGTTCGGTGATGCCGGCGGCGGTGAGGCGGCCGATGTGGCCCGTGCCGATCTGGGCGAACCAGAGGGTGCCGTCCGGGGCCGCGGCGAGGCCGACGGGGGCGGCGCCGGGGGTGGACAGGGGGTGGAGGGCGGTCTCGCCGGTGACGGTGATCCGGGCGAGGGCGTCGCCCTGGTTGAGGGTGCACCACAGGGCGCCGTCGGGGGCGGTGGTGAGGAAGGACGGGAAGGAGCCGTCGGGGAGGGCGTGCTCGGTGAGTTCACCGTCCGGGGTGATGCGGGTGACGGTCGCGGTGTTCAGGGTGGTGAACCAGACGGCGCCGTCCGGGCCGGCGGTGATCCCGTACGGGCCCGGGCCGGAGCCGGGGACGGGGTAGGAGCGGGTTTCGCCGTCGGGGGTGATGCGGCCGATGCGGTGGTCGCGGTAGCGGGTGAACCACAGGGCGCCGTCGGAGCCCGCGGTGATCAGGGTGGGGCCGCAGTCGGGGGAGTCGAGGGGGAACTCGTCGATCCGGCCGTCGGGGCTGAGGCGGGCGATGCGGCCCGCGTGGACCAGGGTGCACCACAGGGCGCCGTCGGGGCCGGCGGTGAGGGCGTAGGGGCCGGCGTCCGGGGTGGGGAGGGCGTACGTGTGGATCAGGCGGGTCGGGGTCGGCGTCAAGGGGAACCTTTCGGCGAGGAGGGGGAGGGGGAGGGGGAGGGGGACGGGGTCAGGCGGCGGTCGGGGCTGCGGCCCGGAGGGCGAGGCGGTCGCCCTGCCAGCGGGTGCGCAGGCGGCGGTCGTGGCTGACGACGACCACGGTGCCCGGGAAGGAGGCCAGGGCCTCGTCGAGTTCTTCGGCCAGGGCGGGGGAGAGGTGGTTGGTGGGCTCGTCCAGGAGCAGGACGTCGGCCGGTTCGGTGACCAGGCGGGCCAGGGCCAGCCGCTGGCGCTGGCCCGCGGAGAGGGCGCCGACCGGGGCGGTGAGCTGTCCGGGGGCGAACAGGCCGAGCGACAGCAGCTGTTCGGCGTGCTCCTCGGGCGTGCCGGGGCGGCCCGCGGCGAAGGCGGCGAGGAGCGGGCGGTCGGCCGGTCCGGGGCGGGTGTGCTGGGCCAGCAGTCCGGTCCGGCCGGGGCGGACCACGTGGCCCCGGTCGGGGGTGACGGTGCCGGCGAGGACGCCGAGCAGCGTGCTCTTGCCGGCGCCGTTCGGGCCGGTGATCAGGAGCCGGCCGCCGGGCGGCAGGCTGAGGTCCACCGGCGCCAGACGGCCCGTCAGCGACACGTCGTACGCCGCGAGGGACGGGCCGGGCGCAGGGGCGGCGGACGTCGTGCGCGGCACGGCGGTGAAACGCAGCGGGTCGGGTGGGGCGGGGACCGGGTCGGCCAGCAGGCGGGCGAGGCGTTCCTCGGCGTTGCGGACCCTGCTCGCCAGGGACTGCTGGACCCGGCCGGCCGCACGGTCGTAGGCCATCTTGTTGCCGTCCTTCATGGCCCGGCCGGGGGCGACCTTGCGGGCGGTGACGGCGGCGGACTCCCGTAGCCGTTCCGTCTCCTCGCGCCACGCGGTGTGGGCCTGGGTGCGGCGCCGGTGTTCGGCGGCGCGGCCGGCGAGGTAGCCGGCGTAGCCGTTGCCGTGGCGGACCGTGCGGTGCAGGTCGCCGTCGACCTCCAGGAGGGCGGTGGTGACGCGTTCGAGGAACTGCCGGTCGTGGGAGACGGCGACGGTGATGCCGCGGCGGGCGCGGAGGTGGTCCTCCAGCCAGGTCAAGGCCGTGTGGTCGAGGTGGTTCGTGGGTTCGTCGAGGAGGAGGACTTCGGGGGCGCAGGCCAGCAGTGCGGCCAGGCGCAGGCGGACCTGTTCGCCGCCGGAGAGGTCGCCGACGGTGCGGTCGCGGGGCAGTGCGACCAGTCCGAGGCCGTGCAGGGCGCGTTCGGTGCGGGCGTCGGCCTCGTAGCCGCCGCGCAGTTCGAAGGCGGTGAGGAGGTCGGCGTAGGCGGTGAGGGTCTCGTCGGTGGCGTCCCCGTCGGCCATGCGTGCCTCCAGGCCGCGCATGCGGTCCTCCATGGCGCGCAGTCCGGCCAGGGAGCGGTCCAGGACCTGCTGGACGGTGAGGTCGGCGGGGAGGTGTTCCTCCTGGGCGAGGTAGCCGATGCCGCCGTCGGCGCGGACGGTGACCGTGCCGGTGTCGGGGCGTTCGGCGCCGGCGAGCAGCCGCAGGAGCGTCGACTTGCCGGATCCGTTCTCGCCGACGATGCCGAGGCGGGTTCCGTCGGTGACGGAGCAGTCGACGGAGGCGAGGACGGTGCGGCCGGCGTAGGACTTGCCGAGGTCAGTCGCGGTGAGCTGGGCGGTCATGGAGCGGCTCCGGGGGTTCGGGGGCGGACGGGAGGGTGGCGGGGTAACGGGAGGGGCGGGTGAGGATCATTGGGGACTCCTTATAGCGACGAATGTTGCTTTAAGATCGTTCCATGGACGCCACTGAGCACGCAAGCGAGAATCCCGGCCACGAAGGCCACCCCGATTCGGCCACTCCGCGGCGCCGGACCGGAGGCCGCAGCGCCCGCGTCCGCACCCAGGTGCTGGCCGCGGTGGGCGAGTTGCTGATGGCGGGCGGGTACGACGGGCTGACGATCGACGCGGTCGCCGAGCGGGCCGGCGTACACCGCACCACCGTCTACCGCCGCTGGCGCGACGTCGGCGGCCTGCTGGCCGACGTGCTCGACGCCGCGGCCGACGACACGTGGAGCCCGCCCGACACCGGATCACTGGAGGGCGACCTCGCCGCGCTCAACCAGGAGGTCTACGAGGCCCTGGCGGGTGGCGGGCCCAGCCTGACCACGGCGCTGATCGCCGCGGGCTTCCGCTCGGCCGAGGCGGCGGGCGCCCTGGCCCGTTTCTGGGAGGACCGCTACGCCCGCTGCGCGGTGGTCGTCACGCGCGCCGCCGCGCGCGGCGAACTGCCGGGCCCGGCCGACGCCCGCGCGCTGCTGATCGCGGCGACCGCGCCCCTCTACCACGAGCTGCTGCTCCTGCGGGCGGCCCCGGACCCGGCCCTCCCCGGCCGGGCCGCCGCCGGCGCCGCGGCCGCGGGGCGGGCGGGCGCCTACGGGGTCCCGGCAGGCACCTACGGGGTCCCGGGGGAGTGACCTCGGGCGACCGAGGCCCGGCCCGGCGCTGGAGTCAGGTGGTCACGCGAGCAGGTTCACCGCCCCCGTGAACACCCGTGGGAGCCGGGCGGCCAGCGGGACGATCCGCGGGGCGAGCCGCGGCTGGTGGCGGGCCCAGAGCAGGGACCCGGTCAGCACGCGGTAGCTGCGCGACAGGTCCCGCCAGGCCCGCTCGTACGCCTGCGGCCGGCCCGCCCGTACGCAGCGCACCAGCTCGCCCGCCGCCGTCACGGCCAGGGTGAGCCCCTCCCCGGTCAGGGCGTCCACGTACCCCGCCGCGTCCCCCACGAACAGCACGCGCCCGGCCACCCGTACGCGAGCCCCTTGGCGCAGCGGTCCGGCGCCCCGCGCCGGGGTGTCGGCGCGTCCGGCCAGTCGCTGCGCCAACAGGGGGAAACGGGCGAGCTGTACGTCGAACGGGGCCTGGCGGGTGGTCAGGACGGCCACGCCGACCCGGTCGGGCGCCAGCGGGGTCACGTAGGCCTCGCACTGCGCCGACCAGTGCACCTCGACGAGGTCGCTCCACGGTGCGACGGCGTAGTGGCGGCGCAGCCCGTAGCGCGCGGGCCGGCCGGGCGCGGGCGGCGCCGACAGGCCGAGGCCGCGCCGGATCGGGGAGTGCAGGCCGTCCGCCGCCACGAGGTAGCGGGCGGTGAGCCCGGCCGCGCTGACCTGGTGCGCGTCCTGGTGCACCTGCTCGACGCGCTGGCGCAGCACCCGTACGCCGAGCTGTGCGGCCCGTTCGGCCAGCGCCGTCTGGAGCGCCGTGCGGCGTGAGCCCAGGCCGGGGCCGCTGTGGAAGAGCCCCTCCGCGTGCCGGCCGCTCACGCCGTCGACGTAGCGGATGCCGCGGAAGGGCTGCCCGGTCACCGGCACGCCCAGGGCGCGCAGCCGGCGTACGGCGCCGGGCATCAGGCCCTCCCCGCAGGCCTTGTCGATGGGGGTGGGCCGCGGCTCGACGACCACGACCTCCAAGCCGGCGAGCGCTCCGTGGATGGCGGTGGCCAGCCCGGCCGGACCGCCGCCCGCGATGAGCAGGTCGATCACGACGCGGAGTTCGCCGACGTGACGGACGCGGGAGCGCGCAGCCGGCCCGCGTCCGTCAGGGCGGCGTCCTCGCAGCCGATCCGCACGCGCAGGAGCAGCAGGTTGAGGACGGTGAAGCCGAGCGCGGTCAGCCAGGCCGTGTGCACCAGCGGCAGGGCGATCCCCTCCGCGACCACCGCCACGTAGTTGGGGTGGCGCAGCAGCCGGTACGGTCCGGCCTCCACCAGGGGCAGGCCCGGGACGACGAAGACCCTGGTGTTCCAGCGCTGCCCGAGCGTGGCGACGCACCACCAGCGAAGGCCCTGGGCCAGCACGGTGACGGCGAGGGCCGGCCAGCCGAGCCAGGGCAGGAAGGGCCGGTCGGCCACCCAGGGTTCCACCACGCAGCCCACGAGCAGCGCGGTGTGCAGGGCGACCATGGCGGGGTAGTGGCCGCGGCCGTGTTCGCGGGCGCCGCGCGCCACGCTCCAGGCGGTGTGGCGGCGGGCCGTGATCAGTTCGGCGAGCCGTTCGGCCACGACGAGGCCGATGAGCAGCAGGTACGGGTTCATGGGGTCCATCGGGTTCATGGGGCTCTCGGGGTTCATGGGGATCACCAGCGCAGGAGGACGAGTTCGGAGGCGAAGCCGGGGCCGAAGGCGAGCATCAGCCCGACCGAACCCGGTGGTGGGGGTCCCGCGCTCTGGATGCCGTCCAGGATGTGCAGGACCGAGGCGGAGGAGAGGTTGCCCACGGCCGCCAGCGAACGCCGGCTCGCCGCGAGGGCCGTATCGGGCAGTGCCAGGGCGTCCGCGAGCGCGTCGAGGATCTTCGGGCCGCCCGGATGGCAGATCCACGCGTCGACGTCCGACGGCTTGAGGTCGTGCGCGGCGAGGAAGGTCTCGACCTCCTCGGCCACGTGCAGCCGGACGAGGTCGGGGAGTTCTCGGCCGAGCAGCATGCGCATGCCCCAGTGGCCGATGTCCCAGCCGAGAAGGTGCTCGGTGCCCGGGTAGAGACGGCTGCGGGCGGCCACCACCTCAGGGCCGGCGCCCGTGGCGTACAGGGGATGGTCGCGGCCCACCGCCACCAGGGCGGCGGCGCCGTCACCGAAGAGGGCCCCGGCCACCAGGTTCGCCATCGAGGTGTCGGTGGCCTGGAGGGTGAGCGAGCAGAGCTCGGTCGACAGCAGGAGGGCCGCGTGCCCGGAGCGGCCCGTCAGGTAGGCGTGGAGGTGCCCGGCCCCGGCGGCCCCGGCGGCGCAGCCGAGGCCGAACAGGGGCACCCGCCGCACGTCGGGACGCAGCCCGGCGCCGGGGGCGAGGCGGGCCTCCAGGGACGGGACCGCGAGCCCGGTCACGGTGGTCGACATGACCAGGTCGATCTCCCGCCCCGCCAGACCGGCGTCGGCGAGGACCAGTTCGAGGGCCCGGGAGCCGAGCTCCAGGGCCGCTTCCAGGAAGAGGGCGTTCGTCGTGCCGAAGTCGTTCCCCGGCCCGTACCGCTCCAGCGGGAGGGCCAGGTGACGGCTCTCCACGCGCACGGAGGCGTGGATCCGGCGCAACAGGGCGGTTTCGGGGCCGGGCGGCAGGAAGCCGGCCAGCGCCTGCGTGATCTCGGACTGGAGGTGGCGGTGGGGCGGGAACACGCTGCGCACTGCCAGGACACGTGTCATTGATTCACCATAGAAAAGAACTGACACATCGACAGGAATCGGGCGTACCGGGCGCGGCGCAGCATAGCGTGTCGCCGTGCCCCCGCGAACCCAGACCACGACCCGGCTCCCCGAGAGCGCAGCGCCGGCCAGCACCGTGACCGGCCTGCTGGCGGCGTGTCACCCGCTCCCCGCGGCGGCGGTGACCGTCTTCAGCGCCGCCCTGGCGGTCGCGGCGGGACGCGACCTGCCGGGGGCGGCCCTCACGGTGGCCGCCGTGGCCGCCGGGCAGCTGTCGGTGGGCTGGTGCAATGACCGCGCCGATCTGCGACGCGACCTCGCCACCGGCCGGCGCGACAAACCCCTGGTGACGGGCGCCGTCCCGGCCGCCGTCGTCACCCGGGCGGCGGCCCTGGCGCTGCTCCTGTGCGTCCCGCTGTCGCTGGCCTGCGGGCTGCTCGCCGGCGCCGTGCACCTCGTCGCCGTGGCGGCCGCCTGGGCGTACAACCTCCGGCTGAAGAGCACGGCCGCCTCCTGGTTCCCGTACGCCCTGGCCTTCGGCCTGCTCCCGGCCTTCGTCACCCTCGCCCTGCCCGGCGCGCCGTGGCCGCCGCCGTGGCTGACGGCCGCCGCGGTCCTGCTGGGCGCGGGCGCGCACTTCGCCAACGTCCTGCCCGACATCGACGACGACCTCGCGACCGGGGTGGTGGGGCTGCCGCAGCGGCTCGGCGTACGGGTCTCGGCCGCGCTGGCCGGGCTGCTGGTCCTCGGCTCGACCGCCGCCCTGGTCGTGGGGCCGCCGGGCCCGGTGACGGCGTACGGCCGGGTCCTGCTGGTCGCGACGGCCGCGGCGCTGCTCCTCGCGGGCCGGCGGCCCGGCGGACGGCTGCCGTTCCTGGCCACGATGGCGGTGGCCGGGCTCGACGTGGTGCTGCTGGTGGCCGGGCTCTGGGGGTGAGGGCGGGGCTGCGGGCGCACGGGCTGAGGGCGCGCCGCCTGTGCGGCGAGCCGGCCGGGCCTCCTCGCCGCTACGGGCGCAGTTCCAGCGAGATGTCCGCGGACAGGGCGCGGAGGAAGTCGGCCGCGTCGAAGGCCGCCCCTGCGGAGAGGGCGCCGACCGCCTTCGTCCGTCCCGTCAGGACGCGGTGGACCGCTTCCACGGCGAGCGGGGCGCTGACGGCGTAGATGTCCCGGCCGCTCGCCACGGCGCGCCGCTCCTCGCCGCCGGAGCGTACGACCACGTCGACGAGGAAGGTCTGCGCGGAACGCCCCCGCGCGTCGACCGCGGTCGGCGCCGGCGTCTGCGCGGCGGCCAGGTCGCCGGCCGCCTCCACGGTCATGTACGAGACCACTTCGGGGACGGACAGGTGGCTGGGGACGGTGACGACGTCGGCCATGGTGAACTCCCCGATCACCGCCCGCGTTCCCATCGGTTCGGGGAAGGACCACTTCAGGGTCGGCGCGGCGTCGGTGACGTACTCCAGCCGCCCCTGGCTGTAGCGCACGCGCCGCCCGTCCCTGCGCTGCCGGGAGACCGTGCCCGCGTCGCGGGTTCCGGCCGTCGGGTGCCAGCTGTCCAGCCCGTAGGCGACGTGCACCTCGTCCGCCGCCGTCCAGTCGCCCATCGCCGCGGTGACCAGCAGGTCGCCGAGGCCGCCGAAGAAGGCCATCGCCGGGATCACCACGGTGTCCGCGGCGCGGGCGCGCTCCGCGAACTGCGTGAGCGTGTCGAGGTTGGCCTCGATCTCCGCCGCCACGTCCACGTACGGGATCCCCGCGCGCAGGGCCGCCTCGACGACCGGGGCGGCGGTCGTGGCGAAGGGCCCGGCGCAGTTGACGACGGCGGCCGCGCCGGCCAGCGCCCGGTCGAGCGAGGCCGGGTCGTCGACCGTGGCCCGCCGGGCGTCGAGCCTCGGATGGGACGCCGCGAGCGCCTCCAGCTTGTCCGCGTCGCGTCCGGACAGGACCGGGACGAACCCGCGCCGGCGCAGCTCCGCCACCACGAAGCGCCCGGTGTGCCCGTACGCGCCGAAAACCGCCACCGTCTGACCCGTCGTCATCACGTTCTCCCGCTGTCGTCGAATGTTCAACTACGTACATCCTGGCGGGGGTGGGCCGAGCGGCGTGAGTGTCCGGAACGACATGGCCCGTACAATTTCGGACGTGAGCGCGTGGGTACGGTGACGGACAGCGCTCAAGGCGCGCGCCGGGTGCGGGTCCAGGACAGGAGCTGGTCCGCCGTCCAGGTGGTGATGACGCGCTCGGTCGGAACCTCGCACTCCACGGCCCGTTCGCAGCCCAGGATCTGCCAGTCCAGCTGTCCCGGGGCGTGCGCGTCCGTGTCGATGGCGAAGAAGGTTCCGGCCGCCACGGCGAGCCGGAGCAGCCGCCGGGGCGGGTCCAGGCGCTCCGGCCGGCTGTTGATCTCCACGGCGGTGCCGGCCTCCGCGCAGGCGGCGAAGACGGCCTCGGCGTCGAACCGGGACTCCGGCCGGGTCCGCCCGGTCACCAGCCGGCCCGTGCAGTGGCCCAGTACGTCCATCAGCGGATTGCGCACCGCCTTCAGCAGCCGCCGGGTCATCGCGGGCGCGTCCATCCGCAGCTTCGAGTGGACCGAGGCGACGACGAGGTCGAGCCGCTCCAGCAGCTCCGGCTCCTGGTCCAGCGATCCGTCGTCCAGGATGTCGCACTCGATCCCGGTGAGCAGCCGGAAGGGCGCCCAGGTCTCGTTCAGCTCGGCCACCACCTCCAGCTGCTCGCGCAGCCGCTCCGGGGAGAGGCCGCGCGCGACCGTCAGGCGGGGCGAGTGGTCGGTCAGTACGGCCCATTCGTGGCCCAGCTCGGCCGCCGTGCGGCCCATCGCCTCGATCGGACTGCCGCCGTCCGACCAGTCCGAGTGCAGGTGGCAGTCCCCGCGCAGCGCCGCCCGCAGCGCGGCGGCGGCGGGCGTGGCCGGCGGCCCCTCGGGGTGCGCCGCGGCCTCGTCCTCCAGCTTCTGCAGATAGCCGGGCACCGCCCCGCCGAGCGCCTCGCGCACGACCTGGGCCGTCTTGGGGCCGATGCCCTTGACGGCCTCCAGGGAACCGGCCCGCGCCCGGTCGGCCACCTCGCGCTCACCCATCCGGGCGAGCGCGGCCGAGGCCGTACGAAAGGCCCGTACCCGGTACGTGGGTGCCTGCGCCCGCTCCAGCAGGAAGGCGATCCGGTCCAGCGCGGCCACCGGGTCCATCGCGTACCTCCAGCCTCCCGGCCCCCGGACCAGTGTCCGGCGCGGGAGGCGCGCACGCCTGCTGTGTGCCGGAAACGCGCCGGTGGGCCCTACTCGTCCTGCGCCCCGCAGACGCTCCGGTAGCCCTACTCCTCCTGTGCCCCCCGCGCCTCCTGGGGCGCGGCCGCGTCGAGGGCGGCGGTGAGGCGGTTCAGCCGGGCCTGGAGGTCGTGGATCTCGCTCAGCTCGAAGCCGGTCGAGGCCGCGATCCGCCGGGGCACCTCCGCCGCGCGGGCGCGCAGCGCGGCGCCCTCCTCGGTCAGGTGGGCGTGGACGGAGCGCTCGTCCGCCGCACTGCGCTCGCGGCGGACCAGGCCGGCCGCCTCCAGGCGCTTGAGCAGCGGCGACAGCGTCCCGGAGTCCAGCCGCAGGTGCTGCCCGATCTCCTTCACCGGCAGCTCGCCGTGCTCCCACAGCACCAGCATCACCAGGTACTGCGGATAGGTGAGGCCCAGGTCCTTGAGGATGACGCGGTACAGGCCGCCGAAGGCGCGGCTCGCGGCGTTCAGCGCGAAGCAGATCTGGCCGTCGAGGCGCAGGAAGTCCTGGTCGGAGTGGGTGGCGGTCGGCTGCTCGGTCATGTCACCCAGTGTACCCGGGGCGGCCTTGAGCGGCATTGAATTGTGCACAACTCAATTGCGTGCTCTACTAGAGGAGCGCGGCCGACACCGGCCGCCACCACGGTTCACTTCTGCGAGAGGGACTCTCATGGACGCGCTCTACACCGCTGTCGCCACCGCCAACGGCCGCGAGGGCCGCACCGTCAGCTCCGACGGCCAGATCGACCTCGCCCTCGCCATGCCCCCGGCGCTCGGCGGCAACGGCCAGGGCACCAACCCGGAGCAGCTCTTCGCGGCCGGCTACGCCGCCTGCTTCGCCAGCGCGCTCGGCCTGGTCGGCCGCCAGGCCAAGGCCGACACCAGCGAGGTCTCGGTCACCGCGGAGGTCTCCATCGGCAAGGACGGCGCCGGCTTCGGCCTGGGCGTCACCCTGCGCGTCGAGCTCCCGGAGTCCCTGGCCGGCGAGACGGGCGCCCTCCTCGTCAAGCAGGCCCACGAGGTCTGCCCCTACTCCCGCGCCACCCGCGGCAACATCGAGGTCGACCTCGTCATCGAGTAAAGACGGCCGACCCCGTCACCGGGTGAAGATGCCGGACGCCGGGCGGGCGGCCACCATGGAGGAGCACCGATCCGCACGGGGGCCGCACGCCGGGAGGCGCCAGTGGCGCACACCTACGCAACGGACGTCCTGGTCACCGGCGCCGGCCCGGTCGGGCTGACCACGGCCGCGGAGCTCCGCAGACGCGGCGTCTCCTGCCGGATCATCGACCGGCTGCCCGCCCGGCTGCTGTTCGCGAAGGCCGTGGGCATCCAGCCGCGCACCCTGGAGCTCTGGGACCGCATGGGGCTGCTGCGTGCCGCCCTGGACGCCGCCGTCCCGCTGCGCGGGCAGCTCACCTACGTCAACGGCGTCGAACAGCCCCGCCTCGAACTCGCCGTGCCGCCCGAGGTGCCCTACGGGTTCGCGGCGCTGCCCCAGTACGAGACCGAACGCATCCTCGACGAGTTCCTGGGCCGCTTCGGGACCACGGTCGAGCGCGGCACCGAGCTGGTCTCGTTCACCCAGGACGCCGACGGGGTCACCTGCCGGCTGCACACCCCCTCCGGCGCGGAGGAAGAGGTGCGCACCCAGTACCTGGTGGGGTGCGACGGCGCGCACAGCATCGTCCGCAAGGGCCTCGGGCTCACCTTCGAGGGCGCCGCCTTCCCCGAGGAGTACATGCTCGCCGACGTGCAGCTCGACTGGGACCTGCCGCACGAGTACGGCGTGCGCTCCCAACACCGCGACGCCTCGGGCGCGATCGACGACGGCCTCGTGTGCATCCCGCTGCCCGGCGCGGGCCGCTACCGGACGTCGATGACGGTGCCACCCGAACTGTCCACCGAAGCCCGGGCCGCCACCGGCTCCGAGGACGTCGCGCACGGCCCGCAGGGCGGCCGGGCCCCCGAGCTGGCCGACATCCAGGCCGTCCTGGACCGGCTCTCGCCCCGGCCGGTCACCGCCTCCGACATCCGGTGGGCCTCGGTGTTCCGCATCAGCCACCGGATCGTGAACCACTACGGCGACGGCCGGGTCTTCGTCGCCGGCGACGCGGCGCACATCCACCCGCCCACCGGCGCCCAGGGCATGAACACCGGTGTCCAGGACGCCTGGAACCTGGCCTGGAAACTCGCCCTCGCCGTCGAGGGCGCGGCCCACCCCGGCCTCCTCGCCAGCTACGACGCCGAGCGCCGGCCGGTCGGCGAGGAAGTCGTCGCCCGCACCGTGCGGCACGCCAAGGAGGGCGTCCAGGCCGACCCGGACGACCGGCTGACCGTGCTGCTGCGCGAGGCCCAACTGCTCGTCGGCTACCGCGGCAGCCCCGTCGTGGACCCGCCCGGCGAGGGACAGGGGCCCCGGCCGGGCGACCGGGCCCCGGACTGCGGCGGCCTCACCCGGCAGATCGCCTCGTACCCGATGCGCCTGTACGACCTGCTGCGCGACCGCGACCACGTGCTGCTGCTGTACGGCACCGGCCTCGACGAACTCGCCCTGACGGCCAGGGAGTCCTCCCGGGGCCGCGTGGAGGTCTGCGCGGTCCTGCCCGTCGACGCCCCGGCCGACGCGACCGAGCTGCCGGCCTGCTGGGACGCCCTGGGCGAGTTCGCCCTGCGCTACGCGGCCGAACAGCCCACCGCCTTCGTGATCCGCCCCGACGGATACCTCGGCGCGCGCCTGTCCCCACCGTCCCCGCAGCTGCTGGCCGCCCACCTCGCCGCGGTCTTCGCCGCGAGCGCCGAGGCGTCCGGATAACGGCCCCGCCCTCCTGAAAGCCGGTACCGGGATCACGTTTTGGATTGCCGGACGATCCTCAATACGATCCGGCGATGATCACAACAAAACGGCTGGCGGCAAGGGCGTGCGGCCTGCTCGCCGCCCTGGCCGTCGGGCTCTTCCCGGCGAGCGCCACCGCCGCCGACGGACCGACGGCGAAGGAACCCCCCAAGGTCGATCTGGTCCTGGACGTCAGCGGCTCCATGCGGGCCACCGACATCGACGGCCAGTCCCGGATGGCCGCGGCGAAGCAGGCCTTCAACGAGGTCATCGACGCCGTCCCCGACGAAGTACGCCTCGGCATACGGACGCTGGGGGCCACCTACCCGGGCGAGGACAGGGCGCTCGGCTGCAAGGACACCAAGCAGCTGTACCCGGTCGGGGCGCTCAACCGGACCGAGGCGAAGACGGCCGTGGCCACGCTCGCCCCCACCGGCTGGACGCCGATCGGACCGGCCCTGCTCGGGGCCGCCCAGGACCTGGAGGGCGGCGACGCCACCAAGCGGATCGTCCTCATCACCGACGGCGAGGACACCTGCGCCCCGCTCGACCCGTGCGAAGTGGCGCGCGACATCGCCGCCAAGGGCATCCACCTCGTCATCGACACCCTCGGCCTGGTCCCGGACGCCAAGACCCGCGCCCAGCTGACCTGCATCGCCGAGGCGACCGGCGGCACCTACACCTCCGTACAGCACAAGGCGGAACTGTCCAGCAGGGTCCGCCAGTTGGTGGACCGCGCCGCTGACCCCGTCGTCAACCCGGTGGCCACCGAGGGCGCCAAGCGCTGCGAGGGCGCCCCGCTGCTGAAGCCCGGCCTCTACAGCGACCGCGAGAGCTTCGGCGAACACCGCTGGTACCGGGTGGACGTCCGCCCGGGCCAGGAACTGCGCGCCTCGGTGAGCATCGCCGCCGACCGCGCCGTCAACAACGACTACGGCGTCCTGCTGCGGGCCACGACCGTCCACGGACGCGAGATCGTGCGCGGCTCCGAGGCGGGCGACGGGCGCACCGACGTCCTGTCGACCGGCCTGCGCTACCCGAAGGCCGAAGCCGACGGCGATGACGCGGACTCCAAGAGCGCGACGGAGACGGTCTGCCTCCAGGTCAGCAACTCCTTCTCCGCCCCCGCGTCCGTCAAGACCACCCCGGGCATGCCCGTCGAGCTGACCATCGACCTGGTGGACGGCCCCGACGAGGCGTCCGACGCCGCCGCCTTCGGCCTCGGGCGGGGCTGGTGGCTCCTGGCCGTGCTGGCGCTCAGCGGGCTGCTGGCCGGTCTGGTGTGGGGATGGATCTCCCGCTGGCGCATCTCCGTCTGGAGGACCAACTGATGCGTACCGTACGCACACTGACCGCCGCCCTGCTGGCCACGGCCGCCGCCCTCACGGTGGCGGGAGCGGCCGTGGGCACGGCCGTCGCGGACACGCCGTCGCCCACCCCCACCGCCAGCTCGGGCAAGGACGCCGGCAAGGACGCGGGCGAGAAGGCACCGACCGAGGCGGGCACCAGCTTCCGCACCGCCACGCCGTTCCGCCCCGGCCAGAAGGCCACGGCGCAGGCCTCCTCCGGCGACTACCTCTACTGGGTGCTCCCCGTCGACGCGCAGCAGCGCGTCACGGTGAAGGCCACGGTCACCCTGCCCGAACCGGCCTCCCGGCACGGCGCGTCGACCTGGCAGCTCGACGTGTACGACGGACTGCGCCGTCGGCAGGCATGCACCTACGGCATGCAGAGCGAGGCCGCGGCCAAGGACGCCGCCTCGGTCGTCCTGTCCTGCACCCTGCGCACGGTCCGCGCCGGCGCCGAGCCGTGGGCCAACGATCCCCTGCCGGGCAGCTACTACGTCCGCCTGACGGTCGTCGACCTGCCGGACGAGGACAAGGGCCTGCCCGTACGCGCGGCCGTCGAGGCGGAGGTGAAGGAGACCGGCGGCGCCCACGCGGTGGACGGCGCCCTCTCCACACCGCTGGTCCCCGCCACCGTCACCGGCACCCTGCGCGAGCCGGAGGACGGCTGGTCCGGCGGCTGGTGGTCGGACCGCTGGATCTGGACCGCGGCCGGCGGCATCCTCGGGGCGATCGCCGGCATCTTCGGCTACTCCCTGACGCGCGGCACGGGCCGCCCCACCCGCGTCCCGCCCGGCGCCTGACGGGACGGGCGGCCGCGGCCCACCGCCGCGGCCGCCCCGTCCTACGCCGTCCGGTGGAGCTCGCCGAGACCAACACGGCGGCCTCCGCGTGGAAGGAGGCGGGCCGCTCGCCGACGGCCGGGTACGGGGCCCGGCCGGTCAGCCGAGGCGCGTGAGCCTGGTCCCGAGCGAGGGCTCGGCCAGGGCTCCCCGGACCGCCACCGGCACGCTCTTGGCCCCCTCCCCGTCGCCGGCCGTCAGGACCGCGACCTCGGAGCCCGCCTTCGCGGTGTGCGGCAGCGGCGAGGAGCCCGCGACGAGGGACAGCTTCACCTGCTGGCCCGGTACGCCGATCACGTTCAGGTCCTTGGTGGCCACGAGCGGCGTACGGCCGCCGAGCCCGTCGTCCACGTACCCCACGGTCTGGCCCTTGCGGACGACCGGGGCCGACGCGAGTGCCGTCCGCACCGCCTCGATGATCTTCCTGCTGTTCGTCTTCACCAGCGCCAGGCTGTTGATGGCGTCCGGATCCGGGCCGTCCACGCGCTGCTCCATCAACGTCCCCAGGATCAGCGGGGTCTCGTCCCCGATGGACTTGTACGCCGCCCACATCAGGGTGCCGCCCGCGGGCGTGCTGGAGCCGGTCTTGATGCCCCGGATGCTGAGGCCCTGGGCCGTGAGCAGGCTCTCGTTGTTGTTGAGGAGCGGCTCGGGCAGCCCCTTGATGGTGGCGTTGGGCAGCGCGACGATCGCACGGAACGCCTCGTCCTTCATGACCGCCTCGGCGAGCTTGAGCTGGTCCGCGGCCGTGCTGACGGTGCCGGCGTCCAGGCCGCTCGGGTCGGTGTACGTGGTGTCCTTCATGCCGAGTTCCCGGGCGGCGGCGTTCATCTTCGCGACGAAGGCCGTCTCGTCGGCGGTGTTCGTGTCCCAGCGCGCCAGCAGGCGGGCGATGTTGTTCCCCGACGGGATCATGAGCATCTTGAGCATGTCCTGCTGGCTGAACTTCGTACCGGTGGTGAGGCCCACGATCCGGGACTCGTGCTCGGAGGTGCCGTCGGCCACGGCCTTGGCGTCGACGGTGATGACGGCCCCGGGCTCGCCCTTGCGCAGCGGGTGGCCCTTGAGGACCACGTACGCCGTCATCACCTTGGCGACGCTGGCCGTGGGGACGGGCTTCTGCTCGCCGAAGGTGCCGATGTCGCCGGAGCCGGAGCCGGAGATGCGGACGGCGCCCTGGCCCTTCGCGGGCCAGGGGATCGAGAACTGCCCCTCGACGCTACCGGTACGGGCGGTCTCGGCGGCGACGATGTGCGGGGTGGGCAGGGGGCGCAGCAGCTGCGCGCCGGTGTAGGCACCGGCGAGGAGGAGCAGGACCGGCGTCCACACCTTCACGCGCCGCAGCGCGGTCCGGCGGGGGCTCTGCGGCGCGGCGTCGCTGTTGGTGAGCGAGGCGAGCAGATCGAGCGGGGCCGTCGGCGGAACGGCCTGCGCGGGTGCCGCCGCGGGCGCGTCGGCGTCGAGCCCCCTGAGCCTGACGAACCGACTCGTCCGCTCGTCCTCGGCCTCCCCGCCCCGAGCCCAGGAGGGCGCGGGCCGAGCCGACTTGCCCGCCGCGCCAGCGGGAGCCCCGGCCGTCGTGTCGACCGCCTCCGGCTCGCCCCGAATGGCCTTTGCCGGGGTGTGAGCGCCGGGCGTTTGCGCGGCTGTGTCCGCAGTGTCGCCATCCGGCTGGGCATCGTCTTCGGTTGCTTCGGCGGGAGGCTGCGTCGCTGCGTCGTCGGCCTGAGGCTCGGCTTGATCTGGCTCCACCGGCGTGCCGGTGTCCGGCATTTCAGATTCGGCTTCGGGCGCCGGTTCGCCCTTCCGCTCGGTCGCGGGAGCTTCGGGCGGCGTCTGCGCCGTCGCGCCGGCCCCCACCGTGGCGTCGTCGGCCGGTTCGGCAGGCGTCTGGGCAGGCGTGTCGCCGGTGTCGCCATCCGCCCGACCTTCGGTTGCTTCGGCGGAAGCCTGCGGCGCTGCGTCGGGGTCCTGCGGCTCGGCCGGGGCGTGCTTCCCCGGGGTGTCGCTGTCGGGCGCTTCGGCGTCGGCTTCCACGTCGGGCGCTGCTTCGGCAGGCGTCTGGGCGTCCGCGGCCGCGGTGTTGCCATCCGGCTCCGCGTCCGCCTCGTCTGCGGGCGCTTCAGCGGAAGCCTGTGCCGGTGCATCGGCAGCCTGCGGCTCGGCCCGGGCGGGCTTCCCGGGGGTGTGGCTGTCGGGCGCTTCGGCATCGGCTTCCACGTCGGGCGCTGCCTCGGCAGACGTCTGCGCGGCCGTGTCCGCGGTGTCGCCATCCGGCTCCGCCTGGTCGGGCTCCTCCGTGGCTTCGCTGTCCGGCGCTTCCGCGTCAGGCATGGGTTCGGCGTCAGCCTCGGTTGGGGGAGCGTCGGGAGGCGTCTGCGCCGTCGCATCGGCCGCCACCGTGGCGTCGTCGGCCGGTTCGGCAGCCGTCTGGGCGGCCGTGCGCGCCGTGTCGCCATCCGGCTCCGCGTCCGACTTGGCGTCGGAGACTTCGGCGGAAGCCTGCGGCTCGGCCCGGGCGGGCTCCACCGGGGCGTCGGCTGGCGCTTCGCGGGGCTCGGCAGGTGTCTGGGCCGCCGGGCCTGGGCGCGGGTCGGTTGGCGGAGTTTCGGCTGGGCGCTGTGCCGCTGCCTCGCCCTCTGCGGGGAGCGCGGTTCCCTCGACCTCCGGATCGTCCGAAGAGCCGCCCGCCACCGTTATCGCCTTCATCCACGCCCCGCCTTGCCCGCTCGTACCCGGCCGGCCGCCCCCACCGCGCACGCGGTGGCGAACAGCCCGCCGGTCTCTTCCGATTCCGTCGGCGAAGCCCCGTCGCGGAGCCACGCCGACCTGCTAGATGTCCGCCGCGCCCGCGGTCGTTCCCCGCCTCCGATCTTGTGACCGTTCGGTCATACTCCGACCTCCCCGCGCGCGGGCGACGCACCCACGCGCCGACGCCCGCAGCACCAGGCGGGGTTGAGTACGCCTACTCATGACCCCGCAGCGCCCCCGTCCGACCATGGACTCCGCCACCGCAGTACGTCGCCGCACCACCGAACGGGGCCGTCCATGCTCAGCCGAATCGCCGCCGCCGTCGTACCCGCCTTCGGGAACCTCACCGTCACCGCCGCCCCCGGCCCGCGGCCCGCACCGGGCAGCATCCTCGTCGCCAACCACACCTCCCTCGCCGACCCCGCCGTCGTGGTCGCCGCGCTGCGCCGGTACGGGATCGAGCCCGTCATCCTCGCCACCGGCGGCCTGTGGCGCGTACCGCTGCTCGGCGCCGCGCTCCGGCGCGAAGGGCACATCGCCGTCCACCGCGGTACCGCCCGCGCCGCCGACTCCCTGGACGCCGCGGCCGTCGCCCTCGCCTCCGGCCGCAGCGTGCTGCTGTACGGCGAAGGCCGGCTGCCCGTCCGGCTCGACGCGGGGGAGTCGGCCCCGGGCCCCTTCCGCAGCGGCCTGGCCCGGCTCGCCGCCGCGACCGGCGCCCCCGTCGTGCCCGTCGGCCAGGCGGGCGCCCGGCGCCTGTGCTCGGGCAGCGGCGCCAAGCAGCTCGCCGGAGTGCTCACCGCCCCGCTTCGCAGGCCCTGCGTACACGTCCACATCGGCTCGCCGTTCCACCTCCCCGACCGTCCCGACCGGGTACCGGAGGCCACCGAGCGGGCCCGGAAGGCCGTCACCGCAGCCTGGCGGACCGCAGCGCACGCCCTCGGCGAGCCGGTGCCGGGGACGCCCTGCACGCCCGAGGACGGGACGGGCCTCAGCGGGTGCTGTGCCCGAGGTTCACGTGCGCCGCGGCCTCACGGTCGCCGTCCGTGTCGATGAAGGACACCATCACCGGGGTGCCGCCCGTCGGCCCGCCCGCGGTCGCGCTCAGCCGGTAGCGCTCGACGCGTACGGTCTCGCGGGCGAGCGGGGCGCCGCCCGTGAACTCGGACGGTGACTTGGCGTCGTTGGCTATCCGGAGGGCGGCCGGGCGCCAGGCGCCCGAGGCCGGATCGAAACGCTCCAGCAGGAAGCCCGGCCCGCTGCCCGGCTGGTCGCCGGGTTCGCCGACGAGGAACTCCATCTGGAAGGCGACCAGGAGGTGGCGGTACGCGGCGGAGTTCCCGTTCCGCAGGGTGACGGTGAACTCCTGCGGCGCGCCTCCCCGTACGAGGGCGAGCCGGCCGCCCCGGGTGTCGACCGCGACCGTCAGCCGCGTGGGGACGGCGGGCGGTGTCGTGGCCCGGGTCGTGCTCGGGGCCGACGGCGTGACGGGCCCGGCCGGGGAAGCGGAAGCGGTCGCGGAGGCGGATTCGGGAGCCGTGGCCGTGGCCGAGGCCGAGGCCGAGGGGGAGGGCGACGCGGACGCGGGAGAGGACGCCGCGGCCGGAGCCGCCGCCGTGCCCTTGCCGGCCCCGTCCGCGCACCCGGTGGCGCCCGCCAGTAGGACGGCCGCCACGGCGACCACGCCCAGGCCCCTGCGGGGCCCTGCGGATACTGGCATGAAACGGTTCCCCTCGCGGTCGGCAGCAGCAGGAACCTAACAAGCGGCCACCGGCCCCACGAGGCCGATCCGGACTCGGGACGACGACGGTTCGGTCACGGCGTCACAGGTCACGGCGTCAGACGAGCGGCTTGTCGAAGGAGAAGGCCGTCACGGACATCCGCTCGCGGAAGTAGAAGCGGTGGGCGTCGGTCCGCTGCGTGCCGGACTCCAGCGTCAGGACCGTGCAGCCGGCCGCCCTGGCGTGGTCCTCCAGATGGGCCAGCATCGCGCGGCCCACGCCGGTCGAGCGGGCGGCGGAGGCGGTGACCAGGTCGTCGACGAAGAGCATGCGGACCGCGGACGTGTTGGCGACGACCCGCCAGCCGGCCGCGCCCACGCAGGCGCCGTCCGCGTCGTACGCCGCGGTGAAGCGCAGCCCCTGGCCCCGCCCCTCCGCGAGGATCGTGCGGAAGAGCTCCGAGGTGAGGTGGGGCCGCAGTTCGACCAGTACGGGAAGCAGGTCATCGGTCAGCCGGGGATCGCTCGGCTCCAGGTCAATGATCTTCATCGGGCCAGCGTAATCGGCCCCTGCCCGCCCTGTCCGGCCCCCTGCCCGCCCTGTCCGGCCCCCTGCCGGGCCTCCCGCCCCCCGCGCGCGCGGACACGGCCGACGTGTCGCAATGGAAGCGATGGCTCCGACGTCCCATGCGAGAGGCCCCGGACCGGGGCCGGCCGGCAGAAGGAGTGGAACCCCATGAAGTACATGCTGATGGTTCTCGGCAAGCAGGCCGACTACGACGCCATGGCCGGCAAGGCGAGCAGCGGCAGCCCGGCCTGGTCCGAGGCGGACCTCAAGGCGATGTTCGACCACATGAGCTCCCTGAACGACGAGCTCACCGCGTCGGGCGAATGGGTCGACGGCCAGGGCCTCGCCGAACCCCGACAGGCCCGCCTCGTGACCGCCGGCCCCGACGGCGCCCCCGTGATCTCCGACGGACCCTACGGGGAGGCCGCGGAGGTGCTGGCCGGCTACTGGATCGTCGACGTCCCCGACTTCGCCCGGGCCGCCGAGATCGCCGCCCGTGCCTACGCGTGCCCGCTGCCCGAGGGCGCACCGAACTACCCGGTCGTCGTGCAGCCGGTCGACACCACCTCGGGAACGGAGACGTAACGACCGGTCCCGGCCCGCGGAGCGGTGATCCGCAGTCCGGAACCGGGCGTCCGCATGACGGACATGGTCCACGGTTGTCACACCCGCCGCCTACTCTTGATCACGTGAGCCCGACCCCTGACCACAGCCACGCACCGGAACGCTCCCTCGCCGCGATCAACGCCGACATCCGCTGCCTCTTCGCCCGCGCCGAAGGCCGCCTCAGCGACGCGGAGCGCATCCGGCACGCCACCCTGCTGGGGGAGTGGGCCGCGGCGATAAGGGCCTCGGTCGTACCGGCCGCTTAGCCCCAGGAGCCCCGGCGCTACCGCCGGGGCCCGTCCGCACCGCCCGCCGCGCGTTCCCGCAGCCGCCGCTTGTCGGGCTTTCCCCGCGCGGTCAGCGGGATCGTCCGCTCCCAGAAGACCGAGGTCGGCCGGTGCGCCGGGGCCAGCTCCTTCTCCACCAGGTCGCAGGCCTCCGCGGCCGCTTCGGCGCTGGGGGCGCACCCCGGCGCCGGCACCAGGAAGGCGCACACCTCCTCACCCGTCAGGTCGCTGTGCCGCCCCACGACCACCGCCCGCGCCACGGCCGGATGCCGGGCGAGCGCGGCCTCGACCGGAAAGCAGTACACGTTGTCCCCGTCGACCATCACCACGTCCTTGACCCGGTCGTCGAGGTACAGGTAGCCGTCCTCGCCGAAGTGCCCGACGTCCCCCGTCCGCAGCCATCCGTCCCGCAGCGCCTCGGCCGTCAGCTCGGGCCGGCCCCAGTAGCCGGACATCATCGCCGCCGACCGCATCCACACCTCGCCGCTGCGTCCGGCCGTCAACGCCGCGCCCCCTTCGTCGCGCACCTCGACCTCCACGCCCGCGACGGGCCTGCCGACCGAGGCCAGCAGCTCGGGCCGCCCGCCCACCGCGGCCTCGTGGTCCGCGGGGGTGAGGCGGCAGATCACCGCGGCCTCGTTCATGCCGTAGCCCTGCTGCCAGCGGCCGCCCCAGCGGGTCACCGCCTCCCGCAGCCGGTCCGGGAGGATGGGCGAATCACCGTACGAGATCGTCTCCAGCCCGGGCACCCCGCGGGCCGTCACCGGGTCGTCCAGCAGCCGGTACACCATCGAGGTCGTCAGGTACGTGGACACCGGCCCCAGGCGGCGGCACGCGGCCGCGAACTCCCGCGTCCCGAACGGGTCCAGGAGCTCCACCCGCCCGCCGGCCCGCAGCTGCTCCAGGCACCGGCCGCCGGCCCGCTGCGCCAGCGACGTGACCGACACGTGGACCGAGTCCGCCCAGCTCGCCGGGCGTACGGTGTTGCGCGCGGCCATGGCCGCGAAGGTGGACGCCACGCCCTTGGGCCGCCCCGTGGTCCCGCCGGTGTAGGTCACCCGGGCCAAGTCGTCCTCGCGCGCCCGGACCGGCACCGCCGCGGCCTCCCGCTGCGCGGCCCGCCGCACCAGCTCGTCCAGGCCGAGCCGGGGCGCCGCGGTCGCGGGCACCGGCCCGTCGTGCACCACCAGGTCCGGTCGGCAGTCCCGCAGGATGAAGTCCAGCCCGTGCAGGGCGGGTCCGGTGAACACCTGGGTGAGCCGGGCGCCCAGCAGGTGGGCCGCGATCCGCACCAGCAGGACCTCGGCCCGGTTCGAGCCCGCCACGCAGGCCAGCCCCGACCCGCGTCCGACGCCCGCGTCGGCGAGCACCCCGGCCAGCCGGCCGGCGTGGTCGAGCACCTCCTGGAACTCCATGACGACCGGCCCGGCGCCGATCGCGGGACGCCCCGCGTACCGCTCCAACGCCTCGACCAGCTGTGTGACGTACCGTGCGGCCACCACCTGCGACCCGCCTCTCCCGCGCCCGCGTCATGGACGGCATCACGCACGCGTTCCGGATTCGTTCCCTCGGTTCCGCGCCCGCCCGTGAGACCGCCCGTGGCGCCGCCCGCTACCCCGCCCATCGTCCCCCGTACCCGCCCGCCCGCTTCGACATGCCGCTGTTCGGGTGAAGCGGCGGAACCTGTGGTCGCGCCGGGCGTTGATCAAAGCGCTCACCACCATGCACTCGTGCGACATAAGGACCCCTGATGATTAAGAAGATGATGGCCACCGCCGCAGTTACCGCGTCGATCATCGGCGCGGGCGCCGCCGCGGCCGCCCCGGCGATGGCCATCGGCAACGACAACGGGATCAACACCGTCAACGGCAATGGTTCCCAGCAGATCTACGGCAACCAGAAGACCCACGGCGACCTGAGCCCGCAGCTCGGCCTGGTCCAGGGCACCCTGAACAAGCCCTGCATCGCCCTGCCCTCCAAGATCAACGTCCAGTCGCTGGTCGGCGCGCTCAACATCGGCGTCCAGGACGTCAACATCCTGTCCAACCCGCAGAACCAGCAGTGCACCGAGAACTCCACCCAGGCCAAGGGCGACGAGCCGCTCTCGCACATCCTGGACAACATCCCGGTCCTGTCGGGCAACCTCTCGGCCGGCAGCTGACGCAGTCCCCTCTGCGAGCCGGGGCCTCCTGCGCCTGCGCGAGTGCCCACGGGGCCCCGGCTTGTTCCACCCGGATCCACGGATCCGTCCCGACCACTGGCGCGCGCCGGCCGAACGGCCGTCACCGTGGGCACCGCACCTCACGTCACAGAGCCTCCCGCCCGACTGGGCCGGAGGCTCTGTGGCATGGGTGCCCCGAGAGAGGGCCGGAAGAGAGGGCCGGAAGGCGTCCGGGCTCAGAAGGGCTTCGTCGGGAGGTACTTCCCGTCCAGCGTGATCACGGCGCGCTCGCCGCCGTCGGGGTCGGCGACCTTCTTGACGTCCAGCTTGAAGTTGATCGCGCTGATGATGCCGTCGCCGAACTGCTCGTGCACCAGCGCCTTCAGGGTGGTCCCGTACACCTGGAGCATCTCGTAGAAGCGGTAGATCGTCGGGTCGGTCGGGACCGCGCCGCCGATCGATCCGCGCGTCGGGATCGTCTGGAGGAGCAGGACCGCGTCCTCGTCCAGGTCCAGCATTCCGGCGACCGACCGCGCCGCGGACTCGGGCAGGGCGTGCTGGCCCAGCAGGGCGGCGGTGACGTAGGCGACCGACAGGCCCGCGGCATCGGCGAGTTCCTGCCAGGAGAGGTCCTTGCGGGTCTTGGCCAGGGTGATGGCGGCGGCCAGGTCCTGGCGGGCGGTGGGGTCGAACTGGGCGTGCGGCATGCGGAAGGTGTCCTTTGCGTGAGGATGGCGGTGTGGGAAGAAGGGGGGCGGTCGGCGGGGTCAGACGGCCAGGGCGGCCGGGTGGTCCGCGGCGGCGGCGACCTCCGCGACCCCGCCGGTCCGGATGTCGTAGACCCATCCGCGCAGGGTGAGGGCGCCCGCGGCCCGGGCGCGGGCGACCGAGGGATGGGTGGCCAGGTTCGTCAGCTGGGCGCGGACGTTCTCGCGGACCAGCGCGGCCAGCCGGTCCGGTCCGGCGCCCGCCGTACGGGCCACCGAGGCGTCCGCGTGCCGGAGCCAGCCCGCGACGGAGGAGGTGGCGCTCAGGTCCGTGCCCTCGGCCAGTGCGGTCATCGCTCCGCAGGCGGAGTGCCCGCACACCACGATGTCGCTGACGCCGAGGACGGCGACGGCGTACTCGATGCTGGCGGTCACCCCGTCCGGCCCCGGCGCGTAGGCGGGGACGAGGTTCCCCGCGGTGCGGATGACGAACAGCTCGCCCGGCTCGCTCTGGGTGATCAGCTCCGGCACCACGCGGGCGTCGGAGCAGCCGATGAACAGGGTGTCCGGCCGATGGGTCTGCGCCAGGCGGGCGAAGAGCTCCACCTTCGCCGGAAAGACCTCGTTCTGGAAGCGTGCGACGCCGTCCGAAAGATCGTGCTGGGCCTGCATGGTCACTCCCTCTGCTGGGATGCGCCCCGGGGGGCTTGACGTGTTCCACCATGCATGAGCTGCATCTATTGTGTCCAAGACGCACAATCCATCTCAGCCATTGTTCTCATCTATAGTCGGATCCATGGCTCTGGAACTGCGTCACCTGCGCTATCTGATCGCCGTGGCCGAGCACGGCAGCTTCACGCGCGCCGCCGAGGAGCTGCGGATCTCCCAGCCCACCCTGTCCCAGCAGGTGAAACAGCTCGAACGCACCGTCGGGGTCCAGCTGTTGGACCGCACCGGGCGCGCCGTGCGGCTCACCGACGCCGGTGCGACCTACGTCCACCACGCGCGCGGCGCCCTACGGGAGCTGGCGGCGGCCGAGCGGGCCGTCCAGGACCTGGCCGACCTCTCCCGGGGCCACCTGCGCCTCGCCCTGACGCCCACCTTCACCGCGTACCTCGTCGGCCCGCTCGTCGCCGGGCTGTACGCCGCCCACCCCGGCCTCACCCTCACGGTCCGCGAGATGCCCCAGGACCGCATCGAGGCCGGCCTGCTCGCCGACGAGCACGACCTCGGCCTCGCCTTCCAGGGGCCGCACCTGCCGGGCATCGGGGCGACGCCGCTGTTCACGGAGACCCTCAGCCTGGTCGCCGCCGCCGAGACCGGGCCCGGGCCACTGCCCGTGCGCGAGCTGGCGGCGCGCCGACTGGCGCTGCTCAGCGGGGACTTCGCCACCCGCGTCCATGTCGACGCCTACCTCGCCGCCCACGGTGTGCGCCCGCACATCGCGGTGGAGGCGAACTCCGTCCAGGCCCTCACCGAGATCCTCCGGGGCACGCCGCTGGCCACCGTCCTGCCCGACGCCGTCACGCACGACCACCCGTACCTGCACCCGGTACCGCTCGACCCGGCCCTGCCGTCCCGCACGGTCACCCTGCTGCGCCGGGAGGGCGCCTACGAGAGCGCCGCCTCCCGCGCCTTCACCGCCTTCACCGCCCGCCTGGTCCGCGAGCGCGGCTACCGCCCGGTCTGAGGCGCCCCGGCCCGAGCGGCGCCTTCCCGGTCAGGCCGGACCGGCCGCGGCCGCCGGCCGGGCGAGGCGCTCGACGCGGGCCATGAACTCGGTGGGGTGGAAGGGCTTGGCGAGGCAGTCGCTCACACCGGCCTCCAGCGCGCGGACCGTGCACTCCGGGTCCGCGGGGGGCAGCGCGAGGATGGGTACGCGCCCGTGCTCGGGATGGCGGCGGATCTCCTCGAACATCGCCACCTCGTCCAGGCCCGGCCCGGTGCGCTCGCAGATCACCAGGGCGACGGGGGCCTCGCTGCCCAGCAGGGCGATGACGTCCTTCCCGCTCGCGCCGTCGACCACGGCGAACCCGCGGGCCACGAGGAGGCGCTCCAGCAGGCCCCGGAGGGTGGGTTCCTTCGCCACGAGAAGGATCTTGTCCGGGGAATCGCCGCTCATCGTGTTCCTCTTCGTCTGCGTGCCGGGTCCCGCAGAGCGTACGAGGTGGGGCGTGTGCCCGACCGCTCCGGGGCACCTGATCGGGTAGCTTCGAAGCATGACCACTGAGCCGCAGAGCTTCGAGATCCTGCTGGTGCCCGAGCACATCCAGAACCTGGGCGGTGCCTCCGCGGCCGACCGGGCCCTGCGATCGGCCGTGGTCGAGGCGACCGGCGAGAGGGGAACCTCCGGCTACCCCCACTACCGCGGCCAGGGCGTGGAGGCCGACATCGACCCGGCGACGCGCACGGTCGAGTCCCTGCTGGTCGACGGCGCCGAGCTGGACTACGGACTGACCGCTCTGATCGCCCCCGAGGGCGGCGGCCGGGGCGCCCGCCGGACGTGACGGACCGGTCCTGACCGAGACCACGCGTCACTCGGACCGCTTCCGGCTCAGACCGCTTCCCGCTCGGGCCGCTTCTGGTCCAGGGACAGCGTGACGTCCAGGTTCTCGATGCGCACCCGCTCCACCTCGGGCTTGATGGCGAACTCACCGTGCACCTTGGTCTCGGTCACCACCTCGATGTGGGTTCCCGTCGGTGGCTTCTCCACGAGCCTCAGGACGAGCTCCTTCGGGTCCGGGTTGATGCCGGGATTCCCGTGGTCCAGCGTGAGTTCGAATGCCGGGCGTGGACAGGACAGCGTGCCGTCGATGGTGACGCGGCGCCGGTCGTCTTCGTAGGTCACTTCCGCCGTGAAGTCGTCGTTCGTGCCTGAGCACTGCGACGATCCCGTGTGCTCCGTACTCCCCATGACTCCTCCGAGGACTCATGACGTACTGGCGAAGGCCCGGTGACCACAGGTGCGAGGGGGGCGCCGGCGAGGGGCCCCGCGAACGTCGACCGGGCCGGTGCCCCCATTGTCTTCCGGCCGGCGGCCCGCTGCCACTCGTCAGGGGCCGGGGCGCGGGCCCCGGTCGGCGGAGGGCGCGTACCGGCCGGTACACGTCCGGCCCGGCCCCCGAGGTGCGGGACCGGGCCGGACTGCGTGCCGCTCGCGCGGGTCAGGCGGACGACATCAGCTCACCTGGACGGTGACGTCGTCCACGACGAAGGAGGTCTGCAGGGACTGGTCCTCCACGCCGTTGAACTTCAGGGTGACGCTCTGGCCCGCGAACGCCTTCAGGTCGTACGTCTTTTGGACGTAGCCGGAGTTCGCGTTCAGGTTGGAGAAGCTCTCCAGGGTCTGACCGCCCACCGAGACGGTGAACCGGTCGTAGGCGACGTTCTCGTTCTCGTCCGTGTCGATGTGGAGGAAGAACGAGAGCTGGTACGAGGCGCAGCCCGTCGGGATGGACAGCGACTGGGAGGCGCTGTCCGTGTGGGAGGAGCCGTATCCGTTCAGCCAGGCCTTGTAGCTGCCGCCGTGCGGAAGCTGGCCGGACTGGTTGGTGATCACGCCGGAGGTTGCGGTCCACGGGCTGGAGCCGCTCTCGAAGCCGCCGTTGACCACGAGCTGGCGCGGTGTGCAGCCGCCGCTCCCGGTGACGGTCAGCGTGTAGGTGGTGGTGTGGCTGACGGTGCCGGAACCGGTGACCGTCAGGGTGTAGGTACCGGGAAGGGTGCCCGCGCCAACCTGGACGGACAGCGCCGAGGAGCTGCCGGACTGGACGGACGTCGGGCTGAGCGTCGCGCTCACGCCCGCCGGGGCGCCGGAGACGGAGAGCGCGACGGTCTGGGCGGCGCCGCTCACCGTGGAGGTGTTGACCGTGGCGGAGGTGGATCCGCCGGGTGCCGTGCTGCCCGCGGACGGGGAGACGCCGATGGAGAAGTCCTGCGCGGGGGTCTCACCGCCGACGGCCTGCTTCCAGACGGCGTAGGCGACGCCGTCGGCGCTGCGGTCCAGCACCGTGGCGTTGATGTTGTTCGTGGTGTCGCAGGAGCTGTGGTAGCAGGGGTCGTAGGCGGCGTTCGCGGTGCCGCCCCACTTGGTGGCCTGCGCCGAGGTCTTACGGGCGCTGGCGCCGGCCGCGTAGCCGGAGGTGGGGATGCCGGCCTGCTGGAAGGAGTAGTCGTCGCTGCGGCCCTGGCCCTCGGTGTTCTCCTCCGGTGCCAGGTTCAGCGAGGTCCAGTACGCCTTGAGCGGGGCGGCGGTGGTGGAGTTGAGGTTGTTGATGAAGTAGCCGCCGTTGGTGGAGGCGACCATGTCGAAGTTGTAGTAGCCCTTGATGGCGGCCTTCTGGGTGCTGCTGAGCTGGCCGACGTAGAACTCGGAGCCGTTGAGGCCCTGTTCCTCGTCCGTCCACCAGGCGAAGCGCACGTGCTTGGACATCGTCGGGTTCTTCTGGGCCAGGACCAGCGCGTTCTCCAGCAGGGTGGCCGAGCCGGAGCCGTTGTCGTTGATGCCGGGGCCCGCCGAGACGCTGTCGAGGTGGGCGCCGAACATGACGACCTGGTCGGCGGGGCCGCCGGGCCAGTCGGCGATCAGGTTGTTCGACGGGTAGGTGCAGGAGGAGCAGTTCTGTTCGGTGACGGTGTAGCCGGCGGCCTGCAGCTTGCCCTTCACGTAGGCCAGGGACTGGGTGTAGCCGGCGCTGCCGGCCCGGCGGTGGCCGCCGTTCTGGGTGGCGATGGTGTTGAACTGCGCCAGGTGCGCCTGCACGTTGGCGACGCTGATGTCCGGCGGGTCGTTGCCGGGCTGGGTCCCGCCCACGTTGAGCGTGTAGTCGACGGTGTGGGAGAGGGTGGCGCCCTGTCCCTTGATGACGACGGTGGAGGCGCCGGGCGCCGCGTTGGAGGTGGCGGTCAGGGTCAGCACCGAGGACTGGCCGGACTGCACCGTGGCGGGGTTGAAGGAGGCGCTGACCCCGGACGGCAGGCCCGTCGCGGTCAGCGTCACCGACTGGGCGGTGCCGGTGGTGACGGTGGTGGCGACGGTGGTGGTGACCGTACCGCCCTGCTGGACGGTGCCCGACGACGGGTTCAGCGTCATCGAGAAGTCGTTGTTCTGGCCGCTCGGGGTGCAGGTCGGGTCCGCCGACTGGGCGGGCACGCTGATGGCGTCCCAGGCCGCCTTCGTCTTGTTGAAGAGCCCGCAGGTGGCGTCGAGCGACTTCGCTGAGCTCAGCGTCGCCGTGCGGTACTTCTTGTAGGACATGCTGCTGGTCTTGAGCAGCATGCCGCCGTAGAAGATCTTGCCGGCGTTCTGCACGCCCACGCCGGTCAGCGTGGTCTGGTTGCAGGTGCTGCTGCTGGGCTTGCCGCCGCCCGGGTTGGTGCCTTCGGCCAGCAGGTAGAACCAGTGGTTCAGGGGGCCCGCGGCCGCGTGCACCTCGGTGCCGGGTATCGCGGAGCTGTAGCAGGCCGGGTCGTTGTTGACGGCCGGCGGGTTGTACATGTTCCGGATGGGCCCGTCGCCCACGAGGTTGATCACCTCGCCGACGGTGTAGTCCGGAGTGTCGTACGGGGAGGGCTCGTTGATGTACGCCTCGGTCAGCGCGCCGAAGATGTCGCCGGTGGCCTCGCCGAGTCCGGACTCCTGCCCGCTGGTGCCGCCGGGGGTGTTGGAGTCGATGGCGTGCCCGTACTCGTGGGCCACCACGTCCACGCCGGCGATCCACTCGCCCGCCTGGTTGTGCCCGATGGTGACCGAGCTGCCGTCCCAGTAGGCGTTCAGGTCGTTCAGGCCGACCTTGCCGGGGAAGTGGCGGCCGTTGCCGCTGATGCCGTTGCGGCCCAGCCACTGGCCGAGCATGTCCCACTGCTTCTGCGCCGCGAACATCAGGTCCGTGCAGCCGGTCTCCTTGCTCGTGGGGTTGCCGGTGCCCCAGGAGTCGGAGGACTTCGTGAAGACCGTGCCGCTGCTGTAGTCCGCGCAGCTCAGGCCGGTGCGGTTCGGGTCGCGCAGGGTGTAGGTGGAGCCCGAGTTGATGGTGTCGATCGTGAGCGGGTTCGGGCCGTTCCACTTGCTGTTGCCGGTCCCCGCGACCACGTCGTCGTAGCTGTCGACGACGGAGCCGGTCCGCGCGTCCACGAAGACGTGCAGCTTGCTGGGAGCCGTCTTGGTCCGGCCGATCAGCACCGTCTCCCAGGCCAGCACCGGCTTGTCGTCCTTCAGCCGTACGACGAGCCGGCTGCTGTCGACCTTGTCGACGGCGGTCAGCTTCGCGCGCGACGTCGACTCGGCGTCCTTCGCGGTCACCGACGGCCGGGTCGCGACGTCGATCCGTACGGAGGAGGCGGACTGGAGGGTGCGCACCTTGCCGGAGCCGTCCGCGAGCACGACCGCGTCGCCGCCGACGACCGGAAGGCCGCGGTAGCTGCGCTCGTACGCGACGGAGTAGAGGTCCTGCACCCAAGGGGTGACCATGCGCCGTTCGTAGTGTTCCTGGGAGGAGTTGACCAGGGAGTCCAGGCCGCTGTCTACGGCGCGGTCCGCGGCCGCGACCGCACGTGCGGCCGGTGTGTCCTGCGGGGACGGGGCGGGCTGCGCCTGCTGCGCCGCGGATGCCGTCCCGGCCAGGGCGCCGGCGAGGCTCGCGGTCAGCGCCATGGCCGCCACGGCTGCCGTCCATCTGGTGGGCTGCAACGTCCACTCCGATCGTGGGGGGTCGGGGATGCGTGTGCGTTCGCGGCCGAGTATGAGCGTGAACATGACGAGATTGGGACATCCCGGCAGGCATAAGTCCCGCGTTATGGTGCGGTGGCGGCCCGCTGCGTACGCTGCCCGGATGCAGCTGGAGTTGAGGCATCTGCAAGCCGTTTGCCGGATAGCGGAAGCGGGCAGCCTGGGGGGCGCGGCGCGGCGGCTCGGAGTGTCCCAGCCCGCCCTCTCCGCCCAGCTGCGCCGCATCGAGCAGGTCACCGGCGGCGAGCTGTTCGTGCGGGGCCGGGGCGGCGTGGAGCCCACGGCACTGGGCCAGTTCGTGCTGGCCAAGGCGCGTCGCGTGCTCAGCGAGATGGACGCGCTCGGAGCGGAGGCGCGCGCGATCGGGACCGGCAGCCCGCTGCGGCTGGGCTGCATCCTGCTGGTCCTGCTCGACGGCCTGCTCGCCGAGACGGACCTGTCCATGTCGGGCCAGGAGATCACCGTGGACCTGGAGCACTCGGTGACCGCGCTGGCGCGGATGCTGGGCACCGGGCAGTACGACGCGATCGTCTACGGGGAGGTCAACGACCACGAGGTGCGGCTCCCCGCGGGCGCCCTCGCCAGGACGCTCGTCCCCAAGGAGCCGTTCTGCATCCGGCTGTCGGCGAAGCACCCGCTCGCGGACCGGGACCGCATCGACCTCGCCGATCTCGCCGAGGAGGCCTGGATGACGCCCGTGGAGGACGACGACGGCGGCCCCGAAGCCCTCGTCGAGGCCTGCGCGAAGGCCGGTTTCACCCCGTCACTGCGCTACCGGATCACCGACCGCATGATGCAGTACGACCTGATCGCCGCCGGGCGCGCGATCTCCCTGAGCCAGCCCACGGCCCCGCAGGTGGCGGGTACGGTGATGCGCCCGCTCACGGGCACCCCGATCACCGGGCGCATCCGGCTCGCCTGGAACCGTTCGGCGGTGTCGGCCGGCCAGGCGGACCTGCTCTACCGGGCCGCGGCCCGCGCCTATCTGGCCAACGTGGACAACAACCGTTTCCACAGGGAGTGGTGGGACGCCCACCCGGACCTGCAGATCAGTCCCGGCGGTGAGCCGTCAGCAGCAGGTACTCCCACTCCATGACGCCGTCCGCGGTGTGCGCCGCCGCGAGGGCGTCCAGTTCCCCGTCCAGGGCGGCGACCCGGTCGGGCTCCTTGGCGACGGCGCGGTAGGCGGCGATCGTCGGCCCGTACAGGGCCTTGAAGAACTCCCGGAAGTCCGAGGGCTTGGCGAACCGCTCCACCCGGACCGTCTGCCGGCGCGAGACCACGTCGCCCACCCTGTCGCCCAGCAGCTCGTGGACGTGTTCCTCGTCCCCCCACAGCGCCGGGGGCTGGGCCCCGGGCGGCGATGGGGGAGGGTACGGCTCCAACGTGGCCAGCAGCCGGCCCATGAACCCCTCGGGAGTCCAGTTGACCAGCCCCACCGTGCCGCCGGAGCGGCAGACGCGCAGCATCTCGTCGGCGGCGAGCCGGTGGTGCGGGGCGAACATGACGCCGACGCAGGACATCACGGTGTCGAACTCGCCGTCCGCGAAGGGCAGCGCCTCCGCGTCCGCCTCCGTCCACTCCACCCGGGTGCCGCGTACGGTCGCCAGGTGCCACCCCACTTCGAGCAGCTCGGGCGTGAGGTCGCACGCCACGACGTCGGCCCCGGCCAGGGCCGCCGGAATCGCGGCGTTCCCGGAGCCGGTGGCGATGTCGAGCACCCGGTCGCCGCGCCGCACCCCGCACTCGCGGACGAGCAGGGCGCCGAGGTCCGGAAAGAGGTGCGAGGCCACGGAGGGATAGTCGCCCAGCGCCCACATGTGGCGGTGCGCGGCCTTCAGGGAGCGGTCGGTGCGGACCGCGTCGCTCGCCTCGCTCATGCCAGCCGCCCTCCAGGGCTCGGATCAGCCCCTTCTTCGAGCATAGGTACGTTCCCCGGGCGCGGCCCGTCGGGCCGGGACCGGCCCGGCTACGGCAGCGGGATCTCGAAGTGCACCGTGCCGTAGCCGCCGTGCTCACCCGTGGTGCGGGCGTCGAAGACCTCGCTGGCCAGGCTCCGCCAGAAGCCCTCCGCACCGGGCACGTCCACATTGGTGTGCAGGTAGACGCGCTCGTAGCCCGGCACCGAGGCCGCGAACGCGCACGCCTCCCGCACCATGGCGCGGGCCAGCCCGTGCCGGCGGTGAGCGGGGCGCACGTAGACCCGTAGGAGCTGCGCCGTGCGGCCCGAGGCGTAGCGCTCGGCCAGCCAGCGCGGATGCGGGGGGTGGGCGGGTCCCCGGGAGTGCAGGGCGCACGTGCCCACCACCTCCCCGTCCCGCACGGCCACGACGAGGGTGTGCCGCGGATGGTCGAGGTAGGTGCCGCGGATGTCGACCACGTCGCCGTGCCACTCGGGCACGTACCCGTAGGTGAACTCCCGGTAGAAGGTGTCGAGCATGACGCTGCGCGCGCCCCGTACGTCCTGCGGCCCGGCGTGGCGCACCTCGTAGGCCGCGGCTCTCCGGTGCGGGGGCGCCCCGGATGGCCCCGGGGTCCCGGGTGCCTGATGTTGTTTCAGATCCTCCATCGCTCCACCGTAGCGGAAAACCGCCCTATTGGAAATGAAAACGATTTCAGATAGCGTCCGGTCTGCAAGCGGCCCGCGCGGGCCGTCACCGCGGTCGGAGAGGAAGTCCAGTGGGACATCTGCTGGTTGTCGAAAGTTGGGTGGGGTCGATGAGCAGGCTCCTGCCCCGGGCCATCCGTGAAGGCGGCCACGAGTTCAGCTTCCTCACCCGGGACCTGCACCACTACCTGCGCTCCGCCCCCGCCGACGGCCCGCACCCGCTGCTCGCCGCGCGCAACGTCGTCACGGCCGACACCAACGACACGGACACGCTGCTCCCGCTCGTCGAACGGCTGCACGAGGTCCTCGCCTTCGACGGCGTGGTCTCCTCCTGCGACTACTACCTGCCCGCCGTCGCGCGGATCGCCGAGCGCCTCGGCCTGCCCGGCCCCACCGCCACGGCCGTCGAGGACGCCTGCCGCAAGGACCGCACCCGCCGGGTGCTGGCCGCGGCCGGGGTGCCCGGCCCGCGGTTCGCCGTCTGCGCGGACACCGCCCGGGCGGCGGCCGCCGCCCGCGAGATCGGCTACCCGCTGGTCGTCAAGCCCGTCGACCTGTGCGCGGGCATGCTGGTGCGCCGCGTCGACGACGAACGCGAGCTCGACCGGGCCTGCCGCGCGCTGGACGGCTTCCCCGTCAACGCCCGCGGACAGCGACGCGCCCCCGTCCTGCTCCTCGAAGAACTGCTCACCGGCCCGGAGATCAGCGTCGAGACCGTCACCCACGACGGCGCCACGCACGTCGTCGGCATCACCGACAAGAGCATCGGCGGAGCCCCCGCCTTCATCGAGACCGGCCACATGTTCCCGGCCGACCTGGCCCCGGCCCTGGCGGCCGAGGCCGCCGACAGTGCCGTACGAGCCGTCGAGGCACTCGGCCTGGACCACGTCGTCTGCCACACCGAGCTCAAGCTGACCCCGGCCGGGCCGCGCCTCATCGAGGTCAACCCCCGCCCCGCCGGCAACCGCATCACCGAACTCGTCCGCCACGTGACCGGCGTAGACCTCGCCGCCGCCTGCGTGGACGTCGCGCTCGGCCACACCCCCGACCTCGCCGTCCGCCCCACCGGCGTGCGCAGCGCCGCCATCGCCTTCCTGCTGCCCGAAGCGGCCGGCACCCTCACCGGCATCGACGGCGCCGACCAGGTACGCGGCCGGCCCGGCGTCCTGGAGCTCACCCTCGCCGAACCGGGCCGCACCGTGCGCGCCGCGACCAGCAACAACGAGTACCTCGGCCACGTCATGACCGCCGACACCCAAGGCCCCGGAGCCCGCCGGGAAGCCGAACGGCTGCTCGCCGCCCTGCGCCCCTCCTACGCGTGCCCCGACCTGCCCGCGGCGGTGCCCGCGTGATCGCGCTCGCCCCCACCCTCCCCGAACCGTCGGTGCGCAGCGTGGACGACCTCCTCGGACGCGTCCGCGCCGGGGCCTACGGACCCGACCCCGCCGGGCAGCGCGTCGCCCTCGCCTTCACCACCGTCCAGGCCGTACGCCACGAGGGCCGCTCCGTCGGCTACCGCAACGAGGTGCTCAGCCTGCGCCTCGACGCGGCCGTCGGCTCCTGCGCGGTGGAACCGGGCGCCCTGTCCCCGGCCGCGCTCGACGACTGCGCCGGCTCCACCGTCGCCGACCTGCTCGACCACCCGCTGCTGCCCGTACGGATCGCCGCGCTCGACGCGTACCTGATGCACGTCCGCCCGCACACGCCCGAGAACGGCGCCCGCCCCTACCCGATCCCCGGCGGCGGCACGCTCCAGCGCTCCCGGGCCCGCGCCCGCGCCGTGGCCGACCTGCTCCCCGATACCGGGCTGGAGCGAGTCCTGGTCGTCGGCGTCGTCAACTCCCTGCTGGAACGGCTCCGCGAGCGCGGGACCGCGTACGCGCCCTGCGACCTCAAGGGCGGCGCCACCGAATGGGGCGAGCCCGTCCTGACCGACACCCTCGCGGAGCTGGAGCGCTGCGACGCGATCCTCGCCTCCGGGATGACCCTCGGCAACGGCACCTTCCAGCCGCTGCTCGACCACGCCGCCGCCACCGGCAAGCCCCTCGTCATGTTCGCCCAGACCGGCAGCGCCGTGCTGCCGCACTTCCTCGGCGCCGGGGTGAGCGCCGTGTCCGCCGAGCCCTACCCCTTCTTCTGGCTCGACGGCGGCCCCGGCCTCGTCCACCGCTACGGGGGCACCCGATGACCACCACCCCGATCCTGCCGCGTCAGGCGGCCCGTACGTCAAACCCCGATCTCCTGCCGCTCCTCGGCCACACGCCCCTCGCCAGGATCCGCACGGACCTGCCGCACCGGCACCCCGGCTTCTGGGCGAAGCTCGAATGCCTCGGCGCGGGCGGGATGAAGGCCCGCGCCGCCGTCTCCATGCTCACCGGCGCCCGCGCCCGCGGCGAACTCCAGCCCGGCGACCCCGTCGTGGAATCCACCTCCGGCACCCTGGGCGTCGGGCTCGCCTTCGCCGGGCAGGCCCTCGGCCACCCCGTCGTCCTCGTCGGCGACACCGAACTCGAACCGTCCATGCGCCAGTTGCTGCGCGCGTACGGGGCCCGGCTCGAACTCGTCGACCGCCCGGCCGCGGTGGGCGGCTGGCAGGCCGCCCGGATCGCCCGGCTGCGCGAGGTGCTGCGCCGGACACCGCGGGCCTACTGGCCCGACCAGTACAACAACCCCGACAACGCCGCCGGTTACCTCACCCTGGCCGCCGAACTGACCGGCCAGCTCGACCACCTCGACGTCCTGGTGTGCAGCGTGGGCACCGGCGGCCACAGCGCCGGCCTGGCCGGCCCGCTGCGCCGCCGCTGGCCCCGCCTGAAGGTCATCGGGGTCGACTCCGTCGGCTCGGCCATCTTCGGACAGCCCGCCCGACCCCGCCTGATGCGCGGGCTCGGCAGCAGCATCCACCCCGCCAACGTCGCCCACGAGGCCTTCGACGAAGTGCACTGGGTGGGGCCCGCCGAAGCCGTCGACGCCTGCCGCCGGCTCGCCAGATCCGCCTTCGTCAGCGGCGGCTGGAGCACCGGGGCCGTGGCCCTCGTCGCCGCCTGGGCGGCCCGCGTCGAGCCCGGCGCCGTCGTCGCCACCGTCTTCCCCGACGGACCGCACCGCTACCTCGGCACCGTCTACGACGACGACTTCTGCCGCGCCCACGGCCTGGACACCGCCACCCTCGCCGTCCGCCCCCTGGAGATCCCGCACCCCCAGGCCGTCGAGGCGGCCGGCTGGGCCCGCTGCCGGACCGTACTGGCCCCGAGCCGAGGAGGCGCGGCGTGAAGCTGACCTGGCGCACCGCGGACCTGCGGCTCGCCGAGCCCCTGCGGATCTCCCGCTCGGTGATGACGCGGCGCGACGCCGTCTGGGTCACCGTCGAACACGGGGGACTGCGGGGCTGGGGTGAAGCCGTGAGCAGCGCGTACCTCGGGCTGCCGACCGAGCGGATCCTGAAGCACCTGGAGTCTGTGCGCGCCGCCACCGAGCGCTTCCCCGACCCCGAGACCGCCTGGGCCGAGACCGCCCCTCCCGAGACCGGCACCGGCCGCACCGCCTGGACGGGCCTGCCGCCCGGGGTCCTGGCCGCGATCGAGGCCGCCGTCCTGGACCTGGTGGGCAAGCGGGCCGGCGAACCCGCCCACCGCCTGCTGGGCACGCCCGAGGCACCTGCCGCCGCCACCGCCCGTACGATCGGCATCATCGCGCCGGTACCGGCCGCGGCGCAGGCGGCCCGGCTCGCCCTCGGCGGCTTCACCACCCTCAAGGTCAAGGCGGGGTCCCCCGATCCGGCCGAGGACCTCGCTCGCGTGGACGCCGTACGCATAGCGGCCCCCGGCGCGGACCTGCTGCTCGACCCCAACGGGGCGTGGACCGAACGCCAGGCCCTGGAGCTGCTCCCGCGCTTCGCCGCGCTCGGCGTCACCGCGGTGGAGCAGCCGATCGCGCCCGGCAGTCCGGACGCCCTGGCGCGCGTGGCCGAGCGGTCCCCGGTCCCGGTCATCGCCGACGAGGACGCGATCTCCTACGAGGACGCCCTGGCCCTGGCGGGACGGGTCCACGGCATCAACGTCAAACTGGCCAAGTGCGGCGGGGTGCGGGCCGCCCTGCGCGTCCACGAGGCCCTGCGCGGCACGGGCACCGAACTGATGCTCGGCTGCCTCACCGCGAGCTCCCTGGGCATCGCCCCGGCCGTGCACCTCGCCGACCGGGCCCGCTGGGTGGACCTCGACGGGCACCTGCTGCTCGCCGCGGACCCGTGGAGCGGCATCGGCGGAACCGACGGCACCGTACGCGCCGCGGACCGGGCCGGCCTCGGCGTCAGACCCGCCGGGGCGGAACGGGGCGCGGGCGGCCCCGGGGGACCGCACGGCGACGGCGGACGGCACGGCTCAGGCAGGCCGCACGGCGACGGTGGACCGCACGGCTCTGGCAGACCGCACGGCGCGGGCGCGGCCCGGTGAAGACCCTCGCCTGCGTGCGGGAGTTCCCGCTCGCCGTACGCGTGCTCCTCGTCAACCAGCTCGGCGTCAACACCGGCTTCTACCTCCTCGTCCCCTACCTCGCCACCCACCTCTCCGAGGACCTCGGCCTCTCGGCGGCCGTCGTCGGCGTGGTCCTGGGCCTGCGCAACCTCAGCCAGCAGGGCCTGTTCCTGCTCGGCGGTTCGGCCGCCGACCGGCTCGGCGCCCGCGGGGTGATCATCGCCGGGTGCGCGCTGCGGACCGTCGGCTTCGCCCTGTTCGCGCTCGGCGACGCCCTGCCGCTGCTGCTCGCCGCGTCCATACTCAGCGGGCTCGCGGGGGCCCTGTTCAACCCCGCCGTGCGGACCTACGTCGCCCAGGAGGCGGGCGACCGCAAGGCCGAGGCCTTCGCGCTGTTCAACGTCTTCGCCGCCACCGGAGCGCTGCTCGGCCCGCTGCTGGGCACCCTGCTGCTCCTCGTGGACTTCCGGGCGGCCGCCGTGACCGCGGCCGCCGTCTTCGCCGCGCTCACCCTCGCCCAGCTGCTGGTGCTGCCCGCCCGGCCGGTTCCGGCCCCGCAGACCCGCCTGACGGGCGACTGGCGGGAGGCGGCGGGCAGCCGCGGCTTCCTTCCCTTCTCCCTCGCCATGATCGGCATGTACGGACTGGAGAACCAGCTCTACCTGCTGCTGCCCCACGCGGCGCTGCGGGCCTGCGGCTGGGACGGTTCGATCGGCCTGCTCTTCCTCGCCGGAACCCTCGCCCACCTCCTCTTTCAGCTCCGCATCACCCGTCGGCTGAAAGCCGCGGGCAGCCGCGCCCGCTGGATCGCCACCGGCCTGGCGGTCATGGGGCTGGCCTTCGTGCCGCCGATGCTCGTCTCGGGCGCCCGCGCCCCGCATCCGGCGTATCTGCTGCCCGTCCTGGCCGGCGCCCTGCTCCTGCACCTCGGCGTGATGATCGCCCAGCCCTTCGTGATGGAGCTGATACCCGCCTTCGGCCGCGAGGGCCTCACCGGCACGTTCTACGGCCTCTTCTACGCGGTGTCCGGCATCGCGGCCGCCCTCGGCAGCGCGGCGGTCGGCTGGGCGATGGACACCGCCGGCCACACCGGCTTGGCCTGGCTGCCCTTCGCCTGCTGCCTCGCCCTCGGCCTGGCCTCCGCGGCGGCCGTCGCCCGGCTGCACCGAAGACGGGCGCTGCCCGCGGAACCCGGGACGCCCGGTCCGCCGCCCCACGCCACCCGCCCGAGAAGCGAGACCCGATGAGCGAGACCTTGATGACCGAGACCCCGACGGCCGAGACCTTGATGAGCACCGGCAACCTCCTGACCGACCACCCCGAGCTGTACGAGGAGCGCTTCCCCGACCCGGACCACCTGGCGGCCCGCTGGGCCGAGGACGTGCTCGCGCGCCACGGCGCCGGACCCCGCGTCCTGGACGTCGGCTGCGGCACCGGCCGCGACGCCGCCTGGCTGCACCACGAGGCCGGCCGCGAGGTCACCGCCCTCGACGCCTCCCCGACGATGCTGGCCCACGCCCGCCGCCATCACCCCGGCCCCGCCCATCACCGGGCCGACATGCGCGACTTCGACCTCGGGACCCGCTTCGACGCCGTCCTGTGCCTGGACAGCGCCCTGCTCTACTGCCACACCAACGAGGACCTCACCGCCTTCCTGGCCCGCTGCCGCGCCCACCTCACCCCCGGCGGACTGCTCGTCGCCGAGATGCGCAACGGCGCCTTCTTCCTCGGCAGCACCGAGCTCCTCGACGGCCCGCGCAGCGACGCCTTCACCTGGCGCGGCACCACGTACACCTCCCACACCACCCTCTGGATCGACCACGGCACCCAACTCCTGCGCCGCCGCAGGACCTGGACCGCCGACGACGGCTCCCCGCCCCAGGAGCAGCACTCCGCCTGGAGGCTCCTCTTCCCGCAGGAACTGCGGTACTTCCTCACCACCGCCGGCTTCGAGGTCCTCGCGCTGCACGACGGACCCGGTCCCCGCACCGAACCGCCGTGGACCGAGGGCGCCGCCCCGCACGGGACCACGCGTTCCGACCGCCTCCACCTCATCGCCCGGCTCACGCCCCACCACCCCGCCAACGGAGACACCACCCCATGAACGACACCCGCTCCCGCCTCGCCCGCCGGGGCTTCCTCCTCGCCACGGGCGCCACCGCCCTCGCCCTCACCACGGCCTGCGGCACAGGCGCCACCGCCCCGGACGCCGAGAACGCCGCCGACGGCACTCCCCAGCCCGGCGGCCGGCTGCGCGCCGCCTTCGCGGGCGGCGGCGCGGCCGAGACCCTCGACCCGCACGCCGCCAACCTGTTCGTCGACGCCGCCCGCGCCAAGGCCCTCTTCGACAAGCTCGCCGACTTCGGCGCCGACCTCGCGCCCGTACCCCGCCTCGCCGCCCGCTGGGAACCGAACGACACCCTCGACACCTGGCGGATCACCCTGCGCACGGCCGCCTTCCACGACGGCCGCCCCGTCACCGCCGAAGACGTGCTCTACAGCTACCGCAGGATCGCCGACCCCAAGGGAACCTTCCGCGCCAAGGCGTCGCTGGACCCCATCGACCTCGCCGCGAGCCGCGCCGTGGACGCCTCCACCGTCGAGTTCAAGCTCAAGCGCCCGTACGCCGAATTCCCCAACACCCTCGCGGCGTTCGGCGCCTACATCGTCCCCAAGGACACCACCGCCTTCGACCGGCCCGTCGGATCCGGCCCCTTCACCTTCGTCTCCTTCAAGCCCGGCAGCAGCCTCCTCCTCAAGCGCAACCCGGCCTACTGGGAGGGCGCGCCGCACCTGGAAGAACTCGAATTCGTCATCGCGGGCGAGGAGTCCGCCCGCGTGGGCGCCCTGCTCGGCGGCCAGGTCGAGTACGCCCACGAACTGAACCCGGCCACGGCCCGCGCCCACGAGGGCAAGGGCCGCATCGACGTCGTCCGGCTGCCCGGCAGCGCCATGCAGGGCTTCGTCATGAAGACCGACCGGCCGCCCTTCGACGACAAGCGCGTCCGCCAGGCCTTCTTCCTGATCGCCGACCGCAGGGAACTCGTCGACGGCGCGCTCTCGGGAGCCGGGGAGATCGGCAACGACCTCTTCGGCAAGGGCTGCCAGTACTACGCCGGCGGCCTTCCCCAGCGCGCCCAGGACCTGGAGCGGGCCCGGGCCCTCCTCAAGGAGGCCGGCGCCGAAGGGCTCAAGGTCACCCTCGACACCGCACCCGCCGCCACGGGCTTCATCGAGGCCGCCGGCATCTTCAAGGAGCAGGCGGCCAAGGCCGGGGTCACCGTCGAGGTGAAGGTCGGCAACAAGGACACCTACTGGAAGGACATCCTGTCCTCCGGAACCTTCGCCTCCTACCGCTCGGGCGCCATGCCCATCGAGTCCCACGTCTCCCAGCGGCTGCTCACCGGCTCCACCACCAACGCCACCAAGTGGCAGCACAAGGACTTCGACGACCTGTACCAGCAGGCCCAGTCCACCCGCGACGAGAAGGAACGCACCGCCCTCTACGAGCGCATGCAGCGCCGGCTCCACGACGAAGGGGGTTTCCTGATCTGGGGGTTCGCCGACTGGATCGTCGCCACCGCACCCCGGGTTCGCGGGGTGTCCAAGACGGCCCCCGCCAACACCCTCGACTGGGCGCGCTTCGACAAGATCTGGCTCGCGTGACGGGCGGCCTTCCCTGGATCGGCCGCCGTCTGCTCCTGGGCCTGGGGCAGACGGCGGCCGTCGTCCTGCTCGTCTTCGCCCTCACCGAGGCGCTGCCCGGCGACGCGGCCGTCGCACTCGCCGGGGACCAGCCCGACCCCGAGCGGATCGCCCGCATCCGCGTGGCCATGCGGCTGGACCGGCCCGCCGCCGAGCGGCTCGCGGAGTGGCTCACCGGTCTGCTCCACGGCGACCTCGGCACCTCCCTGGTGACGGGACGGCCCGTCACCGGCCATCTCGCGGCGGGCCTCGGCCCCACCCTCCTCCTCGCCGCCGCCACGCTCACCGTGCTGGTCCCGCTCTCCGTCGGACTCGGCGTGCTCGCCGCCCGGCGCGAGGGCGGCCTCGTGGACCGCACCGTCAGCGCCGTGACCCTGGCCCTGCACGCCGTACCGGAATTCGCCCTCGGCGTGCTGCTGGCCGCGCTCTTCGCCCTGCACCTGGGCTGGCTCCCGGCCACCGCGGTCGCCACCGACCTCGCGACGCGGCCCGCGGCCATCGTCCTGCCCGTCCTGGTCCTGACGGCCCGGCCGGTGTGCACCCTGAGCCGCCTGGTGCGCGCCGGGATGATCGAGGCGATGGCCTCCCCGTACGTCGCCCAGGCCCGCCGGTACGGACTGTCCGCCGCCCGCATCCGCTGGGCCCACGCCCTCCCGGGCGCCCTGGCACCCGCCGCCCAGCAGCTGGCGCGCACCTGCGACTGGCTGCTGAGCGGGGTGATCGTCGTCGAGGCCCTGTTCGTCGTGCCCGGCCTCGGAACCGTGCTCATCGAGGCCGTCGCCGCCCGCGACGTACCGGTCGTCCAGGGCATGGCGGTGGTCTTCGGCGTCGTCACCGTCCTGGCCAACCTCGGCGCCGACCTCGTCGCACGCCGTTTCGCACCCCGCTCGGAGGCGGCCGCGTGAAACTCCCCCCGGCGCGGTACGCCCTCGGCATCGCGCTCGTGTGCGTACCCCTGCTGCTCGCCGTCCTCGGACCGCTGGCCGCGGGCCCCGCCGGCCCGAGGTCCGTCTCCTTCTCCCTGGGCCCCGGCCACTGGCTCGGAACCGACTTCGCCGGCCGGGACGTCTGGCGCCAGGTCCTGCTCGGCGGCCGGTCCGTGGTGCTCGTGGCACTCGGCGCGACCCTACTGGCCTACCTCCTGGCCCTGCCGGTCGGGCTCGCCGCCGCGCTCACGCGCCGGAGCTGGCTGCAGGAGGCCCTGATGAGGCCGCTGGACGTGCTGATCGCCGTACCCTCCCTGCTCCTCGTGCTGCTCGTCGCATCGACCTTCACCCCGGGGCCCGCCGGGCTGACCGCCCTGGTCGGGCTGGCCGCCGTACCCGACGCGGCGCGCGTCGTGTACGCGGCGGCGGTCGAGGTGTCCTCCCGGCCGGCCGTCGAAGCGCTGCGGATGCAGGGCGAGTCCTGGTGGCGCACGGCGCTGGGCTACGTGGCCCGCTCCCTGCGGCGCACGCTCGCCGCGGACGCCGGTATCCGCCTGACCGGGGCCCTGTACCTGGTGGCCACCGCCGCGTTCCTCGGCGTCGGCGTCGCACCGGACGCCGCCGACTGGGCGGTGATGGTCGACCGCAACCGCACCGGGCTGTTCCTCCAGCCCTGGGCCGTGGTCGTGCCCGCCCTGCTCATCGCCGCCCTGTCGATGGGCGTCAACCTGCTGTTCGACGCGGCCCTGCAACAGGACGGCCGCCGGAAGGGAGCGCGGACATGACCGCCGTCGCAGAGGTACGGGCCCTTCGGGTCGAGGTCGGCGGCCGGGCCCTGGTCGACGGAGTGAGCCTCACCGCCCGCGCCGGCCGGGTCACCGCCGTCATCGGCCCCTCCGGCAGCGGCAAGACCACCACGGGCCTCGCCCTCCTCGGCGAGTACCCGCCGGGCGCCCGTGTCGAGGGCACCGTGCGGACCCGGCCGGGCGCGGTGGGGTACGTACCGCAGCACCCGGCCGCCGTGCTCCACCCGGCCCGGCGCGTCGGCGCCCTGCTGCGCGACATCGCGGCCCGCCGGGGAGGCGGCCGCCGGGAGATCCGCCGGAGGGTGCACGAGGCGCTGGAGCTGGCGCAGCTCCCGGACCCCGCGGAGATCCTGCGCCGCTTCCCCCACCAGCTGTCCGGCGGCCAGCAGCAGCGCGTGGTGCTGGCGCAGGCCCTGCTCCTGGGCGCCGAGGTCGTCGTCGCCGACGAACCGACGACGGGGCAGGACCCGCTCACCAAACAGGGCGTCGTGACGGAGCTGGCGGCCCTCGCCGCGCGGGGCGTCGCCGTCGTCCTGCTCAGCCACGACATGGACGTGGTGCGGCAGCTCGCCGACGAGGTCGTCGTCATGCGGGCGGGCCGGATCGTGGAGCGCGGCCCGGCGCGCACCGTGCTCGGCGACCCGGCGCCGCAGGGCGCCCCCGCCAGGAGCGGCTCGCGCCGCCCGGCCGGGCCCGTGGTGCTGGAGGCCGACGGCCTCACCGCCCGCCACCGCACGGCGCGCGGCGTCGTCGACGTCCTGCACGACGTCACGCTCTCGGTCGCGGCGGGGGAGTGCCTGGCGCTGGTCGGCCGCTCCGGCAGCGGCAAGACCACCCTCGGGAGGTGCCTGGCGGGGCTGCACGCCGACCACGCGGGAGTGATCCTGCTCGACGGCGAGCCCCTGCCGCGCAGCGTGCGCTCCCGCAGCCGCAGCCAACTGGCCGCCGTGCAGTACGTGTTCCAGGACGCGAAGGCGGCCTTCGACGAGCACCGGCCCGTCCTCGACCAGGTGGCCCGCACGGCCGTCCGGCTGCGCGGCGCCGCCGCCCGGCCCGCCCGGGAGGAGGCCGTGCGGACGATGGAGGCGCTGGGCCTGGGCGCGGTGGCGGCCGGACGCCGTCCGGGGGCCCTGTCCGGCGGGGAACTCCAGCGCGCCGCGCTGGCCCGCGCCCTGCTGGCGCGGCCGCGGGTCCTCGTCTGCGACGAGATCACCTCCGGCCTCGACCCCGCCACCCGCGCAGCCCTGCTCGTACTGCTCGCCGGGCTGCGGGAACGGGCGGAACTCGCCCTGGTGTTCATCACCCACGACCTCGCGGCCGCCGAGGCGCTGGCCGACCGTACCGCCGTCCTGGACGCGGGAGCGATCGTGGAGCCGGGCGGCGGGCGCTCGCCCGCCTGATCACCTGGTGGGAGCCGCCGGCCCGCCGAAGTCGCGGGCGAACCCCTCGCGGAAGCCGGGCCGCTCCACGGCCCCCTCGAAGGCGCGGGCGGCGCGTGCGAGCGCGGCCCCGTCCTCCTGGGCGGCGGTGAGCTCGGCCAGGTACGCGCGCAGGCTCAGTCCGCGGTCCGCGGCCAGCGCGGCGAGCCGGTCGTACACATCGGTGTCGACCTCGACTGGGGTGGTGTCGGCCATGCTCCGAGTATGCGCGCCCGCAGACCCCTCGCGGGCCCGTTCGCGCGCCCCGGGCACGTCGCCCCATGACAGAAATGCCCGGATCCATCAGGATCCGGGCACTTCCGAGCAGTAGCGGGGACAGGATTTGAACCTGCGACCTCTGGGTTATGAGCCCAGCGAGCTACCGAGCTGCTCCACCCCGCGTCGGTAGACCTCACCCTACGGCATCACGGGCGCCCCACTCGCCACATTTCGGGACGACCGGCTCCGGGGGTGCCGGCCAGGCCGGTTTTCACCCCGAAACGCGAGATCATTCCCCCTGGTGACCGTGCGTGCAGGCGTGTACCTTCACGGGTAGCTGTCGTGGTTCCAAGTGCCTTGCCCGTGCCTTTCGGTGTGGGCAGTTTTGCTGTGTTGTGCCGTAGGACCAGGGCGATCACCTCCGTCTTCCACGCCGTGTGGAAGACGTACGTCAACGGGAAGGCATGAACATGGCTACGGGAACCGTGAAGTGGTTCAACTCTGAAAAGGGCTTCGGCTTCATCGCCCAGGACGGCGGCGGCCCGGACGTCTTCGCCCACTACTCGGCGATCAACGCCTCCGGCTACCGCGAGCTCCAGGAGGGTCAGGCCGTGACCTTCGACATCACGCAGGGCCAGAAGGGCCCGCAGGCGGAGAACATCACCCCCGCCTGATCTCGGAGCGACGGAGAACCGGTTCGGCGCTGGCGCGCCGGAACGGCCGACGTGAACACACCAGGGCCGTGCGGCGACTGCCGCACGGCCCTGGTGCCGTGAGGGGGGCGCCCCCCCCGGGCGGTCAGACCCGCCGTTCGGCGTCGATCTCGGCGATCAGGCCCTCGATCAGGCCCTTGATCTCGTCGCGGATGGGGCGGACCGCCTCGACGCCCTGGCCGGCCGGGTCCTCCAGCTGCCAGTCGAGATAGGTCTTGCCCGGGAAGTACGGGCAGGCGTCGCCGCAGCCCATGGTGATCACGTAGTCGGACGCCTGGACCGCCTCGGGCGTCAGGACCTTCGGCTGCTGCCCGGAGATGTCGATCCCCACCTCGGCCATCGCGGCGACGGCGGACGGGTTGACCCGGTCCCCGGGCACCGAGCCGGCCGAGCGGACCTCCACGCGGTCCCCGGCGAGGTGGCGCAGAAAACCGGCCGCCATCTGGGAACGGCCCGCGTTGTGGACGCAGACGAACAGGACGGAGGCGGCGGGAACGGCGGGCATGTGGTCTTCCTCGGAGTCGGTTCGGCTCGGCTCGGCTGGGGCTCGTGTCAGGCCCGGCTGATGTGACAGTATCAGCGCATGATGACGTCAGTCGACACTGAACTGATCCGAGTCCTGGCAGACCCCCTCAGGCTTCAGATCGTGACCCTGCTCTCCCGCGAGACGCTGTGCACCACGCACCTCGTGGAAGAGACCGGCGCCAAGCAGACCAACCTCTCCAACCACCTGAGGGTCCTGCGCGAGGCCGGGGTCGTGGAGACCGAACCGTGCGGCCGCTTCACCTACTACCGGCTCCGCCCGGACGTCATCGAGGGCCTGGCCGGCCAGTTCGCCGGCCTGGCACAGACCGCGCGCGCCACCGCCGAAGCGAACGTCAAGCGGTCCTGCGCGTAGTCCGTTCCTCCCGCCTGTCCGGCTTCCCGACCCGTCTGCCCTGCCCTGCCTTGCCCTGGCCTGCCCGTTCGAGGAGAACCCGTCGTGACCGCCACCGAGCCCGTCGCCGCCGCCCCCGCGCCGGACCCCGTCATAGCCGCCGACGTGCCCCGGCCCGCGCCCGGCGCCACCCCGCCCCGCACCCCCCTGATCGCCCGGGCCGCCGCCGAGCTGGTCGGCACCGCGGCCCTGGTCGCGGTCGTGGTCGGCTCCGGCATCCAGGCGACCGAGCTCACCCAGGACGTGGCGCTGCAACTGCTGGCCAACTCCACCGCCACCGTCTTCGGCCTCGGCGTGCTCATCGTGCTCCTGGGACCCGTCTCGGGCGCGCACTTCAACCCGGCGGTCACCCTCGCCGAATGGTGGACCGCCCGCCGGGGCGGCGCCGGCGTCACCGGCCGGGAGCTGGCCGTCTACGTGCCCTCGCAGGTCGTCGGCGCGGTCGCGGGCGCCATCCTGGCGGACGCGATGTTCGGCGAACCGCTCGTGCGGTGGTCCACCCACGACCGTTCCGCCGGGAACCTGCTGCTGGGCGAGGTGGTCGCCACGGCCGGCCTGATCCTGCTGATCTTCGGGCTGGCCCGCACCGACCGGCTGCGCTTCGCGCCCGTGGCGGTCGCCTCGTACATCGGCGCCGCGTACTGGTTCACCTCCTCCACCTCCTTCGCGAACCCGGCCGTGACCCTCGGCCGCGCGTTCACGGACACCTTCGCCGGCATCGCCCCGGCCTCGGTGCCCGGCTTCGTCGGCATGCAGCTGGTCGGTGTCGTCCTCGGCCTCGCGCTGGTGGCGGTCGTCTTCCAGCGCCGGAAGACCGGCGCAGGGACGGAAGCGGGAACGGAAGCAGGCGCGGACGGCGGGGCGCCCGGGGCCTGAGCCCCGCCTCGGCGGCGGTCACGGGCGACGCGTCGGTCCCTCGGGATGAGGCATGATCGGGGGATGTCTGATCGCATCATTGCCGCCTGTGACGGAGCGGCGAAGGGTAATCCCGGGCCCGCCGGATGGGGCTGGGTCATCGCCGACTCCGAGGGACGTCCCGAGCGTTGGGAGGCGGGCCCGCTCGGGCGCGCCACCAACAACATCGGGGAGCTGACCGCCCTCCAGCGGCTGCTCGAAGCCCTCGCCCCCGGGACGTCCGTCGAGGTCCGGATGGACTCCCAGTACGCGATGAAGGCCGTGACGCAGTGGCTCGCGGGCTGGAAGCGCAATGGCTGGAAGACCTCCTCCGGCCAGCCGGTCGCCAACCGCGAGCTGGTGGAGCGGATCGACCGGCTGCTGGCCGATCGTGACGTGACCTTCCTGTACGTGCCGGCGCACCGCGAGGACGGGGACCACCTGAACGCGATCGCCGACCAGGCCGCCAGCGACGCCGCCCGTACACAGGAGGCCGCCGGTACGGCCCTCGGACACCCGGACATGCCGGTGCCGGAGCCGGCCGCGCCCTCGCGCCGCAAGGCCGCCCCCGCGAAGGCGCGTACGTCCTCGGGGGTGGAGGCGGGCCGCGGACCGCGGGCGATCAAGGCGAAGTTCGCGGGCAGCTGCGCGTGCGGGAAGCCGTATGCCGTCGGCGACATGATCACCAAGAACGGGAGCCGCTGGGGCCACCAGGCCTGCGGCGCCGCCGTCCCCGACGGCGCCACGGCGTAGGAGCGGTGCGGGGGCTTCGGCGGTCGGCCTCAGCGCTCGGTCAGCACCGAGTCCGTCGCGTCGCGCTGGTGCGGGACGGCCGAGCCCCACGGCTGGACGGAGACGGTGCGGGTGGGCGCGGGGATGGAGATGCCCTCCGCCCGGTAGCGCCGGTGCAGGCGCTTGATGAACTCGTGCTTGATCCGGTACTGGTCGCTGAACTCGCCCACGCCCAGGATCACGGTGAAGTTGATCCGGGAGTCGGCGAAGGTGTGGAAGCGGACGGCGGCCTCGTGGTCGGCGACCCCTCCGGAGATGTCGGCCATCACGCTGTCCACGACGTCCAGGGTGACCCGCTCGACGTGCTCCAGGTCGCTGTCGTAGCCGACGCCCACCTGGACGAGCAGGGACAGCCGCTGTTCCGGCTGGGTGAAGTTGGTCATGTTCGTCCGCGCGAGGCGGCCGTTGGGGATGATCACCAGGTTGTTCGACAGGTTGCGCACCACGGTGTTGCGCCAGTTGATGTCGACGACGTACCCCTCCTCGCCGCCGCTGAGCCGGATGTAGTCCCCGGGCTGCACCGTCTTCGAGGCGAGGATGTGGACGCCCGCGAAGAGGTTGGCGAGCGTGTCCTGCAAGGCCAGGGCGACCGCGAGTCCGCCCACGCCGAGGGCGGTCAGCAGCGGGGCGATGGACACGCCCATGGTTTCGAGCGCGACGAGCGCGCCCATGGCCAGCACGACGACGCGCGTGATGTTGACGAAGATGGAGGCCGATCCGGCCACTCCCGTGCGGGCCTGCGCCAGGGACTGCACGAGCCCGGCGATGATCCGGGCCGCCGTGACCGTGGCGACGAGGACGAGCAGGGCGGTCAGGGACTGGTTCACGATGCCCGTGACCCGCGTGGTCAGCGGCAGCGCCGAGGCCGCGGCGGCGGCGCCGCCGATGACGGCCGCCCAGGGTGCGACGGTGCGCAGCGCGGCGACGATGATGTCGTCCCCGCTCCAGGCCGTCCTGCTGGCGTGGTTGCCCAGCCAGCGCAGGACGGCGCGCAACAGCAGCCCGGCCGCGACACCCGCCGCGAGCGCGATGGCGGCCACCACCCAGTCGTGCAGGACGAGATCCCGGCTCAACGGACCCCCTCCGGTGCGAAGGGCATCGCCGAGCGGCGTATGTGCTGTGTCGTCACTGTGTCGTCACCTGTCAGATCGTGCTGTGCGGGGGCCCGTTCGGACGTGCGTGCGCACCGAAGGGGGGCTGCCAATCCTGCCGCATGGACGAAGGGGTGCCGCAAGGCGGCCTGTCCTCGGCCCGGCCGGTATGGGTGCGATCCGGCCACCCCCACGCTCCGGTGCCCGAGTTGAGGCCCGCATCCCCTCGGCGCTTGCGCGTTCCTGCGTGATGCGACGCCGTTCCGAGCATCTATTGACATGTATCTGGCGCTGCGCTGCACTGGTGCACCCCACACGCTCCGCTCGGCCCACCCGGCTGGAGGCAGCCATGCGTCTGCTCAGACTGCTGATCGCCACCGCGTGCGCGGTGTGCGCCCTGGCCCTACCCGGCACCGGCGTCGGACCCGGCCCCGCACAGGCGGCCGCCGGGCCCCCGCAGACCGTACCGGCCCTGCGCCAGTGGACGGCCGGCACCGGTACGTACACCTTTACCGCCTCCTCCCGCATCGTCGTCGACCCGGCCTCGGCCGCCGAACTGGCCGACGAGGCCGCTACGTTCGCCGAGGACCTGGGGGCGCTGGCCGGCCGCAGCGTGGCCGTCGTCACCGGGAGCGCCGCCCCAGGCGACATCGCGCTCGGCCTCGGCGTCACCTCCCTGCCCGCCGAGGGTTACCGGATGACGGTCGCGGGAGCCCTCACCGTCCAGGCCGGGACCGACACCGGAGCGTTCTACGGGACCCGCACCGTCCTCCAGCTCCTGCGCCACTCCGCCTCGGTGCCGGCCGGCACGGCGGTCGACTGGCCGACCAAGGCGGAGCGCGGGCTCATGGTCGACCAGGGGCGCAAGTTCTTCACCGTGGACTGGCTGCGCCGGCACATCAAGGAGCTGGCGTACCTCAAGCTCAACTACTTCCACTTCCACCTGTCGGACACGTACGGCTTCCGACTGGAGAGCTCCACCCACCCGGAGATCGTCTCCGGCGACCACTACTCCAAGCAGGACATCGCCGAACTGGTCGAGCTCGGCCGCAAGTACCACGTCACCATCGTCCCGGAGATAGACACCCCCGGGCACATGAACGCGGTCCTGGCCGCGCACCCCGAGCTCAAGCTCAAGAGCAGCTCCGGCGCGGTCAGCAACGACTTCATCGACCTCTCGCTGCCCGGTTCGTACACCTTGATCAAGGATCTGGTCAACGAGTACCTGCCGCTGTTCCCGGCACCGTACTGGCACATAGGCGCCGACGAATACGTCACCGACTACGGCAAGTACCCGCAGCTGCTCAGCTACGCACGCGCCCACTACGGTGCGAACGCCACCGCCAAGGACACCTACTACGGCTTCGTCAACTGGGCGGACGACCTGGTGCGTGCGGGTGGCAAGACGACCCGGATGTGGAACGACGGCATCAAGTCCGGCGACGGGACGCTGCGGCCCCACCCCGGCATCGTCGTCGAGTACTGGTACAGCTACGGCCTGACCCCCCAGCAGCTGGCGAATGCCGGGCACGTCGTCGCCAACGAGTCCTGGACGCCCACCTATTACGTGCTCGGGGGAGCGAAGCCCGACACCAAGTGGATGTACGAGACCTGGACTCCGGACCGCTTCGAGGGCGGCGCCACCCTCTCCGACCCCGCCAAGAACCCCGGCTCGCTCCTCCACGTGTGGTGCGACAACCCCACCGCCGAGACCGAGGAGCAGATAGCCGCCGGCATCATGTACCCGCTGCGCGCGCTCGCCCAGCAGACCTGGGGGTCCCCGAAGCTCGCGGCCACCTACGCCGCCTTCACCCCGCTCGTCGCGAGCATCGGCCACAACCCCGCCTGGCCCGGCCTCTCCCAGCCCGGCAACCTGGCCCTGGGGCGTCCGACCACCGCCTCCAGCACGGAGACCGCGAACTTCCCGGCGGCCTCCGCCACCGACGGCGATCCCGGCACCCGCTGGTCCAGCGCCTACAGCGACCCGCAGTGGCTGCAGGTCGACCTCGGCTCCAGCCGCAGCGTCAGCCGCGTCGTGCTGCGCTGGGAGGCGGCGTACGGCAAGGCGTTCCAGATCCAGCTCTCCGACGACGCCACCACCTGGCGCACCGTCCACTCCACGACCGCCGGCGTCGGCGGGGTCCAGGACCTGACCGGCCTCACCGGATCCGGCCGGTACCTCCGGGTGTACGGCACGCAGCGCGCCACCTCCTACGGCTACTCGCTGTACGAGGTCGAGGTGTACGGCAGCCCGTGGGGAGGCACCCGTACCCTCACCGCGGGCGGCAAGGCCCTGGACGACCCGGCGAGCTCCAGCGCGTCCGGAACCCAGCTGATCACCTGGACACCGCACGGCGGGCCCAACCAGCAATGGCAGCTGACCCTCAACGGCGACGGCACCCACACCCTGGTCAACGGCGCGTCCGGGCTGTGCGCCGACGTCCTGGGCGGATCGACCGCCGCGGGCGCGGCGGTCGTCCAGGCGACGTGCACCGGCGGCGACAGCCAGCACTGGAAGATCGCGGAACTCGGCGCGGGAGCCCACTCGGTGGCCAACAAGAAGAGCGTACTCCTGCTGACCACGGGCTCCGGTGCGGACGGAGCCCTGGTCACCCAGCAGCCGGTCAACGGCTCGGCGTACCAGCAGTGGCAGATCGCCTGACGGCCGCAGGGGGGCGGCCGGCCCCGCGATGCCCGGGGCCGGCCGGTCTACGGCCGGTGGACGCGCAGGTACGCCACCTCGTACGACATCTCCGACACGTCCGCGTCGGGCGCCGGGTGGTAGCGCCCGGCGCACACGGAGAGGTTGACGATGAGGTACGCCCGCCAGCGGCGGCCGACCCCGCGGCGGTCGGCGAACACCCGCGCGCCGTTGACCCACCACACGACCGAGCGCGTCCCGAATTCGACCTTCAGGTCCACCCAGCCGCCGGGTTCGACGGCCGGGTCCTCGTGGTAGCGCGAGCCGCCCTTGACGTGGTTGGAGAGTTCGAGCAGGTGGGGATTGTCGGGGTGGTACTCGAAGACGTCGATCTCGTTCCCGCCGTCCCGCCAGGTCCAGATCGCGGGCCAGGCCCCGACCTCGGCGGGCAGCCGCACCCGGGACTCCAGCACGTCCCCGGTCCGCACCATGAAGCCCTCGTCGCTGCCCTCCGTGGTCAGCAGGCCCGCGTTCCACTTGCCGTCCGGGCGGCGGACGGCCCGGAAGGTACCGGTGCGGCTGAAGGAGGGGTCCTCCACCAGGTAGTCGAGTTTGTTGTCGCCGGGGTTGGTGGGGCCGCCGTCCGGATAGGCCCAGGAGCGGCCGGCGACCCATTGGGTGGTTGAGGTGAAGTCCGCGGTGAAGACCGGGGCCTGGGCGGTGTGCGTCGGGTGGGGGTCACGCTCCGCGGTGCTGGTGAAGCGCCCCAGCTGCTGGCGGAGCCGCGTGAGAAACAGAGTGAGCAAGTCGCACCTTCCCGTAGAAAACGGACGCACGGGCAGCATGCCCCGCATACACGGCAGCCATACCGGATCGCCGGCTTTCTTCGGAGTCGAACTGCTGGTCGTCGCCCACGGTGTCGACCCGGGTGATTGCCTCAACATCCCTTGGCGATAGGGCAGTTACATCGCCGTACATCGGAGTACGATCCGTGCCGTGGGGGGATCAGTGACATACAGCCGCGGCTTCGCGCTGCGCGCCCGCGGGTGCGTACTGGCGGGCCTGTTCCTGCTGGCCGGGTGCTCGGGCGAGGACGCGACGAAGGCGGCGGGACCCGGCCGCACGCCGGCCGCCGCGCCGTCGCCGTCCGGAACGGCAAGTCCCGGCACGGCAAGTCCCGGCATGGCAAGTCCCGGCATGGCAAGTCCCGGTACGGCAAGCAGCCCGGCCGCCCCCCTGGTGCCCCCGCTGGACGAGTCCAAGCAGCCCAAGACGGTCGCCGAGGCCCGCAGACTGCTCGGCCGCATCGTCATCGGCCAGGAGGCCTTCGGCCCCGAGGTGGTGCGCAGCACCCCGTTCGAGAGCGCTCCCGGACGCTGGCCCGTCCTGGACGAGGCCTGCGTCTGGCAGACCACCGGCCTGCCGGCCGACGTACTCGCCACGAACACCCGGTACTTCCACGTCCCGGCCAAGGACGGCCGCGGCCGCCTGCGGCTCAACGCCACGGTCACCATCCACCACGACCGCCGGGAATCGGGGTGGGAGACCGCCCGCGCCATGGAAGAGGTCCTGCGCTGCCCGGGCCAGAAGCTGCGGGAGGGCGAGGAGCTGAAGAACCTGTGGGGCGGCTCCTTCTACCTCGGGGAGCAGCTGAACGGCTGGACCGAGGACGCCTTCAACGAGACCGGCGAGTACGTCAGCGCCGAGGACGGCGGGCCCTACCGCTACACCTGGTCCCAGGCCCAGTTCGGGCCGGTCACCGTGGCCATCGCCGCGAAGGGCGCCGCCGGCTTCACCGAGGAGGCCATGAACGCGCTCGTCGCCCAGGGCACCAGCCGGATGCTGCTGCAGGCCAAGCAGGAGCTCGGAAAGGCGGCGGGCTGATGGAGCGGCTCCACCCTTCGGACCCCTCCCGGATCGCCGGTTACCGGCTCCTCGGACGCCTCGGCGCCGGCGGCATGGGCGTGGTCTACCTCGGCCGCACCGACGACGGCGCGCTCGCCGCCGTCAAGGTGATCCGCGCGGAGTACGCCGACGAGGCGGACTTCCGCGCACGCTTCCGCCGTGAGGCCGAGATCGCCGCGGAGGTCGACAGCCCCTGGGCCGTACGGATCACCGGCGCCGACCCCGACGCCCCCGAGCCGTGGCTGGCCACCGCCTTCGTCGCCGGCCCGTCCCTCGCCGAGGCCGTCGCGGCCCACGGCCCGCTCCCGCTGCGCGCCGTACGCATCCTCGGCAAAGCCATGGCCAAGGCTCTTGGGGTGATGCACGAGCGGGGCCTTGTCCACCGGGACGTCAAACCGGGGAACGTCCTGCTCGGCATGGACCGCCCCCGGCTCATCGACTTCGGCATCGCCCGCGGCGGTGACCACACCGCCCTGACCTCCGCCGACGCGGTGCTCGGCACCCCCGGCTTCCTCCCGCCCGAGCAGGCCGAGGGCCGCCCCGCGGAACCGGCCGGCGACGTGTTCTCGCTGGGCTGCCTCCTCGCGTACGCCGCCACCGGGCGCCTGCCCTACGGCAGCGGCACCGTCGAGGCGGTGCTCTACCGCACCGTCCACGACGAGCCGGACTTCGGCCCCGAGGTCCTCGCCGACCCCGAACTCGCCGCGCTCCTGCGGACCTGCCTCGCCAAGCACCCCGACATCCGCCCCACCGCGGCCGAGCTGGACGGCGCGCTGACCGAGGACGCGCCGGGCGAGGGCACCGACTGGCTGCCCGACCCGGTCGTCGCCACCATCGCCGAACGCGCGGCCGCGCTGCTCGCCCTGCCGGGCATCGACGAGACCGCCGCCGACCCGGACGCCGCCCCCGCCCCCGGTGCGGCCGCGTCCTCCCGCAGGCGCTTCCTCGCCCTCGCCTCCGGCGGCGCCGTGCTCGCGGCCGGCGGTGGCCTGGCCGCCTGGCTGGCGCTGCGCGGGGACGGGAAGCCCAGGACCCCGGCCGCGTCCGGCGCCCGGCAGTGGGTCATCGGCGTGCACGGCGACCTCTCCGGCCCGCAGCAGGCCGTCGGGCAGGCGCAGGAACGCGGCGTACGCCTCGCCGTCGACGCCTTCAACGCCCGCAAGGACAAGCCCTTCACGCTGGCCGTCGCCACCGCCGACGACGCGGGCAGGGCCGACCGCTCGGCGGCCGCCGCCACCGAACTCATCTCCCAGCGCGACCTGTTCGCCGTGATCGGCCCGACCGGCAACGACTCCGTCATCCCGTGCCTCGAACTGTACGGCGAGGCCTCCGTCCCCCTGGTCAGCGTCTCCGCCCTGGCGACCACCTACAGCGTCACCGACCGGCGCAGCTTCTTCCAGAGCTGCCCGATCACCTCGGCGCAGGCCGCCGCGGTCAACTTCCAACTCGCCGGGAAGCAGGGCGTGCGGCGGCTGGGCATCCTCAGCGACCGCGACGGCGACACGGACAGCTGGCAGACGGCCCAACTGGCCGGCCGCACCCTCGCCTACTTCGCGCCCGAGGCCACCTTCTACGCCCGCGTCGTCCCGCGCGGTACCCAGGACCTGGCCCCGGTGGTCACCGACATCCTCGCGCACGGCGTCGACGGCTTCTTCTACACCGGCGTTCCGGCCGGCGGGGCCAAGGTCGCCGGACTCCTGGCCGCCGCAGGCTTCAAGGGACCGCGGGCGGCCGACTACGGCCTCGCCGGACCGGAGTTCCTCAAGGCCGCCGGCCCGGCCGCCGAAGGCTGGCAGTTCTGCGCGCCGTACACCGGCCCGGAAGCCCCCGAGGTCGCGGAGGTGGCCCGCGCGCACCGGGCGACGTACGGGTCGGACCCCGAGGTCTGGACCGCCGAGGCCTTCGACGCGACCCGGCTGGTCATCGACCGGCTGGTCACCGGCGCGCAGGGCGGCGGCCGCCCCTCCCGGGCCGACCTGCTGACCGCGCTCGCCCAGGGCACCTTCCGCGGCCTGACCAAGGAGTACGCCTTTGACGAGCTCCGGCAGCTCAAGGGCAACTTCTTCTACCTGCACCGGGTGGAGGGCGGCCGCATCCGCTACGCGGGCCCGGCCACCGAGCCCCCGGCCGGATAGCCGCCCGTGCGCCCCCTCACCCGCGCCGATCCTGCCGCGATCGGAGGCAACCGGCTGCTGGGCCGCCTCGGTTCGGGCGGCATGGGCACGGTGTACCTCGCCCGCTCCGCCACGGGCACGCTGGTGGCGGTCAAGGTCATCCGCGCCGACCACGCCGAGAAGCCCGACTTCCGCATCCGCTTCCGACGCGAGGTGGAGGCCGCCGGGCAGCTCGCCGGACGCTGGGTGGTCCCGGTGGTCGCCGCCGACCCGGAGGCGCGCGAGCCCTGGCTGGCCACCCCGTTCGTCCCCGGGCCCTCGCTGGCCGAGGCGGTGGGAGGCTACGGTCCCCTGCCCGCCCGCTCCGTACGGGCGCTGGGGGCGCGGCTCGCCGAAGCACTGGAGCAGGTGCACGCCGCCGGGCTGGTCCACCGCGACGTGAAACCGGGCAACATCCTGCTCGCGCCCGACGGGCCCCGGCTCATCGACTTCGGGATCGCCCGCGCCGAGGGGGCGGCCACGCTGACGTCCGTCGACGCGGTCCTCGGGACCCCGGGATACCTGGCCCCCGAGCAGGCCCGGCTGGGCGTGCCCCCGGCGGGCGCGGCGAGCGACGTGTTCTCCCTCGGCTGCGTCCTCGCCTACGCCGCGACCGGACACGGCCCCTTCGGCGGCGGGCACGCGGCCGCGGTGGTCTACCGTACGGTGCACGACGAGCCCGAACTGGACGGCCTGCCCGGTGAGTTGCTCGACGTGGTGCTGGCCTGCCTGGCCAAGGACCCGGCCGCGCGGCCGACACCGGCGCGGCTGCGCGCCCTGCTGGGAGGCGACGGGCCCGGCGCGGACGCCGAGGACTGGCTGCCGCCCCCGCTGCCCCGGCTCATCGCCGAGCGCTCCACCCGGGCCCTGGACCTGCCCGCCCCCGAGCCCACCCGGATCGACGGGCCGCCCGCCGGCCGGGGTCCGACGCGCAGACGGCTGCTCCTCGCCGCCGCCGGCCTGGTCGCCGTCGGCGTACCGCTCGCCCGGTTCGTCACCGGCGGGAAGGACGGCGCCGCCCCGCCGGCCCACGATCCCGCCACGCTCACCCTTGCGCTGCAAGCCGACCTGACCGGGCCCGGCAAGGTCGCCGGCCAGGCGCACGAGCGCGGCATGAGGCTGGCCGTGGACCAGCACAACCGCCGGAAGGACGCCCCGTTCCGGCTGGCCCTGCGCGTCGCCGACGACGGCGGCGACACCGCGCGCGCCGCGCAGGTGGCCGGGGAACTGCTCGCCGACCCCGCGGTGCTCGCCCTCACCGGTCCCACCACGGACGCCGCCGTGCCCGCGCTGGCTGCCGCCTGCGCCGCGGCGGACCTCGCCCTGCTGCTGGTGTCGGTCGACAGCACCGAGACCGCCCAGTCGCAGTGGCGGACGCTGTGCGCCACCCGCCCGTCGGGGGAGAAGTTCGCCCTCCCCGTGCTCGACTACCTCAGCCGCATCCGGCCCGTCCGCCGCACCGCCCTGGTCGAGGACGTGGAGGGCGGCGAGCCCACCTGGCCGCTCGTGCGCTCCCTCCAGCAGACCCCGCCCTCCATGGGCACCCTCAGCGTCCACCGGATGCCGGCGGGCAGCTCCGACTTCGCCGGCGTCGTACGCGAGCTGACCGGGGCCCGCGCCGAGGCCGTCGTCTACGCGGGCACCTCGCCGCAGCGCGCGGCCCGGCTGGCCCGCGAGCTGACCGCGGCCGGGTTCCAGGGGCCGCGCGTCGCCACCCAGTACGCGATGGAACCGGCCTTCCTCGCGGACGCCGGCCCGTCTGCCGAGGGCTGGGTGTTCAGCGCGCTGTTCACCGACCCGCTGGCCGTACCGGCAGCCGCCGCGTTCGTCGCCGCGCACCGGGCCGCCTACGGGGAGCCGCCCGCCCGCTGGGCCACCGAGGCGTACGACGCGGTGGGTCTGCTGGCCGCGGCGCTGACCGGCCTGGCGGAGGAGGGGCGCGACCGCGCGGCCCTGACCCGCCGGGTCTTCCGTACGGCCCATCAGGGCCTGGCCAAACCGCTGGCCTTCGACACCGGCACCCACGTCCTGACCGGCAACCGCCTCGGCCACCTCTACCGGGCCGAGAGCGGCGCGTACCGGTACCTGGGCCTCCACCCGGACGTGCCCGTGGGAACGTGAGAGCGGCCGGGGCACGGCACTGGAGTGACCGGGGGCGGCTCCGAGCGGCTACTCGAAGCGGCTGGTGTCGCCCGCCCCGCGGCGCACGATCTCGGCCTCGCCGCCGGAGAAGTCGATGACCGTGGTCGGCTCGGTGCCGCAGTCACCCGAGTCCAGCACGGCGTCCACCTCGTGCTCCAGCCGTTCCTTGATCTCCCAGCCCTGGGTCATCGGCTCTGCCTCGTCGGGCAGCAGCAGGGTGGTGGAGAGCAGCGGCTCACCGAGCTCGGCGAGGAGGGCCTGGGTGACGACGTGGTCGGGGATCCGGACACCGACCGTCTTCTTCTTGGGGTGCAGCAGCTGGCGCGGCACCTCCGACGTCGCGGGGAGGATGAAGGTGTAACTGCCCGGCGTCGCCGCCTTGATCGCCCGGAACACCTTGTTGTCGATGTGCACGAACTGACCCAGTTGGGCGAAGTTCTGGCACACCAGGGTGAAGTGGTGACGGTCGTCGAGGTTGCGGATCGACCGGATCCGGCTGAGGCCGTCCCGGTTGCCCAGCTGGCACCCCAGCGCGAAGCAGGAGTCGGTGGGGTACGCGACGAGCGCGCCGGAACGGATGATGTCGGCCACGTTGCCGATGGTGCGACGCTGAGGATTCTCGGGGTGCACATCGAAGTATTTCGCCATCCGCCGAGACTACGGGGTCGGGCGCCCGCCCCGGCCGGAGCGGACCGGCCCGGAGCGGACCGGCCCGGAGCGGACCGGCCCGGAGCGGACCGGCCCGGAGCGGACCGGCCCGGAGCGAACCGGAGCGAACCGGAGCGGCCCGGAGCGCTCCGGACGCTCATGGGCGGGTTCGGAGGGACCATGAGAGAGAGCCGGCCGCCTCGGACCCGTCACAGGGCCCGTGCGGGCGGCCCGGGCCGATGGCGATGCGACAGCGACGGAAGGAGCCTCCTCGATGGGTGCGATCGACGGCGTGGGGGCCGGTGAGGCCTGGCCCGCCTTGGGGCGGCCGCCCGCCGACGCCGAGGTCTCGCCGCCGAGCGGGCTGCTCGACGTCCTGAACGTCGCCGCCGTCGTCCTCGACGCCGAAGGACGCGTGGCCCTGTGGAGCCCGCAGGCCGAGCAGCTGTTCGGCTGGACGGCGCGGGAGGCGCTGGGCCGGCCCGCCGCCGGGCTGCTGGCCGCCAAGGAGCACGTCGGCCTGCTCACGGAGCTGTTCGCGCGGGTCATGGGAGGCGCGGGGGACTGGGCGGGAGCCTTCCCGGTCCGGCACAAGGACGGCTCGACGCGCCTGGTGGAATTCCGCAACATGCGGCTGCTCGACGAGCACGGCCAGCTGTACGCGCTGGGCATCGCCACCGACCGCACCAGGCTGCGGGACCTGGAGCGGGACCTGGCGCTGTCCGCCCGCCTGGTGGCCCAGTCCCCGATCGGCCTCGCCGTCCTGGACACGGACCTGCGGTACGTCCTGGTCAACCCGACGCTGGAACGGATCAACGGGCTGGCGGCCTCCCAGCACATCGGCCGCGGGGTCCGCGAGGCCCTGTCCTTCCTCGACGACGCCGAGGCCGAGGCCGCCGAGTCGGCGATGCGCCAGGTCCTGGCCACCGGTACGCCGCTGCTCGAACAGTTCACGGCCGGCCGCACCCAGCGGGGGGACCGCGCCGAACACGCCTGGTCGGTGTCGTACTACCGGCTGGAGGACGCCACCGGGCGGGTGCTCGGACTGGCCACCTCCGTGGTCGACGTCACCCAGAGTCACCAGGCGGCCATCGAGATCGCCCGCAGCCGCAGGCGCCTCGCCCTGATCGCGGACGCCACCGTCCGCATCGGCACCACCCTCGACCTGGACCAGACCGCCCGGGAGCTCGCCGACGTCGTCGTGCCCGAGCTGGCGGACATCGCCGCCGTGGACATCCTCGACTCGGTCCTCGAAGGCCGCCCGACCCTCCGGTCGTCCTCCCACGAGCCCGCGGTGTTCCGCGCCCTGGCCGTCGCGGCCGCGTTCCCCAGCGAAGCCGTCCGCGCCGCGGACCCCCCGGGCGACATCGCCCGGTACGCCGCGGACCGGCTGGTCACCCAGTGCGCGACCACCGGCCATCCGGTCCTGGTGGCCCACGTGCAGGCCCGGGACATCTCCCGCATCGCCCGCGACAGCACCGCCGCCGACCTCCTCAGCCGCGCCGGCCTGCGCTCGTACCTGGCCGTGCCGCTCATCGCCCGCGGGGAGGTGCTCGGCGCGCTCGACCTCAAACGCACCCGCAACCCGCTGCCCTTCAACGACGACGACATCGTGCTGGCGGGCGAGCTGGCCGCGCGCGCCGCCGTGTGCATCGACAACGCCCGCTGGTACCGCAACGCCCACCACACCGCCCTCGCCCTCCAGCACCACCTCCTCCCGCACCACCCGCCGCCCACGCCCGGCCTGGAGGTCGCCTACCGCTACCGGCCCGCCGCGGCCAGCAGCGAGATCGGCGGCGACTGGTTCGACGCCATCGCCGGGCCCGACGACACCACCGTGCTCGTCGTCGGTGACGTCATGGGCAGCGGCATCAACGCCGCCGCCAGCATGGGACAACTGCGCACCGCGACCCGCACCCTCGCCGAACTCGCCATCGACCCGACCCAGGTCCTCCAGCAGCTGGACCGCACCACCGCCGCCCTGGAGGAGACCATCGCGACGTGCGTCTACGTGGTCCACGACCCGCACCGCGCCCAGTGCCGGGTCGCCGTGGCCGGACACCTGCCGCCCGTCCTGATCCGCCCCGGCCGCACCCCTGAGCTGCTCGACCTGCCCACCGGGGCCCCGCTGGGCGTGGGCGGCATCCCCTTCGAGGCGACCACCGTGAGCATGGAGCCCGGCGACCAGCTGGTCCTGTACACCGACGGCCTGGTCGAGACCCGTGACCAGCCCATCGACGAACGGCTCGCCCTGCTGCTGGACCTGCTCGCCGACACCGGACGCCCGCTGGAGGAGACCTGCGACCGGCTCCTGGACTCCCTGCGCCGCCCCGACGACCACGACGACGTCGCGCTGGTCATCGCCCGCGCGACGGCCCTGCCGGAGGCGACGGCCGAGGGCGGTCCGCCTCGGGGATGACCCGGTGCGCGGGGGTCCCGCCCGGGGACGAGCCGGAGGGTTCGATGATCGGACTGTTAGGGTCCGAGGTATGCCCGAGCTCATCGCACCCACGTCCCGCCTGCACGGCTCCTGGCTGGGCGCGCAGGAGGAATGGGGCGCCGACGCCCCCATGGACGGCGCCGGGCTCGGCTCCGAGGACGACGTCGACAGTCCGGAGGGCTTCGCGGCCTGGGTGGAGCGACTGCACGGCTACGGGGACCGCACGCTGCCGGTCGAACACGGCCGGGTCCACGCGACGTACTGGTGGATCGCCGAGGGCGACACCTACCTCGGCGCCATCGACCTGCGGCACTACCTGAACGGCTTTCTCCTCGACGCGGGCGGCCACATCGGCTACAGCGTCCGGCCCTCGGCCCGCCGCCGCGGCCTCGCCACCTGGGCCCTCGCGGCCGCCCTCCACGAGGCGCGCCTGCTGGGCATGGACCGGGTCCTGCTGACCTGCGACCCCGGCAACGAACCGTCGGTCCGCACGATCGAGCGCAACGGCGGAGTCCTGGAGGACGTCCGCGAGACCCTCATCGGTCCCAAACGGCGCTACTGGATCGACCTCTGACCCGACGGCTCCACGGGGAAGCCCTACGGCCGCGGACTCCAGGCCAGCTTGGCCGCCAGGACGTCCACCGGGAGGATCTCGGGCGCCGCGGCCAGCAGGTGCGGGGCCTGCTCCAGCAGGGCGGCCGCGATCTTGCCCCGGAGGTGCGCGGTGCGGTCCTCCTCGTTGCCGAAGACGTCGAAGATGCCGAAGGTCGTCGGCCCGAGCCGCAGGGCGAACCACGCGGTGGTGAACTCCTCCTCCTGGGCCAGCGCGAGCGCTCCGGTGAGCAGCTCCTCGACGGCCTTGGCGTGCTCCGGCTTGGCTTCGAGCCGAATGTGCAGGCCGAGCCGGGCGGAATCGGGGCTCGGGTCGTTGACCATGGTGGTTCTCCTTCGTCGGGGCGCGGCCGCGCCGTTCGATGTGATCAAGGTATGGCCCACCGGACGACACCCACCAGTGCCAGGCCCGCCGCTTCCTTATACGTTTCCGACATGACGAGCACGTTACGCCGTGCCCCTGCCGGGAGCCGCAGCGCGCCGCCCACCGCCCCGCGCTGACACCAGCCGTTTCCGGTGCGGGCTCGCGGGCTCGCGGTGTCGTGTCGTAACGCTCCGGTGTGGTGGTGGGGGGCCGATAGTGGGGCTGTGAACGACTGGTCGCAGGGATCCCAGCAGGCAGGCGGTGGCCGGGGCGGCGCCGCCTCGTGCGGACGGGCGGGGGCGCAGGCGTGCGCCGCGGGGGAGGCATGAGTACGCAGGTCACACCGGCGGTGCCCGGCGGCGAGCGGGAGGGCCGGCACGCCGGCTGGCTGGAACTGTTCTTCGACCTCGTCTTCGTCGCGTTCGCCTCGCAGCTCTCCCACTCGCTGCACGGCGACCCCGGGCTGCGTGACTTCGCCGTCTTCCTGGCCCTGTACTTCCCGCCCTGGTGGATGTGGATCAACCTCACGGTCTCCGCGAACCTCTTCCCGGCCGACAGCGCGCGCCGCCGCCTGCTCATGCTGGCGGCCATGCTCTGCCTGGCCGTCATGGCCGCCGCCGTGCCGCAGGCCGACAGCGACGGCGCCCGCGCGGCGGCCTACGCGCTGGGCTACGGGGGAACCCGGCTCGTGCTGCTCGGGCTGTGGTGGCCCGCAACCCGCTTCCCGGACCCCCTGCGCGTCCCGCGCTGGCGGCCGCTCAGCTACTGCCTGTTCTCCGCCGTGCTCTGGGCCGGATCGGCGGCCGTGCCCACACCGTGGCGCTACGCCGTCTGGGCCGCGCTGCTCGCCGCCGAGATGGTGCTGCTGCTGAGCGCCCGGGGCCGCGGGATCCCCGGCCGGCTGCACACCGGTCATCTGGTCGAGCGCGTCGGGCTGTTCGTCATCATCGTGCTCGGCGAGTCGGTGATCGCGCTGGTGACCTCGACCGACCACGCGTGGACGGCGCGCGCCGGGGTGGTGGCCGCGCTGGGCTTCGTCCTGCTCGCCGCGCTGTGGTGGTCGTACTTCGACTTCGGCGCGACCTCCGCGGAGCTGATGCTCGGTTCCGCCGCGGGGAACCGGGCCTACCTGCTGGCCCGCGACGTGGCCGGCTTCCTGCACTTCTTCGTCACCGCCGCCGTCATCTGCATGGCCGCCGGGCTGGCCACCGCCGTGGAGGAGGCCGGCCACGCGCATCTCCCGCCGGGCGCCGTCTGGGCGCTCGCCGGCGGGCTCGCCCTCTACCACGCGGCCCACGCCGGCATCGCGCTGCGCTTCGGCCGGCCCCTGGGCAGCGTCGCACTGTGGGCCGTACCCGGCATCGCCGTGCCGCTGCTCGTCGTGCTCGGCACCGACCACCTCGCCCCCTGGCTGGTGGTCCTGATCCTCGCCGCCGAGGCCATCGTCCACCTGCTGTACGCCACGGCGGTCGCCCGGCGCCGACGCGGGGATGCAGCCGCAGGCCGCCTCGGGTGAGCGCATGCTCGTACCGCAGCCCCGTACCGGTTGGGCCGCCAAGGGCCCTCTTCCACGCGGGTGTTACTGTCGCGCCATGTCCAAGGTCGAGATCGATGCGCTGACCGCCGAGTTCTTCGGCGCCTTCGACAACCGGGGCGGCGCGAGCGCCGACGTGGCCCGGATCCGTCGGCTGATGGTCCCGGGTGGGGTGATCGTCAAGACCGGCCCGGAGTTCACCGTCTACACGGTCGACGAGTTCATCGCGCCGCGCGAGCTGCTGCTGGCCGGCGGCCGGCTGACCGACTTCTGCGAGTGGGAGACCTCCGAACGGACCGAGATCGCGGGCGACGTCGCCTCGCGGTTCGGCGAGTACCGCAAGTCCGGGATCCTGGACGGGGAGCCCTTCGAAGGGGTCGGCACCAAGACCATCCAGTTCGTCCGCACGCCGGAGGGCTGGCGGATCGCGGCCTTCGCCTGGCACGACCGGGTGTGACCGACGTGACCGACGTGACCGACGTGACCGACCGGCGGCCCGGGCCCGCCGCTCAGCGCCCACCCGTCGACGAGGACCTCGTACGCCGCCTGATCGCAGGGCAGTTCCCCCAGTGGGCCGAGCTGCCGGTCACGCGCATCGCGTCCGGCGGCACGGTCAACGGCATGTACCGGCTGGGCGACGACATGGTCGTACGGCTGCCGCTCGTCAAGGGTGGCGTCTCGGACGTGGCGATGGAGCAGGAGTGGCTGCCGCGGCTGGCGTCCCGGCTGCCCACGGCGATCCCCGAGGTGCTCGGCGCCGGGGAGCCGGGTGAGGGGTATCCGTGGCCGTGGTCGGTCTACCGGTGGCTGGCGGGGGAGAACCCGCAGGCGGGGGCGTTGCGTGAACCTGCACTGCTGGCCGGTGAGTTGGCCGGGTTCGTGACGGCCATGCGCGGCGTCACCCTGCCAGGGGCGCCCCGGGCCCATCGCGGCGGGCCGCTCGCCTCCCTCGACGAAGCCACCCGGGCGGCGATCACGGAGCTGCGCGGGATCCCACAGGAGGGCGTGGACTGCGACGCCGTGGCCGCCGTGTGGGAGGACGCGCTGCGCGCCCCGGCCTGGGAGGGGCTGCCGGTGTGGCTTCACGCCGACCTGATGCCGGGCAACCTCCTGGTGGACGGCGGCCGGCTGACCGCGGTCATCGATTTCGGCTGCACGGGGCTGGGCGATCCGGCCTGTGACCTGTTCCCGGCCTGGAACCTGCTGCCGGCCGGTGCCAGGGAGGTCTTCCGCGAGCGGCTGGGCGTGGACGACGCGACCTGGGCGCGCGGCCGCGGCCGGACGCTCTCGCAGGCGCTGATCGCGCTGCCGTACTACCGCGGCACGAACGAGGCGATGGCGCGCAACGCCCGGCACGTGATCCGGGCGGTGCTGGAAGAGCGGTGAGGCCGTGGTCCGGTGGGGGCGCCGGTGGCGCCCCCACCGTCGTGGGCGCGTCAGCGGTCAGGAGCTGGCCGCCGCGGTGCAGGCCGAGCTGCCCCCGCAGAAGGTGACGTCCCAGTGACTGCTCTCCCGGGCGTAGACGTTGCCCGCGGCGGACCGGTAACGGGCCGCCCCGTCACTGCGGTTGGCGATCCGCGTGAAGCTGTTGGTGACGTAGCCGCTGATACACGTGGTCGGGCTGAAGTCGATCTTGTAGCCGTTCCAGTGGCTGTAGGTGCCGGAGGCGTGTCCCACCTCGGTGCCGCCCGTGATCGTCAGGGCGCAGCCGCTCGCCCGGCGCAGGGTGATGGTGTCGTTGATGCTGGCGGCGTTGACCTGCTCCAGGGAGGTGCACGTACTCACGTACCGGTTGCTGCACCCGCCGCTCGAGTACAGGCTGATCCCGCCGGCCGCGTTCAGCTGGCTGACGGCCGTCGCGTGACTGAGCTTCACCGGGGCGGCGTGGACGGTCCCGGGCGTCACGAGGGCGACGAGAGCGGCGGTGGCGCCGACGAGGCTGGTGGCGAGGGTGGCGCGGACACGGCTTCGCATAGGCTCTTCCCCTTGGTCGAATCGGCGTGGTGCGCGTGACACCGCCTTCAGCGCGATGTCGCCACCGATGATGGACGGGGCGATCCGCCGCCGGAAGGGGAAGGGCACGCCTGGCCGGAAGGGACCGCCTACCCGCCGTCCCTGAGGACGTCGCGCTGGATCTGGTGGGCGAGGGCTCGGCGTACGGAGGCGGGCGCCGCCGCCGTGGTGCTCGCCTTCGGGGGGACGTCGAGGCCGCGGCTGATCTCGTCGTAGGCGTGCCGGTACAGGTCGGGCATCTCGGCCCGGTGGATCCTCAGGTCCTCTTCGAGCAGGCGCCGCAGCTCGTCGACGCTCCGGGGCGTGAAGCGCGTGCGCCCCCGGGCGAGGGCATGGACGCTGCGGGCGCAGCGGGCACCGTCGAAGGCATCGGCGACCTCCTCCGCGAGGGCCCAGAGGCGGCCTTCGAGCCAGGGCGCGTCGTACTGGTCGAGGGAGAGCGCCGGCGCGGGGAGCGGGTCCTCGCTGCGGTACTTCGTGACCTGCTTCGACACGGCGGGCTGGCTCATGTCGGCGATCCGGGCGATCTTTTCCTGGGTCCAGCCGAAGCCGACGAACATCCTGATCATCTCGGAGCGCAGCCGGCGCATCTCCTCGCCCGCTCGGATGACCTCGTTCATGTCGGCGAGCATCCGCTCGGCCTGCTGCTCGGTCAGCGTGCCGGACCGGGGGTGCGCGCGCTCTTCGCCTGCCATGACTCGGTTATACACCAGCCGGGACCGTGCGGCATAACCTGGTTGTACAACCTGGTTATGGCTGGCAGGATCCGTGCCCATGCCCACCTTCACCGCACCCGACGGAACCCGTCTCGCCTACCGCGTCGAGGGGGACGGCGAGCCGGTCCTCTGCATCCCGGGAGGTCCCGCGGACTCCGCCTACCTCGGCGATCTCGGCGGACTGTCCGCGCACCGCCGCCTGATCACCCTGGACCTGCGCGGGACCGGCCGCTCCGCGGTGCCCGAGGACACCTCCTCCTACCGCTGCGACCGCCTCGTCGACGACCTCGAGGCGCTGCGCGCGCATCTCGGACTGGCCCGGCCCGACGTGCTCGGCCACAGCGCCGGCGCGAACCTCGCGACGCAGTACGCCGCCCGCCACCCGCACACCGTCCGCAAGCTCGCCCTGATCACCCCGGGGATGCGGGCGGTAGGCCTGGACGTCTCCGGGGAGACCCGGCGCGAGCTCGCCCGGCTGCGCAGTGGCGAGCCCTGGTACCCGGCGGCGTTCGCCGCGCTGGAGGCCATCACCAAGGGTGCGGGGAGCGACTGGGACGCCATCGACCCCTTCTTCTACGGCCGTTGGGACGCCGCGGCGCGCCGGCACCAGGCGGCCGGCCGGCCGTGCAACAGGGAGGCCGTCGCCCTCTTCGGGGCCGAGGGCGCCTTCGATCCGCCCGCCACGCGCGCGGCGCTCGCCGCCTGCGGGGCGCCCGTACTGCTGCTCGCCGGGGAGTTCGACCTGAACAGCCCGCCCGAGACGGTGGCCGAGTTCGCCGCGCTCTTCCCCGCTTCCACGCTCGTCGTACAGCCGGAGGCGGGCCACTACCCGTGGGTCGACGACGCCGACCGGTTCGCGGCGACCGTGGCGGCCTTCCTGGAGTGACGGACCTCGGCTGAGCGGGAGGAGGGGCGACGGCCCCGGCCGGGTCATCCGGTCGGGGCCGTCGCCGGTCCGCGCCGGAGCGACTACCAGAGCACGGGCAGGCGCTCGGGCAGGCGCTTCATGAAGCGGGTGCGCCAGACCAGCTGGTCGACCGGTACGGCGAGCCGCAGCTGGGGCATCTTCTCCAGCAGCACCTCGATGGCGATCTCCGCGTGCCGCTTGCCGAGGGCGGTGGCCGGGCAGTAGTGCTGTCCGCCGCCGAAGGACAGGTGCGTCCCGGCGTTCTCCCGGTCGATGTCGACGACGTGCGGGTCCGGGTACACGGCCGCGTCGGTGTTGGCGCCCTCGACCAGGACGAGGAGGAGCTCGCCCTTCTTCACCTCGACGTCGCCCAGGGTGAGGTCCTCCAGGGCGAGACGGGGCAGCCCGTCGGCGATGGACAGGTTGACCCGCAGGAGCTCGTCCACGGCGGCGGGGATCTTCTCCGGCGCCTCGCGCAGCTGCTCCCACACGTCGGGGTTCTGCAGGAGCGAAAAGATCGCCATGGTGAGGAAGCCCATGGTGGAGATGACGCCGGCGCCGAACAGGGTGACCCCGACCGTGGCGAGCATCTCGTCCGTCAGGTGCGCGTAGTCGGGGTCCTCGCGCAGGGCGGCGAGTTCGGCGATGAGCCCGGTCGTGGCCGGGTCGTCGAGGCGCTCGATCATGTACGCGATGTCCCGGTCCCAGTTGAGCTTCGCGCCGGTGACGGGGCAGGCGGAGTTCATGAACGCGATGTCGAGGCTCGCGGCCAGGCGCGGGGCGTCGGCCTGCGGTATGCCGAGGATCCGGCAGTGGAGGTTCTCGGCGTAGGGGTTGGTGAACTGACCTCGCAGGTCGACGGGCGCGCCCTGGCTCAGCAGGCCTTCGACGAGGGCGGCGGCGTGTTCGCGCATCCAGCCGGTGAGGCCGTCGGTCTTGGGGTTGATGGCCTTCAGGACGGCCTTGCGCAGTCCGGCGCCGGTGATGTTGCCCATGTTGTTGACGACCTCGGGCGGGATCGTCAGTGCGTACTGGCGGGGTACCCCGGGTGCGGAGGTGTCCTTCAGGCTGAACCTGGGGTCTTCCAGCACCTGCTTGCACAGGTCATAGGACGAGACGAGCCAGGCTTCGTCGCCCGCGATCGTGCGGACCCGCTTGACCGGCTCGGCGCGGAGCGCTTCGAGCTCGGGCGGAAGCCGGTCGCCGCGTGCGGAGAAGGGGAAGTCGAGCAGGGTGTCAGTGGGCATCAAAGTCTCCTTCGGCGGGGGTGATGATCGCGTGGCCCTGGTTGCGCGAGGCGCGCAGACCCGATCCGCGCGAGTAGAGCAGTTCCGCCATCGGCAGGAGCTGGTGGTAGCAGTTGAGGGACGAGGGCACGCCGAGGATGGCCGGCGTGTCGAGGAAGAGCGGAGCTTCGGCGCAGACGTACTGGAGGCAGACGTCGCGCTGTCGTGTGGTGGCGGTCTTCCCGTCCAGGACCTTGGAGGAGAGGAACGCGTCGACCAGGGAGTTGCAGGTGGTGCGGAACTCCGGATCGGTGTCGATCAGGTTGAGCAGGTGGCTGTGCAGCGCCCGGTAGGCGGGGATGTCGGTGAGGGACGACATCGGGCGGGCGCGGAGGCGGGCGCCGGTGGGGTCGGCCTCGGCTGCGGCGTTGTTGACCTTGGCACGGACGCCGCGCAGGTTCTTCACCGCTTTGCGTCGCGCCTCGTCCTCGCCGTATCCGAGGGCCTCGTACATCTCCGCCACGTGCAGGTCGGTGTAGATCAGGTCGACCTGCGCGAAGTTGCGCATGCCCCATTGGGCGAGGTCGATGACGCGCTGGGCGGAGAAGTAGCTGTTCCCCGGTGAGATGCCGATGACCGCGTGGTCACCCTCGGTGTGAATCACTTCGCAATGCGGGGTGTACGGCCGGACTGTGAAGACTTCGGTTGCTGTCGTCAACAGGTGTCGGGTCCTTTGTGCCGCAAGTCCCATGGGGCCCTGTGCCCCGGGTGTGGCGGCGACGTGACGGAAAGCTACATGACCGGTGCGCGACGTTCCATTAGTTCTCGGCAGTAACTCACGCCTCGGACAGATCAGTTGTCTGGGGCACCTTTCGGACCGTCAGGGAAATTGTCACCGCCATGACGAAGGCGTGGCGCCCAGGTGAACGGAAGGTGTCTTCCGGTCGCGGCCTTCACGGGCCCCGCTAGGCTTGCGTCGTGACCAGCGCAGGGATGAGCCGCCGGGATGTGATGGGCGCCGGGCTCGGCGCCTGCGCGGCCGCCCTGGCCGGATGCGCCGGCGGCCCCGGTCCGGTGCGGCGGCTGCGGCTCGCCACGGGGCCGCAGGGCGGCCCGTACTACGCGTTCGGGAAAGCACTGGCGCAGGCGGCCTCCGCGAGCGGCAGCGGGCTGGAGATCGTGCCGGTGAGCACCGCGGCCAGCGTGAACAACCTGCGCAAGCTGGACGAGGGGTCGGTGGAGCTGGCGCTGGCCATGGCGGACGCCGCCGAGGACGCGGTGTTGGGGCGCGAGTCGTTCTCCCGTCCGGCCGCCGTCACGGCGCTGGCCCGGGTCTACGTGAACTACACGCACCTCGTCGTCCCGGCGGGCGGGCCCGTGCGGTCGGTGCGGGACCTCGCCGGGCGTCCGGTCGCGGCGGGTGCGGCCGGGTCGGGCGTGCAGGTGGTGGCGCAGCGCGTCCTGGAGGCGGCCGGGCTCCGGGGCGGAGCCGCGCCGGCGCACGAGCGGTGGCTGGGTCTGACCCCCTCGGTCAGGGCGCTGCGCGAGGGCACGGTCGACGCGCTGTTCTGGTCCGGGGGCGTGCCCACGCTGGCACTGTCGGAGCTGGCACGCGAACTACCCCTGCGTTTCCTGCCGTTGGACGGCTATGTGGGACCGCTGCGCGAGCGCTACGCCCCGGTGTACACGGCGGTCACGCTTCCGGCCGGGGTGTACGGGCTGGCGGAGCCGGTGGGAACCCTCGGGGTCGGCAACTACCTCCTGGCACGGGAGGACGTACCGGAGAGCTCCGTACGGGAACTGCTCGGGGTGGTGTTCGCACGGTGGCGGGACCTGCTGCGGGAAGTGACCGCCGGGGCGCGGCTGGAGCCCCGGTTCGCCATCTCGACCGGCACGGTACCGCTCCACCCGGGCGCGATCGCCCACTACCGGGCGGTGTACGGCTGAACGGAAGGCTCCCGTAGTACCCGGCCCGTCACGACGACGGGGCAGGCAGCCGGAGCTCGAAGACCAGCCCGTGCGGGGTGTTGCCGCTGACGCCGAGCCGACCTCCGCTGACGCGGGCGATCTCGTCGGCGATGGCCAGTCCCAGGCCGCTGCCGCGGACGTTCTGGTGCTCCGGCGACCGTGCGAAACGCCGGAGCAGCAGCGCCCGCTGCTCCGGCGGCACGCCCGGGCCGTCGTCGGCGACCCGCACGGACGCGCTGCCGTCCGCCGCGCGAACGGCACGCACCTCGACATGGCCCGAGGCCGGTACGAACTTCACGGCGTTGTCGAGGAGCGCGTCCAGGATCCGGCCCGCCGCGTCGGGCAGGCCGTACGCGCGCACGTCCTCCGCGACGTCGGCCGTCAGCTCCAGTCCCGCACCGCGGAAGACCGGCGCCCAGGCCCGCACCCGCTCCCGTACCGTCCGGGACACGTCCAGTTCGCTCAGCCCGTCCGTACCGGACTCGACCCGCGCGAGGGCCAACAGGCCGTCGAGCAGCTCCTCCAGGCGCTCCGCCTCGTCCAGCGCACGGGTGTGCTCGGTGCGGCCCGGCCCGGGGGCGAGGTGCGGTTCGACGTTCTCCAGCTGGAGGACCAGGGTGGCCAGGGGATTGCGGAGCTGGTGCGAGGCGTCGGCGACGAAGTTGCGCTGGCGGACGAGGGAGTCGGCCACGGCCTCCGCCATCGTGTTGAAGTGCTGCCGCAGACGGCGCAGTTCGGGCGGCCCGGTGTCGGAGACGGCCCGTGCCTGGAGGCTGCCCGCGGTGAGCCCTTCCACCGCCCGGTCCAGGTCCAGGACCGGGCGCATCAGCCAGCGCGTGATGCCCGCCGCGACCAGGGCGGCCGCCGCGAAGGCGGCGAGGGCGGCGGTGGCGATGAGCGACCAGCGGACCGTCACGTCCCGGCGGGCGGCGCCGGTGGGTACGGTCAACAGGACCGCACCGCTGACCCGTTCGTCCCGGCCCACCGGCTCCGCGAGCACGACGGTCCTCGGGCCCCAGGGGTGCAGGGCGGGCAGCCGGTCGGTCGAACGGCCGGTGAGGGCCCGGCCGAGGGCGTCCCCGGAGGGCTCCGCGCAGGCTCCGGCCCGCGCGAGCGTCGCCCCGGCGGTGTCCACCACGAGCACCCCGGCTCCGTACAGCTGGGCGTACCGTCCGATCTCGGCGGACAGCTCCGCCCGGTCGGCCTCGGTGCGCATCCGGTCGGCCAGATCGGCGAACCGCACGGCCTCCGACCGGCGTTGGAGGAGCAGGTGCTCCGTGCGCCCCCGCGCGTAGGCATCGGCCAGCGGGAGGCACAGGAGCAGCGCCGCCACCCCCATGAGCACCATCAGCACGGCGAGCAGCCTGCGTCTCATCGCTCGCCGTCCCACCGCTCGCCGGGGGCCGGCGAGCCGAGCTGGTAGCCGAAGCCGCGGACGGTGCGCACCAGGCCTGAGCGGCCGGTTTTGGCGCGGATGCCCGCCACATGGACGTCCAGGGAGCGGGAGGTGCCGAGGAAGGCGTCACCCCAGATCCGGTCCAGGATCTCCTCACGGGAATGCACCTGGTCCGGGCGGGCGGCGAGGAACGCCAGGACGTCGAACTCCCGCCGGGTCAGCCTGACCTGGGCCCCCGCGACCGTCACCGTGCGCCCCGCCAGGTCGACCTCGACGTCCCCGGTACGCACGCGGGCGCCGCCACCCGTGGCCGGGTCCGTGGCCGTGCCCGGGGAACCGGCGCCCGTACCCGGCCACGCGTGCGTACGGCCCGCGTTCGCGCCGGTCCGGCGGCGTACCGTGTCGATGCGGGCCATCAACTCGGCCATCCGGAACGGCTTGACGACGTAGTCGTCGGCCCCCGCCCGCAGCCCCTGCACGATGTCGCGCTCCTCGAAGCGCGCCGTCACCACGATCAGGGGCGCGTCGCAGACCGTACGCAGCCGCCGCAGCAGCTCCAGCCCGTCCAGGTCCGGCAGACCCAGGTCGAGCAGCACGAACTCGGCCTCGTGCACGTGCCGCAGGGCGTCCAGGGCGCGGCCGACCCGGCGCACGGTGTGCCCGCGTTGGGCGAGGGCGGTGCCGAGGGCCTGGGCCATGCGGTCGTCGTCCTCGACGAGAAGCGCGTGCATGGGCAGTTTCCTCGCGACTCGCGACCCGTGACCTGGCCTGTCAGTTTACGCGAGCCACGGCCGGCCGGTCCTGGTCACTGTCCTGCCCGGCGTCCGCCTCGGCGCGGCTGAGCGCGGCGTTGCGGGTGTCCGGCATCAGGACGTACGTCACGAGGGAGACCAGCGCGCACCCGGAGACGTACCAGAAGAACATCTTCTCGTGGCCGCTGCTCTTGAACCACAGCGCCACGTACTCCGCCGTACCGCCGAAGAGCGCGTTGGCGATCGCGTACGGCAGCGCCACGCCCAGGGCGCGCACCCGGGTCGGGAACAGCTCGGCCTTGACCGCCGCGTTGATCGAGGTGTAGCCGGTAATGATCACCAGCGCCAGCAGGGAGAGCCCCAGCGCGGACCAGTACGAGGACGCCGAGCCCAGGGCGGTCATGATCGGGTAGGTGCCGACGGTGCAGCCCACCGCGAAGGTGATCAGCAGGGGACGGCGGCCGATCCGGTCGGACAGCATCCCGGCGAACGGCTGGAGCACGGCGAAGAGGGTCAGCGCGGTGAAGCTGACCAACGTGGCGGTCGTCTTCTCCATGCCCGCGCTGCCGACGAGGTACTTGGTGAGGTAGGTGGTGTACGTGTAGTACGCCACGGTGCCGCCGAGCGTGAGCGCCATGACCAGCCCCGCCTGGCGCCGGTACTGCCACAGCGCCTTCAGCGTGCCGCGCGCGCCGTCGTCGTGCGCGTCCTCGCCCGCCGACTCCTCCTTGAACGCGTCGGTCTCCTGGAGCCGGCGCCGCAGCCAGAAGACGACCACCGCGAACAGCGCACCGAGGACGAACGGGATCCGCCAGCCCCAGCTCTCCAGTTGGGCCGTGGTGAGCGTGTGCTGCAGGGTGATCAGGATGCCGAGGCCGAGCAGTTGGCCGCAGGTCATCGACACGTACTGGAAGGAGGAGCCGAGGCCGCGCCGATTGCGGGCCGACGCCTCGGTGAGGTAGGTGGCACTGGCCGCGTACTCGCCGCCGATGCTCATCCCCTGGAGCAGGCGGGCCAGCAGCAGCACCAGCGCGCCGAAGTAGCCGGCCTGTCCGTAGGTCGGGGCCACCGCGATCAGCAGGGCGGCCACCGACATCATGCTGACGGTGAGCGTGAGCGCGCTCTTGCGTCCGTGCCGGTCGGCGGCGCGGCCGAGGATCCACCCGCCGACGGGGCGCATCAGGAAGCCGACGGCGAAGATGCCGGCCGTGTTCATCAGCTGCGTGGTCGGGTTGTCGCCGGGGAAGAAGGAGTCGGCGAAGTAGATGGCGAAGCTGGCGTAGACGAACCAGTCGTACCACTCGACGAGATTGCCCAGCGACCCGCCGACGAGGGCGAGACGGCGCTTCTTGCGCTCGTCCGCGGGCGGCGGTGATCCGGGCGATCCGGGCATGACGGCGGACGAGGACATGGCGGCTCCAGACGAAAGTCCCTGCTGAGTGCCCAGAGCATGCGTCCGTCGCGACACCCGGACAAGGTCCGCCACGCAGATCTAACGTTCCGTTAAGAAGAGCTTGGGGGATGGCCCGGCCGGCAGAACCGGATCGCGCGGCTCGACCGGGAGGCGCGCGCCGCCGCGCGGCTGAAGCATCCGGGGATCATCACCGTGCACGACCGGATAGCCGGCCCCGACGGGCGGCCCTGGATCGTCATGGAGCTGGTGAACGGTGGGTCGCTGGCCGACCTCATCGCAGCACGCGGACCGCTCGTACCGGAGCACGCCGCCGACATCGGCCGGCAAGTGGCGGCAGCGCTCGACGCCGCGCGCCGCATGGGGATCACCCATCGGGACATCAAGCCCGCCAACATCCTCATCGAGGAGAACCGGGTCGTCCTCACGGACTTCGGGATCGCCGCCGTGGAAGGAGACGCCACCCTCACGGCCACGGGCGCGATCAGGGGGACGCCGGCCTTCATGGCCCCCGAACAGGTTCCGACGAGGCGGCCGCGCCGCCAGTCTTCCCCGCCGGTCAGGACGCCGCCAACGACCAGCGGACCGGCCGTCTACACCGACCGCCGCAGCGGCCGCTCGCTCGCCCTCACCAGCCGGCGCCACGCCAGCGCCCTCGCACTGGCCGAGCTGCTGGCGACCGCGGGAGGGAAGATCGGCTATCGCGCCGCGCGCCTGTGACCCGGGCCGATCCGTCCCGCCGTCACATTCCGTAATCGGCCGGACCGGGGCGGGTACATCGGTTCCCACCGTGAGAACCGTCTCAGTTGTTCCCGAATCGGCCCATTACGGGCAATCATTATTTCCCGTAATCGTCGTATTCAGGCTGCTGTGGCGGCCCGCGCCACCTGCTGGACCGGGGTCGGCGCCACGGTGAGAGGCATGGGACGCGTGGGCAGCTTGACGGGCAAGGCAGGCAGGGCAGGCACGGCGGACAAGGCAGGCACGGCCGACGAGGCAGGCAGGTCGCGCAAGACGGCCGGCTGGCGGCTCGCTATGCCCTTGGCGGGCGGAGCCCTCGTGCTGGGGCTGGGCGGTCTCTACGTCACCGGCCTCGTGACCGGTGGCGACATCGACCGGGGCACGCGCGTGCGCGGCGTGGACATCGGCGGGATGAGCCGCGCCGAGGCCCGGCAGGCGCTGGCCCGGGAGCTCGGACCCGCCGCCGCGACGCCGGTCGCCCTGAAGATCGGCGACCGCGTCGAGAAGGCCGATCCCGCCGCGCTCGGGCTGTCCCTGGACATCGCCGGGACCGTCGACCGCGCCGTGCACACGGGCTCCGGTCCGGTCGCCGTCATCGGAAGGCTCTTCACCTCGGGCCAGCGGGACGTCGAGCCCGTGGTCAGCATGGACGAGCGGACCGGCCGGGCCGCGGTCGACCGGATCGCGGAGGCCACCCGGCAGCACGCCCGCGACGGACTGATCGAGTTCGACAAGGGCACGGCGAAGGCCGTCGCCCCCCGCCCGGGCGTCGCCCTGGCCGAGGACCGGGCGATCGGCGCCCTCCGGGACGCCTACCTGCGGTCGCAGCCCGACGCCCCGGCCGAGACGCCGGCCGAGACCCCGGTCGAGATGCCGGTCGAGCGCACCCAGCCGCGGATAGACGCCGACGAGACCGGACGGGCCATGCGCCAGTTCGCGGAGCCGGCGATGTCGGGGCCCGTCGCGCTCACCGTGGCAGGGGAACGCATATCCATCAGCCCCGCCGTCATCGGCGAGCACCTCACGATGACGCCCGACGACGAGGGCCGTCTCGCCCCCGCCCTGGACTCCAAGGGCCTGCTCGCCGACCCGGCCGTGGCCCGCCCGATCGCGGCGGCCACCCACCCCCGCGGCGCCCAGCCCGGCACGGGACGCCAGGTCACCGAGAACGCGCTCGGCCGGGCCGTGATGCCCCTGCTGACCCGCACCGGCGCGGCCCGGAGCGGCGAGGTGGCCACCGTCCCGGCCCGGCTGGACCTCACGAGCGACGAGGCGCGGCGCCTGGGCATCAAGGAGAAGGTCTCCTCCTTCACGGTCGCCTTCCCGGCCGCCCCGTACCGCACCACCAACATCGGCCGCGCCGTCGAGCTCATCAACGGCTCCGTCGTCCAGCCGGGGGAGGAGTGGAGCTTCAACCGCACGGTCGGTGAACGCACCGTGGAGAACGGCTTCGTCGACGGCCTCATGATCAACAACGGCCAGTACGTGAAGTCGCCCGGCGGCGGCGTCTCGGCGGTGGCCACCACCATGTACAACGCCGTGTTCTTCGCGGGCCTGAAGCCCGTCGAGCACGGCGCGCACTCCTTCTACATCGAGCGCTACCCCGAAGGCCGCGAGGCGACGGTCGCCTGGGGCACCCTCGACCTGCGCTGGATCAACGACTCCGGCCACCCGCTCTACATCCAGGCCGAATCCAACGACACGTCGCTGACCATCACGCTCCTCGGCACGAAGAAGTACGACGAGATACGCGCGACCAAGGGGCCGCGCACGAACATCACGCCGCCCGCCAAGCGCACCGGCAGCGGACCGCTCTGCGAGGTCCAGACCCCGCTCGAAGGCTTCGACGTGACCGTCGGCCGCGTCTTCGTGCAGGGTGGCCAGGAGGTGAAGAGCGAGGAGTTCAAGACCCACTACACGCCGCGCGACGAGGTCACCTGCACGCCGGAGCCCGCGCCGACCCCGTCCACCACGGCGACGGCCCAGGCCCCCGCCCCGGCGGCCTAGGCTCCTGCCCCGGCGGCCTAGGCTCCTGCCCCGGCCGTCCAAGCCCTTGCCCCCACCCGCGCCCCACGTCCCTGCCACGGCCATGGCCGACGGCGGCCCGCTGACAGGGAGCCGGGGGAGGGGGGTCAGCCGAACTGGGCGGTGATGCGCTGGAGCGGAACGAGCTTGAAGTTCTGGTTGCCGCTGGAGCCGGGGGTTCCGTTCGAGCCGTCCTGGCAGATGAACACACCCTGCGGGAAGGCCGGGCCGAGGTCGGCGGCGGTGGCGTCGATGCCGTCGGTGTCCTCGCAGTCGTCGGCCGAGGTGCCGTTCGCGACGGAGAACCGGCCGAGGTATGCGCGGGTGGTGCGGTCGTAGACCGTGAAGTCGTTGCTGCCTTGCGAGGAGACGTAGATCCGGTTGCCGGCCGCCGTGATGCCCTCCGTGTCGGCGTTGATGTGTCCGCCGGAGCCGGTGGAGTCGAGCGGGGTGCGGCTGGTGCCGGCCGTGGGCTCGGCGCCGTAGATCCACACGCCGACGTCCTCCTCGCCGAGGTAGAGCTTGCCCGTACGGTCGTCCGCGTAGCAGCCTTCGACGGCGGAGCCCGCGTCCCACAGCCGGACGGAGGTCGCGCTCACCGAGTTGCCGCTGACCGCGAGTTCCCACTGCTCGACGCGGCCGGAGGTGGAGTTGGGGAAGGCGTACAGCTTGCCCGAGACCGGCGAGGTGTAGAGACAGACGCCGTGCGCGGTGACCTCGGTGGGAACGTCCTTCAGCCAGGTGAGCTTCCGGGTCGCGGGGTCGATGCGGTAGACGTGCAGGGCGCCGTTGCCGTCGGCGGCCTCGTCGTCCGCCGAGACGACGATGTCGCCGCGCAGGTCGACGTTGTTGCCGAAGTCGCCGCTGATCCGTTGGATCCGGGTCCCGGCCAGGTCGTAGACCTCCAGCGCGCCCTTCTTGTCGGTGCCGATGACCACGGACCGGGCGGGGTCGGTCGGGTGCACCCAGATCGCCGGGTCGTCGGCCGCGTCCCCGCTGTGCGAGACCGGCGCGGTCTCCACGGTCGCGGTGACGGCGACGGCGGCAGAGGCCGAGCTGGAGGTCGCGTGCGCGGGTGCGGCCGGGAGGGTCAGGGCCGCCAGGAGAGCGGCGGCCGTGACGGCGGACGGCAGGGCGGCTGTACGGGCGGATTCGGTGAAGGACACCGGGTGCTTCCCCTCGGTCGGTGACGGACAGAGGGAGGCTAGGCGGTCAACCCGGCAGGCCCGGCGGGCGTGATGTGAACGGCAGTTGAACTGCTGAGACCCGGCCGGTCCGGCCGTCGGGTCGGCAGACGGTTCGCCTACGTCCCGGCCCCGGCCTCCTGGAGCACGGACAGAATATTGCCGGCGGGGTCCTTGAACCAGGCGATCGACGTGCCCTCTTCCTGGCTGCGGGCGATGCCCTTCGCGTCCTGGCCGAAATCCTCGTAGCGCTCGAAGCTCACACCGCGCGCGACCAGGTCGTCGACGGCCTGCTCGATGTCGGGCACCGGGAAGTTCAGCACGGTGAACGTCGCGGGGACGTGGTTGTCCTTGGGGTACAGCAGGACGTCATGGCCGCCGCCGAGGTGCAGGAACAGCATCCCGTGTTCCTCGGAGACCCGGAGGCCGAGGGTCGAGCCGTAGAAATCCTTCACGTTGTCGATCGAGTCGACCGAGAAACCACTGAAAGCCTTGCTGTCGCCCAGCATGATCGCTCCCTTCCGCCCCGACCGTCCGCCCCGACCTTCGCCCTGACCTTCCTCCCTGTCCTTCCACCCACCCGCCCGGATCCGACCGCGGGCCGCCCCACACGCTCCATCGTCCCCCCGATCCCGGGCACCCGCACGGCCGCCGCGCAGCCCCGCAGCGGAGGGGCCGCGGCCGGTGTCCCTCACACGGCGCGTTCCATGCACACCAGCTGATCGCGCGCGTCCCATGACGCGGTGACGGTGAAACCGAGCCGCTCGTAGAGCGCGATGGCCCCCACCCGCCACTTCCACACCGACAGCCGTACCGTACGGACGCCATCGGCCGCGGACCGCGCGAGCGCGGCGTCGACGAGACGGGAGGCGACCCCGCGGCCCCGGAAGGCCGGGTCGGTCCAGATCCGCTTGACCTCGGACCGCCCGTCGACGGGGGCGGTCAGTACCAGGCACCCCACCAGGACGTCCCCGCTCGCGGCCACCATCACGACGTCGTCGGCGAAAGCGGACCGCGGATCCGAGATCTCCGCCCGGTAGCGGTCGGGCAAGCCGTCCACGTCGGCCACGGCCGCGCCCTTCTCCGCCTCCGTCCGCAGGTGGTAGGCCGCCAAGAGCTCGGCCAACCCGGCTTGGGCGGCAGGGCTTTGGCGTGGCCAGAGGTCGATGACAACCTGACACTGATCAGTCATGTCGCCAGTCTCTCCTGTCAAAGAAGTTGAATCCGGGCTTAGTTCAGGATGCGACCCCGGGCTCACGGTGCTGTGATGAAGAGAAAGCGATGACCAACAAGGCAAGGCACCAAGGCACTGGTGGAGATGGTAGCGATGGCTTCCTTCAAGCTCGGAGAACCAGTTGAACAGGAACGGAACGGACTGACGAAGTTCTCTTCCGCGTCTGCCGCGGCGGCGCCGCCCGTCGTCCTGCGCGTCCAGCCCGAGTCCTACATCCGTCTGCAGACCCCGGAAGACCTGCGGGCGTGGGAGGAAGGGGTCCGGGCCACGACGGGCCTGAAGATCGATGCCAGCGAGATGGCGGGCTCGGCATCCGAATCCTGCTCGTGCGGGTGCAGCGACGACTGCTGCGTGGACTGTCCCGAGTAATGATCCTCACGGTATCGATCAAGGACGATCTGCACACGCTCGCCATCGGCGAGGCAGCTGCCCGCCGCGGCTACGAGCCGTTCCACGTCGTCGAATGCGACCGGATCGGCGGGCAGCGCAGCCTCAGCTGGAGCTCGCACGGAGACTCACCCGCCACGGTGCTGACCTCCGACGGGACCACGGTCGCGCTGGAGGACGTCTCGGTGCTGTGGTGGCGGAGGATGAGGGCGAACCAGCAGACCTCCGCCGGTGCGGCGAGCGACCACGAGCGACGGCTGGTCAACAACGACTGCCGTGGAGCACTCGGGGGCATGCTGGCGGCCGCCTTCACCGGCCGGTGGGTGTCCTCCCCGGAGGCCACCGACCGCGCGGCGGACAAGCTGTACCAGCTCGCGGTGGCACGCGAGGAGGGCTTCCGGGTGCCCCGCACCCTGGTGTCGCAGTCGCGCCAGGAGGTGATCGAGTTCGTACGCCGCACCGGGCGGGTCATCGTCAAGCCGGTGCTGGGGGCCAGCGGGCCGCTGATGTTCACCCAGTACCTCGACGACCCGTCGTCGATCCCCGAGGCGTCCTTCCAGGCGTGTCCGGCCGTCTACCAGGAGTACATCCCCGGCCGGCGTCACGTCAGGCTCAACTGCTTCGGCGAGGACATGTGCGCGGCGCTGATCGAAACGGACAACCTCGACTGGCGCCCCGACCTGAACGTCCCCATCTCCCGGTGGAAGGTCGCGGAACCACTGGCCCGGCGGGTCACGGCCGTCCTGCGACGGCTCGGGCTGCGCATGGGGATCATCGACATCAAGCTGACGCCCGACGGCGAACCGGTATGGCTGGAAGTCAACCCGCAAGGACAGTTCCTCTTCCTTGAGCCGCTCCTCGGCGAACCGCTGGCCGACCGCTTCCTGGACTTCCTCATCGCAGAGGCCGCCACCTGACCGTCACCGGCGGCCGGCCCGGGCCCATGCACATACGCCGCCTCCCTGCGGACACCGCACTGGGTGTGCCGCCGCACCTGCACGCCGCCTCGGTCGTTGATCACTGGATGCCGGTGGCGCGCAGGGCGCCCCGGCCGTCCGGGGAGCACGAGGGGAACTGATGGCGTTACTGAAGGCCGTACCGACGGGGTTGCGGGGCGCAGCGCCAGAGCACCGGCCGGCGCGCGGTGGGGTGAAGGGCCGGGTGGCGGCATGAGTGCCTTCAGCCGCGTCACGGAGGTCGCCGTCCACCTGCCCGCCGGACGGCAGACCTCCGCGGCCATCGAGGACCGGCTGCGCGAGCACAGTGCGGGCTCCCGGATCCCACCCCGGCTGCTGCGGCGGCTGTACGGCCTTGAGGAGCGGGTCGTCGCTCAGGACGGGGACCTGCCGACGGACCTGGCCGCCCGCGCCGTCGAACAGGTGCTGCGGCAAGCGCAGGTGGAGGCGGGGGACGTCGACCTGCTGCTGTTCGCCGCCGTCAGCGCCGACCTCCAAGAACCGGCCAACGCCCACGTCGTCGCGGCCAAAACCGGCCTCACCTGCCCGGTGTTCGACGTGTCCAACGCCTGCAACGGCGTCCTGAACGCGCTGGAGGTCGCCGACGCCTTCATTCGCTGCGGCCGGTACCGCAGGGTGCTCATCGCGTGCGGGGAGGTCCTGAGCCGGCTCAGCCGCTGGTCCCTGGGTCCCCACGAGCTGGTCACCGGGCTCGCCTCCCTGACCGGCGGAGACATGGGCGCCGCCCTGCTCGTCGAAGGCAGCGAGACCCCGGGGATCCTCGCCAGCACCTTCACGGCGAACTCCGCGGGCTGGCCCGCCGCGGTCCTGTACAACCCGCACCAGGCCCCCGGCCGACCGGCCGGACTCCACATCGACTCCGAGCAGCTGCGCGCCTCCTTCCTCGGACTGGACACCCACGCCAGGCAGTGGCTGAAGGAACAGCGGACCGATCCCGGGGACCTCCCCCTGGTCTGCGTCCACCAGCCCTCGGTCCCCTTCGTCCGCCTGATCTGCGAAAGCCTGGGCGTCCGGGAGGAGGCCGTCGTGCCCGCCTTCCGCACCACCGGCAACATGGGTGCGGGCTCACTCCCGCTCCAGCTCGCCCTCGCCAGGGAGCAGGGCCGCCTGCAACCGGGTGCGAGGACGGCGCTCTTCGGTCTGGCCAGTGGCGCCAGCAGCGGAGTCATGCTGATCGATTGGTAACCGGGTTCCGGCGCGTGTCGGCGGGCAGGGGCCGGGCAGTCGCGCCGCTGCCTTGATGCCTTGACAGCCGGAGTAGTTAGCCGCCATATTACGTGCATGACGAGGGACGGCATCGACGGCGAGACGCCCACGCTGGACCAGGCCGCACGGCAGGTGGAGCGCTACGGCCTGGAGGTCGATCCGCAGGCGGTGCTGGTCGCGGTGCGGTTGATTTCGGCGGGCGCGCGGGTCGGCCGGGCGGCCGAGGCGCACTTCGCGCGGTTCGGGCTGTCGACGGGGCGCTACCGGCTGCTCGCCGACCTCGAAGACCACGGCGGGGAGAAGTCCCCCTCGCACCTCGCCCTAGACCTGGGCGTCTCCAGGGCCACCGTGACGGGCCTGCTGGACGGGCTGGAGCGCGAGGGCTTGATCGCCCGCCGCCCTTCCGCGGAGGACGGCCGGGGCACCGTGGCCGTCCTGACCGCGCGCGGCGCCCAGCGTCTGCGTGACATGGCGCCGGAGCACTTCGGGCGACTGGAGTCGATGGTGGGCGGGCTCTCCGCTGAGGAACGTGCCGTGTTCCTGGAGCTGCTCGCCCGCGTCGTCCGGGGGAGTGAAGCCCTGTCCGCCGACTGATCCGCTCTCGTTCGGCTTGGCCCCGCCCCTTGGGCAGGGCCCTTTTTTCGGGGTGATAGTTAGGCCCCTAATCAAATGGGAAGAGGTCAGCGTGCCAGTCACCGAGCACAGAACCAGACGCAACCATGCAGTCTCCCGGCCGGCCCGGCCGTTCATCCTGTGGCGGGAGGTGCTGACCGCCTACGCCGCCCCCGCGCTCACGGCCGGCGCCGCGGGAGTCGTCACCGGGCAGCAGGACCTCACCGTGGCAGCCTGCACCTCCATCGCCGGCACCTCCGCCGTGGTGGCCCTCCTGGTCGGAGTCTGGCTCCAGCGCGGCGGCCGGCCCCGGCGGTGGACCACCACCGCGCCGCTCGCCGCCCTGGCCGTCGGGCTCGTCATCGCCACCGCCGGCGCGGCGGCCCTGCTGGGATGGTTCACCGCCGGGTGGCTCCCCGCCCACACCCCGATCCCCGCCACCCCGTGGCTGGAGCGGCTGCGTATCGACCTGCCCGTCTCCGCGGCCCTCGCCACCACCATCGTCACCCTGCGCTGGCGCGGCACCCTCACGCCCCCGTCAGCCGACCACCAAGGAATGAGCACACGATGATCGTCGTCATGGGAGCCTCCGGAGCGACCGGGAACGCCCTGCTCCGCAGCCTCCTCACGCGCGGCACACCCGTACGCGCCCTGACGCGCACCCCGCACAGGCCGATCCCCGGCCTCACCGGAGCGCAGCCACCGGCCGTCGAGGTCCAGTACGCGGACGCCACCGACCCCCACTCCCTGCGCTCGGCCTTCAAGGGCGCCGACCAGCTCTTCCTCGCCATGGCCAACGGTCCGGCCCAGGTCGAGCTCGAAACCCGTGTCATCGACATCGCCGCCCAGGCCGGCATCCGGCACCTCGTCAAGATCTCCGCGCCCGCCGCCGAACCCGACTCCCCGGTCGCGGTCTCCCGCGGACACCACGCCGTCGAGGAGCACCTGCGCGCCAGCGGACTCACCCACACGATCCTGCGCCCCTACGCCTTCATGCAGAACCTCCTGCGCCTGGCCCCCACCGTCGCGCAGGGTGTCATTCTCGGCACCATGGGCGACGCGGCCTGCACCTACATCGACTGCCGCGACATCGGCGACGTCGCCGCGGCCGCCCTCACCGGGCCCGGCCTGGCCGGCGGCACCTACGCCCTGACCGGCCCCGAAGCCGTCTCCTACCCCGAACTCGCCGCACGGCTCACGACTCTGACCGGCCATCAGGTACGGTACGTCGACCTCGCCCCGGACGACCTGCGGGCCCACCTCATCGGCAAGGCCCACATGCCCCCCTGGCTCGCCGACCACGTGACGGAGATCCAGCGCCTGGCCTTCACCCGGCCCGACACCCCCACCAGCACCGTCACCGACGTCCTGGGCCGCCCGCCCCGCACCCTGGACGCCTTCCTCCACGAACACCGCGCCGCCTTTCGCCGGTGAAGCAGGGCGCCCCCAGCCCGTGCGCCGGGCCCCACCGCCGCAGCGGTGGGGCCCGGTCCCATGAGGAGCCGGGCCTTTTATCCGGCGTTGACGGGGCTGTCAAGTCCCGACTTTCCGGAACGTGACCCTGGTGTGCCGGTCCGGCTTACTGGTGATGCGGGCCTCACCGGAAACGAAACGAGGCGGCAGGAGAGAGACAGAACATCCCTCCAAGGGGTTCTTCCTCTCACCGGCATTACCGCACCGTCCCGAATTCCCGGGCACTCAATAATTCATCCCAATCGGCAGGAGAAAGTCATGAACCGCAAGATTCGCACCAACAACGTCGTCCGTCCGCACCGTCGGGGCTTCCGATTCGCGACGCTGGCCGCCTCGGCCGCAGTGATCGCAGGAGGGGTCGTCCTCCCGGCCTCCATGGCCAGTGCGGCTCCGATGCCCGCTCACGTGGCTACCGCTCTCCCGGCCGCCGGCGGCGCCGGAGGCGACGGTGGCGCCGGCGGTGGCGGGCTCATCGGCGGCGGTGGTGGCTCCGGCGGCTCCGGTGGCGGCAGCGTCCTGGGCACTGGTGGTAAGGGCGGTAACGGTGGTGCCGGCGGGAACGGCGTCCTCGTCGGAGGCGGCGGCGGCGGTGGCGGCGGCGGCGGTGAAGGCGTGATCGGCGGCGACGGCGGCAAGGGCGGCAACGGTGGCTCCGGCCTCTTCGGCGGCAACGCCGGCAACGGCGGCGGCGGCGGTGACGGCGTCCTGAAGGGCGGCAACGGCGGTAAGGGCGGCAACGGCGGCTTCGGCGTCTTCCAGGGCGGCAACGGCGGCAAGGGCGGCCTGGGCGGCTTCGGCGGGCTCTTCGGAGGCACCGGCGGCGCGGGTGGTGCCGGAGGCGGCAGCATCTTCTGATCCCCGGACCGACCGACCGACGGGGTGGAGGCCTCCCCGGCCTCCACCCCCCTCACCCCCCAGCCCCACCAAACTCCCGAACCACCCTCCCCGAACCACCCCACCCCCACAGTCCTTGGCATACGGATACGGAGAACCCCCCATGTTCACGACTACCTGGCAGCGTCCGATCGTCCTGGCGGCCGCCTCACTGGCTCTCGTCACGGGCACGGCGTGCGCCGCGCAAGCGTCGCAGTCACACGCTCCGGTCGGCGTCAGCTCCTCGGCCGTGGCCGACCAGCCCTCGCACTGCATCCCCGGCGGAGGCGCGGGCGGTGAAGGCGGCAAGGGCGGAGAAGGCGGCAAGGGCGGCCAGCCCGGTCAGCCGGGCGAGCCCGGCAAGCCCGGCCGCGCGGGTTGCCTCCGGTTCGAGGACCTGCCCGACAAGCCCAAGTCGGAGCTTTCGATGGTGGACAAGGTGCGCATCGTGATCACCCTGCTGACCGACGACTCGGACGCGACGAAGGAGAAGATCGCCAAGAAGTACAAGATCTCGAACGAGGAGCTCGACACCTGGAAGCGGCAGTACGTGCAGGGTGACTGGTTCGCCCTGATGGGAAGCAGCCTCGCCTCCACCTGAGGCCGGAGGGCGCCAGGCCGGGTGGGACGGAAAGGGGCAAGGAAAGGTGGTGCCCCGGCCTTCGGAGGGCCGGGGCACGCTGTTCTTCCCCTCACCGGAATTCCGCCCCGTGTCGCCCCTCCGTATCAGTTCCCGCATTCTGCACCGCTTTGACCGACACCCCGAACAGACATTCTTGGCAGACATTCTCGGCAAGGGAGAATTCTCATGCGTATGCGCTCTTGGAAGTTCCGTGCAGGTCTCGTCCTCTCGACGACTCTGATCGGTGCCGGTGCGATGGTGCCCGCCGCGACGGCCGCGCCGGCGCAGCCGAGCCACGTGACCGCGGCCCCCGCCGGCCAGCAGTTCGGCTCCGGGTTCGGCAGCGGTGACATCCGGCCCGGCGGAAGCCGCTTCGGCAGCGGCACGGCGCTCGGCGGGGTCAAGGTGGGCAACGGCAGTGTCCGCGTCGGAGACGGGGTCTGTGCGGGCAACTGCAACGGGTCGGTCAACGGGACGAACGGTGGCAAGGGCGGGATCTGCGCGGGGCTGTGCAACGGCAGCGCCAACGGCGGCAACGGCACCACCGGCCAGCCGGGAGGCAACGGTACGAACGGTGGCAAGGGCGGGATCTGCGCGGGCGTGTGCAGCGGCAGCGCGAACGGCGGCAATGGCGGCAACGGCGGCAACGCGCTGCCCGGCGGCGACGGTGGCAACGGCGGTGCGGGCGGCGACGGCGGGATCTGCATAGGCGTCGGCTGCCAGACCAGCGGCCAGGGCGGCCGCGGCGGCAACGGCGGCGACGGCTGACCCGCCCCCGGCTCCACCTCCCGGCCCAAGGCCGGCGGCGATCTCGCCGCCGGCCTCTCGGCTGCCCGGCCGCCCGTACGTACTGGCCCCCCGTGCCTACTGGCACCCGTACCTACTGGCCCCCGTACGCACGAGCGTCTGCGCGAGTGGGCGAGTTCGCGTGGACACGACGAAGCGCGGGGATCCACCTTCTCGGTGGATCCCCGCGCTCAGTAGCCCGCCGGGCGGGCCCGGGTCGTTGTGGCGCCGGTCGTTCGGTCAGAGGCCCAGGGAGATGGCCAGCCGGGTCAGTTCCGCCGTGCTGTGGATGCCCAGCTTGGCCCGGATGCGGCGCAGGTAGGCGTCGACCGTGTGCTTGGAGAGCCCCATGTTGCGGGCCGCCTGCAGGTAGGTGCACCCGGCGGCGATGTGTCGCAGTGCCTCCTGCTCACGCGGGGCCAGCGCAGGTGCGGTCGCGGTCGCGGATGCGGTCGCGGGTGCAGGGGCTTCGGTGTGCGGCGCGATGAGTGTGAGGCTCATGGGATTTCCTCCGACGAATCGGTTCGGTCATCAGTGCTCACGCCCTCGGAAGCAGGGGACATATCGCTGAATGTGGCTGTATGTCCTTGTTGAAGAGCCTGTCGCTCCGACTTCATGACCGTGTCCGCCGACTGTCACAGGCGTGTCACAGGGACCGCCCGCCGCCCTCAGAATCCGACGAGGGACTGCTCCGCCCAGATGGTCTTGCCGATGGGGGCGTGCCGCGTGCCCCAGCGCTGGGCGAGCTGGGCGACCAGCATCAGACCCCGCCCGCCCTCGTCGAAGGTCCGCGCCCGCCGCATGTGCGGGGCGGTGTTGCTCGCGTCCGAGACCTCGCAGATCAGCGTGGAGTCCTCGTGGATGAGCCGCAGCTGGATGGGCGGCTGGCCGTAGCGGATGGCATTGGTGACCAGCTCGCTCACCACGAGCTCGGTGACGAAGGCGGCCTCGTCGAGCCCCCAGGCCGTCAGCTGCTCGGTGGCCTGACGACGGGCGTCGCCGACGACGGAAGGATCGGACGACAGGTCCCAGATGACGACCTTGTCGGCGTGCAGGGCCCTGGTCCGGGCGACGAGCAGGGCGACATCGTCATCGGGACGGTGGCTCAGCATGGTGGTCAGTACGCGGTCGCAGACCGTCTCCAGCGTCGCGGCCGGACGGGCGAGGGCCGCGAACATGCTGTCCAGGGCCTCGTCGATGTCGTGGTCGCGGGCTTGCAGCAGACCGTCCGTGTACAGGGCGAGGATGCTGCCCTCGGGTAGCTCGACCTCGATCGTCTCGAAGGGCAGGCCTCCCAGGCCCAGCGGCGGCCCCGCGGGGACGTCGAGGAGGTACACGGAGCCCTCGGGGGAGACCACGGCGGGCGGGGGGTGCCCGGCCCGGGCGACGGTGCAGCGGCTGGTGACCGGGTCGTAGACCACGTACAGACACGTGGTGCCGATGCCTCCGGCGGATTCCCCTGCGGACTCCCGGTCGGCCTCGTCGGCGGACAGGTGGATGATGAGGTCGTCGAGATGGGTGAGCAGCTCGTCGGGTGGCAGGTCGACGTCGGCCAGCGTCCGTACGGCGGTGCGCAGCCGGCCCATGGTGGCGGAGGCACGGATGCCGTGGCCGACGACATCGCCGACGACCAGGGCCACCCGGGCGCCGGACAGCGGGATCACGTCGAACCAGTCGCCGCCCACCCCGGCCTCGGTACCGGCGGGCAGGTAGCGGGTGGCGATGTCCAGCGCCGACTGGTTCGGCAGCGTGTGCGGCAGCAGGCTGCGCTGCAGCGTCATGGTGCTGGTGTGCTCCCTGGAGGGCCGGCTCGCCTTGTGGACGCTGAGGGCCGCCCTGCTCGCCAGTTCCTCGGCCAGCCGCAGGTCCTCCGGCCGGAAGGGCTCCCGGTGCTGCTGGCGGCTGAAGACGGCCAGGCCGACCGTGGTACCGGCGGCCCGCAGCGGCACCAGCATCACCGAGTGGGTCCCGTACTCGTTGATCCAGGCGGCCCCGGGGTCCTGGCCCGCCCACCGGGCGATGGCCGGGTCGGTGGTCGCGAACACCGCGCCGCGGCCCGCCGCCAGACATGCGACGGGAGGGGACTGCGGCGGATAGAGGGTCGTCTCCCCGACCCCGACAGGCGACTGCGGGGTTTCCTCCATGGCCGACCGTACGGCGGTGCGGCACACGGTGACCGGCCCGGCGGCCGGGCTGAGGGACGCCTCGTCTTCGCGCGGGAGCGGCTCCAGCAGGTCGATGACCGCGAAGTCGGCGAGCCCGGGGACGGCGGCTGCGGCCAGTTGTTCCGCGGTGCGGGTGGTGTCCGAGGTCGTGCCCACGGGGGCGCCGGCGAGGTTCGGCAGCAGCATCTCCTGCGGGGCCACCGGCGGCGCCGTCCTGCCGTGCGCGGCCAAGTACACGGCGCGCACCCGGCCCTCGGGGTCCCGCAAGGGAGCGAGCGAGGTCGACCAGCCCTGCTCCGCGCCCGCGCCCGCGCCCCGGGAGGGGACGAAGGCGTCCACCTGCTGCGGTTCGCCGGTCTCCAGTACCCGGCGCATGCTCCGCTCGGTCGCGTCGCTCACGGGATCCGGCGCGATGTCCGGCAGCCGCAGTCCCCGCATCTCGGCCTCCGTGAGGGCGAGCATCTTCTCCATGCCGGTGTTCGCCCGCACGAGCCGCAGGTCGGCGTCGAAGACCGCCAGCAGGCAGGGGGACTGGGCGAAGGTCCACTCCTGCAGCGGTTCGGCCCAGGACGTGCCGGGCTCGCCCGCCACGGCGGACACCACCAACCACTGGGCGATACCACTGGTGGACGTCCAGCGGTGTGCGAGCAGCGGCACCTCCAGCCGTCGGCCGTCGCGGTGGCGCAGCGCCACGGTGCCGTTCCACCGCTCCTGGCCGGGCGCCGGGATCCGCCGCACCGTCTCGCTGCCGCCGTCCGCGAGCAGGCGGGAAGCGGGGGACCCCACGACCTCGGAGGCCGCGTAGCCGAGGAGTCGGCGGGCGTCCTCGCTCCACTCGGTCACGATCCCCTCATCGCTGACGGTGGCGGTGGCGGTCGCGGTGGCCGTGGCGGCCGTGGCCGTGGACGCCCGCTCGTCGTGAGCCGCCCCGTGCACGGGGTTCGTGTCCTCCGGCCGCTCACCAGGAGAGGTGGGAAGTTGCTCCATCGCCGCTCATCTCACCCTCGCTAGTTCCTCTGCCGCCGTTCCTACGGCGACCTGCACGGCCGGGGGCTCCACTGACAAGCATGATCCGGCAGGGCAATGAGCACCAACGCAGTGCTCTCACGGACGGGGGGCACGGACGGGGCTGGTGTCACGCCCGCGCGAGGACGAGGGCGAGGACCGCATCCTCCTCCTGCCACACCATCGCGCGGCGCGGCCCGCTCAGCACGGGTGGCCGCAGGCCGAGGATCGCGATGCGACGCGGAGCCGCGCCGAAGATCCCGCTCCGGTCGGCCTTCGCCGCCGCTTCCTTCAACGCCCAGGCACCGGCCATGGCCTCCGGCCGGTCCGTCCCGATGAGGGAGAGCTCCGCGGGGGAGAGGGCATGGTCCGCGACACGGCGTACCGCGTCCGCCGAGGCGGTCGGGCACAGGTCCACGCCCACCGGTTGCGGGGCGACGGCGGCGGCGACGTGACCGGCGGTGTGGCTGAGGGAGACGTGGACCGAGGGCGCCGGGCTGCCGCCGACGACGGCGTAGGGGCTGCCGTCGTCGCGCGGAAGGATCTCCACAGCGCTCTCCGGCGCGGCGAGGACCTCGCCGACCAGGCGCTTGGCGAGCAGCCGGCCCGCCAGCCACTCGGATTGCCGCCAGGCCGGCAGCGCCCGTACCACGCACTCCTCGGCCGGTGAGAGAGCCGGTACCTCACGCAGGCCGGGGCGCCGGGCCACGAGGAGGGCGGCTGCGCCCCACCGCTGTACGACGCCCGGCGCGATGGACGGGAAGATCGACGGGAAGTAGGTGTGCATGGCGATCGCCGGTCAGGCGGCGGCGAGGACGGTGGGGTCCAGGCGCCGCAGCTCGCGCCCCAGCGTGGTCACCGCCTGACGGATCTGTTCGGGCGTGTGGTCGCAGGTGAGGAAGAACCGCAGCCGGGCCAGCTCCTCGGGTACCGCCGGATAGAGGATGGGGTTGACGCTGATGCCCTCCCGGAAGAGGGCCTCCGCGAGCCGCAGCGTCTTCATCGAGTCCCCGACGATGCACGGGACGACCGGCGTGTCGTGACTGTCCCCGGTGTCGATACCCGCTTCGTTCGCGAGGCGGACGAACAGGGCGGCGTTCTGCGCGAGACGGGCCACGCGCTGCGGCTCGGCGCGCAGCACGCGCAGGGCGGTCAGCGACGCGGCGGTGTCCGCCGGGGTCATGCCGGCGCTGTAGACGAAGCCCGGCACGGTGTAGCGCAGGTACTCGACGACCGAGCGGCTCCCGGCGACGTAGCCGCCGCAGCTCGCGAGCGCCTTCGACAGGGTGCCCGACCACAGGTCGACGTCCGAGCGGTCGACGCCGAAGTGCTCGCCCACGCCGCGTCCGGTCGCGCCGGTCGTTCCGATGCTGTGCGCCTCGTCGATCATCAACAGCGCGCCGTGCCGGCGCTTGACCTCGACGAGGGCGGGCAGGTCGGCGATGTCGCCGTCCATGCTGTACACGCCTTCGATGACGACGAGCACCCGCCGGTACTGGTGGCGGACCTGCGTGAGGATGGCGTCGAGGGCGGCGGCGTCGTTGTGGGGGAACGGCCGCCGGGTCGCGCCGGAGAGCTTGCACCCCTGCAGGATGCTGTCGTGGGCGAGGGAGTCGTGGATCACGAGGTCCTCGGGTCCGACGAGGTGCCCGATCACGGTGACGTTGGTGGCGTGCCCGTTGGCCAGGGTGATCGCGGCCTCGCATCCGAGCAGTCCGGCGAGTTCCGTCTCCAGTTCCACGTGCAGGGGACGGCTGCCGGACAGCAGCCGGCTGGCGGACACCGAGGTGCCACAGCGTTCGATGGCCTCCTTGGCCGCTTCGCGCACCCGGGGGTGCGTCGCCATGCCGAGGTAGTTGTAGCTGGAGAACGAGAGGAGTTCGCGGCCGTCGACGACAGTCGTGTCGGTCATGCCGCCCTCGTGGACGAGGAAGTACGGATTGGACAGACCCAGCCGGGCGATCGTGCCGACGCGCTCAGCGTGGGCGGTGACCTCGGGGAAGCGCTCGATCCGCGTGTGCTCCTCGGACTGCGGGGTGGGGGCGGGGGTGGGGTCGGCGGGCGCTGCGGGCGGTGCGGACTGTATGGGAGGCGCCGCCGGGGACGCGTCGCTGGGGACCGGGCGGGGCCCGGGGACGGCTGCCGGTACGGCGTCCGCCGAGCCGTCCGCGGAGCCGTTCGCGATCAGTGCGGCGATCCTCCCGACGGTCGGCCGGTCCGCGATCGTCTCGTCGAACATCCACCGCGGCCACTGCCGCTTGAGGGACGTGAACAGGTCGGTGAGCATCAGCGAGTCGAAGCCGAGGTCGTCGATGAGCAGCTGGTCGTCGCGCAGATGACTCACCGGAAACGCGCTGATCCGGGCCACGTGTGCCAGTACGGCCTCCTTGACCTCGTCCAGGTTCCCGATTAGCGAGGGCTCCCTGGCGGCCACGGAGCGGCGGGGAGCGGGCGGGGGCGGGGCCGGCGCCGGGGGCGCGGCTGCGGCAGGCGCCGGTGCGGCGACCTCGGCGGGGCGCTGCTCGCTGAGCGCCTCCCCGAGGCGGGTGAGCAGGCTGACCTGCTGCTGGACCAGCTGGAGCAGTTCGTTCATGCGGTCGTTCACGGGGTCGTGCATCGAGATCTCCTGGGTCTGTACGGGCTGTACGGGCTGTACGGGCGGTTGTGCGGGCTGTACGAGCTGAAGGGGCCGCGGCGGGAGGGAACCGGCGGAGGCCGCCTTCCGCGCCGGGCGCGGGCCCTGCACCCAGTACGACTGGGTTTCGAGCCTCGCCACCGGCAGGTCCAACAGACGCCGTTCCGCTACGGGAACCAGCGCGCGCGGGTCGACCGGCGCGCCCAGCACCGCCAGCCGGGCGAGGGCCCGTACGAAGGCGCTGCCGCTGTCCGGCGCCTCCCCTGCCGCGGGGATGACGTGCACGTCGCCGTGGCCGGTGAGGTTGCGGCGGACCGAGCTGAGGAGCGAGCTCCCGCCCGTCACCTGGAGGAAGACCCGCGCACCCTCGCCGTAGGCGGTGCGTACGGCGTCCCCGAAGTGGACCGGCGCGGACGCGTGCCGCGCCCACAGGTCGCGCAGGCGGTCGGGATCGGTGCAGACCTCGCCGCTGACCGACGAGACGAACGGCAGGGCGGGACGGCTGATGCGGCGGTCCGCGAGGTCCGCGCGCATGGTCTCCTCGGCCGAGGCCACCAGCGGCGAATGGAAGGCGTGGGACACCTCCAGCGCCACCGTGACGATCCCGGCCTCCGCGCAGGCCCGCCGCGTGGCCGCGAGCCCGTGCGCCGTGCCGCTGACCACGACCTGCCGCGGCTGGTTGAAGCAGGCCAGCCACACGTCGTCGATGCCGTCGATCAGTCGGCGGCAGGTCTCCTTGTCGCTCTGCACGGCGAGCATCCCGCCCCCCAGACCGGCCCCGGGACCGGCCCCGAGACCGCCCCCGAGACCGGCCCCGGCCTGCCGGAGGGCCGCGCCGCGGCGGGCCAGCAGCCGAACGGTGTCCTCGTCGGTGAGGGCTCCCGCCGCCGCGGCCGCGGCGAACTCCCCGACGCTGTGGCCGAGGGCGAGGTCAGGCTCGATACCGCAGTCGGCCAGCAGCCGGGTCGCGGCCGTCTGGACGGTACCGAGCAGGGGCTGGCACACCTCGGTGGCGGCGATCCGCCGCCTGAGCTCCTCGGGGTCCCGGTGCGGCGTGGCCGCCTCGCGGTACAGCAGGCCGCTGAGGTCGAGGCCGGTGTCCTGCCCGGCCACGGCGCTCAGGGTGTCGACGGTCGTCCGGAAGCCGGGGAACCTCTCGTACAGGTCCTGCATCATGCCCGGCTGCTGGCTGCCCTGCCCGGGGAAGAGGAAGGCGATGCGGCGCTGCCCGGCCGGCAGGGGAGCTGCGGCGGCGTAGGCGCCGTCGCCGAGGTCGCCCGTGGCCCCCTCGGCGAGCCGGCGGCGCGCCCGGCGCAGCCGCTCGGTGAACTCCTCCGTGTCGGCGGCGACGATCGCGAGCCGCGCCTTCATCGGTGCGCGTGCGCCCAGGGTGTGGGCCAGGGCCGTGACCGGCGGCCGGTCCGCCGGGTCGAGGCCGTCGAGCAGGTCGAGCACGGCGCTGGCGTGCTGCTCCAGCAGCTGGAGGTTGCCGGCCGAGAGCAGCACCAGCTGCGGCCCGGCGGTCGCGGCGCCCACCGGGGCGGGACGGGCGGCCGCAACCGGTCGCTCCTCCAGTACCACGTGGACGTTCGTGCCGCCGAAACCGAAGGAGCTGACGGCCGCACGGCGCGGAGCGCCCGCGCCCGGCCAGGGCCGCGCCGTGGGGGAGAAGCGCAGGCCGGCGGCGGAGATGCCCAGGTCCGGATGGGCGGCGGTCTGCGGCTGCGGCACGATCGTGCGGTGGTGGACGACCAGGGCCGTCTTGATCAGCCCCGCGATGCCCGCAGCGGACAGCGCGTGCCCGATGAGGGCCTTGCCCGCGCCGAGGTAGCACAGGCTGGTGTCGTCGTCGGGGAACTCGGTGCGCAGTCGGCGCAGCGCCTCGATCTCCGCTCGGTCGCCGGCTCCCGTGGCCGTGCCGTGGGCCTCCAGGAAGCCCACGGAGGAGGGGGCCACGCCTGCGTCCTCGTAGGCACGGCGCATGGCGCGCAGCTGGCCTTCGACGGTGGGGAGCAGGGGGCCCGGTGACGCGCCGTCGTTGGCGGAGCCGATGCCCTTGATCACCGCGTAGACGCGGTCGCCGTCGGCCAGCGCGTCGGCCAGCGGCCGTATCACGACGACACCGGCGCCCTCGCCGAGGACGAACCCGTCGGCAGCCTCCTCGAACGGGCGGCAGACCCCGCTGGCGGACAGCGCCCGGAGCCTGGAGAATCCGACCAGACTGTCGGGGGTGAGGTTGAGGTAGACCCCGCCGACGAGGGCGATCCGGCAGGTGCCCTGGCGCAGCTGCGCAATCGCCTGGTCGAGGGCCACCAGGGAGCCGGAACAGGCCGCGTCGACGGCGAAGCTGGGGCCGCCGAGGCCGAACTGCCGGCTGACGGTGCCGGCCGCCATGTTGAGCAGGCTCCCCGGCAGGGTGAAGGCGTCGACGGAGCCGAGCCGCCCTGACTCCTCCCGGACGGCGCGCTGCCCACCGGGGCGGCCCGCCGCATCAGCCGTATCCGCTGCATCCACTGCCTCCGCCGGGTCTGCCTCGCCGGCCAGGCTGATGGCCCGGAGGGGGGCCGTCACCAGGTCCTTGTAATCGGACACCGACACGCCGAAGAACACTCCGGTGTTCTCCCGGTCGAAGTCCCCCCGGCCCAGCCCCGCGTCGTCGAGCGCTTCACGGGAGACGTCCAGCATCAGCCGGTGCTGCGGGTCCATCGCCCGGGCGCGTGCCGGCGGCACCCCGTAGTGCAGGGCGTCGAAGCGGTCCACGTGCTTCAGGAAGGCGACCTGGTCGGTGTACGCGGTGTTCGGGGTCGTCCGCCCGGCGGGTTCGTGGAAGGCCTCGTGGTTCCAGCGCTCCGCCGGGACCGCGGAGAACTGCCGTTCCCCGCTCATCAGGAGCTTCCAGTACGCGGGGAGGTCGGGGGCGCCGGGGAAGCGGCACCCGAGTCCGGTGATCGCGATGTCGGTCATGAGGGTCTTCCTTGTCCTGGTGCCCTGGGTGGCAGCGACCGGAGCGGCGCGATGGGACGAGCGCCACGCGGTCGGCACGGCTGGAATCTCACCGTGCCCGGACAAGGCCGGAGGCCGTAGCCCCGGTTATTCGTACCTTGACAGACCCGACGGAGCAGTGGCCGCTCCCCGGCGTGCGGAGGAGCGGCCACATGCGGCCGGGCGACGATCGCTCACGGGGCGATGGCGTCGTACTGCAGCACCCGGTACGGCGACTGCCCGACCTGACCGTTCCACTGCGACACGATCAACGTCAGGGACGACGGGCCGGCGCTGCCCGGATGGATGTATCCGCCGTAGAGGAAGGGCAGCTCCGGCTTGCCCCAGTGCTGGGGCGGCCATGCGCTGTTCCCGACGATCTGCGGCTTGGGCGCGGTCCACACGGCATCCGGCCGGGGCGCGGTCCGGGTGCAGATCGAGTAGTCGGCCACGTCGAAGTAGCTCATGCAGTACGTGCCGCCGATCCGCTTCACCGAGAACTCCCCGATGTTGTTCCCGGTCAGGATCGGCGTGGGCTGGACGTCCCTCGTCCACTGCCAGCGGTTGTCCGCGAAGGCCCAGTTCTGCTGGGCGCCGAAGTTCCCCGCGCGGAAATCGTCCGGCCAGATGCGGAACAGCTGGATGGCGCCGCCGTCGGCGGTGTTGCGGTGGCTGCCGTTCCACCGCTTGGAGAAGATGTACAGCCAGCCGTCGGGGTCGATGCCCGCGAAGGACCACATCCCGTACATGGACTGGTTGACGCCCTGCGTGTCGCCGGCCCAGTGGTAGGGGTAGTCGTGCCAGGAGACGCCGTGGTCGTCGGAGTACGCCACCCCCGACATCAGCGAGCCGTCGTAACCGGCGGGCGGGTTCCACACGGCCACCGACGTGTACTGGATGTAGGTGCGGCCGCCGAACTCGATGCAGTCGTTCGGGATCCGGCTGACCTCCCAGCCGTGGCCGTTGTCCTGCTCGTGCCGGTAGTCGAACATCTGCCAGGCGGCCCCGCCCCTCGGCTGCGCCCAGGTGAAGGAGATCGGGGTCGCGCCCGAGGCGTCGAAGGAGGCCTGGTTGAGCATGACCGGCGAGCCGAGGTAGGTGCCGCTCAGGCCGGGACCGGCCCAGGAGTCCCCGAAGACGTAGCCCCAGGAGTTGTCGTGCTCGCGACGGTAGGGGATGGCGAGGTCACCCGAGCCCAGGCCCTGCGCGTTCGCCGAGTCACCGGGCTGCTCGCACAGGGGCGTACCCCGCTGGACGGTGGGTGCCGCGGCGGCGGGCGTCGCGCCGGCCGCCAGGCCCGTGCCCGCCGCGAGGGCGACGCCGGCTCCGGCCCGCAGGACCGTCCTGCGGGTGACGGCGGCGGAGTCGTCGCCGGAACGTGAAGGCTGGGACATCGGTCATTCCTCCAGTGGGTGGTGATGGGGGAGTGGGGTGGGGATCGGGGATGGGGGCGAACGCGGCGACGCGATGGAAGAGCCCCGTCCGGTCACTTGGCAAGGGACCCTCAAGCCACCCTGACCTGCGGACCTGTGAAGTTACCCACAGGTCCGGCGGTGCGGAAAGCGAAGTCGCCGCGCCTGCGGGCGGGTTGGATATGGCCATGGACCTCGCCGCCGTGCTCCCTGCGGCCCACCGGTGCCTCCCCACCGGAGGGCGCGGGTCTCCCCGTGGCCCTCCGGCAGGAAGGGGCCCGGAGTACGAGGTCACGTGGCGCTCCCCCGCCTCTCGTACGCCGTGAACCGGCTTCATTCAAACCGGAGTCGGGCCTCCCTGTCCCGGCCCGGTGACCTCGTCGGACAGTTCCCGGACAATCGCCGGACATCGCAGCCTGCCCGCCCCGCCCTCGCGGAGAAGGAGGACCACGACATGGGACGCCAGGAACAGCCGCTCGATCCCGGGCAGGGCCCCCTGGCCCGCTTCGCCCATGACCTGCGCGAACTACGACGGCGGGCGGGAAGCCCGCCGTACCGTGAACTCGCCACCCGCGCCCACTACTCCGCCTCCACCCTGGCCGACGCAGCGTCCGGCAACCGGCTGCCCAGCGCCGCGGTGCTGGCGGCGTTCGTCAGCGCGTGCGGCGGGGACCCGCAGGAGTGGGAACAGCGCCGCATCCGGACCCACGAGCTCATCACCGCCCCGCGGACGGACCCTGCTTCGCCTCCGGCACCGCCCGCGGACCCGGCCCGGCTGAGCGCGGCGTCGGCGACCCGGGTCGGACCGCCACGCCGAGGACGCCCGTCCAGGCCCCACGGGGCAGCGCCGATGAGGCGACCGGCCGCTCTGAGCATCGCCGTGGCCGCCCTGCTGGCGCTGGGCGTGGCCGTCTCCGGCGATGCGGGCCCGCGGCACACCCCCGTAGCCGCCCAGGGCCGATCGCAGCACGGGGCGGCGCCGCCGACGAGCCCCCGGCCTCCCGAGGACGCCGCGTGGTTGCGTACGGACGCCGACATCCCACCGCGCTACCGGAGCCTGATCGTCGAGGCGGGCCGGACGTGCGGCGTTCCGCAGGTCACCCCGGCGCTGGTGGCGGCCATCCTCAAGACCGAGAGCGGGTTCGATCCCGGGCTCAGCGATCCGGCCAAGGACGAATACGGCATCGCCCGTTGGACCCCGCGCGTCTTGCGGTACTACCTGCCTCCCGACCGGCAGCACGCCGTGCCGCAGCCCCCGCTCACCCCCGAGGACTCGATCCCGGCGCTGGGCAGGATGCTCTGCGCCATCGCCCCCGAACTGGAGGGCGTCCCCGGCGATCCCGCGCTCAACCTCGCCGCCGCCTACCGGATCGCCACCTGGAGGGTGCAGAAGCAGGGCGCGGAGCTCGAACGCATCCGGCCCTACCTCGACCAGGTGCGCACCGCGATGCTCGACTACCGCCCACCGTCGAGCCCTCCCTCGGCGAGCGGCGGCGCCCCCTGACCCCGGTCCGGGCCCGGGGGCCGGCTGCCCCCGCCCACCGGTTAGCATCGCGGCCATGCAGAGGCCCGAGGAAGCCGGTCCCACCGCGGGGGCGACGCCGACCCCCTGGCGTGCCACCGTCGTACGGCACCGACGGAAGGCCGGCGACCCGCCGCGGGAGCCGGACCGCACCGAAGGGCAACCCCTCGCGTGGCGCGACGACCTGCGGATCCACGGCACGCAGGGGGAGATCAGCTGCGTCGACGCGGCCGGCCGCACCCGGTGGACCCAGCGGTGTACCGGCATCCCCAACGCCGCCCACATATCCGGCGGTCGGGTCCTCGTCACCACGGACTCCACCGAGTACACCGCCTGGGGCCACCTCGGCCCGGCCCTGCTCGTGGACCTGGCCGAAGGCACCCTCATCGCCGAACTGCGCGGCGAGCGCGGCGCGGCGCTGAGCGGCGGCCGTTTCCTGCTCGGCCTTGAGGGCTACGACGTCTTCCACACCTGGCAGTACGACCGCGACGGCACCCTCGTCGACTCGTGGCGCAGCTACGGTCACTACGTCATCGGCAGCGGCGTCCGCGTCGTCGAGACCGACCGCAACCTCCCGACCGAGAGCAGGGTGGTGCGTCTGCTGCCGGGCGGCGTCATCGAACGCGGTCCCCGGCTCACCGGCTGCTCGGTCCCGCGGCCCGTGGTCCTCGACGACGGAACCGTCCTGGTCCTCGACGCCGGGGTGCTGCGCGCCGTCGACCGCCGGCTCGATGCCACCGTCCTCGCCGAGCTCCTCACCGTCGAACCCGACCGGGCGTGGGCGTACACGGCGACCCTGCACCGCGACGGGGACCTCCTCACCGCGCGGATCGGTGCGCCCCATCCGCGCCGCCAGGACCGGCACACCGTCCACACCTGGACGATCTCCCTCCACCAGGGCTCCTGAGCGCTCCAAGCCGGCCCGATTACACCTGAATTCCGGGCCCAGTCGCCACTACTCCTCGTACTCCCCTGCATGCAAAGGGTAGTTCCGGCAGTCGGACGATGAGTCCCTTGAGGTACTCCGGAAAGGCCCGGATGGCATTTGTCAATATGCAAAATGCACGGGGACGAATGCGGAGTGAATCTGTCTGACGTCACCTTCGACTGCTAACGTCGAAATTGCTTCCAGGGGCCGAGGCCGCGGTAACTGGCGGATTATTCGTGGTTACTCGCAACACAGCGGATCGATGATGTCAGGCGGCCGTCGACGGGGGTCATGCCGGGGGAGTCAGGTCGTGCCGTACCAATCTACAGGCCGTATTGCGCCGCGGGGTGAAGGGGCGGATTTCGCCGAAGACACCCGACCGTGTACTCACACCGGCTCCGCCTGACCATCGAGACGAAGCTGGATGGCGAGCGGTACGAATCGCTGGACCAGGAGTGAAAATGAAGCCTCACCGGAAGAGTTGGTTCACATGCACTGCAAGACCGATATAGATGTAACTTCCGAGGAAGTCAACGAAAAGGTCAGGCAGCTTGACCCGCTCAAGCTGGACGAAGACCTCCGCACTCTGTCGAAAATGAACGACTCCGCGGACGTCGGCGCACTGGCGCGCGTCCTCGGTGAGGCCCTTCCCTCCAGGGAGCGCATCGCCGACTTCACACTCCCCGAGTGCATCGCCGCGATGCGGGACCTCGGCATGTACCTCGGAAGTCTCAAAAGGCACGGCGTGTCGGCCTTCGACGTCATCCCCAGCGCCACCGAGTCATTCCAGCTGCTCGGGCAGCGCACGCACATGATCCCGCGGGACACGGTGTATCACTACACGTGCTGGAATCCGGTGGGTGAGCGCGAGCGGCTCTACAGCGGGCAGCAGATGGAGCGCAATCTCATCGGCGCGGTGCGCGCGTGCGTGCCGGACCTCGCCCACGCCGTCGACGTCGGCCGCACGCTGCAAGGCGACGATCCGGCCAGTCCTGCCTACGCGGACAAGATGGAGTGCCTCGCGGCGCACCTATCGGCGGCCGACAGGGCGATGGTCAGTGTCATAGAACACGTCACCCCGGAATTCTTCGCCCAGGTGCTCAGGCCGTTCTTCGAGGACGTCCACATAGCGGGCCAGAAGTACATGGGACCTGCTGCCGCGCACATCCCGCTCTTCCTCATAGACATCCTCCTCTGGGCATCCGACCGAGGGAGCCCCGAATACTTGAAGTTCTGCGACGAAGTCGCCCTGCACACCCTCCCCAGCTGGCAGGAACGGTATGCGGACTGGGCGCACATGCCGTCCATCTCCTCCCGCGTCACCGACGCCCTCGGCGATACCTCTGCGTCACCCGAGGTGGAGCGCGTGCAGTCCAGCGCGAGAGGCCTGCGGAAAGCCCTCAGATCGCTCACTTCGTTTCGCGGTAAGCATCTGGTGATGGCACGGCGTGCTTATCACGTCGAGGTGGGGCTCTATGAACTGGGCAGTGGGGGAGGGAGCGTGGAGCTCCTCGAAGAGATCCTCACCCTCACGCGGCACAATGGAGCCATGATCGGCGCGCCCGGAGCGCCCGCCGCACCGCGCATTCCTACGCCGTGATTCCTACGCCGCGACCTACGGGACGGGAGTGAAGTGAAGGCGACGAAAATCATCGTTGCCGGGTCCGGGATAGCCGGACTGGCCGCCGCGATCAGTCTGCACGCGGCAGGATATGAGGACGTCACCGTCTTCGAGTCCGATTCCGACCTCCGCTCGCTCGGGCTCGGTCTGAACATACTGCCCAACGCCGTGCGCGAGCTCGCCGAGCTCGGATTGCTGGACGAGTTACTGCAGTGCGCGATCCGCACGCAGGAACTGGCGATGTACAACCCGCACGGACATCTCGTGTGGCGGGAGGACCGCGGACTCCTGGCCGGCTACAAATGGCCCCAGATCTCGATCTCCCGCTCCCACCTCGTCCTGGTCCTGGCCAAGGAAGTGCGCCGCCGGCTGGGCGACAGCGCGATCGTCACCGACGCCAGACTGGTTGCCCTGGTCAATGAGCCCGGGCGGACCTGCGGCATCTTCGAGGACCGGGACGGCCGTCGGCGGACCGTCGAGGCCGATGTGCTCATCGGCGCCGACGGCATCCATTCGGCCGTACGAGCGCATTTCTACCCCGACGAGGGCCCCCCGCCGACCAACGGGATGACCCTGTACCGGGGGACCGCTTGGGGGGACAGCTTCCTCACGGGACGTTCCATGGCCGTCCTGGGCGATGACAGGCGGCGGCTCGTCCTGTACCCGATCGACAAGGACGAAACGACGGGCCAGACCCTCATCAACTGGGTGGCCGCCTTCCCGGACGTCCACGCCGACGGAGCCGACGGTGCCGAGCGCCCGTCGGAGGACGACGCAGCACGGCGGACATGCGTCCTCAGCCAATTCGGCACCTGGTCACCTCCTGGAGTCGACCTCGCGGCCCTGCTGGAAAGCACCCCGCGCGTACAGCGGTATCCGATGATCGACCGGGATCCCCTCCCGCGGTGGACGTTCGGCAACGTGACGCTGCTGGGCGACGCCGCCCACGCGATGTACCCCGCCGGATCGAACGGGGCCACGCAGGCGGTCATCGACGCGCGCGTACTGGCGTGGCACCTCGCCGCACACCGCGACGCCGACACCGACGCCGACGTCGGTGAGGCGTTGCGGGCGTACGAAGACGAACGCCGGCCGCAGATGACGGAACTGCAAAGGAGCAACCGCTCCATGGGCCCGGAAAGAGTCATCACCCTGGCCCATGAACGAGCCCCGCACGGTTTTGAAGACGTGAGGGACGTCTTCAGCGAAGAGGAACTCGCGGAGATCTCCCGCACCTACGCCGTGACGGGGAAATTCGATCAGGACTGGGTCAACGCACGGCCCTCACTGTCTGTCAGTTGATCACCACCATCAGCCGGCCATGCGGCGGCGCAACACCAGGAGCACAGAGTGACGGACACAGCCCGGCCGGATGACAAGTCCGAGGCCGTCAAGGAGACCAGTTTCATCACGGCCGTCATCAGAGCCATGGAAAACGATCTCCCGGACCCGTACCTGGTGGACCGTCATGCCACGCTGCTGAGCACACCCCGGTCGAAGACGATGGCGGAAGAGGCGCTGGCCGCAGGCGGTACGGTGGGCTCAGTGATCGTGCGAGGCCGTTTCGGCGACCTCGCACTCACTGAGGCGGTCGCCGAGGGAATCACGCAGGTGGTCTGCCTCGCGGCGGGAAGCGACACGCGCGCGTGGCGCCTCCCTCTTCCCGAGAGCACCCGGTTCTTCGAAGTCGACCTGCCGGGCCAGCTGGAGGCGAAGGAGGAGCTTCTCGCGTCCGTCGAGGACCAGCTCACCTGCCGCCGCGTCTCCCTCAGCGCGGACCTTCGGGACGAGACGTGGCCCCGCCAGCTGGAAGCCGCCGGCTACGAACCGGACAAGCCCACGGTCTGGATCATCGAAGGCCTGCTTCCGTACCTACAGCTCGACCACTTCACCCGGCTGATCGCGAACGTCACGAAGCTGTCGAGCCGTGGTTCGGTGCTGCTGATCGACGCACCGCACGCCGAGTTCTACCGTGACCCGGTCAATGAGAAGTTCCTGGCGTTCATGAAGTCCCGAGGATCTGCCTTCCAGCTGGGCTTGGAGGACTTCGGCACCTTCCTCGGCCAGCGCGGCTGGCAGGCCGAGGCCTACACCTTGAGGCAGCTGTCAGAAGGCGCCTGCACCTGGCTGCCGGCTCCCCCCGAGCGCCTCTGCCCTTCCCACGACCACCACTGGGTAGCCCGCGCCCACCTCGCCTCCTGACGGCGAGCGGAAGGCGCCGGCCCTCGGAGCGGCCTGATCTGGTCGGGCCCCGGCGACTCGGGCCTCGCGCGTGTGGCAGCCTGCCGTCATGCCAGCCGAGCTGCGAGAACATGCAGGACGTCACTACGCCGTCCAGTTCCACTACGCCTTGCCCGACGACGCCTGGGCCGTGGAGCTGAGCGAGGCCGTGCCGGCGCCAGCCGCGGGCGCCGAACACCCCAGCACAGAGAGGCACCTGCCAGGAGCCGCCTTCTTGGTGGCGTTCGTCCCCGATGAGGATCCGGGTCTGGAACCGACCGTCCACATCCACAGCCATGACGAGCACGTCATCCCCTACGAGATCATGCGCTGGTTCATGGAGCATGTGGCCGACCAGGTAGAACGCTGCCGCATCGCGTTCGCGCAGGAGGGTCGGTAGCCGACGGCACGGGGGCTACCCGGGCACCGGCCTTCTCATGCTCCGCCGCCGCACCCGCGCGAAGAGTTGCCGGCCTGGAAGCGCGAGCACGGGCGACGGGTCCGACACGCGATGCTCGGCGTCGCAGTCTCGGAGGAGAATCAGTCGAGGCAGAACTCGTTGCCCTCGATGTCCTGCATCGTGATGCACGACTCGTTGACGCCATCGGCGCGCTGCGTCAGCACGTGTTTCGCGCCGAGCGCCATCAGCCGTGCGCATTCGGCCTCGAGTGTGGCCAGGCGCTCGTCACCCACGAGCCCCGCGCCGACCCGCACATCGAGATGCACCCGGTTCTTAACGACCTTGCCTTCGGGAACGCGCTGGAAGAGCAGACGCGGGCTCACCCCCGAGGGATCCGCGCACGCGAAGTAGATCTCGTCCTCGGGCGGCAGGGTGCGGTGGTACTCCTCCCACGTGGCAAAGCCCTCAGGGACCGCGGGTACGACGTACCCCAGCACCTCGCACCAGAAGGCGGCGAGGCGCGCAGGCTCCGCGCAGTCGAAGGTCACTTGAAACTGCTTGATCGTTGACATCGGCGCACGATAACAGGGGCCAACCTCCCCTCACCAGGCGGGTGGATCCCCACGCCTGCCGGAAGGACGGCCCCTGCCATCCGCTGCTGTGTCGTGCCGACTCCGCCAACTGACCGAGCAGGAGGGCCGAAGCTCCAGCCCATCGTACAGAGGGGCACTACGCGCTCGGTGCGGTTTCGCCGGGCGATGATCCTGCTCGCCTCGGCTGGCCGCAGCAGCAGCGCCCCGGCCATCGCGCGCCTGGCCCAGGCAGACGAGGACACCGCCCGCGCCGTGATCCACCGCTTCAACGCGATCGGGCTTGGCAGGCCTTAACCCTCATGGGGAGGGGGAGTCCCGCCTGCTCAGGCTTGACGACGAGGACCTCGTCATCCAGACGGCCACCACCCGCCCGTTCCACGTCGGCAAGCTCTTCACCCGATGGCCGTTCCGCAAGCTAGCCGGTTGTCAATGGGCCCTCCACCAGCATGCTTGAATCACCGGATGGTCGACTGGTCCACTCTGCACGATGCCTACGGCACGGCGGCTGCGATACCCGGGTTGCTGGAACGGGCAGCGGATCGTGATCAGGACGCGATCAGCCGGCTTTGGGACCGCTTGTGCCATCAGGGGACGATCTTCTCGGCGAGCATTGCCGCGCTACCGCAGCTGGCGGACATCGCCGACGACACCGGCTTCGGAGACTGGGCGCTCGATTTGGCCGGCGCCATCGCGGGCGGCCTGCTCCAAGACCATCATGGCGCCGACGAAGAGGTCACCCGCCAGAAGCCGACCCTGGCTAGGCTGAGGGGCTTGGCCGCCGCGCGCCTGGCACCCGGCCAGGACAGGCGAACCTACCTTGGCTTGCTGCGGGCGATACTCGCCTTCGATCTCCAGCCCCTGTGGTTCGAGACTCTGGACGACTTCACGGACTCCTTCTACACCGTCGCCTGCCCGCACTGCCGCGCAGCCGTGACGATCGCGATCGGCGACTACGGCTGCTACTCCTCGATCCGGGACTGGGATCTGGGGGACGTCCACCGGATCCCCCTGCGGCCGGCCACGGCAGACGGGCTGACCGGTGCAGGGACGATGCTGCATGAGTTGGCAGAACGGGACTCACAGACAAGGCTCGCCTGGGGCCTCACCTATCTGTTCGGCCGGGCGGAGTGCCCCGGTTGTGAAAGCATCTTCGGTATCGCCTCGGAGTATGAGGCCGCGAACGCACCCGCCCCGCGGGACTTCGTCCGTCGCCCCACCACGGAGACCACCTGATTACCGGCGCGACGTTCACACCTCATGCAGCTGCGAAGGCGGCCAGCAGGGTGTCCGCCCGGACCTTGAGTTCGGGCGTCAGGTCTCCCTTCACGGCCACCATGAGCTCGTCACCGCCGACCGCACGGGCAAGCCGCACCTCGACCTGTCGCTGCGCACCGACCAGGGGGTACGAGTACCAGCCGTCGGGCCGCTCGTCATCGGTCCCCTCGACCGCCAGTGCCACCGTCTCCCAGTCGGTGGCATCGAAGCCGTAACCCACGTAGTGCGACAGCAACTCCAGGAACGACCGCAGGTTGCGTTCCCAGATCCATCCCCCGACCTCCGGGCTGCACGACGCCGCCCCGGGCGCATCAGAGATCCAGAACATCGCATTGCACGGGGACCACGAGGCCGATGCTCTCGGCCGCCACGGCTACCGCGTAGTCGAAGAAGGCGGCCTCGTCCTTGACGCTGTCGTGGGTCCGGCTGAAGACCTGGAATACCAGGAGTCCGATGAGGCTGCTCCACAGGACGATGCCGCGCTCGATGACGTCCGAGTACGGGGCTTCCGGTACGCCGCCGAACAGCTCCACCGCCGAAGGCAGGAGCAGGGGTGGTCCGGGCAGCGTACGTCGGGGCGGGAGGAGTTCGCCGTTGAGGAGCGCTGCCCGCACGATGCCGGCGAGTACCGCGGGGGTGCGTGACGCGGGTGGGACCGTGTCCTGCGGGGCGTGGTAGCCCGGGACGGGCGAGCCGTAGATCAGGGTGAACTCGGCGGGGTGCGCGAAGGACCACTCCCGCAACGCGCGCATGACGGCCAGCAGCCGCGCACCCGCTGACGCGTGAGCGTCGTCGGCGCTCTGATCGGCCTGCTCCATCGCGGCGCCGGACGCGTTGTAGGCGTCGATGACCAAGGCGGTCAACAGGTCGTCCCGCTGCGGGAAGACGGCTTCCACCTCGGTCACTGCAAGGCCACAGGCATGCGCGACGGAGTCCAGAGACAGCCCAACGGCGCCTGTCTCCATGAGCTGTTGACGCGCGGTGTTCTTGATGATGGTCGGCAGCGACATGGCGCCGTCGGTCGAACTTGCTGCGAGAACATCCATGTTCACACCGTACCCGCGGGCACCGGCAGGCCGGACTGGTCCGTCCCGCCAAGCGCACGGGGTCGTCAGTTACCGCTGCCGAAGTGCCAGGCGCCGATGTCGCGGTAGTGGATGGGGCCGGGACCGCGGCCGAAGTTGCTGGCGACGAGGTGGAGGCGTTCGGTGTGCCACGGGCGGCCGGAGAACGCGGTGAGCCGGGTCGCGGCTTCGACCGCGGAGGTGACGTCGTTGCGGCGGGCTCGGGCGAGTGTCAGGTGGGGGCGTAGCGGCCGGTCCTGGAAAGCGATCCCGCACTCCTTGACCAGCTCACGCACCTGGGTGGCGAGGCGGTGCAGCCCGGGGACGTCTCCGTCGATTCCGCTCCACAGGACGCGCTCGTCGAAGTGGCCGCCGCCGCGCAGGGCCAGCCGGAGCGGCTCGTGAGTTGCCGCGAGGTCTGCGAGGCCCGGCTCCAGCAGGGCAATGGCCGTCACGGGGAGCTCCCCGAGGAACGCCAGGGTGATGTGCCAGTCCTCGATGCGGTTCCACCGCATGCGCGGGTAGTCCTCGTACGAGGGGCGCAGCTCCCGTGCCAGTTCGTCCTTCGCGTCGTCGGGCGGGGCGAGGGCGATGAATATCCGCACGGTCGCGGGCCGGGTCTCATGGTTCACAGGAGTCTTCGTACCGTGTCCGGGGCCGTCCCGTCACCTTCGGCCCCCTCGTACGGGCAGCCGGACGGCGAGGCGCCAGTGGTGCGGGCCGTCCGGGGCGGACTGGAACTGGCCGTGGAGGAGGCGAACGCGTTCGGCCAGGCCGGACAGGCCGTGGCCGGAGGTCGGGAAGGTGCGCGGGCTGGTGCCGGTGTCGCCACGGGTGCCCGTGGGTGCGCCGGTTCGGTTGATCACGGTGAGGTCCAGTCCGTCGGGGGTGGCCGTGACGTGGACCTGGATGGGGTCGCCGGTTCCGTGGCGCAGGGCGTTGGTGAGTGCTTCCTGGAGGATGCGGTAGGCGGCGCGGGAGAGGGTTCCCTGGACGTGGGTGAGGTCGCCGGACAGTTCGGGTTCGACGACGGCGCCCGCGTGGCGCAGGCGGTCGAGGAGTTCGGGGAGGTCGGCCAGGGTCCGGGTCGGCGCGGTGCCGGACTGTTCCTCGCGGAGCACTCCCAGGACGTAGTCCAGGTCCTCCAGCGCGGCGCGTGTGGATTCCTCGATGCTGCGCATGGCGGCCCGTGCGGCGGTGGGGTCGGCGGCGAGGACCTCGCCGGCCACGGCGGCCTGGATGGTGGCGGCGGTGAGGGTGTGGCCGATCGAGTCGTGCAGTTCGTGGGCGATGCGGTTGCGTTCGGCCAGGAGGCGTTCGCGTTCGGCGGCCAGGGCGAGCCGTTCGGCGGCCGAGGGTCCCAGCAGCCGGGGCGCCGACCACCGCAGGGTCTTGGTCACCAGTACGCACACCGCCGCCGCCAGCAGGAGGCAGCCGAGCCCCGTCACCCAGCTGCCCCAGCCGTCCTCCACCCGCGCCGACCAGCCGAACAGGCTCAGCTCCAGCTCGGCGCCGAGCCGGCCGCCCGGGAGGGTCAGGCCGGCGAGCAGGAGAACCCCGCTCGTCACCACCCCCGCCCAGCCCAGCGCCACGTGCAGCACGAGCCAGAGCGGGGTCCGCCAGCGGTCGGGGCGAGGTGAACCGGGGGGCCGGCGCCCGGCCACCGGATCCGGCAGCTGCACCCGCAGCAGCCGACGGGCGGACGCGACCAGCGCCCGCCGTACGGGACGCGCCAGGCCGACCAACGCGACCAGTACCGTCCAGACCGACAGGACCAGTACGGTCTGCGCTCCCTTCGGAGCGGATTCCCACATCACCAGCGGCAGCAGAGCGAAGGGCAGCAGGGGCAGGCTCGCCAGCGCGCCGCCGAAGGCGAACAGCGCACCTGTGTACGTGGAGCCGCGCAGCAGCGGCCGGATTCCCCTGATCATCATCGGCCAGTATCGCCGCACGGGTCACCGGAGAGCTCCCTGGCGGTCGCCCCGAAGCCCCCCGCCTGTCAGAGCCCTCCCCGGTACCCCGGGTCCGGGTCCTGGCGGGGCATCCACCACTCGGTGAGGCCCCACAGCCCCAGTGCGAGCGCGGCCACGGCCACGAGCGCCGCGACCCAGGGGCGCCGCGCCCACCGCCGGGTCAGGGTCCAGGCCGTGAGCGGAATGAGGATGCCGCCGAGCACGATGAGCGGCAGATCGACGTAGATCACGCTCAGGTCCCTGGCGTGGCCCTCGAAGCCGCCGTCGATGCTGAAAGCCGCCCGTGGCACCCAGACGAGCACCCCGGCCGTCGCGCCCACACCGGCGATCACGCGTCCGACGGTCTCCGTGCCCTGCGCGTGCGCACCCGGTGTCCGGCTCATGGTCGTCTCCCTCGTCCCCCGTTCTCGCGACAGACGCACGGGCGTGGTGCGCGGTTCCGGCGTCAGCGTGACTGCGGGGAGAGGTCCGGACGGGATACCGCGCTCGGGCCGCTCGGGCCGCTCGGGCCACCCAGGGAGGCGGGAGTCGTGGGCAGGTCGCGGGAGCGCCGGATCGGGGAGAAGAGCAGGATCAGCGCGGCGAGCGGTACTCCCGCGGTCGTGATCCACAGGGCGGTGCGCAGGTCGTAGACGGTGCCGAGCCAGCCGCCGAGCAGGGCCCCCAGCGGGATCGTGCCGTAGTTGAGGAAAGCCGTGCTCGCGGTCAGGCGCCCGAGGAGCTCCGGCGGGCAGTAGCGCTGCTGGAAACTCGCCTTGATGACGTTGCCGGCGACCACGCCCGCCGCTACGCACCACCCGCCGACGACGAAGAGGACCAGCCCGGCTCCGCCGAAGGTGGCCGGTATCAGCAGGGCGAACATCGCGAAGCCGAGCTCGAACAGCAAGGTGGCACGGGCCGTCCCGATACGGCTGGAGGTACGGCGTGCGAGGAGCGCCCCGGCGATACCGCCCGCGCTGGTGGCCGCGATGAGTCCGCCGACCGCGCCGGGTGCCAGGCCGACGGTATGAACGAGGAAGACGACCTGGATGGACTGGTAGCCCATGAGCGCCAGGTTCGAGGCGGCCCCGAACAGGGTCAGCGTACGGAGCCGCGGACGCGCTGCCGTGGAGTTTGGCATTGCCCTCGGGCTGGTCCGCGGGGTCGAGGAGGCTGGGGAGGTAGGCGCTGTAGGCGGTCTGGAAGAAGACCGCGGCCGTGCCCGTCAGCAGGGCGACGGCCATCAGCAGGCCGATGCTCAGGTGGCCGGTCCGCTGGGCGAGGGGGACGAGGGCGAACAGTACGAAGGACACCGCGGCAGCGGTCACCATGATGGGCCGGCGGCGCATGCGGTCGACCCAGACACCGACGGGAACCCCGATGACGAGCCATGGCAGCCAGGCCGAAGCGCTCAGTAAGCCGACCTGCAACGGGTCGGCGTGCAGGGTGGAGACTGCGATCAAGGGCATCGCCACCGCGGTGACGGAAGCACCGAACTTCCCGGCGGTCTCACCGCACCACAGCAGACGGAAGTCCCGATGCCGTCGCAGGAGACCGAGGTTCGCTTTGGGCTTCCCTCTCCGTTTCGAGTTCATTCTCCGGCGCTCCGTTCCACGGTCCTGCGGGGGAACGACTGGATCTGCACGATGACCGGCAGTGCCCCGGGCTGCGGCTGTGCGTCCGCCGGGAGGGTGTGACGGGCTACGACGGCCATCAATTTCTCGTTCATGGTGGCTAGCTGAGCAGGGGTCAGGCGTAGGTCACGCCAGTCGGAGATGGTTCCGGCACGCCGCCAGTCCCGGTCCCAGCTCTCGCTCAGGTAGTGGGTGACCCGGCTGAAGTACTGCTACACCAACTGGTGCATGTAGACGGAGAGCGGACCCCGGGTGTCGGGGTCGTCGCTGAAGTCGGAGGTCTCCAGGACCTTCGTGCCCTCCACGACTCGCCACCAGCGCTCCCGCTTGGTGCCCCGGCCCGTCTCCTCCTCGATGAACCCGTGCTCGGCGAGGTGCCGCAGGTGCCAGCTGACGGTGCCGGTGCTCTCGCCGAGACGAGTTGGCGTGGTGTCAGCGCAGGTCGAGCCGCATCAGGACGCGGGGGTGGCCGGCCAGGACCGAGGTGGTGTCGGCGGCGTGGCTGAAGCCGGCGCGTTCGAAGTTCTTCCGGATGCCGGCGTACGCCATCGTCAGGTCGACCCTGGCGTCGCCGTTGTCCAGCGGGTAGGCCTCGATCGCCGGCGCGCCGTGGGCGCGGGCGCAGTCGACGGCGCCCGCGATGAGGGCGTGGGAGATCCCCTTGCGCCGGTGACCGGGGCGTACGCGGATGCACCACACGCACCAGACGGGCAGGTCGTCGACGTGAGGGATCTTCCGGCTGTGGGCGAAGGAGGTGTCCGAGCGCGGCCCGACGGCGGCCCAGCCGACCGGCTCGCCGTTGTCGTAGGCGATCACTCCCGGCGGGGGCTGCTCACGGCTCAGCTCGGCGACGTAGGCCCCGCGGGCCGGGCCGCGCAGCTCGTTGTTGAGCTTGGACGGGATGCGGTAGCTCAGGCACCAGCAGACGTTGGATCCGGGGGACTTCGGGCCGAGCAGGGCACGGACGTCCTCGAAGACCGAAGCCGGGCGCACTTCGATGGTCATGGCACCACGATGTCACGGCGCCTGTGTCGCAGCCCGCCCGGACCAGGCCGTGGCGACGGGCGGACGGTGCCGGAGGCGGCCGTTCTGCGTCCTGTCAAGCCACGAATGTCCGAGACATGACCTGCGGCGTTCTGATCATGCCTAGTGGTCTCCAGAGCCGGCGACACCATGGGAGAGGAGCGTGGCGATGAATTCCTCACTTCGTCACAGGTGCGGATCGCGTACGTCGACGCAGCGGGAGGCCAGGCGGTGGGCGGCCGCCGAGCAGGTTCCGGACGCAGCCGACGGCATTTCCCTCGCCCGGTCCGTCACGGAACACGTGCGGCGGACCGGAAAACATTTCCTACCGGATCATCTTCTGATCCAGCTCAGTGAGATCCGTCGCCGACATACCGAAGGCCGCCCCTTTCTCGATGCCTTTCTCGACTGTGCGCTCGACAAACACGAGGGACGTTTCTGGAATCGCACTTACCTGTCATTGCCGGTCCTGGAGCTGCTCATGGACGGCGAACAAAAGTCCGCGCCGAGCGCCGAACGCATGTCCACGCTGCTCATATCCGACATCGTCCGCTTCGAGGTCAAGGCGGCGTACGGGTCGGGCGAGGGGCCCGGCGCAGGTCGCCCGGACGAGGCGACACTGGCCACACGGTTGCGGCACGCCCTGCGCCTCGCGACGCATGGCCACAGTCGGCCGGAAGCCGACAGCCTGCCGTCGCGGCTGGGGGAGGTATCCCGGGCCCGCCTGGAAGACCTCGCCGATCAGCTGCCCCGGCCACCCACAACGGAGACCTGGAGGTGGTTCGACGTCACCGTGCAGCCCGTCTCCGTCCTCCATGACGAATATTTCTTCATCCGCGTCCTGCAAGCGCATGAAATGCTCTTCACCGCGCTGGCGGCAGACGTGCAGGCGGCGATCACAGAATTGCGTGTCGGGTGCCCGGGCGGAGCTGCAGAACGCATAGACCACGCGGTGGCCCTGTTCGAGCGCGCCGCCGCATTGTTCCGTATAGCCGCCACAATGCGGGCGGGCCAATTCTCCGCTTTCCGGCAGTTCACGCAGGGGGCCAGTGCCATTCAGTCCGAACAGTACAAACGGTTCGAGATTCTCTGCGGCCTTCCGCCCGCGTCGCGCTTGCAATCGGCGGCCTTCACGAGCGTGCCGGCCGTTCGCGCCGAGGCGGTGGACGTCGGCCATGACTCCCTGGCCCGGGCCTATCGGGACCTCCGGGGAGAGGGCGGCATCGGCGGGGCGGACGGGGACCGCCTCGACGCGGCGCTGAGCCGGTTGGAGAGCCGGCACCAGCGGTGGAAGTCGGCGCACCGCAGCCTCGCCGTGCGCATGCTCGGCGACGAGCGCGGCTCGGGGCACACCGACGGTGTTCCGTACCTGACGCGATGCCTGGAGAACCGGCTGTTCTGGCAGCTGGGTACGAGCGGATGAGCCGCAGCGTCCACCGTCGCCGGAAAATGCGGAGACGGTCACGGCCGCGGCTGCCTACGCTCACCTCATGCCGGACCCCGACCCCGCGCCGCAACCCGACCCTGCGCTGCAACCGATCAACGCCTTCCTCTCCGCCTTCGCCCGCCGCCAGGCCGCTCGTACCGTCGACCTGCCCGGCGGTTTCGCCGTCTACGACGACGCCTTCGCGCACTCCCGCGCGAACAACCAGGTCGTCATCGACACGGCCCTGGACCCGGAGGAGCTGCCCGCCGTCACCGAGGAGGCGCTCGGGCATCTCCCGCACCGGCTCGTCTCGGTCCTCGACGACGAGGTCGCGCGGGCGTGCGCGGAACCGATGCTCCGGGCCGGATACACCCACTCCACCTATCTGGTCATGTTCCACGAGGGCCCGGTACCGGCCGGGGGGGCCGCCGAGGAAGTGGACCTCGACGCGCTGCGCACCCCCCTCACCCGGCGGTGGCGCGGCTTCCTCCCGGACGTCGGTGACGAGGTCCTGCGCCACCTCGTCGACCGGCGCGAGGCCCGCCGCCGAGGGGCCGACGCCGTGCACTTCATCGGTGCCCGTACGGAGTCGGGCGAGGTCGCCTCGTGGGCCGATCTCTATCTGGACCCGGCGACCGGCGTGGCCCAGATCGAGGACCTGATCACTTCGGAGGCCCACCTCGGGCGCGGTTACGCCGACGCCGTCCTGAGTACCGCCTTGCGCTGGGCGGCCGACGAGGCGTGCGGCACCCGGTTCCTCACGGCTGACGCGACGGACTGGCCACGGCACTGGTACGCACGCCGCGGCTTCCGCGTCATCGGCCACTCGCACTGCTTCGAACGCGGCTGACGAGCGGCTGCCGAGCACCACGCGTCCCGGCCGCCCGGTACTTCGCGCGATTGCGCGCGGAAACGGAACCTTTCAACAGGATTTCGGCTCGGCCGTTCGACGGGAATCGCATGAATAGCATCGGGCCGCGGACTCGCACATGGATCCGCTCGCCGGCGTGCTTCCGGATGGCAGCGGGCACGCCATTCCCTCATGAACGGGGTTTCTTGAACCATGGAGAACGCGTCTGCACCCAGGCTCCCGCTGACCGAAGGCCAGGCCGGAATCTGGTACGGACTCCAGCTGGACGACTCCAAGCTCGCCCACTTGATCAACGAGTTCCTGGACATAACCGGTCCGGTGAGCCCTGACTTACTCCGGGAAGCGGTCCGCCGCACCGCGCACGAGGCGCAGTCACTGTCCATATCCTGCGGTGAGGACGCCGAAGGACCGTGGCAGCGCGTGGAAACCGACGCGGCCGTGGACGTTCCCCTCGTCGACTTCACCGGCGAAGAGGAGCCGTGGACGGCGGCCCAGGACTGGATGAGGGCGCAGGCCGGCGTCCCGTTGAGCCCGGTCCTGGGCGAGATGCAGCGGCACACGATCCTCCGCGTATCCCCGCAACGGCACATCTGGTTCTACCAACTCCACCACCTGGGTGCCGACGGCGCCTCCACGCACCTCCTGACGCAGCGCGCGGCCGAGGTGTACGACGCCCTGGCCGCCCGTCGGCCCGTACCCGACACGCGGTTCGACACGCTGCTCGCCCTGGTCGAGGAGGACCAGCGCTACCGCTCGTCCGCCGAGTTCTCCGAAGACCGCCGCTACTGGTCGCAGGAGTTCGAGGGCATCGAGCGCGTACCCGCCCTGAGCGACGACGCGATGATGCCGGCGGGGGTGCCGGTCCGGGAGACCTGGCACGTCACCGCCGAACTGACGGACCTCGTCTACGCGTGCGCCCGCACCCACGGGACGAACCTGCCCCGCATCGTCATCGCGGCCTTCGCCGCCTACCTCGGTCGCCTCACCGGCTCGGCCGAAGTCGTCGTCGGACTGCCGGTGGCGAACCGCCGACCGGGACCCTCGGCGACCACTCCCGGCATGGTCTCCAACGTGATCCCGCTGAGGCTGCGCGTCCCCGGTTCGCTGCGCTTCTCGGAGCTCGTCGCGCAGGTCGGCGGGAAGATCAGGGAGTCCCGCGCGCACCGCCGCTACCGCTTCGAGGAGATGCGCCGCGACTTCCGGCGCACGCACGGGGACGCACGTATCTTCGGTCCCCTCGCCAACGTCCTGACGCTCGGCGCCGGGCTGACCTTCGCTGGGTGCCCGGCCCGGCACCAGAACATCACGCCCGGTCCGATCGAGGACTTCATGTTCGGCGCCTACGAAACACCGGAGGGCCTGAAGTTCGGATTCGACGCCAACGCGGGCCTCTACACCGCCGAGGACCTCAAGGACCACCGCGCCAGGTTCGAGTCCTTCCTGCACCAGGTGGTCACGGACGCCGGGCGCCTCATCGGCGAGGTCGACCTGCTCGCCGCCGACGAACGACGCCGCTTCCTGGAGGTCCGCCCGCACCGTACGGAGCCGGCGGAGGACGCGCACCACACTCTCGTGCACGCCTTCGAAGCGCAGGCCGCCCGGACACCGGACGCACCGGCCGTGAAGTCCGGGACGTCCGGGGCGTCCGGGACGTCCTCGCTCTCCTACGGTGAACTGAACGCGCGGGCGAACCAACTGGCGCGGCTGCTCGTCCAGCACGGCGCCGGACCGGAACGGCTGGTGGCGGTCGCGATGCCGCAGACGGCCGACCTCGTCGTCGCCCTGCTAGCGGTCCTCAAATCGGGAGCCGCGTACCTCCCGGTCGACCCCGACTACCCCGAGGACCGGATCGGGTTCCTGCTCCAGGACGCGCAACCCCTCCTGCTGCTCACGACGTCGGGCGCGGTGGCCGCCGGGGCCTGCGGGCCGGACGTACCCACCGTGGAGACCGATGCCGCGACCACCCTCGCCCACCTTGCCGGTCTGGCGCGCCACGACCTGGAGCCCGGCGAACTGCGCTGCCCCACCTCGCCGGACAACGCGGCCTACGTCATCTACACCTCGGGTTCCACGGGACGCCCCAAGGGCGTCGTCGTGCCCCACCGCAACGTCCTGGCCCTGTTCGCCGCCACCCGCCAGCTCTTCGACTTCCGGGCGTCCGACGTCTGGACGATGGCCCATTCGTACTCGTTCGACTTCTCCGTCTGGGAGCTGTGGGGACCGCTCCTGCACGGCGGTTGCCTCGTCGTCGTCCCCACCACCACGAGGCGGTCGCCGGACGAGCTCCTGCGGCTGCTCGCCGAGGAGAAGGTGAGCATCCTCAGCCAGACCCCCTCCGCGTTCTACCAGTTGCTCCAGGCCGACCAGGACGATCCGGCGACCGGCCAACGGCTGGCCCTGCGCTACGTGGTCTTCGGCGGCGAGGCGCTCGACCTGGCCCGGCTGGAGGACTGGTACGGGCTGCACGCCGACGACGCTCCCGTCCTGGTCAACATGTACGGGATCACGGAGACCACCGTCCACGCCAGTCACATCGCGCTCGACAGCGCGCCCCGCGCGGCCCAGCCCGGCAGCCTGATCGGCCGGAGCCTGCCGGGGCTGGCGCTCTACCTGCTCGACGCGAACCTGCAGCCCGTTCCTCCCGGTGTCACGGGCGAGCTCTACGTCGCCGGGGAGCAGGTGGCCCGCGGGTACCGGGACCGGCCGGGGCTCACGGCCGGCCGGTTCGTCGCCGATCCGTTCGGAACCCCCGGGTCCAGGATGTACCGGTCCGGGGACCTGGCCCGGCGGCAGCGCGACGGGCTCCTCCAGTACTGGGGCCGCGCGGACGACCAGGTCAAGATCCGGGGCTACCGGATCGAGCTCGGGGAGATCGAGGCCGCCCTGCGCGCGTGCCCGGGCGTCACGACCGCCTGCGTGGTGGCGCGCAAGGACGCGGTCGGAGACGACGCACTGATCGGGTACGCGGTGCTGGAGGACGCCGCCGGCGCCCCGGATCCCGCCGAGCTGCGCCGCCTGCTGGCACTGCGCCTGCCTCCGCACATGGTGCCCGCTGCCGTCATGGCGATCGACGAGATCCCTCTGACGGCCAACGGCAAGCTCGACCGCCGGGCCCTGCCCGAGCCGGCGTACGCGCACCCCCGCGCCGAGCGCGGTGCGGCCGGGCGGACTCCCCTGGAGCGGGAGGTCGTCGACGCCTTCGGCCACGCCCTCGGGATCGCGGACGTCGGCGCCGAGGACGACTTCTTCGACCTGGGCGGTGACTCCTTCAAGGCGGTGCGTCTGGCCCGCCGGGTGGGCCGGGGACTCTCCGTACTGGACGTGTTCCAGAACCCCACCCCGGTACGGCTCGCCCGCCGCATCCTGGAACTGGCGGAGTCGGACGGCAAGCAGCCGGTCCTGCGTCCGATGACCGGTCCCGCAGCGGGGCGGGGCGCGGGGCCGGAAGCGGAGCCCGACGCGGACTTCACGCTCGTGTGCATCCCGTACGGAGGCGGCACGGCCGCCGCCTTCCAGGGCCTCGCCGCCGAGCTGCCGCCCGGCATGGCCCTGTGGGCGGCCGCACTGCCCGGTCACGACCCGACGCAGCCTGACGAACCCCTGCTGTCCATGGCCGACAGCGTCGAGCTGATCGCCGCGGAGATCAGCAGTTCCCTCAGCGGTCCCTTCGCCCTGTACGGCCACTGCGCCGGTTCCTCGCTCGCGGTGGCGGTGGCGCGACGCCTGGAGCAGACGGGCCGGCCGCCGGCCGCCCTGTACATCGGCGCCGCCCTGCCCGAAACCGATCCGGCAGCTCAGCTGGACGTCGCCGCGAACCTGCCGGCGGAGGACCTGCACGCCTACATGGCCTCGATCGGAGGGTTCAACGGAGCACTCGACGACTCCGACCTGCAGACCGTCCTGAACGTGATCAGGCACGACATGATCCAGGGGCTCCTCTTCCAGGTCGAGGCGGAGAAGGGCCAGGAGAAGCGGCTGACCGTTCCGACCGTGGTCGTCATGGGTGACGCGGACAGCGTGACCGAGGGGTACGAGCGCGAGTACCTCAGGTGGGAGCGCTACGCGACGCAGATCGAGCTGGAGGAGGTCCCCGGCGGCGGGCACTACTTCCTCACCGAACAGCCGGACGTCCTGGCCTCGTTGATCGCCGCAAGGTTCGCCACGCCGGAGCCCGTCGAGTGAGGCGCGTGCCCGTCAGCCGGTACGTCGACGGCCCGGCCGCCTGACGGCCCGCGGGCCGGGGGCCGGGAGTGTCCGCGAGTGGCGCTCCCGGCCCCAGGGCCGGGCCGTGATCTGTACCGCGCCCTCCCGGCTTCCTCCGGCCTGAATGTCACCCCCGGCCGAGGGGGATGCGGCACCATGGAGCGGTGCCCACGGAGCCGGACGACATCGAACTGAGCGAACACGAGCTGCGGGAGATCGCGGGCTACGCGGCCGGTTGCGCGCGGAGGGTCCTGTCGGTCTTCGAACAGAGCCTGCCCGCCGACACACGCCCCCGTGAGGCCATCGAAGCGGCGGAAGCCTTCGCCGGGGGCGGCCGGCGCACCGCCGCCCTGCGCCAGAGCGCGTGGGCGGCCTACCGCGCCGCGCGGGAGGCCGTTTCACCCGCCGCGGTCGACGCGGCACGGGCGGCGAGCCATGCGGCGGCCGCCGCGTACCTCCATCCCAAGGCCAGCGCCCACCAGGTGAAGCACATCCTCGGTGCGGCAGCGCATGCGGCGCGGGCAGAGGAGTGGGCAGCGGCCGAAGATCGGAGTGGGAGTGAGACCGGTGGGACCCTGCACTGGGCCCTCCGTCACGCACCCGCAGCGGTCCCCGCAGTGCTCGGCCGGCTGCCGGCCGCGCCGCCCGGAGACGGGCGCGTGGGGGAGCTGCTCCGCGAGCTGGACGCCGCTCTGCGCGCCTGAGGGCGAGCGGCTGCGAGGACGTTTTCGGGGCCCGCGAGGGACCCGTATGGACAGATAGTCTGCGCGCAGATAATCTATGCGAAGTCTTTCCAGTCCGAGCCGAGGAGCCCCCTGATGTGGACGTACGAGCACAGCACCGAGACCACTGTCGCGCCCGAGGCGATCTGGCGCCTGTGGGCCGACGTCGAGACCTGGGGGAAGTGGAACGCTGACATCGAGAGCATCGAGATCAGCGGCCCGTTCGCGGCGGGCACCGACATCGTGATGAACCCGGCCGGCCCGGACCCCGTACACCTGCGGATCGCCGAAGCGGTCGTGGGCGAACTGTTCGTGGACGAGGCCCGGTTCGACGGCCTGGTGCTGCGCACCGTCCACCGGCTCGACCGGGGCGAGCGGCTGCGTACGCGGGTGACGTACCGGATGGAGATCACCGGGGCGGCGGCCGACGAGGTCGGTCCCCAGATCGGCCCGGCCATCACCGCCGACTGGCCCTCGACCATGGACGCCCTCGTCGAGCTGGCGGGCGCCTGATGGCCCTCGCCCCGGGCGAGAGTCCGGGATTCCTGCTCTGGCACGCCACGCTGCGCTGGCAGCGCGGCATCGCCGCGGCCCTGGCCCCGCTCGGCCTGACCCACGTCCAGTTCGTGCTGCTGGCCTGCACCTGGTGGTTCAACACGCAGGGCGAGCAGCCCAACCAGCTGGCGCTGGCGCGTCAGGCGGGCACCGACGTCAAGATGACCTCGCAGGTGCTGCGCGCCCTGGAGGCCAAGGGGCTGATCGAGCGCGAGACCGATCCGGCCGACACCCGTGCCAAGCGGCTGCGCGCCACCGACGCCGGCGCCGAACTGGCGCCGCGCGCGATCGCCGCCGTGGAAGAGGCCGACGCCCGCTTCTTCCAGCCGGTCGCCGTCCAGGAGGCGGTGGAACTGCTCGGCCGACTGGCCCGTCCCGCGCCGTGACGCCCGGAGGTCAGGGCCCGGCTGGGCGGGCGTCCCGCCCAGCCGGGCGGTAGTCCGCGCGCTTCAGGAGCCGGGCAGCATGCCGACGACGCGGTTCCACAGCGAGCGCGTGGCGCCGAAGCCGGTCTCGTGCACCCAGACGTGCGTGCACGTGGGGCACTGGAGGTGGAGCAGGCTGCCGGTGTTGGTGAGCAGGTAGCGCCAGTGGGTGGAGCAGGTACGCCGTTGTGCGCAGGGCTCGCAGCCGCCCGCGTCCTCGCACTTCGGGCAGGCCACCCAGGCGCGGCGCCCGGGGTCGGCCTGCGGGTCAATGGGCAGCACGGCCGTCTCCTCGCGCGGGCAGCACACCGGCCGCGACCAGGTCGTCGTACAGGCGCTGCTGCCCCGCGTCGAGCCCGGAGTACAGCAGGTCGTACGCCTCCTCCTCGCCGAGCAGCACCTCGACCGGATTCCAGTCCGGGCCGAGGGCCTCCATCACCTGGGCGCGCCGGAGCACCTCCTGCGAGGTGAGGTCGACCGCGAAGTCGACCAGCGCGGGGGCGCCGGAGGCGTCGGGGGACGGGACGGGGACGGGGGAGTCGGGGGCCATGCTGTCGAAATTAGGTAGCCCTTCCTTCCCGGGTCAAGAGAGGGTGGGCGGAGTCACAAGCCCAGGTCCCCGAGCCCAGGCTCCGGCCCCCGCCCAGGTCCCCGAGCCCCGGCACCGGCCCCGGCCCCGGTCAGGACCACCGTCGGCCGTTGCGGACGGCCGGAGCCGTCCGCAACGGTCCCGGACCTCAGGGCGAGGGGCTGACCTGGAGGGTGGTGAGGGCGCCGCCCGCGGCCTCCTTCTCCACCGTGATCCGCGTTCCGGTGTCCGGGACCCGGACCCCGAGCTGAGGCAGCTCGGCGTTCCAGTACGAACCGTGCCGGTCGTCGAACACGGCCACCCCGGGCCGCGACGGGACCACGACCGGCGCGCCGGCCTTGTGCAGCACGATCCGGTCACTCGCCCGGCGCGAGAACGGCGCGTCGAACGTCTGGGCGCGCGCGTTCAGCAGGCTGCCGTCCGCGAACCGCAGCGGCTCGGGACGGGCGTCGACCGGCAGCAGCAGACCGGCGCCCGGGTGGGCCTTGGTGGTGTTGTCGCTGTACTCGGTGTTCCAGAGCCAGATCAGCACGCCCTGCTGGTACGGGTAGAACTCCACCTTGTCCCCGCTGAAACCGAAGTTGTACGGGCCGGTCTTCAGCAGGCTGCCGTAGCCCGTGTAGCGGCGGTTCTCCGCGAAGTACGCGCGCGGGTGCTCCGCGGTGCCCGTACGGCCCTCGGTGCGCGACCACTTGTGGGCCGTCCACCCGTTCGCACCCTGCTCCGCGCCGTCGCGCAGCACCTCCCGGCCGTCCGCCGTGATCCGCAGGTCGTCGAAGGTGACACCCTTGCCATGGGTGTTGCCGTCCGAGGTCACGCGCAGGCGCAGCTGGACGCTCCGTCCGGCGAACCGGTCCAGGGGCACGCTCAGTTCCCGCCAGCCGGACGAGGTGCCGGAGACGCCGTTCGCGGGGATGGCGGCCCCGTCGACGGTGCCCGGCAACGGCGCCCAGTTCGTGCCGCCGTCCGTGGAGGCCTCCACCGTCAGGAAGTCGAAGTCCTGCTCGATGTCGTGCCAGACCCGGGCGTCGAACCGGGCGGAGCCGGCTCCCGTGAGGTCGACCGTACGGCCCAGGGTGTTGTCCATGAAGTCCCCGGTGCCGCTCCACCACTGGCTCGCGCCCTCGTACGGGTCCGTCAGCTCGGTACGCGTCACCGAGGGCGGCAGGTGCACCAGCAGCGCCTGCGGGTCCTCGGTGTTGTAGCCGGAGACACCGAGGACCGCACGGGTCTTGCGGCCCGCGTCGGCTTCCGTGTACTCCAGCCAGCCGAGCTGGAGCTTGCTCCACGGGTCGAGGTCGCCGGGGAACTCGCCCGTCGTGTTGGGGCCCTTGCCGAGGTAGGACGCCGAAGACATGAGGGACCAGAAGTTGACGCTGTTGTCCCCGTCCGAGCTGTACAGGTCGGGCAGACCCAGATCGTGGCCGAACTCGTGGGAGAACAGCCCGGCTCCGCTGTTCTCGCCGCCCGTGAGGTAGTCACCGGCCCATATGCCGCTCTCACCCACCGGGGTGCCGCCGGCCTTGTTGCCCTCCGGCCCCGCGCTGCCGGCCTGGTTCCAGTACGCGAACCAGCGGTGCGCCCAGACGGCGTCCTTGCCCTGGGCGCCGCCGCCCCAGGTCTGGTCCTTGCCGGCGTGCACGACGACCAGGTGGTCGAGGTAGCCGTCCGGCTCGTCGAAGTTCCCGTCGTGGTCCGCGTCGTAGCGGTCCCACACGTCGTACTCGGCGAGCTGCTCCTTGATCTGCCCGGGGCTACGGCCCTTCGCGCGCTCGGCGTCGTACCAGGCGGCGGTGGCGTCGCGGATCATGTCCCAGTTGGTGCGGCACTGGCCCGGCTCGGTGCAGTTGTCGGTGCCGTAACGGGCCTCGTTGTAGGGGAGCTTGACCCAGTCGGAGACCGTGCCGTCCATGTCGTAGCGGCCGGAGGACTGGAGCCGGTAGTAGGCGCGCATCGACGCCGATCCGGGGTCGGTGGAGAAGAACTGCCGCTGGTAGAAGTCCCGTCCGAAGTCCTTGCGCCACAGGGTGTGGTTGTCGTCCTTGGCGGGTTTGCCGATGGTGTTGTGCAGGGGGCCGGGGGTGCCGCCGAAGCGGGGGTCCGTCTGATCGCCGAACTCGGCCAGGATGACGAAGACCTTGTCCTTGCGTTCCTGGGCGAGTTCGACGTACCGCTTGCCGATCTTCGCGGTGCGGGGGAGGGTGCCGTCCGCCTCCGCGCGCAACCCCTCGGCGCCGCCCGCGGCGACGCTTTCGAGGGCCTGGCGGCGCAGGGACTGCCTCTGGAGTTCCAGCGGCGCGGGCGGCGGGGCGGCGGCGTGTTCGGCCTGCGGCCCGCCGAGGGGCGGTGCGGGGGGTGGTGTGGCGGCGACGGCCGGGGCGGAGAGGAGGGTGAGGGCGGCGAGGGATATCGCCGCACCCACCGCAGCGAGTCTGCGCAACGTGGCGTGCCTTTCCGTGAGTTGAGCCCGGCGGGGTGCCGCAGCGCAGGTAATATTTCACATGTGACAGGTCATGGATAGGTGTAGGTCGGGGGAGGAGAGGGGGAGGGTGCGACACGCCGGCGGAGAGCGCGGCGGATCCGTCCAAGCCGGTCGAGCAGGTGCGGCGCACGCTGAGGGGCATGGGCAACGACTTCGTACGCTTCTTCTACGCCCCTTTCCTGCTGCTGGGAATCAACGGGGCGGGCATCGCTCTACTGGCTGCGGGCGCCTCAAGGCTGTGGCTGCTCGCTCTCCTCGCGGTCGCGGTAGCCGCGTCCTTCACCGCCGAGCGCCTCGTGCCGTACCTCCCCGAGTGGAACGAGGCCGCCGGGGACGGCGGCCGTGACACCGCGCACGCCGTGGTCAACGAGACCCTGGTCCTCGCGAGCGTGACCGCCATCCCGCTGCTGGCCGCCGTCGTCACCGTCGCCGACGTGTGGCCGCACGGCTGGCCCTTCGCCCTCCAGGTGCTCTTCGCGATCCTGGCGGCGGACGCGGGCATCACGCTGGTGCACTTCGCCAGTCACAAGGTGGGCATCCTGTGGCGGTTCCACGCGGTCCACCACTCGGTGAACCGGTTCTACGGGTTCAACGGACTGATGAAGCATCCCCTGCACCAGAGTGTGGAACTGACCGCCGGCGTCGCTCCCCTCCTGGTCATCGGGCTGCCGGTCGACGTCGCCGCCGGGCTCTCCCTGGCGGCGGCCGTGCAGCTGCTCTTGCAGCACTCCAACGCCGACTACCGCGTGGGGCCGCTGCGCGGGGTACTGGCGCTGAACGAAGGGCACCGCTTCCACCACCTGAAGTGGGCGGGGGTGGGCGACGTCAACTTCGGGCTCTTCACGCTCATCTGGGACCGGATGCTGGGCACCTACTCCTTCGACCCGGCCCGGCGGTTCACCAGCGCGGACCTCGGAATGGCGGCCAAGCCCGACTATCCGGTCGGCTACCTCGCCCAGCTCGCGGAGCCGTTCCGGGCGAGCGGCGCGTGTACGGCGCATCCGGAAGAGGAGGGCCGGGGCCTGCCCGCCGTGCCGAACCGGGCGGAGCAGGCCGAGGCGGGATCCGGGTAGGGCGTGGGCGGCCATGCGGGGGCGACGACCTGGCGGCTCCGCCCGCCCGCCCCCGCAAGGCGTTCGCCGAGAAGTGGAGGCCGTACCGCAGCTGGACCAGGCGTCAGGGCACGTTCCACTGGCCCGTATTGCGGGAGAACCCGCTGTTCATCGTGAACTGCACCTTGACGATCTTGGATGCGCTGGGAACGTCGAAGGTGATGAACCCCAGCGCCGTGTCTCCCGGCGCGACGGTGATGCTGCCCGGGAATTCGGGTCCGGCGGTGGTCCCCCCGTACGTCGCGTCGAACTGCTGGCCCTGGGTGTCCACGAGCTTCGCGCCGTTGCCGGGGGAGTCGTGGTAGACGTCGGTGCCCGTGTTCTTCAGCCGGAACTGGACCGCCACGAACCGGGCTCCCGCCTCCGGCGTGAGGTACGGGTTCTTGGGCCGGGCCGGATCGACGAGCTTCACGAGCGTCACCGCGAGCTTCTCGCCCTCCTTGAGGCCGGTGAGATCGATGGTGGCCCCCACGGCGGCGGAAGCGGACCGGGACGGTGTGGGCGTGGGCGTGGGCGTCGAACGCTCCACGGCGATCGCCGCTTCCCGGGCCGACGTGCTGCCGGCCGGCGTGGTGGTGACCGTGGCCTGTCCGGCACAGCCCGTCGTGGCGGCGACCAGTCCGCAGAGCACAAGAGCGAGTACACGGCGCATGGGACCTCCCGGAGGCCGCCGCGCTCGGGCGGAGCGCGGAAACAAGAGCCTGGATCCACCATCCTCGGCGGGGCCGGGACGCGCATCCCGGCGTGATGCCGGCTCAAGCTCCGGCTCCCGGCTCCCGGCTCCCGGCTCCGCGTACGGGCGCCGCTGATCGGGTGTTCTGCCCGGCGGGCCGGTGTCCGCGCCGCCGCCCTCGGGTAGGGCGCCGCACATGACCGCAATGGAACTGCGCAGCACCGCGTTCGACGACCACGCCGAGATCCCCCGCCGCTACAGCGGCGAGGGGGAGAACCTCTCGCCGCCGCTGACCTGGTCGGCGGCGCCCGAGGGGACCGCCGAGCTGGTGCTGCTCTGCGAGGACCCCGATGCCCCCGGAGGCACCTTCCTGCACTGGCTGGTCACCGGCATCGATCCGGCGGCCACCGGGGCCGAGGAGGGGCAAAAGCCCCGGGGCGGGCTGCCGTGGCCCAATGACTTCGGGCACGTGGGCTGGGGCGGACCGATGCCTCCGCCGGGTCACGGACCGCACCGCTACTTCTTCCGCCTGTACGCGCTGTCCGAGCCGCTGAGCCTGCACGGCCGACCGGCCGTCGACACCGTGCACCGCGCGATCGAGGGCAGGGAACTGGCCGCTGCCACCCTGGTCGGCACGTACGAGCGCTGACCGGGCCCCGAGGGTGAGCGGCCGGACCGATCACCCTCACCGGCCCCGGGTCACGACGAGGGGCGCTGCGCGCGCACGGGCTGGGTCAGGGCCTGCTGGCCCCCTGACGGCAGTATCCGCAGCTCGCCCTGGTCGCTGATCTCGGCGCGGATGATGCCCGTGTCGTCGGCGTAGACGGGATGACCGCCGGGACCGGTCTGCTCGGTGCGTCTGACGACGACGATGTCCGTGCCTTCCGCCCCGGGCTCCCTCCTGTCGAACACCAGCTCGTAGCGATCCTCTTGGTCATCGCCCACCGTGTACCTCCACGTCCGTGCTGTCGGGTGGCGCGCCCACCGGCGGGCGCCGCGTACCAACGTGCCCCATGAGCCGCGATGACGGGACGCACCACGCGGCACCGGGACCCGACTGGGGGGACGGAGCCTGGCGGCATCGTCCCCCCAGGGGCCAGGGGGTCAGCGGTCCACGTGGATGCGGTTGCGGGGGACCGGTGGCTCGATGATCTGGATCAGGGTGTGCGTCATGCAGTAGCCGCCGCCGAGGCCGACCATGAGGACGTAGTCGCCCGGGTACAGGCGCCGTTCGCGGATGAGGTGGTCGAGGCCGAGGAACTGGTCGGCGGGGCCGATGTGGCCGGTCTGACGGGCGTAGTACCAGGTGGTGCGTTCGCGGGTGAGGCCGAGGGGCTCGGCGAAGTAGAAGTCGGCCATCTGCCAGGCCGACGACGGGACGATGGTGTGCGCCAAGGCCTTGGAGTCGATGTCCTCCTCGGCGAGGACCGCTTTGAGGGTCCGGTCCAAGGCCTTCCAGATGAGGTGTTCGTGCGGGGGCAGGCCGGTGTCCGCGAGGAACTTCCGCCGCTTGGCGTTCCACTGCTCGTCGTCCATCTGCGCCTGTTCCCTGCTGAACTCCTCCAGTTCGGGGATCGAGGTGTGGGCGGTGGCGCAGAGCCGGGCGAAGCCCGAGCGGCGGGACATCAGGAGCGCGCTGCCCCCGTCCGCCATGATCATTCCCGGGCTGCCCTGCCAGCGGTCCAGGTGCTCGGGCGGGAAGATCGCGGCGGCGGTGACCAGCGCTTCGCCGTCGGGGCGGGCGGCGAGGTGGCCGGCGGCGGCGAGGAGGCCGGTCATGCCGCCGTTGCTGGCGGCCCGCAGTTCGTAGCACTCGGCGTCGGGGGCGGCGAGGGCCCGTTGGAGGTACTGGGCGGGAGTGCTGTGGGCTTGGCTGCCGACGGTCGTGTAGACGAGCAGGGAGAGGTCCTGCGGGCTGACCGCGGCGTTGACCAGTGCGTCGAAGGCGGCCCGGGTCGCCATGCGGACGGCGAGCTGCTCGGTGGTCGTGGTGGTGAAGGAGGAGCCGAGCTGGTCGGCGCGGCGCTGGGGGATCAGGCCGAGGGCGAGGGCGTCGGAGGTCGCGGTGGCCGGCGGCAGCCACCGGCCCGTGGCGCGGATGAGGATGTCGTCCCATTTCATGACCGGGCCGCCGTTTCGGTGGGGTCCGACAGGGCGGGCGTCGCCGTGCCGGGGATGCCGAGTGTGTGGGGTCGTGCGGGGCCGGCGGCGCGGTCGACGCGGCCGGTGGCGCGGTCCAGGGTGCCCAGCACCGCGCCGTGGATGCCGTGCATGCGCACGAGGGTGGTGGTGCCGGCGAGGGCGTGGACGCTGCCGGGAGCGGTGGAGGCCGGGGCGTGGATGAGGATCCCCGGGGCGGGATGGGCCTGGGTGAGGGCGGTGTCGTTGTGGGAGGTGGCGAAGTCGATGGCGTCGATGCCGGTGAGCGCCGACAGGGGGACGGGGGTGTCGTCGGGAGCCGTGGCGAGGCCCGCGGTCTGGATCATGGCGTCGAGGGTGAGTACGGGGATGCGGAAGGCCGCGAAGGCGGTGTGCCACAGCGGGGCGAGCGCGAACCGGGCGCTGGCTCCGTGGTGGTCCGCGCGGTGGCCGGTGGTCGAGGCGAAGGGGCCGGTGAGGTGGACGAGCGGGTTGGGCTCGTGCAGGGGGATGCCGGGTGACGGCCGGCTGGGCCGGGGGTGGTCCTGCGCGGGGATCGGGCGCGGCTCGGGGGAGAGGAGTACGTCGACGCTGTGGCAGAGGCGGTCCCGGACCAGGACCGTGCCGTTGGGACTCGTACGGTCGGTCAGGATGCGGACGCGGACCCGCCGGCTGCCGTCGTCGGCCGCGGGCAGCAGGTGCGCCCGGGTCCGTATGAGCAGCGGGGGGTGGTGGGGCGGGACGGTCAGGGCGCTGTGGCAGCGCAGGTCCCGGAAGCCGACGACGTGCAGGTCCGGCGCGAGGGCCAGGGCGGCTTCGGCGGCGATCTCCAGGCCGAAGGTGCCGGGGACGACGGGGACGCCCTTGACCGTGTGGTGGGGGACCCAGGCGTCCGGGCCGTCGGCATCGCGGGGGTGGGACAGGTGGTGTTCGAAGACGCTGTCTCCGCCCTCGTCCGGCAGGCGCCGTCCCAGGAGCGGCGCGTGCGCCGCGGGCTGCGGTAGGGCGGAGGCGGAGGTGGAGGTGGTCGCCGGGGGTTGGTCCGCGGCCTCGGGGCCCTGGGCGCCGAGGAAGGCCAGGGCCGGTACGCGGGTGTGGTGGGTCAGTGCCCGGATGAGCTGGCCGGCGCCCTCGCGGGCGGTGACGGCCTCGTACTGGCCGGTGCTGGCGATCTGCTCCGCCAGGAGGGGATCGGACCCCACCCCCTGATCGGACCACACGGCCCACATCAGGCTCAACTCCTCGGCCTTGGGCGTGGAGTGGTGGCGGGCGGCGCAGGTCAGGAAGTCGTTGCCGGCGACGTAGTCGGCGTCTCCCGGGTTGCCGTAGACCACGGACATCGAGCTGAAGTTGCACCACAGGCGCGGCGGGTCGTCGCGCAGGGCCTCCTTCAGATGGAGGTAGCCGAGGACCTTGATGTCCCGGACGGTACGGAAGTCCCCGAGGGTCTTCACGCCGAGGGCGCGGGACCTGATCTCGGTGGCGGTGTTGAGCAGCAGGTCGATGCGGCCGTGCCGGTCCAGGACGTGCCGGACCGTCCGCGTCACCACTTCCGCGTCGGTGAGGTCGCAGGGGAGGTAGTGGACGCGGTCGGCGCCGCACTGTTCCCGGAGCCGGGCGAGGGTCCGGGCGGTCTCCTGGGCGCGGACACGTCGCGCGTGGGAGGCCTTGATGTCCTTGACGGAGAGGGAGGGGTCCTCGGCGCGGGCCCGGCGGATGTGGTCGGCCAGGGAGGGCACGGATCCCTCGTCCGGATCCGGCAGGGGGGTGCGGCCCATGATGTAGAGGTGGGGGGCCTTGTCGGCGGTGAGGGCGAGGAGGAGCGAGGGGGTGATGCCACGGGCTCCGCCGGCCGCGAGGATCACCGCATCCCCGTCCAGCGCGAACGAGGGGGCGGGGGTCGCGGGGTTCGCCGGGGTCGCCGATTCCGAACCGGGGACGGGTGCCAGCCGGTAGCCGAGGCGTTTGCCGTTCAGATGGGCGACGGCGCAGCCGGGGACGCGCCGTGACGACTCGGCCGCGAGCAGGCCGAGGGCCTTGCGCGGCGGTACGTCCTCGGCCAGCACCGTCAGGGCGACGCAGCCGGGCAACTCCGTCGCGAAGGAACGCAGCGATCCCGTGAACAGGCCGCTGAAGGGGTGCGGGACACCGGCGGGCAGGGCGTGGGTGAGCAGCACCGTGATGCTGCCCGTCGCGAGCGGCCCGGCCAGGGCGCTGACGGTGGCGAAGGTGAGGTCGTGCAGGGCCAGGACGCGCGCGGTGGAGGTCGGCGAGGTGATGGCGGGCAGCCGGGTCAGGATCCGCACGTGCCGCGGCGGCGCCTCCAGCCCGGCCAGGGCCGCGGCGACGTCCTCGGCGCGCACGGGCGTGGCGTGGGGCGTCGGGGTGGCGGCGGGGCTCCACAGATGGACGTCCGGGGCGTCGGGCACGAGACCGGCCAGGAACGGGTCGTCGCACAGCACCAGCGTCCCGGGGGCGAACGGGTCGGGCCGCGTACCGGCTTGGGGCTCCGGCGCGGGAAGCTCGTACAGGCCGTACTGCATCGGCCGGGCCTGCTCGACGTCCGGCGTCTGGTGGAGGGCGCGGGGGGCCGGCTCGGCTGCGGCGCCGGCTGTCCCCGCCGGGGTGACGTGGACCGCCGGAGCACCCGGCGTGCGCGGCGTGATGACGGTGTCCGATCCGGTCGTCAGGGCGCCCAGCACCGCGAGGGCCCCGGCCGCGGCCCGGTAGCGGGGGCCGTCGGCGAGGTGCTGACCGTCCTTGGGCGCCGGCGGGTCGTCCGGGTGGGGCATGCGGGTCCGTACGGTCGCCAGTACGGGCAGGCCGTGACGGGCCGCGGTCCGGGCCCGGGTGAGGGCGAGGACGACCACGCCCTCGCCGGGCGCGCGGTCGCTGGGCACGTCGAGGGTGCCGGCCGGTGTGTCGCTCTGCGGCAGTGAGTTCCCGTCCGCGGCGCAGACGAGGACGAGATCGCAGGAGCCGTGGTGCAGCCACCGTTCGGCATGGCGCAGTGCGGCGAGGGCGCTGTCGGTGTCGGCGTGACAGGTCGTGATGGGACCTTGCAGGTCGTGGTAGTTGGCCACGCGGCCGGCCACCAGGCCCGTCGGCGCACCGGTGAAGGTGTGGGCGTGCGGACTGGCGGACCCCTCGGTCACGGCGGCGGACAGCACCGCGCGCAGTTCCTCGGCGGCCTCGGGGCCGTGGAGCGCGGCGACCGGCGCCGTGGCGTCGGTGAGGTGGATGTGGGCCATGGCCTCGACCGAGCGCCGCGTCATCGTTCCGGCGGCGGCGATGACGGCCGTGGTCGGGCGCAGCTCGTCCCAGGCCGCCCCGAGGGCGGGGGCCAGATCGCGGACGGCCTCGACGGACATGATCTGGGTGCGGTCGATCTGGCGGAGCGTGGGCGGCGGGATGCGCAGCGGAGGATCGGTCGGATGGGGGTAGCGGTCGCCGAAGCCGGGCTCGGGGGCCGGTCCTTCACCCCGTAGCCAGGCGGCGACCGTGTCGGTCGCGGCCCCGGGGAAGAGCGCGGTGCGGGCGACGATGACGATGTCGTCCTGCGGCGAGTCCGCCCCGGTGGACTCGGGGCCGCGCAGGCTCAGGTGGTCGTCGGTGAGGACGACGTGACCGTTGACCCCTCCCAGGCCGGCGGAGCAGACGGCAACGGTACGGGGGCGGTCGCCGGGCGGCCAGTCGATGTGCCGCAGCGGGACGGCGACGGGATCGACGGCCGGTCGGGCCTCGCGGGCGGGGTCGGGCGCGGGAAAGCGGTCGAAGTAGGGCTGGCGCAGGATCCGTTCGTTGCGCAGGCCGAGGACGGCATGCAGGACGGAGACCAGACCGGCGTTGGCGATGGTGTGCCCGAAGATCGCCTTCGCGGAGGTGATCGGGCAGGGGCTGGTCCGGTCGGCGAGGGCGTCGCGGAGCATGTCGAGCTCGATCGGGTCGCCCTTGGTGGTGCCGGTGCCGTGGGCGACGATCCAGTCGAGGTCGTCGGCCGCGATGCCGGCTTCCCGCCAGGCGCGGCGCAGCGCGAGCAACTGGCCGCGGGCGGCGGGAGCGTGGATGGACGCGGCCCGTCCGTCGGCGGACAGCCCGATGCCGCGGATCACCGCGTGCACGGTGTCCCCGTCGGACCGGGCCCGGTCCAGGCGCTTGAGGACCAGGGTGATGCTTCCCTCGCCGGTCCGCGTTCCGGAGGAATGCTCGTCGAAGGGACGGATCTCGTCCCCGGTCGCCAGGGTGCCGGTGGTCCCGAACAGGCGGCACAGGGACGGGCTGATCATGACGCTGGAGGTGCACAGGGCGATGTCGGAGGTGTCCTGTTGCAGGGATCGGACGGCCGCGTCCAGCGCGTAGAGGCTGCTCGCGCAGGCCGCCTCGGCGACGACGCTCTCCGTGCCGGCCGGTAGGAGGCCTTCCAGCGCACGGTGGAGGTAGAAGGGGGCCGTGGACAGCTCAGGGGGGAAGGAGTCGCGCTGGTAGTGGGCCGCCAGGAGGTCGCCGGTGTGCTCGTTGAGCCAGCCCGCCCCGGGCCGGGTCTCGGTGGCCTGCTCGAAATGACGCGCGTAGGTGCGGGCGAGCACGTCGTTGTAGAGGTGGGGGTACTCGTGCTCGCCCATGGTGGCCGCCGCGCACAGCCAGCGGTCGTTGTCGCGGGAGCGCAGTCCGTCGAGGGCCTGGAGGGCGGAGTGCCGCAGGAACGTCATGACGGGCGGGGCGTCGGCGGGCCAGTCCCCGGCCTCGATCTCGGCGGCCAGGCGGGGGTGCGGCGTGAGCCGGTCGATGAAGCCGCCCTGGGCCGCGCTCCGCAGCTCGGGCGGCATGATGTGCTCGGCGCTCCACAGCAGGGGCGGCTTGAACTGGTTGCGGCCGGCTTCCAGGACTTCCCATACCTTGTGGGGGCTGTCGGCGCCGGCCAGGACCGCGCCGTACCCCACGACCGCGATGGGTGGGTTGCTCATGGTGTTCTCTCCGGATTCCTCTGATCGGGCAGGGCCGGCACAGGTGTCCGTCCAGCCGGTGTGGTGTGCTGCGGTGCCGGGACCCACGCCCGCGGGCTGATCCGGCCTGATCCGAAAGACGGGCGCTGGGCCCGGCTCCGTGGCCGGTTCGGTCCCGCCGGCGAGTTCCCGGTGCTCCCCTCCCGGGGACGAAACCGCGCTACACCGCCGCTCGGGCCTCGATGACGGCGTCGGCGATCCTGCCCAAGGTGGCCAGTTGGAGGAGCTGCGGGTGGTGCCGCAGACCCTCGACGCCGTAGAGCTCCTCGGTGCGTCGCAGGAGGGCCAGTTGCTGGAGGGACTCGATGCCGAGGGACGCCTCCAGGTCCGCGTCCTCCTCCAGCACCTCTTCGGGGTACTCCAGGGCCTCCGCGTACAGGGTGCGCAGGCGGGCCACGATCTCCTGCCGGTCGAGTGCCGCCGCCGGTACGGCCGTTGCGGCGGCTTCGGCCACGGCGGGCTCGTACGCGGCGGGCTCGGACACTGCCGTCTCGTACGCGGCGGGAGACTCCCGCAGGGTCTCGGTGGCGGGGTGCACGGGTTCGTGGACCGGTGCGGGGGCCGTCGCCCAGACCGGCGTGGCGGGGGAGGGGTGGGCGGACCGGGAGTCCTTCACCTTCCCCTTGGTCCTGCCCTTGTCCTTGTCCCTGCTCTTGTCCTTCTCCTTGCCCTTGTGCTTCTTTCCGCCGCTCTTCCCGGCCCCGACGGGGCCGAGCGGTGCCGAGGTCGCGGCGCCCGACGCGAGGGCGCGCAGCACGGCGGCCGGACCGGCCGGATCGGCCAGCGGGACGTGCACCCGGATGCCCGGCAACGAAGCCTCCGCGAGGGGGCCGGCGACCGGTCGCGCTCCGCAGTCCACGAAGACGTTCACGCCCTGCCCGTGGAGCTCCCTGAGGGTGTCCAGGAGCCGGACGGGGCTGGTCAACGCGTCGATGGTCAGCTCCAGCGGGTCCTCGTCGCCCACCTCGCGGGCCAGGTTCGTGGACCAGATCCGCCAGTTCCTGCCCCCGTACGCCACCGGGGGCTGCTGGGCCCTCAGCAGGCGGGCCGCCGGGCCGAGGGCCGGGGAGTGCGAGGCGTGCGGGACGTCCAGTTCTGCGGTCGGCCACCCCATGAACTCGGCGATCTCCCCGGCGCGTGCGATCGCGGCGGCCGGTCCGCTCAGGACGGACTGGCGCGGCGCGTTCACGCAGGCTACGACCAGGTCGGGGTCCCCGACCAGCGCGGCGACGCTGCGCGCGTCGGCCTCCCGGGTCCCCACCGCCAGCATCGCGCCCGGCCAGTCCTGCTCGGACAGGGCCCGGGAACGTGCCACCGCGATGCGGGCCGCGTCCACGACCGTCAGATGCCCGCCGGCGGCCAGCGCCCACAACTCGCCGATGCTCTGCCCCGCCACGGCGAAGGGCTCCAGGCCGCACTCGGCGGCAGCCGCGCACACCGCCGCGGAGACCGCGAAGATCTCCAGGTACTGCGCGTCCGGATCGGCCGTACCGGGCGGCGGGGCGCTCGGCCCGACCAGGCGGGGAGACACCTTCTCCATGCCCAGCTCCACCGCGACGTCGTCGATGCGCGCCAGCATCTCGCCGACGGAGGCGAACTCCCGTGCCAGCTCGCCCAAGACACCGCTGCTCGGCCGGGGAACGGTCCCCGGTATCAGCAGGACAACGCGTCCATCCATCTCGGAACTCCCTTTTCTTCAGTACGTTTGTGATCTTGCCGCCGCCGGGGCGTCCGGCTCTGCGATGACATCGGGACCGCGATGACATCGGGACCGCCGGAAGTGGAACCATTAATTCTTCGCGTCGGACACGTGAAAACAGGGCGGAATTCAGCTCCGTGGGAATCCTGGCGGCGTCGATAGGTGCCCCAGGCGATCGTGTAGGGCGAATGCGCGGCGTATCTCGTCAGGCGAGATGCGAATCGCACCCCGTAAAAACGTCCCAGGCGCCGTCCGCGACCGGGCTCACCTCGGCCGGAACCTCGACGGCCCTTGGCGTGCCTGACATCGCGGGAGCGGGGAATGCGCCGCCGACTGCCGTTGGCCGACCCATGTGGACGTACTCACGGATTGGCTCCCCCTTATTCTCGCGCACCCCGCTGACACGTGACCAAAGGCGTTCGGAACAGACGGATAAACACTACATACGCCGGATTGAATATCAACTTCCTTTCTTTTTCCTGTCTCTGGCTGAAAATCATCAGTGCGCGATGGATAAGGGGCGCGGATGGTCACCGGGATGCTGGTCACCGTGGAGATGGCCGGAGCGTTAGGGTGGCGAGATGTCTACGCTGCCTGTGATTCTCTTGCTGTCCGGAAGCCTGCGGGCCGGTTCCTCCAACGAGTCGGTGCTGAGCACCGCGCACGCGGTGGCGGCCTCCTCGGGGGTGCGCACGGTCCTCTACGAAGGGCTGGCGGCGCTGCCCCACTTCAACCCCGACGACGACAAGGACCCGCTGCCGCAAGCCGTTGCGGAGCTGCGGACGGCGATCCGCGAGGCGGCCGCGGTGTTGATCTGCACGCCGGAGTACGCCGGTACCCTGCCCGGCTCCTTCAAGAACCTGCTGGACTGGACCGTCGGCGGTACGGAGATCTGCGACAAGCCCGTCGCCTGGGTGAACGCCGCCGCCCCGGGGCGCGGCGGGGGCGCGGAGGACACGCTGCGCCTGGTGCTGGGCTACACCGGCGCTGCGATCGTGGAGCCGGCCTGCGTGAGGATCCCGGTGTCTCCTCAGATGAGGGGTACGGACGGACTCATCATCGATCCGTCGGTGCGCGCACAACTCGGCGAGCTGCTCGCCGTGCTGGCGCAGGCTCACGTCACGTCAGACGGCGAGAACGGCCGGTGAACCTTCGACGGTCGCCCGCTTCTTCGCCTACGGGCCGAGCGAGGACCGTGTATAAGTGCTGGGGCGGATGAGACCACCGGGGCACGCGGGGCCCGCGGGCCGTGCGGGGGCCTTGGGGGCCGTGGGACGGGGGATAACAGAAGTTCGAATGGTTTTCGACCCGAAGCGCTGATCGATGATTAGCGTCGACCTCCATGACATCTTTAGTACAAACCGCGTTCGGGGCAGCTGACCCCACGCTGGATGACGGGGCGGGGTCGGTGCCCGGGACCGGCAGGACGACGGTCCGGCTGGACGTGGACGAGACCGATCGCTGTTTCTACGACCATCCGCTCGATCACATACCCGGCATGCTGCTGGTGACGGCGCTGCTCGATCTGGTCCGCGCGCAGGTGCGGGACCAGGCGGACGCGGGTCTCAACCGGCTGCGGATATCCCTGAGTTTCGACCGGATCTGTGAGCCCGGCGAGCCGGTGATGCTGCACTGCGAGCCGGCCCCCGCCGAGGAGGGGCCGGCCTGGCAGCTACGGGCCGAGCAGGAGGGCAGCACCGTGTGCCAGGCCGTCGTAGGCCTGGCCCGCACCCCCGCCGCTCAGCCCGTAGGCCAGGCGCAGGACCGGTTGCAGGGTCAGTCACAGGACCGGGACCGCACCCGCCCCGCCGATGCCGCTCTGGTCCACCGGCACCTTCCCGAGAACATTCTGCTGGGCGCGCCGCTGCGCACCGAGGAGTCCGCCGTCCTGGTGCCGCCCGCCGGGCACCGGCTGCACGGCGGCCCGGACGGTCTGCACACACCGGACGCGCTGATCGAGTCGGCCCGGCAGATGTCCACCTTGCTGGCGCACACGGCGCACGGCCGTGAACCGGACATCCAGCTGCTGTGGCTCAGCCTCGAAGCGGACGTGCCCACCGATCTGCCGGTGTCGGTCCCGCTCTCGCTGCGCTGGGAGTTCACCCCGGCCCGCGGTGCGCGCGCCCCTTACCCCATGGCGTTGCTGGATGCGCGCAGCGGTGAGCGGCTGGGCGGCATCGCGATCACCCACCACTCCATGAGCCGTGCCCGCTACCAGGAACGGAGGGCCGCCAAGTGACCACCGTGAAGCCGGCGACAGGGCGCGGACCGTCCTGGACCGTTCAGGCCCCGCGCCTGCTGTTCCTGTGCGCGGTGGCCGCGGTGACCACCGGCATGGTGGTCCACCTGCGCGACGCCGGGAACACCCTCGACCTGGTGGCCGGGATCCTTGCCGCCTGCTACCTGGCGTGGCTCGCGGTCGAGATCCCCGTGACCTTCCGCAAGTCGACCGCCCCGCCGAGCGAGTCGGCGTCGCTGCTGCTCTACGCCACGGCGCGCATCGCGACCGCCGCCGCCGCGGTGCTGGGCCCGCTGCCGTGGGACGGCTGGTCGTGGGCGCTGCTCGTGCCCGCCCTGCTCTTCGTCGGCGGAGTGGTCCTGCGGCAGGTGGCGATCCACACGCTCGGCCGGTTCTACTCGCACCACGTGATGCGCCAGCAGGACCACCAGATCGTCACCTACGGCCTCTACCGCTTCATCCGCCACCCCGCCTACGCGGGCATGCTGCTGGCGCACGTGGGGTTCGTCGCCTTCTTCCTCAACCCGGTGAGCGTGGTGCTGCTCGTGCTCCTCGCGGCCGCCATCACGTTCCGGATCCGCACCGAGGAGCGGATGCTGATGAACATCCCCGGTTACAGCGCCTACGCGGCCGGCCACGCCCGGCTCGTCCCGGGGGTCTGGTGACCGTGCACACTGATCCGAGGGAGTCACCGCACGTGCTGTCCCCCGACGAGCTGCTCACCACCACCCGGTCGGTGCGCCGGCGTCTGGACCTGACGCGCCCGCTCGACCTCGCGGTCGTCAAGGAGTGCGTGGAGATCGCCCTGCAGGCGCCCAACGGCGGCAACACCCAGCGCTGGCACTGGCTGGTCGTCACCGACGCCGCACTGCGGGCCGAGATCGGATCCGTCTACCGACGCGCCTTCGAGTCCCGGTATCCGCCCGCGGAGGCCACCACCGGAGCCACCCCCGGCGCCGCCGACGCTCCCCAACAGGACGCCACGGCCCGGATGATGACGAGCGGCCGTCACCTGGCCGCGCACCTGCACGAGGTGCCGGTGCTGGTGATCCCGTGCCTCCAGCTGCGCGAGGGGCAGTTCCCCGAGGGCAGCCAGGCCGGCCTGTGGGGCTCGCTGCTCCCCGCGGCCTGGAGTTACATGCTCGCCGCCCGTGCCCGCGGGCTCGGCACCGCCTGGACCACCGTGCACCTGGACGCCGAGCAGGAGGTCGCCGGCCTCCTCGGCCTGCCGCCCGGTGTGCGCCAGGGAGCGCTGATCCCGACCGCACACGTACTGGGCGAGGGCTTCAAGCCGGCCCCGCGCAAGCCCGTGGACAGCGTGCTGCACCTCAACGGCTGGACCTCACGCGTGAAGAACGGTGACCCGGATGACTGACCTCCTGACCACCACGGCCGCCGGAGCCGACGCGCTGGCCGACGCCGCCCAGGTGGGCAACAAGTTCGCCCGCCAGGAGGTGCTGCGGCGCGCGGGCTTCCGGGTCCCGGAGTTCTTCTGTCTGCCCGCCGCCGCCTTCGACGAGGCGCTCGACGCCGTACGGCCGCTCCTGCCGCCGCTGCCCGCGGACCCCGAGGACAAGGCGGCGATCGAGGACTGGTGCGCGTCCGCCCACGAGGCACTGACCCGGGCGAGCCTCCCGCCGACCCTCGCCCGCCGGATCCGGGAGGAGTTCACGGCCCTGGTCGGCGCGGACGGCCTGGTCGCCGTACGGGCCTGTGTCGTCCCGGCCGCACGCACCACCACCCCCGCGGCCCCGGACGAGGCCCTCGCCCCGGACGAGGCCCTCGCCCCGGACGAGGCCATCGGCGAGGACAGCGCCGTCGACCCGTTCGCCGGGATGAGCGACAGCTTCCTCTACGTGGACGAGGCAGGCCTCGCCGACGCCGTGTCGGGGTGCTGGGCTTCGGCCTTCAACCCGCAGGCCGTGCACTACCGGATCTTCCGCGGACTGGATCCGACGCAGGCACGCGTCGCCGTCGGCATCCAGCGGATGGTGCTCGGCACCCGCTCCTTCGTCGCGTTCACCCGCGACCCGCGCGACGGCTCGCAGCGTCATCTGATCGCCGCCGCCCACGGGATCGGCGAGGGCGTCGTCCAGGAGAAGGCCGACGTCGACCACTTCTTCCACGACCCCGCGACCGGCACGGTGAGCGCCCAGACCGTGCACAAGCGGTGGTCGATGGGGCTGCCCGAAGGCGCTGCCTCGGGTGCGCCCGTACTGCTGCCGGTCCCCCCGGAGCTGGCCGACGCGCCGGTCCTGGACGACAAGGAGGCCCGTACGGTGGCCGAACTGGCCGCCCAGGTGGAGGAACTGTTCGGCGTCCCGCAGGACATCGAAGGCACCATCACCCCCGACGGCACGATCCATCTGGTCCAGGCCCGGCCCCTGGTGAGCGCCCCCCACACGGACGCGCCCACCGGCCCGGACGGGGCCCGGTCCACCGTCTACTGGGGCAACCACAACATCACCGAGAGCTTCCCCGGGACGTCGGGAGCGCTGACCTACTCCCAGTCCCGCGAGTTCTACCGCCGCTCCTTCTCGGACCTCTACCGCCGGATGGGCGTGCCCGCCCGCCGCATGCGGGAGAACGCGCACCGCCTCACCCGGATGGTCGGCTACCTGGAGGGCCAGGTCTACTACCGGCTGGAGGACTGGCACCACCTCCACGGCCAGATGCCGATGTTCGAGCTGGTACGACGCCAGTGGGAAGCCTCGATGGGCATCACCGGCCCGGCCGCCGGCGTCCGCCGCTGGTCACCGTTGCGAGTGGCCCGCTCGGTGCCGCACCTGGCCTGGCGCACCGCCCTGCACCCGTGGCAGGTAAAACGGTTCCTCAGTTGGTGGGACCGGCAGATGACGGAGATCAACACCGTCGGGGACACCCCCGAGGAACTGATCGCGCTCTACCGGCGCGTGTGGGAACGCGCCGAGCGGCAGTGGGGCGTCACCCTCGTCAACGGGCTGATCGCCCTGGTCGTGCTCCGCTCCGGCACCGCACTGCTGCGCCGCTGGACCGGCCTGGGCCCGCAGCTCTTGATGGGGCTGATGGCCGGAGGCAAGGAGAACCGCTCCCTCCAGGCCGTCCGCGCCGCCATGGCCCTGGGCGAACTCGTCGGATCGATCCCCGAACTGCGCAGCGCCGTCCTCGACCACCAGGACCCGCGCCAGGTGTGGGCCGACCTGACCGCCGGCCGCTACGGCACACAGGTCGCCGACGCCGCCCAGGCGTACGTCGCCCGCTACGGGGACCGCGCGCTGCACGACCTGAAGCTGGAGGAGCCCACCCCCCGCCAGCGCCCCTGGACCGTCGTCCCCCTCATCCGCCCCCTGGTCCGCCAGGGCACCACCGTCGCCGCCAACCGGGCCGAGGAGCAGGCGGCCGCCGCCCGGGCCCGCGAGCAGCTGCGCGCAGCGTGCCCCAGCCCGGTGCGCCGGGGAGTGCTGCTGGCCCACGCGGCGCTGGCCCGGGACCTGGCACGCGTACGCGAGGACACCCGTTTCTGCCGCACCCAGCTCTTCGGGATGTCACGCGACGTGATGTGGCGCCTGGGCGCCCACCTCGCCCGCGCCGGTGTGCTCGACGACCAGCTGGAGGTGGCCGACCTGACCGTCGAAGAGGTCATCGGCGCCTTCGACGGCACCGGTACGGCCGGCGACCTGCGGGCCCTGGCCGCGCTGCGCCGGGCCGAGCGCCTGCGCTGGACGCACACCGAGCAGCGCCCGCCCCTGCTGGGTGTGCCGGGTAACCTCCCGCTCGCCAGCGCGCTGCCGTACGCCGTACCGGTCCGGGTCGGCAACGACTCGGACGACCAGGTGCTGCGGGGCATCGGCTCCAGCGGCGGCGTGGTCCGCGGCCGCGCCAAGGTGGTCCTGGACCCGGGCACCGACCCGGACCTGGCCGGAGGCCGCATCCTCATCGCCCGGGAGACCGACCCCGGCTGGCTGTTCCTGATGATGTCCGCCAAGGGGATGGTCGTCGAGCGCGGCACCCTGCTGTCCCACACCGCCATCACCGGCCGCCTGCTGGGCGTTCCGACGGTGGTGGCCGTCGCGGACGCCACCAAGATGATCCCCGACGGAGCCTGGCTGGAGATCGACGGCAGCGCCGGCACGGTCCGCCTGCTCCCCGACCCGGCGCCACCGGCCGACGCCTCGGCCCCACCGGCCGCCCAGGCCGCCCCGGCCGATCCGGCCGATCCGATCGACGAGGCTGAGAAGGATGACTGACGACCCGGCCCGCTTCCCGTTCCCCGTCGACCCCGGCGTCCGCCCACCCGACGCGTACGACCGTCTCCTCGCCACCGGCGCACCGCACCCCGTCCAGCTCTCCAGCGGACAGCCCGCGCTGCTGGTCACCCGGCACGAGGACGTGACCGCCGTCCTGGGCGACGACCGCTTCAGCCGGGCCGGGTACGCGGCCCGCGCCCGGCCGCTGCTGGCCCGGGAGACCGACTCCCTCCCGCTGGTGACCGCCGACGCGCCCCACCACACCCGCCGGCGCCGCGCGGTCATGCCCGCCTTCACCGCGCGCCGCGTCCGGCAACTGCGCCCTCGCCTGGAGCAGTTGGCCGACGAGCTCCTGGACGAGGTGACCGCCGGCGCCGAGACGGGGACGGCCGAGCTCGTCAACACCTACACCGTGCCCTTCGCGATGCGGGTGATCTGCGAGCTGCTTGGCATCCCCTTCACCGACAGCGCTCTGCTGCGCCGCGAGGTCGACGTCCTGATGTCCACCTCCGGCCACACCCCGCAGGAGGTCGCGGCCGCGCAGGCCCGCATGGACGGCTACTTCGACTCGCTCATCGCCGACAAGCGGCGCGCCGTGGACGCCGGCGAGCCGGCCGACGACGTCCTCACCAAACTGATCACGCGTCCCGCGGACGACCCCGACCAGCACCTCTCCCACAAGGAGGTGCTGGCGCTGGGCTCCGGGATGCTGATGGCCGGCTACGAGACCACCGGCAACTCCTTCGCCATGTGCGTCCTGCTGCTCCTCCAGCACCCCCGGCTGGCCGACCAGCTGCGCGCGCACCCGGACCGCATCCCGGGAACCGTGGAGGAGATGCTCCGCTTCACCTCGCTCAACAACACCGGCGGCTACCCCCACTTGGTCACCGAGGACACCGTTCTGGGCGGCTGCCCCGTCCGCGCCGGCCAGGTCGTCGTGGCGCTCACCGACGCGGCCAACCGCGACCCGGCCGTCTTCAAGGACCCCGACACGTTCGACCCCACCCGCGCCGACAGCGGCGGCCATCTGGCCTTCGGCCACGGCCGCCACATGTGCCTGGGCGCCGAACTCGCCCGCGCGGAGCTCCAGATCGGCATCGCCGCCCTGCTCAGGCGTTTCCCCGTACTGGAACTGGCGGTGGCCGAAGACGAGTTGGCGTGGCGGCAGACGATGTTCATCAACGGTCTCTGGCAGCTTCCGGTCCGCTGGGCGATACGGACGGAGCAGCCCGCATGATCCGCCGCCTCGCCCTCTTCGTACAGGGCAGCTACCCGCTGCCCCTGGCTCCCCTGATCGCCGCGGCCTGGGCCGTGGGGGTCACGGGGCTGTACGCGGCGGTCGACCCGCGCGCCCACGACTGGCGGCCCGGCTGGGGCACCGCCGTCGCCGCCCTCACCGTCATCGTCGACCTGCTCCTGATGCGGGCCGCCGACGACCTGCGCGACCTCCCCTACGACCGGCTCCACAACCCCGGCCGCCCGCTGGCACGCGGCGCGGTCCGGCCCCGGGACCTCCTCGTACTGGCCGCCGTAGGCGTCGCCGGCCTGCTCCTCCTCAACGCCGGCAACCGGCCCGCCCAGCTCCTCCTCGCCGCCCAGTTCACGTACACCGCCGTCCTGGTGGGGGCCGAGATGCGCTTCGGCTGGCCACCCAGCGACAAGGTGGTCCTCGGCGTCCTCCTCAGCTCCCCGGTCCAGATCCTGCTGAACCTCTACCTGTACGCGGTCTTCCTCCACGACACCGGCCTGAGCGCGGGCCGGCACGCCTGGCCGGTCCTGGTGATCGTCATGCTGGCCGCCACGCACCACGAGCTGGCCCGCAAGATCGTCCGGGTGCCCGGCGACAGCGAGCGGACCTACGTACACGTCTTCGGCCTGCGCACCACCACCGTCCTGGCCGTGGGCTTCGCCATCGCCTCCACCGCGGTCGCCCTGGCCGCGCTGCGCCCCTGGACCACGTCCGGCCCCGGCGCCTGGGGCTGGCTGGTGCTCCTGCCGACCGCCCTCGTCGCCCGCGCGGCGTGGAGCTTCACCCGCGACGCGGCCCCCCGCTGGCCGCTGCGGGCCACGATCGGCTACCTGCCGACCGCATTCACCTGCTACCTGCTCATCGGCCTGGGAGTCACCTCATGAGGACGGACAACCTGTACATCGCCGGCGCCGCCGCCCGCGTCCCGGACCTGTTCCCGGTCGCGGAGGCGGTCCGGCGCGGCTGGTACGACGCCGGGCGCGCCGAGGCCGAGGGCTGGACCAGCGTGGCCATCGCCGGCGACCTCTCCGCGCCCGAACTCGCCGCCGAGGCCGGCATCGAGGCCCTCAAGCGCTCGGGCCTGATCGGCGACCAGATCGACCTGGTCCTGCACTCGGGCGTCTGGCACCAGGGCCCGGAAGGCTGGTACGCCGCGAACTACGTCCAGGACCAGGTCGTCGGCACCACCGCCCCCGCCATCGGCATGAACCAGGGCTGCACGGCGGTGCTCGACGCGATCCGCCTCGCCTACGGCTACCTGAGCGTGGACCCCGACGCGAACGCCGCCCTGGTCACCGCCGCCGACAACTTCGGCACCCCGCTCGTCGACCGGTGGAACTACGCGGACGGATGGGGCTCCGGACGCGGCTCCATACTCGGCGACGCGGGCGGCGCGGTCGTCGTGTCCACCGAAGGCGGTCCGCTGCGGATCCGCGCCCTGGCCATGTCCTCCCTCTCCGGCTGGGAGCACCTCTACCGCGGCGACGAGGCGATGTACCCGCCCCCGGTCACCCGCGGAGTCCCCGCCACCCTGGGCCGCCGCATGGCCTCCTACGTCCAGCGCCACGACCCCGAGGGATACCTCCTCCAGGCCGTCACCCGCGACCTGGTCCGCGCCCGCACCACCCTCGCCCGCCAGGTCATGGAGGAAGCCGGCGTCGGCCCGGACGACATCACGCGCGTCACCCACGTCTTCACCGGCCACCCCCGCTACCTGGCGAACCTCCTGAGGCCGCTGGGCATCGCGCCCGAGCGCGGCCTGCTGGAACTCGGCCGCGCCCACGGTCACCTCGCCTCCACCGACCAGGTCCTCGGCCTCACCCACCTCGTGGAAACCGGCGCCGTGTCACCGGGCGACCACATCCTGATGATGGGCAACGGCGGCAGCATCTCCCTGGCCTGCGCGGTCGTCGAGGTACTGGAACAGCCCTCCTGGTGAGAGCAGCCGGCTCACTGTGACAGCCGGGAGCCACCGGTGACCGGTCACCGGCCTCCCCGTCCACCGGTCACGGCGGCGGGGAGGCGGACGTTGACGCGCGGCAGGAACCAGCCCACGAGCGGCCCCACGCAGAGCGCGATGAGTACGGTCCCCGCGCCGAGGGCGCCGCCGAGGAGCCAGCCCGCCCCGGCGACGGTGACCTCGATGCCGGTGCGCACCGCCGCGACGGGCAGGCGCGTGAGGCGGACCAGCCCGGTCATGATGCCGTCGCGCGGGCCCGAGCCGAACTGTGCGCCGAGGTAGAGCGCGTCGAAGAAGGCCAGTGCGACCAGGCCCACGACGAGGTAGCCGACCTCGGCGAGCGTCCCGCGCGGGTCGGGGAGCACCAGGGCGGTGGCGTCCGCCGCGAAGCCCACGATCGCGACGTTGAGGAGGGTGCCGAGGCCGGGCAGCTCGCGCAGAGGGATCCAGGCGAGGAGCACCAGCACCGAGATCAGGTTGGTGGCCCAGCCGAAGGTGATGCCGAGGCTCTTGGCCGTGCCGTCCGTGAGGACGCTCCAGCTGGCGGTACCGAGCCCGCACTGGACGAGCACCATGACGGCGGCGCCGTAGCCCACCAGCCCGACCAGGAGCTGGAAGAGACGACGCGTCGTCCGCCCCGCCCGCAGGTGGGCCGAGGCGTCCATGCGCAGGAGCTCGGGGCGGTCGCGAGGAGCCGGGACGGACGGGGGCGCGGAGGGAACGGAAGGAGCCATGGCCCCAGCCTCGGCGCCATCTGGACCCCGATTCCATAGCCAGATTGACTACGCTGGTCTGATGAAGATCAGCGCACACGCCGTCGGGACCATGCTGGGAGCCTGGCAGGAGGGCCCCGGACCGGCGCACCAACGCCTCTCCGACCGACTGCGGCTGCTGGTCCTGGACGGGCGTCTGTGCCTCGGCGCCGCGCTGCCGAGCGAACGCGACCTGGCCACCGCGCTCGGCACCAGCAGGACCACGGTCGGCGCCGCGTACCGCACCCTGGTCGAACACGGATACCTCGCCACGAGGGAGCGCGCCAGGGCGACGGTGCGGCTGCCGCACGACACGCCGTCCGAGCCCCGCTCCGGCGGGGACCCGTCGACCATCGACCTGTCGTTCGCCGCGCCGCCCGCCCCGTCCGAGAGCCTCCACGCAGCCTTCGCGACCGCCCTCGAACAGCTCCCGCGGCACTTCGGGCGGCACGGATACGACCGGTACGGCACCGCAGAGCTACGCGAGGCGGTGGCCGGCTGGTACCAGCGCAGAGGACTGCCCACCGCACCCGACCACATCATGATCACCAACGGTGCGCAGCACGCGCTCGGCCTGCTGGCGCGCACGCTCCTGTCGCCGCGCGACAAGGTCCTGATCGACCATCCCACCTATCCGCACGCGATCAGGGCCTTCACCGACGCGGGCGCCCGACTGCTGCCCGTCGCCGTGGGGCCGTCCGGCTGGGACCCCGTACACCTCCTCGCGGCAGGACGGACCGCCCAACTGGCCTACCTCATCCCCGACTTCCACAACCCGACCGGGATGTGCATGCCAGCGAGCCTGCGCCGCAGGCTCCGGCTCGCCTGCCCCACGATCATCGACGAGACCATGTGTGACCTGGCGCTGGACGGAGCGGATCCGGAACCCTTCGCCCTGCACGTACCGACCGCCGTCAGCGTCGGCTCGGTGTCGAAGAGCATCTGGGGCGGCCTGCGCATCGGCTGGATCCGCGCCGTGCCCTCGGTGCTGGAACGCGTCGTACAGGCCCGCCCCGCCACGGACCTCGGCACCCCGGTGGTCGAACAGCTCGCCACCGCCGTCCTCCTGAACGAGCATCGGACACAGCGGCCCGACATGCTCCGGCAACTGCGCGCACAGCGTGGGGCGTTGATGCAGGCACTCACCGAGCACCTGCCCGACGTGCACGCACCGCTGCCGGCGGGTGGAGTGACGCTCTGGGCGCGCTTCCCCGATCCCATCAGCTCCCGGCTGGCAGCGATCGCCCCCGACTGCGGAGTGACGATCGCGGCCGGACCGCGGTTCGGCGTCGGCGGCGCCTTCGAACGCCACGTCCGCCTGCCGTACACGCTCCCGTCGGATCGGCTCGCCGAGGCGATCCGCAGACTCGCCCGGGCCCACCTGGCGTTCCGCCGGGGCGCCACCGGATCCCACACCCCCGCACCGGTCGCGTGAGCAAGGTCTCCCGTGGGCGTCGCAGGCAACGAAGTTCGGGCGCGGTCGTTGTGAAGCCGGGGCGGACCGGGCCGGATCGGCTCGTCCGGCCACGTCGCGCCGATGAGTTTCATCGGCCCGCGCAGTCTCCATCCGGCCATCGACACCACAGGAGGAACGCATGACCCAGCTTCTGAGAGTCCAGAACTTCAACATCTCAAGCGACGGGATCGGTGCCGGCGAGGACCAGAGCCTCGAAAGGCCGTTCGGCCACGTCGATCCCGGGAGGCTGTTCGCGTGGGCCGGTGCCACGGCGAGCTGGCCCATGCGTACCGCACCCGGCGGGAGCCGCGGCCTCGACGACTACTTCACGCGCGACTACGCACGCAACATCGGGGCCGAGATCATGGGCCGCAACAAGTTCGGCCCCCAGCGCGGCCCCTGGCTCGATCACGACTGGCAGGGCTGGTGGGGCGACGAGCCCCCGTTCCGCACCCCGGTGTTCGTCATGACCCACCACCAGCGCCCCTCGTTCCGGCTCTCCGACACCACGTTCCACTTCGTCGGCGGCGACCCGGCCGCCGTCCTCGAACAGGCGCGGGAGGCGGCGCAGGGCAAGGACGTCCGCCTGGGCGGCGGGGTCACCACCATCCGGCAGTTCCTCGACGCAGACCTCGTCGACACCCTCCACGTGGCCGTCTCGCCGGTGAAACTCGGCTCGGGACTGCGGCTGTGGGAGTCCCCGGACGAACTGCTCGACCGGTTCCACTTGGAGGTCGTGCCGAGCCCGAGCGGCGTGACGCACCACCTGTTCTGGCGGAAGTGACGCGGCGGTTCGCCTCGTCCCGCACCTGTCCGGACGGACGGAGCTCGCTTGTGCTTCCTAGGGCCCCTAGGCTATACCTAGGGACCCTAGGAAGGATCATGAGGAGGACCGATGGCGCGAGCCGGACTGACGGCGGAGCGGGTGACGGTCGCGGGCGCCGAGCTGGCGGACGAGGCCGGCTTCGACCAGGTGACGATGTCGCAGGTCGCGCGGCGACTCGGCGTGAAGGACGCGAGTCTCTACACGCACGTCCGCAGCCTGGAAGACCTGCGTGGCCGGATCGCGCTGCTGGCGGCGGACGAGAAGACCATCCGCATCGCGGAGGCCACCGCCGGGATGGCGGGCCGGGACGCGCTCGTCGCCTTCGCCCACGCCTGGCGGGAGTACGCCCACCAACACCCGGGCCGCTACACGGCGACGCAGACCCCGATCCCGATCGACCCCGAGCTGGCCGCACGAGCGAGCGGACCGCGGCGCGCGGTGGAGCTCACCTACGGCATGCTGCGCGGCTACGGACTGACCGAGCCCGACCTGACCGACGCGGTGCGGTTGCTGCGCAGCACGTTCCACGGATTCGTCGCCTTGGAAGCCGCGGGAGGTTTCGCGCACGCGCGCTCGCCGCAGCAGTCGTGGCTTCGCGCCCTCGACGCCCTCCACACCCTCCTGGAGCACTGGCCCGCGGCCCGAGAAGGAGACCCCTCATGACCGAACCGACCACCGGCAGCCTGCGCGTGAACGGCGCGACGCTGCACTACGAAGTGCGGGGACAGGGACCGCTCCTGCTCCTGATCCCCGGAGGAGCGGGAGGCGCGGCCTCCTTCGACGGGATAGCCGACGGCCTGGCCGGCGTCTACACGGTCGCCACCTACGACCCGCGCGGCATGTCCCGCAGCACACTGGACGACCCGGAGGCCGCGCAGCGGGTGTCCGAACACGCCGAGGACGCGCTGCGGCTCCTCGACCTGCTCTCGCCGGGCGAGCCCGCCCGGGTGTTCGGCTCCAGCTCGGGCGCGATCGCCGCCCTGCACCTGCTCACCGCCCATCCCGAGCGCGTCGAGCGCGTCGTGGCGCACGAGCCGCCGGTGGTGGAGGTGCTGCCGGACGCCCGTGAGCACCGGGCCCTCATCGCGCGCGTACAGGAAACGCTCCACACCGAGGGGCTCATGCCGGCGATGGCCGTCTTCGCCGCGGGCCTGAAGAAGGACGGCGCGAACGGCGAAACCACCAAGGCCGACGCCGAGGCCGAGATCCGGCTTCCGCCGCAGGCAGCGGCGCGAGCCGAGCGGACGATGGCCAACCTGCCGTACTTCGTCGGGCGCATCGTGCCCGGCTTCATGTCCTACGCTCCGGACCTCCACCGGCTGGAGGCGTTGTCGGACCGGCTGGTCCTCGCCTGCGGCCAGGACTCGCGCGGCGAGCTTCCCTACCGGCCGGCCGCCTTCCTCGCCGAGCACCTCGGCAGGGAACTCCTGCACTTCCCCGGCGGACACACCGGCCTGACTACGCATCCCGCCGCGTTCGGTGCACTCCTGCGGGAGGCCTTCCGCGCCTAGCGGGTGTCTTGTTCGGGTGTTCCGGTCGTGGGCCGGGGGAGACGATCCTTTGTATGATCCTCTCGCTTCGGGACCGGAAGGTCCTCCACGGGGGGGGAGGGGCAAGGCGTCATGCATGCAACAGGGCCGTCCGGGCCGTCGTCCGTAGGTCCGTTCCGGGCGGTGACAGAGCTCGGGCAGGGCGGCATGGGATGCGTGCTGCTCGCTGTGGCCCCCGACGGCCGCCTCGTCGCGGTCAAGCAGGTGCACCCCGAACTGGCCGAGGACGACGGGTTCCGCGCCCGGTTCCGGTGTGAGGTGGCTGCCTCGCGCACGGTGTCCGGGGCGTACACCGCCGCCGTGATGGATGCCGACACCGAAGCCCAAGAGCCCTGGCTGCCTCGGTCTTCATCCCCGGCCCCACCCTGAGCCAGGCACTGGACGCCGCGGGCCCGTTACCGGAGGAAGCGGTGAGGCTCCTTGCGGCGGGCCTCGCCCAGGCGCTGGTCGACGTGCACCGGGCGGGCCTGGTCCACCGCGACCTGTAGCCCTCCAACGTCCTGCTCGCCGAGGACGGCGTACGCGTCATCGACTTCGGCATCGCCCGCGTCGCCGAGGGTACGGAGGCGACCGAGCTGACCCAGACCGGCTGGGTGGGCGGCTCGCCCGCGTTCATGTCACCGGAGCAGGCGGAAGGCCGCGAACTGACTGCGGCCAGCGACGTGTTCTCACTCGCCACGGTCCTGGCGATGGCCGCGACCGGCGAGAGCCCCTTCACGGGTACCTCGATGGCGGGGACCCTCTACAACGTCGTGCACCTCGAACCCGACCTGTCGGCCCTCACGCCGGGCCTGCGCAGGGTCGTCGGGCCGTGCCTGGCCAAGGACCCGGCGGCCCGCCCCACCCCCGAGCAGCTCCTCACACTCCTCGGACCGGTCGCGGTCGCCGACCGACCGTGGCCGCCCGCCGTGCACCGGACGATCACCGCCCAGCGGGCCGACATCGACCGGCTGCTCGGCGACACGGACCGGACGCCCGTACCGGCCCCGGCCCCGGCGCCAGCCCCAGCCCCGGCCCTTCCCGCCGACACGGGAACGACCGCGCCGAGTCGGACGCCCGCCGCCACGGCGCCCCTGCCCCCGCCCCGTCGGCGCACCGGAAGGACCGTCTCCCTGATCACGGGCGGTGTGCTCGCCGTCGTCGGCATCGCGGTCGGGGTGTACGTGTGGAAGAGCGACGACGCACCGGTGCCGCTGCGTTACGCGAAGGCGCCGATCTGCTCCGAGGCGGCAGCCCAACTGCCGCTGCCCGCGCGCTCGGACGCGTTGGACTACTACCGCGAGGGCTATCAAGGCGCCTCAAGCAGCTGCGCGTGGGGAAAGATTTCCGGCGACCCCACGGAGATCAGGATCGACGGCCTGGTCGACGATGTCCACGCGTTCGTCGGCTGGGAACTGAAGCGCGACGCCGAGGAGGCCGATCAGCAGCGCAGGGGATTCCGCGAGAAGGCCGCCAAGGAAACCAGGGCGACGGACCTCGGCTTCGGCGACGAGGCGTACTGGAGCGCCCCGTAGGTGACGTACCCAGATCCGGAGGAACACTGCAACCTGACGGTCCGCGACGGCAACCTCGTGGTCCGCGTGGCCCTGGGCGGGGAGGAACACCCCGCATCGACCTGCAAGCCGGAGGTGCAGGAGATCGCCCGCGCCGCCATCGCGGCCATGCCCCGCTGAGGTACCGGGCCGCCACCACGCCTTGTGCGTGGTCCGGGAACAGGCCGTCCCGTGCCGAGTTCGGATGTTGCCGGGCGCCCCGAACAGACGAGGGTTAGGGTCGTTGTGATCATTTGTATGACGGCGATCGGGGGACGATATGCGTGCGGTGATGGTTCTGGACGATCCGGCGGCGACGCTGGAGATCGCGGGCGGCAAGGGGTCCGCGCTGGCCGAGCTCGCCCGCGCCGGGTTACCGGTGCCGGACGGCTTCCATGTGACCACCGCCGCGTACCGCGCCTTCGTGACCGCCGCGGGTCTGGCGGAGCGCATCGAGGAGGCGCTCGGGCAGCCCGACGCGGGGAAGCGCATCCGCGCCTTGTTCACGGAGTCCGAGCTGCCGGGCTCCCTGCGCGAGGCGATCGTCACGGCGTACGCCCGGCTTGGCGAAGGCCAGGACGGCGGCCACGGCGACGCGACCGTGGCCGTTCGCTCCTCGGCCACGGCGGAGGACCTGCCGGACTTCTCCTTCGCCGGCCAGCAGGACACGTACCTCAACATCCGCGGTGAGCAGGCGCTGTTGAGCGCGGTCCGCGACTGCTGGGCGTCCCTGTGGACGGACCGGGCCATCACCTACCGCGACCGGGCCGGGATCGCCCATCAGGACGTGACGCTCGCGGTCGTGGTGCAGAAGTTGGTGGCGGCGGACGCGGCCGGCGTGATGTTCACGGTCGACCCTCTCGGCGGCCCCGCCGACCGCATGGTCCTGAACGCGGCGTGGGGCCTGGGCGAGGCCGTGGTCAGCGGCCTCGTCACACCCGACACGATCTACGTCGACCGCGCGACCCTGGAGATCACCGACCGGCTGACCGCCTCCAAGGAGATGATGACCGCCCCCACGGAGGACGGCACCCACGAGGTGGCCGTGCCGGCCGACCTGCGCGACGCCCCGGTCCTGAGCGACGCGGAGGCAGGGGAACTGGCGCGGCTCGGCACGCGGATCGAGGAGCTGTACGCTGAGCCGCGCGACATCGAATGGGCCCGCGAACAGGGCCGGTTCCTCATCCTGCAGGCCCGGCCGATCACCGCCGCCGCTTCGCCCCGGCCCGAGGTGTGGAACGACAGCACCGGCACCGAATCGCTCTGGACCAGCGCCAACCTCGGCGAAGCCGTGCCCGATGTGATGACGCCCGCGACCTGGTCGTTCGTACGGCAGTTCATGCGCGAGGTCATGGTGGGGGCCACCCTGGAGGGGCGGCCCATGTACGGCAACATCGGTGGCCGCTTCTACATGAACCTCTCCGTCACGGCCACGCTGGCGGCCGCCTTCGGGCAGGGCAGGAAGTTCGCGCAGGCCAACGAGCTGGTCTTCGGCCGGCTGCCCGAGGGTGTGGAGATCCCCCTGCTGCCGGCCTCCAAACTGCACGTGTGGCGCGACACGTTGGGAGAGGCCGCCCGTGTGGTGAGCCGCATCCGTGCCAACGGCAAGCACCTGCCGACGTTCCTGGAAGAGGCACCGGCGCGCTGCGAGGGTCTGCGGGCCCGGGTGAGCGGCGCCCCGTCCGCCGACGAGCTGCGCGAGCTGTGGGACACCGAGGTCGGCGAGTACTTCCGGCTCTGCTGCCACATGCTCCAGGCGGCCACCCGCAAGGACGGCGACACCCTCGTCAAGGTGCGCGGCGCGCTCCGGGACCTGGTCGGTGAGGAGGACGCCGACCTGATGACGACGGGCCTCGGCGACGGAGCCCGACTCGCCAGCATGGGACCGCTGTTGGGCCTGGAACAGCTGGCGCGCGGGGAGATCGACCGCGACACGTACACGCGGACGTACGGTCATCGCGGCCCGCACGAGTTCGAGATCTCCCTGGCCCGGCCCGCCGAGGACCCGCAGTGGATCGACCGACAGCTCGCCGCGCTGAGCAGCGTCCAGCAGGACGCTGACGCCCGCCTGGGGCGCCAGGCCGAGGCGCGTGCCGCGGCATGGGAACGGTTCGCCGCGCGCCACCCGAACCGGGTCGACGCGATGCGCCGCACCGTGGACCGGTGGGCAGCCTCGGCCCGCCTGCGCGAGGCGGCGCGTACCGAAGTGGCCCGGGTCTTCTGGCTGTTGCGTGACGTCGTCGTACGCGCCGGTGAACTGACCGGCCACGGTGACGACCTCTTCTTCCTCGACGCGCGGGAAATCCAGACCGTGCTGGCCGGGGACGAGCGGCCGCTCGCCGCGGTGCCGGCGCGGCGCGCCGCCTACGAGCTGTACCGCTCCCTGCCGACCTATCCCACGCTCATCCGGGGCGAGTTCGACCCGCAGACCTGGGCGGCGGATCCGAACCGGCGCGCCGACCTGTACGACGCGCACACCACGGTGCCCCCCTCTGACACGGTCAGCGGTTCACCGGCCTCGGGTGGCGTGATGGAGGGCATCGCCCGAGTCGTCGCCACGGTCGAGGAGGGCGAGACCCTGCGCCCAGGCGAAATCCTCGTGACGACCGTGACGAACATCGGCTGGACCCCCCTGTTCACCCGGATCTCGGCCATCGTCACCGACGTGGGCGCGAACCTCTCGCACGCCTCCATCGTCGCCCGCGAACTGGGCATTCCCGCCGTCGTCGGATGCGGCAACGCCACGACACGGATCCGGACGGGCCAACGCATCCGCGTCGACGGCGGCCATGGGACGGTGGAGGTCTTGGCCGAGGCCTGACCGACGGTGTGAGCGGCCCCCGACCGCTCCAGCCCTCACCCCCACAACGCTCGGGTCCAAGAGGCCACTTGGGCAGCGAAAACGCAACTTCGACAGGGACCGCAGAGGCAGCTACCTTCACCTGGTCTTCGGCGATCGCCCCGGACGCAAGCCATCGAACCGGGTCCGCACCAGGCACCCCACCACCAGGGAGAGACGCATGCCCCATCTCGCGCTGTACACATTCGGCGTCCTGAAGTCACCCCTCACCGATCCCGGACCTGTCACCCGCGAGTTCTACGAAAGGGGTGAGGCGGTCTACCGGACGATCAGCCAGCACCCCGGCTACCTCGCCCACGCCGAGGCGGCAGAGGCAGGCCGGGGCGCGCTCTTCGGCGCGGACTGGGGTGCATGGGGAGAGTTCGCCGTACCGACCTGGTACGGCAAGGGCCGTACGGTGGAGACCACCGCCCTGGCCGCGACCCTCTCCCTGTGGACCGACCTGCACCCCGCCTTCGACGCCATCTACAGCGGCCTGCACCGCGAGGCGTTGAACAGGCGTTACGACTGGTTCGAGAGGACAGGACAGCCGAACTATGTGCTCTGGTGGGTCGGCGACGACGTGATACCCACCTGGCAGGAGGGCGTCTCCAAGCTGGAACACCTCCGCGACCACGGCTCCGCGCCGGACGCCTTCACCTTCCACCACGCGTTCGCCCCGGAGGGAACCGCGACGAGGATCGACGGCATCGGGCCGAAGAGCGACGCCTGAGCCGCGGGGGAGAGGCGCGTACCTGCGGCTTCGCCCCCCGACCTCGCCTCAAGGCCCCGCAATTCCAGCCATTATTGCCATGTCCCTGACATGAGCCCTGACAGTTCAGGGTGGCTGTGGGACTCTCCCGGCACGCACTCCGCACCCCCCTGAGAGGCCCAGCGCCTCGTCTACCCCCACCAGTACGTGGCATGGAGGAGCGAACCATGAGGCACAGCACGCCCATCGCGCACAGCACTCACACCTCCCACACCGCGCACGGCACTCACCCCACGCGCAGGCTCCGCATCTCCCGCATCGCCCCGGTCGCGATGCTGGTCGTCGCGGCGGCGTTCGCCGGTACCGGCAACGCCCTCGCGGACGGCGCCGGAGCCGGCGCCCAGGCCGCCGACCTGAAGGTCGACGGGGTGATCGTGGTCGCCGGCAACAGCTGCACCTGGACCAACGCGAGCACCAGCGCGGCACCCCCGAACGCCCTCACCGTCAACCGCGCCACGATCAACACGCCTGGAGGCAATCTGGCCTGTAGCGGCGGCATCGTCGCCACCCTCAACAACGACCCCGCCTTCACCTTCGACGATGCCGCCGCCACGGCGCGTACCGATCTGATCGACATCACCGGCAAGCAGAGCTTCATCTCCTGCCGGTACAAGGCGACCGGCATCGTGTGGGACCGCGACGGGGTGACCCGCAAGTACATCAACCGGGCCTTCAGCGCCACCAAGACCTCGGGCAGCTTCCTGTGCCCGGGCTCGGTCGCCACCCCCGCCGGGGACGCGTCCATGCTGTTCCGCTGACCCCACCGTCCCCACCATCCCCACCACGCCGCCTCCTGGGCGGGTTCCGGCGAAGCGCCCCCGTCCCGGACCCCGGCTGCGGCGCCCGGCCGGTCCCGATTCAGGGACCGGCCGGACCCACGAGGCCGCGGGCGAACACGCAGAGGGCCTGGGCGATGCGCTCGTGGGGGATCCCGAGGGTGTTGCGCTGATGGTGGTAGAGCTGCGGGGCCAGTGGGCCGAGGGCGAGGTCGGCGAGCGCGTCGGGGTCCGGGGCGCCAGCGGCGACGAGCAACGTGCGCACGTGCAGGCGCCAGAAGCCGTACGCGCCGGTGGCGAAGCGGGCGGCCCCGGTCTCCGCACCCAGCGCGAGGGGCAGATGCCGCTGGAGCAGGTCCAGGTACGCGACGTAGAACGCGGCCAGGCGTTCCGCAGGAGGCGCCTGCGGCCCCAGCGGGGGCGGACCGTAGATCATCTGCCCCTGTAGCCGGCGTTCGTGCTCGTCCAAGAGTGCCGTGGCGACGGCGGCCGGGTCGGCGAACGACCGGTAAAGGGTCGCACGGCCGACGCCCGCGGCCTTGGCGATCTGGTCCATCGTCACGCTGCTCGGATCGTGCGTGGTGAACAGCAGCTCGGCGGCGGAGAGGATCTGCGCGCGATTGCGCACCGCGTCGGCGCGCTGGCGCGGTGCGGTGGTGCCTCGGGGCACCGCTTGGAGATCGCCGCGGAGGACTGCGGGCGGGGCGGGACGCTCGTCGCCGTTACTCATGCGGATCACCTTACTTGTCACCCCATTAAGTGGACGCCTTGTCCGTTTGGCATGCTGCAGGCTATGTTAAATGAGACGACCGTCCGTTTAGAACGAGGGGGAACAAGGTGAACGCTGCGCTGCTCGCGGCAGCCCTGCTGGTCGGATGCCTTCTGGCCGTCCAGGCTTCGGTCAACCTGCAACTGAACAAGGCCGTAGGGACCCCGTACGGCGCTTCCACCGTCCAACTGGGCGTGGCCACCGGTCTCCTGGCCGTCCTGGCGGCCGTGACCGGCTCGCTCGGCGCGCTCGGGAAGATCCCCGACGTCGAGTGGTGGCACCTCCTGGGCGGTCTGGCCAGCCCCCTCTACATCACCAGCGGCATCCTGCTTTTCCCCCGGCTGGGAGCCCTGGCCTCGGTCGGGCTGTTCGTCACCGGGCAGATGTTCTCCTCGCTGGTCCTGGACCTGGGCGGCCTGTTCGGGCTGGAGGAGAAGGACCCGAGCCCCGGCATCGCCCTCGGCGCACTCGCCGTTCTCGCCGGCATCATCGTGATCATCCGCGGGCAGCAGGCGACCGCCCCGCCCGGAGCCCCGGCGATGTCACGACCGGGCCGGATCGGATGGATCGCCCTCGGCCTCGTCGCCGGCGGCGTGCTCCCGGTGCAGGGCGCGGTCAACGCCGAGCTCCGGCACGGTCTCGGCGCCCCGATCGCGGTGGCGGCCTTCAGCTTCACCGTGGCCACGCTCACCATCGCCGTCGTCCTGCTGGTGCTGCGCCTGACGGGCAGGACCCCCGCGCCGCGGCTGAGCCCGCTGAAGGCGATGCCCTGGTGGGGCTGGCTCGGCGGAGCCTGCGCCGCGGGCTATGTCACCGGAACGTTCCTGCTGATCCCCGAGATCGGCGCCGCGGTGACCGTCGGGCTGACGGTCACCGGCCAGCAGCTGACCTCCGCCCTGATCGACCACCGGGGCATGTTCCGGCTGCCGACCCGGGTGCTGAACATGCCGCGCCTGACGGGACTGGGCCTGCTGCTCGCCGGATCGCTCGCCATCCAACTCGTATGAACGCGCGCCCACATGCTCCTGCCCCGCCCCTGAAATGCTCTGCAAGGAAAAGGCCATTGCCCATGGAGACCTACGCCGTAGGGCCCGCACTGCACGCGCTGTCCTCCCCACTGCCCCTACCCGACCTCGGTCTGCAGCCGGTCAACGCCTACCTGCTGCGCGGTGAGCAGCCGATGCTGGTGGACACCGGAATGCCCGTGGACCGTGACGCCTTCGAAGAGGCGCTGTGGTCACTGGTCGATCCCGCGGACCTGCGGTGGATCGCGCTCACCCACGACGACCGCGACCACACCGGAAGCCTGGCGCGCGTCCTCGCCCGCGCTCCCCGCGCCAAGGTCGTCACGAACGGCATAGCGCTCACCCGGTTGTCCGAGGAATTCGACATCCCGCGTGAGCGGGCGGTGACGGTCAACCCCGGGAGCCGGATGTCGATCGGTGACCGGACCATCAGCTTCCACCGGCCGCCCACCTACGACTCGCCGGGCACCCTCGCGCTCTTCGACCACGCGGCCGGCACGCTGTTCAGTTCGGACAGTTTCGGCACCGTCCTGCCCGACGTCGTGCGGCACTTCGGTGACGCCGACGAAAGGGAGTTCTTCGAAGGCTTCGACGTCCTGAACCGGGCGATCGCCCCCTGGACGGCCCTGGTCGACGCGCAGAAGTTCCAGCGCACCGTCCGGACGATGTCCTCCCTCTCCCCGGCCCGGCTGCTGTCCGCCCACGGGCCGACGGTGGAGGGCCGCACGGTCACCTCCCTGATGGAGGCCATGGCCCGCATCCCGTACCTCCCGACGTGGCTTCCGGGCGCGGACACCGACCTCGAAGCCGCCCTCGACGCGCACGACGCCCGAGCCGCCGCCTTACGGTCCGAGCCCCGCTGATGCTCTGAAACCAACCCATTTCGCCATTTTCCTCGACCTACCACCGACCCCAGGAGTCACCTTGAGCACCGTCGCCGCACCCCTGACACCGCCACCGGGCATCATCACCGTCTTCTCGGACATCTGGTGTTCCTTCGCGCACATCGCCATCCACCGTCTGCACACCACCCGCAGGAGGCTCGGACTGGAAAACCAGGTCAGCTTCGACCTGCGGGCCTTCCCCCTGGAGCTCCTCAACGACGCCCCCAGCCCCCGCCCCGGAACCGACAGCGAAGTCGGCCGGATGGCCAGCCTGGAACCGGCGGCCGGCTGGCAGCTCTGGCAGGCCAAGGACTGGCTCTACCCCTCCACCGTGCTGCCCGCACTGGAGGCGGTCCAGGCCGCAAAGGCGCAGTCCCTGGCGGCGTCCGAACAGCTCGACCTCGGCCTGCGGAAGGCCTTCTGGGCCGAGTCCCGGTCCATCAGCCACCGCAAGGTCATCCTGGACGTGGCCGCCGAGACCGGCGTCGTGGACGTGACGGCGCTGGCGGAGTCCCTGGACGACGGCCGTGCCCGCAGCACCCTCTCCGGCCAGGCCGCGCTCGCCCGTACCGACGCGATCAGGTGCAGTCCGCACCTGTTCCTGCCCGACGGCAGCGACTGGGCCAACCCCGGGATCGACGTGCGCTGGGAAGGCGCCTACGGCGTCGGCTTCCCGGTGATCGAGTCCGACGACCCCAAGATCTACGAAGGCCTCCTGCTGGCGGCCGCCACGGGCTAGAAGGGAGGCGGCGGCGGGCGACCGTGGCCGGGCAGGATGAGTACGAGGACCTGCCCGGCCTGAGTACGCCCGCGCAGGCGTCCCGGGGCCGGGGGCGATGGACTGGGCCCATGCCCGAGACCTTCCCCGACCTGCCGACCGACACCGCCGCCGAAACGCCCGTCACCGGCGGCGCGCTGAAGTGGGCCGCGACCGTGGCGGTGGCCCTGATCCCGGTGGCCTTCCTCTTCGGGGGGCTGGCCCCGATGGCCGCCGAGGTCCACCCCCAGACCGTGGCGGTCGTCACGGCCGGCTGGTGGGCGTCCTGGACAGCCACCCCGCTGCTCGTCACGGCCTTCTGGGTCTCCCGGCGATACCCCGCCCTGGCCGCGGCGGGCCGCTGGGCGGGCTGGATCGCGCCGGTCCCGCCCACCCTGACGATCCTGCTGGCCCTCGGCCTGTAGACGCAGGGGTGCAGCGGGCCCGCCTCACCGCCCGCCTGTCCGTCAGCGAAGACCGGCGAGCCGGCCTTCAGGCGTGAGCCGATGCCCGGCCGGGTGGGGCTGCCGGGCCCCCCGCCGCTGCCAGAACGGCAGGTGCGGCCAGCGGGTCTCCGCCGCGTACGCCTGCGCGTGGTGGCGGGCGTACGCGGCGGAGACACCGTCGAGGAAGTCCGTGTACGCGGCCAGGACCGGGCGCGGTGGCGCGCCCGCCAGACACAGGGCCACGGCGAGGCCGGCGCGGGCACCGCTGTGCAGGGCGGTGAGGATGCCCTGGGAGGAGAGCGGGTCGAAGGCCAGCGCCGCGTCGCCGGCGGCGATCCAGCCCGGGCCGCCGTACGGCGCCAGGCGCATGCCGTGGGCGGCGCTCCAGCGCGGCGCCGGTGCGCCGGTGAGGTCCGCGGCCGGGAGGCGGGCGCCGATGTACCGCGTGCCCAGGGCGGCGTCCAGGAACCCTTCCGGGGTGCGCAGGCGGGGGTCGGCGAGGTCGGGGTCCGTCAGGTGGGCGACGATCCGCCCCGCGGGGGTCAGCGTCGTGTACCACCACCCGCCCGGCACCGCTTCGACGACGGTCCTGGCCTCCCGGTCGCTCTGCCCGCCCGCGCCGACCCCGTGACGTGGCACCAGCACATGGGCGGCCACCAGCCGGTCCTGGCGCCTGCGGACCGCCCGACGCCGGGCGACGGCCGCACGCCGTCCCGTCGCGTCGACCACCCACGCGCAGCGCAGCTCCCGCGTGCCGCCCTCGCTGCGTACGAGGAGCCGCAGGCCGGCGCCCTCGTCCACGGCGTCCAGGACCCGTCCGCGGAGCGGCTCGGCGCCCGCCGCATGGGCGGTCTCCCGCAGGAACGCGTCGAAGCGCAGACGGTCCAACTGCCATCCCGCGCCGTACGGATCCTGCACCGGGCCGCGTTCGTGCAGTGCGGGCGAGCCCCAGGAGAGGTACGTCCCGGTGGAGCGCAGGTGCGGCGCGGCGACGGCCTCGGGCCACAGGCCCAGGTCGCGCAGGAGCGGCGTGGCGGCCGACGGCAGGCTTTCGCCGACCTTGTGGGCGCCCGCCGCGGGCACGAGCGGCTCGTCCACGATCGCCACGCGCCGCCCGGCCCGCGCGAGCACGAGGGCGGCCACCGCCCCGGCCGGCCCCGCACCGGCCACGACCGCGTCGTACGCCTCGCGACGCGTCACCGCCGGCCCCCGGGGCCGGCCGGCGCACACCGCCCCCACGCACGCTGCCCCCACACCTGCCGGTTCATCGCTTGCCCGGGAAGCGGGCGACCTTCTCGATGTAACCCGCCGACAGTTCCTCGTCGGGTTCCTCCGCGAGCGCGATGGCAGTCGCCAGGACGGCGTCCCGCAGCCGTTCGTCGGCGGCGAGCGGCACGTGCAGGCTCAGCAGGTTGCGGCCGCGCGGTGGTGCCGGCTCGGCGGGGAAGGACACCTCGGACTCGACGAGCATCTCGGCAGGCAGCAACGGGTCATCGGTCACGCCCCGACGGCGTTCGACCAGGCCCAGCCGGCCGAAGTCCTTCACCATGGCGTTGATGTTGGCCTTGTAGGGCGTGGGCAGCCAGCGGTTCCACGGGGAGCGCTGTGCGAACGCCGCGAGCCGCTCCTCGCGCGGCCGCGTGCTGTCGACGGCGACCAGGTAGTCCTCCTCGGTGAGGACGTGGTTGGGCACCCGCGCGGGCCAGAACGTCGGCAGGTACGGGTCGTACCGGCTCTCGTACCCGGAGCGGCAGCTCGCGGTGTCCGTCTGCCAGGGCACCGCCATCCAGCGGGTCAGGTCGCCGGGCCCCTGGGCGTACACCGGCCCGTCGTACTCCAGGGCGCTCTGCGGCGTGAGGACCTTGCCGTAGGAGTGCTCCGGTTCGCTCTCCGTGCGGTGGCGGATGCGGAACGGCGCGCTGTACAGCGTGGTGCGGCGCATCGGCCAGGTGAGCTCGCACCCGGGGTGGAAGGCGTCGGCGAGGCAGAAGGACAGCGCCGCGCGGTCCAGGGCGGCGGGCCGGTCGGCGAGCGGCAGCCGGTCGAGTTCCAGGGGCGCGGTGTCCGCGCCGAGGACCAGGTCGGGGACGAACTCGCCGAGGGTCCAGCGCGCCAACAGCCGTGCCTGGAGCGGGGAGATGGCGAGGTGCTGGCGGGCGGAGATGGGGGGCAGGCTCATCGCGTCGCCGTAGACGGGCGGCCAGGGAACCGGTGACGAACCGTCCCGGTCGTGATCGCGCATGGTCTTCGAGATCTGCCGGCGCAGCTCCTCGTGGCGTGGGCCGGGGTCGGCGAGGGCGGACAGCAGATCGGGATCGAGGAAGTGTTCGCGGCCGCCGTGACCGAACAAGGTGGCCAGGCCCTGGTTGACCCATTGCAGCTCGCACAGGCGGCGCAGGATGGGCAGGATGTCGCGGGTGAAGGAGACCTGCGCCGGCTCCGGCAGCGCTCCGGTCGCCGTGAACGCGTCGCGGACGAGGTCGTACAGCGTACGGACCGACTTCAGCTCGGGGGCGTAGCTGGGCGGGCCGACCACCACCCAGGCCGGATCGACCGGCAGCGCGCGGTCGTCGACGCGTACCTCGGCGGTGACGGGACCGTCCGAGATGTCGTCGTACCAGCCGTCGTTGTTGGCGAAGGTGTCCGCCGGCTTGTGGTCGACGGACTCGGCGACGCCGCGGCCGCCGAGGAAGACCAGCCGCCCCGCCCCGTCGGTGCGCAGTTCACCGAGGTAGACGGGGATGCGCAGGAACGTCCCGGTGTCGAAGCGCAGTTCGGGACCACCGGCGCGGTCACGGCCGTGTACGGAGCGGGGGCCGGGGTCGATGATCAGCTGGGCGCGGTCCGCACCGCCGACCAGCGGATTGCGGAGCTGGCTCTCTTGCGCCTGGGCGGCCTCGTCGATGTCCAGGGCCAGCTGGAACTGGTACCAGGCGCCCTTCTTGTTGGCGACGTGCACGGTCCAGCTGATGTCGGCGTTGGCCGCGGTGAGTTCGGCCACCGGCTGCCCGGCCGCGTTGTAGCCGTAGACCCGGAACCGCGCCGCCTGCCGCTTCAGGGCGCCCGTCGCGTCCTTGTACGAGCCGGTGGGCAGCGGCGGCTCGTCCTCGGTCTCGGGGCCGAGGAAGAACTCGTCCGCGCTGTCGCCGACCCGGGCGACGCCGATCGCGGGGTGGATGGCGGCTCGCACGATCCGGGTGTCCTGCCCCGAAAGCGCGGCGACGGTGAAGCCGCGGGCTTGGGGGGCGTGGGGGTCGTGAGGGTCGTTCTCCGGGAGTCCGGCGGACGGGGAAGCGGAACTGACGGCCATGGCTCGATCTCCCGCGATGCGGCGCCACCGGCCTGTAGGGGCTTACGGGGGCGCGGGCGTGCAGGGGCACAGGGGGTGCACGGAGTGCTCGCGGCTCTGGGCGCGTGGTGCAGCAGGCGTGCATCGTGCGTACAGCTCTCCATGCTGACAAACGAGCGCGCGACGCGCGACCCAAGGGCGGGCGAGACACCGAGTCGCACGTCAGCGGGCGCGCCCCCAGACTGGAAGCCGGATGGCATGCGGCGCGAGACCAAGCCCCGGCCCGGACCTGCGCGGTCCGCAAGTCCGGCGGCCGGGGGGCCCGGGGGATCAGCCCAGTGGTCGCCTGGACTCGGCGCGCACCTTGAGGGTGGTCTCGGCGACCTTGGCCAGATCGACGGAACCGGGCTTCTGCTGAGCGATCTCCGGGGTGATGACGCCGACCGAGGCGCCGGTGTTCCCGTCCGCCCAGGCGCAGAGGGGCAGAGTGCTCTCGACGCCGTCCTGCCTCATGGTCAGCACCTGGCAGGACAGCGTGATGTCGGAACCGGGGGGCCGGATGTCCCTCGCGGGGACCGCCACGGTCGCACCTTCTGCGTCCGCCGCGCCGCTCAGCATCTTCCTACGGGCGCCGTCGGGGTCCTTGAACTGGCCGTACATCCCGGAGATGACGAGCGCACCCTCCCCCTGGGGAGACCGGGAGGCGTACTGACCGACGGCCGGCTTGGGATTGCGGACCTTCGGGTCGTAACTGCCCTCCAGTGCTTCCTTGCCCTGGGTGTCCGACAGGTCCTCGACCAGCTCGTACGAGCCGTCCAGCAGGGTCTTGGGCACGGTGAGCCGGTGGGTGGCCTCGGGGAAGCCTGCTCCACTCGCCACGGATCCGGCCTCCGTCACCGCGCGCACCCCGAACCCGAGAGCCCCGAGCGCCACCAGTGAACCCGCCACGATCCCGATCACCAGTCCGGCCCGGTTCCTACGCGGCGGACCCGCCGGGGGCTGCCCCCAGGCGCCTTGACCGGGGTACGGCTGCAGCGGATAGGGCTGCCCCGGGTACGGCTGCTGGTGCGGGTGAGTCGAGGACTGCGGGACGTACTGGGGTCCACCGTACGGATTCGGGGGCTGCGGGGGCTGCGGGGACCCGTACGGGCCGGGGGAGTGCTGGGATGGCGGCATGCTCATGCCCGAACGCTACGTCACGGACGGTGGCCGGGCGGACGGCGCCAGCTGGTCGCCGCCGGGCGGCCCCCCTCTCAGGGTCCGAGAGGACCCCCCTCCCACACGGGGCATGCGCGCGACTGAAGGCCGGGCCGTCAGACATTTACCCACACTCCGTGCCCTTGACGGGCGCCTCAAGGACGAAGAAGAGGAAGCACATTGAGGTCGACAAGCCGTGGAAGTCTTCGGGGAACAGCTCACGGGCGGCCGGGTCCGGCTGCGGCTCGCTGATGGCGGTCATGCGGAAGCCGGCGGCGGTGAAGGCGTCGGTCATCGCATGCAGCGGTCTGCGCCAGAAACTCATCGGGGCGGACTGTCCGCCGAACGTCCAATCGAAGGTGTGGCGGGTGATCGCGAAGTAATCGGGCCGGGGATCCTGGATGGCGTAGGCCACGAAGGGGTGTTCCACCGACGCGATCAGCCGACCACCAGGCCGGAGCACGCGCCGCATCTCGGCCAGCGTCGGCCCCCAGTCCTTCAGGTAGTGCAGGACCAGCGACGCGACCACGTCGTCGAACGCACCGTCCTCGAACGGCAGCCGGTCGCGCAGATCGACCACGTGCAGGGCCGCGTCGGCACCGAGCCGGCGCCGGGCCAAGGCCAGCATCCCGGCGCTGGCGTCGATGCCGGTGACGTCGGCGCCGCGATCGCGGAGCGCGGCGGACAGGGGCCCCGAGCCGCAGCCGGCGTCCAGCACCCGGCGGCCGGCCACGTCACCGGCGAGGGCGATCATCGCGGGCCGCTCGTAGTACGCGTTCAGGAGGTTGTTCTCGTTGTCCGCCGAGTACGCCTCGGCGAAGCTGTCGTAGTCATTGGCGCATACCGCGGATATGTCGGTCACTCGGTCCATCACCGCAGCCTAATGTTCAGCCGACTCAACTCCCCGCACTGAACACGGTGTTGCGCCCCCCTTTTCGGACGTTCGAAGTGCCGGGCCCCGCCCCCTGACAGAGGGCCGGTGTTCGGGGCACACGCGGTAGTGGCTGCACCGCGCAGACCGCTTGACCCGACCACGAACAGGGAGAGAGACAGCCATGCTGATCACGGTCACCCGCTCAGGAGGCTTCGCCGGCTTGGAGAAGCTCCGCACGCTCGACACCTCAAGCCGCGCGGACGCGGCGGAACTGGAGGAACTCGCCCAACGGGCCGTCGCCCCCGTTGCCGACGGATTCCACTACCGGATCACCGTCGACGACGAGGTGCTCGACCTCCAAGACCCCTTCCTGTCCGACGCCCAGCGCACGCTGATCCGCACCGTCTTAGGCGAAGGTGCCTAAAGAAGCGCTTCGCCCCGGCAGGGTCGTCGGTTGATTCGGACGCGCCGTGGGGCCGGTCAATCACCCGTGTGAAGATCCTGCTGTGTGCGCCTGCATCGTGCAGTTCGACACGAAACCGAGCGGGGGACCTGGAGTGTTCGCGGGGAGAACGGCGCGGCTGGCGGTGAGCAACGACGGGCAGGAGCTGCTGGACCTGACCGTGGAGCCCTGGGCGGACATGCACCGCATCCCGCCGAAGGGGACCTGCATCGTGGTGACTCACGCGCCTGCGGGCGACGGCACCTGGGGTCTGCCGTCGCACCGTGACGCGCCGTTCGAAATCGAGTATCGGCCTGATTCGGTCACGGTGTGGGTGAACGGCCACTGCTTCCACCTGAGCGACAAAGAGGGCAACCCGATCGACGAGGGCGTCTATGGGGGCGGTTGTCCCGCCCAGACCCGGCCGCCTCAATGAGTGTTCGACCCGACCCGCTCCACACGCACAAGCGCGACCTGACACCTGCCACGCACGGCAAACCTCCGCAGACCTACCCGCGGGCGGGGATTGCGGGTTGCTCTCGCAGGTACCCCTGCGCATGATCAATGACATGAGTACGGAAACGGTGGTTGAGAAGACCTGGCGCATGCTGTTGGAGCGCCACCCTGACGCCCGCCGCGGGGATCCCGAGGTGATCGAAGCGGCATTCGCAGAGCCGCGCCTGCGCCAGCTGTTCCCCTTTCCGAGCCACGGCTGCCTGACCTTTCACCGGAACACAGACTTCCCGTGGAGTAACGACCTTCCCTTCATAGCCAGCTGGGAGAAGAGTTACTTGGTGTATGCCGCCGCCTGCGCCGACCTCCTGGGCGAGGTGGCTACCCCTGAAGAGGCCGCCGCGCTCGTCGTAGCGCACCTCCCGAGCGACTGCGGGGCTGCCGTAGAGGGGCCCTGGCAGGAGCCGAACTCCCCTGAATAGACGGCGCCCCTGGGACGAAGTCTCTACAAGGTCCGTTGAAGCCCCTTCGCTCCTGCCCGACCCCAACGCACCTCCCCCCGCCTGGGCAAGGCCGGCCGTCCGAGTACGACCTGCGGCGGACCATGGATGCCGTCCTCTACGTCGACCGCCTCGGCGTCCCGTGGAGATACCTGCCGCACGAACTTCGCGCCGGGGGAGACGGGTCTACGCGTACCTCGACACCTTCGCCGGGCCAGACGCCCTTTGAAGCCCGATGCGACGCCGACAGCGCGGGCCCCCACCATCCGGTGGCGGCCCGCGCTGTCGGTGTCCGGACTGTGCCGGGCTGCTGCCGCCGGGGTCCGTAGCCCGGGGGCGGCGGTATGAGCGCCGGCGCCGGGGGCGTGCCGGGCGACCCCGGGCCCCCGGCCGGGGAGGGGGCCGGGGCGGGGTGTCCGGGGTGCCGTACGGATCAGGGCGGCAGCCCCTCGTGCGGGCGAGCCTGCCGCATGACGCCGGGGGGAAGGGAGTCATGCGGCGGGGCCCGCTCCGGAAGCTCCCGCACCCACGGGTTCGCTTCCGACATTCACGCGTCTAACCCGGCTGCGGTCCGGCAAACGTGCGCGCGTCGAAGAATCTTGAGGAGATGTCAGGACCCGGTGTTCTCGCGGTACCTGAGGGGACCGCCCGGCTCACTTGAGGTGCCTGTCGAAGAACCGGTTCCCGTCCTCCACCTCGAACCACGGTGTACCGGTGTGGCCGCCCGGATTGGCGTGCAGCGTCTTCTCCGTGGCGCCGAAGGCGTCGAACAGGTCCAGCGCCCGTTGTCGCGGATTGCCCTCGTCGTCCCACTGCAGCAGGAACAGCAGCGGAACGGTGACCCGCGGCGCCTCCTCGCGCTGCGCGCGGGGTACGAACCCTCCGGCGAAGAAACCGGCGGCCGCGATGCGCGGCTCGGTCACCGCAAGGCGGATACCGACGGCGGTCCACCCCGAGTACCCGACCGGGCCGCCGATCTCGGGAAGCGCAAGGAGGGCGTCCAGGGTGGTCCGCCATTCCGGCACCGCCTTTTCGACCAGCGGGCCGATGAAGGACTCGAAGATCTCGTCGACCGGCTCACCGGCCTCCATCGCCCGGCGCAGTGCGGCGCGAGCCTGTTCGTCGGCGACGGAACGGGGCCGGTCGCCGCACCCGTAAGCGTCGATGCTGGCCACCGCGTAGCCGCACGAGGCAGCGTGCCGTGCTCGGGCCACCAGCCGGGCTGCTCCCTTGGGGAGGCCGTTGTTGTGGGCCATCAGGATCAACGGGACCGGGCCTGCGGATCCAGGCACCCACAGGGTTCCGGGGATCTCGCCGAGGGTGAACTCGCGTTCGAGGACGCCGTCGTCGAGGCGCTGCTCGGAAAGGAAATGCATGATCGTGCCTTTCGGGAGTGCTCATGAACGGCGCTCCCGGACGACCTGCCTAACGTCCGACCGTGACCCCGGAGGGGAGCACCCATGTCGATACTGCGTTCACGGGTACCACCTCCTCGTTCTCTCGCACGGCCTCCGGAAACGTAGCAGCCCGCCGTGGGTCTCCCAAGCGGGTTTTCCCTCGGAGTCACGTCCCACCCAGTCAAAGGCCGGCATGAGACGAAGGGGACCGGGTAGTCGGGGGACGACTGTTACCTCAGAGTAGGAGGAACTCCCGTGCTCTTCCTCGTAGGTGCACTGCTCGTCCTCGGCGTCATCCTCGGCGCCGTGGCCCATCTGCCGGTACCGGTCAGCGTGGCCGCCGGCCTCGCGATCGCGCTCTGGCTCGCCGTTTTCGCCGCACGTGAGCGCCTTTCGGGCCACCGCGCCGGGCGCCCCCACCATCGCCAGGGAGGTCTGTGATGAACCCGCGTACCGACACCAAGGTTCCGGCACACGCCCAGGTCCCGGCACACCCCCGCCCTCGTACCCGTGGCCGCTACCGTGACGCCGACGCGATGGCCGTCACCGCGTTCGTCCTCGGTCTGGTCGGACTCCTGGTGATGAACCTGCTGCTCGGCCCGATCGCCATCGTCCTCGGCTCCCTCGCCCTCTGGCGGCACACCACCAGGCCGGGCCGCGCCCGCCTGGGCATCACGCTGGGCGTGGCCGACCTCGTGGTCCTGGCCTTCCTCGTCACCGCCGACGACACGTGGTCGTGGAGCCTCACCTGAGCCGTACCGATCACCCCGGGCGCGAAGACGAAAACCGGCGCCGGGCAGAACGTCGCTCGGCCCGCCGCGCCCCATGGCGGACCAACGCCCAGAGCGCCACGGCGTTGATCACGGCACCGGCCAGAACCGCGACGTGGAAGCCCAGTCCGGCCCACATCTCGGGCTGCGCGGCCACCGACGTGTCCGGTGCCCAGTCGGCGGGCAGCGGGGCCGACTCCGAGGACGGGGCCGGCAGCGGGGTCGGCGGCTGTGAGCCGTAGTGGGGTTCCACGACCGGGGCCGCGTCCAGGGCGTCCGACGCGGGCCCGAAGGGGACCAACAACAGGAGGCTGACCGGCGCCGTGGCCAGCAGCGGCCATATTCCGCCGAACCCGATGTCCCCGGTCCGGCTCCCCCCTCGACCCAGACGAGCAGGGCGACCACCAGGGTCAGGTATCCGCCGGGTATCCACACCTCGGGCTTGGACCAGCGCCGTTCCATCAGGTTCCCCGTTTCGTTGCGTTCGTCCTGCCGCCAGTCTCAAGGCGGCCGGGGCACGCCACCCGAGTACGCCTACTCATCCTGCTCTGCCCTGCATACCTGGTCAGCCACGTGTACGGGGGAGGGCAAGGGCGGACCACCAGGCGGCGTGGAACCCGAACCCAGGCGGGCGGGCCTCGTCCCCCGGAACCCGTTACGGCCGGAACCCGTTACGGCGGGCGTCGTGGCCCCCCGCCCGCCGCCCCCTCCGGATCTGCAGTCCGTCAGAGGGGCACACCGGCCCGGTCCAGGACGGCAGCCATCTCGGCCTCGGGGAGCGCCGGGTTGGCACCCGCGCTGGAGGCCAGTTCCGGGACATGGAGTGCCTCGCGGAGCCGGTCGAGCGGCAGACGCGGGTCACCGGCAGCCGCCTGGCGCGTCCAGACGACGGGGTCGTGGCTGAGCCGTTCGATCAGCTCCGGGGTGGCGGCCGGGTCCCGTACGGCCAGGCGGCGGTAGTTCCCGTCGGGGTGGTCCGCGTAGCGGGCGGCGAGGCCCTCGCGGGGAAAGCGGGGGTGCGTCTCCGCCATCCAGGCGGAGAACGTCCCACCCAGCCGCGCGAACACACGCATCAGGACCTCCTCCGGAGCGTCGGGCTGGTGAATGCCCAGGAGGTTCTCCAACGTCGGGTCCTCGACGCGTGCGAGGAGGCGCAGCAGGTCGGGCGGCAGGTGAGGGCTTTGCGCGGCCGCGCGCCGCAGCAGCGGGTGGGCAGAGGTCGCGGCCCGGCGCAGCGCCTCGGAGTCGGCGAGCCCGTCCCGTACCCACCCCACGCGCTCACCCGTGTCGAAGTCCCCGACCATGACGTCGATCGCCATGCGCCGCGCCTCGTCCAGTTCCGGCCTGAGGGAGACGGCGAGCCGCACGTCCTGGTCCGGGTCGACGGCGAGCCGCTCCACGAGGTCGGCGGGCAGCGACGGGTTCTCGGCAAGGGCCGCCAAGTGCGTCCGCTCGGCGACGCACCGCTCGGCGTCGGCGCGGACGAGGAGCCCTCGGCGCAGCGCCTCGGCGGTGGACTCCGGATCGCGGAGGAGTTCGGCGGTGACGCGTGCGTCCCGTCGGCACTCCCACAGCGCGGCGTCCCGTCGCACTTCGGGGTCAGAGTCGGCCAGCAGCACCGACCGCTCGCCCGGTGCCAGGACCTCCCATGCGCGCACCGCTCGCCGGCGCGCTGCCGAGCTGTGATGAGTGGCCATGGAGGCCACGAACGACGGCGGCAGGTGGGGCGAGTCCAGAAGTGCCGTCCGGACAGAAGGGGCGGGGTCGTCGAGCAGGCGGGCGCATACGGCGTCCGGGAGCGGCGCGACCCGTCTGCGCGAGTCGTACACCTCGGGTCCGTACGCAAGAGCAGTCCGCACCTTGGGACAAGGATCGTCCGCAAGCCGGGCCCGCTGCGCAGGCTCTGCCCTGGCGCTCATGGCGAAGTCGATCCGAGCGCCCGGGTTCGGGTGGGCCAGGATCAGCGCGACGGCCGACTCGGGGAGTTCCGCCCGCTGGAGTGCGTCACGGGGCGGCCGCTCGCCGTCCTCCGCGAAGGCGAGCAGGCGCAGGAGCAACGGCGTCGGCAGCACCGGATTGCGACCGACCCCGTCCAGCGCGGACGAGTGAAACGCCACCATAATTCCCCTACCCCCGTGTCTTCACCCCGCCTGGCCCGCGACCATGATCTCCCGCCATCGGTTCATTGCCGCGCCGGCACCCTTCCGGACTCTAGCCAGCCCAAAGGCCGATCGACCGGCGTGCCCGACGACAGGGGCACGCCCCACGAAGAACTGAGCCGACACCTGGCGGTGCAAGTCGCCAGAAGCCTCGATACCCGCGCCAGGCTCGATACCGCAGCACAGGTCTGCCTGAGGGGGGTGAGCCCCGTACGCTCACACGCGTTGCACGCTGGTCGGACGGGCTGGAAAGGGGAGGGGGCTCCGCCCCTGCCACCGCCCCGCCTGGACTTGTCCGGGATGGCACTGGCGGATGCTCCGTCCTTGCAGTTGGAGTTCGTTTCTCTTGGTCAGCTGTCCTACCGTCGCCCAAGCAACCGGCCCTGCTGCTGCTTCAGGCCCGCGAACCCGTGTCGCGCGTATGCGGCTATCTCCTCACTGGGGAAGGGCACCACGGACAGGTGTTCGTCGTAGCTGCCCTGCTCCCACCGGGCGGCTGTGATCTCGTAGCCGGAAACGTGTGCGCACAGCTGAAGCAGAATCGGCGGCATCTCTGGTTCGCTCAAGAGGTCAGCGCGCTTGATGACAAGGTCGCGCATCGCCTGAATGTTCGGGAGGAAGACGGTCCTGACCCACAACCGCCACTCGGCGAGTTCCTCTTCGGAAGGCGGTATCTCATGCACGAAGGGCGACCTGCCGTCGGGACGAGCGTTGCGCTCCATGAACGCGCCGAAGATGCGGCTGTTGGCCTCCGTGAGGGCGAACAGCGGTCCGTAAAAATCGCTGAGCTGCCGATTCAAGCGAGCGATGCGCTCTTGGCGCTGCGACAGGCGCAAGCCGTTGAGATAGGTGGCTACATAGCCTGCGAACGCCAGTGCGATGGTAACGACTACTGTGATCATGGGAGGCGATGCTAGTGAGCATCGCCTCCTTTGGTCAGTCTGCGGCAGCAGATCAGGGTCGCCGCGATCCCGGCGAAGGCGAGGAAGTGCTCGGCCTTGCGTTCGTCGCGGCGGTGGAGTCGGCGGCAGCCGACGAGCCGGAGACCGTCCTCTCGATGACCCAGCGGTGACGGCCCAACCGCTGTGAAGACTCGATGCCCCTGCGGGCGCTGCGGTGCCGAATACCTCGCTTGCGGAGCCAGCAGCGGAGATGTTCGTAGTCGTAGCCCTTGTCCGCATGGAGCTTGCCAGAGCGCCGCCGACGAGGCCCTCGGCGGGATCGGATCGGTGGAATGCCACGCACGAGCGGTTCGAGGCCCTGGCTGTCGTGCATGTCGGCGCCGGAGATGCCCAGCGACAATGGCAGTCCGTTGCGGTCGGTGATCAGGTGGATTTTCGATCCTGACTTGCCGCGATCGGTCGGATTCGGTCCGGTTAGCGGCCCCCTTTTGCAGCCCGCAGGCTGACGGAGTCAATCGCGCAACGAGACCATTCCACTTGTCCTCTTGCGGCAAGTTCGTCGAGGACGACGCGATGGAGGCGAGCCCAGACGCGGGCTTGGCTCCACTGGGCGAAGCGCCGGTAGACCGTCTGCCAGCTCGGGCCGAACACCGGAGGGAGCTGCCGCCAGGTGCAGCCCGAGGTGGCCACGAAGATGATCGCGGCCAAGGCCTCGCGGTCACCGGCCCGGCGCCGGCCTCCACCCTGCGGACGCTTCACCTCCGTTGGTGGCACCACCCGTCGGAACAGAATCCACAACTCGTCCGGCACTAGGACCTGTCCGGTCGATCAAGCCGGGCTCGATGTTCGGGAAGCCGCACCGCCAGGGTGCTACGGATGCACCTCTGTCGGATCAGGCGGCGACGGGTTTGCGGTAGCGGGCGTACTCGTTCTGGCGCCGGAACCCTACGCTTTCGTAGAGGTCGTAGGATCGCTGGGGATTCGCGGTCCCGGTGTACAACCGGGCGGTCTTCGCACCGTGCTTGCGAAGACATCGCAACCCGTCCAGCAGCAGGGCCCGTCCAAGGCCCAGACGCCTCGACTCTGCCCAGATGCTCAGTTCTTCGACTTCGCCCACAGTTGGGTCGTGCCGACGGATGGAGCACAGGGCGACCCCGGCCATGCTTCCCCCGTCCCAAGCAGCCCGCCAGCAGGTCGGGTCGGCCGTGGCGAGGAAGCTCTCGAACGTCCACTTCTGGGTGGAGGCGGCATCTGCATATGAATCGACGACCGTCTTCCAGGCGGCGCGGTAGTTACTTGGATCGACCGCATCGATTCGGATGCCGGCCGGCAACGGCTTGCCGTCGGGGAGCTGTCGGAGATCGGCCAGCTCCAGCTCTACCAGGCTGAAGACACGCCGGTATCCCGTTTCGAGCAGCAGCGCCGTTGCGTCCTGTTCAGAGGCCATGGCGTTCGCGCCGAACACAGCCGTCTGTGTGGTTCCATGCTGCTGCACGAGCTGGCGGATACGGCTTTCTGCCCAGTTGAGCATGGCTGAGCCGATGCCCTGGCCGCGGTGCTCGGGCAGTAGGTAGCCGCGGTGCAGGTACAACCACGTTCCGTCCCGCTCCTGCCACCACCTGATCGTCGAGTAGCCGACGACGCCACCGTTGTGCTCCACCAAGACCTGGTTCTGGGACGGGTCGTCGAGCTTGGCGGAGGCTTCGGCGATCTCGGCTGCCGTCGGGATTCCTTCCACAACCGAGCGGGCGTCGGCCCGATCCCGCTGTGCACAGCCCAGCCGCACACCGGCCATCGCGTCATGGTCGTCGTGGCCGCGATACGGCCGGAAGACATAGCCAGGCAACCGTTCCCGCGATGCAGGGCCGCTGCCGCTGTTCACGTCCACATCAAGACCCCCGTTACGTTGGATATGCGGTGTCATCGATCACGGAAGCGTAGGCCTTGACGATCACACGGCAGAACTCGTTTTCCGCAGCATGACCGTTCGCGGGGACTTGACGGACGAGGCGTGGGACCGGCTGCGGCCGTTACTGCCCATGAGCAACGGCCGGTGTGGCAGGTAGCGGGACCACCGCCAGGTGATCGACGGCATCCTGTATCGGGTACGGACCGGGGTGCAGTGGCGTGACCTGCCGGAACGCTTCGGACCGTGGAAAACGGTCTATGAACGGCACCGGCTGTGGTCGGCTGATGGGACCTGGGAGCGTCTGCTTCAGCAGGTCCAGGCCGCAGCCGATGCAGCTGGCGAGATCGACTGGGACATCTCCGTGGACTCCACCATCGTGCGCGCGCACCAGCACGCTGCCGGCGCCTGCACCGACCCGCCGCCGACCCTGCATCAAAGGGGGCCACAACGGCAGAACACCAGGACGAAACGCCGTGGCAGAACCTGCACGGCCACCTGGTGGAGGTGGCGCATCGGGTGAGGGCCTGGGCCGCTCGCGCGGCGGCTTCACCACCAAAGTCTATCTGAGCGCGGACGGACGCTGCCGCCCGCTGTCCCTGCTCGTCACGCCGGGGCAGCGGGCGGACTGCACCCAGTTCACATCGGTCCTGGAGAAGATCCGCGTCCCACGACACGGGCGCGGCAGGCCGCGCAAGAAGCCTCAGAGCGTCGCGGCCGACAAGGCGTACAGCAACGGGCCCTGTCGCCAGTACCTGCGACATCGAGGCATCCGGCACACCATTCCGGAGAAGGCAGACAGCCAGGCCGCCCGCCTACGCAAAGGCTCACGCGGCGGACGGCCCCCAGGTTTCGACGAAGAGCGGTACAAGAAACGCAACACCGTTGAGCGAACGATCAACCGACTCAAGCAGGCACGAGCAGTCGCCACCCGCTACGACAAACGCGGATACGTCTTTCTCGGCACCGTCACCGTCGCAGCCATCGTCATCTGGCTCCGCACGTGATCGCCCGGACAGGTCCTAGCCGCTCAACGAGATTAGTCATGCACGGTTCAACGAACGACCACGCCATAAGAAACGACGCCTAACTCGCGATTGGGCCGTGGCTGTATGCCTTGTCGGCCGCGAGGCTGTCGGGCTTCATACGCGGCCGACCCGGGCCAGGTCTGGGCACCCGGACCTCCTCAAGAACCGGCTTGAACTGGGTGCAGTCCGCCCACTGACCTGGAGTGACGATTAGGGGCAGCGGGCGACTGCGGCCGTCCGCACTCAGGTGCAGCTTGCTGATGAACGCGCCGCGTGAGGGCCCAGGCCCTCGCTTCCAGCACTACCTCCACCTGACCGGCAGGGGGAACGGCCGCATCTGCCACTCGGCAGCAGGCAGACCACCCCGCCCATGTCCACGAACGACTTGGGCACGAGGTAGACACATGATCGGCCAAACAAGCCCTAAGGCCTGTCTGATAATTGATCTGGACTGGGGCTCCGTGGCTGACCTGCCCGAGCGGTATAAGCCGTGGCAGACCGTCTGGTCGTACGCCGCCGCGGACGACCACGGAGTCGTCGAAATCCGAAAGAGTGACATGACGGCTCTCTGGTGCTCCAGGTGCGCGGATGGCGGAACACCCCAATCGATGCCCCCAGGGCGCGCCGCGCACGCCCCGGACGGCCGTGTGTCAGCTCGGGCGCTCGTAGTTGGTCAGGACGCAGCCCTCGACCTGGGCCTTCTCCAGCCGGTAGCCGGCCGGCGCGGTGAAGCCGGTCTCGCAGTTCAGGTACAGGAACTGGAGCTGGTACAGCCCGCGGCGGACGTTCGCGTTGTTGGTCTCCACGGCGATGTTCGTGCCGACCAGCAGCTTGCTCGCAGTGGCCTTGAGGCGCCCGTCGTCCTTCAGGTCGGCCAGCTGCGCCGCCTTGGCCTTGGTCTGGAGGGTCTTCATGTCGGAGACGGTGTCCAGCCAGTTCAGGTTGTGCGCGCGCCGCTCCCCGCCGAGCTGGCCGCAGACCGCTCGCTGCTTGACGCCCCAAGCGCTCGCGGGGCCGTCGACGACCGGCATGTAGTCGATCGACTGTACCTGCTCGTCGGTGACCTTCATGCTCGTGCAGTCGACCGTGTGCGGGCTGACGAGCGTCTTCAGCTCGGCGATGCTGCCGGCGCTCGGCAGGCCCAGGCTGCCGGTGGACGGCTGGCCCGGCTTCGCGGCTCCCTCGGTGGAGGGGTCGCGGACCGCCCCGCGGTGGGGGCTGCCCTGGCCGTCGGGGCTGTTGACGTAGTCGGTGAGGAAGCAGCCCTCGACCAGGGCCTTCTCCTTCTTGAACCCCTCCGGGACGAAGACGTCGGGGTTGCAGCTCAGGATGCGCAGGTCGGAGTTGGGCGGGTCGACCAGGGACACGGCGGTGGCGGTCTTGAGCGCGGTCAGGGCGAAGGTCTTGCCCACGACCGTGCGGCTGGCGAGGTCGGTGTCGTCCCGGCCCTCGGCGAGCAGCTTCGCGGCGTTGTCCTTGGCGGCCTGCTGGAAGGCCTTCATGTCCGGGGTCAGGAAGAGGACGATCTCGCCCCGCGCCTTCTTGTCCGTGCAGACGCCGCGCTCCGTGATGCCCCAGTCCCCGGCGCCGATGAACCCGCTCAGCGGCACCCGGCTGTCGTTCGGGTCGGTGCTGAGGTTCTCGCAGGACGTGTACTGCTGTACGTGGGCCTGCGCCCCGGCCAGCGTGGCGGGCGCGGCGCCGGCGCCGGCGGCCGTGGGGGAGGCGGGGGCGGCGCCCCGAGCGCTCGCGGAGGGCGGGCCCGGCTTGGGGGAGTCCTCGCAGGCGGTGGCGAGGGTGGTGAGCGCGGCGAGGGCCGCGGTCGCGGCGGATATCCGCTGGAGGCGCATGGTTGTCTTCCGTCGGCTGGACACGGCACGGGGGGATGGCGTGCCCATGCTAAGGCCACCTGTCTGGAAATTGATCTTGTGGCAGGTCGAGGTGAGTTGACGGAGGCGGCGTGGGAGTGGGTAGAGCCCTAGTTGCCGCAGGTGGATGGACGTGGTCGGCCGTGGCGTGACCTGCCCGAGCGGTATGGGCCGTGGCAGACCGTCTATGAGCGGTTTACCTGGTGGGAGGCGGACGGCGCGTGGGCAAGGCTGTTGGAGCATGTGCAGGTCCGCGACGACACGGAGGGCGGGGTGGAGTGGACCGTCGCCGTCGACTCCACGATCAACCGTGCTCACCGGCACGCCGCCGGCGCACGTAAAAGGGGGCTGCGGACGGGGACGAACTGGAAGATCCGGTCGGCTCGCAGACGCGCCAGGCCCTCGGCCGGTCCCGAGGCGGGCTGACCACCAGGGTCCACCTCGCCGTCGACGGCCGGGGACTGCCGCTGTCCATCGTGCTCACGCCCGGCAACGTCAACGACGCCACCGCATTAGGTCAGATCCTCGACGGGATCCGCGTTCCGCGAGCCGACACCGGCCGCCCACGCACGAAACCGACCCGAGTCCTGGGCGACAAGGCCTACTCCAGCCGAGCGATCCGGCATCTGCTACGGCGTCGGGGCATCGCCGTCACGATCCCCGAGCGCCGCGACCAAACAGCCAACCGCCGACGCCGAGGGCGCCTCGGCCGCCGGCCGCCCGCCTTCGACAAGGAGCTCTACCGCGACCGCAACGTGGTCGAACGATGCTTCGCACGCCTGAAGCAGTTCCGCGCGATCGCGACAAGATTCGACAAGCTTGCCGACCGCTACCGTGCCGACGTCGTCCTGCCCTCGCTGATCCTCTGGCTCCGCGAACCAGCCCGTGATCATTTGTCAGACGCTGCCTAGCAGCGCGCCGCGATACCCCGGGCCGCGAGGACCTCCAGTGCGCCCGGGACCATGTGTTCGAGCGCGCGCCCTCCGGTGAAGAGCTTGAGGTTGGGCAGCAGTTCCAGATCATCCAGGCAACCCACGTCGAAGAGGTCGTCCTCGCCGTCCCACACCGGAGCGCACTCCATGAAGACCTGGTGCCCGCCGTCGAAAGTCAACTCCTCCACGGTGGCGAGGAGCCCCGGCGGTATCTCCAACTCCTCGAAGTAGGCCCGCGCCTCGTCGAGGATCGTGTACTCGAGCTCGTTCTCCTCGACGTAGGCGTCGAGGTCCTCGATCCCGCGCGCCCGCATGTGCTGCTCCAGGCTGAACGCCGGCGCCAGTGTCTCGTCCCAGTACATGAGCTTCTCGACCACGAGGAGCTTGAAGTTGAAGTCGCGGAAAGTTGCCATGGTGTACGTATATCAACGGCGACTGACACGGCCGGCGAGCGCTGCTCCCGTGCCGGCCGGCGGGCGGAGATCGAACCCCAGAGGCAGGCCCACGCGTGAACCACCGCCCGTCCTCCTGCGAAGGACCTGCGCCTCGGTGGTGCGGTGGCAGAGAGCGGCCGCGCATGAAAGTCGCTCGCGTGGCCGGTCGAATGAAATAGTGGCCCGATGAGTAGGGATGCCGCGTTCATCGTCCTGGCGTGCGAGGCGGAGAAGGTGATGGAGCCGCTTACCCGACGGGATGATGAGAGGGGCGGCAGCCTGTCTCGGCTTGAAACAATGGATCATCCGCGACGGCCGGTTGGCGGGGGCGTCCCTGCCTCGGACCCACGATACGGACGACACGACCCTGACGGGAACAGCCGGTCCCGCCGGCACTGTTGCACCGACCGAGGGACCGCGCCGCGGGTGGGGAGCACGGGGACCACAAAGCCGTCCACTGCACCGGGTCCGGGCCCCAGGATCGCGGTACGCCCGCCGCGCGCTTTGACCAGCAAGCACTTTTACAGGAGGACTGTTTCATGACTGACCGGCCGCCCTTGACGCTCATGGCAGTGCACGCCCACCCCGACGACGAGGCCACCGGAACCGGAGGCGTCCTCGCGCGATACGCGGCGGAAGGCATCCGCACGGTGCTCGTGACGTGTACCGACGGCCGTTGCGGTGACGGACCGGGGGGTGTCAAGCCGGGTGATCCGGAGCACGATCCGGCAACCGTCGCCTTGATGCGTCGTCAAGAACTAGAGGCTAGCTGTGAGGTCCTGCAGATCAGCGATCTGGAGATGCTGGACTACGCCGACTCCGGGATGATGGGCTGGCCGAGCAACGACGTACCCGGATCCTTCTGGCAGACCCCCGTGGAGGAAGGCGCCGCCCGGCTTGCGGAGCTCATGCGGCACTACCGACCCGATGTGGTCGTCACTTACGACGAGAACGGCTTCTACGGCCACCCCGACCACATCCAGGCCCACCGCATCACGATGGCGGCCCTGGAGATGACCGAGCTGACACCGAAGGTGTACTGGACGACGATGCCCCGCTCGGGCGTACAACGGTTCGGGGAGATCATGCGCGAGTTCGGTGAGGACATGCCGCAGCCGGATCCTGAGGAGGTCGCCGCGATGGCCCAGATCGGCCTGCCCGACGACGAGATCACCACGTGGGTGGACACCACCGCGTTCAGCGGTCAGAAGTTCGATGCGTTGGCCGCGCACGCCAGCCAGGGCGAGAACATCTTCTTCCTCAAGATGGGCAAGGAGCGGTTCGGCGAGCTGATGGGCATGGAGACCTTCCTACGGGTCAAGGACGCCACCGGCGCGCCCGTACCCGAAAACGACCTCTTCGCCGGACTGCGCTGATCCACCCGCGCCCGCAAGGGCTGGGGCCCGGGAAAGCCCAGCCTCCGCCGCACTGCGCGACCGGCCCAGTCACCCGCCCCGAGGGCACGCCCTCGAACGTCCGCTCTGACGGCCCGCGTCGAGGCCCTCGCTCGCGTGGCACCGCCCATCCCCGCCTGAACGGCGAGGAGGGGCGGTGCCGCGGCAAACGGGCCGGCCCCGCCGGAGCGTTCACCGCGGGCTGTAGGGGGGCGGCGTCGCGCGGCGCTGGGCTACGAGTACACCTGCCACCAGCGGTCCGCCTCCGCGCGAGCCACTTCGGCGTCGTACTGGCTCGCGTCGAAGTGGAGCTCCGGCGGAGGGTAGGGCATGGCGCTGTGGCCGATTTCCCACGGAACCACCCAGTCCGACCACTGAACGATCTCCCCGAGGCGCTGCACGGTCACGGCCAGGAAGCCGCAGCATCCGCCGGTGCACTCCGGTTCCCCCAGCTCTAGGCGACGCGCCTCGTCGGTCGCCCGGAGAGGGCTGGGCCGGCCGGACGGCAGCGCAACGGCCGCGTAGGGTCCACGACCGCCTTCGCCGACCGCCGCTTCGACCACATCCTCATCGTTGACCCAGAACCGCACCTGGGCAGCAAACCGGGGCCCCGGCGGCAACACCCTGATCTCCAAACGATCGAACATCAGACCACCTCGGTGCATGCCTCTGCTTCTCAGCGCAGTGGCTCGGCCAGACCGACGATGATGCCCTCCGGGCCGCGGAGGTAGCACAGCAGGTAGCTGTCCTCGAATCGGGCGATCTCACCGACGAGTTCGGCGCCGTGCGGGCGCAGCCGGGCAACGGTGTCCTCAAGGTCGTCGACGGCGAACATGACGCGGTGCGTGCCCAGAATGTTGTGCGGCCGGTTGCGCGGCTCGGGGCTGATCGCCGCGGGGCTGTGGTACTTCGCGAGCTCGATCCGGCTGTGTCCGTCCGGGGTCCGGACCATCGCAATGTCACAGCGGACGCCGTGGAGTCCGGTGCACTGATCAGCGAACGGCCCCTCGACCTCCGCCCTGCCCTCCAGCTCCATACCGAGTTCCACGAAGAACGCGATGGCGGCATCCATGTCCTCGACGACGATGCCGACGTTGTCCATCCGTTGAATCGCCATGCTGGCTGCTCCTTCTTCCTCGTCCGGCCGGTGGTGGAAGATCAGGATTGCGTGTCAGTCCCGCTACGGCAGCCCCGCGAGCCAACGTCACGACCTCGCCGCCTTCGCGCAGGAAGGTCGAGGCGCGGGCCACACCGCAGCCGGCCGGCCAGGCTTCGGCCCGAGGCCGCCCCGTGTATCCCGCTCAGCGACGGCGTTCTTCAGGGGGATCGTCCTCGGGCTGCAGGCCGAGCATGTCCAGCAGGGCTCTGAGATCCGCAGGACCGGTGGCCCTCGCGGCGAGGGCGCGGCGGGCTGCAGCGCGGTCCACCGAGCCCACCCGTGTCAGGAGCGCCGGCTCTTCACAACCGAATGGATCCTTCATCCACCGATGCCACCACGGCCGCGGCATTTCCGCAGCCGCCACTGCTCCAACCACCAGGGCAGCCCGATACCCGCCAGCCGGCCGATTCGATGGCCCATGTGGCGCGGCGCACGTGCATCAGGACTGCGCAGGCGTGATCACGGCATTCGCGGAAGGATCGCACCATGAGAGTCGTGGTGCTGTCCGATACGCACGCGCCCCGGTACTGGAAGTCGTGTCCGCCCCGCGTTGCCGAACACCTGCGCGAGGCAGACGTGATCCTGCACGCGGGTGACGTCTGCACGGCAGACGTTCTCGACGAGCTGGCCCAGTACGCGCCCGTGCACGTCGTCATGGGCAACAACGACGGGCCCGACGTCGCTGCATGGGGTGCGCCGGAAACGTTGCAGCTGACCCTGGACGGCCTGACGGTCGGCATGATCCACGACAGCGGCCACAAGACCGGGCGGACCGGCCGGATGCGCAAGCGCTTTCCCGAGGCCGATCTCGTCGTCTTCGGGCACTCCCACATCCCGATGGACCAGACCGGTGACGGCGTCAGGATCTTCAATCCCGGCTCGCCGACCGACCGACGCCGTCAGCCACACGGCACTCTGGGCGTGCTGGACATCGAGGACGGAGCGCTGACCGACGCGAGGATCGTGAACGTGACGTAGTCAGCCGGCCGGGTGGCCTGCGGCGATGAGCGCGGCGCTCCTCGACCCCGTGCACGCCGAGCACAAAGCGGCTCCACAGCGGCTGCCACTTGTCGGTGTCAGAGCGCCGCAGAGGGGTCGGGACCGTCCGGACCGTCGGAGCCGCGCTGTTCGTCGCGCCAGGACTGTTCGGCCCAGATGGTTTTACCGGTCGCGTTGTGCCGGGTGCCCCAGCGCTTGGAGAGCCGGCCGACCAGAAACAGTCCGCGTCCCCCTTCCTCCAGGTCGTGGGCCCGGCGCGGGTGCGGGGAGGTGCTGCTGGCGTCCGAGACCTCGCAGATGAGGCTGCCGTCGTGGATCAGGCGCAGCTCGATGGGGGCATCAGCGTGGCGGATCGCGTTGGTCACCAGCTCGCTGACGATCAGCTCGGTGGTGGCAACGGCCTCCGGCAGTCCCCACCGCAGCAACTGCGCCGTGGCGCGCCTGCGCGCCTGGGGGACGGCCGACGGGTCGCCGGGCACCGTCCAGGACGCCACGTGGGAGGCCGCGAGCGCGCGGGTCCGGGCCACCAAGAGGGCCACGTCGTCTCCGGGGACCTCGGGCAGCAACGTCTTGACGACCGTGTCGCAGACATCGTCCAGCCCTGTCGCGGGGTGCGTGAGCGTGGTCCGAAGCTGGTGCAGGCCCACGCCGATGTCACGATCTCGGGCCTCGATCAGGCCGTCGGTGTACAGCACCAGCAGACTGCCCGCGGGTACGGGGAAGGCTGCGGCCTCGAAGGCGACGCCGCCCACGCCCAGCGGCGGCCCCGTCTCCACGGCGACGAACTCGGCCGCACCGTCCGGCGAAACGATCACCGGCGGCGGGTGGCCGGCGCTGGCGAGCGAGCAGTGGCGCGAGACCGGGTCGTAGACCACGTACAGGCACGTCGCTCCGACCTCTCCACCGGCTTCCGCGTCCAGCCGTGCCTCCTCCAGGATCAGATCGTCGAGGTCGGTCAGCAGTTCGTCCGGGGGGAGGTCGATGTCGGCGAGGGTACGGACCGCGGTACGCAGCCGTCCCATGGCGGCGGACGCGTAGATTCCGTGGCCGACGACGTCTCCGACGACCAGAGCGACCCGGGCGCCGGACAAGGCGATGACGTCGAACCAGTCGCCGCCGACGCCCGCCTGCGGATCGGCCGGCAGGTAGCGGACGGCTGTCTCCACTGCCTGCTGGACCGGGGGCCGCTGGCGCAGCAGGCTCCTCTGGAGGGCCAGCGCGGCGCCGTCGCTCTCCTGGGGCACGGCCGCTTGGACGAACCACTGGCTCTGCCCCTGACCGTCCAGCAGCGGGCAGGCCCGCAGATCGACCTCGATACGGCGGCCGGACTCGTCCCGCAGCAGGGCCCGCCCGATCCACGCCTGCTGCTGGGCCAGATGCCGCCGGGCGGAATCGGGGAGGGTCTCGGCCAGCAGGTCGGCCGCGGCGCGCCCCACCACGTCCTGCGCCGCGTAACCGAGCAGCAGCTGGGCGCCCGGACTCCAGGCCGTCACCCTGCCCCGGGCGTCGACAGCCGCCGCAGCCATCTCCGTAGCCGGGACGAAACCGTTGCCGCTGCGATCCAAAAGGACACCGGGCCTGCTCATGTTCGGTGTCGCACCCACTTGGCGCATGTCTCCACGCCCCTACGTCCTTCGCCTCCGGTAAAACACGTCGTGATCAAGACGTCGCCTGCCGGACTCGCGAGGGTCTTCTCGCGTCATTCCATTTCTAAATAAACCAAAATGTTTCAAGTTTCAAGGGGTGTTTCGGAGCGGGGGAGTGGCGGGGCGCCCAGGGGGTTCTTTGCGCCCCCCCCCCCCCGCGAGATCATCGGCCCCTGCGTGGGGGAGTCGGAGGGAGGGCAGAAGCGGGGAAGGGGAGGGGAGGGGGAAGAGAAGAGAAGGAAGGCAGGGGAGGCGAACCGGTATCCCGACAGCGGCCGGGATACGGCGTGGGAGGCGGTCCACCACGCCCAGGAGGAGCCGTGGAGTGGTTTACGGACGGCGATTACTGGCTGAGCAGACTCGTGTTCCAGCGAGGTCTGGCCGCGCTCTATTTCATCGCCTTCCTGAGTACCGCCCACCAGTTCCGGGCGCTCATCGGTGAACACGGATTGCTGCCGGTCCCGCGTTTCGTCGCGGCTGTTCCTTTTCGCAGGTCGCCCAGCATCTTTCACTTCCATTACTCCGACCGCTTCTGCGCGATCATCGCCTGGACGGGCGTGACCCTCTCCGTCGCCTTGGCCGCGGGTGCGGCGGACCGGATACCCCTATGGGCGTCGATGCTGCCGTGGGCGCTGCTGTGGGTGCTCTACCTCTCCCTCGTCAACGTCGGTCAGACGTGGTTCGGCTTCATGTGGGAGTCGCTGCTCCTCGAAGCGGGCTTCCTGGCGATCTTCCTGGGGAACGAGGAGACGGCGCCCCCGCTCCTGATCCTCTTCCTCCTCCGCTGGCTGCTGTTCCGGCTGGAGTTCGGCGCCGGACTGATCAAGCTGCGTCACGACCCCTGCTGGCGCGACCTGACCTGCCTGTACTACCACCACGAGACCCAGCCGATGCCCGGCCCGCTGACCTGGTTCTTCCACCGCCTCCCGCGGCCCCTGCACCGCGTCGAGGTCGCGGCCAGCCACGTGGCCCAGCTCGTCGCCCCGGTGATGCTGTTCGCGCCGCAGCCGACCGCGAGCGTGGTCGCCGGTTTCATCGTCGTCACGCAGCTCTGGCTCGTGGCGTCGGGAAACTTCGCCTGGCTCAACTGGCTCACCATCCTGATCGCCGTCACCGCGATCGACGGGGCGCGCGCCGCGGACGTACTCGGCTTGCCCCGGCCCCCCGCCTTCGCCGGCCCGCCGGCCTGGTACGAGGGCACGGTGCTCGCCGTCACCGTGCTCATGGTGGTGCTCAGCTACTGGCCGATACGCAATCTGCTCTCCCGCCACCAGGTGATGAACTACTCCTTCAACCCCTTCCACCTGATGAACACCTACGGAGCCTTCGGCACCATCGAGCGCACGCGCCATGAGGTGGTGCTCGAAGGCACCGACGAACCAGAGATCACCGACGACACGGTGTGGCAGGCCTACGGATTCAAGGGCAAACCAGGTGACGTACGCCGAATGCCCCCACAAGTCGCCCCCTACCACCTGCGGCTCGACTGGATGATGTGGTTCGCGGCGATCTCACCCGCATACGCCAGGCCCTGGTTCACCCCCCTCCTCGCCAAGCTGCTCGACAACGACCCCGTCATCCTCAAGCTGCTGCGTCACAACCCCTTCCCGGATTCCCCGCCGACCTTCCTTCGCGCCCGCCTGTACCGCTACCGCTTCACCGACCGCCACGAGCTCCGACGCACCCACGCCTGGTGGCACCGCACGTTGGTCGGGGAATACCTCCCACCCGTCACCAAGCCGAGATGAAGCCGTACGCCATGATGTGGTGATGTAGTGGTTTATTTTGCATATCGGCGGCCGGCGAGCTGGTCGAGACCTATCACTGTCGATGCGGCACCACCTGGACCAAGACCTACGAGGTCCGAGGTCGAGAGCCGGGCACACTGCCAGGCACCACCTGAGCTGTGGCCGCCGCGTACGGCCGGGGCGGGAACAGGCTCGCGGGGTACCTCACCCCCTCACGCTTCCCCAAGGGTCACCGGCAGCGTCCCCTCCACCCCCTTGCGTAGGTAGGTGACCTGGACTCTCTCGCCCGGTTTGTGCGAAGCCAGAACCTCGGCCAGACCCCCGATGGTCTTGGTTTCCCCGCTACCCACCCTTGTGATGATGTCCCCGGGCCTCAGGCCCGCCTGGTCCGCGGCACCGCCGGGCGCCACGTCCACCACTGCGACGCCCACGGGCCCGTAGTCCGCATCGAGCACGGTGCGTGCGGTGATGCCCAGTGCTCCCCGCCCCGAATGGGTGACCCGGCCATCCTTGATGAGCTGGTCGGCGATCGATTTGACCGTGGAGGCGGGGATGGCGAATCCGATGCCCGGCGCCGCGCCGCCACCGAGCCCGGGATCCCGCGCCGCCAGCGTCGGAATACCGATCACCTCGCTGTCGAGGTTGGCCAGCGCGCCGCCGCTGTTGCCCGGGTTGATCGGCGCCGAGGTCTGCACCATGTTGGCGATGGCCACCGTCGCGCCATCGGCCCCACCCCCCTCGCTCACGGTGCGGCCGACCGCCGAGACGATGCCCTGGGTCACGCTGCTGGACAGGCCCAGCGGTGACCCCATGGCCAGTACGATCTGGCCCACCGCCACCTCGGGGGAGTCGCCGAACCTCGCGGGCTTCAGGCCGGCCGGGAGGCCCTCCACCTTCACCACGGCCAGGTCCTGCTCCGGGTAGGAGGCGACCAGTCGGGCCTCCAGCGGCTGCTCCCCCGTGGCCACGGTCACCCTGAACGCCTTGCTCGTACCCACCACATGCGCGTTGGTGACGACATGACCCTTGCCGTCGTAGATCACACCGGACCCGAGGCCGTCCTCCGTCTGGATTTGGACGACGGAGGGCAGCACGTCCTTGATGACGCTCTGGTAGTCGTCCTCCAGATCGTTCCCGGCCCGGGGAGCGGCCGCGGGCGAGGGCCTCTCGCGCGCCGGGCTGGTAGAGCACCCGGCAAGGGTGACGATCGCGAGGGTCACGAGCCAGAGCAGACACCGTCGTGCAAGCGATGCAGGCATGCCCGGAGTATTCCATTTGTCCGCATGGATCACCGGCACAGACAGGCGCGGTCAGAAGAGATCGCCCCCCCTGCAAGCGGCGTGCCGAAGCCCGCCTCCTTCCCGATGCGGAAGGAGGCGGGACCACCGGCCGTTCCCGCCGCAGACGGGCGGTGTTACTTCGGGACTTCGTTACTTCGGGACTTCGGGACTTCGTTACTTCGGCATCAGGACGCTCTCGACGATGTAGACGTTGGCGTTGGCCGTCTTGACGTTGCCGCAGACCACGTTCGCGGTGGTGTTGACCTTGTAGGCCTCTCCGGAGCCGGTGGTGGTGACCATGCCCTTCTGGAGGGTCTCGAAGCTGCCGTTCTCCAGCTGCTTGGGGGTGAGCTTCTGGCCGACGACGTGGTAGGTGAGGATCTTCGTGAGCTGCTCCTTGTCGGCGAGGACCTTGTCGAGGTCGGCCTTCGGGATCTTCGCGAAGGCGTCGTTGGTGGGGGCGAAGACGGTGATGTCCTTGGCGTTGTTGAGGGTGTCGACGAGGCCGGCCTGCTTGACGGCGGCGACCAGGGTCGACAGGGCGGGGTTGTTGGACGCCGCCGTGGCGACCGGGTCCTTGGCCATGCCGTCGAAGGAACCCGCGCCGTCCTTGGGGACGCCGGCGCAGGCCGGGCCGAAGGGCTTGTCGCCGGTCATCGTGTCGCCTGCGGGGGTGCTGGCGGCGGTGTTGCCCTCATCGCCGGCGGCCGCGGTGGGGCCGGCCTTGGTGTCACTGCCGGAGTCGGAGCACGCGGCCAGGGAGAAGGGGAGCAGGGCGGCTGCGGCGACGGCGATCGCGGTACGGCGGATCTGCATGCTGTTCATGATCGATTGCTCCTTGAAGGGCTTTGTGTACAGGGTGAGTTGACGTGGCTGGTCGTGCTGCCCGAGGCGCGGTCCGCCCGCTTCTCGGGTGGTCTAGGGGACGGTCACGAACACGCTGTGCCAGCCGCTCGCGCCGTCGGGGATGGTCCGTGCGCGCTGCTCGGTCTGCACCAGCCCGGTGCCGTCGGTGGCGCGGACGGTGATCGTGTGGCCGCCGGTGGCGGCGTTCCAGCGGTAGGACCACTGCCGCCAGGTGTCGAGGGGCGCCTGGGCGGCGAGGTCGGCGTCCTGCCAGGGCCCCTCGTCGATGCGTACCTCGACGCGGGTGATGCCGCGTCGCTGGGCCCAGGCGACCCCGGCGACGGTGACGGTGCCGGCTGCGGGACGTCCGAAGGGCTTGGGGGTGTCGATGCGGGCCTGGGTCTTGATCGGTGCCCTGCGGGCCCAGTTCCGCTTCACCCAGTAGGGGTCGTAGGCGTCGAAGGTGGTCAGCTCGATGTCGGTGATCCACTTGCAGGCCGACACGTAGCCGTAGAGGCCGGGGACGAGCATGCGCACGGGGAAGCCGTGGTCGAAGGGCAGCGGTTCGCCGTTCATGCCGACGGCGAGGATCGCGTCGCGTCCGTCCATCACGTCCTCGACCGGGGAGCCGAGCGTCATGCCGTCCACCGACCGGGCCACCAGTTGGTCCGCCGTCCCGCCTTCTGACGGCGGCCGCACACCGGCCTCCTTGAGGAGGTCCGCGAGGGGGACGCCGAGCCAGCGGGCGTTGCCGATGTAGGGGCCGCCGACCTCGTTGGACACGCAGGTGAGGGTGATGTCGCGTTCGATGAGGGGCCGGGCCAGGAGCTGGTCGAGGGTGTAGGTGCGGGGGCGCGCCACTCCTCGGCCGTGAATGCGCAGCCGCCAGCTTCCAGCGTCGACCTTGGGGACGGTGAGGGCGGTGTCGACGCGGTAGAAGTCGGAGTTCGGGGTGGTGAAGGCGGTGATGCCGGGAGCCTTCAGTTGGACGCCGGCCGGGACCGCGGGGGCGGGGGAGGCGGGCGCCGGCAGGATCAGGCTCGCGCGGGAAGCGACGGCTCCCTGGCCCTGTCGGCCGGTGAAGAACCGGCCCAGGGCGCCCGCCGAGGTCGCCGCGGCGGCGGTCACGCCGGCGGCGGCCAGGAAGCTCCGCCTGCTCCACCCCGCGGTCCCCTCGCCGTCCGCGCCGGCATCGGCCGGGACGGGGACGGCTTTCGACGCCAGGACGTACAGGGTCAGAGCCCCCGCAACGGCTCCGGCGACCGAGGGCAGTGCGTCACCGGCGCCGGTGGAGTCGGGGCGGCTGAGGGCGGATACGACGCCCGCGACCCCGAACAGCAGCACCCCCGCAGCCCCGGCACGTCGGTGAGACAGAGCGAGGATCCCCAACGCGACGGCGATGAGGGCGAGTACGGCGACGATCCCGAGCTGCAGGACGGCCTTGTCGTCCTCCCCGAACGTCCGGATCGCGAAGTCCTTCACCGCGGCGGGCGTCCGGTCGATCACCGCGCCACCCACTACGGTCACCGGCCCGGCCGGCGGCCGCACCAGCCCGGCGACCAGCTCGGCCACGGCGAGCGCCGCGAACGCGGCCAGGAGTCCGGCCAGCGCGCCGAGGGCGGCGTGGGAGAGGGTGCTGCGGAAGCTGCTCACAGCCGTCATTCGGCGGCCGTGGCCCGGCGGATTGGTCCGACCCCGAAAGGGTCGCGGCGCTCCTTCCTCCCGCCCGGGGCGGACGAACGGGAGGCTTGTGACGAACGGCGGCAATCCGCTCGACGCTTCGTCCCGAATTGTTCATGTGAGGCTCCTGACGGAGCCGCACAGCACACCGATTGAAGGACCGATATCGAAGGAGGTGAGTGCGATGACCGCATCCGTGAACGTGCGTCGGCTGGTGGCCGGGGCGGCTTCGGCCGGGCTTCTGGCCGGGACCTGCGTACTGGGCGTATCCGCCACGGCGAACGCGGCGCCGGCACCGTCCGCGGTGACCTCGACGGTCACCGGCGACCGCGACCACCGGCACGACCGGTGGGACCGTCACGACCGGTGCAGCTGGGTGCAGGGCCACTGGGGCAAGAAGTGGGTCGAGGGCCACTCCGAAGGAAAGTGGCACCAGGGCGCCTGGCACAACGGCTACCGCGACCACCACGGGACGTGGCACGACGGCTGGTGGGGCAAGGGCCACTGGAAGCAGCACTGGGTGCCCGGCCACTACGTCAGCCACTGGGTGCCCGGCCACTGGAACTGCCACGACAAGTGGTGACCGCCGGCAGGCCGTCGTGGGGTTCCGGGATCACCGGGACCCCACTCCCGTTCCCCCGCCCCGGCCTCCGCAAGCGGGTGCCGCCGACTCCAAGGAATGATCATGGACACCGCCATCGCGTCCTGCGGGTGTCCGGCCACGCTGCACATCCCGCTCCCGCCGGGCGCACAGGCTGCCCGGCACGCACGACGGACCGTCGCAGGGCTGCTGGCCCTTGACTCGGCGTCCTGCCCGAGCGTGGTCGCCGAGGACCTCGTACTCATCGTCTCCGAACTGGTCACCAACGCGGTCCTGCACGCGAAGGGCCCCTACGCGCTCACGGTCGGCCTGGAAGACGGGCGGGCCGGGGTCGCGGTCAGCGACGGGTCCCCCGACCTGGCCGAGTATCACGGAGACGGCAACCACCGGCAGCAGCCCGAGACGGGCGGCCGCGGGCTGAAGATCGTACGTGAGCTGGGCGCTGACCTCTTCGTCAGCCGCTCGGGCATCGGCAAGCAGGTCATCGCGGTCCTCACATGGTAGGCCGCCGGAGGGCCGCCGGCAGGCCGCAGGACGCAGGGAAACGCACGACGCACGAACTGCGGGTGGCTGTACCTACAACCACCCGCAGCCGGCGCGCCCCGCTCGGCCGCCTACGCGAGGCGCCCCCAGGAGTGCCTCGCGCCCTCTATCGGGTCAGGCGTTGACGCAGGTGTTGCCGAACGACGGGTTCAGCAGACCGATGACGCTTACGCTGTTGCCGCAGGCGTTGACGGGGATGTGGATCGGTACCTGGATGAGGTTGCCCGAGCCCACCCCCGGCGAGTACGCGGCAACGCCCCGCGCGCCCGCGTCGGCGGAAGCGGCCGACGCGCCCGCCATCACGACCGCGCCGGCCACCAAGGCCACGGCCAGACCTCGTCGCACACGAACCATGTCTCTTACCTCCGGTGAGGATGCGCGGCCGCGCGGAGGTCCCGCACGGCCGGTGGGGAAAGCCTCGTGAACGCCCAGTGACACTTCGTGACACCTCGTGACACCTCGTGACACCTCGTGACACTTCGTGAACGCCTTCGGCTTCCTCACACGCCGTCTTCGCGGCCGCTTCCGGCCCGGCTTGGCGCCTTCCGCGCGCTTCACTCCAACGGGCCAGCCCTGCCCGGCGTGGCGGACGAAGAGGCTCCCATCCGCAGCCCGGTCCGCTACGAAGAACCCTCGACACACGCACAAGCATCCGAAGGCCGGACCCTCCCACGGGGGCGCCCCGGCCCCGCACAGACCACACGCAAGGACCGGCATGCGATGGACGCCCCGCCCCCCGACGGCCGACCCGGGCCGCCGCTCCGCCTCCTCACCACGGCCGGAGCCCCGAAGGTGAACCAACCGATCCCCTTCCACACCGGCCGCTCCGCCGACCCCGCCCGCAGCGACCTGAGCGACGTCATGCAAAAAGTCGCTCACGGCGACAAACAGGCCTTCTCCGCCCTCTACGACGCCCTCGCGCCCCTGGTCTTCGGGATCGTGGTCAAAGTCGTCCGCGACCGGGCCCAGTCCGAGGAGGTCGCCCAGGAGGTCATGATCGACCTGTGGCGTCAGGCCGCCCGCTACCGCGCCGACGCCGGCTCCGTCACCACCTGGGCGGCGACGATCGCCCACCGGCGGGCCGTGGACCGCGTCCGCTCCGCCCAGGCCGCCACCGACCGCGAGCACGCCCAGGCCGCCCGCGAGCACACCACCGCCTTCGACGAGGTCGCCGAACAGGTGGAGACCCGCCTGGAGTCCGAGCAGGTACGCCGCTGCATGCGCGGCCTGACCGAGATCCAGCGCCAAGCGGTCACCCTGGCCTACTACCAGGGCCTGACCTACCGAGAAGTCGCCGAAGCGCTGCGCACACCGCTTCCCACGATCAAGACACGCATGCGCGACGGGCTGATCCGGCTCCGCGACTGCATGGGGGTGACCGCATGAAACACCACGCCACCGACGCCCACGCCCTCGCCGCCGCCTACGCCCTCGGCGCACTCGAAGACGGCGAACGCCAGGACTTCGACGCACACCTTCAAGCCTGCGAAGCCTGCCGGCAGGAGGCGGCGGAGTTCCAGGCGACCGCGGCACGCCTGGCCGCAGCCGTCTCCCAGCCCCCGCCCCCGGCAGCCAAAGCACAGGTCATGGCCGCCATCGACGGCGTGCGCCAGCTTCCCCCTCGCCTTCCCACACCCGCCGCCAGACCCGCCCCCGCCGGCATGCTGCGCCGCAAGGCCGTGCCCCTGGCCCTGGCCGCCGGCGTGGCCGCCGCCGCACTCGGCGGCATCGCCGTATGGCAGACGCAGAACGGACAGGACCTCAAGCAGCAGGCCCGCCAGGCCGAGCGGCAACTCGCCGCGGTGAGCGCCGTGCTGGCGGCCCCGGACGCGCGGACCGTCCACGGCCGGACGGCCAACGGAGCCTTGGCCACGGTGGTGTCCTCCGACCGCCAGAACCAGGCCGTCTTCACCGCCGCCAACCTGCCCAAACCGGGAGCGGGCAGGACCTATCAGCTGTGGCTGGATCACGACGGCAGGATGCGCCCGGCCGGATTTATCGACGACGATGGCACTGTCGTCCTCACCGGCAACCCCGCCGACGCGGGCGCTGTCGGGCTCACCATCGAACCTGCCGGAGGCTCTCCCCAACCCACCACCCAGCCCCTGCTGTTGATGGCCCTTCCCGCCTGACCGGGCGCCCACCGTCCCACGTCCACCGTGACACCGGTGCCTCCGCCGGGCGCCCGCCCCCCCAACCAATCGAGGTTCCCTCATGGCCAACACCCCGAAGATCGGGGACGTCGTCGGTGACTTCCGCCTGCCCGGCGGGCACTTGGACGGCGACACCTTCCACCGCACCGATTACGCCCTGGCCGAGCAACGCGGTCAGCCCCTCGTCCTCGCCTTCTACCCCGGCGACGACACCCCGGTGTGCACCGCGCAGCTGTGCTCCTACTCCGACGGCCTGGCAGAGCTCCAGGCCGCCGGAGCCGTCGTGTGGGGCATCAGTCCGCAAGGCGTCGACAGCCACGAGGCCTTCGCCCGCGACCGGCGCCTGCGGATGCCGCTGCTGTCCGACGAAGGGCGAGCGGTGGCGAAGTCCTTCGGGATCACCGCACCCCTGATCGGACTGCGACGCTCGGTGTTCATCATCGACCCCCACGGGCGCCTGCACTGGAAGCACGTCACCGCCGTGGGCGCCACCTACCCGCCCGCGGCCACCCTGAGCGCGCAGCTCGCCGCCCTGACCGACTGAGACCGCTCGCCGGTCCCGTGCTCCCGCAGCGAATCGCCTCCAATCCGTCCGCCCGGCCGCTGCGAAGTACGAGTGAAGCGCAGCAGCCGGGCGGCGCGTCGAGGGCAGGAGCGGTTGTAGTGAAACAACGGAGAGCGGCCGTCGTGGGCGCCGGAGTGGCGGGCCTGACCGCCGCCTACGTCCTGGCGTCCTCCTACGAGGTCACCCTGTACGAGGCGGACGACCGGCTCGGCGGTCACGCCCACACCCATGAGACGCCGGGCCCGGGCGGCCGTACGGTCAACGTGGACTCGGGGTTCATCGTGCACAACGAGCACACCTACCCCACCCTGCTGCGGCTCTTCCGTGAGCTGGGGATCGGCACCCAGGACGCCGAGATGAGCATGTCGGTGCGGTGCGACGGCTGCGCCCTGGAGTACGCGGGCGCCCGCGGCCCCGCCGGACTGTTCGCCTCGCGGGCCGCACTGCGCGGCCGCCACCTGCGGCTGCTGGCCGAGGTGCCGCTCTTCCACCGCGGCGCCCGGCGGCTTCTCGCCCGCGGAGCCGACCCGGCCCTGACGTTCGGGGACTTCCTGCGCGAGGGCGGGTTCTCCTCCTACTTCATCAGTCATTTCGCGCTGCCGCTGGTCGCCGCGGTGTGGTCCTGCCCGGCCAGCACCGCGCTCGCCTACCCGGCCGCCTACCTGTTCACCTTCCTCCACCACCACGGCTTGCTGTCGGTCACCGGCTCCCCGCAGTGGAAGACCGTCACCGGCGGCTCCGCCGCCTACGTGAACGCCGCGGCCAAGCACATCCAGCGCGTGCGCACCTCCAGTCCGGTGGCAGCCCTCTGGCGCACCCGTAGCGACGTACGGATCATGACCGAAGACGGCGTCACCGAGACCTACGACGCCGTCGTCATCGCCACCCACCCCGACCAGGCGCTGCGCCTGCTCGCCGACCCCACCCAGGACGAGAAGCGGTACCTGGGCGCCTTCACGTACAGCCGCAACCCCGCCGTGCTGCACACCGACACCAGCCTGCTGCCCCGCTCCGCCAGGGCGCGCGCCAGCTGGAACTACCGGATGACCGGCTGCGAGCCCTCCACCGATCCCGTCCGCGTCAGCTACGACATGCAGCGCCTGCAGCGCCTTCCGGACGGCGCCGACTACGTCGTCACCCTCGGCGCGGACGACCTCATCGCCCCCCACCTGGTGGTGGACAGGATGATTTACGAGCACCCCGTCTACACCCCCGAGTCGGTCGCCGCGCAAAAGCAGCTGCCCCTGCTGAACACCGGGGTGACGGCGTACGCGGGGGCCTGGCACGGGTGGGGGTTCCACGAGGACGGCTGCCGCTCCGGCGTCGCGGCCGCCCGCGCCCTGGGCGTGCGCTGGTGACCGGCACCCGGGCCGGAGGGCCGGCCCTGTACGAGTGCGTCGTGGGCCACGCGCGCACCACGCCCCTGCGCCACTCCTTCCGGCACCGCACGTACCTGTGGTACGTCGATCTCGACCACCTGCCGGTCCTGCCGATCGGGCTGCGTCCGCTCGCCCGCTTCGACGCGCGCGACCACTTCTCCGGCCGGGACGCCTCCATACGCGCCGGGCTGGAGGCCTTCCTCGCCACGCACGGCATCGACCTCGGCGGCGGCCGCGTCCTGATGCTGGCGCACGCCCGTGTGTTCGGGTACGTCTTCAACCCGCTGAGCGTGTACTGGTGCCACGACGCCTCCGGGGCCCCCGTGTGCGTGGTGGCGGAAGTCCACAACACCTACGGCCAGCGCCACTGCTACCTGCTGCGTCCCGACGGCGCCGGGAGGGCCGAAGCGGACAAGGCCTTCTACGTATCGCCCTTCTTCCCCGTCGAAGGCCGCTACCGGATGCGGTTGCCGCTGCCGGGGGAGGACCTGCGCCTCGCCGTGCAGCTGGAGACCGAGGGCGGCCGTCCCTTCACCGCCACGGTCCGCGGCCGCCGCCGTCCCGCAACCGCCCTGAACCTCCTGGCCACAGCCGTACGCAGGCCCTGGTCGACCGTCGCCGTGTCGGCCGGCATCCGCCGCCACGGCATCCACCTGCTGCTGCGCGGCCTGCCCGTCCAGCCCCGCCCACGGACCAACTGCCAGAAAGGCCTGTCGTCTTGACCCAGCCCACCACGTCCCCCGGCCGCGTCCGCCCGTCCCACGACGCCGGCCGCAGGGCGGCCCGGACCGTGCCGGAACAGCCCGCGCCGGCACAGCCCGCCCCGATAGCCTCCGCCGTCCGCCGGGACACGGCCGACGCCGCACGGTGGCCGGATGTGGCGCGTCTACCGGCGGCCCAGCCGGTGCGGACCGCGATTGCACGTCATCTGGTGGGCCGGGCCCTGCACCGGCTTTCGCTGCTGGAGCCCGAGGGCGCCCCCGCCGGGACCACCGCGGGACCGGTGCTCACGCTCCACGACCCGCAGGCCTTCTACCGGCGGATCGCCCGCCACGGCCTGACCGGCTTCGGTGAGTCCTACATGGCCGGAGAATGGGACAGCGACGACCTCCCCGGCGCGCTCACCGTCCTCGCCGCGCACGCAGACACCCTGGTACCGGCACCGCTGCGCCGACTGCGGCCCCTGTGGGCGGCCGCCCGGCCCGGACAGGACCGCAACACCCCCCAGGGAGCGCGCCGCAACATCCACCGGCACTACGACCTGTCCAACGACCTGTTCGCCGCGTTCCTCGACCCCACCCTCACCTACTCCTCCGCCCTCTTCACCGCTTTCCCCGCCCGTTTCGACTCCCTCGCCCAGGCCCAGCACCGCAAGATCGACCGCCTGCTCGACCTCGCCCGCGTCGAGGAAGGCACCCGTCTGCTGGAGATCGGCACCGGCTGGGGGGAACTCGCCCTGCGCGCGGCCGCACGCGGCGCCACGGTGACCACGGTGACGCTCTCCGCCGAACAAGCCGACCTGGCCCGCGACCGGATCCGCGCGGCCGGCCTGGCCGACCGCGTGGAGGTACAGCTGCGTGACTACCGCGAGGTCCGGGGACGCTACGACGCCGTCGTCAGCGTGGAGATGATCGAAGCGGTGGGCCGCGAATACTGGCCCGACTACTTCACCGCGCTGCGCCGCGCCCTGGCCCCCGGGGGCAGGATCGCCCTGCAGGCGATCACCATGGGCCACCAGCAGATGCTGAACACCGCCTCCACCCACACCTTCATCAGCAAGTACATCTTCCCCGGCGGCCTGATCCCCTCCCGCCGGGCCCTCACCGAACACGCCGACGCGGCCGGCCTGCGCACCACCGCCGACGACGGCTACGCCGAGCACTACGCCGAAACCCTGCGGCTGTGGCGCCAGCGCTTCACCACGAACAAGGACGCCGTCACCGCCCTCGGCTTCGACCCCGTCTTCCAGCGCATGTGGGAGTTCTACCTGGCCTACTGCGAAGCCGGGTTCCGCTCCCGTTACCTCGACGTGCGCCAGCTGCTCCTGACCGAAGGAACCCGCCGATGAAGACCGCCGCCGAACGCCTCGCCGACCTCGCCGGCCGCGTCCTGCCCGGCCCCCTCCCGGTACGGGTGCGGGCCTGGGACGGCAGCCAGGCCGGCCCCGCCGACGCCCCCTTGATCCTGCTGCGCTCACCCCAGGCGGTGCGCCGACTGCTGTGGCAGCCCGGAGAGCTGGGCCTCGCCGAGGCCTACATCACCGGTGATCTCGACGTCGAAGGCGACCTCGCCCACGCCCTGTCCCATGCAGGGCAGGCCGTCCGCGACCAGCCCCCCACCCGGCCCCAGCCGGGCGCCCTGGCCACCGCCGCGGTGCTGGCCGCACGGCTGGGCGTCCTCGGCCCGCCCCCGGCCCGTCCCGACGGACGGGCCCGTCTGGGCGGCCGCCTGCACAGCACAGCCCGCGACCGGGCCGCCATCAGCCACCACTACGACGTCTCCACCGACTTCTACGCCCTCCTCCTCGATCCCTCGATGGCGTACTCGTGCGCCTACTGGCAGCGCTCCGACGACCCCGCCTACAGCCTGGCCGACGCCCAGAGGGACAAGCTGGAGCTGATCTGCCGCAAACTCGGCCTCCGGGCCGGTGACCGGCTGCTGGACGTCGGCTGCGGCTGGGGCTCCCTCGCCGTCCACGCAGCCCGCGAACACAAGGCGCACGTCACCGCCGTCACGCTGTCACGGGCCCAGCGGGACTTCGTCACCGAACGGTGCGCCAGGGAAGGCATCACCGACCTGGTCGACGTCCAGCTGCGGCACTGGCGGCACATCGACGGCGCCGGATACGACGCCATCAGCGCCGTCGAGATGGGCGAACACGTCGGCGACGCCGAATACCCCCACTTCACCGCGAAGCTGTACGGCGCGCTACGACCGGAGGGCCGGGTGCTCGTCCAGCAGATGTCCCGCGGAGCGAACGCCCCCGGAGGCGGCGCGTTCATCGAGACCTACATCGCCCCCGACATGCACATGCGCCCCGTCGGGCAGACCACCGACCTCCTCGAGGGCTCCGGTCTTGAAGTACGGTCGGTGGAGTCCCTGCGCGAGCACTACACCGCCACGATCGATGCCTGGCGCACCAACCTCGAAGACCACTGGAGCGACGTCGTGGACCTCGTAGGCGAAACGACCGGCCGGGTCTGGCGCCTGTACCTGGCCGGAGCCTCACTCGCCTTCACCGAACGCCGCATGGGCGTGGACCAGATCCTCGCCGTCCGCCCCACCCGCGAGGGCCGCTCCGCCATGCCGCCCACCCCGGCCGCCTGGTACCACCCGGCAGGGCAGCCGTGAACAGCGTCCACTGGGGTGCCCTGGCCCCCAACCTCGCCGCGGCCGCCGGCGCAGCCCTCGCGGTGCTCCTGATCACGTTCGCCGTCGCCGTACGCCGCGGCCTGCACCGGATCGTGGACATCGCCTGGGGCATCGCCTTCACCGCCGTGGCCACCGTCACCTTTCTGCTGTCCGCCGGTCACGGCGACGACGGCCGCCGGTTCGTGGTTCTCGCGGCGACCGCCCTCTGGGGGCTGCGGCTCGCGGCGCACATCGCCCACCGCTCCCGCGGCCACGGCGAGGATCCCCGCTACACCGCACTTCTGGCCAAAGCTCCGGGAAACCAGAAGTGGTACGCGCTGCGCACCGTCTACCTCCTGCAGGCGGCACTGGTCTGGCTCATCTCCCTTCCCGTCCAGATCGCCTCCTACAGCACCGCACCCCTGGGCCCCCTCGCCGTCTGCGGGATCACCCTCTGGGCAGCCGGCCTCCTCTTCGAGACCGTCGGCGACCACCAGCTGGCCCGCTTCAAAGCCGATCCGCACAACCGCGGCCGCATCATGGACCGCGGCCTGTGGGCCTGGACCCGGCACCCCAACTACTTCGGCGACAGCCTCCTTTGGTGGGGCCTGTACCTCCTGGCCTGCACCAGCTGGCCGACCGCGGCCGCAGCCCTGATCTCCCCGGTGACCATGACGTTGCTGCTCACCGTCGGCAGCGGCAAACGCCTCCTGGAGAACCACATGGCACACCGCCCCGGCTTCGCCGAGTACGTCGCCCGCACCAGCGGCTTCCTCCCGCTGCCACCCCGCCGCCCCCGCTCCCGGACAGGAGGATGAGCGATGCCGCCACCCCCCATCGACAACGCGGCGGACCGCCGGGCCCTGGCTCCGCTCCGCACCGGCCTGTCACCCGGCGCGGTCAAGGGAGCCGTACTGCTCCTCCACGGCGGCCGGGCCGACGCCTTGCAGCCGCCACCCCGGCTGAACCTGCCCGCGCTGCGCACGCGCCCGTTCGCCCGGGCGATCCTGCGCGCCACCGTGGACGAGGACATCCTCGTCGCACACGTCCGCTACCAGTACCGGGGATGGAACGGCCACCACGCCCACCCCGTCACCGACGCCCGCCGTGCCCTGGACGAACTGCACGCGCTGACGGGACCGGTGCCCGTCGTCCTGGTGGGCCACTCCCTCGGCGCCCGGGCGGCGCTGCGCGCCGCCGCGGACCCACAGGTCACAGGCGTCGTGGCGCTCGCCCCGTGGTGCCCGCCCGCCGAGCCGGTGAGCCACCTGCAAGGCCGCACCGTCATCGCGCTCCATGACGAAGCCGACCGCGTCACCAGGGCGCAGGACACCTGGTCGTACCTGACCCGCGCGCACGGGGCGGGCGCCCGCGTCGCCGGGATCTCCATGCGCCGAGGCGGCCACGCCATGATCCAGGACGCGCGGCTGTGGCACCGCACAGCGGCCGAAGCCACCACGGCCCTGCTCGGTATCACCCCGTTCCCCGCTGCCGTCGAGGAAGGCTTCTCCTGGAACGGGGTCCCCTCCCGCCTCTGAATCCCGCACCCACCCCCCCCGCGCACCCACCCGGCGCCCATGGCGGCTCGCGACGAAAGGCCCGTGGGCCGCCGGCCCGGACGGACGGCCCACAGACGGGCGGCGACGCCCAAGGCGTGCCTGGCGGGGTCACGGGCCGCGGGCGGGGGTGTCAAGGGGCAAGGGCACCCGTCCAGACGAACCTAGGAGTCCGAGCGCAGCCCCAAGGCGCTGTGCTGAATCAGACCGGCCGGGGCATCGGCAGAGCCGGACTGCCGACGTGTCAACTCCACCAACTGCGAGCGGAGGTCAGCCGCCGGTTCGCCCAGCACGATGGCGCTGATCACCAGCTCGAGCATCACGCAGTCATAGGCATCGTCCGTCCCTCGGTAGCGCTCGGCGTCCCGCTCGACCACGGCGCTGACGATCTGCCATCCACCGCCGTCAACCGGGCCGAATGTCGCGGCGAAGACGCCGTGCCCGGTCCAGCTGCGGTGCAGGAAGACAACCTCGCCCTCCGTGAAGACGTTCCACTTCTCATCCATGTCCCGCGCCGCGTAGCCGAGCTGGATCTGCTTCCAGTCCTCGTCCGACCAGATCCGCTGGGGCAGCCGCGACATCGCCTGAGGAGCTGATATCGGCTGAAGGCGACGGGAGAACGTGGACCGGGTTACGCGTTCGTCATGAGGCATGCAGCGATCCTACGAACGAACGTGAACGTCGGTGAGCAGCGCCTTCATTGTCGACCTCACAGTGAAGTCGCCGCCGACGCTCCCTGCATCGTCACCAACACCGTCGCACGAACAACAACCTGCTCAGCCCCGGAGCGACGAACGCCACCAACCAGAACCTCGGGATCAACGCTCCCTGACAGAACAGAAGACCGCTCCGCGGGCCCCCACCGCCCTCTGCACGACCCGCCCCGGCACGCCCGGCCCAGCGGACGCGGCCCTCGACGAGGGGTGGGGGGCACGGTCGGATCGACCACGCGCAGAAGAGGCAGAAGAGCCAGAAGACGGTGGATCTCCCATGCCGCCACGGCCGACGCCAGGCTACGCTGCGCCTGACGGAGTGGACGGCTGGCCTCTTCTGTCAGGACGTTGACCACCGCACCTGGGTTGAAATGAGGAAGCCGTCATGAGTACGGGGAAGTGGCTGTGGATATCCCTGTGGCGCTACATTCTGACCGCCCTGCTCGCCTGTGTGGCCGCCGCCTCGGTGCTGCCGGCCCTCGGGGACGGACCCTTCGCTGAGGAGTTCGCGCTCGGTATAGGGGTCGCGCTCGTGAGTGTGCCCCTCCTGACGATCGCGACCATGTTCGTGATCGTCCTGCTGGCCGGTCGACGGTTCGAACCTCCGACCGGCGGCCCCCAGCGGATCCGGGGCGGCTGGATGGTCGTCCTGCCACTGGTGCCGCTGCTGCCAGTGGGACTGCTCATGCCACTGCAATACCTGATCATGGTCGGTGCGCAACTCGCCTACGTGATCTGGGTACTGCCCTGCGATGACGCCCGTGACACGGCGAACGTCCTGCGCTCGCTCGCCGACCCGGCCGTCCCCGCGCAGCAGCGGGCCCGGACGGCACGGGCGGTCGCGGAACTCCGTACCAGGCCAGTCGTGGAAGCCCTGGTGCTCGCCGCGGCGGACGAGGAGCCCGAGGTCGCGGACGCGGCCCTGGAGAGCCTGAGCGCCATCTGGCAGCACGACGGCGTCGTGGGGGAGGACCTGCTGCTGAGACTTCCGCCGCAGGACCAGGATCGGGTCCGCGCCCTGGGCATCAAAATCCGCACCCCTTGGTGACAGCCGCTGCGTTCGGGATTGACCGACCACTCAGAAGACCCTCGTGCCCTTGCCCAGTCCGCCGGGCGAGTCTTCGCCCCCCGACGACGAAGCCTTGCCGATAACCAGGCTGCAGGTGCTCCCCGGTGACGGACCGGGCCCAGGGGTGGGGCGTGGGTTCAGTGAGGGGAACGTGGCCCGGTGCGGGCTGGGGGAGGGGGGGCAGAACAGAGCGAGTGCAGTAGTTGCCATCGGCAGGCGGTGCCCATGCGGTTCCCAGGTGAGCGGCGGTGATGCCACTGGTCAGCAAAGTGATCCACGTGACGCAATGCTCGAGGTCGCGGCCAAGGCCAGCAGCCGGCGACCGAGACTACCGCGCGCTGGCACTTGGCGGCCGGTCGGCCGGTCGCGGCATCACCGCCCGGATTCCGCGACGGCGCAGGTGACCGCGGCGAGCGCGCCGTGAGTACGCCTCGTCGGCCAGGACCGTTCCCGGCGTTGATCGCTGTCTGCCAACCGGTCCGGGAACCCGGATCCGTGCCATGGGCGACTCGAAGACGGGTGCGTCACCCGCCTGCCCCTCAGCGGGACGAAGGAGTGGTCGGGAACGCCGGCTGGCGGCGACATCAACAAACGATCAGAAGACCCAGCGGCAATCAATCAGGGGAACCGCAATCGAGTCAGGGTGTGCCGCCACGGCGTCTCACCGGGGAGGCAAGTTGTGCCAGGGGTGGCCGCAAGCACCTTTGCAGTAGGTCTGCTTTCGGCGAGTGTCGGCGACGGAGAACACTGAGACCAGGACACGGAACGCTTGGACGTGTTCGACGGCCGGGAGAACAGCGAACCCGTAGCGAGGCGGGTCCATACAAATCATCACCGAAGGGTTGGCCGTGGGCTTCACCCCGGACCGGGCAACCCCCTCGCGCCCGTCTGTCGCCGTGATGTGGGCCTGCATCGCGTAGCTGGCGACCTGCTGCAGTACAGCCTGCTGTCCTGCCGGGGCAAGGTCGGAGAACCAGGATGTTTCCTCGTCCAACGTGCAGAGCCCTTGGGCGACTTCGTTGACGACTCGCTCGGCTCTGTGCCAAAGCGCCCACCCATCCTCACTGCTGGTCCCCACCATCTGGCCGATCATTTCACAGCAATCGAAGCCAAGCCTGAGGCGAGCGGCACGCCTCCTCCCGGGCGGACCAGGCGGCTCGACGAGGCACCCGGGAACGGTCGGGGGGTCACGGGCGTCGGCGCTACGACGGCGGAAGCGAAAGCGGCCCAGTTCGCAGCTCATGCACCGCCGCGGGAACCGTTCCCCTGGATCCTGCGTGAACCCTTGATGGTGTAGTCGGCTGGTGGAGGGGATCCGATGAGAACACGGACGATGGTGAGCGTGGCAGTATCCGCCGGCCTGGTGCTGGCGGCGTGCGCGTGCGGTCCGGAGAAGGCCAAGGAGGATGCGGGCGCGAAGCCTTCGCAGCCGTCCGTGTCGACGTCGACGAATGAGCCGTCGGCCGCGCCGTCGGCGTCCACTGGCCCAGAGAAGCCGTCGCCCGCCCCTACCGGCGACCAGCCCGCACCCAGGACGAAGGAGCGCGCGATCCAGCGGTACGAGCAGTACCTCCACGGCCTCGGGCGCGAGGACATCGCCACGGTCTGCGAAGTGGCCGGGCCGGGCGCGAAAAAGGCACAGGACCAGGGGTTCGGTCCGTGCACCTCGACGTACGTCATCGTCTTCCAGATGATTTCACCCGAGCAGAAGAAGGCGCTGCAAACCGCGACCGTCGATCCGCAGCGCGTCCTCGTCCACAGCCCCGACAAGATCGAGATGCCGCTCGAAGCGGTCCGGACTTCTGCCACTTTCACCGAGAGCGACCTCGGCAGCTACACCCTGGAGTACATCAAGAACGATTACTACATCACCGACGGAAAGTGATCGCCGTACGCGAAAGCCACCTGGCGGCAGAAGCAGTCTCATTGATGGGGCCAAGCCCGACCGCCTGGCCGACCACCATGGACTCCCGCTGGACGGCCTGGGCTGCTTCGTGGGTGACGCCCGCGGCGGCGAGGTACTCCACAACTGCTTCCCGGGGGTGCCCTTAAGCCGCAGCAGGCGCAGCCTCACCCACTGCGTCGCCCTCGCCGTCCAACCCGCCATCCTCGTCGGGACCCGACTGGGCCCAGGGCTTGCTGGTGCTGGAGCTCGGGCGCGTGCTTTCGTACTTGGCGGTCAGGAAGGCTGGACTTGGTCGAAGAGGGCGAGAGCCTCGGCGGGGTCCGGGCTCACGAGGCGTTCCAGACCCGCCGTCGTGATCTTCGCCCACCTGCCGGCCCGTGCCCACATCCGTTCCTCGAAGGTGCGGACAGCCTCGTCCAGATTCCCAGGGCCGGCGGCGATGGACTCGGCGAGTTCGGCGCCCTCCAGCATCGCGAGGTTCGCGCCCGCCCCCAACGGAGGCATCAGATGGGCGGCGTCGCCCAATAGCGTCACCCCGGGGACATGGGTCCAGGTATGCGACACGGGCAGGACGTAGAGGGGGCGATGGACGAAAGCGGTGGCGTGGCGGAGGAGGCCGAGGACTGGAGCGGCCCAGCCGTCGAACAGCGCCAGCAGGCGCGATCGCACGGCCTCAGCGTCCCCCAGGTCAAGGTTTGCGTGCCAGGCCAGCGGGGCGCGGAACTGGGCGTACACCTTGACGTGGCCGCCGCTGTTGCGCTGGGCGACGAGAGCTCGGTTCACCCCGTACACGGCCACCGAACCCTCGCCGATCAGCCGGGCGAGGTCGGGATGGCGGGTGTCGATGTCGTCGAGGGCGCTTTCGACATAGGTGACGCCGGTGTAGTGCGGTGTCACTGAGGAGACTGCCGGCCGTGTTCGCGACCAGGCGCCGTCCGCGCCGACCACGAGGTCGAACGTCTCCCGTCGCCCGTCCGCGAAATGGACTGCTACACCTTCCCGAATCCCCGGCACCACCTGCGTCACGCTCCGCCCCCACTGCACGTCGAGAGCGCCGAGCAGCAGGTCACGGAGTTGCCCGCGGTCGATCTCGGGATTGGCCCGGTCATCTGGACGGGGTCGCCAGTCGCGCAGGACGGTGCCGTCCGCGTCCAGGATGCGCATGGCCTGCCCCTCGGGGCGGGACACCGCCTGGAACTCCGCCAGCAGCCCCGCCTTGTCCAGCGCGAGCTGTCCCAGCCCTTCATGCAGGTCCAGCGCCCCGCCGGGCGGGCGGACGTCGGGGGCCGGATCGCGTTCGAGGATGGCGACGGGGTAGCCCTGGCGGTGCAGGACACGGGCGAAGGTAAGGCCTCCAGGGCCGCTCCCGACTACGGCGATACGATGTCTCATGGCGATACACTGTATTTCCATCATCGGCGTACCGCAGCAGAACGGTGTGACTCATGAGTGTGTGGGACCGGCCGGAGCCGTCGGCTCGCCCCGTGCCGCTCGACCGGGAGCGGATCGTTGCCGCCGCCGTCGCGCTGGCCGACGAGGGCGGGCTGGACGCGGTGTCGTTGCGCAAGGTCGCCGCCCGGCTGGATGCGGGCCCGATGCGGCTGTACGGATACATCTCCACCAAGCAGGAGCTGTTCGACCTCATGGTGGACGAGGTCTACGCCGAGATCCTCCACCAGGAGCAGCCCGGCGACTGGCGGGAAGCGCTGCGCACCCTCGCCCAGCGCACGAGACACGCGGCTCTCCGGCACGAATGGCTGGCCGACCTACTGGGCGGCCGCCCGGCCCTGGGCCCGAACGCCCTCGCTGTGGGCGAGGCCACGCTGGCCGCCCTGGACCCCCTCACCGACATCGACACCGCCATGCGGGCGGTGGAGACGGTCAGCGCCTACTTCACCGGCGCGATCAGGCGCGAGATCGCGAACCTTCGCGCCGAGCGCGCCACGGGCCAGTCGAAGCACGACTGGCAACGCGCCTCGGGCCCGTATCTGACAAGGATGTTGGCCACCGGCCGCTTCCCGGCGCTGACCAAGGCCGTGTACGACGGCACGGACGTGGACGCCGAGGCGTCCTTCGAGACCGGCCTGGACTGGGTCCTCGACGCCGTGGCCGCCAGACTCACCCGGCCATCGGCATGACGCTCGGCTCTCACCGCAGGTGAGCGAGCTCGATGCCCCCTGCCCACGGGCCGGGCAGGGGGCACTCGGTGACGGTCTGGGTTACGCACTGAAGGCGTAGCCACTGCACCGAACACCGAACGAATGAGGTACTCGGTGTCGGCAAACGATCTTGCCACCATCGCTGCCACACCGCACTGGGCGGACAGCCGCCTGCCAGCCACCTGAATACCGCTGGGGGTCAACCACCTAAGCGGCGGCGAGGAAGTCGGCGACGAGTACGGCGAATTCCTCGGGGTCGAGGATACGGATGCCCAGTTCTCCGGCCTTGGTGCGCTTGGAGCCGGCCTTCTCGCCCGCGACCAGGAGGGTGGTGCGCTTGGACACCGAGGAGGAGGCCTTTCCGCCGGCCCGCTCGATCAGCTCGTTCATCTCGTTTCGGGACAGCGCTGCGAGGGCGCCCGTCATGGAGCCGGTCACCACGACGGCCTGTCCGGCCAGCGGGCCGCCCGCCGATTCCTCGCCCTCGCCCTCGGCCGCCGCCGTCGCAGTCGCAGGCCTTTGCGGGGTGGTGACCTGCGTGCCGACCCGCTGCGCCTGGAGTTTGTCGAGGAGCGGGGCGAGTTCGACGAGTTCGGCCGCGATGACGCGGGCCTTCTCAGTGCCGATGCCGTCGACTTCGGCCAGGGTGTCCGCGTCGGCGGCCCGGATCGCCGCCATCGAGCCGAAGTACGCGGCGATCCGGCGGGACATGGTGCGACCGGTGCCGCGCACTCCGAGCGCGCAGAACACGCGGCTCAAAGCGGCTCCGCGGGCGGTCTCGATGGCGGCCAGGAGGTTCGCGGCGCTGGTCTCGCCCATCCGCTCCAGCCCGAGCAACTGCTCGCGGGTCAGCGTGAAGAGGTCGGCGATGTCCTGGACCAGTCCGGCCTCGACCAGCTGGATCGCCCGCGTGCCTCCGAGGCCTTCGATGTCGAGCTGATCTCGGCCGGCGGCGTAGATGACCGAGGCCACGACCTGGCAGCTGCGGCCGCGCACACAGCGCCAGCGCTGTTCGGTGGTGTCGATCGCGTCGCCGCAGCGGGGGCACGCCTCGGGGAAGAGGATCGGGCTCTCGGTGCCGGTGCGCTGGTCGACGAGCGGTGCCTCGATCCGGGGGATCACGTCGCCGGCGCGGTACACGAACACCTGGTCGCCGACCATGAGCCCGCGCCGGGTGATGTCGGACGGATTGTGGAGCGTGGCGTAGGTGACCGTCACGCCGTCGATGACGACGGGCTCCAGGACGGCGCGCGGGGCGATGATCCCCGTGCGGCCGACGTTCCACTCCACGGCCAGCAGGCGCGTCACCTTGTGCTCGGCCGCCAGCTTCCGGGCCACCGCCCACCTCGGAGCGCGCGAGCCGTTCCCGGCCTGCCGCTGGTCCTCCGCCGTGTCGGCCTTGACGACGACACCGTCGATTCCGAACGGCAGTTGGGCTCGCAAGCCGGCGATCGCGTCGATGCGTTCCTGTACCTGCTCCACGGTCTCGCATCGCATCGGGGCGGCGGCCGTGGTGGCGGCCGTGTTCGCGCCGAGCGCGGCCAGCCTCTCCAGCAGAGCGACATGGCCGAGGTCGTCCAGGCCGACCGCGCTGTAGGCGAAGAAGGTCAGCTCGATCCGGTAGGGGCGGTCCTTGGCCCGCAGCGTGCCGGCCGCTCCGCTCCGCGGGTGCGCGAAGGGCGTGGCCTCATGGACGAGCCGGATCCGGTTGGCCTCCTCGAACTGCGAGGTCGTCAGCAGCACCTCGCCGCGCAGCTCGACATCGATCGGCTCGGTCAGGACCGGCGGCAGACCGACGACGGCGTCGGCGGCGTGGGTGATGTCCTCGCCTGCCAGGCCGTCCCCGCGGGTGAGGACCTGTACGAGCCGCCCACCCCGGTACCGGGCGGCCACCGCGAGACCGTCGAGCTTCGGCTCCACACACCACCCGGCCACAGGGCGCCCGAGACGCCGCTCCAGCCCTGCGGCCCACTCGGCGAGCTCGTCAGCGTTGAAGACGTTGTCGAGGGAGAGCATGGGCACCGAGTGCGGCACGTCGCCCTGCACCGCCCCGCCCGCCACCTTCCCCGTAGGCGACTCGGCAAGCGCCTCGTCCGCGTGGGCGTCCTCGTAGGCCGCGATGGCGCGCAGCAGTCCGTCGTACTCGTCGTCACCGAGCGGGGTGGTCCCGTCGCCGTAATAGGCGGCCGACGCCGCCAGGGCGGTGGTCACGGCCTCCGCGTAGGCGTCACGGGAGAGGAGGGCACTGTTTTCCGTCATGCAGGTCATCATCATGCCCGGCACTGACAACCGGCTCAGCCTGGCGCACCCCGAGCCGACCGGCTCACGCGGACGATGGTCCGGTTGTGCTGAACGCTCTCGTGCGCTGCCCGGTCCCGGTCGTCGCGCTGGACACACACTCGCTCTGCGCATTGCGGCTACGCAGAGATGGGCCACTGCCGATGCGGGATGAGGGAGGGCGAGGACCTGAACTGGCCCTACCCAGACTTGCCGACGGCGGTGGTCCCGAGTTCGCCGACCACGGCGTCGCGGACCTGCCGCTCTTCGTCCCGCACGCGGTGACACGCACCCACCGGCGTGACCGCGGGCGAACCGCGACCACCAGCGTCCTCGCCGCAGTGCGCAGCATGTCCCCTGAGCGGCGGGAGGCGAGGACGACGTCCCCAATGGCCCAATGGCCAAAGGGCCAAACCAACCGCGATGTTGAAAATCGCTGTCCGATCACCGGAACGCGGTGATAGACATCCGGCGTGGAAAAGAATCTCGAGTTCCCTGACCTCCTGCGCCTGATCGATGAACGGTCGACCGCGTTCCGCACCGCGGTCGCCGCCGCGCCCAGCCTCGACGCACAGGTGCCCACCTGCCCCGGATGGACGCTGTTCGATCTGGTGAAGCACCTGGGTGGGGGAGACCGTTACTGGGCCGCCATAGTCGCCGCAGGGCCCGCCGACGCTCCTCCGGCCGAGGCCGCCGCTGCGCGCGCCGCTCTGGAAGTGCCGCGGGAGCGTGAGGCCCTGCTGGCCTGGTTGGCCGCGTCGACGCAGCTTCTGCTGAGCGCCCTGCGCGAGGCGGGACCGGACGCCGGCTGCTGGGCCTGGTGGAGTGCCCTGCAGACGCCGCGGACCTCTGGCGGAGTCGCCCGGCACCGGGTCCAGGAGAGCGCGGTGCACACCTACGACGCCGAGCTCGCCGCAGGCGCCCCGCAGCCGCTGCCGGCCCACGTCGCACTCGACGGTGTCGAGGAGTTCCTGTTCACCTGTGTCGCGACGCCCAGCGCCTGGCCGCACAAGCCCACGACCTTCGACTTCCACGCGACCGAGGGCCACTCCTGGCGCCTCACGGTCGACGGCGACGGCGCACGCTCCACCCCCATCCCCGCGCCAGCTGCCCCGACCGGTGAGGACTCGGACGAGGCCGGCGCCTCCGTCCACGGCACGGCCAGTGAGTTGGTCCTCTACTTGTACGACCGCATCCCCGCCAGCTCCTTGCGCGTTGACGGAGACGCAGGGCTGCTCGACCTGCTCCGCGCCTGGGAGCCGGAGGAGTAGGACGTAGCCGGGGTAGTGGCCAGAAGAACGCCCGCCCGCGCAGCGCGAGGGCAGGGCGTCCGGCCACGGGCGGCCCGGACGGCCGCGGCGCCGGCGCGTTGCCGCACTGACCGCGGGAGGCAGGCGGGGGGCCCCTTCGAGCCCGGCGTCGGTATCGACATCAGAGCCCGGCCATGAAAGGCGGACCCTGACCAGACGTGCTGGACTTACTGGAGACATGTCGCAGTCCGCACCAAGTCGGCGACGGCTCTGGACCGGCTGTGCGGTGGCCAGGCGATCACGGTCGTGACTTTCGGCGCATCCAGCACCGGTACGGCGGCGAGGTCATCGGGCAGTTGGGTTCGGCACGACTCCGGTGAGACCGCGCAGGCCCGGCCGAGCGCGACGAGCTGCAACAGCTGTGCGTGGTCGCGGACTTGTGGGCCGGGACCGGGCGGGTAGGCGCCGTCGGAGTCGGGCCAGCGTGGCAGGGGCAGGCCCGGCAGATCGGTGATGTCGGCCATGTGGACATGGGCCCGGCCAGTGAGCGGATGCCCGGCCGGCAGGACCACAACCTGGCCCTCCGTGCTGAGTTCCTCGGTGTGGAACCCGGCCGTCGAGTCGAACGGGCGGTGCAGCAGCGCCACGTCGGCCCGGCCCTCGCGCAGGAGTCGTTCCTGCTCGGCCGGGCCGCACAGGATGACGTCGATGAGGACCGCGCCGGGTTCGGCGGCGTACGCGTCGAGCAGTCTCGCCAGCAGTTCCCTGGACGCGCTGGCCTTCGTCACCAGTCCCAGGCCGGGTCGGCCGGTCGCGGACAGCGCGGCACGTCGGGTCCGGCGCTCGGCGGCGTCGACCGCTTCGAGGGCGGCCCGGCCCTCGGTCAGTAGCACCGCACCGGCCTCGGTCAGGGCGACGCTGCGGCTGGTCCGATCCAGGAGGACTACCCCCAGCCGGCGTTCGAGCTGCTGGATCGCCCGTGACAGAGGCGGTTGTGCGATCCCGAGCCGGTGCGCGGCGCGCCCGAAGTGCAGCTCTTCAGCGACAGCGACGAAGTAGCGCAGTTCCCGGGTCTCCATCCGGCCACGCTACTCCAGATCCATACCCTGACGGTATCGCTGCCCACCCGATCGGTCTTGGACCCCCGCCCGCGTCCGAGGGCAGCATGATCCCCATGAGCGAACGAACGATTGCGCTGGTCACCGGCGCGAACAAGGGAATCGGCTACGAAATCGCCGCGGGTCTGGGCGCCCTCGGCTGGAGCGTGGGCGTCGGCGCCCGCGACGAGCAGCGCCGTAAGGCCGCGGTGGAGAGACTGCGCGCGGCCGGCGTCGACGCGTTCGGCGTACCTCTGGACGTGACCGACGATGCGAGCGTGACCGCCGCCGCACGACTCATCGAGGAACAGGCCGGACGCCTCGACGTGCTCGTCAACAACGCCGCCATCACCGGCGGTGCGCCCCAGGAGCCCACCCGCGTCGATCCCGTCACCATCCGGACGGTCGTGGAGACCAACGTGATCGGCGTCATCCGCGTCACCAACGCGATGATGCCTCTGCTGCGCCGCTCTGCCTCACCGCGGATCGTCAACATGTCCAGCAGCGTCGGCTCCCTCACCCGGCAGTCAGGAACCGCTGCCGAGCAGACGACGGGTCCGATCGCCGTGGCGTACGCGCCGTCGAAGACGTTCCTGAACGCCGTCACCCTCCAATACGCCCGGGAGCTGGCCAGCACGAACATCCTCATCAATGCCGCCTGCCCCGGCTACGTCGCGACCGACCTCAACGGCTTCCGCGGCGTACGCACCCCCGCCCAGGGAGCGGCAATCGCCATCAAACTCGCCACCCTGCCCGACGACGGCCCGACCGGTCAGTTCTTCGCAGACACCGGCGAAGTGCCCTGGTGATGTGCACGGGGTCGTCACCCGCCAGGTGACGCGGCTTCGCCCGCGCCGGGTCACGATGGTTCAGCGCTGAGGCCGCCAGCCATCAGGGCGATGGCAGACTTCGGAGGTGAACTCTGATCTTTATCCCGACCTGGTCGCTGCGGGTAGCCTTGCCGGCGCACTGGAACAGCTGGCGGCAGACCTTGATGTCGATCTCGTGGTGGTGCCCGGCGACTGGGGGACACTCGTTTCGGCGGGCATCGCTGCGTCGGTGCCTGAGCGCAAGCCGCTGTCCGTTCACATCGGGGCCGCGAGTCGCAGGTTCGGGGTCTCTGGTTGGAGCCAGGGGGTCGAATTCATCACCGGATCCACGTCCGATCTGGCGGATGTCGTCAGGGCTGGCGTGGCGTGGGGACAGGGCGGGAGTCTTCGGGAGCTGCGGGCGGAGCTGCCGTTTCTGCACTTCAGCGAGCGCGCCGAAGCGCACGACCGTGGGCCGGCCGCGGTCCTGGAGTTGCAGTGGTGTTTGATGCGGAAACAGGCAGCCGAGGCACCGGATTTTCCCGAGTTCGGCGCACTCGTGGAAGCGGCTCACGCCGAACGGCGTCTGCGAGAGCTCTATGTGTTCTCCAGCCACTGGACGCTCGGCTTCAGCTCCTGCACCGGATTTCCGTTCCACGTTGAGGTCGCCATTGCCCCGTCATTTGGCGGCAGTCGGTACCGCGTGCTGAAGCACCCTCACGCCGACGTCATCGGCGAGGCCGTCACGGCCGAAGAGGCTGTGGCCCTGGCGGCGGCCTATCTCCCTGCCGACCTTGGGCTGACGGTCACAGGCACCGCCAAGAGAGGATAGTGACGCTGGGCGGGAGGGCGAAGTCGGTACCCGCCATTTAGGGTTACCTGTCTCGCGGCCAAGGGACTTCGCGTGAGGAGGCGGCAGGAGGCGGGGAGCGTCCCCAGGGGATGTCACCACCTGGATGGGGAAGTACCTCATGCCGAACGACCCGCGGCGGGGAGGGATGGGGCGACCGCCGTCATCCGAGGTCGGTTGGTCGGGTCAGGGAGCCCAGGGCAGGCGTACGGCCTCGATCTCCGAGTCGTTGAGGAGGGCCTCGACGAGCGGCGCCGGGCCGGCGACCTTGGTGGCCCACAAGTCGTAATCCGTGCACAGGACCCAGGACCGGTCGTGGGCCCAGAGGTTGGACGGGGTCCAGAACTCCTCCTCGGGGTGGTCATACAAGGCCTTGGCGTCCGAGAGCCGGCCGGCCCGGACGTGGAGGTTGTCGAAGTCCTCGGCTCCTTGTCCCAACGGGGTGTAGTAGGCGAGGCAGCGGGTGTCCGGGCCGTGAGGGCTGTGCTCGGTGAGGATCTCGACCAGCCGGTTCCAGTCGGTACGGTCCAGGCTGCCCTCGGAGGGCGACGTGATGCCGACCGGCCAACCCCCCGTCTCGTGGAGCGAAGGGAAGGACCTGTGGCAGGGCAGGAATCCCTCAGGGGCCACGGGGTCTCCCGTCCGCATGGAGAGTTCCGCCCAGCGCAGACGGCGATAGCGTGGCCCGGGGTGCTCGCCCGTCCGCTTGGCGAAGGTGTTCGAGACGTCGGTGAACACGTCCGCGGGTTCGAGGCCCGGGACGATGTCCGGGCTGGTCGCGTGCCAGTTCAAGAAGGCACGCCGGTACTCGACGTACGACATGTCGAAGGGCCCGCGTTCGTGTTCGTACATGGCGTGGAGCACCCACGCCGCGTCAGGCAGCGGCGGCGGCATGAAGCCGGTGAGCCCGTCGTCGGCGGCCAGTGAATGAAGCCAGTCAGTCTCCGCGGCTGCGGCAAGCGGCCAGCGGGCGGTCGCCAGAGCGGCGGAGGTCTCATACATCAACTCAGGATATGAGCGCAGCACCGGTGCTGCCCAGGCGCCGGCCCGGCCTGGACATGGTTGCCTGTTCAGGGCGACCCGTTCAACGTGCCCGTTCAGGAGGGGCAGTGTTGGCCCCGGCCAGGAGGGGCGGCGCCGTTGCGTGGCGGGCGGGCCGGTGATTGCCTCTCCTGGCGGCGGTTGCGCGGTACGACATGAGGAGCGCTGATGACGATCCACCAGGCCCCAGTCTTCGTCAACGAGGGCGCTTTCGGGATCTTCGACCACGGCGAAGTACCCATCGAGAGCGCTGACTGGTCGGGTGACTTGATCGCCCCGATGTCCGCGGGGGCGGTGGTGCGGACCGGCATCAACACAGGCAACGTGCGAGTGGAAGTCCGGACAGGGACCTCGCCAGTCTCGTCGGAGCAATGGGAGGAGGAGGCTACGGCGCTGGTCTGGTCGCCCACGGGCAGCATGCGTGTCGAGTCGGTCGTCGATGGGCCGCGCTCAGAACTTCCGGTCCTGTCGGCCTCCGGCCCGGGCTGGTACGAGCTGGAGGTCAAGGCCCGCGGGCGCCGCCAGGCCCCGGACTCTTCCCTCCTCGAGTCCGCCGAGGCATACCTGATCACCCTTCGCCCGGTTCCCGAGAAGCCGGCTCCCGTGCCCGACAGGGCGTCGACTGCGCCTGACCGGGGCGCAGAGGCCCGGCGAAGGCGACTGCTTCAAGGGTGACAGGACCGCAGACGGTCGTGTCCCGCCCCTGCGGGGAGGGGCGGGACGCCGTCATTCGCTGTCACGAGCCGCATGGCCATGCGACCGGACTCCAGGCCGGCGCCTTGCTCCTGCGCCCAGTCGACGCCGGGGTGATCGCGTCAGGCTGGCCTGGTCGCTGGGCTGCATGGCGACATCTTCGACACCCAGCAGCCGAGCCAGCTCTGTCGCGTGTGTGTGCAGGATGAACGCGCTTCTATGGTGCGGTGTGAAAGAGGAGGGTCAGGCGGTGAGCCACACCTTTGTTCCGGTGCGGGGGTTGATGAACCACCAGTTGTTGCTCGCGGCGTTCGGCACGCCCCACTTGAACTGGTGCGCGGTGCCGTAGAACGTGCAGCTCTTGTTTCCTTCCTGGTCGAAGGAGCACACGTTCTTGTTGTACGTGTACTGGGCCGACCACCACGTACGGGGGCCCGTCCTGCCGTCCACGAGCAGTGGCTTGCCGTCCCAGTCGAGGTGGATGGACTGCCAGTCCTTGGTGCGGGCGTTGGTGTTGGGGCCGAACTGGCCGTCGATGAAGGTGGTGGAGGTGATGCGGCCGTAGACGTTGTCGGCCCACAGCACCGACTGCCAGAAGCGGATGTAGTTGGCGTCCATGCTGCATCCGGACTGGCACAGGGTCGGGTTGGTTGACCAGCTCGTGCCGTCGGCGTGCGCAGTCCCGGCGGTGACCGAGAGCGTCGCGCACACGGCGACCGCGGCGATGAGGAATTTGCGGATGATGTTCAAGACGAGGGTCCACTTCTACTCGGATTCACGGACAGTTCCGCGCGGTGCACTCCGCAGTTACGACCCGCAGCCTGCCGGGGCGTCAGGAGGTGAGTGACGGCAGCGGTTGGTTGGCTGGGCGGCTGGGCCGCGGATCCCCCGGGCGGATACCGGGCCGGTGTTCCCGGCCACCGTCATCATCCGGGCGTGGCCGGCCCGGCGGCTTGAACATCCATGCCCGGTTCGGCCCGCCTGGTTCGGCCTCTGTCGCGGGCCGGGGCTGTGGCGGCACAATCGGGCGTCAGCGTCAGCAACGGCGTCAGTGACGGCGGTCGGGTGGGGGAGGCGGCATGGCGATTCGCAATGAACTGGTCGCGCAGATCGACGGCGTCACCATGAGGGACGTGCACCAGCCGTGGGTGGGGCGGGCCGGCCGATGGACGCCGCTGGTCCTGGAGGAGGACGACGCGCTGTGTCTGTACCGCAGCGGCTGGCGGCGGCGCACTGCCGACGGGGTGGAGGAGTATTTGGACGCCACGACCGCGTACACCAGCCGCCGGGGCACCGAGGAGCAGTTCGCCGGTACCGCGGACGTCGAGATCTCGTGGATCACTCTCACACCCGGTGCGTACGAGGAGCACCTGGGCCGGGTCATGCCGGCGCACGGCTGGGTCCTGCGTCCTGACGCCGCGTTCGACTACCGCCACCGCAGGCTCGTCGCGGGCGCGGCCCGCGGCATCGACGCGTCCGAGGCGGCGGAAGGCCTCCTCCTGCTGCTCGATGCCCTCCCGAGGTACTCCCGGCGGCCGCATCTGCCGCCGCCGCGGAGCTGGGTGCGCCACCGGGTCCTGGCGGCCGGGGTGCAGGAGCTCCTCGCTGCGGAGCCCGCCACCGGTATCGAGGAACTGGCGCGGGCGCTGGCGACATCACCGGGTCACCTCAGCCGGGTCTTCCGCCAGGTCACGGGCAGGACCGTCAGCGCCTACCGTAACGAGCTGCGTGTCCGCCGGGCGCTGGACCTGCTCGCCCGCGGGGCCGGTGACCTCGCCCGCCTCGCGGCCGATCTGGGCTTTTCCGACCACGCCCACCTGACCCGCACCGTCAAGCGCCACACCGGTCACGTGCCGTCGGTCGTGCGCGCCGAACTCGCTACGGTCCGGCAGGGCCCCGGGGGCCTGCCCGGGGATTGATGTTCAGGTGGTGCGACCGCCGGGCGGGGTGAGTGAGCAAGATCCATCCCGTGCCGTGGTGCCGTGGTGCCCGTGCTCTGGCCAGGGACCTTGCCTGTCCCTGCCGGCGACACCGGCTCGCACCGCATCGTCGCCGACGGCGTCGCCGAGAGGTTGACCGGCCCGGACGGCTGCGCCTGGGAGGCTGCCGGATCGCTCGCCGTCACCTCGTGTCTCCGGGCCCACCCCGGCACGGCCTCGCCCGTTAAACCCTCACACGATGCCGGCATGGCTGGGCCCCGGCCTGGGGGTAGGCCGGGGCCCGGGGTTCGGCGACCGTACGCCGTGCGGTCACCGGCGCAGGACGTCCTCGACGTCTTCCTTGGCGTAACCGGTTGAGCCCTGAGCCTGGTCCGTGCGGCCTTCCGCTGGCATGCGTTCGTCGCCGGTCGTGCGGCCGGCGGTCTCGGCCTCGACTTGGTCGACGTGTGCCTTGCTCATCTCGTGCTCAGTACCGACGACTTCTTGGTGACCACCCGTAGACGCTCACCGCTGGGAACTGTGTCGCGGCGGCACTGTGCGCAGGTCCCGGCAGGCCCCATGGCTCAGGGAACTGTCCGCCTTTTCAACCTGCCGCTGCAGAGCGCCGGCGCCCGCGGCGATGACTTCGGCGAGCCGGTTGGCGAAAGCCGCGTTGCATCCTCCGAGCCGGACGAAACCGTGGCCGGCCACCGGTCCGTCGTTGTACAGGGAGGGCAGGGTCATCCCGGCGAGTGCGAGCGCCGACCGGAGGTTGGTTACGGCGTCTTCGCCGTCCTGGTAGGCGGCGTCCTGGCGCCGCTTGTACTGGACCCGCTCGGCGTAGGTCATTTCGTACACGATGTTTCTTGCCTTTCGTGGTAGGCGTGGTAGGCGTGGGAGGTTGGGGTAAGGGCCGGAGCGCGTCGTGGATTCGCCTGGCTCGGTCCATGGAGGTGCGGCCCAGCGCCAGCGCACCGGCCCCTGGGCACAGGTCCCCCCGGCACAGGTCCCCCCGGGCGGCGCCGGTTACTCGGCGGGCAGGGGGATGGCACCCTCGCCGCAGCTGTTGAACGGCATCCGCGGCAGCCCGATGCCCGCCGTGCGAGGCAGAGCGGGGCCACGTCCTTGTGACGGGGCCCTGCCTGGACGAACACTGTCAGGCAGAGTCCGCGTCCGGCCCGTGACCATCGGTTTCGATCTTCGTTTCAAAGGTGCAAGCGTGCGTCTCCTTTGATCGCGTGGAAGGACCCGGGTTGGCCAGGAAGTCGGCGGCTGTTACCGCCTCCGCTCTTAGCGGTCGCCGCGTACGGGATGCCGGGTCTTGCGACATCGCGGTCCGGCGGCGCCGTGGCCGCCGTCGCGTGGGCGGAGGAACCCCGTGACCTGCCACCTGTATGCAGCGTCAGCATCAGCACCTCGTCTCATCGAAACCGAAATCGGGACCGGGACCGCGACCGGGACTGCCGGCCGGTCAGAGTCCACCGGCGGTACGGACTTGAGGGGCCGCCCCTCCGGCGTGAGCTCACCGACTCGTGCCGAGCAGACAACGGAAGAACGCCGCAGCTGCCCCCGGGCCGCCGGCACGACACGGGTCGCTGCCCCTGTCCCTGCCAATGTGGATATCCCGGTCCCCGGGCCTTTAGCCGCGGCTTCGGCCTGCGTGAAGGACACCGCCGTCCGCGTACGACTGTCATGCGCGGTACCCGAATCTGTGCCCGCCGGACGCGGAGCGGTCCGCCGCTCTGTCTGCCACGGAGGACCCGGGCCGGACACTTTCCGGGCTGCGCCGGGCCGTGGCCGTCTGCCCCGCCCCGAGCAGGACGGAGGGGGACCGGGTCCGGTGTCGTGGAGCGGCCTGGCGGGGCGGCCGGGTGAGTGTGATCTGACGGACCAACTGCTGGAAGCATGCCAGCGCCGCGACGGCGGGAAGCGCGGACGAGGTCCCGGCGGCGAGCGTTCTGGGTGCCTGGGCTACACACAGGAGCGTCGCCAGCGTGGAGAACAGCAGGACGATCGACCAGGAGTGAAGCGCGCGGCGCTGGTGCAGTGCGGATCTGAGGATGGACAGCGAGGCGACCATCCAGGGTCCGTAGACCAGTAGGGGCCACCAGTTCACCACTTCGCTGGCCGTGTGGAGTCCTGCGCTGTGGCGCAGGGTGTCGCAGATGACCAGCCCGCTGAGGATGCTCACCACGGCCGCGATGACGGCGACCAGCACGGCGGTGAAGAGACTGCCGGTCTGTAGCAGGGTGGTCACCGCTGTCCGCGACGCGTTCCGGCGGTGCCCGCTGCCGGTTCGTCGGGGAGGCGGCTCGGCAGGGCTCTGCTTCAGTCCCGCGACGAGCCCGATGGCGCTGACCGGTTGACCGGTGCCGTCGTACCCGTCGTAGCCGGTCCGGGTGAAGGTCTCTGCCGGGCCGGGCGCGGCGGTCTCCTGTAGGAGGTTCGCGAGCTCCTCCACCGGATCCCACGGCGGGTTGTCCTGCCCGGGCCCGCCTAGCGGTTCCCCGGTGTCCGGCCGGCGCCAGAACAGGGAGGTGTCCGGCGGGGGGTGGGAGCCGTGCAGGTCCGGGTATCCGTACGGCTCATACACGGGAGCTGCCGCCTGAGTGCTTGCTGACGCCCGTCGCCGAGGGCGGGGTGGCCCCCGACCTCCGGTCGAACTCGGCCTGGATCGTTCTCATCGTATGGAGGAAGTCCTCGAGGACCGAGGACGAGTAGCGCAGCTCGACCTCCCGGCCCTCGTCCCCCAGCGTTGCGTTCCTGACCTGGCCAACGCCGGTTGATCCCGGAGTGAATGTCCACTTTCCGATCCGGGTAGGCCCGGTTCGAAAACCACCTCCCCGTCCGTCTTCTTCTGGAGGCCTACGGAAGAAGAAGGGGGGCTTTGCTGTTGTCATATTCCATAAACGCTGCCGATGTTGGTCTGGGTATGCGCCATCCGGGTGATGGGGGCGGATGAACAACCGTCACCGCGCCCCTTGTCGTTTCTGCAACGCGACAGGAACTCACCAGTTACACCATCCCGTACTGCCAATCCGCAGCTCTGCGAGGCGATGAGCGCAGGCAGGCGCGAGTCCGCGACGCCCTGCTGCCGCCCGCGCCTGTCCGACGGCGACTGCGCCCTGGATGCGACCGCCTGGCAGGAGCGTCGCACACGTCGCCGGCTCTCCATATTTTCATCGCCCAAGCCGCCTCCCGCCATCGACCGGCCCACCACCCCACAGCAGCACGACGGCCCTCGGCGCGGCCCCTGACGGGAGCTGATCATCGGCAAAGAGGCTGATCGTCCAAGGCGGGCGGATTGCTGCGCATGGCTGGAATCCGCCAGGAGGGCGCAACTCTGCATATGCCGCTGCGTTATGCCGGGCACTCGATGGGACCTGATCATGTGGGTCCCGTTTGGCATCTGCCTTCGAAAGGACCAGCTGTGGGACATCTTCTCCTGTGGATCGTGCTGATCTCCGCCGCCCTGGGCGCGGGTTGCACCGCTTTGACCTCGTCAGGGACCGGCTGTCTGTGGCACGTGGACGCGCTCGAACTCAGGCGCCAGCAGCGCTTTCGGCACGTCCTGTCCTGTCATGTCGACGCCGTCCGCCTGGCCCGCCGGCACGGCGCTGCCCCGCTGGAGAGGCCCTCTCGCGCATCCGTCTGTATGTGCACGGAGCCGCTCCAAGCCGATCACGCGCCATGGGCGCCGCCCTGCCACCTTTGACGTGAACGCTGCTACTGCGCCACCGTCACGCGCCGACGGTCTCGGCCGGATTGCCACGAAATCGTCACTCCGGCAGATAGCGCACCCAGTCGAAATGTCGAGGCGATACCTGCGCATCCCTTAAAAACCCCGGCAATCCATGCAGCTTCGGCTACGCAAAAACCCCGGCAATCCGTACATTGCCGGATCTCGCAACATTGCCGGTTTCGAATGACGGACCCGTGTAATTCACGTTCGATGTACCTCCGCGCTAATCGTTGGCGAAATGGTGAGAAGTGCCCAAACTAAAAAAAGTATCATCCGCCTGTTGTTTTTTCCGCAAGGAGCAACTCGTTTCGTGAAGGGAAGCCAGCACGACCCCTGCGGTGACCTGCCCGATAGCGGTCCACGCCCGGACGCCCCCCGCCGCATCTGGTTGGCGGCAGCACGGATGGCGAGCACGGTACGAGCGGCAATGGTGCGGGTGACACGCCGCCTCGCTGCCGCGGGCGCCGCGCAAGCAGCCAGCCCACCCATGCAGGAAACGGGACCGACAGGTCCCCTCCACGATGAGTACCGGGCGGGCTTCCCCCTGCTCCTGCCCCGGCAGGCGCGCGTCACGAGCGACACTCACGGCTGCCCGTGGTGCCGCTCCCTGGCAGACCCCGGCCCTCCCGACCGACCCGGCCCCCAGCCCTGACCCCGCGCCGGTGCGCCGCCGATGACCCCGCCGGCGCAGCGCGCCGGGAAGCCATGAGACGTGAACCCCGGCCGACGGTCGGCCGGGGTTCGCCGAGGGCGGTGACTGCCGGCCGGCAGGCGGATGGTCCATGCCCCAGACCGCTCGTCCCGTTGCCGGCAGGCCGCAGCGCAGCACGATGACCGTGATCGGGCAGGTCGGCGAAGCAGGATGAGGACGCCCGGCTGGCCACCCGGAGTGGGGGCTTGGCCTGGTAGAGGAACTGCAGGTTGCAGGGGTCGATGGTCGTGTTCTGGTCGGGGTTGCTGCGGATCAGCCGCCTCGATGTGAACGCGCGGCGCGGGCCACGGTCCCGACCACACCTTCATACTGTCCACCCTGCGGCTGATCGTGTCCCGCCCACCGCCGCCCCGGAGCCCCTCGTACCGCGGCCAACGAATGGACGATGGACGTCGGCCTCGCCGTCCGGCGTTGACATCGTCCAAGAGGGCTACGTCGAGGGCTGCGTCGCCGTACGCGACATGCCTGTCCCCGAGCCCTACCTGACCAGCGGGCACTTCCTGTGCCCTGTTCCCGCCGACCCTCTGCGATGAGGAGTTCCGATGACATCGTCCTGGTTGCCAAACCGCGGCCGCCAAGGCGAGCGTAGAGTCAGTCTTCCAGGCGGACCGGCATCAGGATCGAGAAGGCGTCCTCGTCATCGGGCCGGCGGATCGCGATCGGGGCCGTGGGGGCCCCGAGCTCCACAAACAGCCGATCCCGGGCTCCGGCGGCCAGCGCGTGCACGAGGAACTCACGGTTGACCGCGACGCGGTTCGGGCCGTCGTCACCGTCCGCGCAGAGCCTCACCACGCCGCCGTCCTCCACCCTCAGCACACTGAGGTCCGGTGCTCCGGCCTCGCCGGCACGGACAGGACCGCTCTCCAGGGCCTTGCGGAAGGCCGCCACCTCGACAAGGGCGCGGCGTCCGCCGGCCGCGGGCAGGAGACGACGGTAGTCGGGGAAGCCGTGCTCAAGGCACTGACCGGCCGCCTGCCTGTCCCCGGCCTCCAGGGTCACGCGGCCACCGTCGACACACAGCCCCACCGGTCCCTCGCCCTGAGACAGCGCCCGCATCGCGTCGACGAGTGGGGCAGGCACGATGACCTGGATTCGGCTCCCGTCGTGTCCGGCGACGCCGGCTCGCGCGACAGCCATGCGGTACCGGTCGGTGGCCACGACAAAGAGATTCTCCCCCTCGATGTCGAACAAGACCCCGCCCAGCACGGGCAGTTCGGGGTCGGTGCTCGCCGCGAAACGGACCGCGTCCAGCGCGGCCGCGAGCTCGGGCGCGGCGACGGACAGCCGCACGGTGGCGCTGCGGAGCGAAGTCATGACGTTCTCCCTGTGATCGAGTAGTGCTCGGAGCGCGGAGAACTCGCTGCGGGCATCGGACAGCCCTTGTCCGAGGCGGCGCAGGTGTGCCGTGAGCAGCTTGCGGACCAGGCCGGTGTCCGCGCCGGACCAGCTGGCCAGCACCAGCCGGATGTCCGCCAGCGGCATCCCGGCCCGGCGCAGGCGAGCCAGCACCCGGGCCTCTTCGAGCTGCTCGGGTTCGTACCAGCGGTATCCGCTCACCGGATCCACCCACGCCGGGACCAGCACCCCGGCACGGTCGTAGAACCGCAGGGCACTCACGCCCAGGCCACTGTCGCGGGCCATCTCACCGATACTGCGCATGTCGTTCTCCACACCCGGCACTCTGGGCCCTGCACAAGGTCGAGGGTCAATCCGCTCCGGAGCGCAGTCTCGCAGTGCTGGGCCCGGCCGTTGCTCCCTAGCCGTAGCCACCCTGCTGGCGCCCTGCGCCCGGCCTACGGCCGGCCACCTGGGCCGTGCAAACTCCGCCCGCGGTGGCGAGGCCGCCCCTTGGGGCACACGCCCGACCAGGGACACGGCACCGGCACGCTTCACCCCAGCGCCGGCTCTAAGGCCTGCCCGTACGGATCACGAAACGGGGCTGCGGCGAGCGCGGAGCCAGCGGACACCCTTCACGGTGACGGCGGCGGCCATGAGCGTGAAACCGACGGCAGCGACCCAGAACCAGTATTCGGCCACCGTGAGACTCAGCAGCAAACCGCCCATGAGTAGCAGGCTCCCGACGGTCTCCAGGAGTTCCAGAGATGCCCTCGACCGCAGCGCGAGGTCGGGTCCGCGCAGCCGGCGGACGACGGGCACGAGGCCAAGGGCTTGCAGGGCGGCCAGACCGACAGCGATCCAGATGTACCAGGCGGGTATGTCCACGACGCGCACTGTACGCCCGGCCACGATCAAGATCCCAATGGAGGATGCTGGCCACCCGCACTACCCGGCGGGGTGCTGTGCCGCACACCGGTAAGGGCCCGCTGCCAGGGTGGTACGTCACCGCACAAGCTGTAGGAGAAACGCGGGCTCGCAATGAGACCGCACTGACCCCGACATAACCCATGCAGACACGTACCAGCACCCGGCCGGGCGTGGGCGCGCGGCGGAGCCTGCGAGTGGCCAGCCCGCACGAGCCGCTGACAGACCGGGCGGCCCGGGAGGCCTGCGGGCGGTCTGCGCCGTCCCGCCGTCTTCGCCGCTCTGTCGCCGCGCTCATCGCCAGCACCAGGGCCACCGCCTGGTGACCGGCCCGCGCAGCGTCTCTGGGCTGCCTCAGGGATCCCTCGGTTCCACTCCACCCGTGCTCTCGACCGGCAGGGTGGACCCCGCATGGAGCCGCTGCGCCTGGACAAACGCGCTGCCCGTCGACGCGACCGTCCCCGCTACCGGTGACCGGGGCTATTCGAAGGTGCGGGATGGCCGGCTTCCTCAGCCTGCGCGAGCTGCTCGTATGTACGAGTTGGGGGGCGAACGTAGGCCGGTTCCGGTCAGTTGGCCTCCCCCAGGTAGCCAAGGGCTTGGCGGAAGTCATCGAGGGCGGGCCTGAACTCGCGGGCGGCGGTGTGGAAGGTCGATCGGTCGATCAGGACCCTGGCCAGTGTTCGAGTTCCGTCTACCGGGTCGTGCTGAGACAGCCGACGGGCCAGGCTCACACCGTCGTCGAACAAGGAGCGCACTCGCTCCGCGAACAGATGGGTGCGGTGCTCCCAGTAGACGGCGGAGCGGACGGTGAGGACCCGATGCAGCCGGACCAGTTCGGCCAGGTACTGGTCCGGATCCTCGGTGGCTCGCGCAGCCAGGTTGTCCACCTCGTCACGGAGGACATGACGGCTGTCGAAGTAGCGCCGCTTGGCATCGGGCGACCACTGCATGGGGGTCGCCCCCGAAGGCGGCCGCGGTATACCGCGCTCGGGCCGATCGGTTTCGGCGTTGGAGAAGGTCAGCAGCACCGCCCAGAACGACGTCTGGTAGCCGCTCCAGGACTGCCGCTCACCGGTATCGGCCAGCTCCGTCAGCAAAGCGAGCGCCTCTTGCCGTACGAGGGCGGCCTGCTCCTGACGGCCGTAGGTGTCGAGCATGTGCGCGTACCCGATGAGTGAGTAGAGGTGGCAGGCCATCGAGCCGTGATCGTTCACGGCTTCGGCCGCTTCCATGCTGACGAGTGTCTCGAACGCGGCGAGTGCTTCGCCGGACCGGCCGGCGTCATGGAGAGCGGCGATCCACTCCAGGAGCGACCACGCGAGACTCCCGCTGGCGGGCCCATGGGGCAGGATCGCTGCGACCAACTCGGTCAGGGCATCGGCGGCCTCGGCATACCGGCCTTCCTCGGAGAGGCCGGCGGCCCACTTGCTCAGTCCGGCCACGGGTGCTCCGGACAGTTCGGCCTGTGCGCGGCCAATGGCGAGCATCTCGGCGCGCATGGCGAGTCCTTCGGCGCGTCGGCCCACGGCGTACAGCTCTCTCTGGCACTGGTCGAGGGCCTCGTACAGAACATCCGCGCGGGCAGTTTCGCCCGTATCCATGGACCGTGCCGCGGCCACCGCTTCCTGGCACAGCGCGAGACTGTCCGGGTGGGGCCTGCCGCGGCTGGTGTCGTAACTCAGACGCTGCAGCGCCCTGGCCAGGAGTGGCAGGTAGGAGGCGGGGCTGACCTGGACGAGAATCCGGTAGGCGTCTACTTCCTCGCGCGCAGTGCGGCGTCCCGAGGCGAGCAGGACATTCCGCGCCCGCATGATGTCGTCCTGATCAACTTTCCCCGCGTGATTCATGACGACGATTCTGGGTCCCCCGCCGAGGGCCGAACAAGGCTGGCCACCTGTGCCGTTCATCCTACGAAAACGCCCTTTGACCTGTCATGATGGATGTGACACCCCCTGCCCCAGGAGTTCCCGTCGCTCGTGGTCCTGATCGGATCCGCCGGGTCGGGGGAGTCGATCTGGTTTGAAGAGCTGGCCCGACGCCCAGGTCCGGGAACTCGACCGGTTCCGGGCCTGGTCAGCAGTGACCCCGCCTGCCAGGCGGCAACGGGCGACGCCGTCTCCGTGCTCCGGGCCGTCCTTGAGGCCCGCCTCGCCCGCCGGAAGATGACGGTCGTCGACACCCCTTCCCGGATGTGGAACTGCGGGACGGCCGTCGCGATCGGGGGCTGGATGATCGCCTCGCTCGGACTGTCCTGCCCCGGCTGCTACGACGTGATGTCGGGACCGGGCAGGCGCCTACGCGGAAGGGGCACGAACCGGGGCCCCGCAGGCGATGCAGATCGCAGATGCCTGGTGTTGCGGAACATCACCGAGGCGGTGGAGAGAACCGTCGGATCCAAGCCGTCCTCGCGAATACGGCCCGGCCGGTTTGCCACGGCACCACACACCCCCGGTTCCGCGCCCGGCTCCCGACGGCGCGGGCCTGCGCGTTTGTCTTCAACCGCCATTGCACGGCGACGGCCAGGCCCCCGCCAGTGCCGTCACCGCTGGTCGTCGTCCTCGTCCTCCAGGGCGGGGGGCGCCTGCCACGTCAGGGTCTCCAGGGGCGAGTGCAGGCGCCGGGCAGGGGGGAGGGGCGCCATCACGGCGGATGCCTCGTCGCTGAAGTAGACGACGGGCTTGCACGGGGTTCCGGCAGACGCGGGTGCTGCCGTGCGTGAAGTCTTCGTGGTGGTCATCTGCTCCCCCTGGATGGTCACGGGCCCTGCCCGTTTGAAGGCCGGCACACAGGCCGGCGGCGACAGCGTATCCAGTTTCCGAACTGCGGCCGAGGGAGATTTCCTTGGGCCGCTTCCGCAGGTCAGCCCCCCTCACCTCGGATCGGCGCTCGCCGCCCCTGGGACAGTCGCGGGTTCGGATTGCGCTGCCGCTCGCGCGGCGCTGCGGCCTCCCGCCCCAGACGTCATCGGTCGTCCGCCGCCGCGCGGGCACCGCTCGGGTGCCACCGGACCGATCGCAGCGGCCGTCGCGGCTCGTACAGCCGACCCTCCGTACCCTGGACCGGTTCGGCCGCCTTGCCGACGACGTGGGACATCTCGTCCAGGAGCAGGACGGTGGGCATCGGCGACACCAGAGCGACGTCCACGGCCGGTCCTCGCTCACGCACCGCGCGCGCCAGTTGGTGCAGCTCTTCGTGGCCGGGATGGCGGGCTCGGAGATCGTCCTCGTCCAGGAACACGGTCACGCCCCCCTCCACGGTGTCCGCGAACGGTCCGAACTGCTGCTGGGCGGCTTCCGGCCCGAGCTCGCGGCATTCGACGGTGTGCAGGGCGCGCCTCAGCATGGCCGCCACCTAGCCGGCGTCGGCGTCGGCCGGCAGCCGCGCCTTGCCGCGTGCGATGCAGCCGGTGAACAGTGCCGGGTCTGACGATTGATCGCTCATCGTGCGGTTCTCCTTCTTCCAGGGTCGGCGGGCGTCAGGACTGGTCGAGTTACATCTCGTACCAGGCGGTCAGTTGGGCGGGGTTCTGCGGGATGGCCCTGACCAGACGGAGAAGTCCCACCCGGACGGGGCGAACCTCCTGGCAGGCCAGGGCGGACAGGTCCGTGGTGCGCAGGGCTGCGAAGCCGGCGACGTGACGCTCTTCGAAGGTACGCGCGCCGGCGAGGCTGTCGGCTGCGGCGAGGTAGCGGGTGACGAACGGGTCGAGCGCCGCGCGGTGGGCAGTGAGGTGGCGGAGGTAGGCGGGGCTGTCGACCGAGGCAGTGTTCGCGGCTTCGCCGTCGTGGGGGGAGGGAACCTCGAACCAGTCACTGATGAGAGCGGTGAGGGTGGCCGGGTGGTCTCGCGGGATGTCGGCATGAGGATCGGTTCGCCAGTGGCCGTCGGCGGCCCCGTGGGTGGATGCCTCGCGGTCGTGGAGGCGGCGAGGCCGCTGGCGAGGGTGGAGAACCCCAGGACGTGATCGGCTCCGGCGAGGACGGACCGGATCGTGGGCGCGTCCGCCACCGCGGTGGGCACCACCAGGCGCTGCTTGCGGTGCTCGCGCTGGCAGGGCGGGCAGACTGCCGCCTCGTTCGCGGCGTGCTCGGCCAGCAGGACAGCCGCGCTCTGCGAGGGCGCGGCCTCACGTTCCCACTCCACCGTGTCGTCCTCGTCGGCAAGGCCGACAAGCCCGAGTCCGTCCAGGCTGACGCGGTAGACGCCGGTGGTGCTGGCGGTCAGGGCCAAGGTGCCCTCGCGGTCCGGCAGCGGCTGCGTGTGCTGCAGCGTGCCGTCGGCCTGGTTGAGGTTCCAGGCACGATGCCTGGAGGGGCGGGTTGCCGCGGCGAGCGCCCAGTCGAGCAGGTGGACGAGTTCTTCCTGGCCGACGGTGACCAGGTCGGTGCGCGAGGCGTCTGTCGACTGGCTGGAGAAGTGCTCGCCGAGGCGCTGGAGAGCTTCCTCGGGGAGGTCGATGGCGGTTTCGGCGCCGGGCGGGAGGCAGGGGTCGGTGCCGTGGACGGTGCCTTCGGGGTACGTGCGGCAGCTGCCTGCCCAGCCGCCGGCCGCGTACACGCTGGCGTGGGCGGGATCGGCGAGGACGTGGGTGGCGACGTTGAGAGCGTGCTCGGCGGCCTGGACAAGGTCGGGCGCGGTGCTCAGTCCGACGAGGTGGCACAGGGCGCGCGCGGCGCGGTGGCCGGTGGAGCGGGAGGGGGTGTGGGCGGGTTCGATCTCGGCGAGGAGGTCGAGCACGGCAGCGCGCGGGTCTGCCGGGCCCGGCGCGGGGAGCGGGCCGACGGGCCACAGGGCCAGGGGCAGGGGCAGGGACCGGGAGGTCCACAGCGGCAGGACGGTGGGGGTGGCCTCGCACGCCTCGATCAGGTGGAGGTCGCCGTTGGGGCGGGAAGTGAACAGGTGGACGTGGCCGCTGCTGCGGGTGAGCGGGTCGACGAGCCGGATCCGGCGCAAGGTGGCGCTGAGATGTTCGCAGACACCTGCGAGTTCGGCGTCCTGGGCGGCAGTGTGCTCCGCCACGCCGGGGAGCTGGGGGATCCAGTGCGGCATCAGGCTGCTCTGGTCGGCGGAGCGGCGTCCGCAGGCAGCACGCCAGGTCGTCTCGCCGATGTCGGCGAGGAGCATCCTCGCTCCCGGCCAGCGTCAGGACGCTCCCGTCGCGGTGGCCAGCCCAGCGCACCGCTGGTCACAGCTTCTGGTGAACTTCTGCTCGAAGGAGTGGTCCGAGCACCAGGGGTTCGGCCTGAGGGGCTGGAAGGGCAACGGCAGGTCAGTCAGGACGAACAGGCACATCCAGAAGATCTGCACCCGACTAGGTTCACGTCGAGAGCGTCAGCACTTCTCCTTCCGCGCCTGCTGGATCAGCGGCTCGGCCTCGTCCGGCGTGAAGGTGACCTGCCAGATCTCGGCCGCCCGGTGCAGGGTGTCGGCGAACTCCTGGTAGCCGTGGTCCTGTTTTGCCGCGTCGGCGGCGCGGTTGGTCGCCGTGTTCAGGTACTGCTGGGCGGTCTCGTAGTAGGGATCAGTCAGATTTGACGGCCGGGGGCGGGCGAGTTGGTCGGTCAGCTGCTGCAGGGAGGCGCAGGCGGACTTGGCAGACTCGCGCGCCGCCACCGTGGCCTTGGAGGGCGTCGAGCTGCAGGCCGCCAGGGAGAGCGTGGCTGCCAACAGCAGGGGCAGGGGCAGTGACAGGCGAAGTATCAGCTGACGTCGACTAGTCATGGGCCGATCCTAGTTAGCTGACGGCCCGACCGCCCGGAAATCCGGTGGGCCCGCAGCCACCGTCCCGCCCGGCCCACATCTGGGCCTTGTCCGCTCTGGCCTGCAACGCGGCCATCAACGACGGCACCGCTTCCGCCCACTCTCGCCTCAACGCCCGCGCACCTCGGCGGGCTCGTCACCCGCGACGGTAGAAGCCAGCCACACGATCACATACCAAAACCCCGCGAAGCACCCCAGCGAGGCACCCGCACCGAGCATGCACCCACCCCAATCGGTCCAACTTTCTCGTCGATGAACAGCGTTGGTCCAACTTCGGTGGCAATCCGTCCAACTTCGCTGTCACAGGTCACTACGGTTCCCGGCGGGCGCCCCTGGTGCTCAGGCAGTGATCGGCAAGACCAGGAGAACGGACAGGGTGCCCGCTGTGAGCGCCGCTCCGACGACGGTGAATACCAGGTAGATCGACGGATTGTCCCAGCCTCGGACCTCGAAGCGGCGGGGGTTCTTCTCGTCGTAGAGGACCGTGACGGAGTTGCCCATGCCGTAGCCGTGGAGAACGGTGCCGCGGCCGAAGCTCGAGGGGTACGTGCAGTCGCGGCCGTCCCAGGTCGTCCAGGCGACGACAGGGTGGTGGTACTTGGCTCCGTCGTCGTCTCGCCGGGTGTCGTGACGCACAACTCGGCCTACCGCAGTGATTCCGGTGCGTCGGAGCGCGCGGGCGCGGCGGAGTCCATACCCACCAGCGCAGAGGAAGCTCACGCCGATCAGCAGCGGTATGAGCGAGAAGAGCCATTCGCGTTGCATGTGGTGTCCGACGCGCAAGTGGGGACATTGGTTGCCGGGTACAGACGTGCCCTCGGCATGTCATCGACCTGGACGCTGAACATGCCGAAGGCAGCCGACTCACCCAAGCCCTCGGCGCGCGCTCAGGGTCGAGAATGGTCAGGAGCTGCCAGACCGACCGAGGAGCACCTTGTCTGACACCAGCCGCTGGCACCTGCAGGGTTCTGCTGACCATTCCTACTCCGGCGAGGAGGCTCGTCAGCTCCTTCGACACCGGTGGGACTGGGCCACGCAGGAGACGCGATTCGAGAATGAGGCGGGGCACATCCTGACTGTGGTCACCAACGGCCAGCGCGCCAGGGTCGTCTTGCTGAACGAGAACGGCGACCTCGGAGAACACCTCGTCGATCCGCGCGGCACAGGCTCTTCCGGCGGCTACCCGTTGTCCAATGGGCAGAGCGGCACCCACGCCGACCGCGAGACCGTCACCTTCGAGGCGGCCGGCCATGCCGTGGCGCACCTCATCGCTCATGGCGTTTGGCCGCCCGAGGTCACCGTCGAACGCGGCCGCCCACGGGGGCACTCTTAGATCGCTCGGCGCCGTCGCGGGACCGGGCCGCCCGTCCGTACGTACGGTGAACGCCCGGGCCGGTGCCGCTGCTGGGACCCTGCCCGGCCCCGTCCACTGGGACATGGGCTGGGTACACGGTCATGACCTGCCGTTGTCCTCCCGGAAGCGATGCTCCAGCGCATCTGCTGAAACCCTGCTCAGCGCCGGTCCGACGAGGCCTCACGCTCCGCCAGGCGGCGCCAGCGGCTCACAAGTGCTCTCTGACTGGGGCAGCCGCCCGCCAGCAGCGACCCTATGCAGCGGACCCGTCAGACCGTCCGCATAGGGTCGATGTCATGATCACGCGATTCGGCGACCCGTTCCTGTCCGAGACCGAGCGCCACACCGCCTGGGGCGTGGCCCAGCTTGAGGCCCTGGGCTCGTTCCTACCCGAAGGCCCGTGGACGGCGGACCTGCCGTCCTGCCTGTACCGCCAAGGCACCCTCGAATTGCGCGTCTCGGTGCTCGGCACCTACGACACCGAGGAGCGGTCGTGGATGTGGGGCTGGGCAAACCCCGGCCTGCAAGGCACCGAAGTAGTCGCCCTCTCGGCCGCCGTCGAGCGCTACGGACGAGCCCACGGCATAGCGGAACTCACGGCCCCGACGCTGGACCTGTCGGGCTTCCCCGACCCGCGGCGCGCCGCCGAGACCCTCGCGTTCGCCGGGATGGGCGTGGCCCAGGCCCCCGGTTACATCGGAGTCCCGGCCGGCTCCGGAACGCAGGTGTACTTCCTGCCCGACGACCCGCAGGTTCCTCAGGCACCGCTGGACCCCGTCGCGCTGCCGCGGATCCTCGTGGCTGGCGCGGGCCTCATCGGGCACTCCCCGCGGCTGGCCGTCATGGGGTTCTTCGACCACCATGGCCTCCCGGTGAGCCAGACGGGCAGAAGTCTCACGGCCGAGCTCCCCGGAGGCAGCCCGGTGAACATCCAATTCGACGCCCTCGGCCGCATCGCCGAAGTAACACTAAATAGCCTCTCCTAAGGGCTGTCCCGCAACAGACTTGGAGGGATAGGGCTGCTTGAGCTGGCCGGGCCGGTGCAGGCGGATACTGTGCAGCGGCGCATCGGAGTGGCGGTCTTGGGGGGACGAGTGGGACGCAGCAGGCTGCCTGTGGGGAACGCAGGCAATGGCGATCTCTGTCTCTTCATCGAGCCGTACGGTGAGGACTTCTACCTGAAGCCCGGGGAGGTCTTCACGGTCGCGCCTGAAGCCGAGGGGATCGACGTCTGGTTCTCGACCGTCGTCTGGGAGGGAGGCATCATGGTGTGGCCTTATGAGGACGGCGATCCGACCAAGATTGTCCTGGAGTACACGGTGACTGACGCCAACGGAACCCGGCTGGAGTGCGGTCACCAGAAGCCCCCGCAGCCTGCTGGCTCTGACGTGGCTGAGCTGGGTTGACCCTCTCGGTCACTGGGTCAGGGCAATTCTGCAGTGGGCGATGCCCAGCATGGCGTGGTGGACGCCGGCGCCTCTGAGGCGGCAGTCACGAAGGATCTTCCACGGCTTCATACGGGCGAAGACGTGCTCGACGCGCGCTCGCACCTGTCTGTGAGGCCTGTTGTGCTCTTCCTTCCAGGGCATGAGTTCGGCCTGCCCGCGCTCGCGGCGGTGAGGGATCACGAGGCCGGTCCCTGGATAGCCGCCATCAGCAATCGTGACTGCGCCACCGACGGCGGCCTTGGCTCCGGACTCCTCCCAGGCCTTGCAGTCGTTGCGGTTTCCGGGCAGCGGTCGGCCGACAACTACGACCCGGTGGGTGTCCGCGTCGATGACCACCTGGTGGTTGGTGGAGTAGCGGTAGTTCTTGGATCGCTGGGCGAGGGTGTGAACGCGCGTGGGCACGAGTGTGCCATCCACGATGAGAACAGTGCCCTTGCGGAAGCGTTGCCGCTGGATCAATGCCAGACGCGGCCCCAGGTCATCGACTACGCGGTCGACCCTGGACTTCGAAACGCCGAACAAGAGCGCGAGCTGCCGCATCGTCAGGTTGGTCCGCCAGTACGCAGTGCCAGCAGAACGCGGTCCTCGAAGCACAGCGTCCAAGGACGTCCCGGGCGCGCTACATGTGCACCCCGACGACGCAGAGCAGTGACCAACTTGCTGAACTGTCGAGGGGTGAGACCACTGAACGGACGTATCCAGGACAGCTCAGACGCAGTGATCACAACCGCCACGGGGCGATCGTCCCACCCATGAACACCGTTACGTGACAGCCCTTAGGGGTGTGGTGGTGTAGCGCGTGTGCAAGTGCGACTCATTCGCGCTCTGACCTGCGTCCTTGCTCGGACTGGCCGACGATGTCGAGGGGGAGGACCAGTTGTCCATCAAAGGGAACAAGCTCACGCAAATGTCGCTTCAGGGGTTTAGGTCGCGCGTATGCGGTAATGAGGTTGCGCGGGGTCAGGGGCAGAGCTCCGAGATCGCGTTCTCCGTGGACTGGAGCGACAGCTGGTCCACCGCGAGTTTCGCCTCCAGGGACGCCTTCATCTGCAAGAGGGCCTCGATCGCCCTCAATTCCGGGTCGGGCTGCCTTTTGAGCTCAGCGATCTGCTCGCGCAGCGTCTCGAGATTCTTTTCGTGGCGAATGATCTCCTCTCGAAGGCCCTGCGCCCCCTCCTCCAACATCTCACAGAATTTCTGACGCACGCTTCGGGTCACCATCCTGGTGCTCTCCTCTCTTATGGTTCTCGATGAACCCGGTCTGCGGTCCCGGCCGCCGCCCCGCGCGCGCACACTCGCGACCGCCGGTCCGCCGAGACACCCGGAGGAGGAAGGAACCCCTGGCCACAGCGGTCGAGGCTCATTGGGGCTCAGGAGAACTCGCGTGATGCCGCACGCTGTGTCGCCGTGTCACACGCTCAATACGAGAGGGAGGTTCGGGGCCGCATTCGCCTAGTTCTCACCCTTTTTGTCAATACCTGTCACGCCAGCGAGGGCTTGTGCGTTGGTGCTGGTCGGAGTCTGTTTTCGGGGCAGCTCTCACTGCCATGGATGTGAGAGTTCTCGGCGATTCCACGTCATGGGGTGGTAGACGTGCAGGTGGCGCACTGACACAGAACGGTGAGATCGCACCTCTCGGCCGCAGAACGGCGTTTCCAGTACGCGACGGTCAGCACGCCCAGCAGCGGCCCCCACAAGGTCAGCGGCGCGTAGCAGAAATAGAACCAGGCAGCTTCCCAGCCGCCGGCTTGGCCGGGGGAGTCGGCCGGCAGGTCGCCACCTCGGATCGTGGTCCCTCTGATCTCGGAGGCAATGATCAGAAGGGTGAACAGGAGGGTGAGGCTCGCGGCTCCGATGGTGGCCGGGAGGACTGCTGCCCTTCTCGGAACCCGGCGGCCGCGAAGGAACGGGACCCAGCGCGGGAACACCTCACCCCAGCGGGCGATCAGACCGATCGCAGCGAACGCGAAGACTTCGGACAGAACCGACAGGGAGACGACGTACGTCCGTTCGCCGAGTCCGCGACCGTCGTCGAACGCCACCGGGAGCCGCCAGATACTGGAAGGAAGGACGGCCAAGGGCACGGCGTAGGCCACGAGTCGCATCCGTCGTGACACTCCGGCAACGGGCTCGTGGGCCGCCCGCCATGCGACGCGTAATCGTCCGGGGTGGACGGTAGTGGGTTCTTTGGCGTGCAGGAACTGCTGCATTGGCGGTCCTCGGCTTGGATGAACTGCTGTTCGGCCCGTTCAGTAATGAAGATCCCAGTCACGGGGGCTCCGAGCGTCGCTCTGAGGACTGATACGGCTCCGTCTGACGGCTGACGAAGTGGTGCGACCGGCGGATGACTGCAGTGCTCGTTTGCCGCAAGACCAGTACGTTTCACCAAGAGCATCCAGATCTCGAACAAGGCTTCCTCTTGTGGCGGAATCGGAGCCCTCCAGGGCAAGCTCAGGCTGGCTGTGAGCTGGAGGCCGTCGGTCGCTTCGTCAGCTGGGCCTGCCAGGACAACAGGGGCACGGTGCGCACCAGCGGGGTGTACGACACGGTGACCCGCCAGAGCCTTTCGGTGCCGGTGCAGAGCGCTGACTGGTCGTATACCACCTGGGGGGGGGAGTCCCTGCTCGGCGACGGCTACCTGGTGCGTCAGGACCTGGCGCCCGGCCGCCTGCTGCTGCTCGACTTCCACGACGGCATCAAGACCTCCGGCGGCGAGAACACCGTGCAGGTCCGCACGCTCGCCCAGGGCGAGGAGTGGAAGTCCTTCCGCCAGCCGAACCGGTCCTGGACGCTCGACCGCACCGGCGCGAACATCGTCTGGACGGACCGGGACGGCCAGCGCATCCACGTCGCCAACAATGGCATCGTGGCCGCGCAGGCCGGTGACCGCTTCACCGCGCTCTCCTCGGCACGGCTGCTAGATACCCGGGAGGCCCTCGGCCGTTCCGGGGACCGGCCCGGTGGCGGCCGGCGGCCAGGTGTCGCTGCAGGTCGCGGGCCGGGCGGGAGTGCCGCAGTCAGGCGTGAAGGCCGTCGTGCTGAACGTGACGGTGACCGAACCGAAGTCCGACGGGCACCTGACCGCCTGGCCGTCGGCCGCCACCCGGCCGGAGTCCTCCAACCTCAACTGGACGACCGGGCGGACCGTGGCGAACCAGGTCGTGGTACCGGTGGGCGAGGACGGCAGGGTGAACCTGCGCAACGCGGGCTGGGGCACCACCCACCTGATCGCCGACGTTTTCGGTTACTACTCCCAGGACGCCGGTGGCAGCACGTACGCGGCCGCGGGCCCGTCGCGCCTGCTGGACTCGCGGTCGGCGCTGGGCCGGCCGGGCACCACCCCGGTGCCGGCCCGCGGCGAGGTGTCGCTGAAGGTCGCCGGGCGCGGTGGTGTTCCGCAGAGCGGCGTCAGGGCCGTGGTGCTGAACGTGACGGCCTTATGGGTGGCGCCATTCTTGGTCTGTCTATGTCCCCTGGGCGTTTGGAACTCTTCAGGGCAACCGCCGCTACGGCACAGACGCATGGCGAATCCGTCGATCGTCGACTGGTAGCTGGCTAGGAGGTCCACGTCCAGGGCCCTAGCCTGCCGGCATGGATCCTCGTGGGCCCTTCCACCCGGGTGATGGCCGCCAGCGTTATGCGGGCCCTGCCGTCGTTGTCATGCCTGACGGTCGCGAAGTCGCGGTCACTGCGTCCCTCGTTCTGCGCTACGACCCGCGCCGGAGCGATGACCGGGAGTCAGACCGGGACAGCACCTGGGCCGGCAGCATCACACTGACAGATCCGGGAAGCCGTGTTGACCTCTTTGACGCGGAGCCGGGAGTGCTCCGCCTGCCCGATGGGCGTGAGAGCGAGTTCATGGCGACAAGCGGCCACACCGAAGTCGGCGTTGCAGGGCTTGGTCCAGCGCCCTTCGCCGCCCAGTGAAATCTGTTCCCCACAAAACCATCGCCGCAGCACCGGACCCGGGCCGCAAGAGGCCCAGGCTTCGGTCACGACTCCCGGAAGCGGTCAGGAGCTGCCCACGGCGGACTGGGGACCCGTCACCGGTCATGCCCAGTCCACGCCCAGCTGCGCGAGGGCGGTGAGTTGGTCGGCGGTGAGCTTCCGTCAGCCTGCGTACGTCGGCCCACGCCGCGACCGGCCAGTTCGTCTGCACGTATGAAAGCGGCGGCAAGACCGTCGACGGAAGCCTCAAGGACCCGGAGGCCCAGGTGTGCTACAACGTGCCCACGGACCCCGAGGCTTCGGACGGGCACTCGCCGCGCAACCGGACCAGCTCCATCGCGACGGTGTTCACCGACCCTGATTGCGACGGCGAGTCCTTCGCCCTGAAGGCGCACGGCGGCAAGGGCGGCGAGGCTGAAGTTCCGTTCCATCATCTTCAACTCGTAGGTGCGGCCCGCTCGGGCAAGTGCCGGGAGCCGCCCCTGTTCCTCGTGCCGCGAGGAACAGGGGCGGCTGCGGGTCCCGTAGGGGAGCGGGGGAGGGCGCGGTCGAGTATCGGCCCCGGCGCCGTTGAGCCTGCGGATCTGGCGGCAGGTCGTGTCAGTGCCGGGGGTCGGTGTGCTCGTCGCCGGTGATCTGCTTGGAGAAGTTGCTTAGGTCGCTGTTGAGCATGGCGCCGAGCACGTTGGCGTTGTTCGCCGCGCTGGCGTTGTTGCCGAGGCCGCCGAGGATCGAGGCGTGTGCGGGAGCGGCCGCCAGCAGGGGCAGGCCGGCGGCGAGCACGGCCGCCGCGAGGAGGGTCCTGTTCGTCTTCACGCGATGACCAACGCGGTGTGCGGGCGCAGGATACGCACCCCTGGCGGCGCCGCTGCCCCGTCGGCCGTTCCCGGGAGCCGCCGCCCGCCGGTTGGCGACGGACCGCATGGGCCCGTTCCGCCCACGGCCCGAGCAGCGGCAGTCCGCCCGGCGCCCGGGTGGCTACTGCATGCTGGTCACGAGGTAGGTGCCGGTCCAGCCCTGGCCCGCGCTGGTGGTCCGAGCATGGGAGAGGCTCGCGGACTTGGCGGTGGTGATCGCGACGCTTTCGAGGTAGCCGTGCAGCCCGGCCTTCGCGGTCACCGACCAGATCCCGCCGTCGGCACTCAGCGACACACGGGCCTCGCTCAGCTGGTTCCGCATGGCGCCGTCGTCCTCACGGAACCACAGCAGCACGACGTCGGCGATCTCGTCGGTCTCATCGTCCACGAGCACCGTCGCGATGCTCTTGCGGAGGTCGTCGTCGGCATCCTCGCCCCAGCCCAAGATCCTGGACGGCCTGACCGGCCGTGAAGCCCAGCTTCGTAGCCAGAACGTCCGGCGAGCTGCCGGGCCGCATGACCGGCCAGGCTCGGCGGGCTGTGTCCGCCCCGCCCGGCGCCCCAGTCCCGATGCAAGGCATCGGCGTGCGCCGCGGCGACTTCCGCCACCGAGAGCTCACGGTCCAGTACCCGTTGAATCGTGGCCAGGTCCATGCCCAACTCGCGCAGTGTGCACAGGAGCTTCAGACGAAGCATGGCGTCGAGGTCGTAGAGCCGATAACGGCGGGGCTACGAGTGGTCGGCACTACCACCCCCGAATCGGAGTAGAACCGGATGGTCCTCACAGACAAGCCGGTCCGCCGGGAAAGCTCCCCGATCGAGTAGGGGGTCGTAACGTCCATGTCCCCCACTTTGCTGTCTCCAGTCGCTGGAGACTCAACGCTATTGCTCAGCAGGGGCCCCGACCCCGACGTCCACCGAGTCGCTGAGGCATGCATCGCGGGCCCTCCGCTGACCTCCACAATGAAATGGGCACGCCTTGCACGTGGTGGGCGGGCGATGGCAGCGACATGCGATACCACTCGCCGGCGGCTTACGGCTACGAGCCCTTTGACTCAATCGTCTAGTGCTGCACCGCACAAGTCCGGCGATGGCTGTCGGGTGGTGAGGTGTTCGTTGATGGCGTGGATGTCGAGGGGGTCATGCGGGGTGCGGGGTGCGGGGTGCCCCACGGTTGCCAGAACGATGAGTGACGCGGGGTTGCCGAGGCCGGAGTGATCCTGGTTTGTGTATCAGCAGGGTCGTTGCCCACATGACCCAGCCGCCCGCCGGCCTCACTGCTGACCCGGCGGCCCGGCCGGTGGAGGGTCAGTGACCGGCGCCAGCCTTGACCGCTTTGGTGGCGAAGTAGCCGGAGAGCCAGTCGGCGGTGGCCTCCGAGTGGTGCGGTGCCTCGGCGAAGCCGGTGATTGCGAAGCCCGCCGCGATCTGCCCGCCGAGCTGCTCGGTGAGCGTGTGGCTGTACTCCACCGGCGCGTCGAGGCCCCACAGCCGTTCCCGTTCGGCGGGCTCCAGGTGGGTGAGGTCGCTGTAGGGCAGGCGGTGGCGCACCACCAGCTCGCCGCGCGCCTCCATGGACTCGGCGTCGAAGAGGTAGACGTCCGGGTTGAGGAAGCCGGACAGCAGCGTCCCGCCGGGGCGCAGCACGCGATGGCACTCGCGCCAGACCGGCGCCAGCTCCGGGATGAACAGGTTGGAGACCGGGTGGACGACAAGGTCGAACGAGGCGTCCGGGAACGGGCTCAGGTCCCGTGCGTCGCCGAGCACGGTGCGTAGGTCGAGCCCCTCCCGCGCCGCGACCATCTCGTCCTGCGCCAGCTGGCGGGGCGAGTTGTCGAAGACGGTCACCCGCGCGCCCGCCGCGGCCAGCACCGGACCTTGCTGCCCGCCGCCGGAGGCGAGGCAGAGCACGTCGCGACCGGCGATCTCCGGCGGGAACCAGGTCGGGTCGACCGGCTCGTATCCGATCAGGACGATGGACCACTGGCCGGCCCGCGCGTTCGCGATCACCTCGGGACCGACCGGGCGTGACCACTCGTTACCCTCCTCCACCTCGCGGTCCCAGGCGAGGCGGTTGTGCGCGACGGGGTCGACGGGAGTCTGGCTCATACGCCGTACCCTAGTTGCCTGTCGCCGGCGGTGGTAGCGACTGTATCCAGCCGGGCCTTCCGCTCGTCGCGGTGACCGGGTTCGCTGTCGCGTAGCCCGTAGTCGCCAGCCGGGGTGGTGAAGAAGGTGCATGTGGTAGTTCTCCCAGCCCATCGCGGGCTGGATCGCCAGGTGCAGACGGGCGAGTTTGAGGTCGGCCGGGACCTGCAGCTGTCGCCAGATCGGCAGGTGGATTGGCTTCCCCCGGGACAAGTCCCTCCGGACCTTCGACTTTGAGGCGAACCCCGACATCGACGCGGCCGCCATCCAAACCCTCGCCAGCTGTGGGCGTGGCCCCCCGTCGTAACCACCTCCAGATGGCTGCCGGATGTAGCGAGCTTGGCCTCGTTCCACCGAGGCCGCCTTCAGGGAGCTCCGCCCCACCGCGAATCCTCGGCGGGAGCCTCCAAGGGGCTGAGGCGGTCGGCTCCCGCGGCATGGACAGCCACGCCCGCATCATGGGGAAAAGCAGGAGGCAGAGAAGGGGTAACAGTTCAGGGGAAGGACGGGGGTACAAGCATGCCGTGGACGGCATGCATCTCGGCCCGACACACGACCCTGCTGACACTCACCCTTCTGCAACAACCCTTAGTCGACCTCGACGTCGACCTCGACCTCGACGTCGTCGAAGAGTACGAGGACCGCTCCCAGGACGCGCAGGCAGGCGTCGACGTCCGCCTCGGTCAGCGCCGGGTCGATACGCCGCAGCAGCTCGTGCTCTCGGGCCCGTACCGCGTCGATGGTCGACCGGCCCGCCTCCGTCGGCCGGATGAGGGGGGAGCGCCGGTGCGCCGGGTTGGGAACGGCCTGCACCAGCCCGCGTCTGGCCCCCTCGTTCACCATGCGCTGCACGAACTGCCGGCTGAGCGCTTGGGCCCGCCCCATGGCCGGGACCGTCATCGGCCCCCGGGTGCGGAGCAGGTCGAGCACAGCACGCACCCCGACCGGCACGCCCTCGATGGGGACCGCCTCCTCCACTTTGCGGTGGACCCGGCGGTAGAGGGGGCCGACGAGGTCGAAGACCTCGGTGAGGCGCTCGGCGAGCGCGTCCTGGGGGGACGGTGCGGGACGCGGCGTCGGATTGTCTGTCATCCATCAAGGATGACACCTAGGTTGTCATTCTGGGGGAGTGGATGGCATCTTGGCCTTCATGAATGACGCAGCCGCATTACTCCGAACGTGGCAGAGCACCGACGGCGCCCTCGCCTACCGGGAGGAGGGCGCGGGCCCGGCCCTGGTCCTCCTGCACGGAGGGTTCCTCGACCACCGGATGTGGGAGGAACAGATCAACGCCTTCAGCCCGCACTACCGGGTGATCGCCCCTGATGCCCGAGGACACGGAGCCTCCGCGAACGCGACCCGCCCATTCCGCCCCGCCGACGACCTCGCCGGTCTCCTCCGGGCGATCGAGGCCGGACCGGCGGTCCTGGTGGGCGTCTCCATGGGCGGTGCCACCGCGGTCGACACCGTGCTGGAACACCCGCGACTGGTCCGCGCGCTCGTCGTGAGCGGCGCAGGCACGAGCGAGCCGGTCTTCCAGAGCCCCTGGATGCTGGACGCGTCGGCCGCCCAGCAGGACGCCCTGGCCGCCGGGGACCTGCCCGGCTGGGTGGATGCCTTCATGCGCCTGACCTCCGGCCCGTACCGCACGCTCGACGAGGTCGACCCCGAGGTGGTCCGCCGCCTGCGGGAGATGATCTTCGGCACGCTCGCCAAGCACACCGGTGACGAGCCCGACCTCCGGGTCCCCGTCGTGGACACCTGGCGGCGCGCCGCCGACATCGCGGTCCCGGCGCTGGCCGTCAACGGCGCCCTGGACGCCGCCGATCACCTCGACATGGCCGCCCGCCTGATGCGGCCCCTGCCGGGCGGCCGGACCGTCTCGGTCCCCGGCGCGGCGCACTACCCGAACATGGAGGACCCGGCCCGCTTCAACGCCGAACTGGGCGTTTTCCTGAACGGACTCGGGCTGCCGGGGCCGCGGGCCGCGTAGGCCGTCGCGGTCAGAAGATCCTGCGCTCCGTCCAGAACGGGCCGAGGTCCTCGGCCGTGGCCCGACGCGCGCCGGTCGCGTCGGCGAAAAAGCTCGCGACGGACAGGACCCACTGGGGGGACCACGAGGGTGCCCGTGCAGGCGCGCTCGGCGTTGCCGATGGTAAAGCCAGCCGGCCCGGCCAACCGGGGAACCGAAGGCGACCGCGCGCTCTACCCGAGTGCGAGGCGTCCGCGGAAATGCCCCGCTCTCGCCTCACGGCACCCGCGCCCCTGCGGCGGCCGATCGCAGGCCCCCAGCCGGCCCCCTGCCCGCCCGGCCCGTGCCGGGGGCTGTCGAGGGTGACGCATCCAGAGGTCGCGAGGAGCAGAGGGAGGGACCAGCGGCGCATGCCGCCACCGTGCCGCACACCGGCCACCCGACGCCCTGAACGGCCCCGCCGTACCCCTCGGACGGATGACACCCCGGGCACTGCCGGGCCGGGCCTGCCGGGCGGGAGTCGTCCAGCGCGGTGGACCCAGGAGGGGAGGGCCGAGGAGGGAAGCCAGGTGATGCTGCACCCGCCGGTTGAGCCGATGTTGGGGCAGGCCGCCGAGGTGATGCCGCCGGTGCGTCCGCTCGGTTCGGGGGTGGCGTATGAGCAGAAGTTCGACGGGTGCCGGCGCTGGTGTTCACCCCGGCCGGGTGGGCGGGTGCTGCTCCAGACCCGCCGCGGCGCTCTGGTCCAGGGCGTGCCCCCCGATCTCGTCGCGGCTTCGGGGGCGCAGTTGCCGCACGGCCTGGTCCTGGATGGCGAACTGCTCGTGTGGGACAGGGAGGCCGGCGCCCTGTCGTTCGAGGGGTTGCAGCGCCGCGCGGCCGCTCGCGCCCGCAGCGCTCCCGCGCCGCGCGGCCGCTCGCGCCCGCAGCGCTCCCGCGCCGGCCGTGAAGCAGCCGGCCCTTTTCGTGGCGGTCGACGTCTTGCCGACCGACAGCGCTCAGAACCCGTCGCCCCATCCGAAAGTGACGTTGTACGCGCGCTGGAGCGCGTGTCGTCCGTGGTCCCCGTCGGCGTAAGCCCATGCGAGGGCTGTGGAGAACCAGAGCAGAAAGACTCCGCCGACGATGCCTAGGGCGACCAGCTTCCCGTTCCAGCTGAGGAGGACCAGGGCGATGGTCACGATTGCCGCGCCGAGGTGGGCTCCCCGCGAGTCGAGCGACGCAGCCTTGCGTGCCTCTCTGCGTTCGGCCCGTTCTGCGGCGAAGCGTTCCTCTCGAACAGACTGCGGTTCGTTCTCGTCGGAGTTCAACTCATCCCCCTGGCCCTGACGCTACATGGCCCCGGACCGCGTCGGCGGAGGAGCACCGATAGGGATACGAATCAGGTACTGACGGCTGGGTCGGCACCATCGATGTACTGGCAGCGAGGACTGGCCATGGCGCGGAAACCCCACGGGGCAGTCGTGACGGTTGCCGGGGAGGTCAGTCCCAGCGCGCGGTTGTCCTTGCCGTCCCGCATGTGGTTGAGCCACCGTTCGTACCACCTGAGGAAGTCCTGTGCGGAGGAGACGTTCGGGGGCCAGAAGCCGTCCGCGTTGCCCGTGACCACACGGCCGGTGAGGGGGCCAGTCACTGCGATCAGGCACAGATCGCTGCAGCCCATCTCGATGATGTGGAGAAACAGGTCACCCTGCAGCGCGTCCGGGCGGTCGACATGAGTAAATCCCCGCGGGCTGCCGTCCGCCGGTTTCCGGCTCATCGTGAACAGCCTGCATTCCTCCAGCGGAAGGAGACCGTAGAAAGGGCCGGCACCGCTGCCCCCGAGTCCGATGAGAAACGCTCGGTAGGCCACAGGCAGGACGATGCGGTGCTCCGCCTCGAAGGCGTCGGCTTCCGAAGTGCTGATGCGCGGGCCGAGGCGGAACTGGTGGCGCTCCGCACCAACCGAGTGGCTTCGTTGCGCCTGGTAGGGGATTTTCGCCAGCTTGGAGCGTATGCGGGTGATGCGGGAGTCCATCGGAGGATCTCTTCTCTCGTCTCCGAGACTCTACCGATCGGTCTGGCAGAGACACATCCAAGCATCTGGAGAGCTCGTGCATACGGGTACGGGCGCAGCCGCCGACCTGGTCGCGGCTGGCGGCTCTGGTTGCACGGTGCGCAGAGCGTGACGCCCGGGGGTTCGGAGTACATGTCCCCACCAGGTCAGCGGCACGCCTCCCGCACTCGTGAACATCGACTTGCCCGCCTTCGGGGTGCCTCCCGCGCTCATCGGCAAACGACTCGCGTTCTCTTGGAAGTACTCACTGACCTGAACACCGAATCAGTCCGAACCGAGCCGTACACAGCCGAGGATCCCGGACGGCAGGGCCAAGTTCGTGGTGCCGGCACCTCAGAAATCTCGAACTCGGGCGCTTTCGTCGGCGGCTACATCGGCGACTCCACCCGCGCCGAGATCACGTAATCCCACCTGCTCGGCCGACTCGTCCGCTACACCGAGCCTGTCGGCCACGCCGTCATCCTCGACCGGCCCGGCCCGGCCTGGGTGCGGATCGGCCCTACGAACACGAGAGCGTCGCCGAGGAGATCGCCGCCGGCCTGCGCAGGCAGCTGCCCTCCACCGCGCACGTGGAGGGCACGGTCATCACCACCGGCGACTTCCGCCCCGACCTCGACCACCTCGAACCGCAGATCCCGAAAAACCCGGACGCGCTGGCCGAGGCCATGGACAACGACCCCGGAGGCGACGGCACCGGGCGCCACTTCCCCGACCTCTACGCCCGCCTGTCCGCCCAGGAGCCGCCCGAATATGCGAGCAACCTGTGGGGGAGGGCCTGCTCCGCATACGACTACCTGCACGCCGACCCCGCTGACGAGTAGTCGACGGTTCTCCCAGATGGCAATAATGAGTTGGCCAAGTCTGTATTGACATGCCAACTCAGACTTGAGGCGGTGGCCGACCACCTCGACTTCAGCCGCGAGCACGTTCGCAACCAGGTCAACCGCTACACCGCCGACCAGTAGGCCGGCGCAGCAGATCCCAGGGGCGGCCGCAGCATCGGCCAAGAGGTACGGCCGCCCCCAGGGCTCCCCGTCCAGAGCAGAACCGAGGAGAACACTCATCATGAACCACCGCGCCGCCACCTTCGCCGCCTACGCTTCACGGCGCGCAGCGGCCGATCATGCGGCCACTGGGGCCAATCCGACTTCGACTCCCAGGCCAAGAAGGCCACCGACGCCGCCCGGGTGAGGTACGAGCACGAGGACGGCACGGTCACCACCGTCGGCACCGACGGCGGCCGCCGCGCCTGCCTCCACCACTGCCTTTCTGTCTGGTTGGTTGCGGGTCGAGATATTGGTCGGCCGGTGTTGTCCTTGATCCGAAGCGCTGCGGCCAGACGGGTCGCTGCGTGACAGCTGTCGTAGACGGTGCTGGACGACGACGTAGAGTGGCCCGAGGCGCGACTATTGGGGTCTCCAAGGAGACGGGGGCTCTCGATGGGCATGAACAAGGCGGCTAGGACCGACTGGTGGGAGAGTCTGCCTGCCGGGATCCGCGACGAGATCGACGGATACATCCTTCAGGACTCCCTTCTCGGGGCAGTGCGTGTCATCGTCGCCATCGGCCTCGTTCCCCATGGCATCGGTGTTGGAACCGCTCAACTGATCGCCAATGACCGCTATCTCCACTACGGGAACCGGATTGCACGCGATCCGGAGAGCCCCCTCGATCTGGCGTCGCTGGCCAATCGGGCGGCCGGGTGCGAGGGCCGCATCGTGGCGATCGAGGCCATCTGGGATGGTGACACCGTTCACGACTGGTTCGTACGGCTGCTAGCCATCACCGCCGATCCCGCGGTAGAGGCCCACATGGCCACCGTCTACTGGTCAACGGCCAAGCGCTACCTCGCCGAGAACGCGGATGGCGACCCGCGCCACCTTGTAGCGGTAGCTGCCGAGCGGGCGGGGCGTGCTCTTGCTGAGTACCTCTCTGTACCGTTCCACTTCGCCAGCCCGGACACACCCGATGATGAGGCCCCGCGCTGGCAGCCCTGAGCGGCGATCGGCTCGGGCGGTCCTGGCTGCTCAGGTAATCGCCCCGCGGGTGAACGCGTGAGGTGTGCCGTTCAGCGAAGGGGATCGGCTCCGTCACACCGTCTCGGTACTGATGACGATGTCAACAGCACGAGCCCATCCCTGCGTGTGGTTGACAGACACTCGGACTCGCCGCCGGCCCGGCATGCCGACCCAGCATCCCTTCCCGCCTCAGCAGAACTCGTGGACCACCTGGATCTCGCCGACGATGTGGGCGTTGAAGTCGTCCAGCTCTGCGGCCGGAACCCAGAGCTCAAGGATCGTCTGCCCGCCGGCCTGCTGGACGGGATACCGGCTCAAGAACTCCGACTCGACCTCAAAACGAGTGACGAAGCCTGCGCCGTCGTGCTTCACGTTCCAGTCCCGGGCGATCCTGATCGCATAGTCCTCGTTCAGGACCGGGTAGAAAATCGGCTGCTCAGGCAGCCGGGGCGGCCACGTACGGTAGTTCAGCTCCCGAACCAGATCCAGCTCCTTGGGGCCGGTGGGGCGCCACAGGGTCGTCGTTGCTTGCTGGCTGGTCATGTGCATCGCTCTCTGAACATAGGCCGCTGGTATGGCGGGTCGAGAGACCGGAGGATACCGGCACCGCGAACTCAGTAGCTACGCAGTTTCCGCAGCGTGGGCAGCTCCGTGACCAGCAGATACGGGACAGCCCTTAGTCGTGCGGGTAATCGCACTGGGGGTTCTGGGTGGCCGTACCGGCTGGGGTGGATCTTGCAGGTCTGTACGTCGAGTTGTCGTACGCCACCGTCGGCCTGCTGGTCAGATGTCTGCACGGGTGGGTATAGCGTCCGCACGTCCGTAGTCGAGCACCTGGGCAAGGACAGCGCGGAATAGGACGATGTCTTCGGCTGGCGCTTCGATGACGGCCTCGATCTCGCTGTCGGTCAGCCGCAGGTCTTCCAGCGCTTCGGGGTCGAGTGAGACGCGGAGGACGTTGCCCGTCAGAACAGCTTCGCGCACACAGCCATACGCGGTGCCTTGCCCGGCTGTGACCAGGCAGTGCGTGTCCATCCCCAAGGCGACCTCCTGATCATCAGGCACCTCCTCTCCCGCCAAGAACATCAAAATGAAGCCGCTGCCGTCCTCACCCTCCGCAAGCGCGGCTTCGGTGAAGTAGCCGTCAGGGTCGATCTCGGTTCGAGCGGTGCGGGCGATGAATCGGTACGTCATGACGGGGTTCTATCAGTGCGTCCAGCTGAGCAATGAGGCAGGGGCAGACCCGAGCCTGACCGTCACGCTGAAGCAGAGACCGCGATGCTCCCGGTCCGGCTCGGCTCGCGTACGGGGAGCCCCTTGCCCTGGGCGGCGGTGCCCGCAGGCAGAGGCGGCCACGCGGTGGTATAGCGTCCGCACGGCAACACGCACCGCGCGCACGCACCCATGTCAGGAGACCACTTCATGACTCAGCCGCCGCCGTCCATCCCGCCGGCCCAGCCGTCCCGTAGTCGGAAGGCGGGCATCGCGAAGGTCGTCGTGATCGCCGCTGTCGTGGTCGCCCTCGGCGCCGGCGCGGTGTACTGGTTCGTCAGCCGCGACGACATCGACCGGGCCGAGGTCGGCGACTGCCTCACGAACCACGGGAACATGATCTTTCCGGACCTGCGGGTAGTCGGATGCGACGGCGAGGACGCGGCGTTCAAGGTGGTCCAGGTGCTGCCCGACACCATGGACACCTCCCGGTGCCAGGGTCTGACGGACATCGGCTTCAACGAGGAACTCGACAGGAACCGGCACCGCTCCGGCAAGCAGTACGTGCTCTGCCTCGACGGGATCAAGAGGTAGGCGGCCGCATGCGGAAGTCCTAGGGGGTGTCCGCAATATCAGTTGGGGAGCCATAGCCGTAGGCAGGCGAGGGTGACGAGGGCTTTGTAGTGGCGGGCGCGTTTGTCGTAGCGGGTGGCGAGCGCTTTGTTCTGCTTGAGTCGGTTGAAGCAGCGTTCGACGACGTTGCGCCGCCGGTAGACCTCACGGTCGAGTCGGCACAGACTCTCGCCGCGTCGCAGGCGTCCGCTGATCTGGTCGACACGTTCTGGAATCGTGCTGGCGATGCCGCGTTTGCGCAGGTAGTTGCGGATTTTTCGGGATGAGTAGCCCTTGTCGCCGACCACCCGCGCGGGTCGGGTCCGGGGCAGGCCGGGCCCGCACCGTTTGATGCGGATGCGGGCCATGACCGGCTCGAACTCCGTGCAGTCGTTCACGTTGCCGCCGGTGAGCGTGAACGCGAGGGGCCGTCCCCGGCCGTCGCAGGCGAGGTGGATTATGGTGCTCAGTCCGCCGCGGGAGCGTCCGAGTGCCTCGCCGGGCCAAGGCCCCCTTTTCGAGCCCCGCGCCGCATGCTGGTGGGCTCGCACGATCGTCGAGTCGACGCACACGATCGACCAGTCGACCTCGCCGAGCGCGTCCGAGTGCTGCTGGACGTGGGCCAGGAGCCGGTCCCAGGTTCCGTCCGCTGACCAGCGACGGAACCGTTCATAGACGGTCTTCCATGGCCCGTACCGCTCGGGCAGGTCCCGCCAGGCGGCCCCGGTGGACAGCTTCCACAGGATCCCGTTGAGTACTTGCCGCCGGTCCCGGACGGGACGGCCCATCCGGGGCGGGGCCACCAACGGTCCGATGACTTCCCAGGCCTGATCAGTCAGTTCATGACGTCGCACCACGAACGGGCTAACGACGAAACGACATTGCGGACACGCTCTAGGGCCTGTCCGGGCTGCGCCCGCGCTCGGCTGGCTCGTGGCGCCCAACGGGTCGACGGGGTCAATGGATCCGGCCTGCGGTCAGCGTTGCTGGATCCACCAGATGGCCGATCCCATGAGGAACGCTCCGAGGGTGGTCGCTGCTCCCCGGACGATGCCGTGTCCGGCTGCCCGGGTCAGGGAGCGCAGCATCCGGGGCCGGGGCCGGCCCCAGCCGGGACTTCTGCCGTGCCGTGCCCCTGGAACATGCTTCCGCACGGCGGGGACCGCAGAGCCGTCAGGTCAGCGGGTGGCTGCGTCGCGTAGTGCGAGGGTGGTGCGGGCGGCGGTGGCGAGGTCGGTCTCGTGCACGTGGCGGACGCCGACGAGGTTGGCGGCGTCGCTCCATGCGCACATGGTTTGGTCGCCGCCGGGCCCGGTGACGTGGCCGCAGGCGAGGCCGCCGCCGTGCTTGCCGGGGTCGAAGCGGGTCACGTCGCGGGCTTTTGCGCCGGCGAAGTAGTTGCGGAACTCCTGCGAGATGGACTTGCTGGCCTTGGACTCGGCGACCTTGGGGTCCCAGGCGGCGCTGGTGACCAGGACGAAGAGGTCGTAGGAGCTGTCGGCGTCCTGGTCGTAGTAACCGGTCCGGATGCTGTGCGGGAGGTCGCGGCCGGCCAGTGTCTCGGTCTCGGCACGCGTGGCGTCCTCGCCCGTCAGCAGGCGGAAGCGGTCGAAGAGTTCCGGCAGGACGATGACGGCGTACTCCTCGGTGCCGTCCGCGGCGAGCGCCTCGACGGCGCGGGGCTCGGGGTCGTTGGCGGTGGCGGCCTTCACGCTCGCGACAGCGGCGATGAATACGCTCACGCCCGCGATGAACCAGGTCCGCTTCCTCCTGCCGCGCGCAGCCTGTGCCGGATCGCTGCTGGCCGGGGTGGACTCGGCGCGCCAGGAACGGGTCAGCCACCACAGCGCGCCGATGCCTAGGGCGGCGGCGGTCATGTAGCCGATGACCTCGCCGACGGCGAAGGACTGCGAGGTGGGGTCGATGGAAGCGACGATCATGCCCCGGATCGTACGTGTGAACGAAATGGTCGGCGGTCCTGATTCCGCGACGGCTAGGCTCCCTCCCGGCCCGCGCCGGAACGGAGCGCGCGGGACAGGCCCCGGTCCCCGATCAAGGGACGGAGTACGGCCGGGCCCCCATACCCGATGGCTGCCGCCCCCGCCAGCAGCCGCACCCGGGTCGGGCGCGCGCTGTCCTCCGGTCCGCGCAATGATTCTCTCGGCGTGAGCCTCAGCCCACCAGGTCTCGACAATCCATCTGCACGCGACCAGTCGCTCGTGCCACGCTCGCGCGATGGGCCACTACCCCTGGCTGGGGATCGCGCACTGCGCGGTCATCGCCGGTACCGACGACCTCCTCGCGCTCTTCACCGAAGCCGAACGTCAGCACCTGCCGTGCCCGGAGCAGGAGGAAGAGGACACCGACTGGTGGTACGGCTACCGCTCCACGCCGCGGGCCCTGCGCGACCGCCTGCAGGCACAGGGCATGACTGCCGGCCAGGCGCTGTGCGACCTCGAGCAGGCACTTGCCCGCTGGAGCCGGCCCGACCCCGGCCCGCCGGACGGTTGGACGGGCCTGTACCCAGCGCCGAGGACGTCCTGGAGAAGATCACGAAGAGCATCGCGCTCCCGTACGATCCGCAGGACGCGCTGCTGGACGACGGCTTGCTGGACACCGTCTTCATCCGGATGGGCGAGCGCACGGTGCTGCGCCTGCTGGTCGATCGCGCTCCCGAGACCGTGGTGGTGGACCTCGACCTGAGCGAGCTGACGGGCGGCTGCTGCTTCCCGTACGACATGGACAAGGCCCGTGCCGCTCATGCCCGCGCCGGGCAACTGGCCCTCGGCCGCCAGGTCAGCCCGCTGCTGGTGCTGACCGAGGGGGCCACCGACGCCCGGCTCCTTACCAAGGCGATGCGCGTGACCCACCCTCACCTGTCCGGCTTCGTCAGCTTCCTCGACTTCGACCTGCCGGCCTCCGGGCGACCCGAGGGCGGTGTGAGCGCACTGGCCAAGACGGCCACGACGTTCATCGCCGCCGGGGTGCTCAACCGCTTCATCGCCCTGGCCGACAACGACCTCCCGGCACATCAGGCCCTGGCCAAGCTGAAGGCGAAGGGCGTGCCCGGCCACTGCCGCATCCTCCACTATCCGCCGCTGCCGCTGCCGCTGCCGCTGCCGGCCGCGTACCCCACCCTCCCGCCCGGCGCGAGCGCGCCAGTGCTCGCAGACGTCAACGGGAGTGCCGGGACGCTGGAGCTCTACCGGGGCCGCGACGTCCTCACCGGCCCCGACGGCCAGTTGCTGCCTCTGTTGCTCAACGCCACCGGTGGCGGCGGGTTCGGCCCGAAGGACAAGAAGGCCATGCAGGACAGGTTCGAAAGGAAGTGCGATGCCGCGCTGGCCGCCTCTCCCGGAACAGACCTCGAAGGCGACTGGAGTGCCGTGAGCACCATCATCGACACGATCCTGCACGCCTTCGACCCGCCCCCAGCCTGACCGGGCCCCGACCGCCCCCTCACTTGCCGGGTGCACGCGTCCCTGGGGCCCGGGGCTGCGGTCAGGCCGCGGGCCACCCGGTAGTTACCCGACAGCCACAGACTGATGGTCTTCACCGAACAGCAGGCCGGCTGAGCAGCGAGGGACCCTCATCCCCTCAGTTCTCCAGGAAGCGCTGACGCCACCACCCACAGGCGCCCCACGGGCTTGGCAGCACGAGGTGAGGGCTGGGGGGGACAGTCCGGCGGTCGAATTCGGCATCGAGCCTGCCGATGAGCCGGCCAAGGTCCTCCCGAGCCCCGCGGGGAAGCCACAGCAGTACGTCCTCCAGGCGGTCTCGCGCCACCAGGGGATCACAGCACGCGCAGGCCATCACCGGATCCGGCAGCACACGCCCTGGCTGATTGAGATACCACCGGCACTCGGCCAGGGCAGCAGCCACAGCCCCCGGCCACAGCCGGTCCTCTTCCAACTTCCGTATCGCTACGCGAGTCGCCGCAGACACACCACGGGTCCGACGAACCGGAATACCTCTTCTGGGCCGCCAACGCTCTGCGCGCAGCCCCTTCGGACGCCTACGCGGCATCGGCCTTTCGGATCAGCATGCCGTCATCCTGCCACGGACCGGACTGCCCTGGCACGTGATCAACGAGGGCCCGAACCACTTCCGGTGCTCATACTTCTCAACGACATCCGTGCGCTCTCTGGACGACGAGTGATGCTGGGATCCACTGACAAGTGCTCTCGTTTGAGACCTACGCAGCCAAGCCGCCCGATTTCCGCCTGGCCCGCGGAGACGGAAGAATCTGCCGAGGACATGGCGCACGCTGGAAGGACGTCAATTGACATCGGGTATAAGCACGTTTGCCACCCTTTCCGCCGAGCGCCCGCCCGCCTCTGTACCCATCGACTGGGCGGCCGTCGAGGACTGGCTCGGACTGCGGCTGCCGGCTGACTACAAGCGGCTCGCCGACCGGTACGGGCCGCTGGACTTCGGTGCGTACGTGTGGATCCACGTGCCGTGCGTCCAGCGGGACAGCTTCGACTACGGCGAGTGGCTGCGCGCGACGCACCGGGAGGCACGGATCGAGGCGCGCGGGCTGCCCGAGGCCGAGCGGCCCGTGCTCCACCCCGAGCCCGGCGGCCTGCTGGCCTGGGGCTGCACGCGGGGCAGCGACGTACTGTTCTGGGACACCTCGGCCTCCGCCGACCCCGACCAGTGGACCGTGGTGGTGCGGCACTCCGGGGCGGTGCCGGGCAGTGGCCTGCTCCGGTGGCACCGGTACGACCTGACTCTCACCGACTACCTGCGGCACACCGTCCGTGACACCTGGGAGCTCCCTTCTCCTCCCGGCCCACTGCTGGGCCCGCTGCCGGGCACCGTCGCGCGGACCGCCTTCCTTCCCGACGCCGAGGCGTGGATCCCGCCCGCGCCGGTCCCGCCCCGGCTCACCGAGGCCGAGCGCCGCATCGCGCTGGAGACCGGCACCGGCCTGGACGCGCTGCAGCTGCTGTCGCCGCCCCCCGAGCGGCCGTACCTCGGCGACGGCTCCTGGGAAGGGCTGTTCGCCGAACTGGGCACACGGCTGCCCGGGGAGTACGTGCGGCTGATGGACGGGTACGGCGCCGGCGCCTGGAGCGGGTGGCTGCGTTTCCACACCCCGCTCCGGACCGGCGAACGGCGCTTCCTTACGCACGTCGAGGACACCGCGGCCGCCTACCGGCAGCTCAAGGACGGCCACCCGGGCTGGTACCCGCTGGCCATCTGGCCCGAGCCCGGCGGCTTCCTCCCCTTCGCCAACTCCATCGACGGCGACTACCTGGGCTGGCTCACCGAGGGAGGGGATCCCGACACATGGCCGCTGATCGTCTGGCCCCGCCACGCCGACCAGGGACCGCCACTCGAGGGCGGCCTGATCGACACCCTCCTCGACTGGCAGCGCGGCACACTGGTCACGCATGGGTTCGCCGCCCCGGACGAGGACGACGACCCTGTGGAGTTCGCGGACTTCGAGCCCTGGGACGACAGCGCCTACTGGTGAGTCCTCCGCCGGAGGGCGGCCGATAGCCCGCCCGGCCGGTGCGCTGGGAGACGCGTTCGCGCCGCCGTTGAGGATGTGCCGGCCGAGGCGATGCCCGTGTGCCACCCTGCCCGGGGTGGACCGGGATAGCCGACGGCTGAGAGCCCCAACCAGCAGGAATGGCCACCGCGTGCAGCAGAACGGGGCAGCTTGTCCTGGGGCGGCGGGGGAGACGATCATTCAGTCATGAGACCCGAAGTGCAGACGTTCGTTGCCGACGGACTGCTTCCCGACTGGGACGCGAGCGAGGAAGAGATCGACCGGCGTGAACGCCAGCTGAGGGAGATCTCCCGGCCTGTCACGTCTGAAGAGGCCGCTGCCCTGGCCACCTGCTTCGGCCCCGACGACTGCTACGGCGTCGCCTGGACGCTCGTGCACCTGATCGAGACGGCTCCAAATTGGGTGCCGCCGTGGGAGGATCCGGGTCCGGAAGCTGGCGACTGGGCCGAGGTTCTGCGCGGGCGATGGGGCGGCGGACGCGGCCTGACGACTTAACTGCATGAGGTGTCTTTCCACTCCCGGCATCACCGCCCACCGCACCGTCTTCGCCAACGGCCCGGTCGACGGCCAACTGGTCCGCCGGGCCGGCCCAGGACCCGCGTGCAGCCGGCCCGACTGCCCGCCCGGTCCCGGCCGCCCGGTGAGCCGACGACCCTCGCCCCCTGGTGACGGAGCGGTATCCCAGCGCCGGCATCCGCCGCACGGCGCCGCACCACCGCCGTGCCAAGACTGATGGTCTGCTGGGGAGCGTCAGAGGAGACTTGTCAGCTGGTTGTCAGCGGTGTCGCCCCAGTGGGCTGGTAGTTCACACTGACAGGCTGTGACGCACTGGTGCCGACACGAGTGACGAAGCGCCGCGTTATTCTCACGTCGACCACCACCCCCCGGGGCGGCGGCCGACCTGCTGGCCCAGCTGCGCGCCGATGCGCGTGCCGCGTAGTAGGTGCCGGCCTTCGAGCGGGAGGGGACGGCCGTGCTTGAGGCGTCCCGCCGCACGTTCTCCCTGGCCGGGCTGTACGAGGTGATCCAGGACTGGCAGGGCCGCATCGCGCACGCCCCCGGCGGTCGATGCGTTCGCCGCCTCCGGCTACGACGACAGCGCGAACATCGACATGGCGGAACTGCGCGGGCGGCGCCGGTGACGGCACAGTGGCCGTACGCGGTCCGCTTCACGCACCGGCCGCGAAGGTCCTCGACGCTCTGCCCGGGCACGCCGAGGACACCGTGTGGGGCGTCCGGGACGCCGCTGTCGGCGACCCGTGGGGCGGCGCCTCGCGATCGTTGCCGAGATCCCACAGACATGTCTTAACCTGCCCCCCATGCCCACCCCTGTGCACGCACTTGCCCACTGCCCTGTGATCCCGGCCGCCGTGGCAGAGTTTCTCACTCTGCCGCAGCAACCGGCGGCCGCGGATGGCTTCGACGTGCTCGACGCCGTTCTGCGCGCTCGGGGCTGGAGTTGGGAACACGAATGCCTGACGGACTCCTACCGCACGGGCTATGGGCATCCGTTGTGCACCGAGGGCGGCACCCCTTTCGGGGACCCGACGGCGCGACGGTTCCTCGTGTTCGGGCAGCTGTATCCCGTCGATCCGCACGACGGCGGCCTCGACAACATGCCCTGGCTGGGCGAACTCGTGGACGACTGGGGCAGGGCCCCGGGCTGGACGGTCCGCCGCCCGTCCACGGTGGAGGAGTGCACCGAGATACTCAACCAGACTGCGGACGCCGTCAGCGCCCATCTCGGCGCCGCTCCGGAGCGGACGGTCATTAGCGACGCGGCCGTGGTGACAGGCCCGCCGATGCTTCACCGGATCTGGCGCATCGCCACGCAGGCTGTGATCGTGGGGCCACACGCGGACAACGGCCCCTACGGCTACCTGACCCATCTGCAACTCGCCGCTTCCCCCCTCAGTCTGGCCGGCGAATTGCCTCCCGAGGGCGACACGGTGGGACTGGACCGCTGGATCGAGGCGCACGTCGACTGGTGATATGAAATACGCCGACGCCTGACGGTCTGATGGTGATCGACGGCCTTGCCCAGGTGCGCTGCATCGGTTGCTGTCGTATTTCGCGCGGCCGGGTGGTTAGGGCGTCTCGGTGAAGGCCCGCAGGGCAGCGCCGCCTCGTAGAACACCCGGCCGGACTGCAGCGCGGATGGCTTCGATCACGAGCCGTTGGTCACTCGGCCGCATCATGGTCAGCGGGATCTTGAGGTCCGGTTGGCCGGCCTGACGGCAGTGGATCCCATATCCGAGGCGGCCTGCCTCCTTCACCTCGACGCTGTCGAGGTCGGCCAGCGGTAGCCGCCGTGGCGTGAGGCCCCGGCGCACGGTGATGTATCCGTCCGCCACCGAGACGGCGAGAAGCCAGTGCAGGGCGAAGAAGAAGGCACCGAAGGCGGCCGCGAGGGCAAGGTAGACCGGTCTCGGCAGCACCTGGCCGTCGCTGGTGAGACCTTGGGTGAGCGCCATGAGAACTGCGGGGACAGCAGCCACCAGGAGCCGGCGTGGTTCTGGGCGGACGAACACGGACTCGCTGTGTGCAGGCATGGAAGGGCTCTTCCTTCGAGGTGGTGGGCGAGACCCACTCGGGGCCGGCGTCGGGGCCAACCCTTCGCCACGCACGGAGCCTGGTCAAGTTCCCCCAGGCCGGCGAGGCCAGACGTCAGCTGCCCTCCGTCGGGCCCGGCTTCCAGTCCTGCTTTCCGGTCGCGCCACGACGTTCTGGGCCTTTACGTTGCCCAGTCCAGTCCCAGCTCTGCCAGCACTTTTGTCCAGGGGCGGCTTTTCTGATCAGTGGGGGGCTGATCAGTTTGGTGCTGGGGGCGATAAGGCTCCGGGCTGAGCTATCACGGCTTGGTGATGGGAGACCGGGGACTGCGTTGAGCGGCTGTAGCGGCCGGGTGCGTGGCTGAGGGTGATGCCGAGAGTGCGTAGTCCGCTGTGGGCTCGCCGGTGAGAAGGCGTAGGGCGGCAGCGGCCAGCAGCAGGCACGCAGCCCCTGCCGACACCACGTTGATCACGAGCATACGGACCGGCCTCTCTCTGGCTCCCGGGTTGGTGCCAAAACCCGTTCGCAGACTGGCAGTTCAGAATGCCTCTTCGTCGTCGTCGACGACGCCCCTCGATCGATCAGGGCCCGCGCCTTCAACGGCGGCAAGTGCTCAAGATGGTGGGCAGGATGACTGCGGCGGCCGCCAACAGCAGGCATCCGGGACGCGCGCCCGGGCCGCGCCTTCGGGTCTCGGCCTGGCCGCCTGGGGAACTGCCGGGGTGCTTGCGGGCGTAGTGCTCGGTCTGCCGGCGCAACCCCTCGGACTCCTCGAGCCAGGGCGTCTTGAAGCTGCACTCTCCGCCCCAGTAGCGGTTGGCCACGTCGGCTGCTTGCCTTCGGTCGGGGTAGGGGCACCGGTCCCGATGCCGACGGTGACCTTGGTCATGTCCGCTGCACAGGTCAGGCACCCAGCCATTCGTGACCGGCGGCCACGGGTAGGCTCACGGCCGTTCGTACTGGTGGGTCAGGGGAGATGCCGGATGACAGAGGACCTCGGCACGTTGCTGCGCACGTTGCGCGATGGAGCCAATCTGACGCAGGAGCAGGTGGCCGAACGCTCCGGGGTCAGCGTGCGCACGATTCGCCGGCTGGAGAGCGGCAGATCCACGAACCACCGGATGGGCACGGTGAATCTGCTCGCCGACGCGCTCGGACTGGAGGAAGAAGGCCGTCTGCGGCTGGCGGCCGCTCTCACCGGGTCGTCCGGCTCGTCCGGGTCGTCTGGGTCACCCGGCTCCCCTGATGCCGTAGCGGAAGCCGGAACGGGAGCGCGGCCCGAGTCCGTGTCCGGGCCCATCCCCGCGAACACACCCGGGCCCCTCCCCGAACTCCTCCCCCCACCCGCCCGGCCGCCCGTCCACGACGCGCTCGCCGATGCCGCGCGAGAGCTGGCGACGGAGGTCCGGCGCCGCTGGCGTCGCGAGGAGGCGCAGCGCCGCGTCCACGACCCGTTCCCCCTGCCCGTACGGTGGAAGCCGGCGCCCGCCGGTCTGACCGACCGGGCGGAGAACATCCAGCGCCTCGGGCCCGGAGAGACTCCGCGCGAGGTGGATCTGGACGGCGACCTGCGGAGCTTGGCCGAGGTCTACCGCAGGATCCCCTCCGGGCGACTGGTGATCCTCGGCCGGGCCGGCTCGGGCAAATCCATCCTCACGATCCGGCTCGTCCTCGACCTCCTGCACCTCCTGGATCTCGTCGACGTCCGAGAGACCCCGGCCCCGCACCGCCGTGTGCCGGTCCTCTTCAGCATCGGCTCCTGGGACCCCTCGACCACCGCACTGCGGGACTGGCTGATCGGCCGGCTGCTGCGCGACCACCCGCACCTGGCCCGCCGCAGCTCCGGCGGGGCGACGCTGGCCTCCGTACTGGTCGACGCCGACCTCATCCTGCCGGTCCTGGACGGGTTCGACGAGATCGCCGAAGGCCTGCGCCGCGACGCCCTGGACGCGCTCAACGCCACCTCCTGCCCCCTCGTCCTCACCAGCCGACGCGACGAGTACGCCGAAGCCGTCCGCGCGGCGCACACGCCGCTCGTCTGGGCGGAGGGCATCGAGCTCACCGACCTCACCCTCGACGACCTCGCCGACTACCTGCCCCGCACCACCCGTACCGTCCCCTCCGACGAGAGCGCCGCCGGCAGCATGTGCGTGGCCGGCTCGCCATGGGACGCGGTCCTCACGGAACTGCGCACGGGCCAGGAGCCGGCCCACACGAACCTCGCCACGGTGCTGACCACCCCGCTCATGGTCATCCTCGCCCGCACCCTGTACAGCGAGACGCCCGGCCGGGATCCCGCCGAGCTGCTCGACACCACCCGCTTCCCCACGGTGAAGAGCCTGGACGAACACCTGCTGGCGGGCTTCGTCCCCGCGGTCTACCGACACCGCGCCGCCGAACAGGACGCGGACGGCCGACAGCCCAAGGCGCCGTACGCCGACCCCGCGCGGGCCGAACGCTGGCTCGGCCACCTCGCCCACCACCTGGTCCGCCTCGACCGCGAGCGCCAGGACCTCGCGTGGTGGCAGCTCGGCGATTCGCTGTCGCGCTCGACGCGGACCATGGTCTTCGCCCTGGCCACCGCCGTGAGCATCACACTGATCGACTGGGTGGTCGGCCTGCTGCTCACCCCACTCTCCGTCGGCGAACTCCTCCTGCGGGGCGGCCTCATGGGACCCGCCGCAGGCCTCTGCTTCGGAGCCGTCTACGCGATGGCGGACAGATCCGGCGGCGCAGCGGCCTTCGAACCGGCCCGCGTACGGCTGACACTGCGCGCCGCGCACGACGGCCTCGGCCGCAGACCCCTGCGTACCTTCACCGTCCGTGTCGGGCAAGGCCTGATCGGCGGAACCGTCCTGGGCGTCGGATGCGCCTGCGCCCTCACCCTCCAACGCGCGCTGGTCTCCGGGACCCGGCTCACTGATCCGCACGTGGTGGAGGGCACCTTTATCAACATGCTGGTCCTCGGGCTGATCTTCGGCTCGGCCGGCGGTCTCGTCTTCGGCCTCATGGCCGCGCTCGAAGCACCCGTGGACGTCACCGCGGCGGCCACCCCGATCAGCCTGCTGTCCTCGAACCGCACGACGGCCGGCCGGCAGTTGCTCATCCTCGCTCCGGCGTTCACCGTGGCCATCGCATTTGGCGGGCACTTGATCGTCCATCTGCTCCGGGGTGCGGTGGGACCGCTCAACTGGGGCGCTGGGGAGAGTCTGTTTATGGGCGCGGCCGGCGGGCTTGGCGGGGCTGCCTCCTACGTGCTCACCTTCACCGCTTGGGGCCAGTGGATCGTGCTCGCACGTGTCTGGCTGCCCTTGACCGGGCGACTCCCCTGGAACCCCGCCGCGTTCCTGGACGACGCCTACCACCGGGGGGTGCTGCGCCAGACCGGGGCCGTGTACCAGTTCCGCCACGTCCGGCTGCAACACCACCTCGGACGCACCTTCCGCGGCCGGCACCGGGACTTCGAACCGGCCACGTTCACGCCCCCTTCGACCGGCGCCCCGTGACCGCGGGAGCATGACGGCGGGTGACCGCGGGACCGGCGCCAGCCGCGGGCCTCACGTACGGCCGGTCACCCATGGCCGGTCGCTCGGCCTGTCGGCCGGACGGCGCGGGGCACCAACCTCGGAACGTCTGGCTTTGTTCACGGGTTGTGGCTCTGGCTCAACTTCTGTGATGCGGTCACTTTGAGTGACAGCCGAGTCGCTTCGGTGCTGGTGCCAAGTCGCCCCAAAACGGCCGGTGGGCAGGGCTGTTGGGCTGAGAGTTCGGGGCCGTGGAAGAAGTCGCGCTCCGGCTGAAGGAGCTGTTGTCCCCATCGATCACGGACGGCGCGGTGCTGTCGGTGGACGTGAACATCGAGATAGTGCGCGTTGACGCGCTCTGCACTGCGGATGGCGCCTGTGCCCGGCCTGCGGAGTCTGGTCGAACCGGGTGCATGGGACCTACCTGCGATTTCCCGCTGATGTCCCGAGCGGTGGACGAAGCGTTGTTCTCCAGCTGAGGGTCCGCCGGTTCACCTGCGGGAACTCGGGCTGTGCTCGCCGTACCTTCGTCGAGCAGATACCCGGTCTGACACGCAGGCACGGTCAGAGGACCGAGCGGCTGCGCTCGACCTTGGCCACGGTCGGACCTGCCCTTGCGGCCGGGCTGGGGCCCGCATCGCCCGCGTCCTTGGGGTGCCCGTCAGCCGCAGTACTGTGCTCCGGCTGGTCGACGCTCTGCCCGAGCCGGAGGTGGCCGCCCCACGTGTGGTCGGCGTCGACGAGTACGCCACCCGCAAGGGCCGCCACTACCTCACTGTCCTCGTGGACATCGAGACCCGCCGTCCCATCGATCTGCTGCCTGACCGGGACGCATCCAGCCTGGCGGCCCGGCTCGCCGAACGGCCAGGCGTTGAGGTCATCTGCCGGGACCGGGCACCATTCTTCGCAGAAGGTGCCACCGCCGGCGCCCCGCAGGCCGTCCAGGTCGCGGACAGGTGGCATCTCTGGCACAACCTGAGCGAAGCCGCCGAACAGGCCGTCGCCCAGCACCGCCGCTGCCTGCGAACCCTGGTCCCTGCCGTCCCCGAACCCGATCCGGAGCCCGCCCCGGAAGAAGAGTCTCCCGGCTCACCGTGGCCGACCGGACATCGGTTCGCCGACCGCACCCGGGCTCGGCACGCTGACGTCCACGCACTGCTGGATGCCGGGCACAGCCGGCGCCCGGTCCAGCGACAACGCGGCACGACCTGGCGGACTGTCAAGCGTCTAGCCGACGCTGCGGCGCCGGAGGACCTGTTCACCGGCCAGTGGCAGAACCGCCCATCGGTCCTCGACGACTACAAGCCCTGCCTTGACGACCGCTGGAAGGAGGGCTTCACCAACGCCTGGAGGCTGTGGGAAGAGATCGTGGATCCTCAGACGCCCGGAATCCCTCACCGAGCCCGAACTACTCCAGCTCAAGATCGTCCGCATGTACTGCCCCGAACTCGACGCCCTCACCCGCCACGTCCGATCCTTCGCCATCATGCTCATCGATCGACAGGGCGAGCGCCTCCCGGACTGGCTCGACGCCGTCCGGCAGGACGACCTGCCCAGCCTCCACACCCTCGCTGCCGGCATCGACCGCGACCGCGACGCCGTCACCGACGGATCGACCCTGCCCTGGAGCTCGGGCGCGGTCGAAGGGCATGTCAACCGGATCAAGATGCTCAAGCGCCAGATGTTCGGGCGAGCAGGCTTCCACCTTCTCCGCAAGCGCGTCCTACCAGCGTGACGGCGAACGGCCGCGGCACGGACGTCGAGCCAGAAGCCTGTGAAAGCGAACAAATCAAATGCAGGTCAGGTGTTGGCGCAATCGTCGATGACGGCGCAGGCGAGGCGGATACCGCCCAGATAGGTGGAGATGCCGTCATCGCCCTGCATGTGGGGCGCGTCCTGGAACCACTGCCGCCACAGGCCGCCTTCCTGAAGGAACGGGTCGGCCAAGTCGCCGTGCAGGACGGAGTCGGTGTACGCCAGGGCACCCATGGCCGTCGGCTGGTCGTAGGCAAGGTCGGGCCGACGCAGGTAGCGATCCAGATAAGCGGCAAGCAGGTCGGCGTCCCGTGTGGTGCCGAAACTCGCCAGAGCCACGCAGTAAGCCCCACCTGCGCAGCAGACCTCGCTCTCCAGCAGCAGCGCCCCCAGACGCTCGCGGAAGTGGTCGCGGCGCGAAACAGCGGCGAGCCATGCCGCGGTCCGCCGCTCGCGCCAGCTGCCCTCGAAGAGGATGGTGAGCTCGGCGTCGGAAACAGCCTTCGCGTCAGCGGCCAGGGCATGAACGAACGGCTCGTACTCCTCGCGCGACATGCGAAGTACAGCTCCGCCAAGCTTCAGGTAGCGGCGTGCCGGGAGGCAGTAGCGGCGGTACAGAGCCTGTATCTCGTGGTCGTAGCGGATCACCACCCCATCCTCTCGCGACGACCAGGTCGGATGAGCAGGGTTTCGACAGCACACAGCGTTATTGCCCCACAGAAGATGAGCCAGAACCCGAGTCTGAGCAGCATGTGTTCATCAGCTCGGGAGGCACCAAGGGCGGTTCAGAATCGAACGCGGGCGAGCGGTGCCCGCTCTGGCCGGTCCTGCAAGACCAGCGCCGAGCTCGATGTGGGCAACGCCGGGAGGGCCGCAAAGCCTGTCCCGTACAGTCGAAAGCGGTCCGGGTCCGGAACCACCATCCATGGTTCCGGACCCGGACCGCTTCCAGGTGCAACGTCCCGGAGGACCACCGCCGGGTGAGGATCAGGCAGTCATCCGAGCCGACTCGAGCCCCGCAGGGCCCGCTGTACGGGCGCAGACCCCGCGTCTTAGGCGGACAGGCGCCCGAAGAACAGGCTGCCCGGGGCCTCCAGGTCCGGAGAGTAGAAGAACTCCCTGACCGCGCGGAGGAACTCCTGCCGACTGATCTCTCCGTCGCCGTCGGTGTCCAGATAGACGAAGGTGTCCAGGGCGCCGGGGTCGATGATGTTCCAGACCTTCAAGTACTGCGCGAACTCGGACTTGCTGATGGTGTTGTCGCCGTCGGTGTCCATGATGTCGAAGATGGCGTGGGCAACACCCTCGACCATGTTGAAGCGGCTGGTGTCCACGCTCGCCGCGCGGCTGGCGGTCTGGAACTGCTCCTTGGAGAGACGGTCGGCGCCGTTCGCGTGGCGCAGCAGCTCGGCCCACTGCATCTGGTACGAGATCAGCAGCGCCTGCGCCCGGCGGTCGCGCTTGTCGATCTTGTAGGTACTCAGGTAGCGGTCGACGAGGCGCTGGTAGTCGCTCCAGTCGACGTAGCCGTCGCTGTCGGTGTCCGTGGCGGCGAACAGCTGGTCCAGCTTCATGGTGATCGGGTCAGTGGCGACAGTAGCCATGATCGTCCTTTCGCGGGAGTGACGGGTCGGGCACGTCGACGCGCCCGCCCCGAGACTAGGCGTCAGATCCTTCCCAAAACCCATCAAAGGGCCATGTCGGGAGCAAGATCGCCCGATGATGCGAACCGTCTCCCTGACCGGTGTGACCCCGGACAGATCGGGTATCACATGGCGTTCTTGCGCTGCCCGCCGCGGGCCGGCGGCATTCGAACAGTGAGATCGGTCAAGGTTCAGTGAGACGGGACAGCAGGCGTTCTCCGCACTCGGGATAGAGGGTGCCTCGGCTGGGGAGCTGTACCGCTGGCGGACAGCTGACTAGGGGAGGGGAGAGCATGGGGACAGGCGCGGTGGTGCTGGTGTTGTTAGCCGTCCTGGCTGCGGGGGGCTTGGTGGGGGTCCTGGTTCGGTCTGGGCGCCGGGAAGCCGAAGCGGAGAAGGCGCGGCTGGCAGAGCAGGCGAGGATCCAGGCCGTGCGGTCGATGGAGGCGGTCTGGGCGATGGACCCGCTGCAGTTCGAGGAGTACATCGCAGAACTGTGCCGCCGGGACGGATGCACACAGGTGCGGCGTGTGGGTGCCGCGAACGATCTGGGCGCTGACGTGATCGGCAGGCTGCCGGACGGCCGGAAACTCGTGGTGCAGTGCAAGCGCTACGCGAAGCACCGCACTGTCGGCAGCCCGGATCTGCAGAAGTTCAACGGCACCGCGCGCAGCGAACACGGAGCGGACGTCCCGCTCTTCGTCGCCTCCTGCAAGTTCACCAAGCAGGCCCGCGCTTTCGCCGCCCGCCACGGCCTGGTCCTCGTCGACGTCGACCTGCTCGGCTTCTGGAACAGCGGCACCGCCCTCACCGCGCTGCTCGACCTGGACATCAACCGGTCCGGCACGAACCGGAAGCTGTCCCCCGACAGCTGAGCCCCTGCTGCTCAGCAGTGAGCATCGATGCCCTTCCAGCCGTTCCCGAGCCCACGGCGCTGAGGCCGCGATGCCGGGACGGTGCGCTCCAAGCGGGTGTTCAGCGCAGCGGTCACCTGCGCGGCCGCTGTCGGAGAAAGGCCGGCGGTGACCCGTCCGGAGGAAAGGACTCGGGCGTACGTCCCCGGCCCGTAGGCGGCCAGGGCCCCCGCGAGGGAGGCCGCAGCAGTCTCGGCCGGCCCTGCGCCCCATCGGGGTTCGTCCTCGATGGCGGGCGGCTGGCGGGGGACTTCGCGGCGGGCTGCGAGGAGTACGGCGAGGGCCTGGGCGTGGGCCGGGTCCAGGATGACGGTCAGCAGGGCGGGGCCGAGTTGGTGGACCCGGAGCCCGGTGAGGAGGCTGCGCGGTGAGTGCCCGCCGCAGGCCGGTGCTCAGCACGGCTGGGTCCGTCGGGGTGTCGGCTCGGCGGGCCGCCCCGGCTGCGGCCGGGGCGTGCTCGAAGCGTTCGCGGAGTGCGGCGACGGCGGCCGGGACGACCTCCAGGAGCTCGGCGGCCTCCGGGCTGAGCTCGGACAGAGCCCCGGCGAGCACCTCCAGCGCCGTGGCCGCATCCTCTACGGCGCTGGCACTCCACCGCTCGGGTCCGGGTGCGGCGTCGGCGAGCGCACACACCGCGACGACGGCCTCCTCGGCCAGCGCCTCCACGTTGCCCGGTGTGGTCGTCAGCTTCATGTCCTCCCCAACGAGGTGTGACCGCGCAAGGTCGTTCGCGCTGATCACATGATGACGCCCGCGACACCGCTGGCCCTGCCGGACCGGGGGCATCGGGCAGCCAGTAGACCGGACGTACGGTGCTTCGGCCGCCGGTGGAATCGATGCTGGCGCAGGCCCGCGACACGGTGCCCGCGCCGTGCGCGCTGCCCGGGGAGCTGCGGTTCCAGCCGAAGTTCGACGGCTACGGGGCGATCGTCTACACCCCGTGGCCGGCGCCCGGCCCGCTGCTGGTGCAGTCCCGTCGCGGCAGCCTCCTGCAGAGCCGCTTTCCCGACCTCGTGGCCGCTGCCGCGGACCTGCCCGACGGCCTGGTCCTCGACGGCGAGCTGGTCGTGTGGGCCGGGGAGGAGATGTCGTTCGAGGCGCTCCAGCGGCGCGCGGTCTCCGGCGGCCGCACCGCCGCCCGCCTCGCTGCAGAGGCACCGGCGCACTTCATCGCCTTCGATGTCCTCCAGATCGACGGCCAGGAGCTGCTGCACGTTCCGTACCGCGAGCGGCGCGCGCGGCTGGAGCAGCTGTTCGCCGACCACAAGCTGAGTGTCCCGTGGACGCTCTGCCCGGAGACGACCGACCCGGCGACGGCGCTGGAGTGGCTGACGTCCTGGACGCAGGTGTCCGGCGTCGAAGGACTGGTGATCCGGGGAGCGGTCAGCCGTATCTGCCGGGAGCCCGTGCGCTCTACAAGGTGCGCCGCAGGGACTCCACCGAGGCGGTGGTCGGCGCCATCACCGGGACCGTGCGCCGGCCGCAGACGCTCGTGCTGGGCCGCCTCGACGCGGCCGGGGCGCTCCGGCCGGTCGGCCGCAGTACGCCGCTGCGGCCGGACGCCGCGCGCGCTGGCCGACCGGCTGACACCAGCCGGGCCCGCACATCCCTGGGAAGGCGTGTGGTTCACGACCTCCTGGGGGGTCGCGGACGCCGCTCGACGTCGTGCTGGTCGAACCGGAGCTGGTCGCCGAGATCACGGTGGACACGGCGCTGGAACGCGGGGCGTGGCGGCACCCGGTGCGCTTCGCCCGGCTCCGGCTGGACGTCGCCGTCGCGGACATCCCACCCTTCGGCGCGGACGCCGAGCCCGCCAGCGGGGGACCGGCCGTGCCCACCACCCCGATGCCGTCAGGGGCCGGCGAGGATGTCGTGGGTGCCCATGCGGCGCCAGATGACGTGCTGTACGCCGGGGCGGAGCGCAGTCCCGTATTGGCCAGGTGGCGCGTCCTGCGGGTCCAGCGCCCATGGACCAGGTCAGCTCGTAGATGCCGGATGCGCGCTGGACGCGCTTGACGCGCCGGCCGGCGCGGAAGTGCCCGCCGGTGCGCAGGTCCTCGACGAAGGCCGCCACGGTCTGGCGGAAGCGGCGGCGCTGGGCGGTGGTGAGGCGGTCCAGGTCGGCGGTGAAGCGGGGCTGGGTCTCGTACGTGGGCACGGCGAACTCCTCCAGGACGCACGAAGCCCCCGGCCGGTTGGCCGGGGGCGGTGGTGGCTAGTCGAGTTGAAGGGCTTCGGTGACGTGGTGCTCGGTCGTGGCGGGTTGTCGGCGTTGCCGCTTGATCCTCTTCATGCGGTTGACTGCGTCCTCGATGCTGCCGGAGCTCCAGTTGAGAGTGAGCCCGGCTGTTACGGCGTCGAGGTCTCGGAGCAGGTGGGGTGCGAAGCCGGTGAGGCCCTTTGGCTGGCTGCCGTCGACTGCGTCAATCCAGGTGGGGAGTGTGGAGCCAAGGCGGCCGGTCAGGATCTCGCCGAAGTCGCGGACGTGTCCGGCGGCCTTGTCCAGTTCGGGGCAGTGCGCCAGGACCTCCTTCAGGCCGGCCCGGTCCCCCTGGTTCAGGGTCGTGGGGTGTCGGGTGAGCCAGCCGGTCACCTGCCGCACTGTCGGCGGTCGCGGCGGCGTGCCGGCCGGAGCCCCGCGGGGGTGGCGATGCGGGAGTGGACCATCTGGGGTGACGGGCGCGTTGTCGGCTACGAGTTCGCTGTGGAGGTGGGTGACGCTGGTGCAGCCCCGAGGCCAGGGCCGTTGTTCACGGGAACGGGTAGCGGGTCGGGCTTGCCCGTTCCAACAGAGTCAGGGCAGCCGGCTGGTAGGGCCCGCCAGCCGTGCTCGGGCTGCGGCTTTCACCTCGGTCGTCTCCATCGGATCATCGCGCAGTACAGCGATCCGTCCCAGGATCTCCGGACTCGTGGGTGCCGAGGTGATCCCCATCAGCCGCGTTGTTTCCTCGCAGTCCCAGAGGGCCTCGGCGTACAGGTGCTCCAAGCCATCCCGGTTGATGGCTGCGAGGGCTTCCAGGTATGCGGCCCGCTCATAGGAGTGCGGGGTGTGCAGCAAGAAATGTCGCAGGTAGGGCACCGCCCCGGCGGCGTCAGGTCCGAACCGGGCCAGGCGCCGGGCCGTCCGGTCGGGACCGCACCAGGCTCGCGCCGTCCACTGTTCGACCAGTTCCTTCACCAGCCCCGGCAAAGCCTCGGGGCCGGGATGGTCGGCCAGGACGTCCGCGCCCAGCAGAGCCAGCCAGGGGAGGTCCTCCTGTGCCCAGCGGCGCGCCGCCGGCACGGCGAGGGTGCCCAGGCGCTCAACGGCTTGCCTGACCAGGGGCAGGGGGCGGCGGCCGTCCGACGTGCCCAACGAGGGCACCAGTGGGATCAGCCCCTCAGCAGGCTCTCGGCCCTTCAGGGCGCGCAGCGCGTCGACCTTCGTCGCGCCTTCCGTGCGAGTGTCGGCAAGCAGAGCGAGGAGTTCCGCGGTGCTGAGCCCGGCCAGTGACGGCCGCGGAACGAAGGGACTGCTCTGGACCTCGATACCGAACCGCGTCCAAGGCTCGGAGAACAACGGAAGCTCCGCTTCAGCCGCGATCCGGGCGCGTGCGACGTCACCAAGGTCTTCCCACCACTCCGGCGGCCAGCCGGCAGACAACGACTCCAGCACGCGGACCCAGTGCTCGCCTGTGCGGACATACGCCCGAAGCCCTTCCCTGGCGTCGCCCGATCCGGCAAGAGCCAGCAACTCCAGTACCTCACATGCCCGCAAGCAAGCGTCCTCATCCCCCGCCAGCTGGTCAACGATCGGCATGGGCGACAGATCCAGATCACAGACCAGCCGTGCCAGGTACAGAGACCGTTCGTCGCTCTGGTCCCACCGCCAGTCACGGCGGATCCCGTCATACACGAACACGGCAGATCGCCGCGGTTCCCGAACAGCTCGCACCGCACCCAGGCCTCGCCCCCGTTGCAGCAGACCCTCAACAGAGTTGGGGAAGGCGTATGACATCTCGTAATCACCACTCCTCACACGGCACCCTGCCCGACCTGGGTACCGCTCCGCCAGGCGATTTCCGCCAGGCCGTACCGGGCAGGCCGTACCGGACAGGCCCCCGGCCGAACATGGCTCCACGACGACGGGGTGCTGTCGAAGGTGCGCACGTGTCTTCATCCTGGGCTTGGCCCTAGCCTTGCACGTGGTGGCAGGGCGGCTCTGCGCGGCCGGGCCGGGCCGGGCGGGAGGCTGGTTGGCCACTGGAGTGGCGACGGTCTCGGGCAGGCGGGAGAGGGGGCAGTACCGGCCTGGCCGTCGGCTGTCCGGGCCGGGGCACCGGGCGCTTGTCCTCCGCCGGCACCGCGGCCGGGCGATGGCTCGGCAGGCCGGGTAGGGGCGGGGTGGACGCAGACGCATCCGGACGCCGCGATCAGCGCGGCGAGAAGCAGGAGCGGATCAGCGGCGCATGGCGTCACGGTCCCGCAGCCGGGCTCCGACCGCTTCTGACGGCCCCGCTGCCCCTCGGTCGGGTGACGCGACAACCGTTCGCCCGGCCCGCTTCGGGCTGCGCCTTCGAGCAGCTCGGCGACAGCAGCATGCCCGGCCTGCCCTCGGTCACCGGCACCTTCATCGGCACCCCCGACGACCTGCACCCCGCTACTCGACCGGCTCACCGCGGTGATCGGCCTGCCGGAGGCCAACCGGATGACAGCGCCCTGCGGCTGTCCGCGGGCTGCCTCGGAAGCAGACCCCTGGGGCGCCGTCATCTGCGTCGCCTTCGACCGCCGTGGACGTGATCGTCCCCGGCCACGGCCCCGCCTTCCCGGCCGACGACACCGCGCCGCGCCAGCCGCGGTGCCCCGGCCACCAGCCCCGCGCGGCACAGCCGACCTTGTAGGCGACCGCCCAGGCTGCCGCTCCGTGGAGCGTCGGTGCGCGCAAACTCCGGCCGGTCGCCCACGGCCGCGATCACACGGGGAGGAACGGCTCGGTCAGGTGCGGCGTGGCCAGGTGCAGCGTGGTGGCGGGGTCGCGCCTGAGCATGCGCTTCCTCGAGTGCCTTGCCGTCTCGGGGTCGACCTCGTGCGCGTAGGCGAGTTCGGGGTGGAGCAGTTGGAGCGCGTGCACCAGGAGGTCGCCGGTGATGAGCGCCGTCTGGTCCCCGTCGGCGAGCAGCACGCTCTGGTGTCCGGGAGTGTGGCCCGGCGTGGCGACCACATGCCCAGCCCGCAGCGGCGTGTCCCCGTCGAGGAGCCGTAGCCGGCCGGCGGCCGCGAGCGGGTCGATGAGGGTTTCGCGAAGCTGCGGGTTGATTGTGTCGAGGGCGTCGAACTCGGCGCGCTGCAACAGGTACTCGGCATGGGGGAAAAAGGGGCGGCGGTCGCTCGCCGAGACATTGCCGTCCCCTGCGCCGTCCCGGGACGGGACGGCCTCCTCGGTCACGACCGCCCACCCGACGTGGTCGGTGTGCAGGTGTGTGAGCACCACGGTGTCGACTTCTGCCGGGTCGATGCCCGCGGCGGCGAGCGACGCGGGGAGGGAACCGGGAACCGGCGCCCACGAGCTGGCGGGGCTGTCGGCCGGGCCGATGCCGGCGTCCACGACGGTAAGACCCTTGTCACTGCGGACCGCGTACGCGCGGAACTGCAGGTGCCACCGTCCCTCGGCATCGACCCCGCCCGGGTCGTAGCGGTCGGCCTCGGCCCATTGCGTGGCCGTGGCCTCGGGAAATGCCTCGGCGCGGGGGGAGAAGAACGGGCCCTCGGCATCCGCGAGGGCAATGATCTCGACCGAGCCGATCCTGAGGCGGGGAATGCGGAGAGACATGGCGTCGATCTTGTCATGCCTTCGAGCGCCGGGGAGGGGGTGCTCGACAGACGAGGACGAGAGCACCGAGGGAGCCGCGTTGTGCCGAGGAATCGCATCCTTCACAGCACAGGGGAGTTTCGCGACGTCGACTCCGTCCGTCCCACGTCTGCACCGTCACCGTCGAGGCCGGCGAGGTCCCTGGGCGTCTCTGTCTCCTCAGGGCCCGGGTTCGGTTTGGCGGAGGGTGCGGAATACCGCGGGGGTGGTCCATCCGCGCAGTGTCGCGTGGATTGCTGATCGGAACGCGGTGTCGGCGGTGGCGGTGTCGAGGTCGCCTTGCCCTCGCCCGCCATACGTCGCGCCCGCTACGTCGGCCGTTTATCCCTCACCCTGGCTCTGGCCCTCGCCACCGTCGTGGCACTGGTCGCCGTCTTCCTCGCGCTGGTCGTCCTCACGGACGGGGCGGGCTCGGGTCTCGCGGCATGGCTCGCGACGTCGGCGGTGGGATCCGCCCTCGCCGTGTGGCGGCTGCGGCGACGGCGGCGCGCCTGGCCGGCGCATCTGGTGCCGTTCCTGCCGGTCGTCGTCGCGGCGGCCCTGTCGGCGGCCGTCTGCATTCCGACGGTGCCGACGGACCGGCAGTCCCCGCCCGCCCTGCCGTTCGTGGCCACGCAGCATTGGAGCCTGGCCACCGGCAGCCGCGTCGCGGTGTACCACTATCCGCCCGCGGGCCCCGGTGCCCGGCAGGCCGTTCCGCTGGTGTACCTCCACGGCGGACCGGTCCGCGGCATCTCGGTGCTCGACCACCGCTTCCTGCACCTGCTGGCACGGCGCGGCTACGACGTCTACGCCTACGAGCAGGCCGGCGGCGGCCGAAGCGCCCTGCTGCCCATGAGCCAGTACACGGTCTCCCGGTCGGTCCGCGATCTCGCCGCGTTCGTCGACCACCTGGGCAAGGGGAAGGTCGACGTCCTCGGGTTCTCCTCGGGCGGGGCCGTCCTGACCCGGGCCCTGGCCGACCCGGACGTCGCCGGGCGCCTGCACCGCGCCGTCATCGCCGAACCGGGCCCCATGGACGGCCCCACCGCGCGCGTCAGCGGGCACAAGGGCCGGCCGTCGGCACGGGGCCTCGCCCCGGCCCCCACCGGACCGCGATCGACGCACGTGCCCCGCTATGCCGTGGCGTTCGGACTCATGCGGCTGGGACTGCTCACCCCGGAAACCGGGCTGGTCGGACAGGCCGAAGGGGACAACGCCTTCACCGCCGCCGACCTCGGCGGCGACACCGCATCCGCCTACTGCGCGCGCGATGCGCACCGCATCCCCGTCGAGGACACGCCGCAGAACTTCTCCTTCAGCCCCGCCGCCAGCCTCCGCGTCCAGCAGACGGTCAGGGACTCGCCCTCCCTCGCTCCACAGCTGGGCCGGTCCCGGACCCCCGCGATGCTGATGATCGCCGAGTGCTCCTCCCAGCTGCGCCAGTGGGCGACCGACGTCCTTGCCCATGATCCGGCCGTCGAGCGCACGCAGTACATGCCCGGGGTCGGACACCACATGTGGAACGGCTTGGACGACAACGACGAGCGAGCCGCCGCTGTGATCAGCGCGTTCCTTCAGGACGAGCCGGCCCCGCTGCCGAACTACCCGGCACGCAAGGACATCTCCGCATTCCTGGGCAACCGCACATGACCGCAGCCCGCCACAGGCCGGACGGAGTCTCGAAGCCGTCCCGGCCGCCGGTGGAGTTCCAGGGACGGCACCCTGGTCCGCAGTGTCGGCAGTCCCGCCCGGCGGCGGGCGCGAGCAGGTTCGTCCGCACCGCGACGGATGACCGGATGACCCACGCGAGCACCGCCCGACTGCGGTCCGCAGCGTTCGAGCTGGTCGAATACCCCGGCCCACGCCGATCCGCGCCTTCCACCAACGACTGCATCCTTTGGCCTACTGCGTTTTCGGCCCCGAGTAGGAGGCTCCCGGGGCTCCGGCGCGAGAGGGTTGATCCGTGCGAAAAACCATCGGATACACGGTCGAAAGCATCGGCTACGTCGTAGGAGCCCAGGGGCTCGTCAGCTTCGTTTCGCAGACCCTCTTCGGTACGGAGTGGGGCTGGCTGCACAAGCTCGTCGACCTTCCGTCCGCCGCTTACCTCGGCATCACCGTCGCGGGGCTGGCGCTCATCGTCGGCGGGGTGAGAACGCGCAAGGCGCCCCACCACCAGGCAGCCGCCTGACCGGCATCACGTCGCGGCCCGTCCCTGCCGGCACGGCTCAAAGGTCTCCCGGCCCGAGAACGGAACGACGGGCCGCGGACGTGGTGCCTGTGCCCGTACTGCACCCGCGGCAAGTCACCGGCAACCTTGACTGGTAGTACAGTATCTACCCCGCAGGAACCCTATGAGATGACCGTCACTATTCGCTGGCCTGACACCGACACAGCGCGGCGCCGATTCCCAAGAGGCCCCACCCGCCCGCTGTCCGATGATGAGCCGCCGATGTCCTGACGTCCGTCCACGGCCCTGAGTCGGCCCGGCCAAAAGGCTGTTGACAGCCGCACATACGATCCCGGGCATGAGGCCGGTCGTTGCGCGCACCTCGGCGGCTACCGACTCCTGGGGTCCTCGGAACCGGCGGCATGGGGACGGTCTACCTCGCCCGCCGCGGCCGGCACCCGGCGGCTCTCAAGACGATCCGCCGCGAGCCGTTGCGCGACACCGCACTGCGGGAGCGGTCCGCCGGTGAAGCCGCGGCAGCAGCGCCCGTGCGCGGCCCGTTCGTGGCCGCAGTGCTGGTGTCGTCGCCGCCTCAGGGTGTGCCCTGGCTGGCAGCGAGGTGCTCGGCGACCTGCCGGGCGGCGTCGGGGCGCAGGGGTACCGGGCGGCCGACCGCCCGCAGCCCGCCCGAGGCGTCGTGGCGGCCGAGGACGAGGAGCTGCGGGCGGGCGAGGGTGCCCGTGATGGCGCCGATGACCGCTTCGGTGGTGTCTCGCCGGCGGATCTTGGTCCACCCGCGGTATGAGGGGTGATAGCGGCTGGTCAGAGGCTTGATCAGGATTCCTTCGACGCCGGACACGTCCGTCCAGGACTCCAGCCACTCCCGGGCCTTGGCCAGGTCCGTCGTCATCGGGCACAGCGTCCACGGCGCGCCCAGGGCGTTGCGGGTGAACAGGTCCTCCAGGCGGGCGCGGCGGTCGGCGTAGGGCAGGCGGAGGAGCTCCTGGCCGTCCTGCTGCAAGACGTCGAAGGCCACGAAGTAGGCCGGCAGCTTCGCGGCCAGGGCGGCGGCGCCGCGGCTGCGGGCTGCCGCCCGGCGCTGCACGGCCTCGAAGGACAGCCGTCCCGCCTCGGCGCCCCAGACAAGCAGCTCGCCATCGAGGACCAGGCCGGCGGGCAGCTGCTGCTCGGCAGCGGCCACCAGGTCCGGGAAACGGTCCTGAATGAGGGACCCGCGGCGGGTCTGCACCAGCACGGCACCGCCCGGCTCGGCCGGCGTGAACAGCAGAGCCCGGTGACCGTCGAACTTCTGCTCGTAGGCCACCCCCGCGCGCAGCGCGGCCGGGCCCGGAATCGACTCCGCGGCCTGCGCCAGCATCGGCTGCACCGGCGGCCTGAGCACCATCCCCGGGACCTCCCTCACGATCGCCCCCTCTTCCAGGGTCGGCCAGACGCGACTCGGCGGACCGGCGCGAGGGACCACCCGTGTGACTGAGCGGCTTGCCTCGGCCTCGGGACTGGTGGGCTCGCGTATTCAACTGTCGCGAGTTGCCCCACCTGACTCCGGCACTGCTACTGAGCGTGATAGTCCTTGGGGGGGAGATTCTGGGTGTCAGGGGTATCCGGTTGGATGAGCACATGACTGTCTATGACGTGGCTCGCCAGTTCTCTTCGATCGCTGACCTGCGGAACCTGTGCCGCTCACTGGCGATGCTCGACGCGATCCTGAGCCCGGACTGGGAAGGCCGGCATTACTCCTTCAACGCTGGCTGGGCTGACGACGAGGAGATGGCCTCGATGCGCAACGGGTCAGGGAACGAGTACTCCATCGTGTTCTCGGCGGCCGGGGCCTACGTCCGTGGCTTCGACCACGAAGCACCGATGAGCCCGTACGGGAACGACGGCGAGCCCTGGCCGGGAGTGATCGACGAGGTTCCGGAGGTCTTCAAGCCCTTCGTCGAAGAGCCAGCGTTCACCGACGAGGATGACGTCCCCGTCGTGACGGCCTGCCTGTGGCGGGAGGCAACGGATGATCGGTGGCGGCACGGCGTGATCGACTTTCCCGCCGGGTGTTCCGACCCGGACGGGGCAACGGGTCTGTTCGAGCTCCTGGTCGACCGCTCGCCGGAAGCGTTCCGGCGCTTCGCCGAGGACTACTACGAGGTTCCCGTGGACCTGGAAGCGGTGCGCGACGTGTATGCCTTGCGACCGCTGAGCCAGAAGCTGGTGTCATCGCTGAACGCGGAGGTCACCCTCGCAGACCTGGCCGAGGACCTCGCCGAGATCGGCTACCCGCAGCCGGCGCGGGACGTGATCTGAGCTTCAACCGTCAGTGAGTGGCGAGGGGGTCCAGCCGGATGGTGATCGTAGGTGGTCGCCTGCGGCGTACCGGCTCCAGGTCCCGCCGCTTTCCCTGAGGAGGCGGCTGGTGGTTTCGTCGTGATAGCCGAGGGCGTCCGCGACGAAAGGGGTAGTTCGAGGAGTTGTTGTCGGATGGCGGCGCCGCGGGCTGCGGCGACCGGGATGCCAATCTCGCGCAGTCGTGAGGACAAGTCGTCGGGGCGGGCCGGCCGTCCGGCCCGGCGGCCGGGGAAGAGCCAGCGGGATGCCTGGTTGGTGGCGGTGTCCTGTTGTCGCGGTCCGCGATGTATGCCAGCAGCAGGCTACGAGGGTGCTGGCGTGTCGCTGACGAGCCGCAGGGTGGGGCGCGGTGGGGCGAACTCGCCGAGTTCGAGTGCCGCCTCACGCCAGTCGGCGGCCAGCTGGAGCAGGCGCTCGCTGTCCTGGCGGAAGCCAAGCGGCGGGGTGTTCGGGATGGTCGGCGACAAGATGGTGGTGGCGAACCGGACCGCGTGCATGGCCGCGGTGGCGTGTGGGTCGACGCCCCGCCCTCCAGGCGGCGCAGCATGTCGAGCCGGGTGGCGGCGCCGAGGAGTTCGTTGAAGACCTTCTCATTTTCGCGGCGGGTATGCCGATGGTGGCGCAGGCCGCCGAGGTGATGCCGCCCGTGCGTCCGCTCGCTTCTGGGGTGGCGTATGAGCAGAAGTCGACGGGTTCCGGGCGCTGGTGTTCACCCCGGCCGGGCCGGGTGGGCGGGTGCTGCTCCAGACCCGCCGCGGCGCCCTGGTCCAGGGCGGGTTCCCCGATCTCGTCGCGGCTGCCGGGGCGCAGTTGCCGCACGGCCTGGTCCTGGACGGCGAACTGCTCGTGTGGGACAGCGAGGTCGGCGCCCTGTCCTTCGAGGGGTTGCAGCGCCGGGCCGCCGCCCGCGCCCGCAGCGCTCCCGCACTAGCCGCGAAGCTGTCGGCCGTTTTCGTGGCGTTCGACGTCTTGCAGACCGACGGCCAAGAGCTGCTGCACCTGCCCTATGTGGAGCGCCGCGCCCGCCTTCAGGCCCTGTTCACCGACCACGCCCTGACGGCCCCATGGACCCTGTGCCCGATGACCACGGACCCGGCCAAGGCCCGGGAGTGGCTGGAGGTGTGGACGGACGTGTCCGGCGTAGAGGGCATCCTCTGCAAGCCCCTGACCAGCCGCTACCTGCCGGGGCATAGGGGGGCGTGGACCAAGGTGCGCCGACGGGACACCACCGAGGCGGTCATCGGCGCCATCACCGGCACCCTCACCCGCCCCCAGCTCCTCGTCCTCGGCCGCCACGACCCAGACGGCCGGCTGCGCCCAGTCGGCCGCACCGTCCCCCTGCGCACGGAGGCAGCCTGGCTGGTCGCGGAGCACCCGACGGCCGCCGACCCCGGACACCCCTGGGAAGGCGTCACATTCGCCGCGACCTGGGGGAGCCGCGACGTCCTGGACGTGCGCCTGGTCCGCCCCGACCTGGTGGCCGAGATCAGCGCCGACCGCTCGATCGACCGGGGCGGCGTGTGGCGCCACCCGCTCCGTTTCCGGCGGTTGCGCCTGGACGTGACCGTGGACGACGTTCCGGTGTTCGGGCAGGGCCCGGCCGCCGCAGTCGGCTGACCGGATTCCGGCGCGGTCCGCAGGGGGTTGCAGTACTAGCCTTGCAGCTCCTTCTGGCAGGTGTCGTACGTGTCGAAGCACAGATCGACGACTCCTGGGAGCTGGCGGATCCGCTCCTCGAGCCTGGCCCGGCTCTCCTCATGGAAGCCCTCGGGTACCTCCACTGTCAGCTCGAGCCGGCCCGCCCACTCGCCGACCGAGACGCTTGTGGCTCCGAACTCCTTCAGCCGTGCCTTCTTCTTGTTGAAGTCAGGGTCGTGGAACCGGGAGGTGGAGTCGAGGTTTGCGTGGAAAGAGGGAGGCGGCCCGTTGCCCGTGTCCGGCGGCATGACTGAAGGTAGTGCCATGGCTGCCGCGGCCGCGAGCGGGGCACTCGCCGCCCACCACCCCCCTGGACGGTTGTCCGCGTCGGCGAGGGCTGCGAACAGCAGCAGCACGGCTGTTGGCAGGAACAAGAACATGCCGATGACCAATCCGACCACCGCCCAGGCCAGCAGCCCGGCGCTCAGGAAGGCGCACACCCGGGCAAAGGCTTTGGGGTGTTCTCGCAGCTGGAGCGGGGTGACGACCGCCATCGCGGTCAGCATGAAGTACCCCGCGACAGCGGTGAACATCACTATTCCGATCAAGGTTACGACTGCGGCGACCGCCACAGCCGCCACGGCCCATCCCGCCTGCCGGGCCGCCACCTTCTGCACCTCGGACACCCTACCTCCTTGAACGCGTTCAATTGAACGTGTTCAAGGTAGCAGAACGCCCGGCCGGGCTTACGGGCGAACGGGGGTCTGGCGCACCGGGGTAGCCCATGCGGTCGTACCCCACAGCAGACCCCACACCAGAAAGTAGGGAGACCAGAGCAGCAGGTCCACACGGGACATGTGTCGCGCGATCCCCACGTCGGACGGAGCCACGTGAACGCTGCCCGTCAGCACCATGACGTCACCGATGAAGCCGAAACCCAACACGCCACACGCCCGCAACACCATGAGGCATCCGATGATCCACATCGGCACGGTCAAGAGCCGGCGTGGCAGCACATGTCCCCAGGGCCGCACTGTGGCGAGCGCCGCCAACGCGCCCACGACGACCAGGCCAACCGAGATCCAGTGGCCGGCCATCGCGCCGGGGGTTTGCGCGACGAGCTCCTCACGGGCCGACCGCGGCAAAGGAGCACTCGAGGTGAGCGCCGTGCCGCCCAGCGCCCAATAGAGTTTGAGCGTCCCGTAGCCGACGAGGGTCCAGACACAAGTCGCGTAGGCGGCCCATCGCCGTACTGGCAGGGTGCGGCGCATCGCAGGCCGCGTGTCCACCATTCCCTTCATTTCGTGTCCCGCCCCGTGTTCGCCACGGCTGTGGTGTCCAGTCCCAGGCGGCGCGTGCAGATCCAGGCCATGGCCAGCCAGAGGCAGAGGGCGGCGACGCCCTGAACTGCGGCCCACGGCGACCATCCACCGGGACCGGAAGGGAAGAGGACTTCCCGGGCCACGTGGAGTTGACTGACCGCCGCCAGTGCGCCCGTTGCCCACAGCCCGAGGAGTAGCAGCGGGCGCGGTGCCAGACCGCCCCAGGGCCGAACGGCGGCGAGCGCGATGATGGCGGAGAGCAGACCGAGTAGGGCCAGCGTCCACTGGGTGAGCGCGACATCCGCCGTCTCGGCGTACTGCGAGGCGCTCACTAGTGGCCCACCGGGAATGCCCAGGCGTCCTTGGGTCGCGTAGTAGCCCTTCTCCACCACGTATACCAGTTGGGCGAGAACGGACAGGTACGCGGGCCATGCCCATGCAAGGGCCACCGCGGTCGGGCGGCGTGCCGGCCGCCACCGCCGAGCGGCTTCTATCGCCTTCGCGTTCATGCGCCCGGCACCTGGCTCAGGTCAGGGAAGCTCGTCATGCGTTCACGATCACACCGGCATCCGCGCCCGGTCTTCGTACCCGAGAATGAGCCACCTCCCCCGAGCGAGGGAGACAAAGAGAGAAAACCTGACAGGGCTCACGATTTACGGACTCATCCTGCCGCCGGGGAAGATCAGCGGCCCAGGTCAGAGCGCGCACGGTTGTATCGGCGTCCCAGAGGACCTGGGCGTGTCCTGGGAGGCCCCGGTGGCGTTATAGGAATGCTATGACGGCGGCTTCGGCACCGCCTCGGACGATGGGTTGCCGCGCATCGGCGTCAGGCCGCGGACGTGGCCACGGCAACCGCCCAGGCGATGTACAGGACGTTCACCACCAGCCGAGCCACCGCACCGGCCGGCCGCTCCAGCAACCGGGGCCGGTCCGGGCGCGCCCGGCACAGCGCGTCCACGTGGGACACCAAGTAACAGGTGATCAGGACGGCGGCGGCCCAGCCCCCGACCCACCTGCCGCTCGGAACCAGCACCAGCGCACCCACCACGACCTCCGCCGCACCACTGACGGCGACGATGAGCCGCTCCCGGCGGAGCCATGCGGGTACCAGCAGGCAGAAGTAACCGGGAGCCAGAAAATGCGCGACCCCCGTGACGACCAGGAACACCGCCAAGGCAACGGAAGCGATAACGTGCATGGCACGATGATCCGTTCACCTCGTGCCTGGGCACTTGAGCAAAACGATCGCCGCATCGTCTTCGCCTGCGGCCCCGAGGCGACGATGTTCGCCGAGTCCCGCCCGTTCCGCGTCGCCCAACACCGGCTGCCCGCGTGGAAAGCCGTGCTGCCGATCGGCGGCCACGCCGAACTCCTCCAGCCGGGCCGGCCCCTGGTGGCGGCGCCCGGGCTGATCGTTCCGCCCCAGCTGGCCCACGCCTGTGAAGCGACCTCTCCCTATCTCGCCCTGTTCATCGACTCCTGGCTGCTGCCCTCCCGCCCGGGGCCGATACGGCTCGGTACAGGCGAGGTCCGCCGCTTGCTCGCCGCTCTCGGCACCCCTGATTCCGACGGCCCCGGCACCTGCGTGGATCTGGCCGCCGGATACACCGAGCTGCAGATGCTCGCCGGGCGCCCATCCCCACTCGACCCGAGAGTTGCCCGCGCTGTCCACCTGTGCACGGTGCACGATCCGGGCATGCCCATCACCTCCGTCGCCGTCGAGGTCGGCCTGTCGGCCCCCCGGCTGCGCGCCCTGGCCCGGCAGGATCTGGGCATCACGCTTGCGCGCTTACGTCGATGGGGCCGACTCCGCACCGCGATCAACGACCTGCCGGACTCGACCGCCGCCCTGGCCGCAGCCACCGCGGGCTTCGCCGACCAGGCCCACCTCACCCGTACTGCAAGGGACTTCATCGGGCGTACGCCTGCCTCTCTGCGACGCGCTGAAGCATAGGGCGCGCCCTTGGCGGCCCGTCATGCCCTGCACCCTGAGAGATCCGCTGACCGCGGCTCGCCGGTCTGCACTTGACTACCTTCGAGGTGGAAGACACGTGGCTGTACCTCACTGGCCGCGCCTCGGTGCGGCCCACCACGCTTCAGTCCTCTTCTCCCGCCAGGAAGGACGCGGTCGGCCTTGTAGCGCGGGCAGGGCAGGCGGTGGCACGTCACCGTGAGGCGTTTCCGGCCGCGGCGATGGTGCGGGCCTCGGAGACCTGTTCGTCGTCCGAACCACCGGGCACGTGCTCGGGCCGGAGGTCCTGGGCAAGCTGGACATGGGCACCGCGGGTCAACGCCAGCCCGGAGGAGAGCGCGGGCGCCTGCCTACCCCACCGAGAAGTGGATCGAGGGAACCGTGCCGGGACGGACGTACTGGATTCCCCGCCGGGTCCTTCAGGCGGTCGACGCCTACCGGGATTCGCTGGAAGGCTCTCGCCATCCCAGGAGATTCCCGCAACCGGGACTCCAAGGCGTGGGTCAATGCTTGAGCGTGTCCTTGACCTTCTGCAAGGTCTGCTTCGCATCGCCCGCCATCTGCTCGCGAGCCCCCTTCGCCTCCAGGCTCTCATTGCCGACAGCCTGACCTGTGGTTTCCTTCAGCTTGCCCTTGGTCTTCTTGGCTGCGTTCTTGACCTTCTTGCCAGCCGTCATCTCTGTCACCTCCCACACCACTGCGTGGTGCGGTCTGCAGATAAAGCTGCCCGGCGCCTACCCGAGTAGGTAGCCTAAGCGAATTATCCTCCCAAAAACGGAAATCGCTACTTCTTCCCGCTGGGACCAGGCCGCTAGTCTGCGTTCTCCTGGCCCGGATGCGGCTTGCAGCGCATCCCGACAGGACAGCGGGGCTCCAGTACGGCGTTGACTTCTACGTCGACGGTGGTGACGGCGAGGCCGAGGATGTGCTCGGCGGCATGCAGGACGGCTTGGCGTACTGCTCCGGCAGCGGCTTGTCGAGCATGTGGCTTTGCCAGTGAGTTGAAACCTACGCAGCCAGGCGGAGGCCGCCGCGACTGCCGAGAAGGCCCGCGGCTGTTCCCGCTTCCGCCCCGGGCAAGCCTCCTGAGAGCTGGGCAAGCCTCTTACCGACAGCGTCGGCAGGCCCAAGGTGGCCCTGGGCAAGCCCACCCTGTCGGTGTCAGCCGGGAGGCTTGCCCAGATGGACAGGGATGAGGAGTTGCTGCACCGCCGGGTCTACGGACGAGACCACGAACATCTCCGGCCCGGCCGTCGTGCTGTCACCAGTTCGGTCGGTGGGTTGCACGGGTGGTGTGTGAGGACTGCTGTGGTCCTGGCTTCGGGGGAAGCCAGGACCGGGGCGGGGCCGGCTCGGGAACGGCCTCGCGAGTGATGCGCCCGTTGCAACGATGTCTGCTCAGTGTGGCAATGCCGCCCTGCGGGGGAAAGGCTGGGAGGGTCTTATCGGGGGAGTAGGGCGCGTACGGTCTTGCCGCCGGACGGTCGTCGGGTGACCGAGGTGGCGCGGGCGAGGCGGTTGACCATGGGCCAGCCGAAACCCCCGGTGCCGCCGTTCAGATCGGGGGTGCGCATGAGTGGCGCTTGCGGGCTGGGGTCGTGGACGGCGACCTCGATGCTGTCCGGGTGCGCGGTCAGGTTCAGGGTGCAGGTGCCGCCTGCGTGGCGTAGGGCGTTGGTGACGAGTTCCGAGACGACCAGGACCACCGTGCCGGCTGTCTCGGCTGCGAGCGGGCGTACGAGGCGGTCGAGGAAGTCCCGGGTGCTCTCGCGGGCGTCGGCGACGGAGGCAGCGGAGCGGACGGTTGCGAGGCTGACGCTCGTCGTGTCCATGAGGTTCACCCTGGTCTCTGGATCGTCAATGCCCGGTGATGCCCGCGTGGTTCTTGTGCCCTGGCCTGTGACGGGTAATCCGGTGGCGGCCGCCTCTCGCGCCCGTCCGTGTCGTTGTTCGAGGCCGATTACCTGATCGCCGAACACCCGGAAATCTGTGTCGGCCGGAGTAGACATTGAGCGGTGGTGTGGTTATGGTTTCTCACGTAACCAAGAAGGACCGCAGGGCCCGGCAGGGACGAACTGCCGGGCAGCAGTACACGCAGTTGCAGTTCGCAGGACGGTGCGGTGACGGAGTTTCGAAGCCAGGGTTGTTGCAGGACGGCGACGGGACTGGTGACCGGACCGGGTGGCCCGCAGTGATCAGGGGCCGCCGTGAGCAGTACCGCAGTGGCAGTACCCGTGGTAAGTGCAGTTGGCAGTACCAGCAGTGAAGACAGTGAGCAGCACCTCGGTGAAGGCGTCGGCTGCGGGCGCGCGCACCGGGAGGTTCGGCAGTGGGGTTCTAAGCCAGAGCAGATGCAGGATGGGCGACGGGGCTGGCTGCCGAAGGTGGTGCTGTGAGAGGCCACCAGCAGTACGCAGTATCAGCAGTAAAGGGCAGTACCCGCGTTACCAGCAGTTCGCAGTATCAGCAGTACGCAGTCCCCGTTTGGTAAGTGATTGATCCAGAGGGAAAGAACGGAGGAGCCGAGCGCCATCAGGATCGCCCGGGCAAGCAGTACGAAGCCCGGGTACCGCAGGACATCGATAGTGAGGTGGTCTCCGGTCACGCATCCGCGATCCCCGCACCCCCGACAGCATCTCGGTCGGGCTTGCGGAAACAGTAGGCCGGCGCAGCATCAGGGCCGGCAGATGGTGTAGCAGTTCCTTCGGGGCCCGGGTGCCAGTACGGCACCCGGGCCCCTCCACGCGTTCCACAGAGAGGTGCAATGACCGCAGACGACACGTACGGCCGTCTCGACGACGACGACTACCCCGCCTACACGATGGGCCGGGCGGCCGACATGGTCGGCACCACCCAGGGCTTCCTCCGCGCCCTCGGCGAACACCGCCTCATCACCCCGCTCCGCTCCGCCGGCGGACACCGCCGCTACTCCCGCTACCAGCTGCGCATCGCGGCCCGCGCCCGCGAGCTCGTCGACCAGGGCACCCCCATCGAGGCCGCCTGCCGCATCGTCATCCTCGAGGACCAGCTCGAAGAGGCCCAGCGCATCAACGCCGAATACCGCCGCGCCGCCGAATCAGCGAATCCACCGGCCGCGGCTTGAGCGGGGGGGCCGCGCCTGCCGGTCCTCGGCCGCCCGCGCGCGCACCCGGCCACGGCATGACGCTTACGCGTTTCGTGTGGTGACAGTGTGTATGGGCGTGTAGCGTCTGCGTCAGCTGTCGTGGTTCGGAAGTTCCCCTTTTGCCCACGCCTCGGCGTGGGCGTTTTGCTGTGCTGTGCCGCAGGAACCAGGGCGATCACCTCCGCCTTCCGCACGGTGCGGGAGGCGTTCATTCGACTGGAAGGCATGAGACATGGCTACGGGAACTGTGAAGTGGTTCAACGCGGAGAAGGGCTTCGGCTTCATCGCCCAGGACGGCGGCGGCCCGGACGTCTTCGCCCACTACTCGGCGATCAACTCCTCGGGCTTCCGTGAGCTCCAGGAAGGCCAGAGCGTGACGTTCGACGTCACCCAGGGCCAGAAAGGCCCCCAGGCGGAGAACATCAACCCGACCTAACCCCAACCTCGCACGTCGTTGCGGCCGGCCGGTGCCGCCACGGCCAGCGTGAGGGCAGCGGGCAGGGTCAGGAGGGTGGTGAGGCGGGTTGAGCGCTTGACTGTCATCGCGATGCATCCCCTTCCGGGGTTTTCACTGGCATGAGGCCGGGTCGCGTTCGGACATTCGTCCCTTTCACCCTCCATTCGGTGCGATCGCGAAGGAGGATTGCTTGCCGCTCGCACCACTCTTCATGCGTGAGCGTGAAGGCGCTGATCGGCCGCTATCGGGAGCTCCGCCGAAGGGCGCCTGCTCTGCAGGCCCCGTGTGGAGTGCACCGGCGGGCACCGGGGGTCGGCCGATGCAAGGGCCGGTGTCACCTCGTAGGCTGCCGCCATGACTGAGAAGATCCTGACGCCGACGCCCCATGACGCTTTCGACCTGCTCATGGCCGGTAACGAGCGCTTCGTTTCCGGCGCCTCCGAGCATCCGAACCAGGACGCCGCACGCCGCACCGAGACCGCACCGTCCCAGAAGCCCTTCGCCGTGCTGTTCGGGTGCTCCGACTCCCGGCTGGCCGCCGAGATCATCTTCGACCGGGGCCTAGGCGATCTGTTCGTGGTCCGCACCGCCGGGCACGTCGCCGGCGCGGAGATCCTTGGTTCCATCGAGTTCGGCGTCGCCGTCCTCAACGCGCCGCTGGTCGTCGTCCTCGGTCACGACTCGTGCGGCGCCGTCGCCGCGGCCTGCTCCGCCCTGGAGAACGGGCAGACGCCGGGCGGCTTCGTCCGCGACGTGGTCGAACGGGTGACTCCCAGCGTGCTGGCGGCCCGTGCCGCCGGACGCGAGACGGCTGACGACATCCTGGCCGAGCACATCGAGCACACGGTCGACCTGCTGCTCGACCGCTCCCGTGTCCTGGCCGAGGCGGTGGCCGCGGGCCGCGTCGGCGTCGTGGGGCTGTCGTACCGGCTGGCCGACGGCAGTGCACAGCTCGTTGCCGCCCGCGGCCTCGACGTGGCGGTTCCCACCGCGTCCTGACCACTCGCCACCGGCCCGGTCACGCCCCCAGGTCGCGCCAATCGGCGCGGAGCCCGGGCTGCGGGGTGTGCCGGGGGCGGATGGGCAGCGACGTCACTGACGGCGGGCGCAGGTCAGACGATGGGTCGGGGCCCTGCGGCGCGGCGGAGCCGGTTGGCGATCGCCAGGCCCAGCCCCTCCTCCACGGGCACGGAGGCGACGATGAGGTCGCATCCCTGCTGGTCGAGGTGGCGCAAGAACCCGTACAGCCCGCGCGCGTACTCGGCCATGGCGGCCGGGACCGTCAGGACGGCGTGCGCCTTCACCGCAGTGCCGGCGAGGCAGTCGGGCAGAAGAACACCCACCCGGTGTCCCAGTTCGCGTGCTGTCTCCGCCTCGGTGACTACCTGCTCGGGCTCCACCAGGACAACCCGCGCACGGGGCGCGTAGTGGGACGGGTGCTGGCCCGGCACCCGGACCTGACTGGTGGAGGGGATCGTGAGCGGGCGTCCCAGCACTGCTTCGAGGTCCTCGCGGGTCACCCCGCCGGGCCGCAGGATGGTCGGGGTGCCGCTGGTGGCTTCGACGATGGTGGATTCGACGCCGACGCGGCAGGGGCCGCCGTCCAGCACGAAGTCGACGGTGTCGCCCAGCTCGGCACGGACGTGCTCCGCAGTGGTCGGACTGACGGAGCCGAAGCGGTTGGCGGACGGGGCCGTGATTGCGCCGCCGAACGCACTCAGCAGCGCGAGGGCAACGGGGTGGTCGGGCACCCGCACAGCCACCGTCTCCAGGCCACCAGTCGCTTCCAGCGGAACCCGGTGGCCGCGGCGCAGCACCAGCGTCAGCGGCCCCGGCCAGAAACGTCCGGCCAGCAGACGCGCCGCCTCCGGCACGTCCTGAACCCAGTCGTCCAACTGCTCCGCACCACCGATGTGAACGATCAGCGGGTGAGAGGGCGGACGACCCTTGGCCTGGAAGATGCGGGAGACGGCGGCGGGGTCCTCGGCGTTGGCGCCCAGTCCGTACACGGTTTCGGTCGGCAGGGCCACCAGGCCGCCGGCGCGCAGCACACCGGCCGCCTTCTCGATGTCGTGGATGCTTGCGGTCACCCTGATGATTCTAGAACGGTGGCCAGAGCTGGCCTTCCCCTTGGTCACGAGCAGGTGAAGCCGTCCCCCGACCGTCGGTCGGCGAGCGGGGCGACACGCTGCTGGCGACGACCGGGATGGGTGCAGGGCTTCGTTCTCGATGGACAGCTCGGTGACACCCGGCGCAGGAATGGTGTCCGGGGCTGGAACGCAGCGGCGTACCGGCCAGCAGCCGCTCGGCGGCGGATCGTGGCTTGGTCGGCGGCAACGTCGCGGGGTTTGCCGCCCCTCAGATCCGTCTGGCTGCACCGCCTACATCGCTCATGCCGATGCGACGTACCGGGCGTAGCTCGTCGCCTGCACCCCTGCCAGGACGCGCTGACTTTGTGGCGCTGCGGGCCTTGACCGGTGAGGCGATTGCGCGGGACCGTCGTGACGCAACTACGCGCAACCGACTCGACAGGGGAGACCGTCATGGAGTTACGGTTCGTCGGGATGGACCCGAACACGGGAGGTGAGGGATCGCCGACGGTGTGGGGTAGAAGAGGAGTCCGCGGCTTGGTCCTGCAGGGTGAGGAGGTCGACGAACTCCTTGCTGCCCTGGTCGGGTCCACAGAGTGGGTGGCCGGCCACAGGAATGGGATCCCATCGCACGAGCGCGTGATCCGCATTCCGGCCCGGACGGTGCCGATCCTGAGGGAGGCGTGTGAGCCGCTGAACGCGCAAGCGCTGAACACCGCGACGTTCGCTGAGCTCCTGGCCGCCACCGAGCACACGGCCGTCCATCTGGAGATGCGCGACAGCTACGCCGTGGGCGACGAGAAGGACGACTACGAGACCTTCCTGCGCACCGGCGTCCCGAACCTGGATCCGGCCCGCTCGTTCTGGCCGCAGTGGATGCCCCTCGTCGAGGACGCGGTGGGCCGCGGGGTGGTGATGCGCCGCGCGAGGATCGTCTCCGAGCCGGTCACCGACTACATCCGCTACGAGCACGCCATCACCCCGCTCAACCTCCAGGCCGGCGAACAGGTCCGCTGGTTACCCCGCCGCCACGCGAGCGACATCGCGCTGCCCGGCGACGACTTCTGGCTCCTGGACGAGACGCTCGTGCAGTTCCACCACTTCACCGGCACCGGCGACTGGACCGAGCACGGCAGGGAACGCACCACCGACCCAGCCGTCGCCGCGCTCTGCGCCACTGCGTTCGAGAAGGTGTGGGAGCGCGCCGTCCCGCACGAGAAGTACACCCTCTGACCACCGGCCCTAGAAAACCCCGCGCCCCATGCCCGTCTCCCCGTCGTCCAGCGCCCAGGCCGCGCGCGAAGCCCTCGCGCTGCGCCTGAGCCACCTCATGGAGGCGAAGCTAGAGGCCGACTACGGCGGCCTGGACCCTTCCACCGTCACGGTGCTGACCGCCCGTACGTGGCTGACACTGTGCCAGCGCACCGACTGGCAAGGGACCACCGAACTGCTGATCACGACCGCCCTGCGCTGCCAGGCCACTCGGTACCGCCCCGAGGCCGACACGCTGCGCACGGCCCGCAACGCACACCTGCTGACACCTGCTCCGGAAGCAGGACCCGCAGGCAGCCGCCGACATCGCGGGCCCCCTGGCGGACATAGCCGCCATCCTCGGCGAGGATGACCGGCGCCAGGATGTCTTGCGGTACGCCGGGGCGGTGTCCTCAAGCTGACGGGTGCGCCCGGCCAGGAATCCGGATCTGGGCCGCGGATCGGCCGAGCGATGACGACTTTCAGCCAATCCGGCCGTACTCAAACCTTGCGGTTCCTTGCTAATCCTTGCGGATCTTAGTCGAAGTCAGTCAATCCTTCTTATGTACCCTTCGCGTGACCTGGCATTTTCTGTTTCCAGTCACGGGGGTCAGGCGTGATCGCCGGCCTGTTCGTTCGGCCTGCCATAGTGGCGAGGGAAAGGGTTAGGGCCGCATTGGGGCAAGTGATCGCTAAAGTGGGGGAAGAGTGGCGCACATCACGACGATGCATTCTGAGTACGTCAGGACCCGCTATTACTACGCTCTCGCGCTGCTTGGCTACGTCTAGATGCACTTCGACGCGCTTCCGTTCGGCTCATGCCGATTCAAGTCCCCTGGTGCACCCGGTCGTTGTAGTGCTGCACCGATACACTCCTGCACAACGCAAAAGGAGCCCTCGACCCCGACAACGGTTACCAGGCCACTGGTCGGGAGGGCTCCTCGCGCGGCAACCCCAACAGTCAGAAAGGGACACCTATGGAAAGGAGTAGCAGCGCCGCCTTGGGCACGAGGAGAGGGCGAGTGACAGCCCACCTGCGTAAATGGTGCCGTCGGCATGGACGCATTGTCCAGCGCCAGTTCGTCCGAGGAGCCTCGTACAGTCTCGGAAGCGGAGCGGTAAGTCTACTTCTCGTGTGGATCACCGCTCGTCGGTAACCGTAAATCGAAGTTCAGGGCGACGGATCACGGTCCCCGGTACTTGGGCCGGGGGACCTACGGGGCCCCAGAGAGGGCCGCCGGCTTCGCGGGCTGCCTGGCCGATGTGCTTGGCGAGGACGACCGCTGCCCCACGTACTCGCCTGGACCGGCGTGGTGTCCGCTTCCGGCTGACCGGACTTGCGATCGACGCCCGGGCGCCGGGGGTCGATCGAACGAGGCGGTTTCGGGGCAGGGCCGTGTCGCTTCTGGGTTCGCGGCATTGAGCGGGCATGAGCACCCTCAAGCGCGCGGCGGTTGCCGCGCTGGCCGTCGCGGCATCCACAGCACCCGGCGCCACGGCCGCGCCGGCCTACAAGGGCGCGTCCAGCACGCAGGACATCGACGACAGCAGCTATGACGGGCCGTGGCCGGACAGCTGGAAGATCACGGTGAAGACGTGCGCGGCCTGCGCCGGGGGCACCGTGTATGCCTACGCCGAAGCGGCGTGGGACGGCTCCGCGTTCCGCAAAGCGGACGATGTGACGTTCTTCGACGGGGCCAAGTTGCGGTTGCAGATCAAGCAGTCCCGCGACGGCACCGACCCCGTGGTGATCGAGAGGAACTTCACCGCGATCGAGGACCGGCTGGAAGACAGCACGTCGAACGGCGACTAAAGGCTCAGACGCCCGCTCCTGCGCGGCCAGGAGGAAGACAACGCCGAACACCGACGGGTCCGTGCCCGCCTCGAGCACACCTTCGCCCGCATGAAGAACTGGAAGATCCTCCGCGACTGCCGCCAGAAAGGTGATGGTTTCCACCATGCCGTTGCCACCATGCACAACCTCGCCATGGCACGGTGAAACAGCAGGTCAAACAGCACGCAACCCTGCCCGAGCCAGACCTTCTGCGACACCCTTTAGCGGGTGGGAACGCTTGCACGGGCCAGGACGGACAACTCGAATGGGCGGAGCGCGTCGGTACGTTCCCACTCAGCAGGGTCGATTGTCTCGCGTTGCCGGGCGTACTCGATCGGCTGGAGCCGGTGCTCAAGCAGGAGGGCGTCCATCTGCTCGATGCTGAGGAACGTTTGCCAGGGCTCGCCCTGCTCGGCCGCGGCAGCCATGACCAGCTCCGCATACGACTGACCCGCCTCGTCGCGAAGTTCGGCCGGGAGGAGGTGCTCCACGATGAGCTCTGTGCCGGGTGCGAAGCCGCTGATGACGGCCAGGGTCTGCCTGATCGCCTCCGAGGTCAGGTACATCGTGACCCCGAGCCAGCTGACCAGCGCGGGTCGGTCCGGGTCAAAGCCGGCTCGCACGAGGTGATCGGTAAGTGACCGAGCGGACTCCTTCTCGAAGTCGACCGGGACGAAGAAGGCGGACGGTGGCACCGTCGTCCCCGTCTCAACCAGCAGCGCCCGTTTCCAGTGCTGGGTCGTCGGCTTGTCCACCTCGAACACCCGCACACCGTCGGCCAGTTCCGACCGGTAAGCGAAGGAGTCCAGCCCCGCACCGAGGATCACGTACTGGTCGACACCCCGGCCAGCCAGCTCGGCCAGCCGGTCCTCGGTGTAGCGGCTGCGGGTAACAGCCGTCGTCCGCGCGCCGGCCAGGACTGGGTGCCCACTATAGGACTGGTGGTAGTCGAGGAGTTCTTCAGCACGCTCCCCCAGGAAGGTCTGCGCCAGGGTGTCGGCGAAGATCGAGGGAGTCTCGTCGACGAGGAGGCGTGCCGCGCGTGCTGCGGCCGACATGAGAGCTGTCCGGCTGGGTTGTCCCTTGTTCATCATAATGCCGGACACTAGCCCAAGAATTTGACAGGATATCACAAAAGTAAAATTTTCGGAAGGGGCTTCCGGGTTCTGTTTTGGTAACGAATGCGATCCTCGCGATCCCCGGAATTACCTGCGGGTCAGCTCCGAGAAGCGACGACACCCTGCGTGTTCGGTCCCTCGCGCGAATGCCCAACGGGCAATCGGCGCCCGACCAATAACGGGTCGATCTGTGGAGCAGAGTCACTAGCGGTCGCCCTTCGAGCCGATGCTCGCCCCAGGCCGCCGAGTACGTCCCCGGGTCCGGCGTCGTGGCGAGCGGCTTCGCGGCGGAGCAGAAATTCGACGGCCACCGCGCGATCCTCTTCACCCCCGCCAGCCCGGGCGGCCGACTGCTCCTGCAGACCCGGCGCGGCTCCCTGGTCCAGGACCGGTTCCCCGACCTGGGCGCGGCCGCCGAGCAACTGCCGGACGGCCTGGTCCTCGATGGCGAGCTCGTCGTCTGGGACACCCCAGCCGGCAGGTTGTCCTTCGAAGCCCTCCAGCGCCGGGTCGCCGCCCGCGGCCGCACCGCTACCGCGCTCGCCGCGAAGACGCCCGCGTTCTTCATCGCCTTCGACGCCCTCCGGATCGACGGCACGGAGCTGCTGGCCCTGCCCTACGCCGAGCGGCGCCGGCGCCTGGAGGTCCTGTTCGCGGCCCGCCCGCTGACCGCCCCGTGGACGCTGTGCCCGATGGACCCAGGCAAGGCCAGGGAGTGGCTGGAGGACTGGACGGACGTCTCCGGCGTCGAGGGTCTGGTCGTAAAAGCCCTCGACCAGCGCTACCGGCACATCGGCGCCATTATCGGCGCCCTCATCCGCCCCCCGCCTCCTCATTTCTCGGTTGCCGCGACCCGACCGGCCGTCTCCGTCCCATCGGCCGCATCGTCCCTCTGCGCCCCGACGCCGTCCGCCAGATCGCCGAACATCTGGCCCCCGCCGGCCCCGTCCATCCCTGGACCGGCGCGAGGTTCACCTCGGCATGGGGAACCCGCGACGTCCTGGACACCACCCTGGGTCAGCCCGGCCTCGTAGCGGAGGTCAGCGCCGACACCTCCGTCGACCGGGGCGGCGTCTACCGGCATCCGATCCGGTACGTGCGCCTGCGTCTGGACGCGGCCGTGGAGGACGTGCCCCGGCTGGGCAGGGGCCCGGCCCCAGCCGCGGGATAGGGCCGCCGGACGAGTGCTGGGGTGGGCATCTGCGTGGAGTGGGAGGGGCAGGTGCCCACGGGGGACGGCTGGGGGCCGCTCACCGCGCCGGCCGCCGGTTCCAGCGTAAATTCCGATACACGCTGCGCACACCGTTGGCCTCGCCCTGCTCTTCCGGCACGCTGCGGACACCGGTGGTTCCCCCCGAGGCCGGGACCGCCAGCGCGGCGGCGGGCGTCATGCCGCGCACCGGGCCGCCTCCGCCACTCACGGCGTGGGGCGAGGGCGGATGTGGGTGACCTCGAAGCCGACGATCGCAGCAAGGATGTCAAGGAGAAGCTGGAAGAGCGGAGCCAGGCAGCCCTCCGCACCTCCGGTGTCGTGCCGGGTGCTTGCGCCCCGCCCGAGACCGGCTTCGTCGCCGCCCGGTGTGCGGGGTGAATAGGGGCTCCGGCATGGATGGCGGTGTCAGCGCCGGGGGTCAACCCTCGCCGGCCCGTGTCACACAGGATGCCGAACACAGAGCTTCTGTTGAGGGGTGATGGTCTGTCGCGGCTATGGTCGGGCGCAGTCCGCGCCGATAGGGCGTGCGCGGGCGAGGCCCGGTGATCCAGAGCGCTCTGGTGGCAGTAGCACCGGGCCGCCCCACCACCCGATGGACCCCCGCGTGAGCTCTGCCCGACCGCCGCCCGGTGACGGGCGGTGGGCTGCTGGTTGGTCGGACCCGGGCCGCTGTGGACCTCCCGGAGCACTGCGTGAGAGGCCCGAGGTCACTGTCGGGTCCCACAGGGAAGGGACCCGCCATTCGAGGCAACGCGCGGCGAACTGCGGGCGCCCTTCGAATATCAGATGCAGCGGCCCCCCACTTTGCCTGGCGGCCGCCGCGGGGGTTACGTGGTGGCCGTGTTTTGGCTGGGGGTGTGCGCGACGAGCGCGTGGGCGGCGGTGGGGTGGGCGGGTAGCAGGGCGCTGAGACCGGTGAGGTTCAGGAGCCGCTCAAGGCGGTCGGGGACGGCGGCGAGGACCAGGGTGCCGTCGGCGGTCTTGGCGCAGCGGAGGATGCCGACCAGGGCGTTGAAGCCGGAGGAGTCGCAGAAGGTGACGGACCCGAGGTCAAGGATCAGGTGGCGGTGGCCTTGTTCGATCAGGGCCAGTGCCTGGGCGCGCAGGTGGGGGGCGGTGGTTATGTCGAGTTCCCCCACGACGTGGGCCACGGCAAGGTCGCCGTCAGTGTGCTGTGCGGTGAGGCGGAAGTCGGTCACGATCTGCTCTCCGGCGTCTCGCCGGCGGGGGCGATGGTGTGGGCGGTGGCCGTGGCGGTGAGGCCGCCCGCGGCGTCGGCGAGGGGGACGGACAGGGCCAGCAGGGCGACGTCGTCACCGGCTCCGTGGGGCATGGCGTCGATGAGGTCGACGGTGTCCTCTATGACCGCCGCCGCGCTGACAGCTCCCGTGCGCGCGGAAAGGAAACGGGTCAGGCCCTCATCTCCGATCATTTCACCACCAAGGGTGCGGGCCTCGGTCAGTCCGTCGGTGTAGAGGAGCAGTCCTTCACCCGGGGCGAGGTGGATGCTGTGGGAGGCGAAGCGTGCGCCGTCGAGGGCGCCGATGAGCATGCCGCCCTTGGGGTGCACCGCTTCGATTGTCCCGTGGCCGCGCAGGTGATAGGCCGGAGGGTGCCCGCCGGTGGCCACCGTGATGGTGAATCCTTCCCTCTCGTGCGGTTCAAGGACGCCGAAGACAGCGGTACAGAACCGGGTGCCGACATCCGGGTCCAGCAGCAGCGCGGTGTTCAGCGAGGTAAGGACCACGTCGGGGTCGGGGTCGATCAGGGCCGCGGCGCGCAGCGTGTAGCGGGTCAAAGAGGTCAGGGCGGCGGCTTCGGGGCCCTTGCCGCACACATCGCCTAGGAAGAATGCCCACCTCGCGCCGTCGAGGGGGAAGACGTCGTAGAAGTCACCGCCCACGTTCTGCGGGGAGGCGGTGGCGTAGTGGCAGGCCAGCTCCAGCCCCGGCACCACCGGAAGCGCCGGCGGCAGCAGAGTGCGCTGAAGAGTGGAGGCGAACGCCTCGATGGCGCTCTTGTCCCGCTCGGCGCGCTGCCGGGCCTCCTCCTGCTCCCGGCGCCGCTCCTGCTCGGCGCGCAGGGCGTTCAAGGCGGCTAGGCGCATCTCCATCTCATCCAGCACGATCGCGGCCAGGTCCGCGAGGGTGGCGGTGTCGTCCTCGGTGATCAGGCGCGGCCTGGTGTCGAGGATGTTGACGGTGCCCAGCCGGTGCCCGTCGGCGGTGATGATCGGAGCCGCGGCATAGAAACGGACGCCCATCGGCCCGGCGACCAAGCCATTGTTGAAGGCGACGGGATCGACGAGCGTGTCCGGGAGCACCAGAACCTCGTCGGACAGGATCGCCGAGCCGCACAGGCCCGGCTCCCGGCTGATCTCGTTGACGCCTTCCAGACCGTGGGCGGCCTTGAACCAGATCCGGTCCTCGTCCACGATCGTGACGCTGGCCACCGGCACCTTGAACAGCCGGGCCGCCATCGCCGCGACGCGGTCGAACGCACCGTCCGGCGGGGTGTCGAGGATGTCATAGCGGCGCACCGCGTCCATCCGGGCCGCTTCTTCTGCCGCACTGAGCGTCTGCCGGCCCGGCGTGCCCGCCGGGTCGGTCGCGTGTCCCGCTTGCGGCATCGATTGCCTTTCCTTGCCGCGCCGGCCTCGATGGCCAACGACTCTCGCAGCCTAGACCGCCCCACCTGTCGCCAGGAAACCCGGGCCAAACGGGAGGCACAGACAAGCCCGCCCCCGGAGGTACCAAGATCCGACGGAAGGACACCTTGTGCCAGCAGCTCATTGGGTTCGCCCAGGCGGGGGTACCGGTCCTGGTGGTCCGCGGCTTCAGCTCTCAGTCCTACGCCGACGTCGTTCACGACTGCGTCACACGGGGGCCACGCGACGCCTCCTTCGGGAGTGTTCGGGGACTTGGGCGGGTTGTCGGAGAAGAGATCGAGGAGGCCTGAGAGGGGGTTCCGCGAGAGTTCGGTGGCTCTCGTAGCGGTTGAATGCGGGTTGTCCGGTTCTCGGCTTCACGGTCCGGTCGGCGCGCGGAGTGCTGGTGGGCATGGGCCAACGTCCTCCGTACCCGAGTGGCCTGCCGGATGAAGCGTGGGAGCTGATCCGGCCGGTGATCACCGCGTGGAAGGCACGGCATCCCTCGGTCAGCGGCCACGGGGGCGCCTATGACATGCGGGAGATCGTGAACGTGATCCTCTACCAGGCCCCGCTTCGACTCGGTCGTGGGCCTGCGACCTGGGCGCCATACGGCCGCTCCAGGACCGGCACGGGCCGCCGCGTTCGTGTACGACGGGACCTGCGGGGGACCGGAGTGATGACCGCGCCCTCTACCTGGCGCGGCTGGTGCTCCTCCGTCCTGCCGCGCCGCTGGAGCAGGGTCATGTTCGTCTTGCTGCGGAACCCCTTCTGGCGCAGGCTGGCAGTGAAGAGTGCTTTCACCTCCGGTAGCCATGGAACCCATAGGCAAGATCGCTGGTCATGCGGCGGTGACCGTGCGGTTCGACATTGCTCGCCAAGTGATCATGGACGGGGAGCGGTGCGGGCCGGTGCCGGGCACCCGTCTCGGTACGCAGGTAGACGCGGGCGCGCGACGGTATGGCGCGTGACTAATGAGCCTTCTCCCGTGGCAGTCTGCGGATCCAGACGATGACGTGGAGCCGGAGGTACCCCGCCCGTGGCGGCGGACATCAATCCCACCGTCAGGAGACGTCGTCTGGGGGCTGAACTGCGCCGGCTCCGCCAGGCCAGTGGACTGAAGAGCGCAGAAGTGGCTGAGTGGCTGATGGTCCCCCAGCCCAAGGTCAGCTACCTGGAGAACGGCCGCCGTGCGATCAGTCCCCGCGATGTGCGCGACCTGTGCGCGCTCTACAGGGTGTCGGACGATCAGGTCGTCGACGCGCTGTCTGCCCCCTTCCGGGAGGCGGGGGGGGAACCGCCATGAGTCCTGTTGTCACCCCGGTCGTAGGAGTCGTCGTACTCCTCGTCCTGCTCGCCCTCGTCGTCACCCCGCTACAAGGTCGCCGGCCCCAGTGAGGCGTTCATCATCACCGGACGCCGCGGCAAACGCTCCACCGATCCGGAGACCGGGCGGATATCGACCGACACCACCGGTCAGAAGGTCGTTGTCGGAGGCGGCGTGTTCGTCGTCCCGTTCGTCCAGCAGCGCTACACCCTCGACCTGTCCAGCCACCACATCCCGATAGCCGTCCGGGGCGCGGTCACCCTGCGCGGCATCAAGGCCAACCTGGAGGGCGTCGCGATCGTCAAAGTCGGCGGCAACGAGGACGCCATCCGCGCGGCCGCCCAGCGCTTCCTGCAGCAGCAGGACGGCATCGTCGGCTTCACCCAGGAAGTCCTCTCCGGCGCCCTGCGCGCCATCGTCGGCTGCATGTCGATCGAGGACATCATCCGGGACCGTGCCGCGTTCGCCGGGCAGGTCGCCGAGGAGGCCGAGGCCAGCCTGTCCGGCCAAGGCCTGGTCCTGGACGCCTTCCAGATCCAGGACATCACCACCGAAGGCTCCTACCTCGAAGACCTCGGCCGACCCGAAGCCGCCCGCGCCAAGCAGGAAGCCGACATCGCCGAGGCCAACGCCCGCCAGGCCGCCGAACAGGCACGACTGAAGGTCGAGGAGGAAATCGCCGTCGCCCAGCGCACGCTGTACCTGCGCCAGGCCGAGATCAAGGCGGAGACCGACGCGGTGACGGCCCAGGCCAACGCCGCTGGCCCTCTGGCGGATGCCGACCGCCAGCCGCAGATCCTCGCCGAGCAGGAGAAGGTCGCCGAACGGCAGGCGGCGCTGACCGACCGCCAGCTCGACACTCAGGTCCGCAAGCCCGCCGACGCCCGCCGCTATCAGGCGGAACAGGAAGCGGAAGCCCTCCGCGTCGCTCGCGTCAAGCAGGCCGAGGCCGAGCGCCTGGCGGCCATCGCCGCCGCCCAGGCCGAGGCCGAGCGGGCCCGCTTGACCGGCGAGGGTGAGAAGCAGCGCCGCTCCGCACTCGCGGAAGCCGAGGCCATCGAGGGCGCCAAGCGCGGCGAGGCCGAACGTGCCCGCCGTGCCGCCATCGCCGAGGCCGTACGCCTGGAGGGTGACGCGGAGGCCGCCCCCATCGCGGCCAAGGGCGCCGCGGAGGCCGAAGCGATGCAGAAGAAGGCAGACGCCTTCGAGAGCTACGGTGACGCGGCGATGATCCAGATGATGGTCGAGGCACTGCCCCAGGTAGTAGCCAAGGCCGCCGAACCGCTGGCCGCCATCGACAAGATGACCGTCATCTCCACCGACGGCGCAAGCAAACTCTCCCGCCCCGTCACCGACAACGTCGCCCAGGGCATGGAACTCCTCTCCTCCACCACCGGCGTCGACCTCGCCCAACTCCTGGGAAGCCTCACCCCCGTCAAGACGTCCACCATGCCCGAGTCGAACCCGTCCAACGGCAAGATCGAAATCATCGGCTAGCCGCTCCCGCACCCTCGGGGCCCGCTGAGAGCGGGCCCCGAGGGTGCGGGAGCGGAGGCAGACACCCGAAGAGGGGATGCCAGGTGAATTACGACCGTGAGCCAGTTTTCAGACGAAGCAAGTGGGGCACCCAGAGGTACTACTACAACCCGCGCAACCCCATCGGACTCATCCTGATCATCATCACTCCACTCCTCGCCGGGACGATGCTGCTCCTCATGGCGAACCAGGTAGGCCCGTTCGCACCAGAGCCCGCGCCCACATGGAGTCCGCCACGATAACGAGTACCCCTGGACACCGCCGGCGAGCACTCCTACACCCTGGCCGACCCCGCGGCCCACCAGCCTCCCCGAGCCGTGAGCGACACTCCGCCGGGGCGTGACAGCGAGAACCGCTGAGCGTCCCTGACCGGTCGGTGCAGACGATCGCTGACACAACCTTTAGACATCGAGGTAGGAGACGCGTCATGGGCATTCTGGCTTGGATTCTCATCGGGCTGCTCGCGGGCCTCATCGCGAAGGCGATCATGCCGGGCAAGGACCCGGGTGGCATCATCATCACCATGCTCGTCGGGATCGCGGGCGGTCTGCTCGGCGGCTGGCTTGGCAAGGTCATCTTCGACGTCGACTCCATCGACGGGTTCTTCGATCTCTCCACCTGGATCGCCGCCATCGTCGGCTCCGTCATCCTGCTGGCCCTCTACCGGCTGTTCACCGGCAACAAGCGCCACCACCACAGCCACGCCTGACCCACGCCTGCGACCGCATACGGCAAACGGCTCCCCCCGAGGGCGGAGCCGTTTCGTCCATCGCGGAAACTGCAGCGCACAGCCCGGCACGATTCGGCTCCCCCTTGGGGTATGAAGGGGAGGCCAATCGGTACCGGGCTGTGCGCTGCGGCTGGTTCACACGGCGGTCTGGGGTGACGGCGCGACGTGCGCCGGCTCCAGGACCTGGTGTTGTCAGTACTCGCCGTGCTGCTGGCCCTTGTAGTGGCCGTCGTTGGTTCCGCTGGCGTTGATGCAGGTGTTGCCGAAGGCGGGGTTGAGGAGGCCGACGATGTTGACGGTGTTGCCGCAGATGTTGACGGGGATGTGGATGGGGACCTGGACGACGTTGCCGGACAGGACGCCGGGGGAGCCGATGGCGGCGCCTTCGGCGGTGGCGTCGGCGGCGGCGATGCCGGCCCCGCCTGCCAGGACGGCACCGGCGGCGGCGGTGGCGGCTACGGCCTTGGCGATACGGAACATCGGAATTCTCCTTGAAGGCTCACGGTTTGCGGGGGAATCCAGCTCGGACGACGCACCCCACAACCGCCCGTAGCGCCTGTCCGTCACGGGTACTGGGCCGAATCGGTGACCTGATACGTGTGGCTTACGAGCTCAGCCCTGACCGCTACACACCCGCGGTGCCTGCCCCGGAGCGCGGCAGGATACGAAGGGGCGGGGGAGTGGAGGGGTCGGCTTCGGTGTCAACGCACCCCGTTCGATGTCACCCAGGGTGGCGAACGCTGTGCTGGTGATGCGGGGCGCCGGCCGGCTGCGGCTATCGTCGGGCGCAGTCCGCGCCGATAGGGCGTGCGCGGGCGAGGCCTGGTGACCAGAGCGCTCTGGCAGTAGCAGTACCGGGCCGCCCCCACACCGGTCCGGGCCGCTTCCGCGCTCGGCCTGAGTCGGGCTGCGGCGGGAAACCTGCTGGCCTGTGCGGCGGCTGGAGTCCCTACCGCCTCCCCGGGAGCGCCTTTCCGGGCGAGCGTCGGGCGACGTGGGGAATGAGGCTCGTGGAGCGATCGTCAGCGACCGGCGGATCACAGGACTGCGGGCCGAGGTGATAACTCGTCGCCGAGGTGGGTCCGTTATGGCATGAACGGCATCAGGCGGGACTGGAGTCCAGGCCGTGAAGGCGGGCCGTCCGGGCCGGCGCAAAGCACCGGCTGTTCTTCATCGACCGGCTCCTGGCCACGCTCGTCCATCTCCGCCACGCAACCACTCATGACGTGCTGGCCTGCTGGTTCGGCGTCGACCGTTCCACGGTCACCCGGGCGATCGGCGAGGTGCGGCCACTGCTCGCCGAGCGGGGCTGCACCGTCGCCACCGGCATCCGGCTCCGCACCCTGGCCCAGGTCATCGACCACCTCGGCGCCAGCGGAGAGACCGGAATCATCGACGGCACCGAGATCCGAGTCCGGCGGCCAGCCGCAGGCCGCAGGGACCGAGAGAAGTTCATCTCCGGCAAGAACAAGCAGAGCGCCGTGAAGGCCATGGTCCTCACCGACTCTGCTGGCAGGTTGTTGTTCTGCAGTCCAGCCCAGCCGGCAAGCTGTGCCGACATCGCCCCTGCCCGGCAGTTGCGCCTGGGAGGTTCTCGCTGGCGCCGGTTATCAGGGGCTGGGTGCTCAGACCGGTGGCCGTGTCGTGACGCCACCGCACCGCAAGTTCAAGAAGAACCCGCCAGACTCGTACGAGGAGATCTACGAGCGGCAGCGCAAGGCGCATTCCTCACGGCGTATCCGCGTCGAGCACGGCATCGCACACCTCAAGAACTGGCGAGCCCTCGCCCGGCACCTGGGCCGACGCGAGCACATGAGCGACACGATCCAAGCCGTCGCCGGACTCCTTTCACACCGGCAGACCGTCACCCGCGGGGCCAGTCAGCGACAGTGAACGCCGGGCCGACCTGCACCTTTCGACGGGTCACCGCCAACCATGCACGAGCTCGTTAGCTCTCGCCGCGGCCTGAATCCGCCCGCCGCAATGACGGCCACTCAGTCGCCGAGGGGTGCGGTCACAGGTCCGCAGGCCCAGCTCCCGGTCCAGCCAACCGTGCGGCACGGGCCAGAGGGGGCCGGGGGCTGTGGATCGGTCGAGTGTCATCGGCTCAGTCAGGCCTCTTCTTTGCCTGTCCGGCCCTTCGCCAGATGGTCGTCATTCCAAGCGCCAGGATGCCTAGCGCCGCGACCACGATGGCGACCTTGATCGCACGGTCCAGCAACAGGTGGTGAAGGAATTCCGACGACTCCGCTCCGAGGCTTGTCATCGCTGGCCGTCCTGACGCCGCGACCAGGACGCCCCGTTCTTCCGGCCCTCAAGCCGTCGGGCAGCAGCGCGCAGCCCGGCCCTCACCACAGGGTCCGCATACCGGCGTACCTCGTCGAGCCTGTCCCTGCGCTTGAGAGTCAGGGCTATGGCGAAGACCAGCAGCGCCAGCACCACGAGAGCGCCCACTATCAGACCGAACCTGATGAGCATGAGATTGAGGTACGTCTCCACGAAGAGGCCTCCAACGGTTATGTCACGTCTGTGATACATCCGTTGTATCACAGACGTGATAGAAAGGTTCTGTGCCCAAGCATGTAGACCCGATCGCTCGCCGTCGCCACGTCGTCGACGCTTTGTTCCGAGTCGTCGTCCGCGAAGGTCTGCATCGCACCTCACTTCGAGCCGTCGCCGACGAGGCCCAGCTCAACATCGGCTCCCTGCGCCACTATTTCGCCAGTCAGCAGGACCTGATGCGGTTTGCGATGCAATCGATGCTCGACCGGGTCGGCAGCCGACTGCTCGAACACGTCGAGCGGATCGGAGACCTGGGCAGCCGCCCCCGCCCCGAACAGCTCCAGCTCGCAGCCGGGCTCCTGGCCGAGCTTCTGCCGCTCGACGAACACCGCCATGCCGAAGTCAGCGTCTTCCTGGACTTCAACACCGCTGCCCGCACCAACCCGGCCTTCGGCGACCTGTCACGCCAGGCCGCCGAAGGCACGAGAAGGCTGATGCGCCGCGTACTCACCCGGCTCGACGCGACAGGCGCCCTGCGCCCCGGCCTCGACCTCGACATCGAGACCGAGCGGCTAACGGCGCTCCTTGACGGACTCAGCATCAGCGCCGTCCTGCACCCCGAGATCGTGTCCCCACAGGCATGTGTCGATGTGCTGCTCACGCATCTGGGCGATCTGTCACTGCCCATGGGGACTCCGGACTCGGCGCCCTGACTGCAGTGCCCGGTGGATTAAAGCTGTGTGAGCCTCAGGAGCGCTCGACGAGGGAGAACCTGGCACTGGAAAATCTGCACTGACCGAAGTGGCGCGCCTCGGCGACGTCGCTCAGGGCGCGTACGGACGCTGTGCGCTAAGGGTGAGTCCTTGACAGTGACATGGCATGACCGTGCCTGCCCGCATCACGTGGCCGATCTGCGGGATGCCGCCTCCATCGACCGACAGCAGCCGCGTCGCCGGTTCAGGGCTGCCGCCACCGCTGCGCCTGCTGCCCTTTGAGCTGCTTGCCCCCTGCGCGACCCGCCCAGATTGTCGGACTGTTCCGGCATGATGAATCAACGGATCGGTCGATGACGGCGAGACACGTGCATGAGGCTGAAACTGAATGAAGAGTGGGTGGTTGGCGAACGCCTCGGGGAGGGGGGCTTCGGCGCAGTCTTCGAGGCCCGCTCCGCCGACGGCCGGCTTGCCGCCGTCAAGCTGGTGGAGAAGCGACCGGGCGCTGACCGGGAGCTGCTGTTCACCGAGCTGGAGGCTGCCCGCAACGTCGTGCCCGTCATCGACAGCGGCGAACACGAGAACTACTGGGTGCTCGTCATGCCCCGCGCCGACACGTCGCTGCGAGCGCATCTCGAACAGGCGGGACGCCTGGCCCTGGAAGAGGCCGTAGACATCCTGAGCGACATCGCCGAGACCCTGACGGACCTCGAGGGACGTGTCGTCCACCGCGATCTCAAGCCCGAAAACGTGCTGCTCCTCAACGGCCGCTGGTGCCTGGCTGACTTCGGCATCGCACGCTACGCCGAAGCCACTACCGCCCTCCATACGTATAAGGGCGGCGGAAGCCTTCCCTGCATGGCACCCGAGTCGTGGAAGTACCAGCGGGCCACCGGCGCAACCGACATCTACGCCCTTGGCGTGATCGCCTACGAGCTCCTGAAGGGCACCAGACCCTTCAACGGCCCGCACGAGCACAACTACCAGGAACAGCACCTGCACGGCACCCCGCCGCCCCTCACCACCGCCCCCGGACTCCTGGCCTCACTCGTCACCGAATGCCTCTACCGCGCGCCCCAAGGCCGCCCGGCCGCCGGCAATGTACTCGAACGCCTGAGCCGCATACCTGCCACGACCCTGACCGGGGGGCTCGCAGCGCTGGCCGAGGCCAACCGAGTCGAAGCGGCCAGCCGATCCCAAGCCGACCGCCAGGCATCAGCCCAAGCCACCGAAGCCGAACGGCGCGAAGACCTCCTCGAAGCCGCCCGGCCGCGCCCACCGGCCGGTACCGTGCGCCCACGTCGCGCACGAGTGGCCGCGCATAAGCGTGAACTCGCCAACCTCGCCGGCGACCACCTCGCCGATGTCGCCGACGCCACCGAGCAAGGCATCCACCGCATCAACCACAACCCACAACTGCCATGGTCCTTCCTCGCCCACACCGGCCTGACCATCCACCCACTACACCCACCGCACTTACGAAAAGATCAGTAGGCACGCGGGCGTCGAGGCGAGGGTGGGCGGAAGCGGTGCCGGCGTTGATGGCCGCGTTGCAGGCCAGAGCGGACAAGGCCCAGGTGTAGGCCGGGCGGGACGGTGGCTGCGGGCCCCCCGGATTCCCGGGCGGTCGGGCCGTCAGCTAACTAGGATCGGCCCATGACTAGAGCGTGCCTCCTTGATCCGTTTGCCGGTTGATCGGATATGTCTGTCCGGCTAGTGATCACTGATGCGATGTGGACCGAATCGAGCCGTTGATGCCAGCCGATCCGGTCCGCGGTCGGCGATGGGCCGACCATCGTCGCACCCTGGAGGCCATCGCCTGGAAGTACCGCACCGGCTCGCCCTGGCGGGACCTCCCGGACGAGCTGGTCTCATTCCAGACCGCTCACAAACGGCTGCTCAGGTGGGCTGTGGACGGCAGCTGGGAACGGATCCTCGCCACGCTCCTGGCAGCGGCCGACGGCACTGACGACATCGGGTGGACCGTGTCGGTGGACTCCACCGTCTGCCGGGCCCACCAGCACGCCGCCGGAGCCAGGAAAAAGGGGCACCATTTCAGGCTGAGCCCGATGACCATGCGCTCGGACGTTCCCGCGGCGGCCTGAGTACGAAAGTCCATCTCGTCAGCGACGGCCATGCACGGCCCTTGGCCCTCCGCGTCACGGTGGGACAGGCGGGCGACGCGCCGGCCTTCGAGGTGGTCATGGCAGACATCCGTGTTCCGCGAAGCGGGCCAGGAAGACCGCGAACCCGGCCGGACGCCGTCCTGGCGGACCGCGCGTATTCATCCCGCGCGATCCGCGCACATCTCCGTCGACGAGGCATCCGTGCCGTGATCCCGCAGCCCGCCGACCAGGTCGGTCACCGACTGCGGCGAGGTCGCGCCGGTGGCCGCCCGCCCGGCTTCGATCCCGAGGCATACAAGCAGCGCAACGCGGTCGAGCGATGCATCAGCCGGCTCAAGCAGTGGCGGGGTCTGGCCATGCGAACGGACAAGCTCGCCATCGTCTACCGGGCAGCGCTCTACCTTGCTGCCATCCTCATCTGGGCCCGGGCGGAGGGGCGTCGGGTGACACAATTTGGAGAGGCACGTCCTCAGCCCAGCGTGACAACATGCGGCAATGGTCTTTCGACACCCCGACGGCGACTACGCGATCACCACGATGTACTCCGTGCCCGATGACGCCTGGTATCTGGAACTGGATCTCGTGGCCGGACAACAAACTCTCGTGATCGCAATCGTCCCCGACGAGGATCCGGCGCGGGAGCCGACGGTATGCTTCAACCCGAACGCAGGACACACTGACGTCCCGTACGAGGTCATGCGCTGGTTTATGCACCAGGTCGATGAAGAGATCCGTAGCTCCCGTGCCTGGATGCAGCTGAGACCGGAGCTCGTCGAGATCATCTACCAACTCCGTCAGGAGTACATGGGCGTCATCGACGATGACGACTTTCCTCAGGTTCTGGCGGACATGCGCACCACCGTACCCGAGGAAGACCTCCCCGCCGTTCTAGAGGCAGCTTTCGGGCGGAATTCTGACGACACACCATGAACCACCTGCAAACACCCCCGGCCTGTAGACAATCAAGGAGACAGTGCCTAGTCGACGTCAGCTGATACTTCGCCTGTTACTGCCCCTGCCCCTGCTGTTGGCGTCCATGCTCTCCCTGGCGGCCTGCAGCTCGACGCCCTCCAAGGCCACGGTGGCGCGCGAGTTTACCAAGTCCGCCTGCGCCTCCCTGCAGCAGCTGACCGACCAACTCGCCCGCCCCCGGCCGTCAAATCTGACCGACCCCTACTACCAGACCGCCGAGCAGTACCTGAACACGGCGACCAACCGCGCCGCCGACGCGGCTCAACAGGACCACGGCTACCAGTAGTTCGCCGACACCCTGCACCGGGCGGCCGAGACCTGGCAGGTCACCTTCACGCTGGACGAGGCCGAGCCGCTGATCCAGCAGGCGCGGAAGGAAAAGTGCTGACGCTCTCGACGTGAACCTAGTCGGGTGCAGATCTTCTGGGTGTGCCTGTTCGTCCTGCTGACCTGCCGTTGCCCTTTCCAGCCCCTCAGGCCGAACCCCTGGTGCTCGGACCACTCCTTCGAGCAGGAGTTCACCAGAGGCTGTGACCAGCGGGAATGTGCGGCATGCGGAACCCTCGCGGCCCACCTCGAGCCGTCCCGGGCCCGCCAGTGCTGCTCGGGCACCTGTCGGCAAAGAGCGGTCCGCCGGCGAGCCGGACTCCGGGATCGCGCAGCTCAACCCCCTGCCGGTCCAGCTTCGCTGTCACAGGTCAGCCATTGAGCGATCCGGCGAGTGACTCTGCAGAGAGTTGCACGGGCCGGTCACTGCCGCTGGCGTGCGAGTTGACCGATAGGGGGGGAGCAGATCGGTCGCCCTGGTGACTGGTGACCGGCGTGACCGGTCACGAGGTTGGGCAAGCCCAAGGCTTACCTGGGCGAGCCACCCTCCAGGGTGGCTTGCCCAGGTAAGCGTAGCCGGGTTCAGGACCGCTGCGCGGGGAGCGCAGGCTGGTCGGTGTGGTGGCGCAGCCGGGGCCACAGAGGGGGTCCGGCCAGGGCATCGAGCAGGATCGCGGCCACCTGCCGGTCCACGGTGCGGGTCCGCCTCGCCTCGTCGATCACGAAGGGCATCTGCCACGCCCAGAGCTCACGTGCGGCCGCATTCAGGCGCCCGGCTGACCAGACCCATCGCGGTGATGGCCGGCTCGTCCGTCAGGTGCGGCGAGACGTACTCCGCGATGACCTGGTCCCGCAGGCCGGGCGGGCCGGGCTTCGCGCACACCCGCCAGACCAGGTTCAGCTCCTCACCCAGGTCCGCAGCATCTCCTCCGTCCAAGGGTGCTCGTAGCGGCCCGGCGGCCTCCACACCACGTCCTCCGGCAGGACCACCGGCCGCCCACCGTGCTCGGGCTGGGGCTTCCCGTAGGCCGTGCGCACCGCACGGATCGCGTCCTCGCACGAGTCGGACTCGGTGTCGATCGTGAACTTCAAGGCCCACCCCCAAGCTCAGCGCTCTGTGCCCGGAGGCTACCCGGCGCGCACTGCCGCAACGGGGTGTTCCGGGGGAGGGGGCAAGCCCAAGGGGACGCTGGGCAAGCCACCCCGGGCGGCGGCTTGCCCACCCCGGCCGGGGTGGGCTGAGGTGGGCAGGCCGGGCCGACAGCACGGTCCCGGACCGGAGGAGGAAGCGGTGCGCGGTTTCGAGACGGGCCAGACGGTCGTGCGGCGTGACGTGCACCGGTCGGGGCGGGTGTGGAGTGAGCTGGCGCTGCGGGTCGTTGCCGACACCGGGGAGGCGCTGGTGACGGCCTGCGCGCCCGGAGCGCAGGCACGGTGGCCCGCGCTGTACGCGCAGGCCCGCGCGGAGGGGGACCTGTCGGTGCGCACGGAGGCGTTCGACGCGATGGCGGCCGGCCGGTGGGACCTCGAGGACGCCGTGTGGCAGGAGACCGACCTGCTGCTGTGGAAACCGCCGGCGGCCTGGTTTAGCATCAACGCCTTCTGCGTCCCCGACGGGGACGGGCGCCGGCTGCGGAACTGGTACATCAACTTCGAGCACCCCACCCGCCGTACCGCGGCTGGCTTCGACACCCTCGACCTCACCGTGGACCTGGTGATCCCGCCCGACCTCGCCTGCTGGGAGTGGAAGGACGAGGACGAGTACGACCACGTGCGGCGCCTTGGCATCGTCTCCGACACCGAGCACCGGGCCGTGGACGCCCTCCGCGGTGAGGTCTTGGCCCTGCTCGCTGAACGTTCTGGCGTCTTCGCGCAGGCCGAGCGGTGGGCGGCCTGGAGGTGGGAGCCGACTTGGCCCACGCCGTGCCTGCCCCGGCCTGCGGCAGCCGCGGAGAGGGTTGTGCCGGAGGGGGGTTGGAGGGTTGTGTGGAGGGGTGGGCTAGGAGTTGCACCGGGGGTGTGACCGGGTGTGGGACCCTCCTTTTTGTGTTCTTGAGTCTCGTGTCTGGTCGGGCCCGGTGGGCAAGCCCCATCGCCATGGCGACACCTCTAATTCGCTAGCAATGAGAGGTTCTGGATCTCCGAGGGGCCCGGGGCGGCGTTGTCCAGCCCAGGGCAGGACGTGTGTGGTCCGGTCGGTGCCGTGGTGACCCCTACGACACCTCCGACCGTGTGAGTTCTGCAGAAAGACCGGTGGCGCCGTGGTGCCGGCCGGTCCTCGCACGTTCTGCCCCCACGGGCCCGTCGGGTTCGGGATCCTTGAGGAATGAGCTGCCGCACGGTGACGCGTTTCTCCTCACGAGCTTCGAGCTCTGGACACGGCGTGCGCCCGTGCGGTCTGGCGGTGCCGCGCACGGCTGATGAGGTGGCGGGCCTTGGAGCCCTGGAATTAGTGCGCCGTGCGGCCCCGCGTGCTCGCCTTCGAGAACAGCATCGGAGAAGGGGCGGGATCCATGGACGCGTTCTGCGGGATCGACTGGGCGGAGGGACACCACGACGTCGCGCTCGTCGACGACACCGGCAAGCTGCTGGCCAAGTGCCGGATCAATGACGACCTGGACGGCTACGGGCTGCTGCTGGACCTGTTGGCCGAGCGCGGCGACACGAGCGGAGACGCCGGTCCCGGTGGCGATCGAGACCAGCCGGGGCCTGCTGGTGGCCACGCTGCGGCAGGGCCCTCGGAAGATCTACGCGGTCAACCCGATGGCTGCCTCCCGCTACCGCGACCGGCATGGAGTCAGCCGCAAGAAGTCGGACCCGGGCGACGCCCTGGTCCTCGCGAACATCATCCGCACCGACGCGCCGGTGCACCGCCCGCTGCCCGCCGACACCGACCTGGCCCAGGCGGTCGCCGTCCTGGCCCGCGCACAGCAGGACGCGGTCTGGAACCGGCAGCAGGTCGCCAACCAGTTGCGCTCTCTGCTGAGGGAGTACTTCCCGGCGATGATCGAGGCGTTCAGGGACAAGCCGGGAACCCTGACCCGCCCCGATGCCCGCCGCATCCTCGCCGTCGCGCCCACACCTGCCCTGGCCGCCAAGCTGCAGATGTGGAAGCTGACCGCCATGCTTCGGCGAGCCGGCCGCCGCCGGGGCATCGAAACGGACGCCGAACGAATCCAGCAGCTCTTCCGCCAGGAATCTCCTCGGCAGCTGCCCCTCGTCGAGGAGGCCATGGGCAAGCAGGCTCTGGCCCTGCTGCTGCAGCTGGACGCGGCCTGCGAGGCGGTCGATGACCTGGCGCGGGGCCACCGAGGAGGCCTTTCGCTCACACCCGGATGCAGCGATCATGCTGAGCTTCCCGGGGATCGGCCCCCAGGTCGGTGCCCGCATTCTGGGCGAGATCGGCGACGACAGGAGCCGGTTCGCCACGGCTGGAGGACTGAAGTCGTACGCCGGCTCCGCCCCGATCACGCGGGCCTCCGGCAAACGCCGCTACGTCGGACGCCGGTTTGTCAAGAACAACCGGCTCAACCACGTCGGCCACCTATGGGCCTTCGCCTCCCTCAGCGGTTCCACCGGCGCGGACGCCCACTACCGGCGCCGCCGGGCAGGAGGGGACTGGCACATGCAGGCCCTGCGGCACCTGTTCAACCGGATGCTCGGCCAGCTCCACCACTGCCTCCAGACCCGCGTCCCCTTCGACGAGACCATCGCGTTTCCGATTGCTGCGCTTGCCGACCGGAAGTGACTGCTCCCGAGAAACTGAGTCGCTGCTGTTCGGGGCACAGACCAGATTGGCCCAGTGGATACGCGTCGCCCCTGCCCCTGCTGCGGTCATCTTGTCTTCGATGCTGAAGATGGGTGGCCCGGTTCCTATGCCATCTGCCCGGTCTGCTTCTGGGAAGATGACCCGGTGCAGTTCCGCTGGCCGTTCAGGCCAGGTGGCGCCAATCGATGGTCGCTCGCCGAGTCTCAGCAGAACTTCCAGGCCTATGGCGCCTGCAACCAGCGGGGTCGGCGGTTTGTTCGACCCCCGGCCGATGACGAACCTCTCGACCCGGGGTGGCGCCCGATCGACCCGGCCACCGACTTGTTCGAGGATTTCGCGGGCGAAGACCGCCGTCCTTGGCCTGATGATGGGGCAGCCCTGTGCTGGTGGCTCCCTTCCTTCTGGGGAGCTCCCGAAGAGCCGGCGCACGATCCGAACCGCGAGGTGGTGATCGACGTCGGTTCGGTGCGCAGCGAGCGTGATCTCCACGAGGCTCTGAAGCGGGAGCTCGGATTCCCGTCGTTCTACGGCATGAACTGGGACGCATTCTGGGATGCGGTCACCGGCCTCGTCGAGATGCCCAAGCGGCTGCGTTTCGTCCGCTGGGCCGAGTTGGAACTCCGAGCACCGCTGGCTGCGACCATGCTCGGGGCCCAGTTGAAGAGATACGACGAGACGGTCCAGGGGATCAGCGTCGCCTATGAGCAGTAGCGGTGATCAAGGTCAACTTGACCCGTTAGCCGCATGAGGTGTCTTTCTCCGCGATAGCCGGAGGAAGAGGTCTGCTTCTTTTCGGGCCCGGGGCGGCCTTCACCACCACAGTCCCATCCAGTCCAGCTCAGGTCGGCTCGGACCGGCTGCTACAGCCCGGCCCGCTCCCCGGTCACCGCCCAGCGCGGCGCCCCCTGCCGCGCGGCCTGCCCGGGCGCACTGCGTGCGTCCGGGCGTGAAGACG
>NZ_JBIBRZ010000008.1:118219-314810 GCF_043076955.1 Streptomyces sp. NPDC016562 | reverse complement strand
GGAGAGTAGGACGCCGCCGAACAATCATTGCGGAAGCCCCGCACCAGCCCCCTTTTCGGGGGGTTCGGTGCGGGGCTTTTCTGCGTTTACCGGCCAGGCCGTCCGTCTGGCCGATCGGGACCGCGCGCGGTCGCCCATGTTCAGCCGATCACCAGCACGCGGCTGCCGGGGAGGCGAGCTGACGGCTCGTAGGGTTGGGTCATGGGCTACGACCTCGTCATCTTCGACAACGACGGCGTGCTGGTGGACAGCGAGCCGCTCGCCAACAGCATCCTCGCCGCCTACCTGACCGAGCTGGGTCACCCCACGACGTCCGAGGAGTCGCTCCGTGACTACCTGGGGGCCGCGGCGCCCCGGGTGCGCGAACTCGTCCTGGAGCGGACCGGGGAGCGGTTGCCCGACGACTTCGAGGCGCAGCTGGACGCGCGGACCTGCGCCGCGTTCGAGCAGGAGCTGCGGCCCGTCCCCGGGGTGGAGGAGGTACTGGGGGCGCTGACCGCCAGTGGGATCGCGTACTGCCTGGTCTCCTCGGCGAGTCATGAGCGGATCCGCGTCGGGCACCGGGTGGCCGGGCTCGACGGGTGGTTCGAGGAGGAGTGGATCTTCAGCGCGCAGGACGTGGGTCAGGGCAAGCCGGCTCCCGATCTGTACCTGCACGCGGCCCGGCAGATGGGGGTCGAACCCGCCCGCTGTGTGGCGGTCGACGACAGCCCGCTGGGCATTGAGGCCGCCGCGGCCGCGGGCATCGACGTGTACGCCTTCACCGCGGTGCTGCCCGCCGGCCGGCTCCCCGGCGCCACCGGGCACTTCGGGGACATGAAGCAGCTCACCGCGATGCTGGGCCTGGAAGCCGGACTGGGTATGTGATCTCTCTACCCACGGGTAGTCCGCGGCCCTACGCTGTGCCGCCATGACGGACGATGTGCGGCTACGGCGCGGGCGCGGCGCCCTGGGGTTCAGCTTCTTCGCGCAGGGTGTGGCCTTCGCGCTCCTCGTGACCCGTATCCCGGGCATCCAGGACCGGTACGGGATATCCGATGCGCTGCTGCCCGTCTTCCTCGCCGCCGTGCCGATCCTCGCGGGCGTGGCGAGCGTGGCCACCGAGCACGTCGTCAAGCGGGTGCCTCCCAGTGTGGTGCTGAGGTGGGCTCAGCCGCTGGTGCTGCTGTCGTTGCTGGGGGTGGGGGCCGGCAGCCGGATGTGGCAGGTGGGGCTGGCCCTGGGGGCGTTCGGGCTTTCCGTCGGGGCGCTGGACGCCTCGATGAACATGCTCGGGGTCAGTCTGCAGCGTGCGTACGGGCGCAGCATCATGCTCGGCTTCCACGCCGCCTACAGCCTCGGGGGGATCGTGGGGGCGTCGGCCGCCTGGGCGGGGGCGCACTGGCATCTGGGGCTGTTCGTCTCCTATCTGCCGGCCGTGGCCGTGCTGGCGCCCCTCGTGCTGCTGGCCAGTCGCCGGTACGTCGACCAGCCTGAGCGGCACGATGCGGTGGCGGGGAAGGGGTTGGGGCCCGGCGGGTTCAAGCTGCTGCTGCCGCTGTGTCTGGTGATGGCGTGCGCGTACATCGGGGACTCGACCGTCGCGAACTGGAGTGCGAAGTACCTCCAGGACGTGCTGGGGAGTTCGGAGCAGCTGGCGACCGTCCCGTACAACGTCTACATGGTGACCACCCTCATCGGGCGGGCCGTCGGGGATCTCGGGGTGCGCCGGTTCGGCGCCGTCGCCGTGGTGCGGGGCGGGTCGGTTGTCGCGGCGGGCGGGTTCGCCGTGGTGGCGGCCGCGCCGGGGGCGTGGGTGGGGATGTTCGGCTTCACCCTGCTGGGGATCGGGTTGTGCGTGATCGTGCCGCAGACCTTCGCGGCCGCCGGGCGGGTCTTTCCGGGCGGGGCCTGCGACACGGCGATCGCCCGGCTCAACATCTTCAACTACGTGGGCTTCCTGATCGGGTCGCCGCTCGTCGGCGGGATCGGGGACGCCTGGAGCTACCGCGGCGCGATGCTCGTGCCGATGGTCCTGGTGCTGGTCACGCTGTTCCATGCCCGCTCGTTCGGACCGCGGGCGGCCCGATACGGTGTCGGGCATGAGCGGCCGCGGGTTGTTGATGTGGGACGAGGCGGTAACGAGGTATGACTTCGGACCGAGCCATCCGATGGACCCGGTGCGCCTGGCGCTGACCATGGGCCTGGTGCGCGCCTTCGGGCTGGACCGGGCGATGGAGGTACGGGCGGCCCGGGGAGCGGGGGACTCGACGCTGCGGCTCGTCCACCGGGAGGACTACGTCGCCGCGGTGCGCGAGGTGTCCGCCGATCCGGGGCTCGCCGACGGCTCGTACGGGCTGGGGACCGTGGACGATCCGGCCTTCCGCGGGATGCACGAGGCGTCCGCGCTGATCGCCGGGCAGTCCGTGGCGGGGGCCGAGGCCGTCTGGCGCGGCGAGGCGGAGCACGCCGTGAACTTCGCCGGCGGGCTGCACCACGCCATGCCGGGCGGGGCGGCCGGTTTCTGCGTCTACAACGACGCGGCGCTGGCCGTGGCGCGGCTGTTGGAGCTGGGGGCCGAGCGGGTGGCGTACGTGGACGTGGACGTCCACCACGGCGACGGGGTGCAGGCGGCGTTCTGGGACGATCCCCGAGTGCTGACGGTCTCGGTGCACGAGCATCCGCGGACGCTGTTCCCGCAGACGGGCTGGCCGCAGGAGACCGGTGGTCCGGCGGCCGAGGGGTCCGCGGTGAACGTGGCGCTGCCCGCCGGGACCGGGGACGAGGGGTGGCTGCGGGCCTTCCACGCGGTGGTGCCGGAGCTGTTGGCGGACTTCCGGCCGCAGGTGCTGGTGACGCAGCACGGGGCCGATACGCATTTCGAGGACCCGCTGGCGCACCTGGCGGTCTCCCTGGACGCCCAGCGGGCCGTCCAGGAGGCCTGTCACGAGCTGGCGCACACCTACGCGGACGGGCGGTGGCTCGCCCTGGGCGGCGGCGGGTACGCGGTGGTGGACGTCGTACCGCGGTCGTGGACGCACCTGGTGGGGATCGCGGCGCACCGGCCGGTGGATCCGCTGGCGCCGGTCCCCGCCGAGTGGCGCGACGAGGTGTACGCGCGGACGCGTCAGCCGGCCCCGGCGCGGATGACGGACGGGCGGACGCCGTCGTGGCGGGAGTGGGAGGCGGGTTACGACCCGGCCGACCGTACGGATCAGGCCGTACTGGCCACCCGGCGGGCGGTGTTCCCGCTGCGCGGCATGCTGACCTGAAGCGGCGCAGGTCACCGCTGAAGCATCGTTACGCCAAGTGTGGGGCTGTTCGGTGGAATCGCTGCCCCGGCAGGTGGGTTGCGGCAGCATCGGAGGGTGTTGAGCACCGGCGCGCTGCGTGCGCATCTGCTGGCCGCCCGGTTGGCCGGGCCCGTCGCCACCTCCCGGGAGGAGAGCCTGCGCAGTTACCGGTTGTTCGCGGCGCGCGATCCCCGGGTGATGCTGGGGCTGGATCCGGAGTGGTGCTGGGGCGAGGGTGATCTGCTGAGGCTGATGGCGCAGAAGTGCGGGGTCTCGGCGGACCCCGCGCACGTCAGCGGGCCGGACGTGATCGATCCCGAGCGGACGGTGGCGGCGCTGGAGGCCTTCGCGGGGCGGCTGCGCGAGGTGGCGCGGGCGCGCTTACCGGTGCTGTTCGGGACCGGGCACCCGCATCGGCTCCTGGACTTCTACGCCGGTTTGGCCGCGGCGATGTCGGCGGCGGGATGTGTTGTCCTCACCCCGGCGCAGGGTGCGCGTGTCGACATGGCGACCCGGTTCGGCGTACGCACGCATCGCATCGCGTACGTACGGGGGGTCGCACTGGTGCGGGAACCCGGCGTGCGGCCGCCGGGGAGTGCCACCGGCGTGCACACCCATTCGCCGCTGCCGGTTCGGATCGCGCTGGGTGCGCTCGCGGAGGCCGGAGAGCCGCTGCCGGAACTGGTGGTGGGGGACCACGGGTGGGTCTGCGGTGCAGGTCAGCTCGGTGTGGAGGCGATCGGGCTGGCGGACACGGACGATCCCGCGCTCTTCGTGGGCGAGGCCGAGGGGCAGGTCTCGGTGGCTGTTCCGCTTGATGACGCGGTGCGCGCGGACTACTACCGGCCCCTCGCCCGGTACGTGCTCGGCCGGGCGAGTCTGACGGGTCGGCAGGAGTGGCCGTAGCTCCTCTTCCCCACTCGTATCACGCGCCCCTACTCTGGGGAGTGAGCGTGCGACGACGAGGAGTAACCGGAGGGGAAGCCGGTGCCCGTCATGCGCGGAAGGTCAAGGTGTGTCATGGCTGCTGGCGAGAGGCCTCTCAGTGAGGTTCAGTTCCTGACCGTGGCGGAGGTTGCCTCGGTGATGCGAGTGTCGAAGATGACCGTGTACCGCCTGGTGCACAACGGTCATCTGCCCGCAATCCGGGTGGGCCGGTCCTTCCGGGTCCCCGAGAACGCGGTTCACGAGTACCTCCGAGAGTCCTATGTGGGGGTGGAGTCGGCCTGAGACTGACAGCTGCGGATGCCCTCGTAACTCCGAGGAGGCACTCGGATTACGGCCTCAGAGCTCGGGCGGGTAGGCTAGGCCGACGTAGGTCGTGTGGGCCCAGACGCCCCGCACCAGTGAAGAAGAAGTGAGCGAGGGTAGTCGTGGGCTCTGTTATCAAGAAGCGGCGCAAGCGGATGGCCAAGAAGAAGCACCGCAAGCTGCTCAAGCGCACCCGCGTCCAGCGCCGTAACAAGAAGTAAACGGCAGCTGTACGTGTTCTCCGCAGCCCCTCCACCATGCTGGTGGGGGGGCTGCGGTGCAGCCGGGGGACTTCTTCGAGGAAGGCGCTGAGCTCGTGGGCAAGGTCGTACTCGTCACCGGGGCAGCCCGGCAGCTGGGCGGCCGCTTCGTGCGCCGGATCCAGCGCGACCCGGAGGTCGAGCGGGTGATCGCGGTGGACGCGGTGACGCCGCCGCACCGGCTCGGGTCCGCGGAGTTCGTCCGTACGGACATCAGGCAGTCGGCCATCGCCCGCGTGCTCGCCGAGCACGCCGTGGACACGGTGGTCCATCTGGCGGTCACCGGGGGCGGTGCGGGAGTGGGCGGCGGTCACAGCGTCGTCAAGGAAACGAACGTCATCGGGACGATGCAGCTCCTCGGGGCGTGCCAGAAATCGCCGACGGTGCGACGGCTCGTGGTGAAGTCCAGTACGAGCGTGTACGGGGGCACTTCCCGGGACCCGGCCGTCTTCACCGAGACCACGCAGCCCAAATCGCTGCCGGCGGGCGGCTTCGCCAAGGACGCCACCGAGGTCGAGGGGTACGTACGGGGCTTCGCGCGCCGGCGGCCCGACGTCGCGGTGTGCGTGCTGCGCTTCGCGAACATCCTGGGGCCCTTCGCGGACTCGGCGCTCGCCGAGTACTTCTCGATGCCCGTGATGCCGACGGTGCTGGGCTACGACCCGCGGCTCCAGTTCGTCCACGAGGACGACGTGCTCGACGTGCTGCGGCTCGCGGCGCGGGCGCCGGAGCCGGGGACGCTGAACAGCGGGACCTTCAACATCGCCGGTGACGGCGTGCTGCTGCTGTCGCAGTGCGCGCGGCGGCTGGGCCGGCCGACGCTGCCGCTGCTGCTGCCCGCGGTGACGTGGGTCGGGCAGGCGCTGCGGGCGGTGGGGGCCACGGACTTCTCGCCGGAGCAGATAAGGCTCCTCACGCACGGCAGGGTCGTGGAGACGACGCAGATGCGCGAGGTCCTCGGCTTCGCGCCGATGTACACGACCGTCGAGACGTTCGCGGACTTCGCGCGCAGCCGGGGGAGCGGTCTGCTTCCACCTGAGCGGGTCGGGCAGGCTGTTGACCGGGTGGCCGCCATGCTCGATGCCGACGGGCGCCGTGCGGACGGACCCGGTAGCGACGGCGACGAGGCTGAAGGAGCGAGGCGATAGTGGCGGACGCCAAGGTCATTCCGTTCGACGAGGACCGGCCGCGCCGGCGGGCGGCGGGACGGCGGGTGCGGGCGGTGCCCGCGCAGGCGCCCGAGCCCGGTCCGGTGGAGGCGGCGCTGGAGCCGGCCGCTCCGGCCCCGGCCCGGGGCGGCGACGGGTGGGACAAGCGGATCGCCGGCGGGCTGGCGTTCCTGCGGCGCCGGGTCACCGGGGAGTACGAGGTCGACGAGTTCGGCTACGACAAGGAACTGACGGACCAGGTCCTCATGTCCCTGATGCGGCCGCTGTTCGACAAGTACTTCCGGGTCGAGGTCAGGGGCATCGAGAACGTCCCCAAGGAGGGCGGCGCGCTGATCGTCGCCAACCACTCGGGGACGCTGCCCCTGGACGGGCTGATGATGCAGGTCGCCGTCCACGACCACCACCCGGCGCAGCGGCACCTGCGGCTGCTGGCGGCGGACCTGGTGTTCATGCTGCCGGTGGTGAACGAGCTGGCGCGCAAGGCGGGCCACACGCTGGCCTGCGCGGAGGACGCGCAGCGGCTACTGGAGTCCGGCGAGTTGGTCGGCGTCATGCCGGAGGGCTTCAAGGGGCTGGGCAAGCCCTTCGGGGAGCGGTACAAGCTCCAGCGGTTCGGGCGGGGCGGCTTCGTCTCGACGGCGCTGCGGGCGGGCGTGCCCATCGTGCCGTGCTCCATCGTGGGCGCGGAGGAGATATACCCGATGGTCGGCAACGCGAAGACGCTCGCGCGGCTGCTGGGGATCCCGTACTTCCCGCTGACGCCGACGTTTCCGTGGCTGGGGCCTCTGGGGGCGCTGCCGCTGCCGACGAAGTGGACGATCCAGTTCGGTGAACCGATCCCGACGGACGGGTATGCGGCGGAGGCGGCCGAGGACCCGATGCTGATGTTCAACCTGACGGATCAGGTGCGGGAGCAGATCCAGCACACGCTGTACAAGCTGCTGGTGCAGCGGCGGTCGGTCTTCTTCTGACCGTGTTCTGACCGTGGAGGTACGGGTGCTGAGTCCGCGCCCGGAACCGCCGAGGGGGGCCGCGCCGTGCGCGGCCCCCCTCGGTGCTCCTGCCCTGTATCCCTACTGCCCTGCGTCCTCCGCGTTCAGGCCCAGGCCCGGGAGGAGGCCTGGGAGCAGCGGCGGGAGGGTGATGTCCGGCTGTGGGGCGTCCGGGGTGCCCGGGGAGGGCGGGGCGGACTGGCCCGCAGGCGGGTTGAGCAGGTCGCCCGTACCGCCCAGGAGGCCGCCGGCCGGGGGCGGGGTGCTGCCCGAGGGCGCCGGTGCCGGGCTGCCGGAGGGGGCGCCCGCCGCGGGGCCGGACTGCTGCTTGCCGCTGGGCGTGCCCGGCTTGGCGGAGGACCCGGACGAGCCGGGGCCGCGGGGCTGCTCCGGAGGCTTCGGGAGCAGGCTCTGCAGCGGCGCCACGTCTTCGTCTATGGCCTGGAAGACCGACTCCACCTGCCCGCCCACGTCGGTGAGCTGCGCCGGGAGCTTCTCGCGGAGCTTGCCCCAGGCGTCGCGGTGGGAGCGGGAGAACGACGACAGCTTCTGGATCGGGCTGAGCGAGCCGTCCCGCTCGTACGCGGCCTGGAGGAGCCGGTGGCCCTCCTGCGCGTCGTGCTTCACGGCCGCCAGGGCGCGGCGGATCTCGCCCAGGGACTCGTGGTCCAGGACGCCCGTCCGGCCGCGCTCCATCAGCCTGCGGGCCTCGGACAGGCGGTTCGAGGCCTGGTCGAGATAGAGCTCGCCCCGGTCCGAATCCTCGTCGGCCATGCCCAGCTTCAGGTCCTCCATGCCCCGTTTCACGGGGTAGAGGTGGTCACCGGGAAGGGCGTCGGAACTGGCAGCGGCCACTCCGCTGAAGGCCCCCGCGGCCACACCCACGGTGAGGCCGCCCGCTGCGATGCCCTTGGACCAGCGGGAGCGGGGCCGCAATTTCCGGAGCGGGGTCGCCCGGTGGGCGCCGCGGCCGGTCCGCTGCTCGGGCACCAGAGGGTCCGAGGCGGCACCGCCCCCCGCCCTCTCCTCCAGCACCATGGCCTCCATGGCGGCAACGAGCTGGGCTCGCTGCACCACTTTGACCTCGGGGTCCAGGGCTGGGCGCGGCATTCTTTCGCCGAGCACGCTCGCCAGGGCCAACAACCGGTCGTGGTCGGCAGGTTCGGCAGGTGCCTCGGACTGCTCGGCCGCCGGGTCCGGTTCTGGAAGGTCGGACGGGGTCCGATCCTCCAGGGCCTGGGCGAAGGCGTTCGCCCGCCGGTGCGGGGTCACGTTCGCGATCACTGGCGGCACCTCCTCTCGTCATGACGATCGACTCCCCAAGGTGTCCGGAAGGTTGCCTTCCTTGAGCGCATCCACCCTTTCGGGTGAGCGGCTTCGGGTGGGGCGTGTCCAAAGGGAGCCTGCATTCCGCACAACGAGCGTCGCGGCACTTGGGTTACGGACGAAGGATGATCGGACCACAGCGTCATCGGGGGGTCACCGCATGTAAGGGGTGGTGTCGTGTCCGGGGGCGGTCAGCGGGCGTCGTCGGGGAGGAGGCGGGCCAGCGTGCGGACCGCCCGGTACTGGAGCGTCTTGATGGCGCCCTCGTTCTTCCCCATCACCCGGGCCGTCTCGGCGACCGAGAGGCCCTGCAGGAAGCGCAGGGTCACGCACTCCTGCTGCTGCGGATTGAGTTTCCGTACGGCCTCCAGCAGGGCCGCGTTGGAGAGGGACTCCAGGACGGAGTCCTCGGGGCTGCGCTCGACCTCGTTCGCGTCGAGCATCTCGCCGGTGGTGACCTCCAGCCGGAAGCGGCTGGACTTGAAGTGGTCCGCCACCAGGTTGCGGGCGATCGTCACGAGCCAGGCGCCGAAGTCACGGCCCTGCCAGGTGAAGGTGGAGATGCGGCGCAGGGCGCGCAGGAAGGTCTCGCTGGTGAGATCCTCCGCGGTCGCCTTGCCGCCGACGCGGTAGTAGATGTAGCGGTAGACCGTGTCGCTGTACTGGTCGTACAGGCGGCCGAAGGCCTCGGCCTCGCCCGCCTGGGCGCGCTCGACCAGGTCCATCATGCGGGCCTGGTCGCTGTCCGCCGTGGGGCGGCGTGGGGTGGGCGTGGCCTGGGTGCTCGTGCCGGCGGCGCCGGTCGAGCCCCCGGACGTGCGGCCTCGTCTGCCCACGGTCGCTCCGCCGTCGGTCAGGGCATAGCAAGGGCCGGCCGGGCCGAGGCCGGCAGGTACCGCGGCGGCGAAGGCGGGGACGGCGTACGCGGTGGGGACGAAGCCACGCAGGTGGTCGAGGACCGTTGCGCGCAGCGTAGCCAGGCCCGAGGCGTCAACCCCGACAGGTGGGTACACGGGACTCCCAGAGGCAGAGCTTCCATCACGTGCAGTGCGGGACCGTTCACCCGTCGTGGCGACAGATGACCGGAGGCATGCGTTTGAGGAGAATAACGCTTCGTACAGGCAGCGCTACACCCAGTTGCTCAAATCACCGGTTCCGACACTTCTGTTGCGTGTCGAGGGCATATTCGGTCGCTGTTGGTGATCGATTCTTGATCACTTGGATGCGCGGAATGGACGCTTCGAAGAGGGCTCACGACCGAGTCGGGCAGGGCGGAGTGCCGCGCCCCGGGCGCGGGTAGAGGTGAGCGAATAGCCGTGGGGCCGGGGGGAGAAGGGCCCCGGGCCTGGCGTTGTTACTTGCGGCGGCGGTGCAGGGCGATGGCGGCGGCCGCGCCGCCCGCGATCGCGCCGACCCCGGCGGCCGCCGGAACGCCGACCTTCACGGCCTTTCGACCGGTCCGATAGTCGCGCAGCCGCCAGTCGTTGCTCCGGGCATGCTTGCGCAGTTTTGTGTCGGGATTGATCGCGTACGGATGTCCGACCAGCGACAGCATCGGGATGTCGTTGTGCGAATCGCTGTACGCGGCGCAGCGCGCGAGGTCCAGGCCCTCGGCGGCGGCCAGCGCGCGGACCGCCTCGGCCTTGGCGGGCCCGTGCAGCGGCTCGCCGACCAGGCGGCCGGTGTAGATCCCGTCGACGGACTCGGCGACGGTGCCCAGGGCCCCGGTCAGGCCCAGTCGGCGGGCGATGATCGTGGCCGTCTCGACGGGGGCGGCGGTGACCAGCCACACCTTCTGGCCGGCGTCGAGGTGGGCCTGGGCCAGGGCGCGGGTGCCGGGCCAGATCCGCTCGGCCATGTACTCGTCGTAGATCTCCTCGCCGATGGCCATCAGTTCGCTGACCTTGTGGCCCTTGACGATGGACAGGGCGCTGTCGCGGGCGTCCTGCATGTGCTCGGGGTCCTCGACCCCGGCGAGCCGGAACCACGCCTGCTGCCAGGCGAACCGGGCGAGCTCGCGGCGCTGGAAGAACTCGCGCTTGTAGAGGCCGCGGCCGAAGTGGAAGATCGCGGCGCCCTGCATCACGGTGTTGTCGAGGTCGAAGAAGGCGGCGGCGAGGTCGTCGCCCGCCACCGGGAACTCGGGCTCGGCGGGTGCCGCTTGCGCGGGCCGCGCGGCCTCGGCCGCGGCTTCCGCCTCGGGCTGCGAGAGCGGTGGGGTGCCGGTGAGAGCGGTCTTGCGGGCGGCCTCCGCGGAGGCCTCGCCCGCCAGCACGCTGCGCGCGGTGGCGGAGCGCCTACGGGGCGTGAGCCATCCCCATGCGGCGCGCGCCCCGGAGGGACTCCTACCGGGGCGGGGGTCGGGCGACGGGCGGGGCATGACGCGAGCATAGCCACTGTGTTCGGGAGTTCCCGAACCGCCGGGAAACGGAGGCGTTAACACTTCGGGAGAATGGAGCCATGAGCCCTTTGCTGCGCCGTAAGGAAAAGAAGCGTCCCGGCGACCGGATGGTGACCCTCATCGGCAAGCCCGGGTGCCACCTGTGCGACGAGGCCGAGGAGGTCGTGGCCCGGATCTGCGCCGAGACGGGTGCCCAGTGGGAGAAGAAGGACATCTCCCAGGACGAGGAGCTCTACCGGCTGCACTGGGAGCAGATCCCGGTGGTGCTGGTGGATGGCGAACAGCACACCTTCTGGCGGGTGAACCCGGAGCGGCTGCGGCGCGCGCTGGTGGGGTGACCGTCCTGGCGGTTGCCGTCATGGGTGATTTGTGGGGTCTGGGGGCGTATCTGTGAGGAGTGTGTACGGGTTTGCCCCCTTTGGGATTTGAACGGGTTCGGCGTCCCGCCGGTTCCCGGTTTGCGTGGCGAGGTTGCGTGACCCCGGTCACTTTGCGCGGACAAAACGGACACAATCTTTGTGCACGCGTTCACAAAGGCATAGCCTGCTGTCGACGGGGCGGTCCTGCGACACGAGGCCGCCTGCAGCCCCGCTCATCCCGCAGGAGCATCGTGGCAACTGGCCGAACTCACCGACCGGCGACCCGCAGCCGAGGTATTCCCGAGGCCACTGTCGCCCGGCTTCCGCTGTACTTGCGTGCCCTCACCGCGCTCTCCGAGCGATCGGTGCCCACGGTGTCCTCCGAGGAGCTCGCGGCCGCCGCCGGAGTGAACTCCGCGAAGCTGCGCAAGGACTTCTCGTACCTGGGTTCCTACGGCACCCGCGGCGTCGGCTACGACGTCGAGTACCTCGTCTACCAGATCTCCCGTGAGCTCGGCCTGACCCAGGACTGGCCGGTCGTCATCGTCGGCATCGGCAACCTCGGCGCGGCGCTCGCCAATTACGGCGGCTTCGCGTCGCGTGGCTTCCGCGTGGCCGCGCTGATCGACGCCGACCCCGCGATGGCGGGCAAGCCGGTCGCCGGGATCCCGGTGCAGCACACCGATGACCTGGAGAAGATCATCGAGGAGAACGGTGTCTCGATCGGTGTCATCGCGACGCCGGCCGGTGCGGCGCAGCAGGTCAGCGAGCGGCTGATCGCGGCGGGTGTCACCTCCATCCTGAACTTCGCGCCGACGGTGCTGTCCGTGCCGGACGGCGTCGACGTGCGCAAGGTCGACCTGTCGATCGAGCTCCAGATCCTCGCGTTCCACGAGCAGCGCAAGGCCGGCGAGGAAGCGGCCGCCGCCGCTGCCGTCGGCGGCTCCTCCGTGGGCGGCGCCGCACCCGCCGCGGCCGTGGTGCCGCCGGCCGGCCGGGGCGCCGCCGAGGCGCGCAAGGGCGGACCCGAGGGCGACGTCCCGGCGGTGATGCCGGCATGAGTCTGCTCGTCGTAGGGCTGAGCCATCGCAGTGCACCCGTGAGCGTGCTGGAGCGCGCCTCGCTGTCCGCCGATGCCAAGGTCAAGCTGCTGCACGACACCCTCGCCGCCGAGCCGGCGACGGAGGCGGCGGTGCTCGCCACGTGCAACCGGATCGAGCTGTACGCCGACGTGGACAAGTTCCACGCCGGTGTGGCCGAGCTGTCCACGCTGCTGGCGCAGCACAGCGGGGTGGCTCTGGAAGAGCTCACTCCGTACCTGTACGTGCACTACGAGGACCGGGCGGTGCACCACCTGTTCTCGGTGGCGTGCGGGCTGGACTCGATGGTCGTGGGCGAGGGGCAGATCCTCGGCCAGATCAAGGACGCGCTGGCGCTGGGGCAGGAGCTGCACACCGCCGGCCGGCTGATCAACGACCTGTTCCAGCAGGCGCTGCGGGTCGGCAAGCGGGCGCACTCGGAGACCGGGATCGACCGGGCGGGCCAGTCGCTGGTGACCTTCGGGCTGGAGCAGCTCGCCGTGCACCTCCCGGTGGGGGAGTGGGCGGCCGGCAAGAGGGCGCTGGTCATCGGCGCCGGGTCGATGTCCTCGCTGGCCGCGGCGACGCTGGCGCGGGTCGGTGTCGCCGAGATCGTGGTGGCCAACCGGACCGCCGACCGGGCGGAGCGGCTCGCCGAGATTCTGGTTGCCTCGGGCACCGGGGTGAAGGCTTCCGCGGTGGCGATGGCTTCGGTGGCGGATGAGCTGGCGCGTGTCGACGTGGTCGTGTCGTGCACGGGTGCGACCGGGCTGGTGCTGAGCGCCGATGACGTGCTGGGCGCCGTGTCCTGGGGCTCCGCCCCAGACCCCGCGCCTCAAACGCCGGCGGGGCTGGATGTGCCCGGGCTGGATTCCGCCGCCGTCGTCGGGCTCGACGCCGCCGTCGTGGCGCGGCTCGTCGCCGCCGCGCGGGACGGGGGGCGGCTGGCCGACGCCGGGGCCGCGCGGACCATCGCCGCTCCGGTCGAGGCCGACGGGTGCCCCGTCGGGCCCGACGGGCGGGCCGCGCTGACCGGGGTGGACGCCAACTCCCTCGAACTGCACGGAACCTGGGCCGATCAGGGCGAGGCCGCCGCTCAGCGGCAGCCCCGGCGCAGCACCCGTACGCAGGCCGACGGGTCCGCCGTACGGCTGGCCCTGCTCGACCTGGCCATGCCCCGCGACATCGACGCCGCCGTGCACCGGATCCCCGGCGTGCGGCTGGTGGACATCGAGAGCCTGGCCGAGGCGTCCGCCGACGCGCCGATGGCCGCCGACGTCGACGCCGTGCGCGGCATCGTCGCCGAGGAAGTGGCCGCCTTCGGCGCGGCCCAGCGGGCCGCGCACATCACGCCCACCGTCGTCGCCCTGCGGGCCATGGCGGCCGAGGTCGTGGCCATGGAGGTGGCGCGGCTCGACGGCCGGGTCCCCGACCTCGACGAGCGGCAGCGGGCCGAGGTTACCCAGACCGTGCGCCGCGTCGTCGACAAACTCCTCCACGCGCCGACCGTGCGCGTGAAGCAGCTCGCGAGCGAGCCCGGCGGCGCCGGGTACGCGGACGCGCTGCGCGAACTCTTCGACCTCGACCCTCAGACGGTTGCTTCCGTCAGCCGGGCGGACGCGGCCGATCCGATGAACGACGACGACCCAGGACGGGCATCATGAACACACGTCCCGACCAGCCGCTGCGGCTCGGTACGCGGCGGAGCAAGCTGGCCATGTCCCAGTCGGGCCACGTCGCCGACGCGGTACGGGCGGTCACCGGCCGACCCGTCGAGCTCGTGGAGATCACGACCTTCGGCGACGTCTCGCGCGAGCACCTGGCGCAGATCGGCGGGACGGGCGTGTTCGTCACGGCCCTGCGCGAAGCGCTGCTGCGCGGCGAGGTCGACTTCGCCGTGCACTCGCTCAAGGACCTGCCGACGGCCCAGCCCGACGACCTCGTGATCGCGGCCATGCCGCTGCGCGAGGACCCCCGGGACGCGCTCGTCGCGCGGGACGGCCTGACCTTCGAGCAGCTGCCCGACGGGTCCCGGATCGGTACCGGTTCGCCCCGCCGGACGGCCCAGCTCAACCACCTGGCGCTGTCCCTGGGCAAGCGGATCGAGACGGTGCCGATCCGCGGCAACGTCGACACCCGGATCGGTTACGTACGCGACGGCGAGCTCGACGCCGTCGTGCTGGCGGCCGCCGGGCTCAACCGGATCGGCCGTGGTGACGAGGCGACGGACCTGCTGTCCGTCGACAGCGTGCTGCCGGCTCCCGGCCAGGGTGCTCTCGCCGTGGAGTGCCTCGCGTCCGATACGGACCTCATCGCCGCGCTCGGCGCACTCGACGACCCCGACACCCGGGCCGCCGTGACCGCCGAGCGTTCCCTGCTCGCCGCCTTGGAGGCCGGCTGCAGCGCACCCGTAGGGGCGTTCGCCGATCTTTTGGACGACGGACAGACTGTCAATGAAATGCGCCTGCGCGGCGTCGTCGGAACCCTCGACGGCACCACGCTCGTGCAGCTGTCCACCACCGGTCCCGTGCCCCAGTCGTACGACGAGGCCATGGCGCTCGGCCGCGAACTCGCGGACGAGATGCTGGCCAAGGGCGCGGCCGGTCTGATGGGGGAGCGATCGCTTTGAACCCCTCAAGTCCGACCACCTCCGCTTTTCCGGCGGTCGCCACCCACGGACGCGTCACCTTCCTCGGTGCCGGCCCGGGCGACCCGGGTCTGCTGACGCTGCGCGCCGTCGAGGCGCTCGCCGCCGCGGACGTACTGATCGCGGAGCCCGAGGTGCTCGAAGTCGTACGGACGCATGCGCGCGCGGGAGTAGACACGCCGCAGCTGACGGTCGCTGACGAAGCGTCAGCAGCCGCCGGGGTCCCGGTGATCCGGGACGCGGCCAATCTTGTCATGGAGGCCGCACGCTCCGGCAGGCGGGTCGTGCGTGCCGTCACGGGCGACCCCGGGCTCGACGGCAACGCCGCCGAGGAGATGCTCGTGTGCGCCTCCGCCGGCATCCCCTTCGAGGTGGTGCCGGGTGTCGCCACCGCGGTGGGTGTACCCGCGTACGCCGGTGTCCCGCTGCGCGACAAGCAGGGCGCGGACGTGCGGTTCGTCGACGCGAAGACCGCCTCGGCGCGCTGCTGGAGCGAGGTGGGCGCGAGCGACGGGATCCTCGTGGTCTCCGCCACGCTGGAGACGGTCTCGGCCGCCGCGGCCGAGCTGGTGGGCGCCGGGCGCAAGCCCGACACCCCGCTGACGGTGACGGTCGCCGGCACCACCACGCGCCAGCGGACCTGGTCCGCGACGCTGGGCACCATCGCCCAGGTGTTCAAGCAGGGCAAGGTGCTCCCCTCGCCCGAGGGCGCCCGGCCGGTCATAGCCGTGGTCGGTGAGCACAGCGCCGCCGCGCGGCGCGAGGACCTGTCCTGGTTCGAGTCGAAGCCGCTGTTCGGGTGGCGGGTGCTCGTCCCGCGTACCAAGGAGCAGGCCGCCTCGCTCTCCGACCAGCTGCGTTCCTACGGCGCGGTGCCGCACGAGGTGCCGACGATCGCCGTGGAGCCGCCGCGCACCCCGCAGCAGATGGAGCGGGCGGTGAAGGGCCTGGTGACGGGCCGCTACGAGTGGATCGCCTTCACCAGCGTGAACGCGGTGAAGGCCGTCCGTGAGAAGTTCGAGGAGTACGGGCTCGACGCGCGTGCCTTCGCGGGGATCAAGGTCGCCGCGGTGGGCGAGCAGACCGCGGCCGCGCTCGTGGAGTTCGGCGTGAAGCCGGACCTGGTGCCGAGCGGGGAGCAGTCCGCGGCCGGACTGCTGGAGGACTGGCCGCCGTACGACCCGGTCTTCGACCCGATCGACCGCGTGTTCCTGCCGCGCGCCGACATCGCGACCGAGACGCTGGTCGCCGGGCTGATCGAGCTCGGGTGGGAGGTCGACGACGTCACGGCCTACCGGACCGTGCGGGCGTCGCCGCCGCCGGCGGACACGCGCGAGGCGATCAAGGGCGGCGGGTTCGACGCCGTGCTGTTCACGTCGTCCTCGACCGTGCGGAACCTGGTCGGCATCGCCGGCAAGCCGCACAACGTGACCGTCATCGCCTGTATCGGGCCGGCGACGGCCAAGACGGCGGAGGAGCACGGGCTGCGGGTGGACGTGCTGTCGCCGGAGCCGTCGGTGTCGAAGCTGGCGGAGGCGCTGGCGGAGTACGGTGCGGCGCGCCGCGAGGCGGCGAAGGAGGCCGGCGAGACGGTGTTCCGGCCGAGCGAGCGGCGGCCGGGGGCGCGGCGGCGTCGTACCACCTAGCGATGGGTTGGGCCGTACGGGCTGAGTGGTGCTTAGGGCGGGGTTCGGTGCGGGTGCGCCGGGCCCCGCGCTTCGTTCCGGGGGCGGGGGCGGGGGCGGGGGCGGGGGCGGGGGCGGGGGCGGTGTGGTGGCCCGGCCGGGCCGGGCGGGTGTGGTGGGGCCGGGCGCGCGCCGGGGGGGGGGGGCCGGGGCCCCCAGGGTGGGGGGGGGGGGGCCGGCGGGGGTGGGCGGGGCCGGGGGTCGCGCCGGGGTGTCGCCGGGGGCGCCGCCCGGTGGGGGGGGGCGGGCGGGGGGGCGGGGGGGGGTTCGGCGCCCTGCGGGGACACCCCGGCACACGCCCGGCCCCGGGGGGCTTCGGGGGCCTGGACGCCCCGGCCCCTCGTGGCTTCGGGCGGTATCGGCTGGACGTGGGTGATGGGGGCCTAGGCTGGTTGGGACTGTTCTCGATGTTCGAAGAGGCGACTGACGAATGAGCGCGTACGGATCCTTCCCCGGCTCGCGGCCCCGGCGGCTGCGGACCACCCCGGCGATGCGGCGGATGGTCGCGGAGAACCGGCTGCACCCCTCGGACCTGATCCTCCCGGCCTTCGTGCGGGAGGGCATCAGCGAGCCCCTGGCGATCTCCGCGATGCCGGGCGTCGTCCAGCACACCCGGGACACGCTGCGCAAGGCCGCCGTGGAGGCGGTCGAGGCGGGGGTCGCCGGGATCATGCTGTTCGGTGTTCCGGCCGACGAGAACAAGGACGCGCGGGGGACGGCGGGCACGGAGCCGGACGGGATCCTCCAGGTCGCGATCCGCGACGTGAGGGCCGAGGTCGGGGACGATCTGGTGATCATGTCGGACCTGTGTCTCGACGAGTTCACCGATCACGGGCACTGCGGCGTGCTGGACGAGCACGGGCGCGTGGACAACGACGCCACGCTGGAGCGGTACGCGGAGATGGCCCAGGTCCAGGCCGACGCGGGCGTCCACGTCGTCGGGCCCAGCGGGATGATGGACGGCCAGGTCGGCGTCATCCGTGACGCGCTGGACGAGACCGGGCACGAGGACGTGTCCATCTTGGCGTACACCGCCAAGTACTCGTCCGCCTTCTACGGGCCCTTCCGGGAGGCCGTCGCCTCTTCGCTCCAGGGCGACCGCAAGACGTACCAGCAGGACCCGGCGAACGCCCGGGAGTCCCTGCGGGAGCTGGCCCTCGACCTGGAGGAGGGCGCCGACATGGTGATGGTCAAGCCGGCCGGTCCCTACCTCGACATCCTGTACCGGGTCGCGCAGGCCGTGGACGTACCAGTGGCGGCGTACCAGATCAGCGGCGAGTTCGCGATGATCGAGGCGGCGGCGGAGAAGGGCTGGATCGAGCGGGACCGGGCCATCCTGGAGACCCTGCTGGGCATCAAGCGCGCGGGCGCCGACACGATCCTCACCTACTGGGCGACCGAGGTCGCGGGCTGGCTGCGCAACGCCTGACCTGCTCTACGGCCAGTCGACGAGGCTGTGGAAGACGAGTACGTCGAGGACGACCGCCGCCGGGGCGATGACGGCGAGCCAGACCCTGGCGGCGGCGTGGCGCCGCTGCCAGGGCAGGCCCCACGCGGCGACCAGCAGGACCAGGACCGCCAGCAGGCCGGTCCCGAAGACGGGGAAGGCCACCTCGTAGGAGGCGTCGAACCGGTCGCTCGCGGCGCCGTCGCACGAGTCGCAGGCCATCGGGGACAGCCCGACGAAGAAGAACGCGACGGCCGCCATCGGCAGCGTGAGCAGGGTGGAGACGAGCGGCGCGACGAACGCGCGCCGGTGCCGTGTGGTGTCCGGGGTCATGGGTCCAGTGAACTCCCCGGGAAGAGCCCGAACATGAGTGCGCGTACTCAGGTGCCCGGCTCGATGACCTGCGAACCTCGTAGGCGTACGTGCGTACTTGGCACGGCAGCGCCGAAGAGAGGTGGACATGCAGGACGGCGATCTCAGGGTCTCGGAGGACGGCCTCACCAAACTCGCGGACGATCTCGATCAGATGCAGGGCCATCTGGAGCGGCAGATCCGCGAGATGGACCGGGTGGTCGACAGCATCGCGGCGGGCTGGCAGGGGCCCACGGCCACCGCGTACCGCGCCCTGCACCGGGGGGCCGCCGAGGACGCCGTGCGGATCCGGCAGGTGCTCTCCCTCCTCGAAGAGGCCACCAGGGCCTCGCGTGACGGCTTCACCGCCCAGGAGCTGGAGGTCCTGGCCGCGTTCAAGCGCGTACAGAGCCGCGAGGACGTGGCCGCGGCCGCCGCCGAGCTGACCGTGCCGGACCCGGCGCCGGCGGCTCCGCACAGCCGACTGCAGGACATCTGAGAGCAGGGGGATCAGCACCACCATGTCGGAAGACGACCGGATCACCGTTGACTTCGCCACCCTGCAGCGCCTGTCGGGGGACCTGGAGGAGATCCTCAAGGACCTCAACGAGAAGCTGGAGCTGCTGTACGGGCGGGCCAAGAAGGCCGTGCTGAGCTGGGACGGCGAGGCCCGCGAGGCCTTCATCGACGAGCTGGACAAATGGGACCGCTCGGCCCAGGACCTCAAAGCCGCGCAGGCGTGGCTGCACGAGGTCGTGGTCAAGGGGCACCTCAACTACGCCGCGGCGAACAAGTCCGTGCTCCAGGGCTGGGGAGGCGGCGCCTGATGGCGGGACCGACCCCGGGCCCCGGCCCGGCGCAGCCGCCCGCGGGAGCCGGCAACATCGACGTCAAGCCGTCGCTCGTCTGGAGCGTCTCCGGCCGGGTCGCGCGGGCGCAGGACCCCATGGTGCGCGGTGGGAACACGCTCGTGAAGGAGCTGCAGGAGTACCCGGACGCCGGCGGGGCGGGTCCTCAGGCCGAGAAGTTCGCGCAGTCCTACAAGAAGATCGGCAACCGCTGGCTGGAGGTGTGGGCCAAGAGCGTGGTCAGCGTCGGCGGCGTCGCCGTCGGCTTCACGGAGACCGCCAACGCCTACACCAAGGCCGACGCGGCGGCCCACCCCAAGCCCGGCAAGGCCCCCGAGCAGCGCCCGTTGCCCACGGTCATCGACAAGGAGCCCAAGTTCGGCAGCGTCCCCGACATCAAGTGGGGTGACGACGACGGTGGCGACGACCTGCTCCGCGGCGCGATGGAGGGCATACCGGAGATCGTCCGCGACGTCCTCCAGCCCGTCGCGAAGAACATCTTCCGCGTCGGCAAGGTGGCGGACGTACACCCCTTCCCGCAGCAGCACTACCTCAACTCCCACTGCCACAGCTGGATGAACGTCTCGACGGTCGTGACCGGCGCGGCGGACGAACTGACCATGGCCGTCGGCCAGATCACCAACCACCAGCGGGCGGACTGGGAGGCCGCCATGCGGACGTTCTGCAGTGCGCTGTGGGGCGGCACGGACTGGGGCCAGTCCCGGCACGGCTACCAGTGGGCGCACACCACCGGTCCGCACGGCGCCAAGGTGGCCACGGGCAGCCAGCCGGTGATGAGCGTGCTGAACGACGTGGCGGTCAAGATCAGCGACTGCCTGCGCGAGTACGCGGAAGCCGCCGTCGAGCTGAACCACGACGTCTTCGAAGAGCTCAAGCGGGCCATGAGGGAGGCCGCCACGAGCATCATCGACGACATCGAGAAGGCCAAGGAGAAGCCCAGCCTCAAGACCATCGTCGGCGCCGTCACCAGCGTGGCCAGCGGCGTCGGCGGGGTCACCGGGATGCTGCTGAAGTTCGACGTCAACACGGTCCTGAAGCTGGACAAGGCCAAGCTGAACCGGATCGTGGACAAGTACACCGGCATCGTGGACGGCCTCACCACGCGCATGGACGCGCTCCAGGACGTCCTGGACGAAGCGCACCGCAGCGCGCCCAAGTTCGAGGCCGGCGTCGCCCGCGCCCACGGCTTCGGCGCCCGCGCCCTGGAGGACTTCAAGACCACCTCGCAGACCTGGCTGAAGATCGACTCGGCCACCGGCAAGTACACGCTCGACCTGGCCGCCAACGAGTACATGGCGGACGGCCACACGCTGGACAAGCACGTGGGCAAGACGGACGAGCAGCTGGCGCAGCGCTTGCGCGACCAGCAGCAGAACGGCCCGACCCAGGCCTGGCCGTACGGCAAGCCGAAGCCGAGCGCCTCCTCGTCCTTCCCGACCTATCAGCGGGCGCAGGAACTAACCCAGTACAACCTCAACCAGAACACCGCAGCGATCGAAGCGTGGATCAAGGGTCCGCCGCCACCGGGCGAGGGGGATGTGGAGCCCTTCACGTCGACGACGCCCAATGGCGAGCCCAGCGGCCGCAGTGTGAGCAAGCAGCCGACCAATCCGGCCGATCCGCTGTCCGGATACAAGACGGGCGGCATCAAAGCCGAGGCGCAGGATGTGACGGGCATCGAGACGAGGCTCAGGTACGACAGCAGCCGCAATCCTCCGTTCACCGTCATGACGTCCATGCCCAGCAAGTGAGAAAGGCTCTTCGAAGATGTCCATCGACCAGGCGTCCTGGGAATCGGCGGTACAGCATCTGTACGAGGACGGGTTCGCGTTCATCGCCACCGGTCCGCGCAGGCACGAGGACTGGCGGGCCGATGTGCTCGCCGTTATGGAACGCGCCGTCCCCGATCCGCGCGGCTGGGCGGGGATCGACCCGGTGGCGCACGAACGCACTGCGGAGCACCCCGCCGTCCCGTTCGGCCGTCCGGCCTTCAGCAACGATCCGTCCCGCCCGCTCACCCCGGCCGACATCGGGGAACGGCTGTACGAGATCGACCGTGCGAGCGCCGAGAATCTCCTGCTCGCACTCACCGACGACGGCTGCACCCTGCGGAACCTCGAAAGGTTCAGTGAGAGCTTCGAAGAGCTGCAGGACATGGCCCGCACCATCCTCGGCCGCTACGGGGACACGTTCACCTGTCACAGCAACCTCGGCCAAGCCAGGCGCACAGGCAGGCTGGACTTCGGGGGGAAACCCATGGGATGGACGCCGATGACCTTCTACGGGGAGGACTGCGGCCTGGTCGTGGTCTCCGACACCGAGGTCGGGCTGTTCTGGGCATTCGGCGACGTCTGAGCTCTGCGAGGAAGAAATGTCCCCTGACCAGACGTCCTGGGAAGCGGCGGTGCGGCACCTCTACGAGGACGCGTTCACGTTCAGTGCCACCGGTCCGCGCACGCACGAGGACTGGCACACCGACGTGCTCGCCGTCATGGAACGCGCCGTCCCCGATCCGCGCGGATGGGCCGGGCTCGACGACAACGCGAACGAGCGCGCGACGGAAGGGCCCGCCTTTCCTTTCTGCCTCCCGGCCTTCAGGGACGATCCGTTGCGCCGGCTCACCCCGGCCGACATCGGGGAACGGCTGCACGAGATCGACCGTGCGAGCGCCGAGAATCTCCTGCTCGCACTGACCGACGGCGGCTGCACCCTGCGGAACCTCGAAAGGTTCAGTGAGAGCTTCGAAGAGCTGCAGGACCTGGCCCGCACCATCCTCGCCCGCTACGGGGACACGTTCACCTGCTACACCAATGTCACCGTCGGTGCGGCCGGGAACGGCACGCTGGACTTCGGGGCGACCCACTGGGGCTATCTCCCGATGACCTGCTACATGGAGGACGCCGGCCTGGTCATCGTCTCCGACACCGAGGTCGGGCTGTTCTGGACCTTCGACTGCTGAGCCTGAGAGGAGGATTCCATGCCGACCCGACCCGCCGAGGCCGCCACCTGGGACGCTGCGCTGCTACGGCTCCTGGAGGACGTCTTCGTCTTCGCCAGGAGCGGTCCGCGGCTGCACGGGGACTGGGCCGAGGACGTCCTCGCCGTCATGGAGCGGTCCGTCGCCGACCCGCGGGGCTGGTTCGCCCTGGATTCGGAGACGTTCCAGGAGGGCTGGGAGGCCGGCTGCCCCGGCTACCCGTTCCGTGTGACGGCCGCCGAGGACCTCCGCGCGGGGCTGCGGCCGATCACGGCCGGCGCCGCCGTCGAGCTGCTCGCCTCGCTCTCGCAGGAGTGGTTCTTCGAGGGCTCCCCGGTCCGGTCGCGGGAGGACCGCGACGCGGTGCTCGCGGACGCCCGGACCGTGCTGGACCGCTTCGGTCCCGAGGCGGCGTTCTGGACCTCCTCCGACCTCGCCCGCACCTGCGACGCGCCCGACTTCCTGGCGGGCGACCTCGAAGGCGGCCATCCCTTCACCGGCTACATGATGGATCTCGGCCTGATCGCGGTGTCCGCGGACGAGGTCGGGGTCTTCTGGTCGTTCAACGCGAATTGAGACAATGATCCGATGCTGACCCGATCCGCCACCTACCCCGACCGGGAGACCGCCCAGTGGGCCACCCAGCAGGTGGTGACCGCCAACGAGCAGGTCATCCACCGCTGGCTCGCCCAGGGGACGCGGGCCCGCCTCACCATCGAGGCCGCCTGGCCGTCCCGTGAGGAGCCCGTCGGGCGGGTGCTGCTGGAGGCGATGCTGCTCGCCGGACAGGAGCCGCTCGACGTCCGCGCCGCGCGCGTCGTCCTGCGGCGGGAGCCCGACAGCCCGTACGGGTTCGTCGTACAGACCACCGTCCCGTTCTACCCGTAGAGGCAGTGCGACCGTGTCCATGAAGCCCCTTGAGCACGACCGCCGCTACGGCGAGCTCGATCAGGTCCTGCGCGCCTACCTCGGCCAGAGCGCCGACGACACCGCCGAGCGGCGCAGCCGAGCCCTGGACGCCTATCTGCGCCACACCTGGCACACCCGGCCCTGGGCCATCGCGGAGGCGGAGCGGCAGCTGCGCGAGTACAGCCGCAACCCCCCGGGACGCCTGCGGATCGACCTCGGCGAGTTCTACGCCGTCCCCGACGTCGGGATCCCGCAGTCCGCGATCGGTGACTGGCTCCTGCTGCTCGCCGACCACCTCAAGCAGAGCGTGGAGGACGGGGAGGTGCCGCCGCCGGCGACCCCGCAGACCCACTGGGAGTGGCACGCGCGGTTCCCGGAGACCGCGCAGCTGCTGGGCGGCTGGTTCTCGCAGGACATCGTCGACGAGTTCCCCGACCACGAGGCGGCCGTCGCGGACTACGCCGCGACCACCGACCCCCAGCTCGTCGCCCGCCTCGTCGGTGAGCTCCACGAGCTGATCGCCCTGCCGCTGGACGAAGGCGACTACGCCTTGGCCGCGGCGGAACTCGGCATGGAGGTCAACCCGCCCGAGCCGTTCTCGTACGGGGCGTGGTTCCTGGCGGTGGCGGCGGCTCTGACCGGCGGCTGAGGGCTCGCGGCCCGGCGGGCGTCCGGCTAGCGCCGCCTGCCCTGCGGGCGCACCCTGGAGGGGAGGGTGACCCCCTGGAGGTGATGCACCATGTCCACGCTGGTCGGGTGGCATGTGGAGCTCGAATTCACCGAGGAGGGCCACCGCACGAGTGCGGCGGCCCTGGTCAGACTCGGGGACGGCTCCGAGATCAGGGCGCGGGGCTATGCCCTGCGTCATCCCTCCGACCCGGAACAGCTGAGGGTCGGGGAAGAGATCGCGGGCGCCCGTGCGCTCATGGATCTCGCGTCGCAGCTGCTACAGAAGGCCCACTCGGAGATCGACGAGGCGACGGGCCGCCACTCCTACCCGCTCAATCGCTGAGCCGGGCGGGTTCGGGCGGCCGGGCGACGACACGGCTGACCCGCTGACGGGCTCCCTCCGCAGGGAGCCCGTCAGCGGGCGGTCCACTCCGTGAGCGCGACCCAGGCGGCGGGCGCCAGACCGAGGACCGGGCCGTCGGTGACCTTGCTGTCCCGCACGTGGACCTGGGTCGCCCCCTCGGCCATCTCCACGCAGGCCCCGCCTTCGTCGCCGCTGTACGAAGACTTCCGCCAGACGAGGGCCACTTCCAGGCAGGCGCCGCCTTCGCTGCCGCTGTAGCTGGACTTGAACCACTTCAGTGCGGTCGTGGCGCTCATGTCTCTCCTAGCAGGCGGTCCAACAGGCCCCGCGTCTGCTCGGTGTTGAGGGCCTGAGTCCGCAGCATTGCATACTTGCGCGCCAGGATGCTGACCTCATCGGCGTCCGAGATGAGCTGGCTGCCGCGCTGTGTTTCGGTGTAGCCGAGGTGCTGGTGATCCGGGGTTTCCAGGAGGATGAACGGCCCGTTGAGGCCCGCGTGTGTGGTGCGGCCCAGGGGCATCACCTGGAGGCTCACGTCCGGCAGATCCGCGCACGCGCGCAGGTGCCGGAGCTGCTCCGCGTACACCTCGTCGCCTCCGAGCCGATCACGCAGGACCGCTTCCGAGACGGCGAAGCTCAAAGTCGGCGGCGTGGTGCGCCGCAGGATCTCCTGCCGGGCGATCCGCGCGGCGGTCAGCGCCTCGACCTCGGCCTCCGGGTGGGCCGGGACGCGGCACCGGAACACGGCCCGGGCGTAGTTCTCCGTCTGGAGCAGACCCGGTACGACCTGGTTGTCGAACCAGGAGATGGCGATCGCCGTGTACTCCAGGTCCATGTACTCCTCCGCCCACGGCGGTGTCGCGTCCACCTCGGGCATGCCCCTGGCCGCCAGGGTCAGCAGGCCCGGCAGGCCGAGATGGTGGTCCATCAGCTCCGCGACGTTCGGCATCAGCGCCCGACGGCCCTGCTCGATCGACGCGATGGTCTCGGCGTCCAGGTTCACCAGCTCTCCGAGCTGCCTCTGGGTCAGGTTCTTGGCGATGCGGGCGGCGGCCACCTGCGAGCCGACCATCTTCATGGTCGTCGCGTTGGGCCGTGCTCGTTTCCTCGGTGGCATGACGGTGAACTCCCCACCCGTGCTCCTGCTTTACCCCGCGCCGACCCGTACTCATCAAGGAGTACGGGTCGGCGCTCAGTCACACGCTAGTCACGGAACGCGACGATCATCCCGTGAATCCAACTATTCAGGCGGCGCTCATGCGCGAGCGTCTTTACCTGCGCTCACCCCGATCCGTCGCAGCTGCACGGCACTTCACACGTGACACCTTGCGGGCATGGGGGGCGACCGAACGCCTCGACGACATGTTGCTCTGCGTGAGCGAACTCGCGACCAACGCGCTGCGGTACGGGGTCCCGCGCGGCCGCGGGTACCTGCTGCGGCTGTTCGGTTTCGAGGACGGGACCGTCCGGGTCGAGGTGCACGACAGCGGGCCCGGGCTGTCGCGGCTGACCGGGCGCCCGCTCGGGCGGGGGCTCACGCTCGTGGCCGGCCTTGCCGACGCCTGGGGGGTGCTGCCCCGGGCGCCGGGCAAGGTGGTGTGGTGCGAGCTGCGCTGAGCGGCGGCGGCCGCCGCCGCGCGGGCTGCGTCAGGCGGGGCGGTCCGGCTCGCGCACCGTGATCACCGCGAACGGCGCGCCCTGCGGGTCGCCCAGGACGGCCATGGGGCCCACCGGCGTGTCGAAGACGGGGGCGATGACCTTGCCGCCCGCCTCGCCGGCCGCGGCCACGGTGGCGTCCACGTCGTCGGTGTGGAAGTACGGCAGCCAGTTCGGGGGCGTGCCCGGCGGCATCCGGTCCAGGCTCATCATCCCGGCCACCACGTGGCCGCCGACCTTGAACTCCGTGTACGGCTGGTCGCCGTCCTCCTCGGAGACGGCCGGGGTCATCGGCAGGACGGCGGAGTAGAACGCTCCGGCGGCCTCGGTGTCGCCGGTGCTGAGCTCGTTCCAGATCAGCGCGCCGTGCTCGTTGACGATGCCCGCGCCGGGGAAGGTGCCCGGCTCCCACAGGCCGAAGACGGCGCCGGTCGGGTCGGCGGCCACGGCCATCCGGCCGAGGTCCATGACGTCGATCGGGCCCATCATGACCTCGCCCCGCTCGGCGGTGACGGACTTGAGGGTGGAGTCGATGCCGTCGGTGGACAGGTACGTCGTCCACACCGTCGGCGGCATCGGGTCGGGGATGCTGCCGTCCGGGTTCATCGCCTTCATGATGCCGGCGACCGGCTTGCCCTTGAGGGTGCAGACGGAGTACCCGCCCTGCTCGGGCGGGCCGATCTCGCCCTGCCAGCCGAAGAGGCCGCAGTAGAAGTCGAGGGCCGCCTGTTGGTCGGGGACCATCAGGTCGATCCAGCACGGGGTGCCGGGCTTGTAGGGGCCGTTCTTGTCGGGCACGGGGGTTCTCCCGTTCGGAGGGGGGAAGGACGGGCCGTCCCCTACCCGTGCCGTACGCACCGAACCGGGCCGTTCGGGTGGACGGTGGGCGTGCGTGCCAGGCCGTCCCTTCCGGATCTTGCCGGGCCTTTGCCGCCCCGCGCCGCGCCTCGCCGCGTTGGCGGGGCGCGGCGCGAGCCGTGGTGTCGGATCAGGCGGTGGCGCGGCGTCGGCGGCCGGTGCCCGCGACCAGCGCGGCGCCCATGGCGAGGGCCAGGCCCGCGCCGCCGAGGGCCCAGGTGGTGGCCGCGTCGGCGCCGGTGGCGGCGAGCTCGCCGCCGGCGTGACCGGTGGTGTCGTCGACGATCGGCTTGGAGCCGCCGTCCGGCTTCGGCTGGTTGCCCTCGTCACCGGTGGCCGGGTCGGCGGCGACGATCTTCGTCAGGCGGGACTGGGAGCGCGACTGCGCCCACGGCTTCGGGGTCTCCGGGCCGACCTGGGACGAGCCCCAGGAGGAGATGCGCAGGTCGCCGAGCGGCGCGTCGGCCGTCAGACGGAGACGGACCTGGACGTCGAAGCTCTGGCCGGCCGCGACGGGGCCGCCCGCGAGGTCGAAGCCGAGGAACACGCCCTCCTCCTCGGACCGGATCTCGGCCTCGTGCCAGCCGGCCTTGCCGTTCTTGTCCTTGCTCAGGACCTCGACCTTGATCTGGGAGCCCTTCATCGGGACCCAGTCCGGGCGGGCGAGGACCAGACCCACGTTGAAGCCGTCCAGGGCCTTCTTGCCGGAGTTGTCGACGTGGACGGACAGGTTGGTCCAGTCGCCGCCGGCCTTGACGGTCTCCGGTACGCCGTTCACGGTCAGCGCGGGTCCCTCGACGAACGGGTCCTCCTCGCCGTCCTCGGCGCCTTCGACCTTGGCGTCGTACCAGCTGCTGGGCCCGTACTTCCAGCCGTCGGCGCTGATGCTCACGGCGTCGGAGGACATGTCGAAGTTGATGCGCGGGGCGTCCGCGGTGAAGCGGATCCGCACGTCGAGGTCATAGCTCGCGCCGCGGCCGAGGGTGCCGACGGTGCCGATGAAGTAGTCGCTCATGCTGCTGTCGTCGGCTGCGCTGCCGAGCGCCGTGGCGGGCGTCCAGTAGCTGCTGCCGTCCGTGCGGACGATGCGGGTCTCGATCGCGTAGTGGCTGGCCTTCAGCTTGCCGCCGGCCTTGTCGACCGAGAGGCGGGGCTGGAGCCCGTTGACCCGGTCGCCACCCGAGTTGTCGACGGTCACCTTCAGCTGGGTCCAGTCGCCGCCCGGCTTGAAGCCCTGCTTCGGGATGCCCGCGACAGTGACGTCGGGGCCCATCATGATGCCGTCGGAAGCGGCGTGCTGCCCGTCCGCGGCGGGCTTGGCGTCCTTCGCGGGCTGCTCGACGGGCGCCGGGGCCGGGGTGGTCGGCGCGGGCGACTCGACGGCGGGCGCCGGCTTGTCCGCGACGGGCTCGTCGGCGCCCGGCTTCTCGGCGACGGGCGTGGTCGGCCCACCGGCGTCGGCGGTGGCGTCGTCCTTGGGCGCCACGTCGGGAACGATCACGGCCGGCTGGTCGGCGGCCATGGCGGGCGTGGCGGTCAGGATGGTCGGTCCGGCCACGGCGACCGCGGCGACCGCGGCCATGCGCTTGATGTTCTTCTTCACTTGTTCCCCCCATACAGTTTTTGAACATGATCAGATTAAGGGGGTCGGGGTGAAAGTTGACCGCTTGAACATCACGAAACGCCAACGACCCCGGCAGGGGCTGCCGGGGTCGTTGACCTTTGGTGCGTTCTGTCCGGAGTCCGGATGTCAGAGCTTCTCGGGGGTCCGGATGCCGAGGAGGGACATGCCCTTGGTGAGGGTGCGGGCGGTCAGGTCGCACAGGAACAGCCGGTTCTCGACCTGCTCGGGGGTCTCGGCCTTCAGGACCGGGCACTCCGAGTAGAAGGTCGTGTAGAACGAGGCCAGCTGGTACAGGTACGCCGCCAGCTTGTGCGGGGCGTACTCCGCGGCCGCCTCGGCGATCAGCTCGCCGAAGTGGTCCAGGTGCAGGCCCAGAGCGCGCTCGGCCGGGGCGAGGGCCAGCTCGGGATGGGCGGCGGGCCGCGCGGCCCCGGCCTTGCGCAGGATGGACTGGATCCGGGCGTACGCGTACTGGAGGTACACGGACGTGTCACCGGTGAGCGAGACCATCTGGTCCAGGTCGAACTTGTAGTCGCGCGCGGCGGAGGTGGACAGGTCCGCGTACTTCACCGCGCCGATGCCGACCTGCTCGGCCCGCTCGGCGATCTCGGCCTCGGACAGGTCCTGGGCCTTCTCCCGCACGACGGCCGCAGCGCGGTCGATGGCCTCGTCCAGCAGGTCCACCAGCCGGACCGTCTCGCCCTCGCGGGTCTTGAACGGCTTGCCGTCCTTGCCGAGGACCGTGCCGAAGGCCAGCTGGACGGCCTTGACGTCGTCGCCCAGCCAGCCCGCCCGGCGGGCCGTCTCGAAGACCATCTTGAAGTGCAGGGACTGCCGCGCGTCGACCACGTAGATCAGCGTGGTCGCGCCCAGGCTGCCCACGCGGTCGCGGATCGCCGACAGGTCGGTGGCCGCGTAGCCGAAGCCGCCGTCCGACTTCTGCACGATCAGCGGGGTCGGGTTGCCGTCCGGGCCCTTGACGTCGTCGAAGAACACGCACAGCGCGCCGTTGGAGCGGACGGCGACGCCCGATTCCTCCAGCAGCTTGCAGGTCTCGACCAGCATGTCGTTGTAGCCGGACTCGCCGATCACGTCGGGGTCCTGGATGTCCATGTCCAGCTTGTTGAAGACCGAGTAGAAGTAGATCTTCGACTCGTCCACGAACCGCTGCCAGAGGGTCAGGGTCTCCGGGTCGCCCGCCTGAAGGTCCACCACCCGGGCCCGGGCCCGCGTCTTGAACTCCTCGTCGGAGTCGAAGAGCGCGCGCGAGGCCTTGTAGAGGCGGTTCAGGTTGGACATGGCCTCCTCGCCGGAGACCTCCGCGTCCGACTTGTGGTCCAGCTCGTGCGGGTGCTCCAGGAGGTACTGGATGAGCATGCCGAACTGGGTGCCCCAGTCGCCGATGTGGTGGCGACGGACCACGTTCTCGCCCGTGAACTCCAGGATCTCGACCATCGCGGCGCCGATCACGGCGGAGCGCAGGTGGCCGACGTGCATCTCCTTGGCGACGTTCGGCTGGGCGTAGTCGATCACCGTGGTGCCCGGGTTCGCGGCGAGCGGGACGCCGAGGCGGTCGTCGCCCGCCCGCGCCGCGAGGGTCTCGATGATCGCCTTGTCGGTGATGGTGATGTTGAGGAAGCCCGGACCCGAGACCTCGATCTCCTGGATCAGGTCACCGGTGGCCATGCCCTCGACCACCGTCGTCGCCAGCTCTCGCGGGTTGGCCTTCGCCTTCTTCGCGAGCGCCAGGATGCCGTTGGCCTGGAAGTCGGCCCGGTCGCTTCGTCGCAGCAGCGGGTCCGCGCCACCGGCCTCCGGCAGGGCGGAGGCAAGGGCGTCCGCGACGCGCTGGTTGACGGAGGAAGCGAGGGAAGGGACCGAGGCCATGAGCTGCCGTTCCTGTGAGGTCGTGCCGGTGGGTGCACTTGGTTGTTCCGACAAGTGCCGAGTATCCCACGTGGGGGCAACCCGTTTCCCGTGCGAAAAGCAACCTCGGAGCGACCCGTTCCGTCTGGGAGAATGGCTGAAGCCAGCATTCGAGATAGAAGGACGTGTCGTGGCTCAGAGCAGCACCGAGACCGACTGGGTCTCCCGTTTCGCGGACGAGGTCATCGCCGAGGCGGAGCGCCGAGCACCCGGCAAACCTGTCGTCGTCGCGTCCGGACTCTCCCCCTCCGGCCCGATCCACCTGGGCAACCTCCGCGAGGTCATGACCCCGCACCTGGTCGCGGACGAGATCCGCCGCCGGGGCTTCGAGGTCCGCCACCTCATCTCCTGGGACGACTACGACCGGTACCGGAAGGTTCCTGCGGGCGTCCCCGGCGTCGACGAGTCGTGGGCCCAGCACATCGGGCGCCCCCTGACCGCCGTGCCCGCCCCGGCCGGATCGGCGTACCCGAACTGGGCCGAGCACTTCAAGGCCGCCATGACCGCGGCCCTGGCCGAGCTGGGCGTCGAGTACGACCCCATCAGCCAGACCGAGCAGTACACGACCGGTGTCTACCGCGAGCAGGTGCTGTTCGCGATGAAGCACCGCGGCGACATCGACGCGATCCTCGACCAGTACCGCACCAAGCAGAAGCCGGGCGGCAAGAAGCCGCAGCAGAAGCCGGTCGACGAGGCCGAGCTGGAGGCCGCCGAGGGCTCCGGCGCCGCCGCCGAGGACGACGGCAGCACCGGCGAGGGCGGGTACTTCCCGTACAAGCCGTACTGCGGCGAGTGCGGCAAGGACTTCACCAAGGTCACCTCGTACGACGACGAGACGACCGAGATGACCTACGTCTGCACCGAGGACGAGTTCACCGAGACGGTCAAGCTCAGCGAGTTCAACCGCGGCAAGCTCGTCTGGAAGGTCGACTGGCCGATGCGCTGGGCCTACGAGGGCGTGATCTTCGAGCCCTCCGGCGTCGACCACTCCTCGCCCGGCTCGTCCTTCCAGGTCGGCGGCCAGATCGTGCACATCTTCGGCGGCGAGCAGCCGATCGGACCGATGTACGCGTTCGTCGGCATCAGCGGCATGGCGAAGATGTCCTCGTCCAAGGGCGGGGTCCCGACCCCGGCCGACGCCCTGAAGATCATGGAGCCGCAGCTGCTGCGCTGGCTGTACGCGCGCCGCCGCCCGAACCAGTCCTTCAAGATCGCCTTCGACCAGGAGATCCAGCGGCTCTACGACGAGTGGGACAAGCTGGAGGCCAAGGTCGCCGACGGCTCCGTCCTGCCCGCCGACGCCGCCGCGCACAGCCGCGCCGTGCGCACCGCGGCCGGCGAGCTGCCGCGCACCCCGCGGCCGATGCCGTACCGCACGCTCGCCTCGGTCGTGGACATCACCGCCGGGCACGACGAGCAGACCCTGCGGATCCTCAGCGACCTGGAGCCGGAGAAGCCGCTCACCTCGCTCGACGAGGTACGGCCGCGCCTGGACCGCGCGGAGAACTGGATCACCACCCAGGTCCCCGCCGACCAGCGGACCCTCGTACGCGAGGAGCCGGACACGGAGCTCCTGTCGTCCCTGGACGACGAGGGCCGCGAGTCGCTGCGCCTGCTCCTCGAAGGCCTCGACTCCCACTGGTCCCTCGACGGGCTGACCACGCTCGTCTACGGCGTGCCGAAGGTCATGGCCGGGCTGGAGCCCGACGCCAAGCCGACGCCGGAGCTCAAGGTCGCGCAGCGGACGTTCTTCGCGCTGCTGTACCGGCTGCTCGTGACCCGGGAGACCGGTCCGCGCCTGCCCACGCTGCTGCTGGCGGTCGGCGCCGACCGGGTGCGCAAGCTGCTCGCGGTCTGAGTCGCGTAAAGCACTTACGTCAAAGGGCCCGCACCCCTCGGGGGTGCGGGCCCTTCCACGTACCGGCTGCCGGCGCCGCTGCTACGCGATGTGCTCGGCCTCGCGGTCCTTGTTGTAGCGCTGCTTGAACGACGGGATCATCCGGCGGAGCAGGGAACCGCTGCGCGGGTGGGTCACGCCGTAGCCGTCCGAGAGGTGTATGTCGAGGGCCTCGACCGACGGCCAGTCCTGCTTCTCGTCGGCCAGCGCGCAGAACACCTTGTAGGCCACCTCGGCGAACTCGGCCTCGTCCGGGGTCGCCGGACCCTCCTCCGGGGCCTCGGGGGCGCCGGCCTGCTGGGCCTGGGCCTGCGCACCAAGGTCCGGCTGGGCGTGCTCCTGGCGGGGAGCCGGGATCGGGACGTCGGGCTGCACCTGCTGCTGCTCCTCCGGGCCCATCGGGGGCAGCACCGGGGTCGGCTCCAGACCCTCGACGTACTGGGGGTTGTAACCGCCCTCGTACGCCGCCTGCGGCGCCAGCGGCGCCGCGAACCAGGCGCTGTTGTGGGCCGCGGGCATCGCCGTCGGCTCCACCGCGAAGGGCGGCGGCGCGTGCGTCGCGGCGGCCGGCGGGACCAGGGGCCCCGACGCGGACCCGGACGGCGACGGCGACGGGGACCCCGACGGGAACGGGGACTGCGCGGGCTGCTGGGCGAGCTCCAAGGCGCCCGGGGCGGGGCCCGAGGCGGCCGGGTCCTGCCGCGCGAGCGGCGCCAGTACCGCCGGCTCGATGCCCGTCACCGCGAGCGCCTCCGGAGCCGTCTCCTTCAGCGGCACGCCGATCCGGGCCAGCTTCAGCGGCATCAGCGCCTCCACCGGCGCCTTCCGCCGCCAGAAGCGCCCGTACCGCGCCTGCAGGCGGGCCTGGTAGATCAGCCGGTCCTGCTCCATGGCCACCGCCTGCTCGTACGAGCGCAGCTCCCACAGCTTCATCCGGCGCCACAGCTTGAACGTGGGGAGCGGGGACAGCAGCCACCGCGTGATGCGCACGCCCTCCATGTGCCGGTCCGCGGTGATGTCCGCGATCCGGCCGACCGCGTGCCGGGCGGCCTCGACCGTCACCACGAACAGGATCGGGATCACGGCGTGCATGCCGACGCCCAGCGGGTCCGGCCAGGACGCCGCACCGTTGAACGCGATCGTCGCCGCCGTCAGCAGCCACGCCGTCTGACGCAGCAGGGGGAAGGGGATGCGCATCCACGTCAACAGCAGGTCGAGCGCCAGCAGCACGCAGATGCCCGCGTCGATACCGATGGGGAACACCAGCGAGAAGTTGCCGAAGCCCTTCTGCTCCGCGAGGGTGCGCACCGCGGCGTACGAGCCGGCGAAGCCGATGCCCGCGATGATCACGGCTCCCGCGACGACGACGCCGATGAGTATTCGGTGCGTACGAGTCAGCTGCATCGCGGCCACCCGCGATCCCCTCCCCTTGCTGAGTACTGCGTGCTGGCGCTGCGCTGCTTGCTTACCGAGCCTTTACCAAGCCGCAGCAGGCACAGCGTACGGGTGACTGGATGTCAGGGTTCCAGGAGGTCCCGCCGTGGAGCCGCCGTCACTGCTGGGGCTGCGGCGACTGCGGCTGCTCGGCCGGCTTCTGGTTGGCGGCGTCGACCGAGGCCACGACTTCCTTCGCCGCCGTGATCGCGTCCTGGAGCAGCTTGGCCTGGTCGGGAGCGCCCGCGCCCTCGTACGCCGCACCGTTGTAGTCGAGCGTGACCACCACGTTCTGGGTGCGCGCCACGATCGTCGTGTTGAAGAAGTCCGCGTCCTTCTTGGCCGTGTAGACGACCGACGTGCCCTGGTCGCCGATGCCGCCCGCCGGCTCGGCCTTCACGTCCTGCGCGCCCTCGGTGGCCTTCGCCGCCTCCAGCTGCTTGTTGTACTGCTCCTCGGCGCGCTTGTTGGCGCCGCCGAGGGAGGCGTGCGAGTCGGAGCGGAAGAGGGAGATCGAGAGCCAGCGGTACTGCGAGCCCTTCAGACCGTCCTCGTCCAGACCGTTCCACGAGCAGCTGGCGCGCGTGGTCAGGTCGTTCGACTTCATCGCCGAGCCGTTCTTGTCCTTCGCCTCCGGGACGAGGCTTTCTATCGTCGCCGTCTGGACCGACTTGCAGGGGTCCGGCAGCGTGGCGAACGCCGCCTTTTCCAGCGCGGCGGAGGACTTCGCGTTGGGCTTGGCCGAAGAGGAGGAATCGGACTTCTTGCCGCTGTTCGAGCCCGAGTCCTTGCCCGAGTCGGACGAGCACCCGGCGACGGTGAGGATCACCGGGACGGCTGCGCAGGCGAGGACGCGAGTGAGGCGCGAGGCTGATCGGTGCATGATTCCTTCGGTACGTTCGTGGGTCTGGTGCGGACCCTGCTTCGGGCGGTCATTCGGAGCCCGTTCGGACGCCGTCTGGGGCGCCGTCTCGGGCGCTGTTTCGGGCGCGGGACCCTGGCAACGGTAGCCCGAGCGGGCGTGCGCGTGCTGTGCGCGCCGTCACGCCGGGGCGCGGCGCGCCCCGCTCACTCGTTGAAACGCTCGACCAGCGCCTGTGCCAACTGCCGTGCCCTGTCCTGGGTTTCGGCGCTCGGAGGGACCGTACCGGGCAGGGCGGGCTGCACGCTGTACTCGACCGTGACGATGACATTCGAGGTGCGGAACACAATCCGCACGGTCCGGGTCTGCGCCGCGGTGGCCCCGGCGGGGCTCAGCTTGTCCTCGATGAAGGCCTGGGTGCCGAGGTCCTCCAGCACGCGGGATCCGAGCTCGACCGGCGGCGCCGGGCTCGTGCTCGTGCTCGGGGAGGGTGCGCCGGGGGAGGGCGCGCCGGGCGAGGGCGTACCGGCGGCGGGCGGGGCCGCGGGCGGCGGAGTGGTGGCGCCGGCGGGGGTGGGGGTCGGGCTCCCGGTGGGGCCGGGGAAGGGCAGGTGCGCGTCGGTGAGCCGGCGCACGTAGACCTGCTTGGCCTTGTCGTCGTCGCTGGAGGCGGCCCGGTCGTACGAGACCACGCGCTCGAAGCCGACCGACAGCAGCCGGGTCTCCTCGGGCGTCTGCGCGGTCCAGCGGCAGCCGACGTGCCGGTCGCCGTCGTACGAGGCGTCCGCGACGCCGGCGTACAGCTGGTCGCGCTGCTCGGGGGTGAGGGTCGGCGCGGCGGGGAGCATGGCCTTGAGCTTCTTGCTGTCGAAACCGGCCTTGCAGGGCGCGGGCAGGCTGCGGTACTTCCCGGGCTGGGCCGGCGCGGGCGTGCTGCCGCCCACCTTCGAGTCGCTGGGGCTGCCGCCGCCGCTCCCGCCGGTGCACCCGGTCAGACCGGCCGCCCCGGCCGCGAGCGCGACCAGCACCGCGATGCCTGGCAGGACCCGCGATCCTCGCCGTACCGCCTTGCGCTGCACGTCCACTGGCTCCCTTCGACCGGCGGACCCCCGACGGTCAGGAAAATGCGTTGCCGCGACTTGGGCGCGGATGGACACAATGTCTATCGCACACGCTGGTGCTGGCGCCGGTCCCCTGTCGTATTTGGGATCAAGAGCGAGGCTTTTGCGTAATCTGAACTTAGTGAGCTTTCCGAGCTTCGTGTGGTTTCCGGGGGATTGATCCGTATGACGTATGTAGAGGTGCCCGGGGCGAACGTCCCGATCCGGATGTGGACCGACCCCGCGTCGGTCGAGGACGGCGCGATGCAGCAGCTGCGCAACGTCGCCACGCTCCCGTGGATCAAGGGCCTGGCCGTCATGCCGGACGTCCACTACGGCAAGGGCGCCACGGTCGGCTCGGTGATCGCCATGAAGGACGCGGTCTGCCCGGCGGCGGTGGGCGTGGACATCGGCTGCGGCATGTCGGCGGTGAAGACGTCCCTGACGGCCAACGACCTCCCGGGCGACCTGTCCAAGCTCCGCTCGAAGATCGAGCAGGCGATTCCGGTGGGCGCGGGCCTGCACCAGGAGGCCGTGGACCCGTCGCGCCTGTACGGCTTCTCGGTCGACGGGTACGAGAGGCTCTGGGAGCGCTTCGACTACCTGACCGATGCGGTCAAGTTCCGTCAGGAACGTGCCACGAAGCAGATCGGAACGCTCGGTTCCGGTAATCATTTCATCGAGTTCTGTCTGGATGAGTCCGGTTCGGTCTGGTTGATGCTGCACTCCGGCTCCCGGAACATCGGCAACGAGCTCGCGGCGCACCACATCTCCGTGGCCCGGAGCCTGGACCACAACCAGGGCCTGGTCGACCGCGACCTGGCGGTGTTCCTGGCGGCGACCCCGGAGATGGACGCCTACCGCAACGACCTCTTCTGGGCGCAGGAGTACGCCAAGTACAACCGCGCGGCGATGATGAGCCTGTACAAGGAGGTCGTCCGGCGGGAGTTCCGCAAGGCGAAGGTCTCCTTCGACCGGGAGATCAGCTGCCACCACAACTACGTGGCGGAGGAGCGGTACGACGGCATGGACCTGCTGGTCACGCGCAAGGGCGCGATCCGGGCCGGCAGCGGTGACTACGGGATCATCCCCGGCTCCATGGGGACGGGCTCGTACATCGTGAAGGGCCTCGGCAACGAGAAGTCCTTCAACTCGGCCTCGCACGGCGCGGGCCGGAAGATGAGCCGGACGGCGGCGAAGAAGAAGTTCTCGGCGCGGGACCTGGCGGAGCAGACCAAGGGCGTGGAGTGCCGTAAGGACTCCGGCGTGGTGGACGAGATCCCGGGCGCGTACAAGTCCATCGAGCAGGTCATCGACCAGCAGACCGACCTCGTGCAGGTCGTGGCGAAGCTGAAGCAGGTCATCTGCGTCAAGGGCTGACGCCCGCGTGCGGTTGTTCGGGGGAGTGGAGGAGCCCGGGCCGATCCCGATCGGTCCGGGCTCCTGCGCACCGGGGTGCGGATCCGTCAGCCCAGGGGGACGGCTTTCTGTTCCTTCTGCACCGGGTTGGCGTCGGCGGCCTTGACCAGGTCGAGGAAAGCGGGGGCCTTGGCGACGTCCAGGAGCTGGTCGTTGGTGACCGGTGCCGAGGTGTTCGACTCGTCGTGCGGGTTGATGACCAGGGAGACGGTGCTCTTGCCGTAGCGGAAGTGGAGCCGGGTCTCGGTGACGTTGCCGTTGTTGATCGGCGAGGTGGCGGACATGGCCTCGATGCCACCGGGCAGGGTGGCGCTCTTGCAGACCTGGCCCTTCGTCGTCACGCAGTCCGGGCCCTTCCCGGAGGTGTCCGGACCCGCCGGACGGACCGAGAAGATGATGGTGAAGGTCTTGCCGTCCTTGCTGCCCTGGTACATGTTCACGCTGAGGTCGGTCCGCTGGACCGTGCCGATCGTCGCCGGTAGCAGGCTCTGGAGCACGGGTACGGCCTGGTTCTGGAAGTTCTCCTGCTTGGCCCGCTGGGCCGGGGGCAGGTCGGCCATCGAGTCGCCGCCCGGGGATGGTTCGAGGTGCACCGGCGGCAGCGGCCCGCTGCTCGACGGCGAGGACGACGGCGAGGACGACGGCGACGGCGGAGGCGCGGCCACGTTCACCTGCCCGGAGCCCTGCGGGCCGCTCTCGTCGGCCGGCAGGGCCACGGCTCCGGCCACGCCGAGCGCGGCCACGGTGAGCACCGCCCCGCCGATCGCGAACCGGGCGCGCGCCCGGCGGCGCCGGCCCTGGGTGCGGGCGGCGCCCACGAGGTCGGGGAGCGGGGGGAGGTCCGAGGTCGTACGGTCCATCGCGTCCCGGACCAGCATGACGGCCCTGTCCTCGGGGACTTCGTGGAGGCCTGCGTGGAGGTCTTCGTTGGTGCCCATGACGTCTCCTCAGTTCTCGGTGGCGTAGAGGTGGGCCTCGCCGAGCTGCGTGCGCAGCCTCGCCAGGGCGCGTGAGCACTGGCTCTTGACCGTTCCCTCGCTGCACCGCAGCAGTTCGGCGACCGTGCCGACGCTGAGGTCCTCCCAGTAGCGCAGGACGACCATGGCGCGGGCGCGCGGCGGCAGCTCGGCGAGTGCGGCGAGCAGGGTGACGCGCAGCTCGGCGTGTTCGGGCAGCGGCGGCCGGTCGGCGTGCCGGTGGGCCAGGAGGTCCCGCAGCCGGCGTCGCCGTTCGGCGAGGAACGTGCGGGTCAGTACGGTCCTGGCGTACGCGTCGGGACTCTCGGCGGCGGATGCCTTCCGCCAGTGCTGGAACAGCTTGGCGAGGGTCGTCTGGGTCAGATCGCGTGCGCCGTCGGCGTTCCCGCACAGCAGGTACGCGGTCCGGTACAGCTTGCGCTGACTGGCCCGGGCGAAGGCCTCGAAATCGAGGTCCTGGCCCGCCCCGGGCCTGAAGCCGTGTCTGACGTCTTGCCCGGAGTCGTGCTCGGTGCCTGGCGGCATCAGCCTCCCCTTCACTCGTGTCTGTCGCCTGTCCTGAGTGCTGCCGCCGGCAAAAGGTTGAACACGAATTTTTCATGGGGGACTGAAACGGATCCGGTCCTCTGTCTGGTGAGCGCCCCCGCTGGTGATCACGCAGGCTGAAGGTGCAAGTGGCGGAGGAGCCGGAGCTCAAGGGGCTGGCCCGGTAGACGTTCGCGCACGAGGTGACCGGTCCGCAGCTGCCCGTGCTGAAGCTCGACGACGGCAGGTCGCTGGTCCGGCCGGCCGGCGCCCCCGGGCCGGCCGAGGTGGCGGCCTGCAACTGTGGCCGGCCGCAGCTGTTGGAGGCCACGGGGGTGCGCGCCTACTGATCCGCCAGGCAGCCTCTAGAGCTCGCGGTGGACCTTCGTGTTCGAGGCCTGGGCGCGGGGGCGGACCACCAGGAGGTCGATGTTCACGTGGCTGGGGCGGGTCACCGCCCAGGTGATGGTGTCGGCCACGTCGTCGGCGGAGAGGGGGTTCGCGACGCCCGCGTAGACCTTTTCGGCCTTCTCGATGTCCCCGCGGAAGCGGGTGGTGGCGAACTCCTCGGTCTTGACCATGCCCGGGGCGATCTCGATGACGCGTACGGGCTGGCCGACGATCTCCAGGCGGAGGGTCTCGGCGAGGACGCGGGCGCCGTTCTTGGCGGCGACGTAGCCCGCGCCGCCCTCGTACGTGGAGTGGCCCGCGGTGGAGGAGAGGACGACGACCGTGCCGTCGCCGGAGGCGGTGAGGGCCGGGAGCAGGGCCTGGGTGACGTTGAGGGTGCCGATGACGTTGACCTCGTACATCGTGCGCCAGTCGGCGGGGTCGCCGGTGGCGACGGGCTCGGCTCCGATGGCGCCGCCCGCGTTGTTGATCAGTACGTCGCAGCGGCCGAGGGAGGACGCGAAGGCGTCGACGGCGGCGCGGTCGGTGACGTCGAGGGCGTGGGCGGTGGCCTGCCGGCCCGCTGCGGTGAGCTCGGCGGCGAGGGCCTCGATGCGGTCCTTGCGACGGGCGGTGAGGACGACGTGGTAGCCGGCCGCGGCGAGCTGTCGGGCGGTGGCGGCGCCGATGCCGCTGCTCGCTCCGGTGACGACGGCGGTCTTGGTGGCCGTGCTCATGTGCGGGGCTCCTCGGTCGTGCGCGGGTCGGTCGTGCGCGGGTCGGTCGTTCGTACGGGCGATTCCCCGCCAGCATAGGCGGGGCTCAGCGGCCGCGCGGGGCGTACATGATCACGGCCATTCCGGCGAGGCAGACGAGGGCGCCGGCGATGTCCCAGCGGTCGGGGCGGTAGCCGTCGGCGACGGCGCCCCAGGCGAGGGATCCGGCGACGAAGACCCCGCCGTAGGCGGCGAGGACCCGGGCGAAGTCGCCTTGGGGCTGGAGGGTGGCGACGAATCCGTAGAGGCCGAGTGCGAGGACTCCGCCGCCGATCCAGGCCCAGCCCTTGTGCTCGCGGACGCCCTGCCAGACCAGCCAGGCACCGCCGATCTCCAGAAGGGCGGCGAGGGTGAACAGGGCGGCGGAGCGGGCGATCAGCATGGCTCAAAGGTACGTACGGACGGCGCGGCGGATGGGGGTGGGCGCGCCCTCGTTCGTGTGATGGTCCGACTGGTCGGGGACGGTGGTGGCTAAGGTCCGCGCGAGGAGGTGGTGTCGGTGCGCCGTGGTGCCGTACGTGGTGTGGTGGTGGCGGGAGTGCTGGCGCTCGGCGCGGGTACGCCCGCGTGGGGGTCGGGGTGGGAGACGGCCGGGCCGGAGGCCGATGTGGCGTACCACGGCCGGGTGGCCCTGACCGGATCGCAGCTGCGGATCTGGATGGTCCCGGAGAACGACGGACCGGCCGCCCTGCCGAACGCGACGGTGCGGGTGCGGCTGTCGGCCGAGCTCGGGGACCGCCAGCAGCTGGCGGAGGGCTGTGCGCGGGCCGGTCTGCGCGAGGTGGTCTGCGAGACGGGCCCGCTGCCGCTGCACGGGCGGGGCCGGCACATCGGGATGGTGCTGGAGCTGCGGGAGAGGCCGTCGGAGGTGGTGGTGCGCGTCGACACGTGGTGGAACGGCGGGGCGACGGACCGCAACCACGCCAACAACGAGCACGTGGTGCTGGCGTTGGACACGGGGGACGCCTACGCCTTCTGAGCTCGGCCGCCTGTGAGGCCGCCCCCGGCTTCAAGGCTCAGCTGGTACGGCTCAGGTGGTGCCGAACTCCATGACCGCCTCGTCCACGATCCGCTCCAGGCGGGCGTGGTGGGCGCCGCGCCAGTAGACGCGCTGGCACGCGGCGCACTGGGCGAAGACGTCGTAGGAGCGGTGCGTGCCGTGTTCCAGCAGGTCGCCGACGCTCTCCTTGTCGGCTTCGTGGAGCGGCCCGTTGCAGGCGGTGCAGCGGGTCCACGGCGCGAGGGCCGGCGCGAACCGGCTGAGGACGTCGCGCAGTTGCTCGTCCGGGTTGTCGCTGTAGACGTACGCGCCGGCGAAGAGCTCGCGGCGGCGCAGCAGGCCGCGGTCGCGCGAGAGCAGGACGCGCCGCTCGGTGGCGGAACGGGTGGCGAGGGCGGGATCGCCGATGTCCTCGTTCTCGTAGGCGGCGTCGACGCCGAGCAGGCGCAGGCGGCGGGCGAGGGTGCCGAGGTGGACGTCGAGCAGGAAGCGCAGCGGCGCGCCGGTGACGCGTTGGGGGCGGTCGACCCCGAACACCTCGACGTTCTGGCCTTCTTGGGGCACGTACGAGACGGGCACCTCGTGACCGTCGACGAGGAGGCGGCCGACTTCGGTGAGCGGGACGCCGACGGACTCGACGACGTGGCCGAGGCTGGAGGCGCCGTCGGTCGCGGTCGGTACGCGCTCGGCGCGCCGGCTGGGCGGGGCGAAGAGGCGCAGTTCGGGGGCGAGGGTGAGCTGAATGCCGGGTCCGTTCACCCTGTCAGCATGCCATTGCAGGGCTGGTGGCCGCGCCGGGTTTACGAGGGTGCGCTCACGAGGTCGCGGCGGTCTCGTCGTAGCTCTGGCGGTGGGCGCTGACCTCGTCGAAGTGGTTCTCGGCCCAGAGCTTCACGGAGGACAGGAGGCAGCCGAGGCTGCTGCCGAGGTCCGTGAGGCGGTAGTCGACGCGGACGGGGACGGTGGGGGTGACGGTGCGGGTGACCAGGCCGTCACGTTCGAGTGCGCGCAGGGTCTGGGTGAGCATCTTCTGGCTGACGCCGGGGATGCGTCGGCCGAGGTCGCTGTAGCGCATGGTGCGGTCCTCGGCCTGGCCCAGCGCGCTGACGATGAGGCCGACCCACTTGTCGCTGATGCGGGCCAGGAGCTGGCTGGTGGGGCACTCCTTGAGGAAGGCGTCGTAGGCGGCGCGGGCGTCCTCGCGGCGGGCTGCGGCGGTGCTGGTGGCCATGGCGCCTACCTCCGGGTCGGGTACGCACTTCCGAGTGCGTACTTACGAAAAGATAGTACCTCTCTTTACGTTAGTGCCATCGGAAACGCGACAAGGTGCGCGACGGCAACTGGCAGTAGGAGACGGTGACATGAGCGAGCAGACGATGCAGGCGGCAGTGGTGACGGAGTTCGGCGGACCGGAGCGGGTGGAACTGGCCCGGGTCCCGGTGCCGCGGCCGGCGGCGGGCCAGGTCCGCGTCCGGGTCCGGGCCGCCGGGGTCAACCCGGTGGACGGAGCGGTCCGCGCGGGCGTCTTCGGCGGCGCCGGCCAGCGGATCGGCCTCGGCTGGGACGTGGCCGGGGAGATCGACGCGGTCGGCGCGGACGTGGCCGGCTGGGCGGTCGGGCAGCGGGTCGTCGGGCTGCACTACGGGGCGGTGAAGCCGGCCGGGACGCACGCGCAGTACGTGGTCCTCGACGCCACCGCCATCGCCGCCGCGCCCTCCACGGTGGACGAGGTGAGCGCGGCGGCCCTCCCGCTGAGCGGGCTGACCGCGGCCCGCGCCGTGGAGCAGCTGGGGCTCGCGCCCGGCTCCTCGGTCCTGATCACCGGCGCGGCGGGCGTGGTCGGCGGCCTCGCGGTCCAGCTCGCGGTGCGGGCCGGGCTGGTGGTGACGGCGCTGGCGGGTGCGGAGGACGAGGACTTCGTACGCTCGCTGGGCGCGGCCGGCTTCGTCGCGCGGGACGCGGTGGGGGACGGGCCGGTGGACGGGGTCCTGGACGGGGTCCTGGACGCGGCCGTACTGGGGGAGCCGGCGCTGGGCTTCGTCCGCGACGGCGGGGTGTACGTCGGGCTGATCCCGAACCACGCTCCGGCGGGGGTGCGGGGGGTTCGCGTGCGGGAGCAGGAGGTGGCGCCGGACGGGGCGCTGCTGGGCCGGCTGGTGTCGCTGGTCGACGGGGGTGAGCTCACGCTCCGGGTGGCGGACACCTTCCCGCTGGCGGATGCGGTGAAGGCGCATGAGCGGCTTGCGGTGCCGGGGACGCGGGGGCGGGTCGTGCTGACGGTCGCGTGAGGGTGCGGCGCCGTCGCGGGGGCTCCGCCCCCGGCCCCCCGCGCCTCAAACGCCGGCGGGGCTGGGGGGTGCGGCGGGGCTGGAAGGGTGGAGGTCGTAGCGCCAGTCGTAGCTCGGGTGGGGGACGCCGGGTGGGTATTCGAAGGCGACCTCGCCGAGGCATTCGAATCCTGCTCGGCGGCAGACGCCGTTGGAGGCCGTGTGGGTCGTGCCCGGGAAGGCGTGGACCGTGGTGCGGGTGCCGTGGGTGCGGGCGTACGTGAGGAGCTCGGTCAGTGCGGCCACCGCCAGGCCCCGGCCCTGGAACTCGGGCAGGATGCCCCAGCCCGCTTCGTAGACCGGCTCGTCCTGCCACTCCCGCTCCCAGAAGCCGACCGTGCCCACGCTCTCCCCGGAGGGTTCCAGCACCACCCGGAACATCCGCCCGGCGGTGGGCTCCCGCACGCTCATGGCCTCGTAACGGCACTGCCGGTCGGCCAGCCGCTCCGCGGACTCGGGGCCGCCCAGGTGCTCGGTCATCGCGGGCTCGTTGTTGCGCTCCAGGAGCCAGAAGTCCCCGGCCCCCCACGGCTCCAGCCGCACAGACGTCTGCATCCGGCTCACGTTATGCGATCCATGCGACCTGTGTGACGGCCCGCCGGGAACCGGTCAGGGCCAGACCAGGCAGTACGGCTGGTGGCCCGCCTCGTGGAGGCGGTGGGAGAAGTCCTGCCACTCGTGGAGCAGCTGGTAGACGTTGAAGGCGTCGCGCGGGCCGCCGCGGTCCGGGACCGTGGACCAGATGAAGGCCGCCGCGCCCACCGATTCCTCGCCGACGCCGCGCAGCGGGTCGACCACCGTCATCGGGAGCTTGACCACCGCGTAGTCGGGGTGGAGGACGACCAGTTCCAGCGGGGGCACTTCGTGGAGGGGTATGCCCTCGATGCCGGTGAGGACCATCGCGGCCATCGTCTCCGGCTTGATCTTGGTGAAGAGGCCGCCCATGCCGAGCTCGTCGCCGCCGAGCTCCTCCGGGCGCATCGTGACCGGGACCCGGGCCGCCGTGGCGCCGTCCGGGGCGCCGAAGTACTTGTACGTCACTCCCATGCCGCGGCCCCTGGGCAGGTCGTCCGCCGGTGTCGTGGGCGCGGGGACGGCGTCGGCCGCCTCGGTGGAGCGGCGGCGGTGCCTGCCCCGGCGGCGGGCCTCGCGGGATTCGCGGGCGCGCTGCGGATCGAGGCCGTCCGTACCCTCGCCCGGTCCACCACCGCGTTGCATATCTCCACCCGACTGGTCTTACTCGCCCCGGCCCCGTGACCCCCGCCACGCAGCCTGATCATCATGGCAGTGACCTCCCCCGCGGCGACGCGGTGAAACGCCCGCCCGCAAGTCTGTCGCGGCCTCTGAGACCATGGCTGGTGTGAGCTACCCGTACCCGTATGAAGCCCCAGTTTCGCAGACGCTCTTCGAGCGCGCCTCCCTCGTGACCCCCGGCGGCGTGAACTCTCCCGTGCGCGCCTTCCGCGCCGTGGGCGGTACGCCCCGGTTCATGGTGTCCGGGACCGGTCCGTACCTCACCGACGCCGACGGTCGCGAATACGTCGACCTCGTGTGTTCGTGGGGGCCGATGATCCTCGGCCACTCCCACCCCGAGGTGATCGCGGCCGTCCAGGCGGCCGTCGCCCGCGGCACCTCCTTCGGCACGCCCGGCGAGGGCGAGGTGGCGCTCGCGGAGGAGATCGTGGCGCGCATCGAGCCCGTCGAGCAGGTGCGGCTCGTCTCCTCCGGGACCGAGGCCACCATGTCGGCCATCCGCCTGGCGCGCGGCTTCACCGGCCGCGCCAAGATCGTGAAGTTCGCCGGCTGCTACCACGGCCACGTGGACGCGCTGCTGGCCGCCGCCGGTTCGGGGCTCGCGACCTTCGCGCTGCCGGACACCCCCGGTGTGACGGGCGCGCAGGCCGGCGACACGATCGTGCTCCCCTACAACGACATCGAGGCGGTACGGGCGGCCTTCGCCGCGCACCCCGGCGAGATCGCCTGCGTGATCACCGAGGCCGCGCCCGGCAACATGGGCGTGGTGACCCCCGCCGAGGGCTTCAACCAGGGGCTGGCTGAAATCTGCCGTCAGAACGGCGCCCTGTACATCTCCGACGAGGTGATGACGGGCTTCCGCACCTCCCGCGCGGGCTGGTACGGCGTCGACGGGGTCAAGCCCGACCTGATGACCTTCGGCAAGGTCATGGGCGGCGGCTTCCCGGCCGCGGCCTTCGGCGGCCGGGCGGACGTGATGGGCCACCTGGCCCCCGCCGGTCCCGTCTACCAGGCGGGCACGCTCTCCGGTAACCCGATCGCCACCGCCGCCGGTCTCGCGCAGCTGCGCCTGCTGGACGAAGCCGCGTACGAGACGGTCGACGCGGTGTCGCTGCAGATCCAGGGCCTGGTCACCGAGGCGCTGACCAAGGAGGGCGTGGCGCACCGGCTCCAGACCGCGTCCAACATGTTCTCCGTCTTCTTCACGGAGGACGAGGTCAGGAACTACGACGACGCCAAGAAGCAGGAAGGCTTCCGCTTCAACGGCTTCTTCCACTCGATGCTGGCGCAGGGCGTCTACCTGCCGCCGTCCGCCTTCGAGTCCTGGTTCGTGTCCACCGCCCACGACGAGAAGGCGATCGAGCGCATCGCGGCGGCACTGCCGGCCGCCGCCCGAGCCGCCGCGGAGGCCACCGCATGAGCAACGACGCCACCCCCGCCACCCCCGAACTGACCGTCGTGCACCTGGTGCGCCACGGCGAGGTGCACAACCCGGACGGGGTCCTGTACGGGCGCCGCGAGGGCTACCACCTCTCCGAGCTGGGCCGCCGGATGGCGGACCGGGTCGCCGAGCACCTCAAGAGCCGGGACATCGCCTACGTGGTGTCCTCCCCGCTGGAGCGGGCGCAGGAGACGGCGGAGCCGATCGCCAAGGTGCACGGCTTGGACCTGGCGACGGACGCGCGGCTGCTGGAAGCGGAGAACGTCTTCGAGGGCAAGACCTTCGGCGTCGGTGACGGCGCGCTGCGCAAGCCGGCCAACTGGAAGCACCTGACGAACCCGTTCAAGCCGTCCTGGGGCGAGCCGTACGTGGAGCAGGTGGTCCGGATGATGAGCGCGCTGGAGGCGGCACGCGACGCGGCCCGCGGCCGTGAGGCGGTGGCGGTCAGCCACCAGCTGCCGATCTGGATCGTGCGCAGCTTCGCGGAGAAGCGCCGGCTGTGGCACGACCCCCGCCGCCGCCAGTGCACGCTCGCCTCGCTGACGTCCTTCACCTTCCAGGGCGACAAGCTGGTGTCGGTGGGCTACAGCGAGCCGGCCCGGGACCTGGTCCCGGCGCACCTGCTGGCGGGGGCGAAGCCGGTGAAGGGTGCGTCGAAGGCGTTCGGCGCCTGACGGACTGTTACGAACCGTTACAGCTTTACCTAAATAAATACAAGTCGCGCCGGGAATCACCGTTCCAGTGCCGCACGTCCCGACCAATTGTCCGTTTATATGGGCGATGGCATGGGCTGGGCCAGTGATGACGGGACGGTGCGATGCGCGACTTCAGTCAGGTCACTCAGACCGGTCAGGTCAGCGGCCGGATCGGCGGGATCAGCCGCAGGGGCGTGCTGGGGCTCGGGCTCGGGGCCGCCGCCGCGGTGGGAATCGCGGGCTGCGGCTCACCGGGCGCGTCCGGTCCCGGCGCTCCGGGCGCCGTGAAGAACCCCAAGCCCGGCGGGAAGCCGGTCGCCACGCCCCTCGGCGACGGCTCCACCGCCGACACCGGCCCCCAGCCGAACCAGCCGGCCGCGCCCGTGCCCCTCCAGCCGGGCGAGACCCCGCCGCAGTTCGTCGTCTTCAGCTGGGACGGCGCGGGGGAGATCGGGAATGGTCTCTTCCCGCGCTTCCTCAAGCTCGCCAAGGACCACGGCGCGGCCATGACCTTCTTCCTCTCGGGCATCTACCTCCTGCCCGAGTCGAAGCGCGGCCTCTACCGGCCGCCGAACAACCCCGTCGGGGCCTCGGACATCGGATACCTCAAGGACGAGAACATCCGCTCGACCCTGAAGTACGTCCGCGAGGCCTGGCTCGACGGGCACGAGATAGGCACACACTTCAACGGCCACTTCTGCGCCGGCTCCGGCTCCGTCGCCCGGTGGAGCCCGGAGGACTGGCGCAGCGAGATCGACCAGGCCGTGTCGTTCGTCACGAACTGGCGCACCCACACCGGCTTCACCGACGTCGAAGCCCTCCCCTTCGACTACCGCCGGGAACTGACGGGCGCCCGCACCCCCTGCCTGCTCGGCCGGGACGGCCTGCTCGCGACCGCCCGCGAGCTGGGCTGGCGCTACGACTCCAGCTCGCCCGGCGGGCTCCAGGTGTGGCCGGTGAAGAAGGAGGGCCTCTGGGACCTGCCGCTGCAGTCCCTGCCCTTCCCCGGGCACTCCTTCGAGGTGCTGAGCATGGATTACAACATCTTGGCCAATCAATCCAAGAACACCACGAAAGGGGTGCCCGCCCACTACCCGAACTGGCGCGCCCAGGCCACGGCCACCTACCTCGGCGGGTTCAGGCGGGCGTACGAGACCAACCGCGCGCCGCTCTTCATCGGCAACCACTTCGAGGAGTGGAACGGCGGCATCTACATGGACGCCGTGGAGGAGGCACTCAAGGGCATGGCGGACAAAAGGGACGTACGACTCGTTTCCTTCCGGCAGTTCGCCGACTGGCTGGACGTCCAGGACCCCCGGGTGCTCGCCAAGCTCCGCTCGCTGGGCCCGGGCCAGTCGCCGGCCGGGGGCTGGAGCGCTTACACGACCCCGCTCTGACCAGCCGTTCGTCCAGGACGCGGGCAGCCGCGCGGGGGGCGCGGTAGATCCGCGAATTGCTCATGCGAAACTTTTCACATGAGCCTTAGCCGCGCCCGTGTCCGTAGAAGTAGCCGCCGCTCGACCAGCGGCCGCGCCCTCATGATGACCGCGGTGACCCTTGCGAGCGCCCTGACCCTGACGGCGTGCGGGGACTCCGACGGGGGCGGCAAGGCCAACGGCAGCGCCGGCGGCAACTACGTCACGGGCACGACCGGCATCTCCCGCGTCGCCCAGGGCGAGCGCGCCGAGGCCCCCAAGCTCGACGGCGAGACCGTCGACGGCAGCACCCTCGACACCACCACCCTCAAGGGCAAGGTCGTCGTCCTCAACGTGTGGGGCTCCTGGTGCCCGCCGTGCCGCCAGGAGGCCCCGTACTTCGCGAAGGTCGCCAAGGAGCTCGGCGACGGCGCCGGGGACGTGGCCTTCGTCGGCATCAACACCCGCGACAACAGCAAGCAGAACGCGGCCGCCTTCGAGGCGGACTTCGGCATCACCTACCCGAGCTTCTACGACCCCCACGGCAAGCTGATGCTCCGCTTCCCCAAGGGCACGCTCAACCCGCAGGCCATCCCCTCCACGATCGTCCTCGACAAGGAGGGCAGGATCGCCGCCCGCGCGCTGGTCGCGGTCGACGAGGCGACCCTGCGCTCCATGATCGACCCGATCCTCGCGGAGAAGTGAGCCGGCCGGCGTGAACACCACGGTCCTCAACGGCGCCCTGCTGCTCGCCCTGCCCATCTCGGTCCTGGCCGGGCTGGTCTCCTTCTTCTCGCCGTGCGTGCTCCCGCTCGTCCCCGGCTACCTCTCCTACGTGACCGGCGTCAGCGGCGCCGACCTCGCCGAGGCGCGGCGGGGGCGGATGCTGGCCGGCGCGAGCCTGTTCATCGCGGGCTTCACCGCCGTCTTCGTCTCCACCGGCGCCCTCTTCGGCTACTTCGGCGCGAGCCTCCAGGACAACAAGGCGATCATCTCCCGGGTCCTCGGCGCCCTGGTGATCGTCCTCGGCCTGTTCTTCATGGGGCTGATCCCGGGGCTGACGATGCGGGAGTTCCGCTTCCACAAGAAGCCGACGGCGGGACTCCTCGGCGCGCCCGTGCTCGGCGTCCTGTTCGGCGTCGGCTGGACCCCCTGCATGGGCCCGACCCTCGCCGCCGTCAACACGCTCTCCATCGACCAGGCGAGCGCGGGCCGGGGGGCGCTGCTGACCGTCGCCTACTGCCTCGGACTCGGCCTGCCCTTCATCCTCGCCGCGATCGCCTTCCGCAAGGCACTCGGGGCATTCGGCTGGGTGAAGAAGCACTATGCGTGGGTGATGCGCATCGGTGGCGGCATGCTGGTCCTCACCGGTCTGCTGCTCGTCACAGGTTTGTGGGACAGCATCGTCAGCGACATGCAGAGCTGGACCCAAGGCTTCACGGTGGGGATCTGAGGACTGACACGGACATGAGTACGACTGACAAGGCACCCACCGAGGCGTCCCCCGAGCCCGCATCCGGCGCCGCACCTTCTGCGGCGGCGGACCTGACCGACGCCGCGGCCGGAGCCCAGCTCTCCACCGCCCCCGTCGAGGACAGCGCTCCCGTCGGCATCGGCGTGATCGGCTGGATCCGCTGGTTCTGGCGGCAGCTCACCTCCATGCGGGTCGCGCTGATCCTGCTCTTCCTGCTGTCCCTGGGCGCCATCCCCGGCTCCCTCATCCCGCAGACCTCCGTCGACGCGACGAAGGTCGCCCTCTGGAAGAGGGACAACCCCTCCTGGGTGACCGTCGCCGAGAAGCTCCAGCTCTTCGACGTCTACAGCTCGGTGTGGTTCTCCGCGATCTACCTGCTGTTGTTCATCTCGCTGATCGGCTGCATCCTGCCGCGCTCCTGGCAGTTCGTCGGCCAGCTCCGCGGCCGCCCGCCGGGCGCCCCCAAGCGGCTGGACCGGCTGCCCGCCCACACCACCTGGCGCACGGACAAGACCCCGGACGAGGTCCTCTCGTACGCGAAGGCGCTGCTCGGGGCGAACCGCTTCCGTACCGAGAGCGGCACGGACCACGTCGCCGCCGAGAAGGGCTACCTCCGCGAGGCCGGGAACCTGATCTTCCACGTCGCGCTGATCGTGATGCTGGTGGCCTTCGCCTGGGGCCAGTACTTCAAGTCCGAGGGCGGCAAGCTGGTCCTGCGCGGCAGCGGCTTCTCCAACACCCTCACCCAGTACGACGACTTCAAGTCCGGCGCCCTCTTCGACCCGGACGACCTGCCGCCGTTCAGCTTCACGCTGGACCAGTTCGACGCGACGTACGAGATGACCGGCCCGCAGAAGGGCACGCCGCGCGACTTCAAGGCGTACGTCACCTACACCAAGGGCGCCGACGGCACGCCACAGAAGCGTGAGATCCAGGTCAACAAGCCCCTGGTCGTCGACGGCTCCAAGGTCTACCTGCTGGGCCACGGCTACGCGCCGGTCCTCTCGGTCACCGACCCCACCGGCAAGGTGATCTTCAAGGACGCCGTGCCGATGCTTCCGCAGGACTCCAACCTCACCTCGACCGGAGCCGTCAAGGTCACCGACGGCTACAAGGACAAGGACGGCAAGAAGGAGCAGCTCGGCTTCAACGCCGTCTTCGTGCCGACCTTCGCCGGCGAGGGTCAGGGCACGATGTTCTCGCAGTTCCCGGCGCTGATCCAGCCGCGGCTCATGCTCAACGCCTGGCACGGCAGCCTCGGCGTGGACTCGGGCCTGCCGCAGAACGTGTACCAGCTCGACACGTCCAAGATGCAGTCCTTCAAGGACGAGACGGGCCAGCCGTTCAAGCAGAAGCTGAAGCCGGGCGACACGATGACCCTGCCGGACGGCGCGGGCATCGTGAAGTTCGAGGGCATCGAGCGGTGGGCCACCTTCTCCGTCACCCACCAGCCCGGCAGCGGGCTCGCCCTGGCGGGCGCGATCGCCGCCATCGGGGGCCTGGCCGGATCGCTGTTCATCCAGCGCCGCCGGATCTGGGTCCGCGCGGTGCGCGGCCGCGACGGGGTGACCGTCGTCGAGATGGCGGGCCTCGGCCGCAGCGAGTCCGCCCGGCTCCCGCAGGAGCTCTCGGACCTCGCCGCCACACTGCACGAGCAGGCGCCGAGCGCGCCGGCCCAGCCGGCCGCACCTGCCGAATCCGCCGAACCAGCCGCACCCGTCGAACCCCGTGTGGAAGAAACCCCTGAAGGAGAGCGCGGATGACGCCGCTCGCAGCCGCAGCCAACGAGAGTCTGGCTGAGATCAGCAACTACCTGATCTATTCGTCGATGGCGGTCTACACGCTCGCCTTCCTCGCGCACATCGCCGAGTGGACCTTCGGCAGCCGCAGCAAGGTGGCCCGTACGGCCGCCGCGCTGACCGGCGCCCGCGGCGCCGACGGCGTCCAGGACGCCCGGAGCGGCCCCGCCGTGCAGGTCAAGGGCAAGAACGGCGCCACCGCCGTCCTCGACCGGCCCAAGGTCACCACCCGCTCCGCCGCGGGCACCCGCGACGTCCCGGACGGCCCCGGCGCCTCCGGCGGCACCGTGCAGGGCGACCTGTACGGGCGGATCGCGATCTCGCTGACCGCGCTCGCCTTCCTCATCGAGGCGGCCGGCGTCGTCTCCCGCGCGCTGTCGGTCGAGAGGGCCCCCTGGGGCAACATGTACGAGTTCTCGATCACCTTCTCCACGGTGGCCGTCGGCGCGTACCTGGTCCTGCTGGCCTTCAAGAAGAACGTGCGCTGGCTCGGCCTGCTCCTGGTCACCACCGTCCTGCTGGACCTCGGCATCGCCGTGACCTGGCTCTACACCGACAGCGACCAGCTCGTCCCGGCCCTGCACTCGTACTGGCTGTGGATCCACGTCTCCACCGCGATCTTCTGCGGCGCCGTCTTCTACATCGGAGCGGCCGGAGCGGTCCTCTACCTCTTCCGCGACTCCTACGAGGGTCACCTGGAGGCCGGCCGCACGCCCGGCCGGTTCCGCTCCTCGGTGATGGAGCGGCTGCCCTCCGCGGCCTCGCTCGACAAGTTCTCCTACCGCATCAACGCGGCCGTCTTCCCGCTGTGGACCTTCACGATCATCGCGGGCGCGATCTGGGCCGGCGACGCCTGGGGCCGCTACTGGGGCTGGGACCCCAAGGAGGTCTGGTCCTTCGTGACCTGGGTGGCGTACGCCGCCTACCTGCACGCCCGCGCCACCGCCGGGTGGAAGGGCCGCAAGGCCGCCTACCTGGCGCTCTTCGCCTTCGCCTGCTGGATCTGGAACTACTACGGCGTCAACATCCTGCTCAGCGGCAAGCACTCCTACGCGGGCGTCTGACCGCCCGGAGTGGGACCCTGGTGGCATGTCTCTCGTGAGCCATGCCACCAGCGAGCGCCGCGGCGAGGACCGCTGGCTGCTCCGCTTCGAGCTGCACCTGCCCTACGCCTACGAGACGCTCTGGCCCGCCCTGACCACGACGGAGGGGCTGCTCGGCTGGCTGGCCGCGGCGGACGTACTGGAGCGCCGGCTCGGCGGGGCGGTGACGCTGCGCTGGCTGAACACCGGGACGGTGGCGACCGGCCGGGTCACCGCCTGGGACGTGGAGCGGGTCGCGGAGTACACGCTCACCGAGCACGGGCGGCTGCGCTTCCACCTGGAGGCGGTCGGCACCGACTCGACGGTGCTCCGGTTCGTCAACGAGCGGGGCGGATCGCAGGACGACCGCCTGGACTGCCTCGCGGGCTGGCACGAGCACTTCGAACTGCTGGAAGCGGCGCTGGCCGGACGTCCGGCGAACTGGTCCGCGTGGACCGACACCCGCTGGGCCGAACTGCGCGAGGCCTACGCCTCCCTCTCCCCGGCCTGACGCCCGCGCGCGGCCGCGCTCACGCTCACCACACGGGCCGCAGCGGCGGCAGGCCCTCCTCCCCGTGAAGCGCGCCGACCAGCCGCCCGAGCTCCCCGCGCAGTGCGCCGAGGTCGACGGCGCCGCCGAGCTCGGCCTCCAGCTCGTGCAGGACCCGGCCCGCGACGGCGAGGTGCGCGGTGGCCGCCGGGGTGAGGACGACCAGCTTGCGGCGGCCGCCCTCGGGGTGCGGCTCGCGGCGGACGTAGCCGCGCTTCTCCAGGTCGTCGACGATCTGTCCGGCGGCCTGTTTGGTCACCCCGAGCCGGTCGGCCAGCTCGGTGCCGGTCGCGCCGGCGCCCTTGAGGGCCTGGAAGGCCATGCCGTGCACGGGCCGCAGGTCGCCGTACCCGGCCTCGGCGAGCCGGCGCGTGAACTCGCCCAGCAGCAGCTGGAAGCCCAGGCCGAGCAGGAAGGCGAGCTCGGGGCCGTCGGTGTCTTGTCTCGTCACGTAAATATGGTGACACGGTCGAGTCAAGCTGCTTTACTCAGTGCGAGTAAAGCTGCTTGACCAACTCGACCCCTCACCCATGCGACCGAGAAGACGAGGATCCGCCTTGCACGTGATCACCACCGCCCCCGAGCACGTCACCGTCACCCCGAACGCCACCATGACCGGCCTCGCCGCCCCCAGCCGGGGCAGCGCCGAGCTCAGCACCTGGCACGTCGACATGCCCGCCGGAAACACGGGCCCCGAGCACACGGTCAGCCGCGAGCAGGTGTGGACGCTCACCTCCGGCTCGCTGGAGATCACCTGCGACGGCCGCACCGAGACGGTCCGCGCCGGCCAGACCCTGGTCCTGCCGGCCGACGTACCGCGCCGCGTCCACGCCCCCGAGCGCTGCGAGGCGTACGTGGTCATGCGGTGCGACGGGGTCGTCTCCGTCGCGGGCACCGAGGGCACCCGCATCCTGCCCTGGGCCGCGTAACCCCTGGGGCACCCCTGGTCCGGGCTAGGGCTGCTCGCCGTCCTTCTTGCCCTCGCCCTTGCCCTTGTTCTTGTCCTCGCCCGTGTCCTCGTCGTCGGCCCGCTCCTGGCGCAGCGACCGCAGGAACTCCGGATTGTCGTCCGGCGCCACCCACCGGGTCCTCGCCGGGCGGGCGCCCCCCACGGCGGACCGCTTCTTGCCCGCGAACAGCCAGACCACCGGGCCGACGATCGAGAAGAGCAGGATGATGATCACCCAGATCACCTTCGGGAGGTGCTTGACCTCCTCCTCCGGCGTGTTCAGGCAGTCGATGAAGGCGTAGATGGTCAGCGCGATGATCAGCAGGAACGGCAGATAGCGCAGCACGGTGTGGGACCGACTCCCGGGCAGTGGCGGCGGGGCCGCACAGGGCCCCGGTGACACTCCCAGCGTAGTTGGTGGCGGATACTGGGCCCCATGGCTTACGACGATCTCCGCTCGCTGCTCCGGGCTCTGGAGCGGGAGGGCGACCTCAAGCGCATCAAGGCCGAAGTCGACCCGTATCTGGAGATCGGGGAGATCGTCGACAGAGTGAACAAGGCGGGGGGCCCGGCGCTCCTCTTCGAGAACGTCAAGGGCTCGGCGATGCCGCTGGCCATGAACGTCTTCGGCACCGACCGCCGCCTGCTCAAGGCCCTCGGCCTGAAGTCCTACGGCGAGATCAGCGAGAAAATCGGCGGCCTGCTCAAGCCCGAACTGCCCCAGGGCTTCATCGGCGTCCGCGAGGCCTTCGGCAAGCTCGGCTCGATGGTCCACGTGCCGCCGAAGAAGGTGAAGGGCGATTCCGCGCCCGTCCAGGAGGTCGTCCTCACCGGCGACGACGTGGACCTCGACCAGCTGCCGGCCCTCTTCACCTGGCCCAAGGACGGCGGCTCCTTCTTCAACCTGGGCCTGACCCACACCAAGCACCCCGAGACCGGCGTGCGCAACCTCGGCCTCTACCGCCTCCAGCGCCACGACAAGCGCACCATCGGCATGCACTGGCAGATCCACAAGGACAGCCGCAACCACTACGCGGTAGCCGCCAAGCGCGGCGAGCGGCTGCCGGTCGCCATCGCCTTCGGCTGCCCGCCCGCCGTGACGTACGCGTCCACCGCGCCGCTGCCGGGCGACATCGACGAGTACCTCTTCGCCGGGTTCGTGGCGGGCAAGCGGATCGAGATGGTCGACTGCAAGACGGTCCCGCTCCAGGTCCCGGCCCACGCCGAGGTCGTCATCGAGGGCTGGCTGGAGCCGGGGGAGATGCTCCCCGAGGGTCCCTTCGGCGACCACACCGGCTTCTACACCCCGCAGGAACCGTTCCCCGCGCTGAAGATCGACTGCGTGACGATGCGGAAGCGTCCGCTGCTCCAGTCGATCGTCGTCGGCCGGCCGCCGACGGAGGACGGCCCGCTGGGCCGCGCGACGGAGCGTTTCTTCCTGCCGCTGCTGAAGATCATCGTGCCGGACATCGTGGACTACCACCTGCCGGAGTCGGGCGGCTTCCACAACTGCGCGATCGTCTCGATCGACAAGAAGTACCCGAAGCACGCGCAGAAGGTCATGCACGCCATCTGGGGCGCGCACATGATGTCGCTGACCAAGCTGATCATCGTGGTCGACGCCGACTGCGACGTGCACGACCTGCACGAGGTCTCCTGGCGGGCGCTGGGCAACACGGACTACTCCCGCGACCTGACGGTGGTGGAGGGCCCGGTCGACCACCTGGACCACGCCTCGTACCAGCAGTTCTGGGGCGGCAAGGCGGGCATCGACGCGACGAAGAAGCTCCCCGAGGAGGGCTACACCCGCGACGGCGGCTGGCCCGACATGGTGGAGTCCGACCCCGCGACGGCCGCCCTCGTGGACCGGCGCTGGAAGGAGTACGGACTGTGAGCCCGATCGCAGTGGGAGGCCCGGAGCTCTTCCTGGGCACCGAGGCGTCGTACGTGGCCCTGGCGCGGCCCGAGATCGACCCGACGCAGCCCGGTGTGGTCCACGCCGCACAGGAGGCGGGGGTGAGCCCCGAGGAGTTCGCGGGGACCGGAGACACCTGGGCCGTCATGTACGACGGGGACTTCGACGAGGACGACGAGGGCGGCTTCGAGCTGCCCGGCGCGCGGGACGTCGAGGCGGACGACTTCGCCGAGCGGCTCCAGCAGGCCCTGGCGGCCGGTGAGCCGTTCACCGTCGAGGCCGGGAACTTCCTGCGCCTCGACGGCCGCCCGGCCGGCGCGGCCTGGGTGATCACCGCCCACGTCACCCCTCCGGAGGAGGGAGCCGCGGCGCGGACCCTGGAGCTCGGCGCGCTCCCGGCGGCGGAACTGCAGGCCGGCCTGGAGACGTTCCGCGGGAGCCTCGCATGATGACCACCGCCGACGACGTCCTGGGACCCGGCTCCGGCCCCGCGCCGCAGGCCACCGGCAAGGTCAAGGCCTTCCTGCGGCTCGTGATGATCGAGCACTCGGTCTTCGCGCTGCCCTTCGCCTACATCGCCGCGCTCACCGCCATGTTCCAGCTCGACCGGAACGTGCACTGGGTCAAGCTGCTGCTCGTCACCGTCTGCATGGTCGGGCTGCGCACCTTCGCGATGGCCGCCAACCGGATCATCGACCGCGAGATCGACTCCCGTAACCCGCGCACGGCCGGCCGCGAACTGGTCACCGGCGCGGTGTCCGTCCGCTCGGCCTGGACCGGGGCCGCGATCGCCGTCGCCGTCTTCCTCGGCTCGGCGGCGCTGCTGAACCCGCTGTGCCTGGCGCTGGCGCCCGTCGCGGTGATCCCGATGGTGGTCTACCCGTACGGCAAGCGCTTCACGAACTTCCCGCACGCCATCCTGGGCCTGGCCCAGGCGATCGGCCCGGTCGGCGCCTGGCTGGCCGTCACCGGCGAGTGGTCGTGGGACGCGGTGATCCTGGGCCTCGCGGTGGGCGTGTGGATCGGCGGCTTCGACCTGATCTTCGGCTCCCAGGACGTGGCCGCGGACCGCGCCGAGGGCGTCAAGTCCGTCCCGGCCCGCTTCGGCGTCCCGGCCGCCCTGTGGGGGGCCCGCGGCGCGCACGTCGTGACGACGGCCCTGCTGGTCTGGTACGCCCTCGCCACGGACGCGGGCGCGCTGTTCTGGTCCGGCCTCGCGATCGTCGCCGTCGCCTTCTGCTACGAGCACACCATCGTCAAGCCGCACGACCTGTCCCGCCTGAACCGCGCCTTCTTCACGGTCAACGGCTTCATCGGCATCGCCCTCTTCGTGTGCGCGCTGGCCGACCTGGCGGCCCGGGGCCTGACCTTCTAGCGGGCGCCATGGGCAACCCGGGCCCGGAGGGGGTGTCCCGGCGGCCCGTGCACCCGAGCGAGACCTGACCCGCCCCTGCCCGGGCGTGGCCGGATAGTCTCGGAGGTATGACTGAGCGCAAGCGCACCCCTTGGGTGGTAGGGGTTTCCGGGGCGTCCGGGACGCCGTACGCGGCGGCGGTGCTCCGCGGGCTGCTCACCGCGGGGGAGAGCGTCGACCTGGTGGTCAGCCGGGCCTCGCGGCTCACCCTGCTGGACGAGACGGGGATCGCCTTCCGCGACGGGCACTGGCGCGACGACCTCGCGCAGTGGCTGGCGCGCGGCGCCGACGGCAAGCCGGGGACGTTTCCCGGTGTCATGGAGGACGCGGACGTCCGGTACTGGGGCGCCGGGGACCTGGCGGCCGGCCCGAGCTCGGGCTCGTACCCCGTCAAGGGGATGCTGATCGTCCCCGCGTCCACGGCGTGCGTGGCGGGGGTGGCGCTCGGGCTGTCGAAGGACCTGCTCCAGCGCGCGGCGAGCGTGACGCTCAAGGAACGGCGCCGGCTGGTGGTCGCGGTGCGGGAGACCCCGCTGAACGGGCAGACGCTGAAGCATCTGGTGACGCTGGACGAGGCGGGCGCGGTCGTGCTGCCCGCCTCTCCGGCGTTCTACGCGGGTGCGACGCACATCCAGGATCTGGTGGACTTCGTCGCGGGGCGGGTGCTGGACGCGGCAGGGGTGCCGCACCGGCTGTACCGCCGTTGGGACGGGGAGCTGGGAGGCTCCCGTGCTCCCCTGGGGGCAAGCGGCGGTGACTAGGCCTTCTTGCGGCCCAGCGGCTTGCGGATCTTGTCGATGCGGTGGGCGGCGGCGGGCTGGTGGGCACGGGATCGGTTGGCCAGCTCCTGGAGCTGTCGCATGTGCGCGTAGGCCATCTCGATCGTGTACACGGTGAACCACTCCTGAAGATCGTCATTGATCTGATGAAAGATTTCACAGGGTGTTGACCCTGTGTGCCTTAGATTCTATACCTAAACTTGCAGGATCGCCGAATAATGGAAGGCTCCACGTAATGGACACGGTGGACAGGCAGCTCATCCAGGCACTCCGGGAAAACGGTCGTGCCTCGTACGCGGAGCTGGGCCGTCTCGTGGGCCTCTCCGGCCCCAGCGTCACCGACCGCATCAACCGGCTGGAAACCGCCGGCGTCATCACCGGCTACCGGGCCACGGTGGACTCGGCCTCCCTCGGCCTCGGCGTCACGGCGCTGATCGGCATCTCGCTCTCCGACGCCGCGGACCACGAGGACGTGGCCCGCCGGCTGCGCGACCTCGCGGAGATCGAGGACTGCTGGTTCATCGCGGGCGACGACTCCTTCATGCTGAAGGTGCGCGCCAACGACGTGGACGGCCTGGAGAAGATCATCCGCAAGCTCTCCGGCACCAAGGGCGTCTCGCGTACCCGCACCACCATCGTGCTCTCCACGAAGTGGGAGAACCGGGTCGGGGAACTGCCCGAGGAAGCCTGAGAGTACGGTGGGTCAGGGCTTGCAGGACCGTGCAGGACAGGCAGAGGCATCTAGAGGAGGCGACCGGCACATGGACGCTGGGCTCAAGCGTGAGCTGGAGGAGAAGGTCCGCTCCGGCGAGCGGCTGACCCGTGAGGACGGCATCGCCCTCTACGAGTCGGACGACCTGGCCTGGCTCGGCGGCCTCGCCCACGAGGTGCGCACGCGCAAGAACGGCGACGTCGTCCACTTCAACGTCAACCGTCACCTCAACATGACGAACGTGTGCACCGCCTCCTGCGCGTACTGCTCGTTCCAGCGCAAGCCGGGCGAGAAGGACGCGTACACGATGCGCATCGAGGAAGCCGTCCGCCTGGCCAAGGCCATGGAGAACGACAACCTCACCGAGCTGCACATCGTCAACGGCCTGCACCCGAACCTGCCGTGGCGCTACTACCCGCGCTCGCTGTCCGAGCTGAAGAAGGCGCTGCCGAACGTCTCGCTGAAGGCGTTCACGGCGACCGAGATCCACCACTTCGAGACGATCTCCGGCATGTCGGCCTCCGACATCCTGGACGAGCTGATCGAGGCCGGTCTGGAGTCGCTCACGGGCGGCGGCGCGGAGATCTTCGACTGGGAGGTCCGCCAGCACATCGTCGACCACCGCACCCACTGGGAAGACTGGTCGCGCATCCACCGCCTGGCGCACTCCAAGGGCCTCAAGACACCCTCGACGATGCTCTACGGGCACATCGAGGAGCCGCGCCACCGCGTGGACCACGTGCTGCGGCTGCGGGAGCTCCAGGACGAGACCGGCGGTTTCCAGGTCTTCATCCCGCTGCGCTACCAGCACGACTTCGTGGACATGAAGGACGGCAAGGTACGCAACAAGCTCCAGGCGCGGACGACGATGGCGACGGGCGCGGAGGCCCTGAAGACCTTCGCCGTCTCCCGTCTGCTCTTCGACAACGTGCCGCACGTGAAGGTCTTCTGGGTCATGCACGGCGTGCAGACCGCCCAGCTCGCGCTCCAGCACGGCGCGGACGACATGGACGGCTCGGTCGTCGAGTACAAGATCACGCACGACGCCGACAACTACGGCACCCCGAACAAGCTGGGCCGCGAGGACCTGCTGGAGCTGATCCGCGAGGCGGGCTTCCGCCCGGTCGAGCGCAACACGCGCTACGAGATCATCCGCGAGTACCCCGGTCCGGACGCGGGGCTGCGCGAGACCCCGCAGGCGATGCGCGTCTGACGCGCCACCAGTCGCACACCGGAGCCCCGGCCGCCCTGCGGACCGGGGCTCCTTTGTCTGTTGGCGCCCGCCAGGGTAATGACTAAGATGCAGCCGTGCCTCTTACCTTCACGCTTGACCCCGTGGTCGACTCGGCCCTGCACGCCGGAATCCTCAGCCTGTGGACGGATGTGTCCAACGCGGGCGGCGCGGTGGGCTTCGTGCCCCCCGTCACCCCCGACGACATCCGCCCGTCCCTGGTCAAGCAGCTCGCCGCGGTCGCCGACGGGGGCAGCCGGCTGGTCGTCGGGCACGACGAGGACGGGGCGGTCGCCGCCACCGCCTTCCTGACCCACAACACGCACCACCTCCAGCTCCACTGGGTGTGGGCGTACACGGTGATGGTCCATCCCCGCCACCAGGGCAAGGGTGGCGGGCGCGCGCTGATGGCCGCGGTGGCGGACGCGGCCCGCTCGATCGAGGGCATCGAGGCGATCCGCCTCGGCGCCCGCGGCGGTCAGGGCCTGGAGCGCTTCTACGCGTCCTGCGGCTACCGCGAGGTCGGACGCGTCCCCGGCGCGATCCGGGTCGCCCCGGGCGACGACCGCGACGACGTGACGATGCTGCTGCCGCTGCGCTAGGCGCGCCCCTCCAGGGGCCCGGCTGGCCGGGGTGCGGTGCGGGCGTGCTTCACTGGACGGGAACGCACCGACACAGGACGACGAGAGAGAAGGGGTCACCGTGTCCCTCAAGACGAGCGCAACGATCCGCTACACCGCGATGCGCCTGGGCATCTTCGTCGGATGCCTCGTCGTCGTCGCCGTCCTGGTGCGGCTCGGCTGGGTGCCCGCCGGGCTCGGGGACGCCAACCTCGCCTGGGTCGCGCTGCTCGCGCTGGTGATCTCCGCCCCGCTCTCCTTCGTCCTCCTGCGCAAGCAGCGCGACGAGATGTCCGCGCAGATCTCCGGACGCGTCGAGGGCGCGAAGCAGAAGCTGGCCGCGAACCGCAGCCAGGAGGACCAGGCCGACGACGCGGCGCGCGTGAGCTCGTGAGTTCGTAGGCTTATCGCGGACGCATCGAACCGCCCCAGCACCGGGTAACCACCCCCGCGTGCTGGGGCGTTCGCGTTTTCCGGGGTGGCGCGGGAGAGGCCGCGCGCTCCCGACTCAAAGAGTCCCTTTGAGATTCTCAAAGGAGAAGTGTTAGCGTGTTCAACATGTCGACCACAGCTGCGCACCCGATGACCACGAGCGTTCCGCTCGTGGCGCGCCTGCACGTCGACCTCTGCCGCCGCGCGTCCGCGGCCTGTTGCTGTTGAGCTGAATCGATACAGCAGCGGTCCTCGCGTCCCGGCCGGCCCTTTCCGGCTCCTGCCGCGCCGCGTCACACCGCGCCCCACCGCGTTCCCTCGCAGAACTTCCCCCCGTTCGTTCCCCGTTCTTTGTGCGCCCCTCACCGGAGAGTGTCCGTGTCCGCGACATCCGCGTCCCCCCAGGCCCCCGCCCCGGCCCCGGCCCCGGCCAAGGCCTCGTTCAAGTTCCCCTTCTGGGCCCAGATCGTCGCCGGTCTCGCGCTCGGCGTCCTCTTCGGGTGGATAGCCCGCAGCCAGGACGTCAGCTGGCTCGGGACCACCCTGGAGAAGACCGGCGACATCTTCATCCAGCTGCTGAAGCTCGCCATCGCCCCGCTCGTCTTCTTCGCGATCCTGGTGTCGATCACCAACCTGCGGAAGGTGAACAACGCCGCGCGGCTCGCCTCCCGGACGCTGCTCTGGTTCATGATCACCTCGCTGATCGCGGTCGGCATCGGCATCGCGATCGGCCTGCTGACCGACCCGGGCTCCGGCACCGGCCTCACCGCCGCCGACGGCAAGGACCCGAAGAAGACCGGCTCCTGGATCGACTTCCTGACCGGGATCGTCCCGACGGACATCGTCACGCCGTTCACCCAGCTGAAGGTCCTCCAGATCGTCTTCCTGGCCGTCGTCGCCGGCATCGCCGCCCTCCAGATCGGCGCCAAGGCCAAGCCGGTCCTCGACCTCGCCGAGTCCGCGCTGGAGCTCCTCCAGAAGGCCCTGTGGTGGGTCATCCGCCTGGCCCCGATCGGCACCATCGGCCTGATCGGCACCGCGATCGCCACGTACGGCTGGGACCTGATCGGCAAGTACGCCACCTTCACCGCCGACATCTACATCGGCTGCGCCCTCGTGATGTTCGTCGTCTACCCGCTGCTGCTCGCGACGGTCGCCAAGGTCAGCCCGCTGCAGTTCTTCAAGGGCGCCTGGCCGGCCATCCAGCTGGCCTTCGTCTCCCGCTCCTCGGTCGGCACGATGCCGGTCACCCAGAAGGTCACCGAGCGGCTCGGCGTCCCGAAGGAATACGCGTCGTTCGCCGTCCCGTTCGGCGCCACCACCAAGATGGACGGCTGCGCCGCGATCTACCCGGCGCTCGCCGCGATCTTCATCGCGCAGATCTTCGACGTGCAGCTGGGCATCAAGGAGTACCTGCTCATCGTCTTCGTCTCGGTCATCGGCTCGGCCGCCACGGCCGGTCTGACCGGCGCCACCGTCATGCTGACGCTGACCCTCTCCACGCTGGGCCTGCCGCTGGCGGGCGTCGGCCTGCTGATGGCGATCGACCCGATCCTGGACATGATCCGCACCGCCACCAACGTGGCCGGCCAGGCCTTGGTCCCCGTCATCGTCTCGGCCCGCGAGGGAATCCTGGACAAGGAGGCCTACGCCTCCGCCTCGGTCTCCGCCCTGGACGAGCCGACCCCGTCGGCCGCACCGGCCACGCAGGAGCCGGTGGCCGTCGCAGCCTGACCGCCGCGTCCGCACCGGACCCGCCCGCAGCCCCCGCCCCCGTCCGGGCGGGGGCTGCGGTGCGTCTTACTGATCGTTTCAGAATGAGTTGATTCGCAGGTCCGCCACATGACCGGCCACCACTACCTCGGCGCGGTTTCGACCCAGACCGGTTGTGCACGGAGATCAGCCCAGGGCGAGCCAGCGGATGCCGAGCCGTTCGACCTGCGCGGCCTCCGGCTCGGTCAGCGGCTCCCGGCCGGTGGCCTTGCGCAGGAAGCGGGGACGGCTCCACTCCAGCTTGTCGGCCGCCGGGGCGTGCTCCGGGCCGAGGAGCAGCTCCGTCACGGCGTCACCGGCCGCCGGGGTGAGCCAGGCTTCGCGTCCGAGTGCGTCGGCCAGGTCGAGGCCGTGGACGGCGACTTCCACGACGCGGGTGAGGAGGAACTCCGACAGGAGCATGGCGTCGCCATGGCGTGTCCGCACGGTCCGACCGCCCGCTTGGGCCCGGCACAGCCGGTCAGCCCGCCGCCACGTCGCGGCGAAGTCCTCGGCGCAGGCAGCTCCGTCGGCTGGCTCCGCCGCACGGTCCTGGGCCAGGGCGATCCGCTTGCCGTTGGTCTGCGATGAGAAGCGGTCGTCCGGGCGGTAGTACTCCACTGCGGAGATCTCCGCCTCGCCTGGTTCTGGCGCGTCCAGCATGGCCGGAAGCCAGTCGATCACCACGCATACGTGCCCGAGCAGGTCGCGTACGGTCCAGGGAGTGCAGCGTGTCGGGAGGTTCCACTCGGCTGCGGACAGTCCGGCCACGGCGTCGCCGACGGCTGTGCATTCCTGCTGAAACGCTTCGAGAACCTGATCGTGGTCCACGCCGTGTCACCTTCCGTCCGTTCGCTGTCCCGTGCTCACTTCGCCGCCCCACCGGTTCCGCTCCGCGCGCTTCTCAGATCATCGACACGCACGCCGAAGCGGTGCCGGTTGCAGACCGCAGGAAGAAGATCGCCGAGCAGCAGCCAGTCTTCTCCGTCAATCGCTGCTCATGGGGCGTGAACCTGGAACGCCCGGCCCCGCGCGGTGTACTACCCCACGGAGTGGTGGCACTAAGTGGTTGTCTGCCGGCAGGCGAAGGGACTTGTGTCTCCCGTAGGGGGAGACCCAAAGGTGGGGACATGAACGGCGACACGCTCTACTCGATCGGCGAACTTGCTCGACGGACCGGTCTCACGGTCAAGACCATTCGGTTCTACTCCGATCGCGGAATCGTGGCGCCGACCGACCGCAGCCCGGCCGGCTACCGCCTCTACGGCATCGACGCCGTCGCACGCCTGGACCTCGTGCGTACCCTGCGCGAGCTGGGACTGGACCTTCCCACGATCCGCAAGGTCGTGGACCACGAGCTCTCGCTTCCCGAGGTCGCCGCAGCGCACGCCGAAGCACTGACGGTGCAGATCCGCGTCCTGCGCCTGCGGCGCGCGGTGCTGACGGCGGTGGCCGAGCGCGGGTCCACACCTGAGGAGACAGAACGCATGCACCAGCTGGCACGGCTTTCCGAGGACGAACGCAGCCGTCTGATCGGCGATTTCCTCGACACCGTCTTCGGCGGCCTTGACGCCGCCCCCGCATTCGCGGGGGCCATGCGCTCGATGACCCCCGAGTTGCCTGACAACCCGGAGGCAGAGCAGGTCCAGGCGTGGGTGGAACTGGCCGAAATGTCCCTGGATCCGGGTTTCCGCGCCGTCATGCGGCGGATGGTCGAGGACCAGGCGGCCGAGCAGACCCGAAGCGACGTGACGGCCCCGCGCCGCGACATTGCCGCAGCCGTCCGTGACCAGGTCGGCCCGGCCCTGACCGCCGGCATCGCCCCGGCCTCACCCCAGGCCGATCCGATCGTCGCGCAGTTCACGGCGTACTACGCGCACCTCCTCGGCCGCCCCGACGACATCGAGCTTCGCCGCCGGCTGGCGACTCGACTGGAGAGCGTGAACGACCCCCGCAGGGAGCGGTACCTCCAGCTGCTCGCAGTGGTCAACGGCTGGCCGGCCCCGGAGAGCCTGGCTCCAGTGTTCGACTGGTCCGTCCACGCTCTGCGCACCCGGACACAGCAATGACGGGGCGGTCACAAGGCAGCATCGGGCGGACGCGGCTGGCATCGGAGGAGAACGCCGCCACACATGATCGGCTGATGAGTGTCCCGGTCGTACTTCAGGTGGCCCCGTCGCCGGTCTCTCCCGCTCTCGTTCTTCGCCCCTGGCGCATGGAAGACGTCGCCGCATTGGTCGAGGTGAGCCGGGATCGGACACTGCGCCAGTGGGCGAGCTCTGTCGTGGACACCGATGCCGACGGGACACGCTGGGTGCAGGCTCAGCAGCAGGGCTGGGCAGCGGGGGACCGGACTTCGACACCATCCTGCCCGCGGCACCGCCCTCCTTCCCCTGCGATGGCCACCTGCACATACGGCGCGCGAGTGCCTGAGATCCTCCCGGCTTCTGCGGATCGGCTGAGGCTGCTCACGCCGAGAGGGGCTCGGGGCGTTCGACGAGGTGGCCGCGTTCGCACCGCGCCCCAGCACGGACCAGAGCGACGTTAGACGGTCTGCGCGCGGGCGTACGCGAGCGCCGCCAGCAGGAAGGGCAGGGCGAACCACCATCGGCCCAGGGTCCTGCGGAACACCGGGGTGAGGGTGATCAGCAGCCCCACCAGACACAGGAAGACGCAGACCCCGGCCATGAAGCGGACGTCCTCCCGCACCTGGTCGTGCGGTGACTGCGGCTGCATGACCAGGGCGAGGTAGCAGGACAAGGACGCGGGGAGGTAGACGAGGGCGGCGAGCGGGACGCCCAGCACCCACCGCAGGCAGCCGCGGTCCCCCGGCAGGTCGAGCTCGCTCATCGCACCGCGTCCGGTGCGCTGCGCGGCCACGCCTGGAGCTTGTCCGGGTTGCGGACCGCCCAGATCCGGGCGACGCGGTCGCCGGCGAGGTCGAACGCGGCCACGGTCACCGTGACCCCGCCGTGCTGGGCGACCAGCCCGGGCCGGCCGTTGACCGTCCGCTCCAGCAGGGTCAGTCCGGGGGCCTTGTCGGCGATGTGGATCAGGTACGCGGCGATGTCCTCGCTGCCTTCGACCGGGTGCAGGACGGTACCGACCAGGCCCCCGCCGTCGGCGTTCATCGTGGCACCGGGGTCGAGGAGGCCGACGAGGGCTTCGATGTCCCGCGCCTCCCACGCCTCCTTGAAGTGCCGTACCAGCGCGGCCTGCCCGGCCGCCGGAGCCGCGGGGGCCTGCGCGGCGCCGGCACGCCGGCGTGCCGAGGACGCCAGCTGCCGACAGGCCGCCGGCGTCCGGCCGACGACGTCGGCGATCTCGGCGAAGGGGTAGCGGAAGACGTCGTGCAGGACGAACGCCACGCGTTCCGCCGGTGTCATCGATTCCAGTACGACGAGGAAGGCCATGTTCACCGACTCGTCCAGGGTGATCCGGTCGGCGGGGTCGGTCCGCGCGTCGACCGCCCGCCCGCTGATCCACTCCGTGTGGTCGGGCAGCGGCTCGGGTATCCAGGTGCCGACGTAGCGCTCGCGCCGGGCGCGCGCCGAGCCGAGCACGTCGAGACAGACGCGGCCCGCGACCTTGGTCAGCCAGGCGGCGGGCGACTCGATGGCCTCCTGCTGCCGACGCGTCATGGCGTACCAGCGGGTGTACGTCTCCTGCACCGCGTCCTCGGCCTCGGCCAGCGAACCGAGCAGCCGGTAGGCGAGGTTGAGCAGCCGACGCCGCTCGCTGAGGAGCGCGCTCAGGCCCGGCTCGGGCCGGTCGTGCGCAGGCTCGGGCGTCGTACTCATGGGCGTGGCCGCTCCTTGGCTCATCTCATCCGCGTCCGCTCGCGCTGCCGGGGCCGGATCGCCGCACGTGACGGTGAGGTCGACAGGCCGCCCGCCTCACAACGCCAGCTCACAACGCCGCCTCACATTTCGCGGGCCTGCGTCGTCGGACTGTCGAGAGACTACCGATCCACCGCCGCGAGGCAGAAGAGGGGGCCGTTCCATGGCCGTTCAGACGACCGCAGTGCCGGGCAGATTCACTTTCGTACGTGTAGCGATCGCCTTGCAGACGATGGCCCTGTTCTTCCAGGCGGCCACCGCCGGGGTGCTGTTGACCTCGTCCCACGGGTACGCGCTGCACGACGCCGGCTCGAAGGTCATGTACGGGGCGTCGATGGTGTACGTCCTCGCCGCAATCCTGGCCTGGCGGCCGGGCGGCGGCTCACCCCGCCCCATCCTGCACGCGTCCGGCTTCCTCGCCCTCGCCTCGGTGCAGGTGGTCCTGGGCGTCGCGCACGTGAAGTCGCTCCACGTCCCCCTGGGTATCACGATGTTCGGCCTGAGCATGCTGGCCCTGGGCCAGGCCCTGTCGAGCGCCCGCGCCGCCCGCGCCGCCCGGACCTGAGGGGATCAGGCCGATGTCGTCGGCACGCCTGCGGTGTACGGGGGGCAGGCGTGCGAGACGAATCCGGCCCAGGCGGCGGGGGTGAAGGTGAGGTGGGGGCCCTGGCGGACCTTGGAGTCGCGGACGTGCACGGTGGCGGGGGCGGTGGCCACCTCGACGCAGGAGTCGCCCTCGCTGCCGTCGCTGTAGCTGCTCTTGAACCAGTCCAGCTCGGGATGGTCGATCACGACGCTCCCGCCACGAATCCGGCCCACGCCACCGGGGAGAAGGTGATGCCGGGGCTCTGGAGCACCTTGGAGTCGCGGACGTGCACCGTGGTGGGAGTGGTGGCCACTTCAACGCAGTCGTCGCCTTCGCTACTGTCGCTGTAGCTGCTCTTGAACCAGTCCAGCTCGGGGTTGTGGATCACGTTTCTCCCAGCAGTTCCTCGATGAAGGCCAGCGACTCTCGTGGCGTGAGCGCCTGAGCTCGGATGATGCCATAGCGCAGTTCAAGGATCCGGAGCTGTTTCGGGTCGGAGACCGGCCGTCCGTGGAACGCCCCGTCCGATCGGCCGACCGCCGTACCGTCTTCGAACTTCAGCACCTGGATGCGACCTCCCATGCCCGCATGCTCCTCGACGTCCGTCGGCATGACCTGGAACTCCACGTTCGGCAACTGAGTGACTTCCAGCAGGTGTTCGAGCTGAGCGCGCAGCACCATTGTGCCTCCGATCCGGCGGCGGAGAGTGACCTCTTCCTGGACAAAGGTGAGGGTGGGACCGGGAGTCCGCTCGAAGATCGAGCGTCGGGCCATGCGCGCGGCCAGGACCTGGTCCAGCTCGTCCTGGGAGTACGCAGGGCGCCGCATCCTGAACAGTGCCGCCGCATACTCCGGCGTCTGTAGGAGCCCGTGGATGTTGTGACTGCCGTACGCCCCGATCTCGACGGCCCTGGCCTCCAGCTTTGCCAGGTCCCGGACCTTCTTCGGGTAGCGGACCTGTTCCATGTCGGCCTTCATCGCCGCGATGCGTCCGCCCGCCCGCAGTACCTCGTCCGCCTTGTCCAGGTACTCGGGGCGGGGGATCCGCTTGCCCGCTTCGACCTTGCGGACCAGGTCTTCGCCGTAGCCGACCGCAGTGCCGAAGTCGGCGGCCCGGATACCCGCTTCCTCGCGCCACGCGCGAAGCTGGCGGCCGAGCGCCGCCAGGACCGCGACTCCCTGTTCGTCCTCGGGGTCGACGTCCCAGCCCGCGTCTTCCGTACCGTCACTGTCCACGCTCATGCGCGCCCGCTTCCGACGTACCGATGTCCTCAACACCCCCTGCCCCACGGCGGTTCAGGACAGCCGGGACAGCACCGGACAGGCGCCGGACAAAGGCCGGACGCACTGGCGTTGCCGCTTCTCACGGTACGCACGCGGCACCACGCTGAGTGACGTGACTACGCATATCTGGTACTCGGCAGGCCGATTCGGCGCCCAGCTCGCCGCCACTCCGCGCGGCGCCCGCCAGGCGCGGCAGCTCGCCGTCGAAAGGATCTCCGAATGGGGTCTGCCGACGGACGGGCCCGCTCTCGTCGTCGCCGAGTTGGCGGCCAACGCCGTGACCCATGGCCGGGTCCCCGGGCGGGACTTTCGGCTCGGTCTCACCCTGGGCGGCGGAGTGCTGCGGATCGAGGTGGTGGACACCCGTGGCGACCGGATCCCGGATTTCCGCGACGCGGCCGAGGGAGACGAGGCGGGACGGGGCCTGGTGCTGGTGGAGGCGATCGCGGACCGCTGGGGGGTGGATCGGGGGCCGGCGCCGTGTAAGGCGGTGTGGGCGGAGCTCGACGTGCCCGGAGAGTGCGGCGAAACCGGGTCGCGGGGAGCCGGGTCCCGGTGGGCCTAGACGCATAAGGAGCCCAAGAACCGGAGGAAAGAACCAACCAACCCAACCAAACCGGGCGCACGTCGCTCGGATGGGTGAAAGGTGCCAACTGGGCTGGATTTCGGCCCGGTTGGCGGGCATATGCTCGCCCCGACAACCACAGACATGATTCGGCCCCCGGCGGGACTGCCATCCCGGTCGAGGGCCTGACCAACTAGGAAGCAAGACCTTCCCGATGGCTCTTGAGTACCCTAGCGCGCCCTCGCGCGCCTCGTCCCGCGTTCCCTCCGGGACCCCCCGATCCGGTGTCATCCACGTCAACACGTCGCACGCGCGTCACTTCACCGTGGTGGGCAACCATCTGCTCCAGCACCCCCACCTGTCCGCGATGGCGATCGGCGTCGCGGCGTACATCCAGTCGCTGCCGGACGGGGTCCCCGTCGGCATCAAGGCCCTGGCCTGCCGTTTCCCGGAGGGTGAGGTGCGGATCGCCTCCGCCCTGCGGGAGTTGGAGCAGCACGGCTACCTGGAGAGGCGGCGGGAGCGGCTGGAGGGCGGGCGGGTGGTGACCCGGACGTACTCGCACAACAGGCCGGGGGCCGTCGGCCCGGACGGCCCGCCGTCCCCGGAGCCTGCGCCGTCCCCGCTGCCGGTACGGGAGCCCGTACGGGAGGCCGTACCGGAGCCCGTACCGGAACCCGTGCCGGAGGAGGCTTCCCCGCCTGCGGCGGAGCCCCCCGCAACCCCGTCTGCGGAGCCGATCCCGCACCCTGGGGCCGTCGGTCTGCTCGCCGGGCTGCGGCGGTACGACCCCCGGCTCCTGCTGTCCGAGCGAGACGTGCAGCGGCTCGCGCCGCGCGCTGCGGCCTGGCTGGAGCGCGGGCTCGACCCGGACGCGGTCGCGCGGGCCCTGGTCGCGAACCTGCCCGACCTCATGCACCATCCCGCCGCCGTGCTCGCGTACCGCCTCACCGCGCTGCTTCCGCCGATCCTGCCGCCCGCCCCGCCCGCCCCGGCGGCGACGGCGGTCCGGGCGGACAGGCGGCCGGACCCGTTCCAGACCTGCGACGGCTGTGAACGCGCCTTCCGGGCCCCGCATCCGGGTCGCTGCCGTAGCTGTCCGGCCGAGGCGCCCGCCGCCTGAGCGACCGGGCGGCCGGCTCAATCACCCGGACGCCCGGGATCAGGCGTCGCGCGCGGGCCTCGGCGCGGCGGGAGTCCATGACGCGGTCGGCGCCGCCGAAGAGGACGAGGGTGGGTGCGGTGATCGAGCGCAGCTCGTCATCGGTCATGGGCTGGGGCTGCGGCAGCCGGATCCGGAAGCCGCGCATCGCCTCCAGCGACAGGCGCAACTCCGACCGATGAGGTGTACGCGGTCCAGGCCCAGCTCGGTGAGGGCCTCCTCCAGCCATGCGGCCGTGTCGGCGGCGTCCCCGATCTCGCGGGTCTGCGTGCTGTATCCGGGCTCGCCCACGCGGTCGAGGGCCAGTACGCGGCGGCCGTCCTCGGCCAACCCGCCTACGTGCGGGCCCCATTCGGCGGGTGTCGCGCTCTGGCCGTGCAGGAGCACCACGGGTATGCGCTCGCCCGTACCGAAGGTGTGGACGCGGGTGCTTCCGAAGCCGGTCGGGACGTCCCGTTCCTCGGAGGGGTGGGTTCGGTGGGGCGGGAGGGCCGTGAGGGTGCGGGGGGCGGTCGGTGCGGGGCGTGTGGAGGAGTCGCGTGGGTTCGAGCTCGCGTGGCCGGAGGGGTGGTCAGCCGGGTTACCCGTCCGTAGATTACCGGCGGTAACTCCAGAGTCGAGCCGAGGAGACCCCGCCGTGGAAGCCGAGCTGAGGCCGGTCAAGTCCGTCGACGCCGTCAAGCCCGTCGACACCGTCGAGCCCGTGACGAGGGTCGTGGACGGGGTGGTGCGCGAGGTGCGGGTCCCCGCGCTCGCGCCGGTCCCGCAGCAGGGATCCCTCGGGGACATCCCCTTCCAGAACGCCCGGGAGGCCCCCGGCGAGGCGGTGCTCGCCCGCAAGGAGCAGGACGGGACCTGGCGCGACGTCACGGCCGCCGAGTTCGCGGCCGAGGTGCTCGCCGTCGCCAAGGGGCTCATCGCGGAAGGGCTGCGCGAGGGTGACCGGCTGGCCATCATGGCCCGTACGACCTACGACTGGACCCTGCTCGACTTCGCCGGATGGGCCGCGGGGCTGGTCACCGTACCCATCTACCCGACCTCCTCCGCCCTCCAGGCGCGCTGGATCATCCAGGACTCCGGCGCCGTGGCCTGCGCCGTCGAGGACACTGCGCAGGCGCGGATGATCAGCAACGAGCGGGCCAACCTGCCCTGGCTGGCGCACCTGTGGGAATTCGACACCGGCGCCGTCGGCCGGCTGGTCAGGGCCGGGGAGCACCTGCCCGACGCGGTGGTGCAGGCGCGCCGGGCCGCCCGTACGCCCGACTCCGTCGCGACCCTCATCTACACCTCCGGCACCACCGGGCAGCCCAAGGGGTGCGTGATCACCCACGCCAACTTCTTCGCCCAGGTGGACAATGCGGTGGAGCTGCTGCACCCCGTCTTCAGATCCGTCAGTACGGATCCGGCCTCCACCCTGCTGTTCCTGCCCCTGAGCCACGTCTTCGGGCGGATGGTCGCCGTCGGGTGCATGCGGGCGCGGGTGAAGCTGGGGCACGCGCCCAGCATCCGTACCGAGGACCTGCTCGCCGACCTCACCGGCTTCCGGCCGACCTTCCTGCTGGCCATCCCCTACGTCCTGGAGAAGGTCTACAACACCGCCCGCGCCACCGCCGAGAAGATGGGCCGGGCCTCTTCCTTCGACCGGGCCGCCCGCATCGCGCAGCGCGTCGGGGAGGCGGCGGAGGGCAGGGGCCCTGGCCTCGGGCTGCGGGCCGCGCGGGCCCTGTACGACCCGCTCGTCTACCGGCGGATCCGGGCCGCGCTCGGCGGGCGGGTCCGCTACGTGCTGAGCGGCGGCTCGCCGCTGGGTCGCCGGCTCGCGGCGTTCTACACCGGCGCGGGCATCGAGGTGTTCGAGGGCTACGGCCTCACGGAGACGACCGGCGCGAGCACCGTGACCCATCCGCTGCGGCCCCGGCTCGGCACGGTGGGGTGGCCGCTGCCGGGCACCGCCGTACGGATCGCGGACGACGGGGAGGTGCTGCTGGGTGGCGGGCACGTGTTCGCCGGGTACTGGAACAGCGGGCATGCGCTGCCGGCCGGCAGCTGGCTGGCCACCGGTGACATCGGCGAGCTCGACGCCGAGGGGTACCTCACCATCACCGGGCGCAAGAAGGACCTGATCATCACCTCCGGCGGCAAGAACGTGGCGCCCGCTCCGCTGGAGGACTGGCTGCGGGCCCATCCGCTGGTCGGCCAGTGCATGGTGGTAGGCGACAACCGGCCGTACATCGCCGCGCTGATCACGCTGGAGCCGGACGGGCTCGCGCACTGGCGGCAGATGCACAAGAAGCAGGGCGTGCCGATGCGGGAGCTGGTGCGCGACGAGGAACTGCTGGCGGACCTCCAGCGGGCGGTCGACGAGGCGAACCGGCTCGTGTCGCGGCCGGAGTCGATCCGGCGCTTCGCGGTTCTGCCGGGGGAGTTCACGGAGGCGCGCGGCCATGTGACTGCGTCGCTGAAGCTGAGGCGGGGGGCGATCGCGCGGGACTACGCGGACCGCATCGACGCCCTCTACCGCACGCCTGGCGAGCCGAACTGACGGGCGGGCCGAGCCGTGGCCGGGCCGAGCCGGCCGAGCCGGGCCGAGCCGTGGCCGGACCGGGGCGGGGCAGGCCCGGCGCGGGCGGGGCCGGTGTCGGCGGGGTCGGGTGTGTGCCGGGGTGTCTCCTCGGGCGTCGAACGGTTCGGGGGGTCGGGGGGTGCGGCGGGGGTGCGTTCGACGCCCTGCGGGGACACCCCGCCCCACACCCGACCCCGGGCGGGCTTCGGCCGAATGAGGGCGGGGGTCCGGCCGGGGCCGTTACGCGCGGTGGGCGCTGGGCGGGCGCAGGGTTGGGGGGCGGTTTATCGTGGGCTGATGGCTCCGGGGGGTCACCCCGAGGAGGGTGCCGTGCACCGTTCCCGTGCCTTCGTTGCGCTTGCCGCCTGTGCGCTCGTGGCCTCGTTGGCCGCTGCGCCCGCGGACGGGGATCCGTTGGCGCGGTTTCACGGGCAGCGGGTTCGGTGGGGGGACTGTGCGGTGGGGCCCGGGGAGCGTGTGCCCCGGGGGATGCGGTGCGGGACCGTTGAGGTACCGCTCGACTACGCCGCTCCCGCCAAGGGGACGATCACACTGGCGCTCGCGCGGATACCGGCCAGTGACCGCGCGCGGCGCCTCGGGTCCCTGCTGCTGAACTTCGGCGGGCCCGGCAGCCCCGGCGTGGCCGGGCTGGCCGCCGATCCCAAGGCCTTCGCCACGCTCGGTGAGCGGTACGACCTCGTCGCCTTCGACCCGCGCGGGGTGGGCCGCAGCGGGCCGATCTCCTGCGGGGGCTCCCAGCAGACCGCACAGGAGCCGGGCGGCGAGGACGCCGCCGCGCAGCTGGCCGCCCTGCGCGCCGTGGCCAGGCGCTGCGAGCTCGCCTCCGGCCCCGTGCTCCCGTACGTCGGCACCGTCAACGTCTCCCGCGACATGGACGTGATGCGCCGCGTCCTCGGCGACAGGAAGCTCAACTACCTGGGCTTCTCCTACGGGACCCGGCTCGGCGCCGTGTACGCCGCGCAGTTCCCCCGCGACACCGGCCGCATGGTCCTCGACGGGGTCGACACCCTCACCGAACCGCTGGCCGAGCAGGCACCCGTGTCGGCGCGCGGCCAGCAGCGGGCCCTCGAACGCTTCCTGGCCTGGTGCACCCACCGGAAGAGCTGTGTGTACGGGACCAACGTCCGCAGCGCCAAAGAGGAGGTCGGCGCCCTGGTGGCGCGGCTCGACAGGGAGCCGCTGGTGGGTCACGACGGCTCGTTCGTGACCGGGCAGGACGCCGTCGCCGCGATCTCGCTGGCGCTGTACGCGAAGAGCATGTGGCCCGCGCTCGCCGACGCGCTGGCCATGGCCGAGCGGGACGGCGATCCGGTGGGGCTGATGCAGCTCGGCGGTCCGGCAGCGCCGTCCGACAGCCGCCGCGAGGGCGCTCGGCGGGCCGCCGGTCCTGTGCCCGTGCCCGCCGACAACGGTGAGGCCGCGCTCGTCGCCGTGAACTGCGCCGACGATCCGGACCGTTCCGACGACCGGGCCACCCCGGCCGCCGTGGAGAAGGAACTCGCCGCCCTGGAGGGCGAGTTCCTCCAGGCGTCGAAGATCTTCGGGCCGAGCCAGCTGAGGACCGTGCTCGCCTGCTACGGGCGCCCCGCCGGCACCGACTTCATCCGGAAGATCGACCACCCGGGCGCCCCGCGGATGCTGCTGATCGGCACCCGCGGCGACCCGGCGACCCCGTACGAGTGGACGGAGGAGACGGCGAAGCGGCTGGGCTCCGCGGTGGTCGTGGACTACAAGGGCGACGGGCACACCGGCTACGCGGCCTCCGCGTGCGTACGGGAGTACGCGGACCGCTTCCTGATCGACGGGCTGCTGCCGTCCGGGACGCGGTCCTGCCCCGCCGGAGAGTGAGGAGCCGAGAACGGCTTGGTGCCTTCAGCAGTTCGCGTGGGTCGGACGGCCCGCGAAGCGGTCCGCGAGCCAGTTCCCGGCCGCCGGCGCTTGCGTGATCACGCCGCTGACGTGCTCCCCGACCCAGATGGTGTCGAACTCGACGTTCGCGCCCCGCGCGCACCAGTCGGAGCGCAGCCCGCGGCCCACCCCGTACGGGATCAACTCGTCGCCCAGCGCGTGGTACTGGTACACCGGCGCGGCCGGGGCGGTGCGCCCGAGCCTGCTCCCGTTCAGGCGGGCCTGCCAGTCGGGCTGGGCGAGGGGGTCGCGCGTGGTGAGGTCGGAGATCCGCTTGAAGGAGCCCGCGATCGCGTCGATCGCCACGCAGTTCTCCTTCATGCCGGAGACCAGCAGCCGGCCCGCCGGGTTGAGGTAGGAGTCCAGGTCCAGCTCCGGGAAGGCCGCGTCCTGTCCGGCGGCCGCCATGAAGATGAGCCCGGCGCCGTAGGAGCCGTTGTTGAACTCGGCCACCTTCAGCAGGTCGGCGGGGACCCCGCCGGTCGCCGTGCCCTTCACCTGGAGCTCCGGGGCGTACGAGCCGTGCAGTTCGGCGGCCCAGCTGCTGGCCTGACCGCCCTGTGAGTAGCCCATGATGCCGACCGGGCCGGACGGCGACAGCCCCGCCTCCGGCAGGCGCTGGGCGGCGCGCGCGGCGTCGAGGACGGCGTGCCCGGCGGAGGGGCCCACGGTGTAGGTGTGGACGCCCGGCGTGCCGAGGCCCTCGTAGTCCGTGACGACCACGGCCCAGCCGCGCTGGGTCAGCTGCTGGATGAGGTTGGCCTCCATGGCGGTGCCGTACGGGAGGTTGTTGCTCGGCGCGCAGGAGTCGCCGAGGCCGACCGTGCCGACGGCGTACGTGATCAGGGGGCGCGGGCCGGTGCGGCCGTCCTGCGGGACGATCACGGTGCCGGAGACGACGTTGGGGGCGCCGTCGGCGGTGGTGGAGCGGTAGTGGATCTTCCAGGCCTTGGTGCCGGTCGGCTGGCCGGGCAGCGGGTGGAAGGCGGAGGGCGCGCTGCTGACGACGTCGCCGGGCGCGAGCCCGGCCGTGTCGGCGGCCGGGGCGGTGGCCGCGGCGGCGCTGGTGGTGGCTGGGACGCCGGCCGAGAAGGCCAGGGCGGTCACGGCTGCGAGGGCGGTGCTGCGCAAACGCATGGGCGGTTCTCCCAGAGGCTCGATGCGTGCGGGGGGTAGGTGAGGTGAAGGTAGTGACCGACCGGTAGGGAGGTCGCTGACCGTGCAGCTCACCTTTCCTGGCCCGGAGTCGCATCCTGCCCGGGCCCGCCCGCGCGGCGCCGCTCCCACGCCAGGGCAGGCCGGGCCCAGGGCAGGCCGGGCGGCTCAGCCGCCCGAAGCGATCCGGTACGCCCCCGGCGTCGTCCCCGTCCAGCGCCGGAACGCCCGGTGGAAGGCGGTGTCCTCCGAGAAGCCCAGCCGCGCGGCGAGTTCGGCGATCGGCTCGCCGCTCTCCGCCAGGCCCGCGATCGCCGCATCGCGCCGCACGTGGTCCTTCAGCTCCTGGAAGGACGTGCCCTCCTGCCGCAGCCGGCGCCGCAGCGTCGCCGGGGACACCGCCAGGCGGGCCGCCACCTCCCCGAGCGCGGGCAGCCGCGGCGACGTGCGCAGCCGCTGGGTCAGGGTCCGGCGCACCTGCTCGGCGACCGTGGTCCCGTACTCCGGACGCGACAGCAGGTCGAAGGGGGCGCGGCGCAGCATCGCGTCGAGCGCGGCCTCGTCCCGTACGAGCGGCGCGGTCAGCCAGTGCGCGTCGAAGGCGGCGCCCGTACGGTCCTGCCCGAAGCGGACCGGGCAGTCGAAGAGGACCTCGTACTCGTCCTCGTACGGCGGCGGGGGACAGGCGAAGGCGGCGTGCGCGAGCGGGATGCGGCGCCCGATCAGCCAGCTGCTCAGCCGGTGCCAGATCGCCAGCACGCACTCGGCCAGGAACCGGTCCTCGTCCCGCGCGAACGCGTTGCGCACGGTGAAGCGGGCCTCGCCGCCCTCGACTTCGAGCGCCAGCTCGGGGCCGCCGGGGAACAGCCCGTAGAAGACGGCCGCACGCTCCATGGCCGCGCCCAGATCGGCGCAGCCCAGCGAGGCGTAACACATCATCGCGAAGGTGCCGGGGCGGCTCGGGACCGGGCTCAGCGCGAGGAACTCGTCCTGCGTGGTCCGGTACAGCGCCCGGAAGAGGCGGGCGAACTGCGCGGGCGTGATCCGCGCCCGGTCGTCGCCCAGCAGCAGCGGAGGGATCTGCGCCTCCTGGAGCAGCGGCACGGTGTCGATGCCGCCGGCGCGGGCGCCCGCGAGCAGGGCGCGCACATGGTGCACGGTGATCGTCCGCCTTCCCATGGCTCCGACGGTAGCCCCAATGAGCGCTGCGGTCAGCGGGGGTGACGCTTCCGGTCATGCCGCCGGGCCCTGCGGCTGCCTAGCGTCGGACCGGACGGGGCTCATCGGGGTCACCCATACCGGGAGGGCGGGCGATGGACGGTCGACCGAGCACGCTGGCGGTGTTCACCCAGTGGACGCAGGAGCGGTACGGGCCGCAGAGCGCCCTGCGGTTCCGCGCGCACGACGGCGCGGACGCGCCCTGGCGGACCCGTACGTACGAGGAACTGGGCGCGGAGGTCCGGGCCGTCGGGCGCGCGCTGATCGGCCTGGGCGTGGCTGCCGGGGAACGGGTCGCCGTACTGGCGCAGACCCGGCCGCAGTGGACGTACACGCACTTCGGGCTGCTGGCGGCGGGGGCGGTCCTGGTCCCCGTGTACCCGACGGCGGGGGAGGCGGAGGTCGCCTGGGTCCTGTCCGACTCGGAGTCGGTGGTCGTGGTCTGCGACGACGGAGCGCAGGCGGAACGGGTCGAGGCGCTGCGCGGCGCCGGCAGGCTGCCCGCGCTGCGCGCGGTCGTGCTGATGGACGAGCTGGCCGCCGGGCCGAAGGGGCCCGAGTCCGAACTCCTCGCGCGGGCCGCGGCCGTGACCCCCGACGCGGACGCGGCGATCGTCTACACCTCGGGCACGACGGGCCTGCCGAAGGGCTGCCGCCTCACCCACGGGAACCTGGGCGCGATCCAGGACGCCACCCTCCCGCTGATGACGGGCGGGCCGGGGGACAGGACGTACCTGTACCTGCCGCTCGCCCACATGCTCGCCCAGATGATCCAGTACACGACGCTGCTCCAGGGCGGGGAGCTGTGCTACTTCGGCGGCCGGATCGAGGACGTGCTCGCGGAGCTGACCGTCGTCTCGCCGACCCATCTCCCGTCCGTGCCACGGCTGTTCGAGAAGTTGCACGCGGTGGTGCTCGCGCTGGCGGAGTCCGAGGAGGGCGGACGCGAGCGTTTCGAGGAGGCGGTACGGGTGGGGGTGCTGGCGGCGGACGGGCGGCTGCCGGACGCCCTGCGGCCGGACTGGGAGGCGGCGGAGAAGGCCCTCTACGCGCCCGTCCGGGAGGCGTTCGGGGGCCGGCTGACGTGGGCGCTCACCGGCGGCGCCCCGATCGCCCCGGCCACCCTGGACTTCCTGCGGGCCTGTGGGATCGCCGTGTTCGAGGGGTACGGGATGACGGAGTCGGGCGGCGTCATCTCCCTCAACCACCCCGGCGCGGTGCGCTACGGGTCGGTGGGCCGGCCGATCGAGGGCTGCGAGGTGCGGATCGCGCAGGACGGGGAGGTGCTGGCGCGGGGGCCGATGGTGTTCCCGGGCTACCACGCGAACGCGGCGGCGACGGCGGAGGTCCTGGACGGGGAGGGCTGGCTGCACACCGGGGACCTGGGAAGGCTGGACGGCGACGGCTTCCTGCACATCACCGGCCGCAAGAAGGAACTGATCATCACCTCGGCGGGCAAGAACCTCACCCCGACCGAGGTCGAGTTCGCCCTCCAGCAGTCGCGCTACGTCTCCCGCGCGGTGATGATCGGCGACCGCCGCCCCTACCCGGTCGCCCTGATCACCCTGGACGCGGAGGAGATCGCCGCCTGGGCCGAGCGCGAGGGCCTCGACCCGGGTCCCGCCCCGGCCGCGCACCCGGCGGTCCGCGCCCTGATCGAAACGGCGGTCGAGCGCGCCAACGCCACCGTCTCCCGCCCGGCCCGCGTCCGCGCCTTCCACATCCTCCCGGAGGACCTCACGATCGCGGCGGGCACACTGACCCCGACGCTGAAACTGCGGCGGGGCGCGGTGGCGGAGCGGTACGCGACGGAGATCGCGGGGCTGTACGGCGGGTAGGCCGCACACCCCTGCGGCCCGCGCCCCGCGCCCCGCGCCGCCGTTAGGCCCGTCGCGCCCAGGGGTATCGGCAGCAGGGAAGGGGGCCGTGATGCGCGGTGGGGTGCGGAAGCTGGGGCGCGGGGCGGCCGCGGCGGGGGCGGTGGTGACGCTCGGGGTGGCCGGATGGCTGACGTGGCTGCTGCCCGGACCGCAGATCGCCGCCGTGGTGGGGGTGGGGGCCGTGGACGGGGTCGTCTCGGTGCACGAGTGCCACGAGGGGACGGACGCCGAGGGGTACACGACCGGGACGGACTGCACCGGTTGGTACACGCCCCGGCGCCCCGGCGAGGCGGAGCGCGAGATCGTACTGGCCACCGCGGCCGAGGACTACCGGCCGGGGGCCCGGGTGGAGGTGCGGACCGCGCGGGGCCGGGCGTACGAGCTGTCCGGCACCGCCGTGGCCAACTTCGGTACCGGCGCGGGGCTGCTCCTCGTACCGTTCCTGACGCTGTCCGCCTGGCTGACGGCCTGCGCGCGGCACGGGCGCGTCGAGAACGGCGAGGGGTACTTCTTCGCCGCGCTGGCCGCGATGGTCGCCGTCCTCGTCCTGGGTATGGCGGCCGGCGCCCTCGTCGGGATCGGCACGTTCGTCTTCTGACCGGCTGGTGCGCGGGGCCGTTCAGGCCTGGGCGGCCGGCCGGTAGGTGCAGACGTGGACGCCCGTGGAGCTGGTGGTCGTGGAGACCAGTTCGAGGGTGCGCAGCCCGCCGTCCTCCGGGAAGATCGACTTACCGCCGCCGAGCAGCACCGGGATGATCATCAGGTTGAGCTCGTCGACGAGGCCCTCGGTGAGCAGGGTGCGTACGAGGGTGGGGCTGCCCATGACCGCCAGGTCGCCGCCCTCGCGCTCGCGCAGCTCGCGGATGCGGGCGAGGGCCTGGTCGCCGGGGATGCGGGTGGTGTTGTTCCACGTCAGGTCCTCGTCGCCCAGGGTGCCGGTCACGACGTACTTCCGGATCGAGTTCATGTGGTCGGCGAAGGGGTCGCCGGCCCGCTCGGGCCAGGCCGCGGCCATCGTCTGCCAGGTGCGGCGCCCGAACAGCAGGGCCTCGGTCTTCTTCGTCGCCTCGCTGATGGCACCGCCCATCACCTCCGGGTCGAAGAAGGGGTGCGACCAGCCGCCGTGCGCGAAGCCGCCGTCCCGGTCCTCGTCGGGGCCGCCCGGGGCCTGGACGACGCCGTCGAGGCTGATGAACTCGCTGATGACGATGCGCATGTGAATGTTCCTCCGGTCCGTTGCGGTGTGTACGCACAGAAGACCGCCGGGCTCCCCGGAAGTCATCGGTGCTCCCCGGCCGTGTCGCGGTGAGGTGGATCACATTGCTTCCGGTGCCCACCGTGTCCGCCGTGGCCGGTTTCCGGTGGATGATGATCCAAGCCGCGGCGGGTCGCGGGCGCCCGACTGTCGCTGGGGGAACAGGACGTCTACCAGTCGTGCGGCGCCGCTCCCGTCGTGGCCGCCCGTCACTTCTGGCTGAAGGAAACCCCTGTTGCGTCCCACTCGTGCGACGGTCCTGCTCACCGCAGGTCTCGTCACCCTCCTCGGTGTTCCGGCAGCCGCGGCCGCCGACGCGCCGACCAGCCTGTACGTCAACCGCACCCAAGGCTCCAACTGCACGGACAGCGGCGCCGGCTCGCAGGCCGCGCCCTTCTGCACGATCTCGGCCGCGGCCAAGGTCGTACAGCCGGGCCAGACCGTGCGGATCAAGCCGTCCGTCTACAACGAGGCCGTCACCGTCAGCCGTTCTGGGCAGCCTGGCAAGCCGATCGCCTTCGTCGCCGACGGAGCGGCGGCCTCCGAGCAGGCGGAGCTGGGCACCGACAAGGCCCTGACCATCACCGGCGCTTCCCACGTGGTGGTCCGCGGACTGCGCACCCACGCTGGCGTCAAGGTCACCGGGTCCGCCGACATCGAGCTGGACCGGATGTTCTCCTCCGGTCCGTACATCGCCGTCTCGATCGACGGCGGCAGCACGGACGTACGCCTCACCCGGAGCCGGGTGAACACCACCGTCCAGATCGAAGGCGGGGCGCGCGGCACCGTGCTGAGCCGCAACTGGCTCAACGGCTACATCGAAGGCGCGGTCGCCGCGTACGACGCACCCGGCACGATCGTCACCAACAACACGATCTACCTCGACTGCGAGGCGGCCGTCTCGCTCGACGGCGCGTCATCCGGCTCCGGCGTGTTCAACAACGTGATCTCCGCCCGGGCCACGGCCGCGTGCCCGTCCCTCGACCCGCGCCACGGCATCGCGGTGGCGCAGAGCGCGACGGCGGGCACCCGCGTCGACTACAACCTGTACGCCGGCCCCTCCGAGGGTGACCTGACGGCGTACAAGTGGGCCGGCACCGCCTACGCGACCCAGGCGGCCTTCCTCGCCGCCACGGGCCAGGGCGCGCACGACCTCCTGGTCCCGACGCTCGCGCAGCAGGACGGGGAGCTGCCCGGCCAGGCCCTCATCGACTCCGGCGACCCGACGGCGCCCGGCGTCCTGCCCACCGACTACAGCGGGCAGCCCATCGCGGACGACCCGCGCGTGCCCAACACCGGCAAGGACGGCGGGTACATCGACCGCGGTCACATGGAGACCCAGGACGACCTGCGCGGCGTGCGGCTGGAGCTGGAGCAGGACTGGGCGCCGGTCGGCACCACGGTGAAGGCGACGGCCTTCGCGGACAGCACCTGGCGCGCCGGGCTCACCTACCACTACGACTTCGGCGACGGGACGGCCCCGGTCGTCACCGCGCAGCCGACCGCCGACCACGTCTACGGCTCGCCGTGCTCCTGCGTGGTCAAGGTGACCGCGGTCAACGGCGTCGGCCAGAAGGTCTCCGCGGAGACCACGGCCAAGGCGACCGCCGCCGGTCCGCTGACGGCGGGCTTCACGGCCACGCCGCTCCTGCCGACCACGGACAACCCGATGGAGTTCATCGCCCCGCTGACCGTCGCCGTCGACCCCCGGCCCGCCACCGCGGCGCCGTGGCCGGTGCAGCGCGTGGCCGTCGACTTCGGTGACGGCACCTACGACCACAGCGACCACATGGACCGCGCCTACTCCCACACCTACAGCCAGCCCGGCGACTACAAGGTGACGGTGTCCCTCCAGGACTCCAAGGGTGCGCAGTCGACGGTCAGCAAGACCGTACGGGTCGACTACGCCGCCTCCGGCTACGTGGCCACCGAGCCGTTCCGCGTACTGGACACCCGTACGAGCGGCACGCCCCTCCAGGGCGGCAGCGCGACCCCCGTCAACCTGCCCGCCGGCGTCAACGCGCAGGGGCACGTTCTGTCGGGCAGCATGGCCGCGGCCGTCCTGAACGTGACGGTCACCGAGGCCACCCAGGAGACCCACCTGAACGTCTGGCCCGCGGGCCAGACGCGTCCGGCCACCTCGAACGTCAACGTCAAGGCGGGCGGCACCGCCTCCAACACGGTCACCGTGCCCGTCGCCGCCTACGGCAAGCTGCTGGCCCAGCTGAACGCCGGACGCGCCCACCTCGTCGTCGACTTCGTCGGCTACTACCAGCCCAACATCGGGCAGCGGTTCAGCCCGATCACCCCGACCCGCGTCACCGACACCCGTACCGCGGGCGGCGCGCTGGGCGGCGGGCAGACCCGCACCGTCAAGGTCGCCGGTGTCAACGGCGTCCCCGCCGACGCCGCCGCCGTCGCACTGAACCTGACGAGCACCGGCACCACGGCCAACACGCACGTGATCGCCTACCCGGACCCGGCGAAGCGTCCCACCACCTCGAACCTGAACCCGGAGCCGGGCAAGGACAAGTCCAACCAGGCCATCGTCCCGGTCGGCCCGGACGGCACCATTACCCTGTACAACAACTCCGGGTCGACGCACCTGATCCTGGACGCGGTCGGCTACTACGGCAAGGACGGCAAGGCCCTCTTCACCCCGGTCGTCCCCACCCGGCTCGCCGACACCCGCACCACCGGCAAGCTCGCGCCCGGCGCCACCACGACCGTCGCCGGCCTGCCGGCGAACGCCGTCGGCGCGGCCCTGAACGTCACCGCGACCGAGACCACCGGCGCCGGCTTCCTCACCGTCCACGGGTACGGGACCGCCCGCACCGACGCGAGCAGCCTCAACACCCTGCCCGGGGCCACCATCCCCAACCACGTCACCACCCCCGTCGGTGACGGCAAGGTCAGCATCTTCAACAGCTGGGGCGGCAGCAACCACGTGATCACCGACCTGCTCGGCTACTTCACCCAGAGCTAGCCGCACGGGCCGTACGGAACCACCCCGGAGCCCCGGTCACCGCGAAGAGCGGCGGCCGGGGCTCCTTGGTGCCGAGGGCCTTCCAAACCGGTGGCCATCGGGGTAATCCGGGCGGGGAGTTGGGCGCGCTGTTCGTTCTGTCACCAGATGCGGGTGAAGCTGAGACGAATGGTGCGTCACATCTGCCGGGTGGACGGCGAGTCCCCTGCGAAGACCTGATAGACAGTGGATATTCACGGTCAGTCCGGCCGTACGCCTTTGACGGCTCCTGGGGGGATCGCCGCACTGTGAAGCCGCTTCACCGTCACCTCGTCAACACCTCGCGCAAGGTCCTGTGCACGGCCGCACTCGCGGCCAGCCTGACCACCGCCGCGGTCGTGACCAGCCCGTCGACCGCCGACGCGGGAGAGTCCGAGCCCACCCCGGACAGTCCGCAGGCCGCCGACCGCGGTGACGCCCGGCTGGACCTGCCCGACATCGTCGCCGACCCGCCCCCGGCGGGGACGGGCGCGCCGGAGGGCGCGAGCGGGATACCCGCGACCGCCCTCGACGCCTACCACCGCGCCGAGGTGGCCGTGGCGGCCGCGCTGCCCGGCTGCAAGCTGCCCTGGCAGCTGCTCGCGGGCATCGGCCGCGTCGAGTCCGTCCACGCCTCCGGCTACGGGCTCAAGGCCGACGGCTACACCGAGAAGCCGATCCGCGGCCCCCGCCTCGACGGCAACGGCTTCGCCGAGATCCGCGACACCGACAAGGGCGAGTGGGACGCGGACGCGGTGTACGACCGGGCCGTCGGCCCGATGCAGTTCATCCCCTCCACGTGGGCGACGTGGGGCGCCGACGGCAACGGCGACGCCAAGCGCGACCCGAACAACATCTACGACGCGGCGCTGGGTGCGGGCCTCTACCTGTGCGCGGGGGACCGGGACCTGTCGAACCAGGGCAAGCTGGACGCGGCGATCCTGAGCTACAACAACTCGCGCGAGTACGTGAACACCGTGCTCGGCTTCATGCGCCAGTACCAGAACGGCGGCGCGGCCGAGGTCCCGAACCCGCCCGCCGGCAACTACCCGCCGGCGCAGCCGGGCACCCGGCCCACCCCGCCGCAGACGTCGTACACGCCGAGCCCGGCTCCCAAGCCGAAGCCGACCCCGACGCCGACCCCCACGCCCACCCCGACCCCCACCCCGACGCCGACCCCGGAGAAGCCCGCTCCGCACCTCCAGGACCTGACGGTGCTCGACGGGCCCGGCCTCACGGCCGAGGCCGGAACGGCCTTCACCGTGGTCCCGCGGGTCAAGCTGGTCCTCAGCGACGGCAAGCCCGCCGCCGGCCGGGACGTGATCTTCACGGTGGAGGAGGACGCCACGGGCACCCTCTTCGGCTCGGAGAAGTCCGTGTCGGTCAAGGCGGACGCCGACGGTATCGCGGCCGCGCCCGGCCTGAAGGCGGGCGCCACCCCGGGCACCTTCACGCTGCGCGCCTCGGCCTACGACACCACGAGCAGGCTCACGGTGAACTTCGAGGGCCGCGTCACCGCTCCGGTCGCCGACCTGCTGTCCCGGCCGGACGGCTCGAAGCCGCTGGAGGCGGTCGCCGGTACGAGCATCAAGGGCGTCGAGGTCTTCGCCACGGCCAAGGGCAAGGCGACCGCGGTCGCGGGCGTCGTGGCCGGGCTGGGCGAGGAGAAGGACGGCACGTGGGTGCCGGCCGACCCGGCGACCGCGAAGGGCCCGTACTTCAAGGACGAGACCGGCAAGAAGGTCTACACCGTCCCGCTGGCCAAGACCGGCGCCGACGGCCGGATCGTCCTGCCGGAGCTCTTCACGGACCCAGGCCTCGCCCCGGGCACCTACCAGCTCCGCCTGGCCACCCCGCAGAACGTGACCCTGATCCTGTCGATCACGATCACCGCACCGGCGGCCGCGAACTAGCCGAAGCCGAGTCCCCCGCCCCGGCACCGTCGCAACGGTGCCGGGGCGGCCTGCGTACACGGCCGCCCGCGTAGACCCCGCCACCCCTCCCGGAAGGGAAAAGGCAGGAGCCCTGCTCCTCGCTGCTCGCGCAGAGAGGAGCAGGGCTCCTTGGGTACTGCTTTCCAACCCGCGATGAGAGTTGGCCCAGGCGACTAGGCCGGGGTGACGTTCTCCGCCTGCGGGCCCTTCGGACCCTGCGTGACGTCGAAGTTCACCGTCTGGTTCTCCTCCAGGGAGCGGAAGCCAGAGGCGTTGATCGCGGAGTAGTGGACGAAGACATCCGGGCCGCCGCCGTCCTGGGCGATGAAGCCGAAGCCCTTTTCAGCGTTGAACCACTTCACGGTTCCGGTAGCCATGAGCCCTCCTATGGGCCAAAGGGTCGCCCTGCTCCAGAACCTGCTAAGAAGTCTGAAAACTACAAAAGCCTGCGGGTCACATTCTCCGCAGGCCTCGTACTGCAAGGGAAACCAAACTGCAACTTGCGACGAGCCTAGCACGCACCCTGCGGCCGAGACCAGAGGGAAAGATCACGTCACTCGGACGTTTGAGACCCGCCCGAAGGCTGACGGACACACGGGGACTAGTCTCGCGATGTGGACGTCTACCGCAGCCGGCCCCGCGTCGGCCACATCCAGTTCCTGAACTGCCTGCCCCTCTACTGGGGGCTCGCCCGAACCGGCACGCTGCTGGACCTGGAGCTGACCAAGGACACCCCGGAGAAGCTGAGCCAGCGCCTCGTCGACGGGGAGCTGGACATCGCCCCCATCACCCTCGTGGAGTTCCTCAGGAACTCCGACCAGCTCGTGGCCTTCCCCGATCTCGCGGTCGGCTGCGACGGCCCCGTGATGTCCTGCGTGATCGTCTCGCAGGTGCCGCTGGACCAGCTCGACGGAGCCCGCGTCGCCCTCGGCTCGACCTCCCGCACGTCCGTACGCCTCGCTCAGCTGCTGCTTTCCGAGCAGTACGGGGTCCGGCCCGACTACTACACCTGCCCGCCCGACCTCGGGGTGATGATGCAGGAGGCGGACGCGGCCGTACTGATCGGCGACGCCGCGCTGCGCGCCTCGCTCCACGACGCACCCCGGCTCGGCCTGACCGTGCACGACCTGGGACACATGTGGAAGGAGTGGACCGGACTGCCGTTCGTCTTCGCCGTCTGGGCCGCCCGCAAGGACTACCTCGCCCGCGAGCCCGTCGTCGTGCGGAAGGTCCACGAGGCCTTCCTCGCCTCCCGGGACGTCTCCCTGGAGGAGGTCACCAAGGTGGCCGAGCAGGCGGCCCGCTGGGAGGCGTTCGACGCGGAGCTGCTGGAGCGGTACTTCACCACGCTCGACTTCCGCTTCGGACCCGAGCAACTGGCCGGCGTACGGGAATTCGCCCGCCGTACCGGCCCGACGACCGGCTATCCCGCCGATGTCGCCGTGGAGCTCCTGAGCACGGTGGTTCAGGAGCGCTGACCGGGATTACCCGGCGGCAGGCCAAAGGGCCGGGCCGGGCGGTGCGCGGTTTCCCGTGAATTCACGCCCCTTTCGCATTCCGGGCGGCGGCCGGGAAATGCAAAAGGGCGACAGCGCCTTCCCCCGGGCCGGGCACCCCCTAGGGTGCTGCATGGCCGGGCGGCACAAGGCGCCCGCGATCACGGGGAATTGGGGGACGCGATGCAGCCGCTCGAAGCCGGCGAGCCGCGGACCATCGGCGCGTACCGGCTGCTCGGCCGGCTCGGCGCGGGTGGCATGGGCCGGGTCTACCTGGGGCGCAGTGCGGGCGGCCGGACCGTCGCCGTCAAGATCGTGCACCCGCACTTCGCCACCGACGAGGAGTTCCGCGCCCGGTTCCGCCGCGAGGTCGAGGCGGCCCGGCGGGTGGGCGGCGAGTGGACCGCGCCCGTCCTGGACGCGGACCCCGAGGCCCCCGTGCCCTGGGTGGCCACCGGATACGTGGCGGGCCCCTCCCTGGACCGGGCGCTGGCCGCGCACGGGCCGCTCCCCGAGACCTCCGTACGGGCCGTCGGCGCGGGGCTGGCCCGCGCCCTGGTGGCCGTGCACGGGCTGGGACTCGTCCACCGGGACGTGAAGCCGTCGAACGTCATGCTCACCCTCGACGGGCCGCGGCTGATCGACTTCGGGATCGCCCGGGCCACGGACGGCACCGCCTCCCTGACGTCCACGGGCGTCTCGGTCGGCTCGCCCGGCTACATGTCGCCCGAGCACATCCTCGGCAAGGGGGTCACCGGGGCCGCCGACGTGTTCTCGCTCGGCGCCGTCCTGGCCTTCGCGGCGACCGGACGGCCGCCGTTCACCGGGGACAACTCGGCCACCCTCCTCTACAAGGTGGTCCACGAGCCGCCCGAGCTCGGCGCGCTCCCGGCCGGTGAGCTGCGCGAGCTGATCGCGGCCTGCCTGGCCAAGGCGCCCGCCGACCGGCCGGCCCCGCAGGCGGTCGCGGCGGCCCTCGGCGCGGCCCTGGGCGCCCCGGGCTGGCTGCCGGCCCCGCTGGTCGAGGAGGCCAGCCGCGCCGCGGTCGCCCTGCTGGACCTGGACGCCGACGCCTCCGGTGTCCCGGAGGCGGCCGCCCGGTTCGGCGCGGCCGTCCCCGACGCCCCCTCGGGCCCGGTGCCCTTCACGACCCCGTCCCACGGAGGCCAGGCGGTGGCCGGCTTCGGTGCACCGGACCCCTCGTACGGGGGCGGCCCGTACGCCCCCTCGGGCCCGCCGGCCGGCCCGTACGGCAGCCCCACCGAGACCGCCGGGGGCGGCGGCCAGGGCGGCGGCGCGGGCGCGGGCGTGGGCGCGGGCGGGGTACCGCAGCCGCGGACCGCGCCCGACGGGCGGCAGGTGAGCCTGCGCGCGGCGGGCCGCCGCTTCAGCTGCACCCTCGTGCTCGCCGCGGCCGCCGTCGTGGCGGCGCTGTCCGGCGGGCTGTACGGGTTCGGCCTGCTGCCCGGCCAGGGCGACAAGGGCCGGGACCTGGCCGACTCCGGCCCCGGGCCCGCCGCCTCCAGCCCCGCCTCCCAGGCGCCGGGTGCGACCCCGTCCGGGCAGGGCGACGGCCAGCCGCCCCGGGGGACCCGTACGGACGTCCCCAAGGAGCTCATCGGCACCTGGAAGGGCACGGTCACCACCGCCCGCCTCGGCCTCGCCAGCGAGTTCGAGATCACCATCAAGGGCGGCAAGGTCGGCGAGGTCGTCGCCCGGGACAAGTCGGTCCTGGCCGTACTGGGCACCGACTGCAGCGGCGACTGGAAGCTCGCCTCCGCCACCGACCGCTCGCTCGTCCTGGACACCGCCGGCGGCCCCAACCCGGCCCCGGGGGTCTGCTCCAACGGCTCCGCCGACGAGCGCTTCACCCTCAACGCCAACGGGACCCTCCACTACAAGTCGGGCGACGGCCCGGCCGGGAACCCCGAGGGCGATCTCACCCGTAGCCCCTGAAAGCGCGCCGGACCCCCTGGCGTAGGCTGGATCGGTCCGGACCTTGACACAGACACACCGCCGAAAGGTGACTCACCGGTGACCGACCAGGCCGTTCTCCAGTCTGTCCTCGACCGCGCCGCCGCGGGGGGCCGGATCACCAAGGAAGAGGCGCTCGACCTCTACCGCCACGCGCCGCTGCACGCGCTCGGCCAGGCGGCCGACGCCGTGCGCCGCCGCCGCTACGCCGGTACCGAGCACATCGCGACGTACATCATCGAGCGCAACATCAACTACACCAACGTGTGCGTCACGGCGTGCAAGTTCTGCGCCTTCTACGCGGCCCCCAAGGACACGAAGAAGGGCTGGTCCCGCGACCTCGACGACATCCTGCGCCGCTGCGCGGAGACCGTCGAGCTCGGCGGCACGCAGATCATGTTCCAGGGCGGGCACCACCCGGACTACGGCGTCGAGTACTACGAGCACCACTTCTCCGCCATCAAGAAGGCCTTCCCGCAGCTGGTCATCCACTCCCTCGGCGCGTCCGAGGTCGACCACATGGCCCGCATCTCGGGCGTCTCGGCGAGCGAGGCCATCCAGCGCATCCACGCCGCCGGCCTCGACTCCTTCGCGGGCGCCGGCGCCGAACTGCTGCCGGAGCGGCCGCGCAAGGCGATCGCCCCGCTCAAGGAGTCCGGCGAGCGCTGGCTGGAGATCATGGAGATCGCCCACGAGCTGGGCGTGGAGTCCACCTCCACCATGCTGATGGGCACCGGCGAGACCAACGCCGAGCGCATCGAGCACATCGCGATGATCCGCGACACCCAGGACCGTACGGGCGGCTTCCGCGCCTTCATCCCGTACACCTACCAGCCCGAGAACAACCACCTCAAGGGCCGCACCCAGGCGACGATCTTCGAGTACCTGCGCATGATCGCGATCGCGCGCCTGTTCCTCGACAACATCGCCCACATCCAGGGCTCCTGGCTGACGGTCGGCAAGGAGGCGGGCCAGCTCTCGCTGCACTACGGCGCGGACGACCTCGGCTCGATCATGCTGGAGGAGAACGTCGTCTCCTCGGCCGGTGCCAAGCACCGCTCCAACCGCCAGGAGATCATCGACCTGATCCGCAAGGCGGGCCGTACGCCCGCGCAGCGCGCGACGACGTACGAGCACCTGCTCGTCCACGACGACCCGGCGAACGACCCGGTCGACGACCGCGTCGTCTCGCACATCTCCTCCACCGCCATCGAGGGCGGCACGGCGCACCCCGAGCTGAAGCTCATCTCCTCGAACTGACGCGTCCGAGCCGATGCCGATGAACCGATGCCGATGAACCGATGCTGACGCTCCACACCGCCGAACTCCTCGTCGCCGGGCCCGGATCCGCGCCGCTCCCCGGCGGCGCGGTCCTCGTCGAGGGCGACCGGATCACCCGCGTGGGGCCGTACGCCGACCTGTGCGCGGCCCATCCGCACGCCCGCGTCCGGCGCTGGCCCGGCTTGCTCACCCCCGGCCTGCTGGTGCGCGGGGCGGACGAGCTGCTGGAGCGCACGTACTACCCGGACGACCCGTACGAGGTCACCGAGCTCGGCGCCGACCCGATCCGCGGCGCGGACGCGCTGGAGGCGCTGAAGCTGACCGAGCCGCGGCGGGGCAACAGCGCCCGGCGCGGTACCCAGCGCCTCCTCGCCCGCGGCGTGGTGGCGGTGTGCGGCCGCTTCACGAGCCCGGCGGTGCGCACGGCGGTGGTCCGCTCGGGGCTGACGGTCCTGCCCCCGGCGCCGTACGAGGGGTTGCCCGCGCTGGATCCGTTCGCCGGGCGCGACGCGGCCCGGGAGGCCTTCCACGGGATCCTGGAGCCGGGCGCGGCGGCCCGCTTCGCGGTGTTCGCGGTGGCGGACGAGGCGCAGCTGCTGGAGCGGGGCGCGACCACGTGCGTGGCCACGGTCATCGGGGGCAGGCTGCTCCACCGCCGCCGCTGAGGCGCGCGTCCTCCTCGCGGGCGAGCGCGGCGAGCAGGCAGGCCTGCAGGCGGCTGATCCCGCCGAGCTTGGCCCGTATGTTCACGACGTGGAACTTGACCGTGCTGACCGACAGCTGGAGCTCGTCGGCGAGCTCCTTGTTGGAGGCGCCGGTGGCCAGGCACAGGAACACGGCCGACTCCTGCTCGGTCAACTGCACCCCGGTCGTGATCAGCTGCTGCGCTGCGGCCGGCTCCCGGGCGGGCTCCCCGTACGACGGGAACCACGCGGGAACGCTGAAGCTGACGACGCGCACGGTTTCCACTCCCCCCGGCCGGCGACACTCCGCGGCCGGCTCTCCCACCTAAGGGACGCGCGGACCGGACAGATAAGTTCCGCTCTCGTCGTACGGCCAGGCGTTGGACTTGCAGCCGAGCAGGCCCTTGATCTGCTGCATCATCGCGGGCGCGGGCTGGCCGGGTCCCGGGCAGGTCTCGTGCTCGCGGCCGATCTCGTGCCCGACCTCATGGTTGACGATCAGCGCCCGGTACTCCTCCACCGAGCCGCTGAACTGCGGCGAACCCTCCTGCCAGCGCTTGAGGTTCACGACGACGGTGTGCCCGGCGCGGCAGTTCGTCTCGCCGATGAGCTCGGGCGTGACCACCTCGCACAGGCGGTCCGTGGTCGACGGCGTCGCGATCTTGACGGTGAAGTCCACCGGCTGGCCGGCCCCGACCAGCTGGAACCCGTACGCCGGATCCCTGGTCCAGCCGCGCGGATCGCCCAGGATCGCCTCCACCGAGCGGGCGGCGGCCTCCGGGTCGACGCCGCTGCCCTCCTCGACCTCGATCCGCCAGCGCAGCGCGGTCCCCTTGCCCTGAGCCGGGCCGGCGGCGGTGGACGCCGTGAAGGCGCCCGGCCGGGCGGGGGCCGCGGGTGCGCCGGTGGTCGGCGCGGGCGAGCCCGGGGAGGGCTTGCCGGGCGCGGCGGAGGACTTCACCGGGGCGGGAGCCTTCGCGCCGCCCTGCGCCGCCGGCTTCCCGGCGCCGTCCGCCCCCTGCGCCTCCTCCTGCTGCTCGGTCCGGACCGCCGGCCGGCTGCCGGCGCGCGGGTCGCCGCCGTCCTCGGGCAGCAGCGCGTACGCGGTCCCCGAGAGCGCGACCAGCGCCGCCGAACCGATCAGGACGGTGCGCCGCAGCCGCCTGCGCCGCTGCGCCCGACGTCTGGCGCGCGGTCCGCTACGGCTGGAGCGACCGGTGGATTGGCCTGCCGGCATCGTGAAGCCCTTTGTTCGCGGCGGCCACTGCCGGACCTGCCACGCTTCGGGCCCCGATCCGGCGGGTGACCCTCACCGGGCCGCACGCTGCCAGTCAACGCGGCCGCGGGGCGGCGGCGTAACTGTCCTTCGGACCAGTTCTGCCGCAGCGGTGGAGCCCCCGCCGCCGGGGGCGGCGCAGCCTGAGAGGATGGGACCGTACCCACCCGCCGATCCGCATCGCACACCGAGGGGCGAACGCCAGTGACAAGGGCATCCCTGGACAAGCAGCCGCACGAAGTCGCCTCCATGTTCGACCGGGTCGCGGCGAACTACGACCTCACCAACGACGTCCTGTCCCTCGGCCAGGCCCGGCTGTGGCGCAAGGAGGTCGCCAAGGCGGTCGGCGCGCGCCCCGGACAGCACGTCCTCGACCTGGCCGCCGGCACCGCGACGTCCTCGCTGCCCTTCGCCGCCACGGGCGCGTACGTCGTCCCCTGCGACTTCTCCCTCGGCATGCTCCGCGAGGGCAAGAAGCGCAACCCCTGGCTGCCGCTGACGGCGGGCGACGCGACCCGGCTGCCCTTCAAGGACGACGCCTTCGACACCGTCACCATCAGCTTCGGGCTGCGCAACGTCCAGGACACCGACGCCGCCCTGCGCGAGCTGTACCGGGTGACCAAGCCCGGTGGGCAGGTCGTCATCTGCGAGTTCTCGCAGCCCACCTGGGCGCCGTTCCGCACGGTGTACACGGAGTACCTGATGCGCGCCCTGCCGCCGGTGGCCCGCGCCGTCTCCTCCAACCCCGAGGCGTACGTGTACCTGGCCGAGTCCATCCGCGCCTGGCCCGACCAGCCCGAGCTCGCCGGCCTGCTGCGGAAGGCCGGCTGGTCCAAGGTCGCCTGGCGCAACCTCAGCGGCGGCATCGTCGCGCTGCACCGGGGCACCAAGGTCTGACACCCGTGCCCGACGCTGCACCCGTGGACTACGGGCCCCTGCTGAAGCAGATCGCGGCCGACCTCGCCCCGCTGGTGGGCAGCGGCACCCCCGCCGAGTACATCCCGGCGCTGGCCTGCGTGGACCCGCGGCGGTTCGGCATGGCCATCGCCGACCTCGACGGCAACGTCTGGGGGGTGGGGGACTGGCAGGTGCCCTTCTCCACCCAGTCCATCACCAAGGTCTTCGCGCTCGCCCTGGCGCTGGCCGAGGGCGGCGACAGCCTGTGGGAGCGGGTCGGCCGCGAGCCGTCCGGCAACCCCTTCAACTCGCTCGTCCAGCTGGAGTACGAGAACGGCATTCCGCGCAATCCGTTCATCAACGCGGGCGCCCTCGTCGTCACGGACCGGCTCCAGACCCTGACGGGCGACGCGAGCAGCGAACTGCTGGAGTTCCTGCGGGCCGAGAGCCAAAACCCGGACATCGGCTTCGACGCCGAGGTCGCCGCCTCCGAGCAGGAGCATGGCGACCGCAACGCGGCCGTCGCCCACTTCATGGCCTCGTACGGCAACATCGACAACCCGGTGCCCACCCTCCTCGACCACTACTTCTGGCAGTGCTCGATCGAGATGAGCTGCGCCGACCTGGCCCGCGCCGGCCTCTTCCTGGCCCGCCACGGCCTGCGCGCGGACGGCTCCCGGCTCCTGACCCGCAGCGAGGCCAAGCAGATCAACGCGGTGATGCTGACGTGCGGGACGTACGACGCGGCGGGCGAGTTCGCCTACCGCGTCGGCCTGCCCGGCAAGAGCGGAGTCGGCGGCGGCATCATCGCGGTCGTCCCGGGCCAGTGCGTCCTGGCGGTGTGGAGCCCGGGCCTGGACACCCAGGGCAACTCGGTGGCGGGCGTGGCGGCCCTGGATCGCTTCACGACCCTGACGGGCCTGTCGGTGTTCTAGCACCGCACCCGGAAGCGAGGACGGAGACGGACACGCATGACCTCAGTACTGCAGAACGTGGCGATCGACTGCACGGACGCCTACGAGCTGGCCCGATTCTGGAGCCGAGTGACCGACCGCCCCCTGCACCCCGAGGACAAACCGGGCGACCGGGAGACACAGGTCCTCCTGACGGACGGCCCGGTGCTCTACTTCAACCAGGTGCCCGAGCCCAAGAAGACCAAGAACCGGATCCACCTCTGCCTGCGCCCCGAGACCTCGCGCGACCAGGAGGTGGAACGGCTGCTCGCCCTGGGCGCCACCCTCGTCGCCGACCACCGCAACCCCGACGGCTCCGGCTGGGCGGTCCTCGCCGACCCCGAAGGCAACGAATTCTGCGTCCTGCGCAGCGACTCCGACCGGGCGGCCGCGCCCCGTCGCTGACGCCATCGAACGATCACGCCTCGGCTTCGGGGGGGCGGGAGCCCCTTGGGCGGGATCAGAGTGGCGTATGGGGGTTTCCCGTCAGTCTCATCGTCTCTCCGTGTCGGGCCGGTCCCTCAAGGGCGCTCCCTACGGTCGCGTCGCTACGCGATGGCCTTCGGCCACCCTTGACCGACCGTCCCGCCCCGGACATACGAAGACTGCCGGGAAACCCCCAAAGGAACGGGCCGGGCATCCATTACAGGGACGGGCAGCGTCGCGATGCACGGCCTGGGCCCCGGCCGGCCAGTCCGCGAGGCGGGCCGATCGTCATCGGATCGCCGGGGCGGGGGGTGACGCGTCAGATCGCTACGCGCTTCTCGCATCTCAGCGTCCGACGGCCGTCTGGGGCTGGGAATAGGCCGCCACGGATCGCTACACGGTCCCCGTCGACGGCGACTGAGGGTCGTTTCTGGCGGAGAGGGCCCGCCGGGGGCTGGTGGAGGGTCGTGGGCGTCGATTCCTCGCCTCAGCCGAGCTGTACTCCGATCAGAGCGACCCCACTCCCAACAACCGGCGGACATACATCCCCAATTGGGACAAAAGAACGGCCGTTCCGACCGCCCACCCACGCTGACCCGGATACAGCTCGGAATAGCCACGCTCTGGTGCCTGGACTTCCCCAGACAGCCGTCAGGCGCCGTCTTCGCAGACATCGAAGACTCGTGGGCGGCCTATGTCCAGCCCAGGACGGGCGTCGGACGCTGAGAGATGAGAAGCGCGTAGCGATCTGACGCGTCCGCCCCGACCCCGGGTGCCGGGAAGGTGGGGCCGCTCCTGGAGATCCGGCCGCCGGGGCCCAACCCGTGCATCGCGACGCTGCTAGCCCCTGTATGTGGATGGCCGGCCCGTTCCTTTGGGGGTTTCCCGGCAGTCTTCGTATGTCCGGGGCGGGACGGTCGGTCAAGGGTGGCCGAAGGCCATCGCGCAGCGACGCGACGAAGGAGCGCCCTTGAGGGACCGGCCCGACACGGAGAGACGATGAGACTGACGGGAAACCCCCATACGCCACTCTGATGCCGCCCCGGGGGCTCCCGCCCCCCGAAGCCGCCCCGCACCGCTCGGTGCGCCCGCGGGAATCCGAGCCGGGGGCGGGTGGGCAACCGCCGGGTGGGGGTGGGGGGTCAAGGGGGCGGATACCCCGCACGCGTGACCCCGTACCCCCCCCGCTCACCCCTCCCCGAGCGTCAGTTCGTACCGCCTGCCGTACGCGGCGCCGCCCGGCAGGAGGAAGCGGTCGGTCAAGGTCATGCCCAGGCGCTCCGCCACCGCGATCGAGCGGGCGTTGGCGTCGTTGATCATCGCCACCACGTGCGGGACGCCGGCCTCCCGCACGCGGTCCAGGGTGGCGAGCGCGGCGGCGTACGCGTAGCCCTGGCCCCACGCGGAGCGCCCCAGTCGCCAGCCGATCTCGATCTCGCCGACCGGCCCCCACTCCTTCTCCCGCGGCCACGGCTGTGCGCCGGTGAATCCGATGACCGCGCCGTCGGCGTCCAGCAGGGTCCACAGGCAGTAGCCGAGTTGGGCGTCGTGCATGCGCTGGCGCGCGGTGATCTCCTCGTACGCGGACAGCTCGGCGGGACCGCCGAGGAACTCCATCACGTCGGGGTCGGCGAAGAGGTGGTGCCAGGCGTGCGCGTCCTCGTCAGTGAGCACGCGGAGCTGTACGGCGGGGAGCGGCCGGGTCGGCGAGGTGGTCACAGGGGCAGCCCTTCGGTTCGCGATCTCTCTCGCTGCATAGACTGCACATGTCCGGTGCCGTTGGGCACCCTTTATCGAGCCTTCGGGAGACCCCGCAGTGACCGAGCTCCTCTCCGAACACACCGCGGACGTGATCGTCGTCGGGGCCGGGCCCGCCGGCTCGACCACCGCCTACTACCTCGCCAAGGCCGGATTGGACGTCCTGCTGCTGGAGAAGACGGCGTTCCCGCGCGAGAAGGTGTGCGGCGACGGCCTGACCCCGCGCGCCACCAAGCAGCTGGTCGCGATGGGCATCGACATCTCCGAAGAGGCCGGCTGGCTGCGGAACAAGGGCCTGCGCATCATCGGCGGCGGGCAGCGGCTCCAGCTGGACTGGCCGGAACTCGCCTCCTTCCCGGACTACGGACTGGTCCGCAAGCGCGACGACTTCGACGAGACCCTGGCCCGCCAGGCGCAGAAGGCCGGCGCCCGCCTCTACGAGCGCTGCAACGTCGGCGAGCCCGTACGCGACCCGCGCACCGGCCACATCACGGGCGTGCAGGCGAAGCTGGGCGAGGAGAAGACCCCGGTCACCTTCCACGCCCCCCTCGTCGTGGCCGCCGACGGCAACTCCTCGCGCCTCTCCCTGGCGATGGGCCTGCACCGCCGCGAGGACCGCCCGATGGGCGTGGCCGTGCGCACGTACTTCACCTCGCCCCGCCACGACGACGACTACCTGGAGTCCTGGCTGGAGCTGTGGGACCGGCGCGGCGCGCAGGACCGGCTGCTGCCCGGCTACGGCTGGATCTTCGGCATGGGCGACGGCACGTCCAACGTCGGCCTCGGCATCCTCAATTCCTCCTCCGCCTTCAAGGAGCTGGACTGGCGCGAGGTCCTCAAGGCCTGGTGCGCGTCCATGCCGGAGGACTGGGGCTACACCCCTGAGAACATGACCCAGCCGATCCGTGGCGCGGCCCTGCCGATGGCCTTCAACCGGCAGCCGCACTACACCAAGGGCCTGCTGCTGGTCGGTGACGCGGGCGGCCTCGTCAACCCGTTCAACGGCGAGGGCATCGCGTACGCCATGGAGTCGGGCCAGATCGCGGCCGACGTCATCGTGCAGGCGCACGCCCGGGCCACCCCGGCGCAGCGCGAGCTGGCCCTGCACAACTACCCGAAGGTCCTCAAGGAGACCTACGGCGGCTACTACACGCTGGGCCGCGCCTTCGTGAAGCTGATCGGCAACCCGAAGGTCATGAAGGTCGCCACGCAGCGCGGCCTGACGCACCCGGTGCTGATGCGGTTCACGCTGAAGATGCTGGCCAACCTGACCGACCCGACGGGCGGCGACGCGATGGACCGCATCATCAACGGCCTGTCGAAGGTGGCCCCCCGGGCCTGACGATCCCACCCCGGGCCGCTCCTCGGACCGTCGAGCGGCCCGGCTCGTGGCGCTCGGCCAGTTTCGGCCCCGGCCGGGCGGCGTGTGTTTCAGCCGTCGGTGTGGGTGGCGGTGTCCGTGTCCGGGGCGGTGTCGCCGTGTACGGCGCGCACGCAGTGGGCCAGCAGGACCAGGCCGCAGAGGAGCAGTGCGCCCGAGGCGGTCCAGCCGAGGCCCAGGGTGAGGGGGTGCCCCGGTTTCTGCCAGGGGCGGGCGGTGGTCAGCAGCCAGCCGCCGACGGCGAGCAGGGTGAGCCCGAGCGCGGCCGGGGCCGCGGTGGGGTCGTCGGCGCCGTGGTCCTCGTACGACTTGGGCATCGGCGTCACGGAACCACCACCTCCAGGGTCGAACGATCACATCGAGCCACGGCCCCCATCTTCGCAGGGTGGCGCCCGGTCCGGTACGGGCCGCCCACTAGGCGGTCAGGCGGACGGTCAGGCGCGCGGGCACGCCGAAGGGCCGGTACTCCACCCCCGAGCGGGGGAGTACCGGCCCTTCGGCACGTGCGGACGACCCAGAGGTCTCAGACGACTCAGAGGACGCGGACGGCGCCCGTCGGCTTGTCGTAGCTGAGGCTGCGCTCGACGATGCCGGTGCTGGAGTTCTGCGCGCCGACGAACTTGCCGCCGCCGACGTAGATGGCGACGTGGTACGCGCTGCCGCGGGCACCCCAGTACAGGATGTCGCCGGGCTGCAGCGCGCTGAGCGAGACCGCGGTGCCGGACGAGGACTGCGCCTGGGACATGCGCGGCAGGGAGATGCCGGCCTGACGGTAGGCGGCCTGGACGAGACCGGAGCAGTCGAAGGAGTTCGGACCGGTTCCGCCCGAAACGTACGCCTTACCGACCTGCGCGCGGGCGAAGTTGACGATGGCGGCGGCGGAGCCGGTGGCCGGGGCGGTGACGGTTCCGGAGCCCTGGGCGGTGGAGCCGGAGTCCGAACCGGAGGCGCTCTGGAGCTTGGTGCGCTCGGCACTGCGGGTGGCGCGCTCGGCCTCGGCCTTGCGGTCCGCCTCGTCCTTGGCCGTCTTCTCCTCGTCGGCCTTCTTCTGGGCCTCTTCCTTGGCCTGCTTCGCCTCGGCGGCGGCGCCGGTACGGGCGCTCTCCTCCTGGGCGTTCAGTTCGCCCTCGACGGCCGCGAGGCGGGTGTTCTCGGCGGCCTGCGTGACGGCGGAGGAGACCTCGGCGCCCAGGTCCAGGTTCAGGACCGGCATTTCGAGCGTCGTCTCGGCCACGGGCTCGGCGGGGGACGCGCTCGCGGTGCCGGCCATGGCCAGGGTGCTGAGGACGCCACCGGCAACTCCGGCGCGGACCGCGAGCTTCGAGGCGCTGCGGCGGGGCTTCCGGTGGCTGGGTATGTGAGCGGTGTGGGACATGAGGACAACCGCTATCAGGGCGCCAGGGTTCCCTTCAAGAAACGTGGCTTGCGCCACAGTTGCGCGCGAAGGCCGATAACCGGGTGCGTCTCAGCCTTTATTGACGCCGTAACGGGCGAAACGGACAGGGCCCTGCAGGGCTGTGATCATGGGGTTTCTCTAATAAGTCCGAATTGATCCTTGACCTACCATCCCGCCGCACAGATGGCCAAGCCCCCTTTCGGAAGCGGCCATTCAGAGTGGCGCAGGTCACAGGAGCGTCACATGATGCGGACGTTGTGGGCCGGCCGTGACCTTCCTGTGAACCGGCCGAGTGCCTGCCGTGAAGTTCTCGCTCGGATTCCTGCCGCCGCCCGCGGTCCCGCCACCCCGCCGCGGGCCGCCCCTCCACCCCGCCGCGATCTTGCCGCGCCCCTCGTGAACGGATGCACGCGCCCGGAGCCGCCGCCCCGCCCCGCGTACCCCGCGTCCACCTCCGTACGCGCGGGCCCCCCGACCGGGCGACGCCGATCCCTTTATCACCCCAGCGGCCCGTCTCGCCAATTTGCATGTAAAGGCCATCTTTGATAAAGCACTCCCGCCTTCTACCTGCGGTAACGGGGCCGGATGTCACCTTTGGTGATCATGTGGATGCTTCGCGTATGAAGATCACCACTCATCGGAGTTCATGATCGTTCGTCAGGTGGTGGAGATCACAAACTCTGTGTTGTAACCCGTGTCGCAGATCACAGACGCGCGGGCATAAGATGCGCAGCAGTCCGGCTTGTGAACTGCCTCACATGCAAGCGCTCGATCGCAGCGCGATCGCGGCGCGATCTTGGCGAGGCGGGGCACTCGGCGCCGGCAGCGGTCCAACGGTCAAGGACGACTGGAAGGAGCGAGGAGCGTGAATGCGTACGCGCCCATCCTCGTGCTCGGCGCCCTCGGCGCAGGGTTTGCGATCTTCTCCGTGGTCATGGCCACGCTGATCGGCCCAAAACGGTACAACCGGGCGAAGCTTGAGGCGTACGAGTGCGGCATCGAGCCGACTCCCACGCCGGCCGGCGGCGGCCGCTTCCCCATCAAGTACTACCTGACGGCGATGCTCTTCATCGTCTTCGACATCGAGGTTGTCTTCCTCTACCCCTGGGCCGTCACCTTCGACTCCCTGGGGATCTTCGGGCTCGTCGAGATGCTGCTCTTCGTGCTCACCGTCTTCGTCGCCTACGCCTACGTGTGGCGCCGCGGCGGCCTGGAATGGGACTGAGGGGCTGAATTTTCCATGGGACTGGAAGAGAAGCTGCCGAGCGGCTTTCTGCTGACCACCGTCGAACAGGCCGCGGGCTGGGTGCGCAAGTCATCCGTCTTCCCGGCGACCTTCGGCCTCGCCTGCTGCGCCATCGAGATGATGACCACCGGAGCGGGCCGGTACGACCTGGCCCGCTTCGGCATGGAGGTCTTCCGCGGCTCCCCGCGCCAGGCCGACCTGATGATCGTGGCCGGCCGGGTCAGCCAGAAGATGGCGCCCGTACTGCGGCAGGTGTACGACCAGATGCCCGCTCCCAAGTGGGTGATCTCCATGGGGGTTTGTGCATCTTCGGGCGGAATGTTCAACAACTACGCGATCGTCCAGGGCGTGGACCACATCGTCCCCGTGGACATCTACCTGCCCGGCTGCCCGCCGCGCCCCGAGATGCTGATGGACGCGATCCTCAAGCTCCACCAGAAGATCCAGGGCTCCAAGCTCGGCGTGAACCGGGAAGAAGCGGCCCGTGAGGCGGAGGAGGCGGCCCTCAAGGCCCTCCCCATCATCGAGATGAAGGGGCTGCTCCGGTGAGTGAGACCCGCGAACCCAACCCCGACAAGGAACTCAGCCGCGAGAACCTCCCCGGCCAGCGCGGGGACCACGGCGAGGAGATCCGCGTCCAGCGCGGCATGTTCGGCGCCCGCAACGGCGGCGACACCTCCGGCTACGGCGGCCTCGTGCGCTCCGTACGCCTGCCCGGCCCGGCCGTCCGCCCGTACGGCTCCTATTTCGACGAGGTGGCCGACGAACTCGAAGGCGCCCTGGAGGAGCAGGACCTGCTGCCCGAGAACGCCATCGAGAAGACGGTCGTCGACCGCGGCGAGCTCACCTTCCACATCGCCCGCGAGCACCTCGTCCGCGTGGCCGCCACCCTGCGCGACGACCCGGCCCTGCGCTTCGAGCTGTGCACCGGCGTCTCGGGGGTGCACTACCCCGGGGACAAGGGCCGCGAGCTGCACGCCGTCTACCACCTGCGCTCGCTCACCCACGGCCGGATCCTGCGGCTGGAGGTGTCCGTCCCGGACAGCGACCCGCACGTCCCCTCGCTCGTCTCCGTCTACCCGACCAACGACTGGCACGAGCGCGAGACGTACGACTTCTTCGGCCTGATCTTCGACGGGCACCCGGCCCTCACCCGGATCATGATGCCGGACGACTGGCAGGGCTTCCCGCAGCGCAAGGACTACCCGCTCGGCGGCATCGCCGTCGAGTACAAGGGCGCCCAGATCCCGGCTCCCGACCAGCGGAGGTCGTACAGCTGATGTCCACGTCAAACCACGCCTCCCCGGCCTCCCCCGCCTCCTCGCGCGAGACGACCGAAGGCCTCGTCTACACCGTCACCGGCGGCGACTGGGACGAGGTCGTCCAGTCCGCGGCCAAGGCCGACGACGAGCGGATCGTCGTCAACATGGGCCCGCAGCACCCCTCCACCCACGGAGTGCTGCGCCTGATCCTGGAGATCGACGGCGAGACGGTCACCGAAGCCCGCTGCGGCATCGGCTACCTGCACACCGGCATCGAGAAGAACCTCGAATTCCGGAACTGGACGCAGGGCACCACCTTCGTGACGCGCATGGATTACCTGACGCCGTTCTTCAACGAGACGGCGTACTGCCTCGGCGTCGAGAAGCTGCTCGGCATCACCGACCAGATCCCGGACCGCGCCACCGTCATCCGCGTCCTGCTGATGGAGCTCAACCGGCTCTCCTCCCACCTGGTGTGCATCGCCACCGGCGGCATGGAGCTGGGCGCGACCACGATCATGATCTACGGCTTCCGCGACCGCGAGCTGATCCTCGACATCTTCGAGCTGATCACCGGGCTTCGCATGAACCATGCGTTCGTCCGCCCCGGCGGCCTCGCGCAGGACCTGCCCCCGGGCGCCGTCGACCAGCTGCGCGACTTCGTCAAGACCATGAAGAAGAACCTGCCGGAGTACGACAAGCTCGCCACCGGCAACCCCATCTTCAAGGCCCGCATGCAGGACGTCGGCTACCTCGACCTGACCGGTGCCATGGCGCTCGGCGCCACCGGCCCGATCCTGCGCTCCGCCGGCCTGCCGCACGACCTGCGCAAGTCGGACCCGTACTGCGGCTACGAGACCTACGAGTTCGACGTGCCGACCACCGAGACCTGCGACTCCTACGGGCGGTTCCTGATCCGCCTGGAGGAGATGCGCCAGTCGCTGCGGATCGTCGAGCAGTGCCTGGAGCGGCTGGAGCCGGGCCCGGTGATGGTCGCCGACAAGAAGATCGCCTGGCCCGCGCAGCTGGCGATGGGCCCGGACGGCCTCGGCAACTCGCTCGACCACATCAGGAACATCATGGGCACCTCGATGGAGGCCCTCATCCACCACTTCAAGCTGGTGACCGAGGGTTTCCGGGTCCCGGCCGGACAGGCGTACGCGGCCGTGGAGTCGCCCAAGGGCGAGCTGGGCGTCCACGTGGTCTCCGACGGCGGGACCCGCCCCTACCGGGTCCACTTCCGCGACCCGTCCTTCACCAACCTGCAGGCCATGGCGGCGATGTGCGAGGGCGGCCAGGTCGCCGACGTCATCGTCGCCGTCGCCTCCATCGACCCCGTGATGGGAGGCGTCGACCGATGACAGAGATCTCGCTGGGTATGCCCCAGCTGCCCGCCCCGGACTTCCCGGCGGAGGTACGCGAGCGCCTCGAAGCGGACGCCAAGGACGTCATCGCCCGCTACCCCGACAGCCGCTCCGCACTGCTGCCGCTGCTGCACCTGTGCCAGTCCGAGGAGGGCTACGTCTCGCGCACCGGCGTCCGCTTCTGCGCCGAGGTGCTGGGCCTGACCACCGCCGAGGTGACGGCGGTGGCGACCTTCTACACGATGTACCGGCGCAAGCCCTCGGGCGAGTACCAGGTCGGCGTCTGCACGAACACGCTGTGCGCGGTCATGGGCGGCGACGCCATCTTCGAGGAGCTCAAGGAGCACCTCGGGGTCGGCAACAACGAGACCACGCCCGACGGCAAGGTCACCCTCGAACACATCGAGTGCAACGCGGCCTGCGACTACGCCCCCGTGGTGATGGTCAACTGGGAGTTCTTCGACAACCAGACCCCCGAGTCCGCCAAGGCCATGGTGGACGACCTGCTCGCCGGCCGCGAGGTCACGCCGAGCCGGGGCGCGCCGCTGTGCACCTACAAGGAGACCGCCAGGATCCTGGCCGGTTTCCCGGACGAGCGCGAGGGCGCGGTCGCGGCGAGCGGCGGCGCCGGCGCCGCCTCCCTGATCGGGCTGCGCATCGCCCGCGGCGAATCGCCGCACACCCCGATCGTCCACCCGCGTGGCGAGGCCACCACCGAGGGAGGGGAGTGATGACCGTGTCATCCAAGGAAAGCCATGAGGGCACCTCCCGGCCGGAGGCAGGGGGAGGCGCGAGCCCGGAGAAGCTCCTGGCACCCGTCCTGTCGGCCTTCTGGGACGAGCCGCAGTCGTGGACGCTGGAGACCTACCGGCGCCACGAGGGCTACGAGGGCCTGCGCAAGGCCCTCGCGATGACCCCGGACGACCTCATCGCCTACGTGAAGGACTCGGGCCTGCGCGGACGCGGCGGCGCGGGCTTCCCCACCGGCATGAAGTGGCAGTTCATCCCGCAGGGCGACGGCAAGCCGCACTACCTCGTCGTGAACGCGGACGAGTCGGAGCCGGGAACCTGCAAGGACATCCCCCTCCTCTTCGCCAACCCGCACTCCCTCATCGAGGGAATGATCATCGCCTGCTACGCGATCCGCTCGCAGCACGCCTTCATCTACCTGCGCGGCGAGGTCGTGCCGGTCCTGCGGCGCCTGCACGAGGCGGTGCGCGAGGCGTACGAGGCCGGTTACCTCGGCAAGGACATCCTCGGGAGCGGGCTCGACCTCGACATCACGGTGCACGCGGGGGCGGGCGCGTACATCTGCGGCGAGGAGACGGCGCTGCTCGACTCCCTCGAAGGCCGGCGCGGTCAGCCCCGGCTGCGTCCTCCCTTCCCTGCCGTCGAGGGGCTCTACGCGTGCCCCACTGTCGTGAACAACGTGGAGTCCATCGCCTCGGTTCCCGCGATCCTGAACAAGGGCAAGGACTGGTTCAAGGCGATGGGGACCGAGAAGTCCCCCGGCTTCACGCTGTACTCGCTCTCCGGACACGTCGCCGGCCCCGGCCAGTACGAGGCCCCGCTCGGCATCACCCTGCGCCAGCTCCTCGACATGAGCGGCGGGATGCGGCCCGGGCACCGGCTCAAGTTCTGGACCCCGGGCGGCTCCTCCACCCCGATGTTCACCGACGAGCACCTCGACGTCCCGCTCGACTACGAGGGCGTGGGCGCGGCCGGCTCGATGCTCGGCACCAAGGCGCTCCAGTGCTTCGACGAGACGACCTGCGTGGTGCGGGCCGTCACCCGGTGGACCGAGTTCTACGCCCACGAGTCCTGCGGCAAGTGCACCCCCTGCCGCGAAGGCACGTACTGGCTGGTCCAGTTGCTCCGCGACATCGAGGCCGGCAAGGGCGTCATGTCCGACCTCGACAAGCTGAACGACATCGCCGACAACATCAACGGCAAGTCCTTCTGCGCGCTCGGCGACGGCGCGGCCAGCCCGATCTTCTCCTCGCTCAAGTACTTCCGCGAGGAGTACGAGCAGCACATCACGGGCAGGGGCTGCCCCTTCGACCCCAGGAAGTCGACCCTCTGGGCTGACACGGAGGTGAACGCATGACCGTCACCAGTAACGCTCCCGCCGGTGGCGGAGGGCCCGCCGTACCGCCCGCCGATCTGGTCACGCTGACCATCGACGGGGCCGAGCTCTCGGTGCCCAAGGGCACGCTCGTCATCCGGGCCGCCGAACAGCTCGGCATCGAGATCCCCCGGTTCTGCGACCACCCCCTCCTCTCCCCGGCCGGCGCCTGCCGCCAGTGCATCGTCGAGGTCGAGGGCCAGCGCAAGCCGATGGCCTCCTGCACCATCACCTGCACCGACGGCATGGTCGTCAAGACCCAGCTGACGTCGGCGGTCGCCGACAAGGCCCAGCGCGGGGTGATGGAGCTGCTGCTCATCAACCACCCGCTGGACTGCCCGGTCTGCGACAAGGGCGGCGAGTGCCCGCTGCAGAACCAGGCGATGTCGCACGGCAACGCCGAATCGCGTTTCGAAGGCATGAAGCGCACCTACGAGAAGCCCGTCCCGATCTCCACCCAGGTGCTCCTGGACCGCGAGCGGTGCGTGCTCTGCGCCCGCTGCACCCGCTTCTCCAACGAGATCGCCGGCGACCCGATGATCGAGCTGCTGGAACGCGGAGCGCTCCAGCAGGTCGGCACCGGCGAGGGCGACCCCTTCGAGTCGTACTTCTCCGGCAACACCATCCAGATCTGCCCCGTCGGCGCGCTGACCTCGGCCGCCTACCGGTTCCGCTCCCGCCCCTTCGACCTCGTCTCCTCCCCGAGCGTGTGCGAGCACTGCGCGGGCGGCTGCGCGACCCGGACCGACCACCGCCGCGGCAAGGTGCTGCGACGCCTCGCCGCGGAGGACCCCGAGGTCAACGAGGAGTGGCTCTGCGACAAGGGCCGGTTCGCGTTCCGCTACGCGCAGCGCCCCGACCGGCTCACCACCCCGCTGGTGCGCGGCGCCGACGGGGTCCTCGCCCCCGCCAGCTGGCCGGAGGCGCTGGAGGCCGCGGCCCGCGGGCTCGCCACGGCGCGCGGCCGGGCCGGGGTGCTCACCGGCGGCCGGCTCACCGTCGAGGACGCCTACGCGTACGCCAAGTTCGCGCGGGTGGTGCTGGACACCAACGACATCGACTTCCGGGCCCGCGTGCACAGCGCGGAGGAGGCCGAGTTCCTGGCCGCCACCGTGGCCGGCACCGGCAAGGACCTCGACGGCGCGGGGGTCACGTACACCTCGCTGGAGGCGGCGCCGGCCGTCCTGCTGGCCGGCATCGAGGCGGAGGAGGAGGCCCCCGGCGTCTTCCTGCGCCTGCGCAAGGCCCACCGCAAGCACAAGCAGCGGACCTTCGCCCTCGCCCCCTTCGCGACGCGCGGCCTGGAGAAGGCGGGCGGCACGCTGCTGGCCGCCGCCCCCGGCACCGAACCGGAGTGGCTGGACGCCCTGGCCACCCGGATCGGCCTGGAGGCCGGAGGCGAACAGGCCGCCGAGGCGCTGCGCCTGCCCGGCGCCGTCATCGTCGTAGGCGAACGGCTCGCCGGGGTGCCCGGCGCGCTGACCGCCGCCGTACGGGCCGCCGCCGCGACCGGGGCCGCGCTCGTATGGATCCCGCGCCGGGCCGGGGAGCGGGCCGCCGTCGAGGCGGGCGCGCTGCCGTCCCTGCTGCCCGGCGGCCGCCCGGCCACCGACCCGCGGGCGCGCGACGAGGTCGCCGCCGCCTGGGGCCTGGACGAACTGCCGCACCGCTACGGCCGGGACACCGGCCAGATCGTCGAAGCGGCCGCCACCCGGGAGCTGTCCGCCCTGCTGGTCGCCGGCGTGGAGGTCGCGGACCTGCCGGATCCGGCCCGTGCGCGGGTCGCCCTCCAGGAGGCCTTCGTGGTGTCGCTGGAACTGCGGCCGAGCGAGGTCACCGACCACGCGGACGTGGTCCTGCCGGTCGCCGCGGTCGCGGAGAAGGCGGGCGCGTTCATCAACTGGGAGGGCAGGGTCCGGCCGTTCGAGGCCGCGCTCAAGCCCGACCAGATGACCCGCCGGCTCGCCCCGGCCGACGCCCGCGTGCTGCACATGCTGGCCGACACCGCCGACCGGCCGATTGCGCTGCCCGACGTACACGCCGTACGCCGGGAGCTCGACGGGCTCGGCACGTGGGCCGGGGAGCGGGCCGCCGAACAGTCCGCGGACACCGCGCCGCTGCCCCGCCCGGGTCTGGGCGAGGCGGTCCTCGCCGGCCACCGGCTCCTGCTCGACCAGGGCAGGCTCCAGGACGGCGACGACGCCCTGGCCGGGACCCGGCACGAGGCGAGCGCCCGACTGTCGGCCGCGACGGCCGCCGAGACGGGCGTCAAGGACGGCGACGTCCTCGCGGTCACCGGACCGGCCGGCTCGGTGGAACTGCCGCTGCGGATCACGCAGATGCCCGACCGGGTGGTCTGGCTCCCCCTGAACTCGGTGGGCGGCGGAGTGCTCGCCGACACGGGCGCCCGCCCGGGCACCCTCGTACGCATCGGCCCGGCGACCCCGGCCGGCGCCGACGGCACCACTGCGGAGGTGGGCGCGTGAACGCGGTACAGCTGGCCGCCGAGGACCTGTCCCTGTTCGGGCGGGACGTCTGGTGGCTCGTCGTCGTCAAGGCGGTGTTCTGCTTCGCCTTCCTGATGGTGACGGTGCTCTTCTCCATCGTCTGGGAGCGCAAGGTCGTCGCCTGGATGCAGTTGCGCATCGGCCCGAACCGGCACGGCCCCTGGGGCATGCTCCAGTCGCTCGCCGACGGCGTGAAGCTGATGCTCAAGGAAGACGTCATCGTCAAGCGGGCCGACAAGGTCGTCTACGTCCTGGCCCCGATCATCGCGGCGATCCCGGCCTTCATGGCCATCGCGGTGATCCCCTTCGGCCCCTCGGGCAACGAGGTCTCCATCTTCGGCCAGCGCACCACGATGCAGCTGACCGACCTGCCCATCGCGATGCTCTACGTCCTCGCGGTGGCCTCGGTCGGCATCTACGGCATCGTCCTGGCGGGCTGGTCCTCCGGCTCCACCTACCCGCTCCTGGGCGGACTGCGCTCCTGCGCGCAGATGATCTCCTACGAGATCGCGATGGGCGCGGCCTTCGCCTCGGTCTTCCTCTACTCCGGGTCGATGTCGACCTCGGCGATCGTGGAGGCCCAGGCCGACCGCTGGTACATCATCCTGCTGCCGGTCTCCTTCATCATCTACGTCGTCACGATGGTCGGCGAGACGAACCGCGCCCCCTTCGACATGCCGGAGTCCGAGGGCGACCTGGTCGGCGGCTTCAACACCGAGTACTCGTCCATCAAGTTCGCGCTGTTCATGCTCGCCGAGTACGTCAACATGGTCACCGTCTCGGCGGTCTCCGTCACCCTCTTCCTGGGCGGCTGGCGGGCCCCGGCGCCGATCTCCACCTACTGGGAGGGCGCGAACCACGGCTGGTGGCCGATGCTCTGGTTCGTCCTCAAGGTGCAGCTGCTCCTGTTCTTCTTCATCTGGCTGCGCGGCACGCTCCCGCGCGTGCGCTACGACCAGCTGATGAAGCTCGGCTGGAAGGTCCTGATCCCGGTCTCCGTGGTCTGGCTGATGCTGGTGGCCACCGTGCGGGCGCTGCGCAACGAGCGGTACGACTTCAGCGAGATCGTCCTCTACGTCGGCGGCGCCGTCGTGGCGATCCTGCTGCTGTCCTTCGTCGCGGACCTCTTCCGCGACAAGCGGGAGAAGGCGGCGGCCGCGGAGGCCGTGCGGGACACCGAGCCCTTCGACCCGCTGGCGGGCGGATTCCCCGTACCGCCCAAGCCCGGCCAGCACCTGGCACCCGTACCGCGCAGGCGGCCTCGCAGTGAGCGGGAGCTGATTGTCAGTGGCGGGACGAATACTGACAGTGACCGAGAGGAGGGTGCTGAGAATGTCTGACGCTGACCAGAGCGACACGTGGCAGAACCCGGTGGCGGGCTTCGGCGTGACCTTCAAGGCCATGTTCAAGAAGCGCCTCACCGAGCAGTACCCGGAGCAGCACAAGACGACCGCTCCGCGCTTCCACGGACGCCACCAGCTCAACCGGCACCCGGACGGTCTGGAGAAGTGCATCGGGTGCGAACTGTGCGCCTGGGCCTGTCCCGCCGACGCCATCTACGTGGAGGGCGCGGACAACACGGAGGAGGAGCGCTACTCCCCGGGCGAGCGGTACGGCCGGGTCTACCAGATCAACTACGCCCGCTGCATCCTGTGCGGGCTGTGCGTGGAGGCGTGCCCGACGCGGGCGCTGACCATGACGAACGAGTTCGAACTGGCCGACTCCAGCCGTGAATCGCTCATCTACACCAAGGAGCAGCTGCTCGCGGGTCTCACCGAGGGCATGGTCGAGGCACCGCACTCGATCTTCCCCGGCATGGACGACACGGACTACTACCGAGGTCTGGTGACCGCGGCCGCCCCCGGCACGGTCCGCCAGGTCCCCACCGACACGGCGGCCCCGCAGGAGGCGGCCTCGGACTCCGGGCCGGACGAGCCCGCCGCGCAGGAGGTGATCGGACGATGAGCGCTTCGCTCGCCGCGGCCTCCACCTCGCTCACCTCCACCGGCGAGGCCGTGCAGTTCTGGGTCCTCGGCACGGTCGCCGTCATCGGCGCCCTGTCCACGATCCTGATGAAGAAGGCCGTGCACAGCGCCCTCAGCCTGGCCGGGACGATGATCATCCTGGCGGTCTTCTACCTCGCGAACGGTGCCTACTTCCTGGGCGTCGTCCAGGTCATCGTCTATACCGGCGCGATCATGATGCTCTTCCTCTTCGTGGTCATGCTCGTCGGCGTCACCGCCGCCGACTCCCTGAAGGAGACCATCAAGGGGCAGCGCTGGCTCGCCGTCCTGTGCGGGCTCGGCTTCGGCATCCTGCTGATCGCCGGCATCGGCAACGCCAGGCTCGACCACTTCAACGGGCTCGGCCGGGTCAACTCCGCCGGACACGTGGAGGGTCTGGCCCAGCTGATCTTCACCAAGTACGTCTTCGCCTTCGAGATCACCGGCGCGCTGCTCATCACCGCGGCCGTCGGCGCGATGGTGCTCACGCACCGCGAGCGCACCGAACGGGCCGCCACCCAGCGCGAGCTGGCCGAGCGGCGCGTACGCGAGGGCGTGCAGCTCCCGCCGCTTCCGGCGCCCGGCGTCTACGCCCGGCACAACGCGGTGGACGTCCCCGGCCTGCTCCCGGACGGCACCCCGTCCGAGCTCACGGTCAGCCAGACGCTGCGCGCCCGCGGCCAGATCCGGGACGTCTCCGGCGAGGCGCTCTCCGACCTCAAGGCGCTGGAACAGCGCTCCTCGGAGCGCCTCGGCCGTGACGCGCATGAGGAGGCCACGAAGTGAACCCGGTCAACTACCTGTACCTGGCGGCCCTGCTGTTCACCATCGGCGCCGCCGGGGTGCTGATCCGCAGGAACGCGATCGTGCTGTTCATGTGCGTCGAGCTGATGCTCAACGCCTGCAACCTCGCCTTCGTCGCCTTCTCCCGGATGCACGGCAACCTCGACGGTCAGATCATCGCGTTCTTCACGATGGTCGTCGCCGCCGCGGAGGTCGTGGTCGGCCTGGCGATCATCGTGTCGCTGTTCCGTACCCGCCACTCGGCCTCGGTCGACGACGCCAGCCTGATGAAGCTGTAAGGGGCGCTCACAGTGGAAAATCTGATTGCGCTGCTGGTGGCAGCGCCCTTGCTCGGAGCGGCGGTGCTGCTGTGCGGCGGCCGGCGCCTCGACAAGTCCGGCCACTGGATCGGCACCCTGCTCGCGGCCGTCTCCTTCGGGATCGGCGCCGTGCTGTTCGCCGACATGCTCGGGCGCGGCGCCGAGGACCGGGCCCTGCACCAGCGGCTGTTCAGCTGGGTGCCCGTGGGGGGCTTCCAGGCGGACATCGCCTTCCAGCTCGACCAGCTGTCGATGACCTTCGTCCTGCTGATCTCCGGGGTGGGCACGCTCATCCACGTGTACTCGATCGGGTACATGGAGCACGACGAGCGCCGCCGCCGCTTCTTCGGCTACCTGAACCTGTTCGTCGCGGCCATGCTGCTGCTGGTCCTCGCCGACAACTACCTGCTGCTGTACTTCGGCTGGGAGGGCGTGGGCCTCGCCTCGTACCTCCTGATCGGCTTCTGGCAGCACAAGCCCAGCGCGGCCACCGCCGCGAAGAAGGCCTTCCTGGTCAACCGGGTCGGTGACATGGGCCTGTCGATCGCGATCATGCTGATGTTCACCACCTTCGGCACCTTCGCCTTCGGGCCGGTGCTCGGCGCCGCGGGCGAGACCTCCGAGGGCAAGCTGACGGCGATCGGCCTGATGCTGCTGCTGGCCGCGTGCGGCAAGTCCGCGCAGGTCCCGCTGCAGTCCTGGCTCGGTGACGCGATGGAGGGCCCGACTCCGGTCTCGGCCCTGATCCACGCGGCGACCATGGTGACGGCCGGTGTGTACCTGATCGTCCGCTCGGGCGCCCTCTTCAACGGGGCGCCGGACGCGCAGCTCGCGGTCACCGTCGTGGGCGCGGTCACGCTCCTCTTCGGTGCGATCGTCGGTTGCGCGAAGGACGACATCAAGAAGGCCCTGGCGGGCTCGACGATGTCGCAGATCGGCTACATGATCCTCGCCGCGGGCCTCGGTCCGATCGGCTACGTCTTCGCGATCATGCACCTGGTCACCCACGGCTTCTTCAAGGCCGGCCTCTTCCTCGGCGCGGGTTCCGTGATGCACGGGATGAACGACGAGGTCGACATGCGCAAGTACGGCGGCCTGCGCACGTACATGCCCGTCACCTTCGTGACCTTCGGCCTGGGATACCTGGCCATCATCGGCTTCCCGGGCCTGTCGGGCTTCTTCTCCAAGGACCGGATCATCGAGGCGGCCTTCGCGAAGGGCGGCACCGAGGGCTGGATCCTGGGATCGGTGGCCCTGCTGGGCGCGGCCATCACCGCCTTCTACATGACCCGCGTCATGCTCCTCACCTTCTTCGGCGAGAAGCGCTGGCAGCCCGCCCCCGACGCGGACGCGGTGCCCAGCGCCGAACCGGCCGCCGAGCACCGGGCCGGGGAGATGCCGCATCCGCACGAGTCCCCGAAGTCCATGACCGTCCCGATGATCGTGCTGGCTTTCGGATCGGTCTTCGCCGGCGGCCTGTTCGGGGTCGGCGACCGGTTCCTGAAGTGGCTGGAGCCCGTCACCGGGCACGCGCACGGCCACCCGCCGGTCAGCGCCATGACGGTCACGCTGGCCACGATGGTGGTCCTCGTGATCGGCGTCGCCGTCGCCTGGGCCATGTACGGCCGGCGTCCCGTCCCCGTCGTCGCCCCGCGCGGCAGCTGGATCACCCGGGCGGCCCGACGGGACCTGCTCCAGGACGACTTCAACCACGTCGTGCTGGTGCGCGGCGGCGAGCACCTGACCCGCTCGCTCGTGTACGTCGACCACAGCCTGGTCGACGGGGTGGTCAACGGGACGGCCGCCTCGGTCGGCGGGCTCTCGGGCCGGCTGCGCAAGCTGCAGAACGGCTACGCCCGCAGCTACGCGGTCTCGATGTTCGGGGGGACGGCGATCCTCATCGCCGCGACCCTGCTGATGAGGGCGGTGTGAAATGAGTTTCCCGCTTCTGACGGTGACGGCCGCGGTGCCCGCGGTCGGCGCGGTCCTGACGGCGGCCGTCCCGGCCGCCCGCAGGACCGCCGCCAAGTGGCTCGCGCTGCTCTTCTCGCTGGCGACACTGGCCCTGGCCGTGCTCGTCGCGGTCCGGTTCGAGCCCGGCGGCGACCGCTACCAGCTCACCGAATCCCGCCCCTGGATCGCCGACTTCGGCGTCCGCTACGAACTGGGCGTGGACGGCATCGGGGTGGCGCTGATCGCGCTCACCGCGCTGCTGATCCCCTTCGTGATCGCGGCCGGCTGGCACGACGCGGACCCGCTGGAGACTTCTTCGTCCCGGTGGCGGCCGACGCAGGGCTTCTTCGCCCTGATCCTGCTGGTCGAGGCGATGGTGATCATCTCCTTCGAGGCCACCGACGTCTTCGTCTTCTACATCTTCTTCGAAGCCATGCTCATCCCGATGTACTTCCTCATCGGCGGCTTCGGGGACCGGGCCCACTCCGGCTCCGACGAGAACGCGGCCGCGCAGCGCTCGTACGCGGCGGTCAAGTTCCTCCTCTACAACCTGGCCGGCGGCCTGATCATGCTGGCCGCGGTCATCGGGCTGTATGTGGTCGCCGGGAACTTCTCGCTCCAGGAGATCACCGCCGCCCGCGCCGCGGGCACGCTCGACATGGCGACCAACACGGAGCGGCTGCTGTTCCTCGGGTTCTTCTTCGCCTTCGCGGTGAAGGCCCCGCTGTGGCCGCTGCACACCTGGCTGCCGAACGCGATGGGCGAGGCGACCGCACCGGTCGCCGTGCTGATCACCGCGGTCGTCGACAAGGTCGGCACCTTCGCGATGCTCCGCTTCTGCCTCGGGCTCTTCCCGGAGGCCAGCAAATGGGCCACGCCGGTGATCCTCGTCCTGGCCCTGATCAGCATCGTCTACGGCGCACTGGTCGCGGTCGGGCAGCGCGACATCAAGCGGCTGGTGGCGTACGCCTCCATCTCGCACTTCGGCTTCATCATCCTGGGCATCTTCGCGATGACCTCCCAGGGCCAGTCGGGCGCGACGCTCTACATGGTCAACCACGGGATCTCGACGGCGGCGCTGATGCTGGTCGCCGGCTTCCTGATCTCGCGGCGCGGCTCGCGGCTCATCGCCGACTACGGCGGCGTCCAGAAGGTCGCCCCCGTCCTCGCCGGCACCTTCCTGATCGGCGGCCTCGCCACCCTCTCGCTGCCGGGCCTCGCGCCCTTCGTCAGTGAGTTCCTGGTCCTGGTCGGCACCTTCGCCCGGTACCCGGTCGCCGGCGTCATCGCCACCATCGGCATCGTGCTCGCCGCGCTCTACACGCTGGTGCTCTACCAGCGCACGATGACCGGCCCCGTCAAGGAGGAGGTCCGCACCATGCCGGACCTGCGCCTGCGGGAGCTGCTGGTGGTCGCCCCGCTGATCGCGCTTCTGATCGGGCTGGGCGTCTACCCGAAGGTGCTCACCGACGTCGTCAACCCGGCGGTGGAGCACACCATGTCGGACGTGAAGCAGACGGACCCCAAGCCCGAGGTCGCCGTCGAAGCCAAGAACGGGGAGGCGGCGAAGTGAGCGCATCGACTTCCGCCCACAGCCTGTGGACGCTGGCGGCCGACGGACCGGTCGACCGGATCCCGGCACCGACCATCGAGTACGCGCAGCTCGCACCCACGCTGATCGTGGTGGGCGCGGCGGTCATCGGGATCCTCGTCGAGGCCTTCGTGCCCCGCAAGTCCCGTTACTACGTACAGGTGTTCCTCGCCGTAGCCGCGCTGGCCTCGGCCTTCGCGGCGGTCGTCGGCCTCGCCGCCGGCGGATACGCGAGCACCAAGGCGCACATCGCGGCGATGGGCGCCATCGCCGTGGACGGCCCGGCGCTGTTCCTGCAGGGCACCATCCTGCTGGCCTCCGTCGTCGCGGTCTTCACCTTCGCCGAGCGGCGGCTCGACCCGGCCGCCCACGGCAACCGGGTGGACTCCTTCGCCGCGCAGGCGGCGTCGGTACCGGGCAGCGACAGCGAGAAGGCGGCCGTCAAGGCGGGCTTCGCCACCACCGAGGTCTTCCCGCTGGCCCTGTTCGCGGTCGCCGGCATGCTGATCTTCCCGGCGGCCAACGACCTGCTGACGCTGTTCATCGCGCTGGAGGTCTTCTCCCTCCCGCTCTACCTGCTCTGCGCCGTCGCCCGCCGCCAGCGGCTGATGTCGCAGGAGGCCGCGGTGAAGTACTTCCTGCTGGGCGCCTTCTCCTCCGCCTTCCTCCTCTTCGGCATCGCGCTGCTCTACGGGTACGCGGGCTCGGTCTCGTACGCGGCGATCGCCGACGTGGTCGACGGCACGGTCACCAAGATCGACCCGGCGCTCGCCTCCACCATGGGCAATGACGCGCTGCTGCTGATCGGCGGCGCGCTGATCCTGATGGGCCTGCTCTTCAAGGTCGGCGCGGTCCCCTTCCACATGTGGACCCCGGACGTCTACCAGGGCGCCCCGACCCCGGTGACGGGCTTCATGGCGGCCGCGACGAAGGTGGCCGCCTTCGGCGCCCTCCTGCGGCTGCTGTACGTGGTCCTGCCGGGCCTGCGCTGGGACTGGCGGCCGGTGATGTGGGGCGTGGCCATCGTCACCATGCTGGCCGGTGCGGTGATCGCCGTGACCCAGACCGACGTCAAGCGGCTGCTGGCCTACTCCTCGATCGCGCACGCGGGCTTCATCCTGGCCGGTGTGATCGCGACCTCGGAGGAGGGCGTCAAGTCCGTCCTCTTCTACCTGGGTGCGTACTCCTTCGTGACGATCGGCGCCTTCGCGGTGGTCACGCTGGTGCGCGACGCGGGCGGCGAGGCCACGCACCTGTCGAAGTGGGCCGGTCTGGGGCGCCGTTCGCCGCTGACGGCGGCCGTCTTCGCGGTGTTCCTGCTGGCCTTCGCCGGCATCCCGCTGACGTCCGGGTTCGCCGGAAAGTTCGCCGTGTTCAAGGCGGCGGCGGAGGGCGGCGCAGGGGCGCTGGTCGTGGTCGGTGTCCTCTCGTCTGCGATCGCCGCGTTCTTCTACATCCGGGTGATCGTCCTCATGTTCTTCAGCGAGCCGAAGGCCGACGGCCCGACGGTGGCCGTCCCCTCGCCGCTGACGATGACGACCATCGCGGTCGGCGTCGCGGTCACCCTGGTCCTGGGCGTGGCCCCGCAGTACTTCCTGGACCTGGCGGGCCAGGCGAGCACCTTCGTCCGCTGACCGTCCCTGCACAGGGCAGAGGGCCCGGCTCCCCTTGGGGGGCCGGGCCCTCAGCCATGCTTGACGGGCTACTCGGGCCGCTGTCGTCTTTGAGTCTCGCGAGTGCGTTCAGCGTATCGCCGGAGTTCTCGCGGAAAGCCGCCCTTACGGGTGAGTCATATGCCCGGCGCACTTGAGGGACGGGTTCCAGTTGTGGAAGCGGCCGGCCGGGTTCTTCTCGTACGCCCACAGGTGGAGGTCGTAGTGCTTGGGCATGCCCGCCCAGTGGCCGGGCATGGGGCCGTCGAAGGGCAGGCCGAACATGCTCGGCCGGTCGTCGGTGGTCTTCAGGTCCTGGTCGCGGTCGGTGGACATCCACTCCACGGTCTGCAGCTTGCGACGGCCGTTGCGGTCCTTCTCGCTGCTGTAGAGGAGCGCGGTCGGCCTGCTCGGGTCCATCGAGCCCCAGTTGGACTGCTTGACGTAGTGGTAGCCCATGGAACCCACCCCGAACGGGTTGGTCATGCACTCCTTGCCGTGCGGGACGTACCCGTCCTTGAGCGCCTGCCGCTCGTCCACGTACTTGGCCGTCACCCGGATCGCCGTCGCCATGTCCGCCATGGCCCGGGGGTCGCGCGGGTCGGGCGCGGGGCCGTCGACGCCGTGCGCGGGGGCGATGGCGGCCAGGCCGATCGACGCGGCGACCGCGCAGGTCAGGGAAGCCTTGCGAATACGGGCGGGCATCGGGACTCCTGCGGTTCGGGGGCTTTCGTCCACCTTCCCGGCGCCCGGCGGCCGGTGCACGCGGCGCGCCCCCAAACGGGGGTTCACCCCTCGGACCGCCCGGGCGGCGGCGTACGCGGGAGGTCCGCGCCGCCGCCGCCAGACGAAACCCCTAGCGCGAGCCCGCGATGCGGCCGGTGACCTCGCCGAGGCCGACGCGCGTGCCGTCCGGGCCGGGGGCCCAGGCGGTGAGGGTGACGGTGTCCCCGTCCTCCAGGAAGGTGCGCTTGCCGTCGGCGAGCTCGATGGCGTCGCGGCCGTTCCAGGTCAGCTCCAGCAGCGAGCCGCGCTGGCCGGCCTCGGGGCCGCTGACGGTGCCCGACCCGTAGACGTCGCCCGTGCGCAGGGAGGCGCCGTTGACGGTCATGTGCGCGAGCTGCTGGGCGGCGGTCCAGTACATCGTCGCGAACGGCGGCTGCGCCACCTCCTGCCCGTTGATGGCGACGCTGATGTGCAGGTCGAAGCCGCCGGGGCGGTCGAGGGCGGCGTCGTCGAGGTAGGGCAGGAGCGGGAAGTCCCGGGCCGGCGGGGCGACGCGGGCGGCGTCCAGGGCCTCCAGCGGGGTCACCCAGGCCGAGACGGAGGTCGCGAAGGACTTGCCGAGGAAGGGGCCGAGCGGCACGTACTCCCAGGCCTGGATGTCCCGGGCCGACCAGTCGTTGAGCAGGAACAGCCCGAAGACGTGGTCCTCGAAGGCGCCCAGCGGCACCGGGGTGCCCAGCTCGGACGGGACGCCGACGACGAAGCCGACCTCGGCCTCGATGTCGAGCTTGACGGACGGGCCGAAGACGGGCGCCGGGTCGGTGGGGGCCTTGCGCTGACCGCAGGGACGCACGACGTCGGTCCCGGACACCACGATGGTGCCGGAGCGGCCGTGGTAACCGATGGGTAGGTGCTTCCAGTTCGGGGTCAGCGCGTCGCCGTCCGGGCGGAACATCCGCCCGACGTTGGTGGCGTGGTGCTCGCTCGCGTAGAAGTCGACGTAGTCCGCGACCTCGTAGGGCAGGTGCAGCGTGACCTCGTCCAGCGCCAGCAGGTGCGGCTCCACGGCGGGGCGGTGGCCGGGGTCGGTCACCCAGGCCGTCAGCGCGCGGCGTACGTCGCGCCAGGCGGTGCGCCCGGCGGCCAGGAGCGGGTTGAGGGAGGACTGCCCGAGCAGCCCGGCGTACGGGGACCCGAGCGCGGCCGCGGCCGCGCCCGCGTCGAGGACGTACCCGCCGATGCGCACACCGATCCGGCGGCGGTCCTCCGCGGCGGTCGAGAAGACGCCGTAGGGGAGGTTGTGCGGCCCGAACGGGTCGCCCTCGGGAACATCGAGGGGGCTCTGCTGGGGCATGGGGTGCTGCCTCGCTTTCGACGCGGTCCGGGGGTGTCCCGGGGGGCTGTTGACACGTTACGTGGCTGGTGGTGTCGGCGGGAGGCCGGATTCGGGCGCTATTTGTAGGACTTGTCCAACGGGGTCCGTATCCTTGGCGCCGTGACTTCCGCCCCGCTTCCGGCCCTTCCCTATGCCTTGATCGCCACTGACCTGGACGGGACTCTGCTGCGTGCCGGAGACACCGTCTCGGCCCGTTCCTACGCGGCGCTCGCGCAAGCCCGGGCGGCCGGCGCCCGGCACATCATCGTCACCGGCCGCCCCGTCCCCCAGGTCCGACACGTCCTGGACGGGCTCGGCTACACGGGGCTCGCGGTGTGCGCGCAGGGCGCCCAGGTGTACGACGCGGCGCGCGGACACCTGCTGCACTCCGTCTCCATGGACCGGGAGCTGGCCGAGGTGGCCCTCGGCAAGATCGAGGCGGAGATCGGCGAGGTCTACGCGGCGGTCAATCAGGAGGGCGTGGACGCCGAGATGCTGATAGCCCCCGGCTACCGGATGTGGCACCCGCACCTGCCGACGGTGTCGGTGCCCCGGCGCTGCGACCTGTGGGTCTCGCCGATCAACAAGGTGCTGCTCCAGCATCCGGAGCTGGACGACGACGAGCTGACGCGCGTCGCGCGGGCCGTGGTGGGCGACCTGGTCAACGTCACGATGGCGGGGGAGCACACCGTGGAGCTCCAGCCGCCGGGGATCGACAAGGCCAGCGGGCTGGCGCTGGCGGCGCGGTTCCTGGGGGCGTCCGCCGAGGGGACGATCGCGTTCGGGGACATGCCCAACGACATTCCGATGTTCGCCTGGGCCGCGCACGGGGTGGCCATGGCCAACGCCCACCGCGAGCTGGTCGCCGTGGCCGACGAGGTGACGCTGTCCAACGAGGCGGACGGCATCGCGGTGGTCCTGGAGCGGCTCTACGGCTGAGAGCCGGCTACGGGGGGCTCCGCGGACTTCCGAGGGGGCGCGGGCGCGCCGGGGCGCGCGCCCCGGCGGCTCAGACCGCCGCGCGGGGCAGGCGGCGTTCCCACGTGCGGTGGAAGAGGACCTCGTCGCCCTCCCGGCACACCACCTCGTTCGAGGTGACGAAGCCGCCCTCGTCGCACGAGATCTCCGACCGGGTCTCCACCCGCGCGTCCCAGCCCAGGTCGGGCCGGTGGAGCCGGATCCGCCAGTGCGAGCGCGTGCGCGCCGACAGCGCGTCGGCCTCCTGGATCTCGTACACCTCCTCGGCGTCCTCGCTGACCTCCAGGCCGTCCGGGTACACCCGGGTGCCCCCGTGCCGGGGGTCCACCTCCAGCCGCCAGGTCCCGCGCGCGACGTCCCGTACGACCAGCCGTTCCGGGCGCGGCTCGTCCAGCGTGGCCGGGAGGGCGACGCCCAGCGGCGCCGACTGCTCCGGGGCCTCGAAGACGATGCCCTCGTCGGCGGAGGCGGGCGCGGCGGAGTCGGAGGCGGACGGGGGCGCGGCGGGCGCGGCCCGCACCGGGAGCGTCAGCGAGCTGCCCGCCGGGTCCAGGGCCCAGCCGGCCTCCGACCCGGCCCGCGGCCAGATCCACGGCCAGTACGCCGAGGACACGGCGAGCCGGATCCGGTGGCCGGGCCGGAAGGCGTGCCCGATGCCGTTCAGCTCGAAGGTGACGTCCTCGTACGATCCCGCCGGCCAGGGCAGCGCCCGGTCCCGGCCCCGGCGGGCGGAGAGGTTCAGCGCGCCGCGCGTGACCAGGGTCGAGGAGCCGTCGGGGGCGATGTCGCAGAGCCGGGCCACGACCTGCCCGTACGGCACGTCCAGGCGCAGCCGCAGGGTCACCGACGGCCGGCCCAGGATCTCCACCGGCTCCCCGCCCGCCACGGGGAACTCGAAGCAGGCCGACTTGGCGTCCTCCTCCCGCTGGTCCGGCGGCAGGTCGCCGTCGTTGCCGCAGGGGCGGAACCGGCCCGCGTCCATTCCGGTGTGCTGGGGCGAGACGACGGGCACCACCTGACCGGAGAAGAGGTAGGCGACGGGGATCACCGACGGCGAGGGCCAGGCCTTCTCCGCGACCCAGCGGCCGGGGAGCTCCTCGTACACCGTCGCCGGCGGGTGCGAGTCGCCGATCCAGGCGCGCAGCAGCGGCTCGTCCATCACCCCGGGGCCGCCCGCGCCCCGGGCGCCGTCGGACTCGGGCCTGAGCCAGTGGTCCCACCAGCGCAGGGTCTCCTGGAGGAAGCCGATCGCCGGGCCGGGCGGGAGCCCGCGGTCCGGGTACTGGTGGCACCAGGGCCCGATCAGGCCCCGTACGCGCGTCGGCGGCAGGTGCTCGACCAGCCGCAGCACCGTGTCCCGGTAGGGGTCGTGCCAGCCGCCGACGGCGAGCACGGCCGCGCCGATCGCCGCGTAGTCCTCCCGGACGCCGCCGTGGCGCCAGTAGGCGTCGCGGGTCTGGTGCGACAGCCAGGTGTGGATCAGTGGTTCGACCGATTCCAGCCGGTCCAGCCACTGCCCGCGCCAGTCGTCGCCGACGTACTTCGGGTCCGGCGGCCGGGAGGCGAAGGCCAGCATGGTCGCCGCCCGGGCGTGCATGTCCACGGCCAGCAGCGAGCCGCCCATGTAGTGGACGTCGTTGTCGTACCGGTCGTCGGTCGAGCAGACCGTGACGACCGCCTTGAGGGGCTCGGGGGCCAGGGCGGCGATCTTGAGGGAGTCGAACCCGCCCCACGAGATCCCGAACATCCCCACCGACCCCGTGCACCAGGGCTGCGCCGCCAGCCACTCCACCACCGCCACCCCGTCGGCCAGCTCGCGCGCGTCGTGCGCGTCGCCGGGACGGCCGCCGCTGCACCCGTGGCCGCGCACGTCCACCCGTACCGAGGCGTAGCCGTGGCCCGCGTACCAGGGGTGGCGCTGCCAGTCGCGCGGCGCGGTCCAGTCGGTGAGCCGGTACGGGAGGTACTCCAGCAGCGCCGGAACCGGCTCGTCCGTCACCGGGCGCCAGATGCGTGCGTACAGCTCCACCCCGTCGGGGAGCGGGATCCGGACATCCTCGCGGCTGGTCTCATACGGGAACTCGGTGCGGATGATCATGCGGTGGCCACCTCGTCGAACCTCACAGGGCGTAGGCTCCGGTCGTTTCGGCTCCTCACGAACATACCGGTGCATATCGGACCCCGCGCGAGTGGTGGCCGGGAAGGCGCTCTCGGTGATCGAAAACAGACCCGATACGCTGGCTTGAGTGATGGCAGCGACACATCGACAATCCATGTGATCGTCAGCGTGATCGTCAGCAGACAGGAGTACCCCTCGTGACCGTCGTCGGGCCGTTCGGACTGAGCGTGCGGGACCAGGCTCTTGAAACCGATGTCCAGGCCGGACTGGCCGCCGTCGAGGCGGGTCTGCTGGAAGCCACCAAGAGCGAAGTCCCCTTCATCACCGAGGCAGCGCAGCACCTGGTCCGGGCCGGAGGCAAGCGCTTCCGGCCCCTGCTGGTGATGCTCGCGTCCCGGTTCGGGGACCCGTACGCGCCCGGCATCGTGCCGTCCGCCGTGGTGGTCGAGCTCACGCACCTGGCGACGCTCTACCACGACGACGTCATGGACGAGGCAGACGTCCGCCGCGGGGTGGAGAGCGCGAACGCCCGCTGGGGCAACTCGGTGGCCGTCCTCACGGGTGACTTCCTGTTCGCCCGCGCCTCGCACATCCTGGCCGACCTCGGACCCGAGGCCGTACGCATCCAGGCCGAGGCCTTCGAGCGGCTGGTGACGGGCCAGATCCTGGAGACGGCCGGTCCGCGCGACGGCCGCGACCCGGTCGCCCACTACCTCGACGTCATCGCCGGCAAGACCGGCTCGCTGATCGCCGTCTCCGGCCGCTTCGGCGCGCTGATGTCCGGCGCCGACGAGACGGTCGTCGACATCCTGACCCAGTACGGCGAGCGGCTCGGCACCGCCTTCCAGCTCGCCGACGACGTCCTGGACATCGCCTCCGACGCCCACGAGTCCGGCAAGACCCCGGGCACCGACCTGCGCGAGGGCATCCCGACGCTGCCGGTACTGCGGCTGCGCGAGATCGCGGACCGCGACGGCGACCCGGACGACCTGGAGCTCGTACGCCTCCTGGACGGCGACCTCACGGACGACGCCCGGCACGCCGAGGTGCTGACCCGGCTGCGGGTGCACCCGGCGCTGGAGCAGGCCCGCCGCGACACCATCCGGTACGCGCAGGAGGCGCGGGCCGTGCTGGCACCGCTGCCCGAGTGCTTCGCGAAGTCGGCGCTGGAGGAGCTCTGCGACGCGGTGGTGCACCGGGCCGGCTAGCCCCGGACCTCGGAACGGGCCCTTCCGCCTCGTCGACCCCTACGGGTCGGGGGAGAAGGGCCCTTTCCATGTCATCCCACGGTCGTACGCGCAGTTGCGTCCGGGGACTGACGCCCCGGCGCCGCCGATTTGGTCAGATGGAGTCATCAAAACCCCACCAGATCGGGTGAGCGCGGCGACACGGGGCTCGCCGCCGTCGACACAGAGGGCAGGGCACTGAGATGGCAGCCAACACGAAGACTTCACGCAAGGTCGCCCGGTACGCCGTACCGGTGGCGGTGGCGGGCGTGGCCGCGGCGACCGTGGCGATGGTCCCGGCCTTCGCCAACGCCGGCGGCCCCGACCTGCCGAAGCTGACGGCGCAGCAGCTCATCGAGAAGGTCGCCGCCTCGGACGTGGAGCAGCTGTCGGGCACCGCCAAGATCAGCACCGACCTGGGCCTGCCGAAGATCGCGAGCGGGCTGCTCGGCGGCGGCGGCATCGCGGGCGGCTCGGCCAACCCCGAGGACAAGATCGCGCAGCTGGCGAACGGCACGCACACCTTCCGCGTCGCGGCCGACGGCCCGGACCGCCAGAAGCTCACGTTCCTGGACGGCAAGGACGAGTACAGCCTCATCCACAACGGCGCCGACGTCTGGGGCTACGACTCCAAGTCGAACGAGGTCTTCCACGAGAAGGACCCCCAGTCCGGCAAGGGCGCCGGCAAGGACCACAAGACGGCCGACCGGCTCGCCGCCTCGCCCCAGCAGATGGCCGAGGAGATCCTCAAGGCCGCCGGCCCGACCACGGACGTCAGCGTGGGCGACACCGCGCAGGTGGCCGGGCGCGACGCCTACCAGCTCGTGCTCAAGCCCAAGCAGAGCGGCTCCACGGTCGGCTCCGTCCAGATCGCGGTCGACGCGAAGAACGGCGTGCCGCTGCGCGTGCAGCTGCTCTCCGCCCAGGGCGGCAAGCCGATCGTGGACGCGGGCTTCACGAAGGTGGACTTCGCCAAGCCGTCCGCCGACACCTTCGCCTTCACCCCGCCCAAGGGCGCCAAGGTGACCGAGGGCGCGGACGGGGCCGGCAAGGACGGCAAGGACCACGGCTTGAAGGCGCTGGAGTCCTTCCCCGGCCTGGACGGCCTGATGGGCGGGGCGAACGGCAAGGGCGACGCGAAGGTGCTCGGCGAGGGCTGGTCCACCATCGCGCGGATCGACTCGGGCTCGGGCAAGGGCCTGAAGGACATCGAGAACGACAAGAACGCCCCGAAGGAGGCCAAGCAGTTCCTCGACTCCCTCGGGGGCAAGGTCTCCGGGAAGTTCGGTGAGGGCCGTGTCCTGTCGACCCGCCTGATCAACGTGCTCGTCACGGACGACGGCAAGGCCTACGTCGGCGCGGTCACCAAGGACGAGCTGGTGAAGGCGGCCGACGCCAACAAGTAGGCACCCGCACGGGAACGGCGCGAGGGTGGGCGGGGACTGTGTCCCTGCCCACCCTTGTCGCGTTCCTGCTGCCCGTACAGCACGCCCGCTGTACGGTGTGGGACATGTCGAGACACGTCACCATCCGCCTGGACGAGGACTTCCACGAGCGCCTGAAGGCGCGGGCGGCGGCGCTGGGCACGACGGTCACCGCGCTGATCACCGAGGTCACGGAACGCGAACTCGACGAGGACCGCAAGAACTTCCTGTCGGGCATAGAGGAGTTCGCCGACCACTGGGGCTACTTCCAGGAGCGGTTCGGGAATTGAAGATCACCATGGAGTGGGCCTGGACCGCTCTGGCCCACCATCTCCCGTCCGACCCCGCCGTGTGGGACCCCTCCGGGGTGGCCGCCGCGGTCGCCCGGCACCAGAACGACCTCGTCCTGGTGCCCGAACAGCCCGCCCCGGACACCGCGTGGCGGGCCGCTGCGTTTCTGCACACCCTCGCGGTGTGCCCGGCGCTGGAATCCCCGATGAACGAGTTCTACGCGGCCGCGGCCACCCGCTCGTACCTGCGGGTGGCCGGGGCCAGTCAACTGCCTTCGCCCGAGGAGCTCGGCGATCTGGTCGAGGCGGCGAAGCTGGGCCGTGCCGACATCGCGGCGGTGGCCGAGGAACTGCGGGCCCGCATCCAGGAACCGCAGTCGGCTTCGCTACGGGGCCGCACCGGGGACGCGTAGGACCTTCGGCCCCCTGCCTCCCCGGTGTGTGACGCCCCGGCTCAGAAGGTGATCTTCCAGCTGTTGATGTAGCCGACGTCCTGGGCGGCCACGTCCTTGACCTGGAGCTTCCAGGTGCCGTTGGCCACCTCGCTCGACGCGTTCACCGTGTACGAGGTGACGAGGTTGTCGGCGGAGTCCGAGCTGGAGTTCTTCAGCCGGTACGCCGTGCCGTCGGGCGCCAGGAGGTCGATGACCAGGTCACCGCGGTAGGTGTGGACGATGTTCACGTCGACCTTGGTGGTGGCGGGCGCGTTGCCCGTCACGCCCGACACGGTGATCGGCGAGGTCACCGCGGCCGCGGGGGAGTCCGGGATGCTCACGTCCGTCGTGTTCTCGAAGGACGGGCCGGGCGGGACCACCACGCCCGCACCCAGGGTCCAGATCGCATAGGCGACGGCGTCCGAGTTGCGGTCCAGCGCGGTGTCGTTGATGTTCGTCAGGCTGTCGCAGGAGGAGTGGTAGCAGCGGTCGAAGGCCTGACCGGAGGTGCCGCCCCACTTCTGCGCCTGAGCCGCCGTCTTGATGTAGTCGGCGCCGGAGAACAGGCCGCCGACCGGGATGCCCGCGTTCTTGAAGGGGGCGTGGTCGGAGCGGCCGTCGCCCTCGGTCTCGATCTCGGTGGGGATGCCGAGGCCCGCGTAGTAGTTCTTGAAGGTCTGCTCGATCGTCGGGTCGTCGTCGTAGACGAAGTAGCCCGGGTTCGGCGAGCCGATCATGTCGAAGTTCAGGTAGCCGGCGAACTTCGCCTTCTCGGTGGCCGGCAGGCTGTTCACGTAGTACTTCGAGCCGATCAGGCCCAGCTCCTCCGCGCCCCACCAGCCGAAGCGCAGGTGCTTGGTGGGCTGGAGGCCGGCGCGGGAGACGGCGAGGGCCGTTTCGAGGACGGCCGCGCTGCCGGATCCGTTGTCGTTGATGCCCGCGCCCGAGGTCACCGAGTCCAGGTGCGAGCCGGCCATGAGGACCGAGTTCGGGTCGCCGCCCGGCCAGTCGGCGATCAGGTTGTAGCCGGTGGCGCCGCTGGTGGTGAAGGTCTGCAGGGTGGTGGTGAAGCCTGCGGCGTCGAGCTTGGCCTTCACGTAGTCGATCGAGGCCTTGTAGCCGGTCCTGCCGTGGGCGCGGTTGCCGCCGTTGTTGGCGGCGATGGTGGAGAGCTGCGACAGGTGGGCCTTGACGTTGGCCAGCGGTATGTCGGGCGGGGTCGGCGCCGCGGTGGCCGCTGTGGGAGCGGCGAGGGCGGCGGGGGCGGTGGAGGCGAACAGGCCGGCGACCGCGAAGGCGGTCACGGCAGCAAGGCGCCGTGAGACGGACAGGCTCATGTGGGGGCTCCGGGATTCCGCGGGGATGAGACGGAACGAGTGGGGATAGAGCAGGTGAGCGTTCGTGCGTCAGTGCGAGCCTGATGTTGAGCGAGAGCGTGACTGTCCGTCAAGACCACAATTCGGTCAGGGTAGTTCGGAAAACGGACGATCCCCGGTACGGGGTGTCCGTACCGGGGATCGTGGGGGTGCAGTGTTTGCTGGTGTACCGACTGCCGGGCGGGCTGCCGGTCGGGCGGTTACGCGGGCTCGGGCGTCGGCACCTCGGCCCGCGCCACCTCCAGTCGGGCCCGGGAGCGCCGCGCCGTCCGCAGGGCGTCCCAGGTCAGGAGGGCGAGCGCGGCCCACACCAGGGAGAAGCCGACCCACCGCTCGGGCGGCATGGCCTCGTGGAAGTACAGGACGCCGAGCCCGAACTGGAAGACCGGAGCCAGGTACTGGAGCAGGCCGAGCGTGGACAGCGGGACCCGGATCGCGGCCGCCCCGAAGAACACCAGCGGGATGGCGGTGACCAGGCCGGTGGAGGCCAGCAGCAGCGAGTGGCCGACGCCCTGCGAGGCGAAGGTGGACTGGCCCGTCGCGCCCAGCCACAGCACGTAGGCGAGGGCGGGCGGGAACAGCACGGCCGTCTCGGCGGTCAGCGACTCCAGCCCGCCCATGTTGAGCTTCTTCTTGATCAGCCCGTACGTCGCGAAGGAGGAGGCCAGGATCAGCGAGATCCACGGCGGCCGCCCGTAGCCGATGGCGAGCACCAGCACGGCGGCGAAGCTGAGGCCGACCGCGGTCCACTGCACCCGGCGCAGCCGCTCGCCGAGCACCAGCACGCCGAGGGCGATGCTGACCAGCGGATTGATGAAGTAGCCGAGGCTCGCCTCGACGACCTGACCGTTGTTGACCGACCAGATGTAGACACCCCAGTTGACGGTGATCAGCAGGGCGGCGAGGGCGGTCAGGCCGAGCTTGCGGGGCCGGCGCACCAGCTCCCGTATCCAGCCCCAGCGGCGCAGGGCCAGGAGCGCCAGCCCGACCACGGCCAGGGACCACACCATGCGGTGGGCGAGGATCTCGATGGCCCCGGAGGGCTTGAGGAGCGGCCAGAAGAGCGGGACCAGGCCCCACATCCCGTAGGCGCCGAATCCGTAGAGCAAACCCGTGCGCTGCTCGTTGTCTGCCTTCACGGGGCCTCCTGTGCGACTTCCGGCCAACTTCACGACGGTATCGCCGTACGGGCCGGATGTCATGTGTGTCAGCGCGAGATACTCATGACACCGTCAGGGTCTTGCGGCGGCTGGCGGCTGGCGGCTCGCGGCTGGGTGCCGGCGGCCGGCCTCAGGCGAGGGCGGCGGTGATCGCCTCGGCCACCGGGGTCGTCGGACGCCCGATCAGCCGGGCCAGGTCCCCGCTGGTGCCCGCCAGCCGGCCGCGCGCGATGGCCGCGTCCACGTCGACGAGGATGGCCGCGAACTCCTCGGGGACCCCGGCGCCGGTCAGGATCGAGAGGTGCTCGTCGGCCGGGACCTCGGTGTACACGACCTCCTTGCCGCTCTGCGCCGACACCTCGGCCGTGTACTCCGTGAGGCTCCAGGCGGTGTCGCCGGAGAGCTCGTAGACCTGGTTCAGGTGCCCCTCGCCGGTCAGTACCTCGGCCGCGGCGGCCGCGTAGTCGGCGCGCGCCGCCGAGGCGACCCGGCCCTGGCCCGAGCTGGCGACGACCGCGCCGTGCCCCAGGACGGTGGGCAGGTCGCGGGTGTAGTTCTCGTGGTACCAGCCGTTGCGCAGGAAGGTGTACGGGATCCCGGAGTCGAGGATGGCCTGCTCGGTGGCGGTGTGCTCGGCGGCCAGGTCGAAGTCCGCCTCGGGGCCGCCGAGGATGCCGGTGTAGGCGAGCTGCGCCACGCCCGCCGCCCGCGCGGCCTCCAGTACGGCGGTGTGCTGGGCGACGCGCCGGCCGATCTCGTTGCCGGAGATCAGCAGGACCCGGTCGCCGGCCCGGAAGGCGGAGGCCAGGGCCGAGGGGTCGTCGTAGTCGGCGACGCGGACCTCGACGCCGCGCCCGGCCAGGTCGGAGGCCTTCTGTGCGTCGCGGACGACGACGGCGACGCGGTCGGCGGGGACCCTCTCCAGCAGTTCCTCGACGACGAGACGGCCGAGGGCTCCGGTGGCTGCGGTGACGACGATGCTCATGATTGCTCTCCTCGTTCGGGGCGGTGACACCACCCTACGGGAAGCGCTAACTTTTAGAAAGTGCTAGCGGGGAGTGAGCGGGAGAGCCGCGGAGCCCCGGTGACACGCCGAAGCCCGGATCCCCGTCCTGCGGGATCCGGGCTTCGGGACGGCCACCTCGACTCGGCGAGGCACGGTCAGCCGACGACCGTCCAGGTGTCGTTGCCGTGCAGCAGGGCGCCCAGGTCGCCCTTGCCCTTCAGGTCGATGGCCGCGTCGAGCTGATCGGCCATGAGGGTGTCGTAGACGGGCCGCTCGACACTGCGGAACACCCCGATGGGGGTGCGGTGCAGCGTGTCGGGGTCGGCCAGACGGGAGAGCGCGAACGCGGTGGTGGGGCTCACCGCCTTCGCGTCGTGGACCAGGATCCGCGCCTCGTTCTCCGGGGTGACCGCGACGACCTCCAGCTCACCGGTGACCGGATCGCGCACGACGCCCTTGGCGTTGTCCGCGCCGAAGCGGATCGGCTGCCCGTCCTCCAGCCTGATCACGGCCTCCAGCGCCTGGTCCTTGTCCTTGAGGACCTCGAAGGCGCCGTCGTTGAAGATGTTGCAGTTCTGGTAGATCTCCACGAGCGCCGTGCCCTGGTGGTCGGCCGCCTGGCGCAGCACTTCGGTGAGGTGCTTGCGGTCGGAGTCGACGGTGCGGGCGACGAAGGAGGCCTCGGCGCCGATCGCCAGCGACACCGGGTTGAAGGGCGCGTCCAGCGAGCCCATCGGCGTCGACTTGGTGATCTTGCCGACCTCGGAGGTGGGCGAGTACTGCCCCTTGGTCAGCCCGTAGATCCGGTTGTTGAACAGCAGGATCTTGAGGTTGACGTTGCGGCGCAGGGCGTGGATCAGGTGGTTGCCGCCGATGGAGAGGGCGTCGCCGTCGCCGGTGACGACCCAGACCGACAGGTCGCGGCGGGAGGTGGCCAGGCCCGTGGCGATGGCGGGCGCACGGCCGTGGATCGAGTGCATCCCGTAGGTGTTCATGTAGTACGGGAAGCGGGAGGAGCAGCCGATGCCGGAGACGAAGACGATGTTCTCCTTCGCCAGCCCCAGCTCGGGCATGAAGCCCTGCACGGCGGCGAGCACGGCGTAGTCACCGCAGCCCGGGCACCAGCGGACCTCCTGGTCCGACTTGAAGTCCTTCATCGACTGCTTGGCCTCGGCCTTGGGCACGAGCGAGAGCAGTGTGCGCGCCGCCTCGGTCGCCCCGTCGGCCACCGCTTCGGTCATCTCAGTCATCGATGGCCTCCTTGAGGACCGTGGCGAGCTGCTCCGCCTTGAACGGCATTCCGTTGACCTGGTTGTACGACTGGGCGTCGACCAGGTATTTCGCCCGGATCAGGGTGGCGAGCTGCCCGAGGTTCATCTCCGGCACCACTACCTTCTCGAAACGCTTCAGGACCTCGCCGAGATTCCTGGGGAAGGGGTTGAGGTGGCGCAGGTGCGCCTGCGCGATGGGGGTTCCGGCGGCCCGCAGCCGGCGCACGGCGGCGGTGATGGGGCCGTAGGTGGAGCCCCACCCGATGACCAGGGTCGTGGCGCCGTCCGGGTCGTCGACCTCCAGGTCCGGCACCTCGATGCCGTCGACCTTGGCCTGGCGGGTGCGGACCATCAGCTCGTGGTTGGCCGGGTCGTAGGAGATGTTCCCGGTGCCGTCCTGCTTCTCGATGCCGCCGATGCGGTGTTCGAGACCGGGGGTGCCGGGGACGGCCCACGGGCGGGCGAGGGTCTCCGGGTCGCGCTTGTAGGGCCAGAACACCTCGGTGCCGTCGGCGAGGGTCTGGTTCGCGCCCGTGGCGAACTGGACCTTCAGGTCGGGCAGGTCCGCGACCTCGGGGATCCGCCAGGGCTCCGAGCCGTTGGCGAGGTAGCCGTCGGACAGCAGGAACACCGGGGTCCGGTAGGTGAGCGCGATCCGGGCCGCGTCCAGGGCGGCGTCGAAGCAGTCCGCGGGCGTCCGCGGGGCCACGATCGGGACGGGGGCCTCGCCGTTGCGGCCGTACATGGCCTGGAGGAGGTCCGCCTGCTCCGTCTTCGTCGGCAGGCCGGTGGAGGGGCCGCCGCGCTGGATGTCCACGATGAGCAGCGGCAGCTCCAGCGACACCGCGAGACCGATCGTCTCCGACTTCAGCGCCACACCGGGCCCGGAGGTGGTGGTCACGCCGAGCGCCCCGCCGAAGGCCGCGCCGAGCGCCGCCCCGATGCCGGCGATCTCGTCCTCGGCCTGGAAGGTCCGCACGCCGAAGTTCTTGTGCTTCGACAACTCGTGCAGGATGTCCGAGGCCGGGGTGATCGGGTAGGAGCCCAGGTAGACGGGCAGCTCCGCCCGCTGGCCCGCGGCGATGAGGCCGTAGGAGAGGGCGAGGTTGCCGGAGATGTTGCGGTAGGTGCCCGTGGGGAAGGCCCGGGTGGCCGGGGCGACCTCGTAGGAGACCGCGAAGTCCTCGGTGGTCTCACCGAAGTTCCAGCCGGCCCGGAAGGCGACGATGTTCGCCTCGGCGATGTCCGGCTTCTTCGCGAACTTCTGGCGCAGGAAGGCCTCGGTGCCCTCGGTGGGCCGGTGGTACATCCACGACAGCAGGCCCAGCGCGAACATGTTCTTGCTGCGCTCGGCCTCCTTGCGGGTGAGGCCGAAGTCCTTCAGCGCCTCGACCGTGAGCGTCGTCAGGGGCACCGGGTGGAGGTTGTACGCCGCCAGGGAGCCGTCCTCCAGCGGCGAGGTCTCGTAGCCGACCTTGGCCATGGGGCGCTTGGTGAACTCATCGGTGTTGACGATGATCTCCGCGCCGCGCGGCACGTCCGCGATGTTGGCCTTCAGCGCCGCCGGGTTCATCGCCACCAGCACGTTCGGGGCGTCGCCCGGCGTGAGGATGTCGTGGTCCGCGAAGTGGAGCTGGAAGGAAGAAACGCCCGGGAGGGTTCCGGCAGGGGCGCGGATCTCGGCGGGGAAGTTCGGCAGCGTCGACAGGTCGTTACCGAACGACGCCGTCTCCGATGTGAAGCGGTCACCGGTGAGCTGCATGCCGTCACCGGAGTCACCCGCGAATCGGATGATCACACGATCGAGACGGCGTACTTCCTTGCCGCCCGGGCTCGCCGGGATGCGCTGTCCACCGACAACCGCACCCCCAGCCCCGTCGGCCTGCTCGGCTGGGCTGCTGACCTGGCTGGTCACTGAACTGGACCTCCTTCGAGGCGTGAGCACCCCTTAAACCAACCCTACGTCGGTAGGAATCAGGTCCCCAGGGGCGATCACATTCTGGACCGACTGACCGCACGTTGAGACGGCCTACCGGTTTGCCATGTATGCCATAGCTGACAGAGTGTCAGTCGATCAAGATTTGAGATAGGTGAGCACGGCCAGTACACGCCGGTGATCCCCGTCGCTGGGGGAGAGGCCAAGTTTCATGAAAATATTGCTGACGTGCTTCTCCACGGCTCCGTCGCTCACGACGAGCTGTTTCGCGACGGCGGAATTGGTCCGTCCCTCCGCCATCAGCCCCAGGACCTCGCGCTCGCGCGGCGTCAGACCGGCCAGAACGTCCTGCTTGCGGCTGCGGCCGAGCAGCTGCTGCACGACCTCGGGGTCCAGGGCGGTACCACCCCGGGCCACCCGCACCACCGCGTCCAGGAACTCGCGGACCTCGGCCACCCGGTCCTTGAGCAGATACCCCACGCCGGTACTGGAACCGGCCAGGAGCTCCGTGGCGTACTGCTCCTCCACGTACTGCGACAGCACGAGCACCCCTATCCCGGGGTGATCGCGCCGCAGCCGTACGGCGGCCCGTACGCCCTCGTCGGTGTGGGTCGGCGGCATCCGCACATCGGCCACCACCACGTCCGGCAGCGCATCCTCGGCGGCGAGCTCCGCCACCGTCTTGAGCAGGGCTTCCGCGTCCCCCACGCCCGCCACGACGTCATGCCCCCGGTCGGTGAGCAGCCGGGTCAGCCCCTCACGGAGCAGCACTGAATCCTCGGCGATGACCACCCGCACCCTGTCTTCCACGACTTTGCAGCTCCCGCGTCCACTCGTTTTCCCCGTACCAACCGAACGGGCCAAGCATCCCAGCCTTGGGTGCGGGGGAGGGCAAAGCCAGCACAACACGTGGGCGTACGGGGGGAGTTTTCCCGGGCGGCGGCGCGGCGGTCCTACGGGCGGGGGGGGGGGGGGGGGGCGGGGCCGGCGGGCGGCGTTCCTACGGGCGCCCGGGCAGCGCGGCGGTGACCGTCGTGCCCCCCCCGGCGGGGGCGTCGACGCCCAGCACCCCGCCCCCCCCCCCCCCCCCCCCCCCCCCCCCCCCCCCCCCCCCCCCCCCCCCCCCCCCCCCCCCCGGCGGTCGGCGTTCCTACGGGCGCCAGGGCAGCTCGGCGGTGACCGTCGTGCCGCCACCGGCGGGGGAGTCGACGACCAGCACCCCGTCCACCGCGTCCAGCCGCTCGGTCAGCCCGGCCAGTCCCGTGCCCGTTCCGGCGGCGTCGCTGGCTCCGGCGCCGGGGGCGGCCCCGGTGGTCGCCCCGCCCCGGCCGTCGTCGGCGACCTGGATCAGCAGCCGGTCCCCGGACTTCCACACGTCCACCGAGGCCAGCCGGGCCCCGGCGTGCTTGCTGACGTTCTGGAGCAGCTCCGAGACCGTGAAGTACGCGATCCCCTCGATCGCCTGCGCCGGCCGGGCCGGAAGGTCCACCGTCACCCGCACCGGCACCGCGCACCGCGAGGCCACCGAGGACAGCGCCGCGTCCAGCCCGCGGTCGGTCAGTACGGCCGGATGGATGCCACGGGCCAGGTCGCGCAGCTCCTGAAGGGCGATCTTCACCTCGCCGTGCGCCTCGTCCACCATCCGCGCCGCGGCCCGAGGGTCCTGCGTCGCCTTCTCCTTCGCCAGCCCGAGGTCCATCGCGAGCGCCACCAGCCGGGCCTGGGCCCCGTCGTGCAGGTCCCGCTCGATGCGCCGCAGGTCCGCCGCCGCGGTGTCCACGACCACCCCGCGGTCGGACTCCAGCTCGCTCACGCGGCTGGCCAGCCGGGACGGCCCGAGCAGTCCGCCGACCATGACCCGGTCGACCGTGGCCAGGGCCCGGATCACCCACGGGGTGGTGAGGGTGAAGGCCAGCCCGACGAGGGAGGTCAGGGCGATCTCGGCGGGCGAGTCGAGGAAGAAGGAGTAGTCGCCGTTCTGGAAGAGCTGCAGGCCGGGCTCGTCGGTGTAGGCCGGGAAGACCCAGTACCAGAGCGGGTACAGGAGGTAGGACCACCCCGCCGCCCAGAACGTCAGCGCCAGACAGAAGCTGAACACCGCCCACGGGAAGTGGATCAGGGAGTACAGCACGTGCCGCCAGGCGCTCCCGCTCTTGAGCAGCGCCCCCATGGCGGCGAGCCCGCCGCTCTTCGCGGCCCGGATCGGCGCGGGGTCGGCGACGTCCGCCCCGAGCAGCACGCGCACCCGGGCCCGCTCCAGGTGCCCGAACCCGCGGCACATGGCGAGCACGCCCGCCAGGACCGGAACGCCGAGGAAGGTCACGAGCAGCCCGGCGCCGAGGCTCACGCCGGTGACGGTGAGCGAGAAGTACAGCGTGCTCAGCGGCATCCCGATCAGCAGGTGCGCGAACTCCCGCCAGGTCCGCCCCGCGACCGGCGCCCGCAACACCGCGCCCAGCCCCCCGCCCGTGCCCTGGCCGTTGCCCATGTCCCCGCCCCACCCTTCCCGTCGTCTCTCCACCCCTCCACCCTGCCGCCCACCCACCCCCCAAGCCATCCGGCGAGTAGGCCTCCCGGCAGGGGGGTTAACCCCACCCAGCCCCTCTCCCGGGCTTCCGCCCCGGGCGATCGCAGCCGGCCCGCGCTCAAATCCAGCCCCTCCGGCGTTTGAGGAGCGGGGTGCGGGGCGGAGCCCCGCTGTTTCGGCCGCGCCGGGCTTCGGGTGGCGGGGCCTCGGAGCCGGGCCGTGCCCGGACATGCGAGCGGGACCCCCGCCCACCCGGACGGGAGTCCCGCAAGAACAGGGGCCCGGGGGCTACCCCCGGTCCCGCCACGGCAGCTCCGCCGTGACCACCGTCCCCTCCCCCTCGGGGGAGTCGACCACCAGCACCCCGTCCACCGCGTCCAGCCGCTCCGCGAGCCCCGCCAACCCGCTCCCCCCGGAAGCCCTCGCTCCGCCCCGCCCGTCGTCCGACACCCGGATCATCAGCCGGGCCCCCGCCCGCCACACCTCCACGCTCGCGCCCCGCGCCCCCGGCCCCGCGTGCTTGCTGACGTTCTGCAGCAGCTCGGACACCACGAAGTACGCGATCCCCTCGATCGCCTCCGCCGGCCGCCCGGCCGCCACCCCGGCACCCCCAGGCCCCGCCAGGTCCACCGCCACCTTCACCGGCACGACACACCGCGCCGCCACCGACGACAGCGCCGCGTCCAGCCCCCGGTCCGTCAGGACCGCCGGATGGATCCCGCGCGCGAGGTCCCGTAGCTCCTGGAGCGCCAGCTTCACCTCCCCGTGGGCCTCGTCGACCATCGCCGCCGCGCCCTCCGGGTCCTCCAGCAGCTTCTCCTTCGCCAGGCCCAGCCCCATCGCCAGCGCAACCAGCCGCGCCTGCGCCCCGTCGTGCAGGTCCCGCTCGATGCGCCGCAGGTCCGCCGCCGCGGTGTCGACCACCACGCCCCGGTCGGATTCCAGCTCCGCGATCCGCCGCTCCAGGTCGTCGGAGGGCGACAGCAGGCCCCGTACCATCGCCCGGTCCGCGTTCGCCAGCAGCCGCACCACGTACGGCAGTACCGGCCACAGCACGAACAGCCCGGTCAGCGCTACCGTGAAGGTGAGCACCCCCCACGGCAGCCGGATCAGCTGGTACAGCACGGTCCGCCAGCCGACCGGGTCCTTGATGCTCGTCCACAACCAGGGGAAGAACCCCCCGGCCCGCCTCGGACCGGGGATCGGGGTCGGCTCCTCCACCCGTACGCCCAGCAGCAGCCGGGCGCGCGCCCGGTCCAGCCGCCCCCACTGCCGAGACAGAAACAGACCACAAGCGAGCAGCGGAAGTCCGATCGCGGTCACGGACAGACCGCCCGCAGTCGAAACCATGACAACCGCGTAAACAAAACCGACGATCGCCACCGGCAGGTTGGTGACCAGATGGGCGATCTCCTTCCACGTCACGGCGCTGAACACGGCGCGTACGGGAGGAGGCCGGTCGTTGTCGGGAAAGGCATGGCTCGTCGTCATGCGGCACAGCCTGTCAAGCACGCACGGCTGATGCCATGGGGTGGCCGGGGTGCTGTGAACGGGGGATAACCCCACCCCGTGTGAGGCAGGCCCTAGACTCCCGTCCGTACGAGATCGTCGACAGTGACCGAGGAGCGAGGAACGGACGTGCCCGAACCAACGGTATCGACCGTAACCGTGCTCGCTGCGGACTACTTCCGGAGCTATTCGGTCGTCGGTCTGCTGGCCGCCCTGGGCGTGCTCTTCGTGGCCGTGGCCTTCGGCGCCGGCCGCCTGCTGCGCCCCGAGGTCCCGACCCACGAGAAGCTGCTGACGTACGAATGCGGCGTGGACCCGGTCGGCGAGGGCTGGGCACACACCCAGGTCCGCTACTACGTCTACGCGTTCCTCTACGTCATCTTCGCCGTCGACTCGATCTTCCTGTTCCCGTGGGCGACGGTGTTCGCCGCCGCCGGTTACGGCGCCACGACGCTCGTGGAGATGTTCGTCTTCCTGGGCTTCCTGGCCGTCGGCCTGCTCTATGCGTACAAGAAGGGCGTCCTCGAATGGACGTGACACCGGCTGTGACGCCGACCGAGGGCGTACTGCTCCCCGAGCCCAAGCGCCTCGGGGTCCTCTCCCGCCTGGCCCCGGAACCGATGAAGGTGGTCCTGAACTGGGGCCGCCGCTACAGCCTGTGGGTCTTCAACTTCGGACTGGCCTGCTGCGCGATCGAGTTCATCGCGGCGTCCATGGCCCGGCACGACTTCATCCGGCTCGGCGTGATCCCGTTCGCGCCCGGGCCGCGCCAGGCCGACCTGATGATCGTCTCGGGCACCGTCACGGACAAGATGGCACCGGCCGTGAAGCGCCTCTACGAGCAGATGCCGGAGCCGAAGTACGTCATCTCCTTCGGCGCCTGCTCCAACTGCGGCGGCCCCTACTGGGACTCGTACTCGGTGACGAAGGGCGTCGACCAGATCATCCCCGTCGACGTCTACGTGCCCGGCTGCCCGCCGCGCCCCGAAGCGCTCCTCCAGGGCATCCTCAAGCTCCAGGAGAAGATCGCCCGCGAGTCGCTGGCCGAGCGGTACGCGCAGGGCCCGTCGGTCTCGCAGCTCACGAGCGGGCTGGTCACGCCCCCGCCGGCGCCGGGAGCCGGGGCATGAACCTCTACGACACCCTTCCCGACGCGGCGCCGACGATCTTCGGCGAGGAGGCCGTCGGCTCGTACGCGTACGAGGTCCTGACGGTCGACGTCCCGGTCGGCTCCTGGATCGCGGCGCTGGAGATCGCCCGCGACAAGCTGGGCTGCACGTACTTCGACTGGCTGAGCGCGGTGGACGAGCCGGGCACCGGCCTGCGGATCTGCGCGCACGTCGTCTCCCTGGAGAACCACCGCGTACGCCGCCTCCTGCTGCGCACGACGGTCCCGCACGCCGCGCCGTCCCTGCCGTCGGCGGTCGCCGTGTACGCGGGTGCGCAATGGCACGAGCGGGAGACCTTCGAGATGTTCGGGGTGACCTTCACGGACCACCCGAACCTGGTCCACCTCCTGCTCCCGGAGAACTTCGAGGGCCACCCGCTGCGCAAGGACTTCGTGCTGGCGGCGCGCGTCGCCAAGGCCTGGCCCGGTGCCAAGGAGCCGGGCGAGGCCCACGACCCGGATGCGCCCAAGCGCCGTCAGATGCTGCCGCCGGGCGTCCCGGACCCGAACGACTGGGGTCCGATGAAGGGCCAGCTCCCGCCGGCCCCCGCCCGCCCGGCCCGCACCCCGCGCGCCGCCGGCGCCGCCCGCGAGGGCGCCCCGACCCGCCGCCCCCGCCCGTCCACGCCGGACCCCACCGCCGCACCGGACACCGAGGCCCCAACCCGCCCACCCCGCCGCACCCGCTCGGTCACGGAAGGCTCAGCCAGCCAGGCCCCCGAGCCCGCGCCGAGCCCGGACGCCGTGAGCCCGGACACCCCGCGCCCGCCCCGCCGCACCCGCTCGGTGACCGAAGGCTCGGCCAGCCAGACCATCGAGCCCGAGACCCCCGCCACCCCGGCCGCCTCGGGCACGGACTCCCCGAGCCCGGAGGCCACCCCGGCGACCCCGTCCGGCCCGGCGGCCGACGCCACGCGCCCGCCCCGCCGCACCCGCTCCGCCAGCGAAGGCTCGGCAAGCCAGACCGCCGAGCCCGAGGCCACCGCCACCCCGGCCGCCTCGGGCACGGACTCCCCGAGCCCGGAGGCCACCCCGGCGACCCCGTCCGGCCCGGCGGCCGACGCCATGCGCCCGCCCCGCCGGACCCGCTCCGCGAGCGAAGGCTCGGCGAGCCAGGCCACCCCGCCGCCGGCAACGCGCCGCCCGGCCCCCCGCAGCGCCGACGCCCCCTGGCACAACCCGAAGCCTGCCTTCGAGGAGGCGGAGCCCCCGTCGCCCGCGCCGGAGGCGGCCCCGCCGAAGCCCGCCGGGGAGGCACAGGCCAAGACCCCGCCGACCGCGCCGGAGGCGCCCGGCACGGACTCCACCCACTCCACCCCCACCGACCCGAACCCCGACAACGGAGGCGACGCGTGAACGACGTCCTCGACGTCGCCCTGCGGCTGATCGTCGTCTTCGCCGTCTTCCTCGTGCTCCCGCTCGTCGTCGGGCAGACCGAGCACAAGGTGATGGCCCACATGCAGGGCCGCCTCGGCCCCATGTACGCCGGCGGGTTCCACGGCTGGGCCCAGCTCGTCGCCGACGGCGTGAAGTTCGCGCAGAAGGAAGACATCGTCCCGGCCAACGCCGACCGCCGGATCTTCCAGCTGGCCCCCGCCGTCGCCCTGCTCCCGTACCTCCTCGTCCTCCTCGCCATCCCGATCGGCCCCGGCGAGGGCGCCGTCGGCCAGGTCATCGACGCGGGCCTGTTCTTCGTGCTCGCCGTCATGGGCGTCGGAGTCCTCGGCGCCCTCATGGCCGGCTGGGCCTCCGCGAACAAGTTCTCCCTGCTCGGCGGCCTGCGCACCGCCGCCCAGCTGCTCGCCTACGAGCTCCCCATGCTGCTCGCCGCCGCCTCGGTGGCCATGGCGGCGGGGACGGTCTCCCTCCCCGGCATCGTCGAGGGCTTCCAGTGGTGGTGGCTGCCCTGGCAGATCGTCGGCGCGCTCGTCTTCTTCACCGCCGGCCTCGCCGAACTCCAGCGGCCCCCCTTCGACATGCCCGTCGCCGACTCCGAGATCATCTTCGGCGCGTACACCGAGTACACGGGCCTGCGCTTCGCGCTGTTCCTGCTCGCCGAGTACGCCGGCATCGTCGTCCTCTGCGCCCTCACCACCGTCCTCTTCCTCGGCGGCTGGCAGGGCCCCTTCGGGGGCGACGGCCTCGGCTGGGTCTGGACCCTGCTCAAGACCGCGATCCTCGCCTTCGTCGTGATCTGGCTCCGCGTGAGCTACCCGCGCCTGCGCGAGGACCAGCTTCAGAAGCTCGCCTGGACCACACTCATCCCGCTCGCGCTCGCCCAGATCGCGCTCACCGGCATCGTGAAGGTGGCGATCAACTGATGCCCATCCCCGGATCCGGCCTCGCCAAGGGCCTGGCGGTCACGCTGCGCACGATGACGAAGCGTTCGCACACGGCCCAGTACCCCGAGGTCCAGCCCGCACTCCCGCCCCGCTCCCGCGGGGTCATCGGCCTGTTCGAGGAGAACTGCACGGTCTGCATGCTCTGCGCCCGTGAGTGCCCCGACTGGTGCATCTACATCGACTCCCACAAGGAGACGGTGCCCGCGTCCACCCCCGGTGGCCGCGAGCGCAGCCGCAACGTCCTCGACCGTTTCGCCATCGACTTCTCCCTCTGCATGTACTGCGGTATCTGCATCGAGGTGTGCCCCTTCGACGCCCTGTTCTGGTCGCCGGAGTTCGAGTACGCGGAGACCGACATCCACGAGCTGACCCACGAGCGCGACAAGCTCCGCGAGTGGATGTGGACCGTCCCGGCCCCGCCCGCCCTGGACCCGGCCGCCGAGGAGCCCAAGGAGATCGCCGCCGCCCGCAAGGCCGTGGAGAAGGCCGAAGCCGCTGCGGCTGCCGCCGCCGCGGCGGCAGCCGAGGCCGCCGCCGAGACCGATCCGCCGACCACCGCGACCCCGGAGGGAGACGCGTGAGCACCGCCGCCACCCTCGCCGCAGCCGACGCCGCCGCCACCGGGCCCGGTTTCCTCTCCCCGGCCGGCGTCGAGATCGCCTTCGTCCTCGTCGGCCTCGCCACCCTGGGCGCGGCCCTCGTCACGGTCACCACCAGGCAGCTCGTGCACGCCGCCCTGTGGCTGGTCGTCGCGCTCGGCGGCATCGCCGTCGAGTACCTACTGCTGACCGCCGAGTTCATCGCCTGGGTCCAGGTCCTCATCTACCTCGGTTCCGTGGTCGTCCTCCTCCTCTTCGGGCTGATGCTCACCAAGGCGCCCATCGGCCGCTCCCCGGACGCCGACTCCGGCAACCGCTGGATCGCGCTCGCGGTCGCCGCCGTCGCCGCCGTGGCCCTGGTCTGGGTCGTGGTCGACGCCTTCCGTACGACGTGGATCGACCTCGACGGCCCCGTCCAGGGCTCGACGAAGGTCTCCGGCGAGATCCTCTTCCAGCACTGGGTGCTGCCCTTCGAGGCGCTCTCCGTCCTCCTGCTCGCGGCCCTGATCGGCGCCATCGTGCTGTCGCGCAGGAGCAGCCCCGCCGAAGACACCGACGCCAGTGACAAGGGGCAGCGCTGATGCACCTCGCCTACCCCGCCGTCCTCGCGGCGCTGCTCTTCTGCACGGGCCTGTACGGAGTACTGGCCCGCCGCAACGCCATCCTGGTCCTGATGTCCGTCGAGCTGATGCTCAACGCCGTCAACCTCAACCTGGTGGCCTTCGACGTCTGGCTGCGCGACACCCTGCACGCCGGCCAGGCCCTGACCCTCTTCACGATCGCCATCGCCGCGGCCGAGATCGGCATCGGCCTCGCGATCGTGCTCATGGTCTACCGCAACCGCGGCACCTCCGACGTCGACCGGCTGCGCGACACCGCCGAGGGCCACGAGCCCGCCCCGAACCCCCAGAGCGAGGTCACCGCGTGAGCACCACGACCCTCGCCGTCCTCGTCCCGCTGCTCCCCTTCCTGGGTGCGGTGGCGGGTCTGCTGTTCGGCCGCACCGCCCCCGGATTCGTCCGGCCGCTCGCGATCCTGCCGTCGCTCGCCGCCGCCGTACTGGCGGTGCTCGTCGCCGTCCGCCACGGCGGCGGCAAGGCGATCGACACCGCGACCGAGCTGACCCCGACCGGCTCGGTGCCGATCGAGCTCTCGCTCCACCTGGACGGCTTCGCCGTGCTGGTCGCCGTCCTGGTCGGGGTCGTCGCCACCTGCGTACAGCTGTACTCGACGGCGTACCTCCGTGAGGACCCGCGCTACCCGTCGTATGCCGCTCTCGTCTCACTGTTCACCTCCGCCATGCTGCTCGTCGTCTACTCCGGCGACCTGATGGTGCTGTTGGTCGGCTGGGAGATCATGGGCATCTGCTCGTACTTCCTGGTCGGCCACTACTGGGAGACCGAAGCCGCCCGCTCCGCCTCCCTGAAGGCCTTCCTCGTCACCAAGCTCGGTGACGTCCCCTTCCTGATCGGCCTGTTCGCGCTCGCCGCCGACGCCGGCTCCTTCCGGATCACCAAGATCCTCGGGACCGTCGCCGCGGGCGGACTCGACCACCCGACGCTGATCGCGCTGCTCCTGCTCGCCGGAGTCGCGGGCAAGTCCGCGCAGTTCCCGCTGCACACCTGGCTCCCGGACGCCATGGCGGGCCCCACCCCGGTCTCCGCGCTGATCCACGCCGCGACGATGGTCGCCGCCGGTGTCTACTTCATCGCGCGTCTCCTCCCCGTCTTCGCGGCCTCCCGCGCCGCGCTGGTGGTCATGGCCGTCATGGCGGCCGTCACGATGGTCGGCTCCGCCCTCGCCGCCCTCGCCCAGGACGACATCAAGCGGGTCCTCGCCTACTCCACGGTCGGCCAGCTCGGCTACATGACCGGCGCCCTGGCCGTCGGCGACCGCGGCGCCGCCGTCTTCCACCTCCTGTCCCACGGCGCCTTCAAGGCGCTCCTGTTCCTCGGCGCGGGCGTGATCATCCACGCCGCCGGCACGAACTCCCTGGCCGCCATGTCCCGTATGGACGGCCTGGCCAAGCGCATCCCCGACGCGTTCTGGACGATGTCGATCGCCCTGCTCGCCGTCGCCGCGATTCCGCCCTTCGCCGGCTTCTTCTCCAAGGAAGCCGTCCTCGTCGCCGCCGAGCACACCGCGACCGGCCACTCGGACCTCGCCCCCGGCGCCGCCGGCTGGGTGGTGCTGGTCGCCGGCGTGCTGACCGCCCTGCTCACCGCCGCCTACGCCACCCGCCTGTGGCTGATGGCCTTCCGCGGCCGGGGCGCCGCCGCCCCGGACCACGGCAAGGAACCCGTCGCCATGACCGGCGTGCTGTGGCTGCTGGCCATCCCCTCGATCGGCTTCGGCCTCGCGGCGGGCCCCCTCGCCGACTGGTTCGACGGCAAGGAGCTCACCCCGACGCTCACCACCTCGGTCCTCGGCACGGGCGCCGCCGCACTCGGCGGGATGCTCACCTACGCCCTGTGGCAGCGCGCCACGGCCAAGGCCGCCGCCGGTACCGGAGCCGGAGTACCCGCCTCCGTCGCCGCCGCCGTATCCGCCTCGGAAACCCCCGAGGTCTCCGAGGTGACCCACGACCACCCGGCCGTCCCGACCGCCCCCGCGGCCGACCCCGGCAAGGCGCTCCTCGGCCCGCTGCACCGTCACGCGGCCGACGGCTTCCACCTCGACGCCGTCTACGACCGGCTCTTCGTCCGCCCCGTCCGCGCGGCCGCGGGCCTGGTCCGCTTCCTCGACCGCGAGGTCGTGGACACGTACGTCCGCGGCGCGGGCACCGGCCCCCGGCTGCTCGGCAGCCTCGTCCGCCGTGCCCAGACCGGCAACGTGCAGAGCTACCTGAGCGCCCTGCTCGCCGGCGCCGTGGTCCTGGCGATCGCCACCGCCGTCCTCGCCAACGTCAACGCCGGATCGTGAGCCGTGAGTCAGCCGTGATTGATATCAGCCCGTCCGTGATGCAGTTCCTTCTGGCGTTCATCGTGGCCGCACCGCTCCTCGGCGCGGCCGCAGCCCTCCTGCCGGCCCCGCCCGGCCTCAAGGGCCGCAGCCCCGAACAGGCCGTGCTCCGCCACGGCGTGACCGTGACCGGCGTGATCCTCGCCGCGGCCGTCGCCCTCACCCTGGGCTTCGACCACGACGCCCCGTCCCGCTTCCAGGCGACGACGGACATCAGCTGGATCCAGGCGCTGAACGTCCGGATCCACCTCGGTGTCGACGGCATCTCGCTCCCCCTCCTCCTGATGACCGCGCTGCTGTTCTTCCTCTGCGCGCTCTACAGCTACTTCAAGCTCCCGGCGGGCCCCTCCCCGAAGGCCTTCGTCGCCCTGCTGCTCGTCCTCGAATCCGGCACGCTGGCGACCTTCGCCGTCCTCGACCTGCTGCTCTTCTTCCTCGCCTTCGAGATGGTCCTCATCCCGATGTACTTCCTCATCGCCCGCTGGGGCGGTGCTCAGCGGCAGGCCGCCGCCTGGAAGTTCATCCTCTACACCCTCCTCGGGTCCGTGGTCATGCTGCTCGGTCTGCTGCTGATCGGACTGAAAAGCGGCACTTTCGACATGGTGGCACTCGCCACTGACAACGGCCGCGGACTGAGCCGCACCACCCAGCTGCTGGCCGTTCTCGCCATCGGCATCGGCCTCGCCGTGAAGACCCCGATGTGGCCCCTGCACAGCTGGCTGCCCGACGCCCACACCGCCGCGCCCACCGTCGGCTCCGTCCTGCTGGCCGGCGTCCTGCTCAAGATGGGCACGTACGGGTTCGTCCGCATCCTGCTCCCCGTCACCCCCGACGGCATGCAGACCTTCGCCCCCTACCTGGGCGCCTTCGCGGCCGTCGGCATCGTGTACGGATCGCTCGCCTGCCTCGCGCTGGCCCGCAAGGGCAACAAGGGCGACCTCAAGCGCCTCATCGCGTACTCCTCCGTCGGCCACATGGGCTTCGTCCTCCTGGGCATCGCGAGCATGACCCCCACCGGCGTCAACGGGGCGCTCTTCGCCAACATCGCCCACGGTCTGATCACGGGCCTGCTCTTCTTCCTGGTCGGAGCCCTCAAGGACCGCTACGGCACCGCCGACCTCGACACCCTCGCCGGAGCCACCGGCGCCGCCCTCTACGGCCGCGCCCCCCGCCTCGGCGCGTACCTCGCCTTCGCCGCCGTCGCCTCGCTGGGCCTGCCCGGCCTGGCCGGCTTCTGGGGCGAGATGCTGGCCCTCTTCGGCGCCTTCGACCCGGCCGAGGGCCTGTCGCGCACCGCCTTCCTCACGTTCACGGCCGTCGGCGCGTTCGGCACCCTGCTCACCGCCGCCTACCTCCTGATCGTCGTACGGCGCGTCTGCATGGGGGACCCCACGGCCCAGAGCGCCGCCCCGGCCGCCCTCGCGGACGTCCAGCGCTACGAGTTCGCCGCCTGGACCCCGCTCGTCGCCCTCACCGTCCTCGCCGGCCTGTGGCCCGCGGTCCTCCTCGGCCTCACCGACCCGGCCGTCCAGAAGCTCCTCGCAGGAGGCAAGTCATGACGGCCCTGACGGTCCTCGCAGCCGGTCTCGCCACCGACCGGTCCGCCGGCCTCGCCGCCGAAGCCCCCAGCCTCGTCCAGAGCGTCGACTGGCTCGCCCTCGCGCCGGTCGTCATCACCGCGGCCGTCGCCCTGGCCGTGCTCGTCGCCGACCTCTTCGTGGCCGAGCGCCGCAAGCCGGTCCTCGGGTGGATCTCGGTGGCCGGCCTGGCCGCCGCGACCGCGAGCCTGCTGCCGCTGCGCGCCGGCGACCGCACCACCTTCTGCCTCACCGGCGACCCGGCCGCCTGCAGCTACGCCGCCGACCACTTCGCGCTCGTGATCCAGTTCCTGGTCCTGGGCGGCGCCCTGGTCACCGCCCTGCTGTCCGTCACCGCCGTCCGCGACACGCGCATGCCGGCCGGCGAGTACTGGTTCCTGCTGCTCTCCTCCGCCGCCGGCGCGGCCCTGCTGCCCGCCTCCCGCGACCTCGCCACCCTGATCGTCGCCCTCGAAGTGGCCTCGCTGCCCGCCTTCGCCCTGGTCGGCATGCGACGCGGCGACCGGCTCTCCTCCGAGGCCGCCCTGAAGTTCTTCCTCTCCTCCGTCACGGCCACCGCCGTATCGCTGATGGGCGTCAGCTTCGTCTACGCCGCGACCGGCTCCCTGCACCTGACCCAGGTCGCCGCCCGACTCGAAGACGTCCCCGGCCAGCTCGACACCGTCGCCATGGCCGGTGTCGCGCTCACCCTCGTCGGCTTCGCCTTCAAGACCGCGGCGGTCCCCTTCCACTTCTGGGTCCCCGACACCTACGTCGGCGCCCCCCTGCCCATCGCCGGCTACCTCTCGGTGATCGGCAAGGCCGTCGGCTTCACCGGCCTCATCCTCGTCACCGTCATCGCCTTCCCGGCGTACTCCGAGATCTGGGGCCCGGCCCTCGCCGTCCTCGCCGCGCTCACCATGACCCTGGGCAACGCCGCCGCGCTGCGCCAGTCCGCCGACCGCGCGAACAGCGCCGTACGGCTCCTGGCGTGGTCCTCGGTGGGCCAGGCCGGCTACCTGCTGGTCCCCATCGCCGCCGCCGCGTACTCCGAGCGCGACCAGATCGGTTCCACCGTCGCCTACGCCCTCATGTACGCCGCCGTGAACCTCGGCGCCTTCGCCGTGGCCGCGCTCGTGGCCCGTACGAAGCCGCTCCACCGGATCAGCGACTACCGCGGCCTGTACGCCGAGCGCCCCTTCGCCGCCCTGTCGCTGGCCTTCTTCCTGCTCTGCCTGGCCGGCCTGCCGCCGGGCATCATCGGCCTCTTCGCCAAGGTCACGGTCTTCCGGTCCGCGGTCGACGCGGGCCTGGGCTGGCTCGCCGTGGTCATGGCGGTCAACGTCGTCATCGCCCTCTACTACTACCTGCGCTGGACGGCGCTGCTGTTCCGCGTCCCGGAGGGCGCCGAGCGCCCCGAGGGCCCCGAAGCCCGTACGAGGGCCCCCTGGCCGGTGACGGCGGCCATCGTCGTCACCGCGATCACGGCGCTCGTCCTGTCGGGCGCCCCGCAGCTGGCCCTGCGCGTGGCCTCGGGCACCCTGTTCGCGCAATAGCGCGCACGCCGAGCCCTACGAGGCCGCTGCGGGCGGCCCCATGCGGCTTGCAGGGCCCGGCACCCTCACCCGTACGGAGCAACGCCCGTCGCGGCCCCGCCGCCCCTGACGCAGGGGCGGCGCCGGGCGGCCGCCCCGGCGCGCCCTGGGAACCAGACGCCGCCACCTCGCGTTGACCAGGAAGGAAGGGTCCACTGGACCGTAGACCCTCAGATCTTCAGATCCTGGACGGGTTCCCCTGCCGCACCACTAGGAGGGCGTACCGTGCACCGCCGGCACAACGGGCTGAAGACCGCCGTACTCCTCGGCGGGCTGTCCGCACTCATCATCGTCATCGGAAGCTTCTTCGGACGGGGCGGCCTGATCGTCGCCGTCCTCATCGCCCTGGGGACGAACGCCTACGCGTACTGGAACAGCGACAAGCTGGCTCTACGCGCGATGCGCGCCCGCCCCGTCAGCGAGTTCGAGGCCCCGCAGCTCTACCGCATGGTGCGCGAGCTCTCCACGTCCGCGCGCCAGCCCATGCCGCGCCTCTACATCTCACCGACCGAGGCGCCCAACGCCTTCGCCACCGGCCGCAATCCGCGCAACGCCGCGGTCTGCTGCACCGAGGGAATCCTCCGGATACTCGACGAACGCGAGCTGCGCGGGGTCATCGGTCACGAGCTCAGCCACGTCTACAACCGCGACATCCTGATCTCGTCGGTCGCCGGAGCCCTCGCCTCCGTGATCATGTTCCTGGTGAACTTCGCCTGGCTGATCCCGGTCGGCCGCTCGAACGACGACGAGGGACCGGGCCTCTTCGGCATGCTGCTGATCATGATCCTCGGCCCGCTGGCCGCCTCCGTGATCCAGCTGGCCATCAGCCGCTCGCGGGAGTACGAGGCCGACGCGTCCGGCGCGCAGCTCACCGGAGACCCACTCGCCCTGGCCAGCGCCCTGCGCAAGCTGGACGCGGGCACCAAGCAGCTTCCGCTGCCACCGGAGCCGAGGCTGGAGACGGCGAGCCACATGATGATCGCCAATCCCTTCCGCCCGGGCGAAGGATTGTCCAAGATGTTCTCGACACACCCCCCCATGGCCGAGCGCATCGCCCGGCTCGAACAGATGGCAGGCCGCCGGCAGTGAAGACAATCCTGAACGTCATTTGGCTCATCCTCAGCGGCATCTGGCTGTTCCTCGGCTACGTCCTCGCAGGCGTGCTGCTCTGCGTCACCATCATCGGAATCCCCTTCGGCGTCGCCGCCTTCCGCATCGCCGTCTACGCCCTGTGGCCCTTCGGCTACACCACGGTCGAGCGCCGCGACGCGGGCGCCGGATCCGCCATCGGCAACGTCCTGTGGCTGGTCCTCGCGGGCTGGTGGCTCGCCCTGGGCCACATCTTCACCGGCATCGCGCTGTGCGTCACGATCATCGGCATCCCGTTCGGCATCGCCAACTTCAAGATGGTCCCGCTCTCCCTGCTCCCGCTGGGCCGCGAAATCGTCCCGTCGGACGCCCCGTTCGCCTCTCGCTGACGGAGTTATCCACAGGCCCGGCGGGCTGTCAGTGGGTTGCGTCACCATGAAGGCATGAACGAGAACGAGCAGTTGCTGGAGCAAGTCGCCAACCACGTGCGCAACTCCGCGCGTGGGCAGGAGAACTCCTCGCCCGCGCCGCTGGGCGCCGGGGAGCTCGCCCGGGCCGAGGGCATACTCGGCTTCCGCCTGCCGCCGCTGCTCGCCGCCCTCTACACCCGGGTCGGCGACGGCGGATTCGGCCCGGAGTACGGGGTGCTGCCGCTGCGTCAGGCCGTGCGGACCTACGAGACGCAGCGGACCTCCGGCTGGCGCTGGCCCGAGGCCGTACTGCCGATAGCCGACCTCGGCTGCGCCATGTACGCCTGCGTCGACTGCCGTTCCGAGACGGCCCAGGTGCTGCTGTTCGACCCGAATCCCGGGGAGCCCGACCTCGCGTGGTCCATCGACAGCCCGAGCCTGGCGGGCTGGCTGCGCGGCTGGCTCGACGGCACCGCCTGGTTCTGCGAGGAGTCCGCCCTGGGGGAGGAGTGCGATCTGGAGCTGGCGCCCTGGTCCGACTTCAGATCCCGGACCTGACCCGGCCCCGCACCCCGTAGACCACCGCGCCCAAAGCCAGTACGGCCGCCCCCGCGACCGTCGAGGCGAGGGGCAGCGTGACGGCCAGGACCACACAGCCGGACAGTCCGACCACTGCCACGGCCCGACCCTTGACAGCTGAATCGAGAGTCCACGCGGAGGCGTTCGCGATCGCGTAGTAGACGAGCACCCCGAAGGAGGAGAAGCCGATCGCGCCCCGCAGATCGGCGGTCGCCGCGAGCACCGCCACGACCACGCCCACGGCCAGCTCCGCGTGATGCGGCACCCCATGCCGGGGGTGTACGGCGGCCAGCGCGCGCGGGAGATGACCGTCCCGGGCCATCGCCAGCGTGGTCCGCGACACCCCGAGTACGAGGGCCAGGAGCGAGCCCAGCGCCGCCAGCGCCGCGCCCACCCGCACGACCGGGGCCAGTTCGGGCCGGCCGGCCGCCCGGACCGCGTCGGCCAGCGGAGCCGACGACTGCGCCAGCCCGTCGGCGCCGAGCACCGAAAGCGCCGCCACCGCCACCGCGGCGTACACCAGCAGCGCGATCCCCAGCGCGAGCGGCACCGCCCGCGGGATCGTCCGCTCCGGGTCCCGCACCTCCTCGCCCAAGGTGGTGATCCGCGCGTAGCCCGCGAAAGCGAAGAACAGCAGACCCGCGCCCTGCAACAGACCGACGGCGTCCCCGTCGAAGCCGCCCAGCCGCCCCGCCTCGGCCTCGCCGGAGGACAGGCACACCACGATGACGCCGGCCAGCACCGCCAGTACCGCCGCCACGATCACCCGGCCGATCCGGGCGGACCTCTGCACCCCGCCGTAGCTCGCGGCGGTCAGCGCCACCACCGCTGCGACGGCCACGGCGTGCTGTTGGCCCGGCCAGACGTAGGCCCCCACGGTCAGGGCCATCGCCGCGCACGACGCGGTCTTGCCGATCACGAACCCCCAGCCGGCCAGATACCCCCAGAAGGGCCCGAGCCGTTCGCGCCCGTAGACGTAGGTGCCGCCGGAGGACGGGTACCGGGCGGCCAGCCGCGCCGAGGAGTGCGCGTTGCAGTAGGCCACGAGGGCCGCCAGGGCCAGGGCGGCGAGGAGCGCCCCGCCCGCCGCGCGCGCCGCCGGGGCGAGGGCCGCGAAGATACCGGCGCCCACCATCGCGCCGAGCCCGACGACGACGGCGTCGCGGACCCCCAGGGTGCGCTTCAACTGGTTCTCCACGGGCGGAGGATAGCCCGGCTAGATGACGCCTTCCCGGCCGGGAAGAGGCGTCCGCTTGCGCTCCCATCCCTCCAGGGCGGTGAGACAGGCGTGGTCGAGGTGGCGCAGCCCGCCCAGATCGAGCCGCACCGGATGCCCGTGCGGCAGCGCGTCCAGTGCGTCGAACAGCTTGGGCAGCCGCAGGAAGCTGGCGCTGCCCACGACCCGGACGCACAGCTCCTCGCCCTCCCACACCTGCTCGATGTGCACGTGGGAGGTCTCCCAGGCCGCCTTCGCGACGGCGAGCCCCAGCCCGACCAGCACCCCCTCGAAGAGGTTGGTGACCACGATCGCGGTGGCCGTGGCCAGCAGCACCACCGCCTCGCCCCGGTGCGTCCGCCACAGCGCCGCCACCGCCCTGGCCGGCAGCAGCTTCCAGCCCGCGTGCAGCAGCACCCCGGCCAGGGCTGCCAGCGGCACGCTCTCCAGCAGCTGGGGGAAGGCCACGGCGAAGAGCAGCAGCCAGGCCCCGTGCATCACCCTGGCCGCCCGGGTGCGGGCCCCGGCCTCCACATTGGCGGCGCTACGCACGATCACGGCGGTCATCGGCAGCGCCCCGAGCAGCCCGCACACGCTGTTGCCCACCCCCTGGGCGATCAGCTCCCGGTCGTACTCCGTCCGCGGCCCGTCGTGCATGCGGTCCACGGCGGCGGCGCTGAACAGCGTCTCGGCGGAAGCGATCAGCGCCAGCGCGACCACCGTCCCCAGCGCCCCGACGGAGGCCAGCACGGCGAAGCCGCCCCAGGCGGGCGGGGACACGGCCGCCAGGACCCCCGTCACCCGCACCTTCTCGACGGGCAGCCGCAGCAGGGCGGCGACGGCGGTGGCGCCGGCCACGCCGACCAGGGCCCCGGGCACCAGCCGCAGCCGGGCGGGCATCCGGCGCCAGGCCACCATGGCGATGATGGTCCCGGCCCCGAGCAGGACGGCGGCCCAGTCGGCCTGCGTCCCGAGCTCGTGCACCCCGCGCAGCTTCGCCAGGGTGTGCCCAGGAGCCTTGACACCGCCCAGGGCGTACAGCTGCCCGCAGATCAGCACCAGCCCGATCCCCGCCAGCATCCCCTGCACGACGGCGACGGAGATCGCCCGGAACCACCGCCCGAGCCGTAACACCCCCATGCCCAGCTGGGCCACGCCCGCGGAGACGACCAGCACCCCGAGCGCGGGCAGACCGTACGCCTGCACCGCCTCGTAGACGAGCACGGTGAGCCCGGCCGCGGGTCCGCTCACCTGGAGCGAGCTCCCGCGGAACCACCCGGTCACCAGCCCGCCCACCACCCCGGTGACGATCCCCAGCTCGGCCGGCACCCCGGAGGCGACCGCCACCCCCACGCACAGGGGCAACGCGACCAGTGCGACCACGACGGATGCCCCGAAGTCATCGCGGAACGTGCCGGCCCCAGGCATGCGAGAACCCCCTGCCACGCGGTGATGTGATGCCACCCAGCGTGGTGGGCGCAGTCATCGCGCCCCCAAGTGCTCACGGAAGCCCGCAGTGGCGCGTGCGCCGCACACGCCCCGCACACACTCCGCACCCCCGCAACCGCCGCGGCCCGGCGGTCGGTGAAGACCGCCGGGCCGGCGTGGTGGCAGGTCGGGGACCTGGGTCAGCGGTAGTTCACGAACTGGATCGCGAAGTCCAGCTCCTTGCCCTTGAGCAGCGCCTGGACCTCCTGGAGGTCGTCGCGGCTCTTGGAGCTGACGCGCAGCTCCTCGCCCTGGACCTGGGCCTTGACGCCCTTGGGGCCCTCGTCCCGGATGATCTTCGCGACCTTCTTGGCGTTCTCCTGGGAGATGCCTTCCTCGATCGTGGCGAAGATCTTGTACTCCTTGCCGGACAGCTGCGGCTCGCCGGCGTCCAGCGCCTTGAGCGAGATCCCGCGCTTGACCAGCTTGGTCTCGAACACGTCGAGGACGGCCTTGACGCGCTCCTCGGAGTTCGCCTCCATCAGGATCTTCTCGCCGGACCAGGCGATCGTGGCGCCGGTGCCCTTGAAGTCGTAGCGCTGCGAGAGCTCCTTGGCGGCCTGGTTGAGGGCGTTGTCGACCTCCTGCCGCTCGACCTTCGAGACGATGTCGAAACTGGAGTCGGCCATGTGCTGTGGCTCCTTGATGTCGGTTGTGATCGCCCCGGAGGGCGCGGCCGGACAACCCCGGCCCGCTCGGCAAAGCCTAGCCACCGCGCCCGCCCCCGGTGCTGATCAATCCGGTGGCGAACCACCCCCGGTCATCAGGTATCGTTTACGTCGTTGCCAGGGAGCGCCGCCGCAAGGCGGAAAAATGGCAGCGATCATGGCGGTGTGCCCGAGTGGCCAAAGGGAGCAGACTGTAAATCTGCCGGCTCAGCCTACCCAGGTTCGAACCCTGGCGCCGCCACGCGATGTGAGACCCCCGGACTGCGGAAACGCGGTGCGGGGGTCTTCTCGTATGCGTCAGCGCGCCAGCGCCCCGGCCGAACCGGGCCGGTGGGCCATCGGGCCGGTCACGGACCGCAACGTCGGCGGTCTCCGGTCGTTCACCTGGGGTGAAGTGGACATCTGACGCACGGGGGAAGATCGGCGGCGGGGTGCTCGTCGCCCTGCTCGGGGCAGGGATTCCGGCTCTGATGGGAGCGACGCTCCATACGGACGTGGGGAAGCCGTACCAGGAGACCCGGCTGTACTTCGGTACCGAACGCCCCGACGGGCGGGGCCCGATCACGAAGCCGGATTTCATGCGGTTCCTGGACCGGGAGATCACCTCGTCCTTCCCCGAGGGGCTGACCGTCCACGACGGCTACGGCCAGTGGCGCGGCAAGGACGGCAAGGTCATCCGCGAGACCTCGTACGAGGTGGTCCTGCTGTACCCGGAGAAGGAGGCCGGCGAGCGCAGTGGGCGCATCGAGCGGATCCGGCAGGCCTACGAGAACCAGTACCAGCAGGATTCGGTCGGACGCTCCGACGACAAGGTGAACGCCGAGTTCTGAACCGCGGGGCGTGGCGCGCGACGGTCCGTCAGTTGCCCGCCACGTCCTTGACGGCCACCTGCACCGGCGTCGAACCGGAGGTCAGCTCCAGCGTCAGGCCCGCCGTCGCCGGGGTCTCGACCAGCTCGGCCAGCACCGCCGCGACGTCGTCGCGCGGGACGACCCCGTGGCCCGTCCGCGCCTCCAGCCGGACCAGGCCCGTCCCGGCGTCGTCGATGAGGGAAGCCGGGCGCAGGATCGTCCACTCCAGGCCCAGCCGGGTGCGGAGGTGGTCGTCGGCCTCGCCCTTCGCCCGCAGGTAGGCGTCGAAGACCTCGTCGCCTTCGTGGTGCGCGTCCGCGCCCATCGAAGAGACCATCAGGAAGCGGCGCACGCGGGCGCGTTCGGCGGCGTCGGCGAAGAGCACCGCCGCGTCCCGGTCCACGGTCTCCTTGCGCTCGATGCCGCTGCCGGGACCGGCGCCGGCCGCGAACACCGCCACGTCCGCGCCCTGCAGGATCCCCGCCACGTGCTCCACCGAGGCCGACTCCAGGTCGCAGAGCACCGGCTCGGCGCCCGCCGCCCTGAGGTCGTTGCCCTGGGCCGGGTCGCGGATGACGCCCGCGACCTCGTACCCGCGCGCGGCGAGCAGGCGCTCCAGCCGCAGCGCGATCTGACCGTGTCCACCCGCGATGACGATGCGCATGATCCGACCGTACGACGAGCCGGGCGCCGCCGCCCGCGAACGTACGGCGAACGTTCAGGGGCCCGCCTCCGTACGGCCCTGCCGGGGCAGGTCCAGGGCCACCGCGACCGCGGAGTCGCAGTACTCCCGCACGGCACTCGTACGGGCTACCACCCGCCCGCGGTGGATCACGATCCGGCTGTACGCGAGCGACAGCACGCCCGCGATCCGGTCCCCGCGCACGGCGAGGAGCTCCGCCGGGAAACCGGCCTCCACGCGAACCTGCGGCAGGCCCATCACCTCGCGGGCGCAGGCGCTGACCGACTCGTAGGCCTCGCCGGGCCGCAGCCCGCCCTGGGAGGCCAGCAGGTACGCGGCCTCCAGCGGGTCGCCGCGGCCGACCGGGTTCCCGGCGTCCCTCAGCGCCCCGCTGCCGGCCGCGACCCGGACGCCGGCGGCCCGCAGCAGGCGCACGGGCGCGGTGCGCAGGCCGCGGCGCTCCAGGGCCGCGCAGTCGCCCTGGGGCAGGCAGGTCACCCGTACGCCGGCCGCGGCCAGCTGGTCGGCGGCGCGGGTCGCCACGTCGAGGGGGAGGCGGGACAGGCCGCCGCAGGGGCCGACGGTGACCCCCGGGCGCAGCCCGCCGGCCATCGCCGCGAGCCGGGAGAGCCGGCCGGGGTCGTCGCCGTCGGTGTGCAGGTCCACGGGGCAGCCGTGCTCGTCGGCCAGTTCCAGAACGGCTTCGAGGAAGCCCGTCGGGTCGGGGTCCAGGTCCGGGCAGCCGCCGATCACGGAGGCGCCCATCTTGACCGCGTCCCGCAGCATGGCGAGCCCGTCCGCGCCGGCCACCCCGGTCAGCAGCCGGGGCACGGCCACGGAGGTCAGGTCGGTCAGCCCGCGCAGGGAGCGGCGGGCCTGGAGCACGGCCTCCAGGGGGCCGAGGCCGTGCACGTCGCCGATCCGCACGTGCGAGCGCACGGCGGTGGCGCCGTGACCGAGCTGGAGGAGTGCGGCCTCGGTGGCCCGTCGCTGGACCTCGTCGGGGGTGTACGAGACGGGACCCTCGGCGTCCGCGGTCAGGGCGGTGTCCCCGTGGGCGTGCGGCTCGGCGGGGGCGGGCAGGAGCAGATAGCCGCTCAGGTCCACCCGGGACAAGGCGGGGGAGGGGAGGCTGCCCGTCGTGCCGACCGCCTGGATCCGCCCGCCGCCGAGTCGGACGTCGACGGTACGGCCGTCGGTGAGGCGGGCCCCGGTGAGCAGCAGGGTGGTGGCCTCGGCTGCGGCCGCGTTGCCGTTGACGCCATGGGGGGAGTGGAACGGCTGCTGCGGCTGGCTGTCGGACATCGCGCTCCTGCGGTGGCTCGGGCGGTTCCTGGGCCCGTGGCCGCGGCCCGCGGCCCAAGATCACGCAGCGTGCTCAGAGCCTAGGGCGCGGCGCACCCCGCTTCACGGAAGAGCGCAATAGTCGTACCGGTGTGGTGCGCACCCGGCGTGCGCCCGCGCACGCGCCCCACGGGCCTCACGAGGCACCGGGCGGCGCGCACGGGGGGCGTGTGGAGGGCAGGAAGCGTGTGAGCCCGCACACAATCCGGCCGAGAAGTGGGTCGGGAGGGGTGGGTGGGTTGATCGAGAAGAGCGCCCGAACCCCCTCGGAGCCCTGTCCTCCCAAAGGATTTGGGCGATCGGCGGGCAACCGTGTAATGTCTTCATCGCTCGCCCCAATAGCTCAGTCGGTAGAGCGTCTCCATGGTAAGGAGAAGGTCTGCGGTTCGATTCCGCATTGGGGCTCTGGTGAGAGAGGTTCCCCACCCTCGGGTGGGGAGTCGATCACATCAAAGCGGCGTAGCTCAGTCGGTAGAGCAAGCGGCTCATAATCGCTGTGTCACCGGTTCAAGTCCGGTCGCCGCTACACACAGTAGCCGATTGCGGGGTCGGTCTCCCGGTCGGCTACTCTTGTATGCGTTCATCCGTCCCAATTTCCGTCAAGGAGCACTCACGTGGCTGCCACCGACGTCCGCCCGAAGATCACGCTGGCCTGCGTGGAGTGCAAGGAGCGGAACTACATCACCAAGAAGAACCGGCGTAACAACCCGGACCGTCTTGAGATGAAGAAGCACTGCCCGCGCTGCAACTCGCACACCGCGCACCGCGAGACCCGCTGACCCCAGCGAAGTCTCGAATAACAGGCACCGTCATGAGGTCGTCCCCTTCATTGGGGGGCGGCCTTGTGTCGTTTCTGTCTCCGGGTCCGCCCGTCTTTGTTCTTGTGTCTTTCGTGTCCCTTCATCAGGAGGTAGTGAGTCATGGCTCTCGACCAGTCCTTCGTGGGGCGGAGCTACCCGCCCACCGAGCCGTACGAGGTCGGCCGCGAGAAGATCCGCGAATTCGCGGTTGCGGTGGGTGACGTCAATCCCGTCTACACCGACGCGGAAGCCGCCAAGTCGTACGGCTACTCCGACGTGATCGCTCCGCCGACTTTTGTGTTCGCCATCACTTTCAAGGCGGCCGGCCAGGTCATCGAGGACCCGCAGCTGGGGCTGGACTACAGCCGTGTCGTGCACGGGGACCAGAAGTTCGCGTACTCCCGGCCGGTGCGGGCCGGTGACCGTCTGTCAGTGACCTCCACCATCGAGGCCGTGAAGTCGCTCGCGGGCAACGACATCATCGACATCCGCGGCGAGGTCCACGACGAGACCGGCGAACACGTGGTGACGGCGTGGACGAAGCTCGTCTCCCGCGCCCCCGAGGAGGCCTGACATGGCAGCGAAGATCCAGTACGCCGACGTCGAGGTCGGCACCGAGCTGCCGGCGGGATCCTTCCCCGTGACGCGCGCCACGCTCGTCCAGTACGCGGGCGCCTCGGGCGACTTCAACCCGATCCACTGGAACGAGAAGTTCGCCAAGGAAGTCGGGCTGCCGGACGTCATCGCGCACGGCATGTTCACGATGGCCGAGGCGATCCGGGTGGTCACCGACTGGGTGGGCGACCCGGGCGCGGTGGTCGAGTACGGCGTGCGCTTCACCAAGCCCGTCGTGGTCCCGAACGACGACCAGGGCGGCCTGATCGAGGTCACCGCCAAGGTCGCGGCCAAGCTGGACGACAACCGCGTCCGCGTCGACCTGACGGCGATGAGCGCAGGCCAGAAGGTCCTGGGCATGTCCCGCGCGGTAGTCGCCCTCTCCTGAGGCCGAGCCGGGTAGTGAGCCGGGCCGGCTGGGCCGGGCCGGGCCGGCTGAGTAGGCCGGTCGGGCCGGGCAGGCTGGTAAGCCGCTCGGGCTGGGCAGGCTGGTAAGCCGGTCGAGGGCCAGGGCCAGGGCCAGGGCCAGGGCCAGGGTGCGGGATCGGCGGTGCGGGGGGCTGCGGGGGCGGGGCCGGTCGGGCGGGGTGATGCCGCACGACTGGCCGCGCGACCCGAAGCCACCCCGCACGGCCCGGCCCGCCCTACGGGCCGCGTCATGCGAAGCCACCTCCGAACGGTCCGTCCGCCCAACGGGCCCCGCGACTCGCAGCTCCCCGCGCGGCCCCGTCCGCCCTACGGGGCCTGGCGATGCGAAGCCACTGCGGACGGTCCCGGCCGGCCGAACGGGCCCCGGTGACTCACAGCCACCCCGTCACCGCATGAGTGGCCTCCCTACCGAAGACCTCTGTGCGGCTCGGTCCGCCAGGGGCCGTAGCCCGTATCCCCGTCCCCCGGCCGTCCCGCTCGCGGCCGCCTGTCCGCGCCCCACGTCCTCCGGCCGCGCCCGCCCGAGGCGGATCCTCGCCCGCGTCGCCTCCCCGCCCTTGCGTAGTTAGTGATTGCGTACTAACTTAGTCGCATGGCAAGGATGAGCGCAGATGAGCGGCGTGAGAGCGTCATTCGCGCGGCAGTGCACGAGTTCGCCCGGGGCGGGTACTACGGGACCTCCACCGAGGCGATCGCCAAGCGGGTGGGTGTCTCGCAGCCGTATCTCTTCCGGTTGTTCCCGAACAAGCTGGCCATCTTCCTCGCCGCCGCGGAGCGCTGTCTGCAGGAGACCCGCCAGGTCTTCGCCACCGCCTCCGAGGGGCTGTACGGCGAGGAGGCCACGCGGGCCATGGCGAACGCCTACACGCGGCTCATCGCCGAGGATCCCGACAAGCTCCAGATGCAGCTCCAGATGTACGTCACCGTGGCCGCCGCCGAGGCGGCCGGCGATCACGAGCTCGGGGAGCTCGTCCGCAAGGGGTGGCTGGAGCTGTGGGACACGGTGCACGTGCCGTTCGGGGACGACGTGAAGGAGACCACGACCTTCATGGCGTACGGGATGCTGATCAACACCCTCGCCGCCATGGGGTTCCCGCCCCAGCATCGGGTCTGGCAGGGGTTGTACCCCGAGGCCCACGTCAAGGGCCGCCTGGAGAAGTGACGGCGGCGCGCCGCCCGCCCCGTGTGCCCCATCGCGTTCGCGCATGGGCGCACCCATGAGCATCAAAGTTAGTCAGCAATAACTAACAAGTCGCAGGGGGAATCGTGAACACACAGCAAGGCACGGACACCAAGCTTCGGGGGCCCGCCGTCTGGGCCCTCGTCCTCACCGGCGCCGCCAGCTTCATGGCCGCCCTCGACAACCTCGTCGTCACCACCGCGCTGCCCGCCATCCGCTCGGACCTCGGCGGCAAGCTGGAGGACCTGGAGTGGACGGTGAACGCCTACACGCTCACCTTCGCCGTCCTCCTCATGTTCGGCGCCGCCCTCGGTGACCGGTTCGGGCGCCGCAAGCTCTTCATAGCCGGCCTCGCCGTGTTCACCGGCGCCTCCGCCGCGGCCGCCCTCTCGCCCGGCATCGACGCCCTCATCGCCGCCCGCGCCGTCCAGGGCGTCGGCGCCGCGATCATGATGCCGCTCACCCTCACCCTGCTCACCGCCGCCGTCCCCGCCGCCCGCCGCGGCATGGCCCTCGGCATCTACGGCGCCGTCACCGGCCTCGCCGTCGCCAGCGGCCCCCTCATCGGCGGCAGCCTCACCGAGCACATCTCCTGGCAGTGGATCTTCTGGCTGAACGTACCGATCGGTCTCGCCCTGATCCCGCTCGCCCGCCTGCGCCTCGCCGAGTCCACCGCCCCGGGCTCCCGCCTGGACCTGCCCGGCACCCTGCTCATCAGCGGCGGCCTGTTCGGCATCGTCTACGGCCTGGTGAACGCCAACGCCGAGGGCTGGACCAGCGCCCCCGTCCTGACCTCGCTGATCGCGGGCACCGCCCTCGTCGGCGGGTTCATCTACCACGGCTTCACCAGCGCCAACCCCATGCTCCCCATGCGGCTCTTCCGTAACCGCGGCTTCCTCGGGATCAACCTGGCCAGCCTGCTGATGTTCCTGGGGATGTTCGGCTCGATCTTCCTGCTCAGCCAGTTCCTCCAGGGCGTCTCGGGCTACTCGCCCACCGAGGCCGGACTGCGGATGCTCCCCTGGACCGGCATGCCGATGATCGTCGCGCCGATCTCGGGCATCCTCTCCGACCGGATCGGCGGCCGCCCCGTCGTCGCCACCGGGCTCGCCCTCCAGGCCGTCGGGCTCGGCTGGTTCGCGATGATCCTGAGCGCGGACCTCTCGTACGCCGCCCAGCTGCCGGCGCTGATCATCAGCGGCATCGGCATGGGCATGTACTTCGCCCCCGCCTCCAACGTCCTGATGTCCACCGTGGGCCCGGCCGACCAGGGCAAGGCCTCCGGCACCAACAACGCCCTGCGCGAGGTCGGCGGAGCCCTCGGTGTGGCCGTACTGGCCTCCGTCTTCTCCGCCCAGGGCGGCTACGAGACCCCGCAGGCCTTCACCGACGGCACGGTCCCGGCCCTGTGGATCGGCGCCGGTGCGGTCGCCGTGTCGGCCGCCCTGGCCCTGCTGCTGCCGCGCAAGACCCGGGCGTCCGGGAGCGCACCGGCCGTCGCCGCCGCCGAGGTCCCGGACCGCGTCCCCGCCGCCACGCGGTAACGCCGAAGCAGGTACCGACACCGACCAGCCAAGGAGTGCCCGCCATGCCCGACGTTCCCTGGTCCACCCCCACCCGCCCCGCCCCGGACGCCGAGGTCTACGTCATGGCGTCCCGGTTCGAAACCGCCACCCTCACCGGCGCCGTCAGGTTCTTCCTCAAGGCCCCCGGCATCATCCGCAAGATCCGCACGGCCCCCGGCGCCCACGGGGTCGCCCTGCGGGCGCGCGTCCCGCGCCGGACCTTCCTCACCCTCTCCGCGTGGGAGGACCGCGACGCGCTCTACCGCTTCGCCCGCAGCGAGCCCCACCGCTCCAGCTCCCGGGCGGCGGCCGGCTACATGAAGGAATCGGCCTTCACCTTCTGGACCGTACGGGCCCGTGACCTGCCCATCGGCTGGGAGGAGGCCGAGCGTCGCCTCGCCGAGCAGAGGCCGAACCAGTGAGCCGCGGTCCGTGGCCCCGCAGGGATGCGAGGGGTACGGACCGTACTCTTGTCCCCGTGCAGGAACTCCACGACGCCCCCCTCGCCCCGCTGACCACCTTCCGCCTCGGTGGCCCCGCAGCCCGCCTGGTCACCGCGACCACCGACGCCGAGGTGGTCGCCGCCGTCCGCGCCGCGGACGAGAGCGGCACCCCGCTCCTGGTCATCGGCGGCGGCAGCAACCTGGTCATCGGGGACCAGGGCTTCGACGGCACCGCCCTGCGCATCGCGACCACCGGCTTCGCCCTCGACGGCACCACCCTCGAGCTCGCGGCCGGCGAGAACTGGAGCGACGCCGTCGCCCGCACCGTCGAAGCCGGCCTCGCCGGCATCGAGTGCCTCGCCGGAATCCCCGGCTCCGCCGGTGCGACGCCCATCCAGAACGTGGGGGCGTACGGCCAGGAGGTCTGCGACACGATCACCGAGGTCGTCGCCTACGACCGCACCAGCGGCGAAACGGTCACTCTGAGCGCCGCCGAGTGCGCGTTCACGTACCGCAACAGCCTCTTCAAGCAGCAGCCCGAGCGGTACGTCGTCCTGCGCGTGCGCTTCGCCCTGGAGGACGCGGGCGGCCTGTCCGCCCCGATCAAGTACCCCGAGACCGCCCGCGCGCTCGGCGTCGAGGCCGGCGACCGCGTCCCGGCCGCCACCGCCCGCGAGACCGTGCTGCGCCTGCGCGCCGGCAAGGGCATGGTCCTCGACCCCGCCGACCACGACACCTGGTCGGCCGGCTCCTTCTTCCACAACCCGATCCTGACCGACGAGGCCTACGCCGCCTTCCTCACTCGCGTCCAGGACCGCCTCGGCCCCGACACCGCGCCGCCGGCGTACCCCGCCGGCGACGGCCGTACGAAGACCAGCGCGGCCTGGCTGATCGACAAGGCCGGTTTCACCAAGGGCTACGGCACCGGGCCCGCGCGCATCTCCACCAAGCACACCCTCGCCCTCACCAACCGCGGCGAGGCCACCACCGAGGACCTCCTCGCCCTGGCCCGCGAGGTCGTCGCGGGCGTCCACGCGGCCTTCGGCGTCACCCTGGTCAACGAACCGGTGACGGTCGGCGTCAGCCTCTGAGGAGCCCCGGCCGCCCATGCTCTGTCCCCTGCACGGGGCCGGTACGGACCCCACCCGGCTCGTGGGTCGCACGCTCAGCCGCGTCGTCGCGTCCTGGCACGTCAGCGACGGCGAACGCTCCGAGGCGCCCCTCGACGTCTGGCTGATCGACAGCGTCGGCGACTCCATCCGCATCACCACCGGGTCCGACCAGTGCCTCATCGTCGAGTCCGCCGCACCGCACGAGCCGTACGACGTGGGGGAGTGGGGCCGCATCGAGGTCGGCGAGGACCTCGGCGACCACCCCTTCCTGCGCCACCTCGGCGAGACCATCGCCTCGGTCGCCGAGTTCGCGCTGCCCGAGCAGGGCCGCACCCACCTGGAGATCGGCTTCCCGGACGGCGGCCGGGTGCGCGCCGACTGCTACGAGGGCGACCTGCGGCTCACCCGGTGAGCCAGTGGTCGATCCCCGCCAGCAGCTTGGCCTGCACCTCCTCGGGCGCGGCCGAACCGCGCACCGACTGACGGGCCAGCTCGGCGAGCTCCGCGTCCGTGAAGGCGTGGTGGCGGCGGGCGAGCTCGTACTGGGCCGCGAGCCGGGACCCGAAGAGCAAGGGATCGTCGGCGCCGAGCGCCATCGGGACGCCGGCCTCGAAGAGGGTGCGCAGCGGCACGTCCTCGGGCCGCTCGTAGACGCCGAGCGCCACGTTGGAGGCCGGGCAGACCTCGCAGGTGATCTGCCGGTCGGCCAGCCGCTTCAGCAGCCGGGGGTCCTCGGCGGCCCGTACGCCGTGCCCGATGCGGGAGGCGTGGAGATCGTCGAGGCAGTCGCGGACGGAGGCGGGGCCGGTGAGCTCGCCGCCGTGCGGGGCGGCGAGGAGGCCGCCCTCGCGGGCGATGGCGAAGGCCCGGTCGAAGTCGCGGGCCATGCCGCGGCGCTCGTCGTTGGACAGGCCGAAGCCGACGATGCCGCGGTCGGCGTAGCGGACGGCGAGGCGGGCGAGGGTACGGGCGTCGAGGGGGTGCTTCATGCGGTTGGCCGCGATGAGGACCCGCATCCCGAGGCCGGTCTCGCGGGACGCGCTGTCCACGGCGTCGAGGATGATCTCGACGGCGGGGATCATCCCGCCGAGCAGGGGCGCGTAGGAGGTGGGATCCACCTGGATCTCCAGCCAGCCACTGCCGTCCCGTACGTCCTCCTCCGCGGCCTCGCGGACCAGGCGGCGGATGTCATCCGGCTCGCGCAGGCAGGAGCGGGCGGCGTCGTAGAGCCGCTGGAAGCGGAACCAGCCGCGCTCGTCGGTGGCGCGGAGCTTGGGGGGCTCGCCGGCGGTGAGGGCGTCCGGGAGCCGTACGCCGTACTTGTCGGCGAGCTCCAGGAGGGTCGATGGTCGCATCGAGCCGGTGAAGTGCAGGTGGAGGTGGGCTTTCGGCAGAAGCGTGAGATCGCGTGCGTGCTCCATTCGCCGATCCTGCCGTACCGCTGCGCTGGGCGGGAGGGGGTTTTACCTTTTGGGGGCTTGCCCGGGCTGGTGTACGGGCCGGGGTGGCGGGGAGGGACCGCTGCGCGGGGCCTTCCCGGGCGCTGCCCGGACCCGCGCCTCAAACGCCGGCGGGGCTGGAAGATCGGGGCTCCGCCCCGGACCCCGCGCCTCAAACGCCGGCGGGGCTGCAAGGGGATACCGCTGAGCGGCGGTCCCCCAAGGGGGAGCCGCCGCTCAGGGGTGGGGATTAGGCCTTGGCTTCGGCCAGGAGCTTCTGGATGCGGGAGACGCCCTCCACCAGGTCCTCGTCGCCCAGGGCGTAGGACAGGCGCAGGTAGCCGGGGGTGCCGAAGGCCTCGCCCGGGACGACCGCGACCTCGACCTCGTCCAGGATCAGGGCGGCGAGCTCGACGGAGGTCTGGGGGCGCTTGCCGCGGATCTCCTTGCCGAGCAGGGCCTTGACCGAGGGGTACACGTAGAACGCGCCCTCGGGGGTCGGGCAGACGACGCCGTCGATCTCGTTCAGCATCCGCACGATCGTCTGGCGGCGGCGGTCGAAGGCGGTGCGCATCTCGTGGACGGCGTCCAGGTTGCCGGAGACGGCGGCCAGCGCCGCGACCTGGGCCACGTTGGAGACGTTGGAGGTGGCGTGCGACTGCAGGTTGGTCGCGGCCTTGACGACGTCACGGGGGCCGATGATCCAGCCCACGCGCCAGCCGGTCATCGCGTACGTCTTGGCGACGCCGTTGACGACGATGCACTTGTCGGCCAGCTCGGGGACGATCGCGGGGAGCGAGACGAACTTCGCGTCACCGTAGACCAGGTGCTCGTAGATCTCGTCCGTCAGGACCCACAGGCCCTTCTCGGCGGCCCAGCGGCCGATCGCCTCGGCGTCGGCCTCGCTGTAGACCGCGCCCGTGGGGTTGGACGGGGAGACGAAGAGGACGACCTTCGTGCGCGAGGTACGGGCCGCTTCGAGCTGCTCGACGGAGACGCGGTAACCCGTGGTCTCGTCGGCCACCACCTCGACGGGGACGCCGCCGGCGAGACGGATGGACTCGGGGTAGGTGGTCCAGTAGGGGGCCGGGACGATGACCTCGTCACCCGGGTCGAGGATGGCCGCGAAGGCCTCGTAGATCGCCTGCTTGCCACCGTTGGTGACGAGGACCTGCGAGGCGTCGACCTCGTAGCCGGAGTCGCGCAGCGTCTTGGCGGCGATCGCGGCCTTCAGCTCGGGCAGGCCGCCGGCCGGCGTGTAGCGGTGGTACTTGGGGTTGCGGCAGGCCTCGACCGCGGCCTCGACGATGTAGTCCGGGGTCGGGAAGTCGGGCTCGCCGGCGCCGAAGCCGATCACCGGGCGCCCGGCGGCCTTGAGGGCCTTGGCCTTGGCGTCGACGGCGAGGGTCGCGGACTCGGAAATGGCGCCGATACGGGCGGACACCCGGCGCTCGGAGGAAGGCGTTGCAGAGGTCATGCGGGCAATCGTCCCAGACGGCCGAGAAGCGCCGCACACCGTTTCAGTCAACGGACCGCAGCACGAGAGCAGCCCAGACAAAGCACGCCCGCAGCATGTCCGGACGGGTTCTGTTCGACGTCAGGGCCCGGTTCACGTACACTCACCTGTCGTTGGACCTCGCCAGCCGCTGCGAAGCGTGAGCACTCCGTGCACTCGCCCGGATGCGGTAGGTTGGGGGACGCAAAGGGTCGTAGCTCAATTGGTAGAGCACTGGTCTCCAAAACCAGCGGTTGGGGGTTCGAGTCCCTCCGGCCCTGCTCCACACTCCTTCTCGGATGTGTGTGCGCAGGTACGTACTTAGATGCAACGCCGTGCGGCGCAACCGGGCGCGGTACGGCCACGACCCGGATTCAGGTGAGAGACGTGACGGACGCCCTGGGCTCCATCGACATGCCTGACGCCGAGGACGAGACGCGCGAGAAGAAGGCCCGCAAGGGCGGCAAGCGCGGCAAGAAGGGCCCCCTGGGCCGTCTCGCGCTTTTCTACCGCCAGATCGTCGCGGAACTCCGCAAGGTTGTCTGGCCCACTCGCAACCAGCTCACGACGTACACCACCGTGGTGATTGTCTTCGTCGTCATCATGATCGGTCTGGTGACCGTGATTGACTATGGGTTCCAGGAAGCCATCAAGTTCGTCTTCGGCTGATCCCCGCGGAGGGCGGCGCCTTGATGGGTGCCGCCCGTTTTCGCATGTTCCACCACCTTTTGTATTCCAGGAAGAAGCAGCCACCGTGTCTGACCCGAACCTGAACGCGAGCCACGACTCCGTCGAGTCCGTCGAGGACGCGCTCGACATCGTCGAGGCGGCGGACGCTGTGGACCCTGACGAGGCCGAGCGCGCCGACGCCAAGGCGGGTGTCCCCGCCGAGGAGGCCGCGCTGCACGTCGAGTCCGCTCCGGGCGATGACGCGGACGAGGCCGACGCCGAGTTCGAGGACGACGCCGAGGTCGAAGAGGCTGCCGACGACGCCGACGCCGACATCGAAGCCGGTGTCGAGGCCGACGCCGACGCGGAGGCCGAAGAGGCCGCTCCCGCCGAGCCCGTCGACCCCATCCAGGCCCTGCGCGAGGAGCTGCGCCTCCTGCCCGGCGAGTGGTACGTGATCCACACCTACGCCGGTTACGAGAAGCGCGTGAAGGCCAACCTGGAGCAGCGCGCCGTCTCGCTGAACGTCGAGGAGTTCATCTACCAGGCCGAGGTGCCCGAGGAAGAGATCGTCCAGATCAAGAACGGCGAGCGCAAGAACGTCCGGCAGAACAAGCTGCCCGGCTACGTTCTCGTCCGCATGGATCTGACGAACGAGTCCTGGGGCGTCGTCCGCAACACGCCTGGTGTCACCGGCTTCGTCGGCAACGCGTACGACCCGTACCCGCTGACCCTGGACGAGATCGTCAAGATGCTCGCCCCGGAGGCGCAGGAGAAGGCCGCCAAGGCCGCCGCGGAAGAGGCCGGCCTGCCCGCGCCGTCCGTCAAGCGGACCATCGAGGTCCTGGACTTCGAGGTCGGCGACTCGGTCACCGTCACCGACGGCCCGTTCGCGACGCTGCAGGCGACGATCAACGAGATCAACCCGGACTCCAAGAAGGTCAAGGGCCTCGTCGAGATCTTCGGCCGCGAGACCCCGGTCGAGCTCAGCTTCGACCAGATCCAGAAGAACTGATCTTCTGGTCCCACGCTTCCGGACAGGTCAGATCGCCCCGTAAAGGGCGGTCTGACCTGCTCGGTTTTCAGCCCCGCACCGATACCCGTTATCGTGGTGCGGTATGCCTCCATCCGGATGACCGGTTGGCGGCGAAAAACTCTCACTAGGACCCGGAGAGAGCAATGCCTCCCAAGAAGAAGAAGATCACGGGGCTCATCAAGCTCCAGATCAAGGCCGGTGCGGCCAACCCGGCTCCGCCGGTCGGCCCCGCGCTCGGTCAGCACGGCGTCAACATCATGGAGTTCTGCAAGGCCTACAACGCCGCGACCGAGTCGCAGCGTGGCATGGTCGTGCCGGTGGAGATCACGGTCTACGACGACCGTTCCTTCACCTTCATCACCAAGACTCCGCCGGCCGCGCGCCTCATCCTGAAGCACGCGGGCGTGGAGAAGGGCTCCGGCGAGCCTCACAAGACCAAGGTCGCGAAGCTCACGGCCGCCCAGGTCAAGGAGATCGCCGAGCTGAAGATGCCCGACCTGAACGCCAACGACATCGACGCCGCCGTGAAGATCATCTCCGGCACCGCGCGCTCGATGGGCATCACCGTCGAAGGCTGATCCAGCCACCCTCCAGCACCACCAGTGGTAGGACCAAGCGCTGGTCCGCACCACGACTCCACGCCTGAAGAATCAACACAGGAGCAGAAGTGAAGCGCAGCAAGACTCTCCGCGCTGCGGACGCCAAGGTCGACCGGGAGAAGCTGTACGCCCCGCTCGAGGCCGTCCGTCTCGCCAAGGAGACCACCACGACCAAGTTCGACGCCACCGTCGAGGTCGCCTTCCGTCTGGGTGTCGACCCGCGCAAGGCCGACCAGATGGTCCGCGGCACCGTGAACCTCCCGCACGGCACCGGCAAGACCGCCCGGGTCCTGGTCTTCGCGACCGGTGACCGTGCTGCGGCCGCGGAAGCCGCCGGCGCCGACATCGTCGGCGACGACGAGCTCATCAACGAGATCGCCAAGGGCAACCGCCTCAACGAGTTCGACGCCGTTGTGGCCACCCCGGACCTCATGGGCAAGGTCGGCCGCCTCGGCCGCGTGCTCGGTCCCCGTGGCCTCATGCCGAACCCGAAGACCGGCACCGTCACCATGGACGTCGCGAAGGCTGTCACCGAGATCAAGGGTGGCAAGATCGAGTTCCGCGTCGACAAGCACTCGAACCTGCACTTCATCATCGGCAAGGTCTCCTTCTCCGATGAGCAGCTGGTCGAGAACTACGGCGCGGCCCTGGACGAGATCCTGCGTCTGAAGCCGTCCGCCGCGAAGGGCCGCTACATCAAGAAGGCCGCCCTGAGCACCACGATGGGCCCCGGCATCCAGCTGGACTCCAACCGCACCCGGAACCTCCTCGTCGAGGAAGACCCGGCTGCTGTCTGAGCCTGATGGCTCACTGAGTGGCTGAAACGGGCCTCTCGCCTCCCCTCACGGGGCGGCGGGGGGCCCGTTTTCCGTGTTTCGGGCCACATGTCGTCCGGTACGGGGCCCGGCGCCGGGGGTCCGCCGTCGGGGCGACGTAGGGTCCCCTTGACCGAAGTCATTCAAGGGGTGGGGACCTCATGTCCGTGTACCGGAAGAAGACCGCCGCCGCCGCACTGGCCGCCGTCCTGCTCATGGGCGGCGCCACGGCGTGCGACGACGACAAGAAGGACGCCTCCGGCAAGGCCGCGGCCGGTGCGTCCGCGCAGCCGGGCAAGCCGGTGGCCGACGGCCGAGCCACCGAGGCGCTCGCGGCGGCGTACAAGAAGACCTCGGCCGCCAAGTCGGCCAAGGTCCGCATGACGATGTCGATGCCCGCCTCCCTGGAGGGCGGCGGCACCGTGGAGATGACGGGCGTCCAGGGGTGGGACCCCACCGTCATGGACATCACCATGAAGGGCGGCCCCGGCGCCGCCCGCGGCGTCGACTCGATGCACGTGATCATGAAGAACGACGTGATGTTCATGGAGATGCCGGCCGACTCGCCGATGTCCGGGGGCATGGACGGCAAGCGCTGGATGAAGCTCGACATGAACGCCGCCGCCGCGGCCTCGCCGGACGCCGAGGCGCTGAAGAAGCTCGGCGGCCTGGGCGGCGTGGAACAGAGCCAGGACCCGGCCCAGCAGCTCGCCCTGCTCCTCACCTCGCCGAACGTGAAGCACGTCGGGGCCGAGAAGGTCGAGGGCGTGGACGCCGAGCACTACAAGGGCACCCTGAGCTTCGAGGAGATGCTCGCCGCCGACGCGTCATCCAAGGCGCTGACCGAGGACGACCGCAAGAAGCTGGTCGACGCCATGAAGACGGCCGGCATCAAGGGCTACGACATGGACGTCTGGGTCGACAAGGACGGCTACCCGGTCCACATGAAGGTCGGCATGAACATGCCCCAGGGGACGATGGACGTCGACGCCTTCTACTCGGACTACGGCTCCGCGGCCACCGTGCAGACCCCGCCGGAGAACGAGACGCTCGACCTCTTCGGCATGCTCAAGGAACTGGGCGCGGCCGGAGCCGGCGCCGGGGCCTGACCCGCCCGCGGCGCGCCGTAGCGCTCGCCGCAGCAGTGAAAAGATCCATTTCATGGGGGAGAACCAGATGAACAAGGCTGTCCGCAACCGGGCCGGCATCGCGATGGCGGGGGCCGCCCTGCTCGCCGCCGGCCTCACCGCCTGCGGCGACGGCAAGGCCGCCTCGGCGGATGCCAAGGGGGCCGGCAAGGCGCACTCGTCCGTCGAGGCGGTGAAGGCGTCCTACCTGAAGACGGTGGCGGCCAAGTTCGCCAAGGCGGAGCTGTCCACCGTCGGGAGCGACGGCAAGACGAGCGGCCAGGTCGGCACGAAGGGCTGGTACCCGTCCAGCCACGACGTGACGCTGAAGGGCGACAAGGACGACACCCGCTCGATCATGATCGGCGACACCATCTACACGCACCTGGACGCGCCCCTCGAAGGCAAGACCTGGATGCGGATGAACCTGGCGCGGGACGGCAAGCCGGGGGTCCGGCTGAACGAGGACCCGGCCGAGTACCTCGCGATGCTGCTGGGCCAGGCGAAGCTCACGCACGTCGGTGCCGAGAAGACCGACGGCGTCGACGCCCAGCACTACAAGGGCAGCCTCACCAACGAGGACCTGCTCCAGGCGGACGAGTCGACCAAGGTCATGGAGGAGAAGAACCGCCAGTACCTCCACGACTCCGTCAAGCACATCACGACCTTCGAGGTCGACCTGTGGATCGGCAAGGACGGCTACCCCGTCCGCGTCGACTCCGTCAGCACGGACGGGAAGGGCACGACGAAGACCACGGCGAAGTTCTCCGACTTCGGCGTGGCCGCCCCGGTCCAGGCCCCGCCGGCCGACCAGGTCGTCGACCTGAGTGCGAGCCTCGCGGAGACCGACCGCAAGCTGAAGGAGACCGACCAGAAGCTGGAGGAGGCCGGGGAAACGCTGAAGGAGGCCGACAAGACGCTGCGGGACGCCGGACTGGGGGGCCTCGACGGCTCCTGAGGGCGATTTGCCTCAGCTGGACCCCTTCACGTAGTCTTCCCCAGAAGCCAAAGACCGCTGGTCGTTGCCGTGCCTGCAAGGGTGCGGTGGCCGAAGGATCCGCTGAGCGCGGACGTCCTGCGCAGGTGTTCGTGGAAAAGCTCCCGGAGCAATTCGGTCGAGCTTACGCCCCGTGCGCATGCGCCGGGGCGTTTCGTATGTTCCAGCCCCTTCTGAGCGGTCCTCATCACCCGGAAGGAGGCCGACGCTCTATGGCAAGGCCCGACAAGGCTGCCGCGGTAGCCGAGCTCACGGACCAGTTCCAGAGCTCGAACGCCGCCGTGCTGACCGAGTACCGGGGTCTCACCGTCGCGCAGCTCAAGACGCTGCGTCGTTCGCTCGGTGAGAACGCCCAGTACGCCGTGGTGAAGAACACGCTGACCAAGATTGCGGCCAACCAGGCCGGGATCACCGCGCTGGACGAGCACTTCGCTGGTCCGACCGCGGTCGCCTTCATCACCGGTGACCCGGTGGAGTCGGCGAAGAGCCTGCGTGACTTCGCCAAGGAGAACCCGAACCTCATCATCAAGGCGGGTGTCCTTGATGGTAAGGCGCTCACCGCCGATGAGATCAAGAAGCTTGCGGACCTCGAGTCCCGCGAGGTTCTGCTCAGCAAGCTGGCCGGCGCGTTCAAGGGCAAGCAGTCTCAGGCTGCCTCGCTCTTCCAGGCGCTGCCGTCGAAGTTCGTCCGCACCGCGGAAGCGCTTCGCGTCAAGCTCGCCGAGCAGGGCGGTGCCGAGTAATTCGGCTCGCGCACTGATCCACGCCGCCTAGTGCGTGGGTCGTAGCGGGCCGTTACGCCCGCCTCTATATACATCCGGCACCTGCCGAATTAGTGGAAGGATCGCCCATCATGGCGAAGCTCTCTCAGGACGACCTCCTCGCCCAGTTCGAGGAGATGACCCTCATCGAGCTCTCTGAGTTCGTGAAGGCCTTCGAGGAGAAGTTCGACGTCACCGCCGCCGCGGCCGTCGCCGTTGCCGGCCCCGCCCAGGGTGGCGCCGCCCCCGAGGCCGTCGAGGAGCAGGACGAGTTCGACGTCGTCCTCACCGCCGCCGGTGACAAGAAGATCCAGGTCATCAAGGTCGTGCGTGAGCTGACCTCCCTCGGCCTGAAGGAGGCCAAGGACCTCGTCGACGGTGCGCCGAAGCCCGTCCTCGAGAAGGTCGCCAAGGAGGCCGCTGACAAGGCCGCCGAGGCCCTCAAGGGCGCCGGCGCCTCGGTCGAGGTCAAGTAACACCTCTGGGGCCTCTCTGGGGCTCCAACCAAGGGCGATCACCCGTAAGGGTGGTCGCCCTTTGGCGTACCCGCAGTGCCTGACTTGCCCTGGTCTCGTTGGGGAGTAGGGTGATCTTCGTCGTCCCGACGCAGGGTCCGAAGATGATCCGCTCGGAGCACGGGGCCTTGACGAACGGGACGCGGCGCGCAATTCTCAGTCCCGTCGACAGCTCGATCCACCTCGATCCGAGATCCGAGGCATGGAACGACTACGAAGAGGGCAGTACTGATACGCGCTCTGTGTGCGAGCGCCGCAGCGTTGGACGCAGTGTTGGTCGAACACCGTGTGGGTTGAACGAGTGGGGAAGGCCTGTTGCCGGTTTCCGGAAACCTGGTCTGGACATCAGTGAGCCGAGTGGCTACACTGACCCTTTGCGCTGCCTGTTAGCTGTCCCCTGCCCGTCGCCAGGGACATGCCCACGCTTGAGCACACTTGATTGAACCGCCCTGACCTGGCTTTTCACCAGATTTGGGGGGCCCGTCTTCTGTGTCTGCTGGGACCGGTACGCGCGTAGTGAGTCCGAGCCCTCGGAAGGACCCCCTCTTGGCCGCCTCGCGCAACGCCTCGACCAATACGAACAACGGTGCCAGCACCGCCCCGCTGCGCATCTCCTTTGCAAAGATCAAGGAGCCCCTCGAGGTTCCGAACCTCCTGGCGCTGCAGACCGAGAGCTTTGACTGGCTGCTCGGCAACGCAGCCTGGAAGGCTCGCGTCGAGTCGGCGCTTGAGAGTGGACAGGACGTCCCCACCAAGTCCGGTCTGGAAGAGATCTTCGAAGAGATCTCGCCGATCGAGGACTTCTCCGGGTCGATGTCGCTGACCTTCCGCGACCACCGTTTCGAGCCGGCGAAGAACTCCGTCGACGAGTGCAAGGAGCGCGACTTCACGTACGCGGCTCCGCTGTTCGTCACGGCCGAGTTCACGAACAACGAGACCGGAGAGATCAAGTCTCAGACGGTCTTCATGGGCGATTTCCCGCTCATGACCAACAAGGGCACCTTCGTCATCAACGGCACCGAGCGTGTCGTCGTGTCGCAGCTTGTCCGCTCCCCCGGTGTCTACTTCGACTCCTCCATCGACAAGACGTCCGACAAGGACATCTTCTCCGCCAAGATCATCCCGTCCCGGGGTGCCTGGCTGGAGATGGAGATCGACAAGCGCGACATGGTCGGTGTACGCATCGACCGCAAGCGCAAGCAGTCCGTCACCGTCCTCCTGAAGGCTCTCGGCTGGACCACCGAGCAGATCCTCGAGGAGTTCGGCGAGTACGAGTCCATGCGCGCCACCCTGGAGAAGGACCACACCCAGGGCCAGGACGACGCGCTGCTCGACATCTACCGCAAGCTGCGCCCGGGCGAGCCGCCGACCCGTGAGGCCGCTCAGACGCTGCTCGAGAACCTCTACTTCAACCCCAAGCGCTACGACCTCGCCAAGGTCGGCCGCTACAAGGTGAACAAGAAGCTCGGCGCCGACGAGCCGCTCGACGCCGGTGTGCTCACCACGGACGACGTCATCGCGACGATCAAGTACCTGGTCAAGCTGCACGCGGGCGAGACCGAGACGACCGGCGAGTCCGGCCGTTCGATCGTGGTCGAGACCGATGACATCGACCACTTCGGCAACCGTCGTCTGCGCAACGTCGGCGAGCTCATCCAGAACCAGGTCCGCACGGGTCTGGCTCGTATGGAGCGCGTCGTGCGTGAGCGCATGACCACGCAGGACGTCGAGGCGATCACGCCGCAGACCCTGATCAACATCCGGCCGGTCGTCGCCTCCATCAAGGAGTTCTTCGGCACCAGCCAGCTGTCGCAGTTCATGGACCAGAACAACCCGCTGTCGGGTCTGACGCACAAGCGTCGTCTCTCGGCGCTGGGTCCCGGTGGTCTGTCCCGTGAGCGGGCCGGCTTCGAGGTCCGTGACGTGCACCCGTCGCACTACGGCCGCATGTGCCCGATCGAGACCCCTGAAGGCCCGAACATCGGTCTGATCGGCTCGCTCGCCTCCTACGGCCGCGTCAACGCGTTCGGCTTCGTCGAGACCCCGTACCGCAAGGTCATCGACGGCGTCGTCACCGACGAGGTCGACTACCTGACGGCCGACGAGGAAGACCGCTTCGTCATCGCCCAGGCCAACGCCGGCCTGTCCGAGGACATGCGCTTCACCGAGAACCGCGTCCTGGTCCGCCGTCGTGGCGGCGAGATCGACTACATCGCCGGCGACGACGTCGACTACATGGACGTCTCCCCGCGCCAGATGGTGTCCGTCGCGACCGCGATGATCCCCTTCCTGGAGCACGACGACGCCAACCGTGCCCTCATGGGCGCGAACATGATGCGCCAGGCCGTTCCGCTCATCAAGGCGGAGGCGCCGCTCGTCGGCACCGGCATGGAGTACCGCTGTGCGGTCGACGCCGGTGACTCGATCCGCGCGGAGAAGGACGGTGTGGTCCAGGAGGTCTCGGCCGACTACATCACCGTCGCCAACGACGACGGCACGTACACCACGTACCGCGTCGCCAAGTTCTCCCGCTCGAACCAGGGCACCTCGGTCAACCAGAAGGTCATCGTCAACGAGGGCGACCGGATCATCGAGTCCCAGGTCCTCGCCGACGGTCCCGCGACCGAAGAGGGCGAAATGGCCCTCGGCAAGAACCTGCTCGTCGCATTCATGCCGTGGGAAGGTCACAACTACGAGGACGCGATCATCCTGTCGCAGCGCCTCGTGCAGGACGACGTCCTCTCCTCGATCCACATCGAGGAGCACGAGGTCGACGCCCGTGACACCAAGCTCGGCCCCGAGGAGATCACCCGGGACATCCCGAACGTCTCCGAGGAGGTCCTCGCGGACCTCGACGAGCGCGGCATCATCCGCATCGGTGCGGACGTCGTCGCCGGCGACATCCTGGTCGGCAAGGTCACGCCCAAGGGTGAGACCGAGCTGACCCCGGAGGAGCGCCTGCTCCGCGCGATCTTCGGTGAGAAGGCCCGCGAGGTGCGTGACACCTCGCTCAAGGTCCCTCACGGTGAGATCGGCAAGGTCATCGGTGTCCGCGTCTTCGACCGCGAGGAGGGCGACGAGCTTCCCCCGGGCGTGAACCAGCTGGTCCGCGTCTACGTCGCCCAGAAGCGCAAGATCACCGACGGTGACAAGCTCGCCGGCCGCCACGGCAACAAGGGTGTCATCTCCAAGATCCTTCCGATCGAGGACATGCCCTTCCTTGAGGACGGCACGCCGGTCGACATCATCCTGAACCCGCTGGGTGTCCCGTCCCGAATGAACCCGGGACAGGTCCTGGAGATCCACCTCGGCTGGCTCGCCAGCCGCGGCTGGGACGTCTCCGGCCTCGGCGAGGAATGGGCCGAGCGACTGAAGGCCATCGGCGCCGACCGCGTCGAGCCCGGCACCAACGTCGCCACCCCCGTGTTCGACGGTGCGCGCGAGGACGAGCTCGCGGGCCTCTTCGAGCACACCATCCCGAACCGCGACGGTGACCGGCTGGTCCTGCCGTCCGGCAAGGCGCGCCTGTTCGACGGCCGCTCCGGCGAGCCGTTCCCGGACCCGATCTCGATCGGGTACATGTACATCCTCAAGCTCCACCACCTGGTCGACGACAAGCTCCACGCCCGGTCGACCGGTCCGTACTCGATGATCACGCAGCAGCCGCTGGGTGGTAAGGCGCAGTTCGGTGGCCAGCGCTTCGGTGAGATGGAGGTGTGGGCGCTCGAGGCTTATGGCGCCGCTTACGCCCTCCAGGAGCTGCTGACCATCAAGTCCGACGACGTCACCGGCCGCGTGAAGGTCTACGAGGCCATCGTCAAGGGCGAGAACATCCCCGAGCCGGGCATTCCCGAGTCCTTCAAGGTGCTCATCAAGGAAATGCAGTCGCTCTGCCTCAACGTGGAGGTGCTGTCCTCGGACGGCATGTCCATCGAGATGCGCGACACCGACGAGGACGTCTTCCGCGCGGCGGAGGAGCTCGGTATCGACCTGTCCCGGCGTGAGCCGAGCAGCGTCGAAGAGGTCTGACGGGCCTGACGGGGGGCTCGCTCAAGAGCCCCCCGTCATCCCCGGGACCGTTCAGACCATGATTGAGACTCGACCCCGAAAGAGGGATTGACGCACAGTGCTCGACGTCAACTTCTTCGACGAGCTGCGGATCGGCCTTGCCACCGCGGACGACATCCGAACCTGGTCGCACGGCGAGGTCAAGAAGCCGGAGACCATCAACTACCGCACCCTCAAGCCCGAGAAGGACGGACTCTTCTGCGAGAAGATCTTCGGTCCTACCCGGGACTGGGAGTGCTACTGCGGCAAGTACAAGCGTGTCCGCTTCAAGGGCATCATCTGTGAGCGTTGTGGCGTCGAAGTCACGCGCGCCAAGGTGCGCCGTGAGCGGATGGGCCACATCGAGCTTGCCGCTCCCGTCACCCACATCTGGTACTTCAAGGGCGTCCCGTCGCGCCTGGGCTACCTGCTGGACCTCGCGCCGAAGGACCTCGAAAAGGTCATCTACTTCGCCGCGTACATGATCACGTTCGTGGACGACGAGCGCCGCACCCGCGACCTCCCGTCCCTGGAGGCGCACGTCTCCGTCGAGCGCCAGCAGATCGAGAACCGCCGCGACGCGGACCTCGAAGGCCGTGCCAAGAAGCTCGAGACCGACCTGGCCGAGCTCGAGGCCGAGGGCGCGAAGGCCGATGTGCGCCGCAAGGTGCGCGAAGGCGCCGAGCGCGAGATGAAGCAGCTGCGTGACCGCGCCCAGCGCGAGATCGACCGCCTCGACGAGGTGTGGGCCCGCTTCAAGAACCTCAAGGTCCAGGACCTGGAGGGCGACGAGCTCCTCTACCGCGAGCTGCGTGACCGCTTCGGCACGTACTTCGACGGCTGCATGGGCGCCGCCGCACTGCAGAAGCGCTTGGAGTCCTTCGACCTCGAAGAGGAGGCCGAGCGCCTCCGCGAGATCATCCGCACCGGCAAGGGCCAGAAGAAGACCCGTGCGCTCAAGCGCCTCAAGGTCGTCTCCGCGTTCCTGCAGACCAGCAACAAGCCCAAGGGCATGGTGCTCGACTGCGTGCCGGTCATCCCGCCGGACCTGCGTCCGATGGTGCAGCTGGACGGTGGCCGCTTCGCGACCTCCGACCTGAACGACCTGTACCGCCGCGTGATCAACCGCAACAACCGTCTGAAGCGGCTCCTGGACCTCGGTGCCCCCGAGATCATCGTGAACAACGAGAAGCGCATGCTTCAGGAGGCCGTGGACGCCCTCTTCGACAACGGTCGTCGTGGTCGTCCGGTGACCGGTCCCGGTAACCGTCCCCTGAAGTCCCTCAGCGACATGCTGAAGGGCAAGCAGGGTCGATTCCGTCAGAACCTCCTCGGCAAGCGCGTGGACTACTCCGCGCGTTCCGTGATCGTCGTCGGTCCGCAGCTGAAGCTGCACCAGTGCGGCCTGCCCAAGGCCATGGCGCTGGAGCTCTTCAAGCCGTTCGTGATGAAGCGCCTGGTCGACCTGAACCACGCGCAGAACATCAAGTCGGCCAAGCGCATGGTCGAGCGCGGCCGCACGGTCGTCTACGACGTGCTCGAAGAGGTCATCGCCGAGCACCCGGTTCTCCTGAACCGTGCGCCCACGCTGCACCGCCTCGGCATCCAGGCCTTCGAGCCCCAGCTGGTCGAAGGCAAGGCCATCCAGATCCACCCGCTCGTCTGCACCGCGTTCAACGCGGACTTCGACGGTGACCAGATGGCCGTGCACCTGCCGCTCTCCGCGGAGGCGCAGGCCGAGGCCCGCATCCTGATGCTGTCCTCGAACAACATCCTCAAGCCGGCCGACGGCCGTCCGGTCACGATGCCGACCCAGGACATGGTCCTCGGTCTGTTCTTCCTGACCACCGACGGTGAGCTCCGTGACACCAAGGGCGAGGGCCGCGCGTTCGGCTCCACGGCCGAGGCGACCATGGCGTTCGACAACGGCGAGCTCGCGCTCCAGTCGTCCGTCGACATCCGCTTCCCGGTGGGCACCATCCCGCCGCGTGGCTGGGTGCCGCCGGTCGCCGAGGAGGGCGAGCAGGAGTTCCAGCCGGGCGACAGCTTCCGTCTGCGCACCACCCTGGGCCGCGCGCTCTTCAACGAGCTGCTGCCCGAGGACTACCCGTTCGTCGACTACTCGGTGGGCAAGAAGCAGCTCTCCGAGATCGTCAACGACCTGGCGGAGCGCTACCCCAAGGTCATCGTGGCGGCGACGCTCGACAACCTGAAGGCGGCCGGCTTCCACTGGGCGACCCGTTCGGGCGTCACCGTGGCCATCTCCGATGTCGTCGTGCCCGAGGCCAAGAAGGCCATCGTCGCGGGCTACGAGGCGATGGACGAGAAGGTCCAGAAGCAGTACGAGCGTGGTCTGATCACCAAGGACGAGCGCACGCAGGAGCTCATCGCGATCTGGACCAAGGCGACCAACGAGGTTGCCGAGGCGATGAACGCGAACTTCCCCAAGACGAACCCCATCTTCATGATGGTTGACTCGGGTGCCCGAGGAAACATGATGCAGATGCGACAGATCGCCGGTATGCGTGGTCTGGTGTCGAACGCGAAGAACGAGACCATCCCGCGTCCGATCAAGGCGTCCTTCCGTGAGGGCCTCACCGTTCTGGAGTACTTCATCTCCACGCACGGTGCCCGTAAGGGTCTGGCGGACACCGCCCTGCGTACCGCCGACTCGGGTTACCTGACCCGTCGTCTGGTGGACGTCTCGCAGGACGTGATCATCCGCGAGGAGGACTGCGGCACCGAGCGCGGCCTGAAGCTGAAGATCGCCGTTCGCGGCGAGGACGGCGTGCTGCGCAAGGCCGACGACGTCGAGACCTCGATCTACGCCCGCATGCTGGCCGAGGACGTCGTCATCGACGGCAAGGTCATCGCGCCGGCCAACGTCGACCTCGGTGACGTGCTCATCGACGCCCTGGTCGCCAACGGCGTCGAGGAGGTCAAGACCCGCTCGGTCCTGACCTGTGAGTCCGCGGTCGGCACCTGTGCCTTCTGCTACGGACGCTCGCTCGCCACCGGCAAGCTGGTCGACATCGGTGAGGCGGTCGGCATCATCGCCGCCCAGTCCATCGGTGAGCCCGGTACCCAGCTGACGATGCGTACCTTCCACACCGGTGGTGTGGCCGGTGACGACATCACGCAGGGTCTGCCGCGTGTCGTCGAGCTCTTCGAGGCCCGTACCCCGAAGGGTGTCGCCCCGATCTCCGAGGCCGCCGGCCGCGTGCGGATCGAGGAGACCGAGAAGACGAAGAAGATCGTCATCACGCCCGACGACGGCAGCGACGAGACGGCGTTCCCGATCTCGAAGCGCGCCAAGGTCATCGTGCACGAGGGCGACCACGTCGAGGTGGGCCAGAAGCTCACCATGGGTGCCACCAACCCGCACGACGTGCTGCGCATCCTCGGTCAGCGTGCCGTCCAGGTCCACCTGGTCGGCGAAGTCCAGAAGGTCTACAACTCGCAGGGCGTGTCGATCCACGACAAGCACATCGAGATCATCATCCGGCAGATGCTGCGCCGCGTGACGATCATCGAGTCCGGCGACGCGGAGCTCCTGCCGGGCGAGCTGGTCGAGCGGTCGAAGTTCGAGACCGAGAACCGTCGTGTGGTTACCGAGGGCGGTCACCCCGCCTCCGGCCGTCCGCAGCTGATGGGTATCACCAAGGCCTCGCTCGCGACCGAGTCGTGGCTGTCGGCGGCGTCCTTCCAGGAGACGACCAGGGTTCTGACGGACGCGGCGATCAACGCCAAGTCCGACTCCCTGATCGGCCTCAAGGAGAACGTCATCATCGGTAAGCTCATCCCGGCCGGTACGGGCCTCGCCCGCTACCGCAACATCCGGGTGGAGCCCACCGAGGAAGCCAAGGCCGCGATGTACTCGGCCGTCGGTTACGACGACATCGACTACTCGCCCTTCGGCACCGGCTCCGGCCAGGCTGTCCCGCTGGAGGACTACGACTACGGCCCGTACAACGGCTAAGAGCTCGTAAGACGAAGCCCCCCGCTGCTCCGAGAGGAGCGGCGGGGGGCTTCTTCGTTCCCGGGGGAGGGGGAGAGGGAGGCGAGCGGAGGGGGAGCGGCAGGGGGACGGTCAGGCGCGGCGGCGGCGGGTGGCCGTCACCGTGGCGCCGATGAGGACCATCAGGGCGAGGGCGCCGCCTGCCAGGCCCGGGGTGAGGCCCCTGGGGGTGAAGGTGCAGGAGAGCGTGTCCGTGCCCGCGGGGAGGTGGACGGAGAGCAGGCCGTGGAAGCTCTTCGCCGGGGCGGAGCACTGCCAGCCGGGGGCGGCCGTCACGGCGAGGACGGCGGTGCGGTCCGCGCCGGGCGGCAAGGTCGCCTCGATCGAGTGGCCGCCGACGTCCACCCTGGTGGCCCCTGTGGCCGTCAGGCGCGACACGGCCGCGTCCAGCGCCGCGCGGTCCAGGCAGCCGAGCGGGTGCTGCCCGGCGTCGGCGCCCTGCGTACGGGTCCGCACGGTGACGTCGACCCTGCCCGAGGCGGGGACGGTCCCGAGCCGGGTCACGCCGGTCATCTGGTCCTCCAGCGGCTGCTCCGCGCCGCCGGCGCTCACGGTGCCGTACAGGGCGGGGGAGAACCAGTAGGCATCGGAGCCGGGGGCGCACGCGGCGGCGTAGGTCTGCTCGGAGGCGGTGCCCCCGCGGGTGACCTGCGGGACCTGGTAGACGCTTGCGCCCAGGACGTTCTCCTGGCGGGCGTAGACGCTGTCCGCCGGGTGGGGCGAGGTGAACGGGCCGGTGCGGACCGTCACCAGCGGCGGCGCCGGGAACTTCGAGGCCGTCCAGGTGCCCGGGGCGGCTCCCGGACGGACCCGCGCGCCGATCGAGAAGATCGCGTCGAGCACCGGGTTGTCGGCGCCGAAGAAGGTGCGGCCGTCGTTCTTGAAGCCGTAGCCGAGGGGCTCCAGCGCCTGGTAGGTGGCCTCGGGGAGGTAGCTGCTGTAGTACTGCGGGCCCTCCGCGCGCAGGGCCAAGGCGTCGTTGTACGAGGTCTCCGGCGCGCCCGAGTCCGTCCGGTAGGCGGGCCAGCCGTCCACTGCGCGGACGGCTGCGAAGTGCTCGCCGATCGACCGGTTCGAGGTGGCGATCGGTTTGGCCCAGCGTTCGCGGGCCCGGCGGGCGTCCGCGTTGGCCGCGGCGACGGCGGACTCGGCGAAGACGACGCCGATCATCAGGGCGGCCGCCACCGGGACGAGGCGGCGGTGCCTTTCGCCGAGGGAGAGCAGGACCAGCGCCAGCAGCGAGACCGCTCCGCCGCCGAGCACGGCGGGCCAGGTCCAGCCGCCGAAGTCGTCGGTGCGGCGCAGTACGAACGTGGCGGCGACCAGCAGCGCGGCGACCAGGGCCAGGTGCAGCGGGCGCGGCCGGTGGGCCAGGGACAGCCAGGCGACGACCACCACCATGCCGCTGAAGACGAAGGCCTCGCGGTACGGGTTGCCGTTCGGCACCGCCAGCCCGTGCCACACGTACTGCGTGGGCGGGAACTGGAAGGAGGCGACCACCAGCAGGGTCGCGGCGGCCCACACCAGCCGGGTCCGGCGCGCGACGGCGGTGTTGAGGACGAAGGCGCCGGCCAGGATCAGACCCAGCGAGGCGACGTAGAGGCGGGGCCGGCCGCCCCACAGGTGGGTGGCCGGGAGCATGCCCGAGAGGAAGATCTCGATGCGCACGGGGTCGAAGGCCGCCGCCTCGGTCGGCTGAGCGGAGCCGCTGGACAGGAACGACGGCAGGAGGAGGGGGAGCGTGAGGACGATGCCGGTGCCGGCGCCCGTCGCGGCCCGCCACAGGGCGCGCAGCCGCTGCCCGCCCGTCATCTCGCGGGTGAGCATGCGGACGGCCAGCAGGACGCAGGCGGCCATCGTGGCCATCATCGCGGTGTAGAAGTTCCCGAACCAGGCGAGCGCGACCAGCAGGGCCACGCCCGGCCAGCGGCGCTCCTCCAGGCACCACTCGACGGCGATGCCGAGCATCGGCAGGGCGACCAGGCCCCACAGCCACATCGGGATGTACGAGGCGTCGCTGAGCGCCCAGCCGCACAGGCCGTACGTGGCTCCGAGCACGCCGCGCTGCCACCACGGGCCGGGGTGCAGCTTGCCCAGGTAGAGCGTCATCAGGGCGGCCGCGGTGCCCATCGTGACCGGGGTGATCGCGAAGACGGCCAGGTCGACGTGGGCGCGCGGGACGAGGACGACCAGCCAGGAGAAGGGGTTGCCGAGGTAGGTGTGGTAGTCGGACAGGAACTGCTGGCCGAAGCCGCCGCGCCAGGTGAAGAGCAGGTCGCCGGCCGCCTGTCCGTGGACGAGGTCCCACAGCGCCCGGTGGAAGGGCACGTACTGGTTGGCCTGGTCGTTGAGGGCGCGGCCGGTGTCGCCGAAGGGGAAGGTGCCGCGGGCCGCCCAGGCCGAGCAGAAGGCGGCGGAGGTGACCAGGAAGGCCAGCAGGGGGCCGTAGAGCCGGCCGGCGGCCCGGACCGCGGTTCTGCGCGGGGTGGCGCGCGGGGCCGGGATGCGGGCGTCGACGTCGACGGTGGCCGGCTCGGGTGCCGCGGTCCCCAATGTCCTGCTCCCTGCTGATCGACTCGCGTGATCGACAGGCGCGTGTCCGCGCCCGGGCAAGCCGCCAGTTTAGGGCGCCGGAGGGGCAAACCCGGCACGCCGGGTACCTCCCGCTTGCGTCCGGCGTGTTTTCGTGCTGGGCATTTGTTTTGACCTACCTCTGTGAGGTAGGTACGCTCTGACCTTGTGCCTGGGGTGTGCCCTGGCTCCCGCGTGTGCGTAAGACCCCGCGGAGCCGAGAAGAACACACCGCGATCCGCGCCCTCCTTCACCTCGGTGGAGGCGTGCAGGATCCGACACACCCGACCGCGTGGGTCGGCAAATGTTCCAGGTTAGCTTCACTACACGGCACACAGAAACCGGAGAAGTAGTGCCTACGATCCAGCAGCTGGTCCGTAAGGGCCGGCAGGACAAGGTCGAGAAGACAAAGACCCCCGCGCTTGAGGCTTCGCCCCAGCGTCGCGGCGTCTGCACGCGTGTGTTCACGACCACCCCGAAGAAGCCGAACTCGGCGCTCCGTAAGGTCGCGCGTGTGCGTCTGACCTCCGGCATCGAGGTCACCGCTTACATTCCGGGTGAGGGACACAACCTGCAGGAGCACTCGATCGTGCTCGTGCGTGGTGGCCGTGTGAAGGACCTGCCGGGTGTTCGTTACAAGATCATCCGCGGTGCGCTTGACACCCAGGCTGTCAAGAACCGCAAGCAGGCCCGCAGCCGCTACGGCGCCAAGAAGGAGAAGTAAGAATGCCTCGTAAGGGCCCCGCCCCGAAGCGCCCGGTCATCATCGACCCGGTCTACGCATCTCCTCTGGTGACCTCGCTCATCAACAAGATCCTCCTGAACGGCAAGCGCTCCACCGCCGAGCGCATCGTCTACGGCGCCATGGAAGGCCTCCGCGAGAAGACCGGCAACGACCCGGTCATCACGCTGAAGCGCGCGCTGGAGAACGTCAAGCCGTCCCTCGAGGTCAAGTCCCGCCGTGTCGGTGGCGCGACCTACCAGGTTCCCGTCGAGGTCAAGCCGGGTCGCCAGTCGACCCTGGCCCTCCGCTGGCTCGTGGGTTACTCCCGCGCCCGTCGTGAGAAGACCATGACCGAGCGCCTGATGAACGAGCTGCTCGACGCCTCCAACGGTCTTGGCGCTGCCGTCAAGAAGCGCGAGGACACGCACAAGATGGCCGAGTCCAACAAGGCCTTCGCGCACTACCGCTGGTAGTCCCACCCCACATCGAGACCGAGAGAAGACCGAAGCCTTATGGCTACCACTTCGCTTGACCTGGCCAAGGTCCGCAACATCGGGATCATGGCCCACATCGACGCGGGCAAGACGACCACCACCGAGCGCATCCTGTTCTACACCGGTGTGTCGTACAAGATCGGTGAGGTCCACGACGGCGCCGCCACGATGGACTGGATGGAGCAGGAGCAGGAGCGTGGTATCACCATCACGTCTGCCGCTACGACCTGCCACTGGCCGCTCGACGACGTTGACCACACGATCAACATCATCGACACCCCCGGTCACGTCGACTTCACCGTCGAGGTGGAGCGTTCGCTCCGCGTCCTCGACGGCGCCGTCACCGTCTTCGACGGTGTCGCCGGTGTGGAGCCGCAGTCCGAGACGGTCTGGCGTCAGGCCGACCGTTACGGCGTGCCGCGCATCTGCTTCGTCAACAAGCTGGACCGCACCGGCGCCGAGTTCCACCGCTGCGTCGACATGATCAAGGACCGCCTCGGTGCGGTTCCGATCGTGATGCAGCTCCCCATCGGTGCCGAGGCCGACTTCACTGGTGTCGTCGACCTCGTCACGATGAAGGCGTTCGTCTGGTCCGCCGAGGCGACCAAGGGCGAGATGTACGACGTCGTCGACATCCCGGCCACGCACACCGAGGCTGCTGAAGAGTGGCGCGGCAAGCTGGTCGAGACCGTCGCCGAGAACGACGACGAGATCATGGAGCTCTTCCTGAACGGCGACGAGCCGTCCGCGGAGCAGCTGCACGCCGCCGTCCGTCGCATCATCCTCGGCTCCGGCAAGGGCAAGGGCGAGCCCACGATCACCGCGGTGTTCTGTGGCACGGCGTTCAAGAACAAGGGCGTTCAGCCCCTGCTCGACGCCGTCGTCCGCTACCTGCCGTCGCCGCTGGACATCGAGGCCATCGAGGGCCACGACGTCCGCGACGCCGAGGTCGTCGTGAAGCGCAAGCCTTCCGACGAGGAGCCGCTCGCGGCGCTGGCGTTCAAGATCATGAGCGACCCGCACCTCGGCAAGCTCACCTTCGTCCGGGTTTACTCGGGCCGCCTGGAGGCCGGCACTGCGGTGCTGAACTCCGTCAAGGGCAAGAAGGAGCGCATCGGCAAGATCTACCGCATGCACGCCAACAAGCGTGAAGAGATCGACGCGGTGGGCGCCGGTGACATCGTCGCCGTCATGGGCCTGAAGCAGACCACCACCGGTGAGACGCTGTGTGACGACAAGAACCCGGTCATCCTGGAGTCCATGGACTTCCCGGCCCCGGTCATTCAGGTCGCCATCGAGCCCAAGTCCAAGGGTGACCAGGAGAAGCTGGGTGTCGCCATCCAGCGTCTCGCGGAGGAGGACCCCTCCTTCCACGTTCACTCGGACGAGGAGACGGGCCAGACCATCCTCGGCGGTATGGGCGAGCTGCACCTCGAGGTGCTGGTCGACCGTATGAAGCGCGAGTTCAAGGTCGAGGCCAACGTCGGCAAGCCGCAGGTCGCGTACCGCGAGACGATCCGCAAGGCCGTCGAGCGTCACGACTACACCCACAAGAAGCAGACCGGTGGTACCGGTCAGTTCGCCAAGGTGCAGATCGCGATCGAGCCCATCACCGAGGCCGACGGCCCGGCGTACGAGTTCGTGAACAAGGTCACCGGTGGCCGCGTCCCGAAGGAGTACATCCCTTCGGTCGACGCCGGTGCGCAGGAGGCCATGCAGTTCGGCATCCTGGCGGGCTACGAGATGACGGGCGTCCGCGTCACGCTTCTCGACGGTGGCTACCACGAGGTCGACTCCTCCGAGCTCGCCTTCAAGATCGCCGGTTCGCAGGCCTTCAAGGAGGCCGCGCGCAAGGCTTCTCCCGTGCTCCTGGAGCCGATGATGGCCGTAGAGGTCACCACGCCCGAGGACTACATGGGTGACGTCATCGGCGACATCAACTCCCGCCGTGGCCAGATCCAGGCCATGGAGGAGCGTCACGGCGCTCGCGTCGTGAAGGGCCTCGTGCCCCTTTCGGAGATGTTCGGCTACGTCGGAGACCTCCGCAGCAAGACCTCGGGTCGCGCCAGCTACTCGATGCAGTTCGACTCCTACGCCGAAGTTCCCCGGAACGTCGCTGAGGAGATCATCGCGAAGGCCAAGGGCGAGTAACTCTTCGGAGTCCACGCTTTAGGCTTGTCACCGGAACCCCTGGGGCATCGGCAGCAACAGCTCCGTTGCCCCGGGGAACCGGATCCCAGCAAAGATCACCTGGCGCCGATCTGTAAGGCGTACAGAACCACTCTCCAGGAGGACCCCCGTGGCGAAGGCGAAGTTCGAGCGGACTAAGCCGCACGTCAACATCGGCACCATCGGTCACATTGACCACGGTAAGACGACCCTCACGGCCGCCATTACCAAGGTGCTGCACGACGCGTACCCGGACCTGAACGAGGCCTCGGCCTTCGACCAGATCGACAAGGCTCCTGAGGAGCGCCAGCGCGGTATCACCATCTCCATCGCGCACGTCGAGTACCAGACCGAGGCGCGTCACTACGCCCACGTCGACTGCCCCGGTCACGCGGACTACATCAAGAACATGATCACGGGTGCCGCGCAGATGGACGGCGCGATCCTCGTGGTCGCCGCCACCGACGGCCCGATGCCGCAGACCAAGGAGCACGTGCTCCTGGCCCGCCAGGTCGGCGTCCCCTACATCGTCGTCGCCCTGAACAAGGCCGACATGGTGGACGACGAGGAGATCCTGGAGCTCGTCGAGCTCGAGGTCCGTGAGCTGCTCTCCGAGTACGAGTTCCCGGGCGACGACCTGCCGGTCGTCCGCGTCTCCGCGCTGAAGGCCCTTGAGGGCGACAAGGAGTGGGGCGAGAAGCTTCTCGGCCTCATGTCCGCCGTCGACGAGGCCATCCCGACCCCGCCGCGTGACACCGAGAAGCCGTTCCTCATGCCCGTCGAGGACGTCTTCACGATCACCGGTCGCGGTACGGTCGTCACCGGCCGTATCGAGCGTGGTGTCCTGAAGGTCAACGAGACCGTCGACATCATCGGTATCAAGGAAGAGAAGACCACCACCACGGTCACCGGTATCGAGATGTTCCGCAAGCTGCTCGACGAGGGCCAGGCCGGCGAGAACGTCGGTCTGCTCCTCCGTGGCATCAAGCGCGAGGACGTCGAGCGCGGCCAGGTCATCATCAAGCCCGGTTCGGTCACGCCGCACACCGAGTTCGAGGCCCAGGCCTACATCCTGTCGAAGGACGAGGGTGGCCGTCACACCCCCTTCTTCAACAACTACCGTCCGCAGTTCTACTTCCGTACCACGGACGTCACGGGTGTCGTCACCCTGCCGGCCGGCACGGAGATGGTCATGCCGGGCGACAACACCGAGATGTCGGTCGCGCTGATCCAGCCGGTCGCCATGGAGGAGGGCCTGAAGTTCGCCATCCGTGAGGGTGGTCGTACCGTGGGCGCCGGCCAGGTCACCAAGATCACGAAGTAATTCGTGCTCTGACCTGGTAGCTCGCTGCAGCGGGCACCAGTTCCACAGAAGGGCCCCGGCCCACCGCTTCGGCGGTGGGGCGGGGCCCTTCGGCGTTACGGGGCCGCCCGCGCGGGAAGGGCCGGCGGCGCGCGAAGGGCCCGGTACGGAAAGAGGCCGCACCCCCCGGTCGGGGAGTGCGGCCTCTTCTCGTACGGCGGGGGAGCCGGGTCAGCTCACGCGGAGCGACTCGGTGAACTCCTTGCAGGCGGCGTAGTCGGGCAGCAGCCCGGTCGCGATCGCGTCGGCCAGCGTGGGGGCGGCCTCGTCGCGGGCCGAGAGCAGCGGGACGTCGGCCGGCCACTCGATGGCGAGGTCGGCGTCGAGCGGGTGGACCGAGTGCTCGCCGGTCGGGTTGTACGTCTCCGAGCACAGGTACGACAGCGTGGCGTCGTCGCTCAGCGCGCAGAAGCCGTGGCCGAGGCCCTCGGGGATGTACACCGCCCGACGGTCCACGTCGTCCAGGCGGACGCCCTCCCACTTGCCGAACGTGGGGGAGCCCACCCGCAGGTCCACGATGACGTCGAGCACGGCGCCCCGTACGCAGGTCACGTACTTGGCCTGGCCGCGGGGCACGTCGGCGAAGTGGATGCCGCGGACCACGCCCGCGGAGGAGACGGAGAGGTTCGCCTGCGCCAGGTTCAGCGGGTGGCCGACGACCTCGGCGAGCCGGTCGAAGCGGTACCACTCGGTGAACAGGCCGCGCGGGTCGCCGTGCAGCTGCGGGGTGACCTCGAAGGCCCCCTCGATGGAGAGTTCGCGGAACTTCACCGGGCCTCGTCCTCCTCGGCGAGCAGCGCGAGCAGGTAGTCGCCGTAGCCGCTCTTCGTCAGCGGCTGGGCCAGCTCGCGCAGCTGGGCGGAGTCGATCAGGCCGGCCCGCCAGGCCGCCTCCTCGATGCAGCCGATCTTGAAGCCCTGGCGCTCCTCTATCACGCGCACGAACTCGGAGGCCTGCACCATCGAGACGAAGGTGCCGGTGTCCAGCCACGCGGTGCCGCGGTCGAGGATGGTGACGTTGAGCTCGCCGGCCTGGAGGTAGGCGTCGTTGACGGCCGTGATCTCCAGCTCGCCGCGGGCGCTGGGCTTGAGGCCCTTGGCTATCTCGACGACGCGGTTGTCGTAGAAGTAGAGGCCCGGCACGGCGTAGCGGGACTTGGGCTTGACCGGCTTCTCCTCGATGGAGATGGCCTGGCCCGTCTCGTCGAACTCGACGACGCCGTACGCCGTCGGGTCCGCCACGGGGTACGCGAACACGCGGCCGCCCTTGGCGTCGGTGTGCTCGGCGAGGCGGGTGCCGAGGCCACTGCCGTGGAAGATGTTGTCGCCGAGGATCAGGGCGACGGACTCGTCACCGATGAAGTCGGCGCCGAGGACGAACGCCTGGGCGATGCCCTCGGGGCGCTCCTGGACGGCGTACTCCAGCCGCAGGCCGAACTGCGAGCCGTCGCCGAGCAGGCGCTCGAACTGGTCGCGGTCGTCCGGGGTGGTGATGATGAGGATCTCGCTGATCCCCGCCATGACCAGGGTGGACAGGGGGTAATAGATCATCGGCTTGTCGAAGACGGGCAGCAGCTGCTTCGAGACTGCCCGGGTCAGCGGCCAGAGTCGCGATCCGGTGCCACCGGCCAAGAGGATTCCACGCATGGGGAGAACCCTATGCGAGAGGGCATGGGGGAGCCGAGCTCGGGGCGTGTGACGTTCGGCGGGGCCGCTAGACTCTTCGTATTATGCGCATCCTCGTGACCGGCGGCGCCGGCTTCATCGGTTCAGAATTCGTCCGCCAGCAGCTCGGCGCAGATGCCACGGCCCGGATCACGGTCTTCGACAAGCTGACCTACTCCGGCGTCGAAGAGAATCTCGCGCCGGTCGCGGACCACCCCGGATACACCTTCGTCAAGGGCGACATCTGCGACGCGGAGGCCGTGGACCAGGTCATGCCCGGCCACGACGTCGTCGTGCACTTCGCCGCCGAGTCCCACGTGGACCGCTCGATCGCCGGTGCGGGTCCGTTCGTCATGACGAACGTCGTGGGCACCCAGGTCCTGCTGGACTCCGCCCGCAAGCACGGCGTCGGCCGCTTCGTCCACATCTCCACCGACGAGGTCTACGGCTCGATCAGCGAGGGCTCCTGGACGGAGGAGTGGCCGCTGGTGCCCAACTCCCCGTACTCCGCCTCGAAGGCGTCGTCCGACCTGCTGGCGCTGGCGTACCACCGCACCCACGGCATGGACGTGGTGGTCACCCGCTGCTCCAACAACTACGGGCACTACCAGTTCCCGGAGAAGGTCATCCCGCTGTTCGTCTCGAACCTGATGGACGGCAAGAAGGTCCCGCTGTACGGCAACGGCGGCAACGTCCGCGACTGGCTGCACGTCTCCGACCACTGCCGCGGCATCGACCTGGCCATGCGCAAGGGCCGCGCCGGCGAGGTCTACAACATCGGCGGCGGCACCGAGCTCACCAACAAGGAGCTGACCGGCGTCCTGCTGGAGGCCGCGGGCCTGGGCTGGGAGATGGTCGAGCAGGTCGAGGACCGCAAGGGCCACGACCTCCGCTACTCGATCGACATCAGCAAGATCGGCGCCGAGCTGGGCTACGCCCCGCAGGTCACCTTCGAGGACGGCATCAAGGCCACCATCGACTGGTACCGCGAGAACCGCGCCTGGTGGGAGCCGCTGAAGGCGAAGGCGGCCCTGCAGAAGTGAGCACCAACCCGCGCGAGGGGCGCTGGCTCGTCACCGGCGCCGCCGGGATGCTCGGCCAGGACGTCATGGCCGTGCTGAAGCGGGCCGGGATCGAGGCCGTGGGCCTGCGCCGGGCCGACCTCGACATCACCGACCCGGCCGCCGTCCGGGCCGCGGTCGAGGGCGTCGACGTGGTCGTCAACTGCGCCGCCTGGACCGATGTCGACGGCGCCGAGACCGCCGAGGACGCCGCCACCGCCGTCAACGGCACCGGCGTCCGCGTCCTCGCCGAGGCCTGCGCCGCCGCCCACGTGCGCCTGCTGCACGTCTCCACCGACTACGTGCTGCCGGGCGACGCCTCGCAGCCGTACGCGGAGGACGCCGAGACCGGCCCGGTCAACGCCTACGGGCGCAGCAAGCTGGTCGGCGAGCGGGCCGTGACCGAACTGCTGCCGCAGGACGGCTACGTGGTCCGCACCGCCTGGCTGTACGGCGAGCACGGGCCGAACTTCGTCGCCACCATGCTGAAGCTGGCCGCCCAGCGGGACACCCTGGACGTCGTCGACGACCAGCACGGCCAGCCCACCTGGTCCTACGCGCTGGCCCGTCAGCTGGTCGAGCTCGGCCGGGCCGCCCTGAAGGGCTGGGCCATGGGCGGGATCTACCACGGCACCGCGAGCGGCCGGACCACCTGGATGGGACTCGCCCGCGAGACCTACCGGCTGAGCGGGCTCGACCCCGAGCGGATCCGGCCCACCACCTCCGAGGCGTTCGTACGCCCCGCCGCCCGCCCGGCGTTCAGCGTCCTCGCGCACGACCGCTGGGACGAGGCGGGCGTGGCCCCGCTCGCCGACTGGCGCGAGCAGCTGGCCGAGGCGCTGGCCACCCCCGGTTACACGGCACTGGCCCGGCAGGCCCGGGACGGCCGAGCGGGATGAAAAGCCTGCTGAACAAGCTGAGCGCGGCGCTGCCGCCGGGCACCGTCGCGGTGGCCGGCGGCACCGTCGTGCTCGGCGCGGCCTCCTACGTCCACCTCGGCGTGGCCGGCCACAGCCTGTCCACCGAGGCCATGGCCAACGTGTCGGTGCTGTGGACGATCGTGATGTCCGTCGGCATCGGCGTCTTCTTCCCCATCGAGCAGGAACTCACCCGGATCGTCTCCGCCCGCGTGGTCCTGGGTCAGGGCAGCGCCCCGGTGCTGCGCCGCGCGACCCTGCTCACCGGGGGGATCCTCGCCGTCACCCTGCTGGTGCTCGGCCTGGGCGCGGGCCCCCTCGCGGACCTCCTCTTCCACGGCGACCGCGCCCTGGTGGCGGCGCTCGGCGGCGCCTTCGCCGGCATGGCCGCCTGCTACCTGACCCGCGGTCTGCTGGCCGGCCTCGGCCGGTTCGGCGCGTACGGCACCCAGCTCGCCGTCGACGGCGGCCTGCGCATCGTGCTCGCCTTCGCCTGCGCGGTCTTCGGGCTGCACTCGGCGCTGGCCTTCAGCCTGATCCTGGCCGTCGCGCCCGTCGTGGCGACCCTCGTCACCCTGCCCGCGCTGCTGCGCGCCGTCGGACCCGGCGAGCCGATCGCCTGGCGCGAGCTGTGGGGGGGCCTCGGGCTGCTGGTCTGCGCGACCCTGCTGTCCCAGCTGGTCGTCAACGCGGCCGTCATGAGCACCAAACTGCTGGCCCCCACCGACAGCGCGCTGATCGCCGCGCTGATGAGTGCGCTGGTCCTGGCGCGGGTGCCGCTCTTCGTCTTCGGCTCGCTCCAGGCCTCGCTGCTGAGCGGGCTCAGCGCCGCCTTCACGGCCGGCGACCGGGCGGCGTTCTGGGCGATGCTGCGCCGCATCGGCCTGGTCGTCGGAGCGCTCGGACTGCTGGGCGGGGTACCCGCCACGGTCCTGGGGCCCTGGCTCATCGAGGTGCTCTTCGGCGCCGAGGAGCCGGTGCTGGGCTGCCTCGACTTCTTCCTGCTGTCCGCCGGCACCGTGGCGTACATGTTCGCGATGGTGCTCGGACAGGCGCTCATGGTATTCAAGCGCCACAACCTGCAGCTGCTCTGCTGGGCCGTCGGTACCGCGGTCCTGGTGGGCATCACGCTGGCGCCGGGCGACGTGGCCCTGCGCGTGATCGTCGCCTACGCACTGGGGTCCACCGCCACCGTGCTCGCTATGCTGGCAGCCCTGAGGCTGAGCTTCCCCGGAGCCGCCGCGGCAGCCGGTGAAGGCCCGCGGCAGCTGGCCGACGCAAGCGGCCCGGGCGTGGGCGCGGTCGGGAGATGAGCATGCCGGCCCAAGACGTCACACCGATCACCGAGCACTCGCATGTGCCACATTCCGCTGGAGCTACCGTGTCCCAATACGACGATGTCTGGCTGGTCATACCGGCCTATAACGAGGGCCAGGTGATCGCCGACGTGGTGGAGGGGGCCCGCAAGACGTTCCCCAACATCGTCGTCGTCGACGACGGCAGCACCGACGACTCGGCCGAGCACATAGCGACCACCGGCGCCCACCTGGTCCGTCACCCCGTCAACCTCGGCCAGGGCGCGGCCCTGCAGACCGGCCTCACGTACGCGCTCGCCCAGCCCGGCGCCCAGTACTTCGCCACCTTCGACGCCGACGGCCAGCACCAGACCAAGGACGTCGAGAAGATGGTCGCGGTGCTGCGGCGCGGCGAGGCCGACGTGGTGCTCGGCTCCCGCTTCATCGAGCAGAACGGCCAGGTGCCGTGGATCAAGCAGGTCGTGCTGCGCACGGCCGCCGCCGTCAGCCCGACCGCGCGCAAGCTCAAGCTCACCGACGCGCACAACGGCCTGCGCGTGCTGGGCCGTGAGGCCGCCGAGCAGCTGAACATCACGATGAACGGCATGGCCCACGCGTCCGAGCTGGTCGGTTTCCTCGCCGGCTCCACGCTGCGCGTCACCGAGGTACCGGTGGACATCCTGTACACCGACTACTCACGCGCCAAGGGTCAGTCCCTGATCAACGGCGTCAACATCCTTTTTGACATTTCGCTGCGGGAGCGTGGGCGTCGATGAAGTACTTCTGGATTCAGCTGCTGCTGATCGTCGGCTCGGTGTCCATGGCACTGATGTTCATCCGGACCTGGAGCCAGGCGAAGAACCGGGCCTGGAAGCGCATAGCGTTCTCCGCGTTCGTCGTCGTCAACGTGTACGCGGTGCTCCGCCCGACCGACGTCACCTGGGTCGCCCAGCAGCTCGGCGTCGGCCGTGGCACCGACCTGGTGCTGTACGTGATGGTGCTCGCGATGGGCTTCCTCACGCTCAACACCTTCCTGCGCTTCCGCTCGCTGGAGAAGAAGATCACCGACCTCGCCCGGACGGTGGCCATCAACGAGGGCGTGCGCCACAACGACGCGCGCCTCGGGCAGGACGTCGCCGCTCCCGCGCAGGCCGGTGCGAAGGCCGACGCGGACGCCGATGCCGACGCCGACTCCGTGAAGGCCTGAAGCTCCATGGTGACCTTCGACTTCATGCTCCCCTACTACGGGGACGTGCAGCTGATGCAGGACGCCGTCCGCAGCGTCCTGGCGCAGACGGACCGGGACTTCCGCCTCGTCGTCATCGACGACGGCAAGGAGCCGGAGGTGCCCGGTTGGTTCGAGCAGCTCGGTGACGAGCGCGTCCACTACACGCGCAACGAGCAGAACCTCGGCATCACCAAGAACTTCCAGAAGTGCGTGCGGCTCTCCGAGGCCGACTACGTGGTCATCATGGGCTGCGACGACCTCCTGCATCCGCACTACCTGGAGACCGTCCGCGGGATCATCGGCGCCCACCCGGGCATCGGCATGGTCCAGCCCGGCGTCGAGGTGATCGACGGCGCGGGCCAGGTGACCCAGGGCCTCGCCGACAACACCAAGAAGCGGCTCTACGCACCGCAGGTCAAGGGCCGCCGGCTGATGGCCGGCGAGGAGCTGGCCGCCAGCGTGCTGCGCGGCAACTGGCTCTACTTCCCGTCGATCGCCTGGCGCGGCGAGGTGCTGCGCAAGGTGAACTTCCGCGACGACTACTCGGTGATCCAGGACCTCGCGCTCGTGGTCGACCTGCTCGAAGGCGGTGAGCAGATGGTCGTCGACAACTCCACGACCGTCTTCCAGTACCGCCGTCACGCCGTCAGCGAGTCCTCGGTCCAGGCCTTCTCCGGGACCCGCTTCGCCGAGGCCGAGCGGTACTTCGCCGCGGTGGCCGAGCGCATGGACGCCCGCGGCTGGCCGAAGGCGGCCCGCGCGGCGCGCTTCCACAGCGCCTCCCGCCTGCACGCGCTCACGATGCTCCCCGGTGCGCTGCGCCGCGGGCACCGCGAGGGCGCCCGTACGCTGGCGCGCCACGCGTTCACCTCCGGGCAGAGCTGAGCCACCGCCCCCCTCGCACGACGAACGGCCTGCCGCCGGTCCCAGGACCGGCGGCAGGCCGTTCTCGTCGTCTCCGCCCGTCAGTTCTCCGCGGGCTTGGGCTTCACGGGCCTCGTGGGGCCGCGGAACGGCGGGACGTACGGCTCGCACTTGCCCCACTGCGCGAACTTGGGGCACTTGCCGTTCGGCAGCCGGACGTTGTGCGCGTACCAGGCGAGCTGACCGGCCGAGTTCTCCTTGGGGTCGCGCGGCATGAAGGCGTCCGCCGTGGCCGAGCCGGCCAGCCCGAAGAGCAGACCCAGCGCGCACAGCGCACCCAGGACGACGGACCGCGGACGGTTCGCGGCGGACTGGCGGACGCGTCCGGCCAGCGGCACCTCGACGTCGTGCGCGCGGATCCAGGCCTGGATCCGCCCGACCGCGAGGTACACGGCGAGGCCGGTCAGCGCGATCAGGCAGTACAGGATCTGGTGGCTCGTGCGCGGGTAGAGCTGGACGACCTGGTCGCGCTCCATGTGCGAGGCGTACCAGTAGCGCAGCAGGAACGCGCTGCCCGTGCACGCCGCCAGGGTCAGCACCAGCGGCTGGCGCAGGCCGAGGCCCAGGGCCACGCCCAGCCCGCCCACCAGCACGATGGTGAAGAGGCCGACGCCGCCGAGCTCCCCGATCGGGGAGTAGGCGAGGGTGCGCAGCGGACCGGGCGTGGAGGCGGCCCAGGTGGCGAAGTAGCCCGGGTCGCTGGCGGTGTCGTAGTAGAAGTACGTGTCCTTGGTCGAGCCGCTCGCGCCGAGCAGGTCGACCAGATAGGCGCCGGCCAGTACGAGGAAGACCGCGAGGCCCGACACCAGGGGCACCAGGCCGTTCAGCAGCCCGCGCAGCCCGCCCGAGCGGGCCAGCCCGACGAGCAGCACCGAGAAGAGCACGACCACGCCGATCGAGGACCAGACGAACCAGCCCGCGTACAGCAGGAACAGCACGGCGAGCAGCAGCCCGAGGCCGGCCCCTATGGCGATCGTCCGCTTGCGGCCCAGGAGCGCGGACCGCTGCACCACCTGCACCAGCTTGGCGAAGACGGGGATCACGATCATCAGGACGAGGGGGGAGTAGGGCTTGTACGGGTCGACCAGCGGCAGCGTCGCCGTCACCCCGATGCCCAGTGCCCACAGCGGGGGCAGCAGCATCCGCCAGGCCAGGTAGGCGGCGGGGCCGGTGAGCGCGAGGAAGCCGATCATGACCCACTTCGAGGCCTTCGGCACGTCACCGTCGAAGAAGGTCTCCGCCGCCCAGGCCAGCAGGTGCGGGAAGCCGGGCGGGTACTCGGGCGGCAGGGGCACGCCGTCGATGACGTCGTACGCCCACTGCTGGAGGTTGCCGACGTCGCCCCAGTTCGCGTAGATCGGCCAGGGCGTGCCGCTGAGGCCGACGATGTTGCCGGACGCGGTCACGCCCGTGGCCAGGCCGGCCACGGCGGCCGCGCCGATGCGCGCCGCGGCCCCCGGCATCACCCGGGCGACGAGCCAGTACAGCAGGAGCGTCGCCGTGAGCAGGACCACCAGCCGCAGCTGGATCCCCGCGAGCCCGCTGACCTGCCCGATCCGGGTCATCGGGTTGATCCGGATGCGCATGCACAGGACGATGAGCAGCAGGGCGGCGCCGAGGGAGGCGACCACCTCCGCGCCTATGAGGGCGAAGGCGCGGGCCAGCCCGCCGCCGCGTCGGCGTGAGGCCCGGCGATCGCGTGCCGGGGCCGGTACCGATGCCGGCGCGGGAGCGGTGACAGTCATGGCCGCCAATTTACCTCCCGGCCCATACCCCGCGTGACTGCTCTGCGTCAACGGTGGGCCATGGCTTGGGTGCAGTTGGTACGGTTGCGGCGACGAAGGCCGTGCGCAGAACCGTGGGTGCGCCCTCGAAATCCGACCAGAACAGGAAGTGCCAGGGGTGCAGTCCGCAACCGAGACCAGGGACGCGGCTGCCGCGTCCGCCCCTGAACGGGCCGGGGAGTCGCCCAGGACACAGCAGCTGCTGGCGCGGGCGCAGTCCCTCGTCGGGCGCACGTGGTTCTGGCCGGTGACGCTCGTCACCGGATACCTGACGCAGGTGCTGTTCCGCCTCGTCCTGGTGTGGGGCAACAGCTACCCGTCGGTCCACGCGGACGAGGCCTCCTACCTCGTGCTGGCCCGGGTGCTCGCGGGCCGCTCGACGACGGAGATGCCGGTCGGATCGGTCATCCCCGGCGGCTACCCGCTGCTGATCTCCCCGTCCATGTGGTTCACGGACGACCCGGTCACCGCGTACCAGCTGGTCATGGGCATCAACACGCTGATCAACGCGCTGGTCTTCCCGCTGGTCTTCATCGCCCTGCGCAGGCTCGACCTGCCCAAGGGCCTCTCGGTCCTGATCGCCATGGCGGCCGCGCTGATGCCGCCGGTGGTCTTCTACTCCGAGTTCGTCATGTCCGACACCCTGCTCCCCGTGGTCCTGCTCGGGTGGCTGATCACCCTGCACGGCTGGCTGAGCGAGGGCGAGCCGCGCCGCCGCCTCCAGTACGGCCTCGGGGCGGGCCTGTTGGCCGGCTTCTCCATGGCGGTGCACGACCGCGGTGGCGTGGTCGTCGCCCTCACCGCGCTGGTGCTGGTGGGAGCGCTCGTCTTCAAGTGGGCGCCGCTGCGCACCACGCTCGCCGCGTGGGCAGGGCTCGCCGTCTCCGTGGCCGGCGCCAAACTGCTCGCCATGTGGCTGGAGGCGCAGTTCAAGGACACCCCGCCGAGCTCGGTGGGCACCCAGGTCCTGGACAACCTCGTCGACCCCGACCTGCTGCGCCGCACGATCACCCGCTCGATCGGCCAGCTCTGGTACTTCTCCGTCTCGTCCTGGGGCTTCGGCGCGCTCGCCATCGCGCTGATGGTGTTCGCGGTGTTCAGCCCGCGCTTCACCCGCGCCTCGCGGGTCGTCTCCTTCGTGATGGTCGCCCTGCTGTACGGCATCGCGCTCGCCGCGGCGGCCGGACTGCCGACGGACGCGCGGATCGACAACTGGGTCTACGCCCGCTACCTGGCCCCGCTCGTCCCGGCGTTCTTCCTGGTCGGCGTCGCCGCGCTCTACCGCGCACGGGCCGGGGCGCTGCTGCGCCTGGTGCTCGGCGCGGTGGTGTTCACCGTGCTGACCGCCGAGTTCGTGATCATCGTGGTCGGCAAGGGCCTCTACAAGCTGGCCATCATCCAGTGGGCCATGCCCGACGCCCTGTTCCTGGCCTCGGAGTGGTCGAAGCTGCACATGTGGCGGACGATGGCCGGCGCCCTGCTGGTGCTCGCCGCGTGCGTGCTCTTCAAGCTCGCCGGCGGCCGCCGCGTCATCTGGGCCGTGGCGGTGTCGCTGGCCCTGTTCGCGGCGTACGCGACCGCCACGGTCACCTCGAACGTCGCCGAGCCCTACGCGAAGCACCGCAAGCCGCAGGCCGTCGGCTTCACCAAGTCGGCCGGACTCAAGCCCGGCGAGAGCCTGGTGATGGACTGGGACGTCGACTGGGGCCTGCGGATGGGCCAGTCGTACCAGGTGTTCGAGGGACGGGTCTGGACGAAGGACCTGGAGAACGGCGACAAGCCCCCGGCCAAGGCGGACGCGGCCGTGCTCCAGTTGACCGCCGAGGACGCCAAGCCGGAGGCCACCTGGCCGCACGCCCCCGCGGGCTGGTACGTCGCCAAGGTGAACAAGGCGCAGGGCTGGGTGCTCTGGCGCCACCACTGACCTCGCCCCGGGGGACCCCCGGTGGGCCGGTCGCACACCCGTGCCAGTAACATCCGGCCGATCAGTGGTGTCACCCGGTGAGCTCGCGAAGCAGGGGTTGGGGAAACAAACTTGAGACTAGGTCGTGCGCGCGGTACGGCATTGGCCGCCGCGCTCGGAGTCGTGGCGGTACTGGGATTCCAGGGAGCCGCCAACGGCTTCGGCTCGGATTCCCTGGATGACAAGGGCCTGCGGCGCTACAGCGCTCCCGGCAAGGCGAGAGGGCCCGTCGAGGGCAAGGTCCACAAGCTCGCGCTGAAGCCGAAGGGGACCGGCAAGACCGTCCTGTCCCAGCAGGACACCAAGCCCTTCGGCCTGCTGGGCGTCTCCTGGACCGACCCGGCCGCCCAGGTGAAGGAAGGGGCCATCGAGGCCCGCACCCGCAACGCCAAGACCGGCAAGTGGTCCGCGTGGGTCACCCTGGAGCAGGCCAAGGCGACCCTCGACGGCAAGCGCCCCGGGCTGCGCGGCGCCACCGAGCCCGTCTGGGTCGGCCTGTCCGACGGGGCCGAGGTCCGGCTGGGCGGCGACACGGCCGCCACCGCGCTCCCCGCCGGCCTGGAGCTGAACCTGGTGGACCCGGGCTCGGCGAGCGCCGCCACCAAGAAGGGCGCCCTGAACGCCGAGCCGGCGGCCTTCGCCGCCCCGGCGGTCGACCCCGCTCCGACGCCCGAGCAGCCCCCGACGGTTCCCGGGCCGGCCTCGACGGCGCCGAAGCCCGCGATCGTCTCGCGCGTCGACTGGGGCGCGGACGAGACCCTGAACAACGAGGGCCCGATCTACCTCCCCGGAGCGAAGATCAAGGCGGCCTTCGTCCACCACACGGCGGCCTCCGCGCCGTACGAGTGCAGCGAGTCCGCCGCCATCGTCCGCGGCCTGCACGTCTACCACGTGCAGACCAACGGGTGGCGCGACCTCGGCTACAACTTCCTCGTCGACAAGTGCGGCACGGTCTTCGAGGGCCGTCAGGGCGGCGTCGACCAGCCCGTGATGGGCGCGCACGCCTTCGGCTGGAACTCCGAGTCGACGAGCGTCTCCGTCCTCGGTGACTACACGAGCGCGGGGGCCTCGGCCGCCGCCCTCGACGCCATCTCCCGGGTCGCCGCGTACAAGCTGGGCCAGTACGACGCCGACATGAGCGGCACGACGACGCTGCGCGCGGGCGCCTCGCAGAAGAACTACTTCGGCAAGGACTTCGTCGAGGGACAGTCGTACGAGTTCAAGACGCTCTCGGGCCACCGCGACGGCTTCAACACCCAGTGCCCGGGCAACTCGCTGTACCCGCAGCTGGAAGCCCTGCGCCAGTCGGGCCCCGCGGCCCGGCTGAAGGTCTCCTCGGTGAACGGCGCCCCGGCCCAGCCGGGCTCCTCCTTCCAGACCCCCGGCCCGGTCTCCCTCGGCTGGGAGACCAGCACGGCGAGCGCCCTGGTGAGCAAGTTCGAGCTGCTCGTGGACGACAAGGTGGTCGCCACCACCGCGGGCACCGCCCGTACGGCGTCGACGACGCTGGCCCTGGGCAGCCACCAGCTCCAGGTCCGGGCGACCACGACGAACGGCAAGGTGGCCACCAGCCTTCCGGTGACGGTCGTCGCGGAGGTCAAGGACGTCAAGTTCGTCCCGGTCACCCCGAAGCGCCTGATGGACACCCGTGAGGGCCTGGGCGTGCCGCAGGCCAAGGTCGGCGGCGGCAGCTCGGTGACCCTGCCCGTGGCGGGCGTCGGCGGCATCCCCGCCAGCGACGTCACCGCGGTCGTGCTGAACGTGACCGCGACCAACCCGACGGCGTCGAGCTACGTGTCGGTGTACCCGAGCGGGACCATCCGCTCCAGCGCG
>NZ_JBIBRZ010000008.1:0-118120 GCF_043076955.1 Streptomyces sp. NPDC016562 | reverse complement strand
GTCGAACCTGAACTTCTCCGCGGGCCAGACGATCCCGAACCTCGTGGTCGTCCCGGTCGTCGACGGGAAGGTCAGCTTCTACAACAACGCGGGCACCGTCGACCTGATCGCCGACATCACCGGCTACTTCACGTCGAGCGGTACGGGCGCCACGCACACCAACTTCGGCCCCAAGCGCCTGATGGACACCCGCGAGGGCCTGGGCGTCCCGCAGGCCAAGGTCGGCGGCGGCAGCGTCATCACCCTGCCGGTGGCCGGCACCGACGGGATCCCGGAGACCGGGGTCAAGGCGGTCGTGCTGAACGTGACGGCGACCAACCCGACGGCGACCAGCTACGTGTCGGTGTTCCCGAGCGGCACCGCCCGCACGAGCGCGTCGAACCTGAACTTCTCCGCGGGCCAGACGATCCCGAACCTCGTGGTCGTCCCGGTCGTCGACGGGAAGGTCAGCTTCTACAACAACGCGGGCACGGTCGACCTGATCGCCGACATCACCGGCTACTTCTCCGACAGCACCCTCGGCTCGACCCACACCAACATCGGCCCCAAGCGCCTGATGGACACCCGCGAGGGCCTGGGCGTCCCGCAGGCGAAGGTCGGCGGCGGCCAGGTCGTCACCCTCCCCGTGGCGGGCGTCGAGGGCATCCCGGAGACCGGCGTCAAGGCGGTCGTGCTGAACGTGACGGCGACCAACCCGACGGCGTCGAGCTACGTGTCGGTGTTCCCGAGCGGCACGACCCGCACGAGCGCGTCGAACCTGAACTTCTCCGCCGGCCAGACGATCCCCAACCTGGTGATCGTCCCGGTCGTCGACGGGAAGGTCAGCTTCTACAACAACGCCGGCACCGTGGATCTGATCGCGGACATCACGGGCTACTTCAGCAAGTGATCTGACCTGGCATTTCCTTGATCCGAGAGACCTTGGATCCGAGGGGCTCCGCACCCTGGGGTGCGGAGCCCCTCTGCGTCGCGCAGCGCAGGGCGGCGGGCACAGCACACAGCACACACGGCACGTCTCAGGGTGGGGACATGGGCACCGACAGCAACGACGACCACAGACCGGCCATATCCGACGAGGAGTGGGCCCGGTTCCAGGAACAGGCCGCCGCAGGAACGGTCGCGGCGCCGCGGGAGCCCTCGGCCCGGGCGCGGATGGTGACCGAGCGACTGCGCGCCACGCAGGGCCAGCAGCCGCCGGGCTGGCGCACCGGCCCCGCGTGGCAGGAGCGCAGGGGCCGCAAGCGGCTCAAGGCGGCCCTGGCCGTCGTCGCCATCGCCGGGCTGGCGCTGATCGCCGTACGGCCCGAGCTCGTGATCGACCGGCTCACCGGGCAGAGCGGGGCCCGGCAGGAGGCCGGGAACGCCGCCCCGCTGCCGGCGGAGTCCGTACGCCCCACCGCGCCGCCGCCGGCGGCGGACCCGGACGAGCCGACCCTGGCGGAGCCCTTCCGCGGCTCCCCGGCCCTCCAGTGGGCGGACGGCGCCGCAGGCATCGAGCTGCCGCAGGCCACGGCCGTGGGCGGGACGTCCCAGGAGCGGGTCGCGGAAGCGCTGGCGAAGACCAGGGACTTCCTGATCGCCTCCAACCTCGACCCGGCGACCCTGCGCGGCGAGCGGCCCGCCACGGCGCTGGCGATCCTGGACCCCCGCCAGCCGGAGGTCCCGCAGCGGCTGGAGCAGTCCCTGACGGGGCCGACCAAGGAGAACAACCCGGCGAACCTCTTCACCCGCTTCGACCCGGCCGAGGCCAAGCCGGTCGGCAACGTCGTCAAGGTGCGCGGCAGCATGCGGACGCAGGCCGGGGAGCCGGGGGAGCTGCTCGTGGTGGCGGACTACACCTTCGTCCACCCCATGACCAAGGGCGGTACGAGCGTGCAGCGCACCATCGTGCGCCGGCAGGTCACCCTGTCCCTGCTGGACCCGGCGCGCTGGCAGTCCACCCGGGGCAAGCTCCAGCTGCGCGAGTACGCCTCGGAGTGGTCGAACGTGGAGTGCGGGGCGGCCGGCGGCTTCCTGCACCCGGTCTTCCCGTCGGACGCGCCGACCGGTCCGGCGCCCACCGGGCCCGCCCTGGATCCGTACGACCGCAGCAGGAACCTCGGCGGAGAGGGGTGCGGGACGGTGACCCGGACCTGAGGAGGGAGGATCCCCGCCGGGTGAAGGGCGCGGTGCAGTTTGACCACGCAGCGTGGCGGGGTATTCTCTTCGGCCCGATTAGCCAGGTACGTGCCTCGTATGGCAGACTACTCAAGTTGCTCGGCTGAGTGCCGATGCTGCGCGCCTCCCGCCGGGAGGACCGGAAGCGAGTCCCACAGTACTCGTCGTCCTTAATCTGCCTCTCGGGGCAGCAATGGGGGCGGACGTACGGGAATCTTCTGGGAAGTGTCAGCACGGTGCCCACCAGGCACTCGGTGGGTGTTTCTCCCCCGAAGCGCGGTCTCAGGGACCGCACCCCCTTGGACGAGGGAATTTCCGTATGGGAATTTTCTGTAGAGGGAGTGCGACACGCCCGACCGCGTGGGTCGGAGGGAAGCGGCGGGATCCGTCCCGCAGCCGACCGAGGGCCAGAGCGTTTCCACATACAGACAGGACTACGGAGTAGCCATGGCGGGACAGAAGATCCGCATCCGGCTCAAGGCCTACGACCACGAGGTCATCGATTCCTCGGCGAAGAAGATCGTCGAGACGGTGACGCGCACTGGTGCGTCGGTCGCGGGCCCGGTGCCGCTGCCCACTGAGAAGAACGTGTACTGCGTCATCAAGTCGCCGCACAAGTACAAGGACTCGCGCGAGCACTTCGAGATGCGCACGCACAAGCGCCTGATCGACATCCTCGACCCGACCCCCAAGACCGTTGACTCGCTGATGCGCCTGGACCTTCCGGCCGGCGTTGACATCGAGATCAAGCTCTGAGAGGCGTCGAGAAGATGGCAAAGCAGATCAAGGGCGTCCTGGGCGAGAAGCTCGGCATGACCCAGGTCTGGGACGAGAACAACCGTGTCGTCCCGGTGACCGTGGTCAAGGCCGGACCCTGCGTCGTTACCCAGGTCCGTACGAACGACATCGACGGCTACGAGTCGGTCCAGATCGCCTTCGGCGAGATCGACCCGCGCAAGGTGAACAAGCCCCTCAAGGGCCACTTCGCCAAGGCCGACGTGACCCCCCGCCGCCACCTGGTGGAGCTCCGCACCTCCGACGCCAGCGAGTACACGCTCGGCCAGGAGATCACTGCTGAGGTGTTCGAGTCCGGCGTCAAGGTTGACGTCACGGGCAACAGCAAGGGCAAGGGCTTCGCCGGTGTCATGAAGCGGCACAACTTCCGGGGCCTCGGCGCCGGTCACGGTGTGCAGCGCAAGCACCGCTCCCCCGGTTCGATCGGTGGCTGCGCCACCCCTGGGCGTGTCTTCAAGGGCATGCGCATGGCTGGTCGTATGGGCAACGAGCGCGTCACCACCCAGAACCTGACCATCCACGCGGTTGACGCGGAGAAGGGTCTGCTCCTCATCAAGGGTGCGGTCCCCGGTCCGAACGGCGGCCTCGTCCTGGTCCGTACCGCGGCCAAGGGGGCTTGAGGTAATGAGCACCATTGACATCCTTTCGCCGGCAGGCGACAAGGCCGGTACCGTCGAGCTCCCCGCGGAGATCTTCGACGCGAAGACCAGCGTTCCGCTGATCCACCAGGTCGTTGTCGCTCAGCTGGCTGCTGCCCGTCAGGGCACGCACAAGACCAAGCGTCGCGGCGAAGTCCGTGGTGGTGGCCGCAAGCCGTACCGCCAGAAGGGCACCGGCCGCGCGCGCCAGGGTTCGACCCGTGCGCCGCAGTTCGTCGGCGGTGGCGTCGTCCACGGCCCGCAGCCGCGTGACTACTCCCAGCGGACCCCCAAGAAGATGAAGGCCGCCGCCCTCCGCGGTGCCCTCTCGGACCGTGCGCGTCACTCCCGCATCCACGTCGTCACCGGCGTGGTCGAGGGTGCCGCCTCCACGAAGGCCGCCAAGACGCTGTTCGGCAAGATCTCGGAGCGCAAGAACCTGCTCCTGGTCGTCGAGCGCGCCGACGAGGCCGCGTGGCTGTCCGCCCGCAACCTGCCCCAGGTCCACATCCTGGAGCCGGGCCAGCTGAACACGTACGACGTGATCGTCTCTGACGACGTGGTCTTCACCCAGGCCGCTTTCGAGTCCTTCGTGTCTGGCCCCAAGGCCGATGAGACCGAAGGGAGCGACGCCTGATGTCTGAGGCGACCGTTACCAGCAAGACCTTCACTGACCCGCGCGACCTGCTGATCAAGCCGGTTGTCTCGGAGAAGAGCTACGCGCTGCTGGACGAGAACAAGTACACGTTCATCGTCGCGCCCGGCGCCAACAAGACCCAGATCAAGCAGGCCGTGGAAGCGGTCTTCTCGGTCAAGGTCACCGGGGTCAACACGATCAACCGTCAGGGTAAGCGCAAGCGCACCAAGACCGGTTTCGGCAAGCGTGCCAACACCAAGCGCGCCATCGTGACCCTTGCCGAGGGCAACCGTATCGACATCTTCGGCGGCCAGGCCTCCTAACGGAGGTCTAGTCGTCCGGAATCGGACGAGGACTGAGAAATGGGTATCCGCAAGTACAAGCCGACGACCCCGGGCCGTCGTGGCTCCAGCGTCGCCGACTTTGTCGAGATCACGCGGTCCACGCCGGAGAAGTCGCTGGTTCGCCCTCTGCACAGCAAGGGCGGCCGTAACAACACCGGCCGGATCACCGTTCGCCACCAGGGTGGTGGACACAAGCGCGCCTACCGCGTGATCGACTTCCGTCGTCACGACAAGGACGGCGTGCCGGCCAAGGTCGCGCACATCGAGTACGACCCCAACCGCACCGCGCGCATCGCGCTGCTGCACTACGCCGACGGCGAGAAGCGCTACATCATCGCGCCGAAGGCACTCAAGCAGGGTGACCGGATTGAGAACGGCCCGACGGCCGACATCAAGCCCGGCAACAACCTCGCGCTCCGCAACATCCCGGTCGGTACCACGATCCACGCGATCGAGCTCCGTCCCGGTGGCGGCGCGAAGTTCGCCCGCTCCGCTGGTGCCTCCGTGCAGCTGCTGGCGAAGGAGGGCACCATGGCCCACCTCCGCATGCCGTCCGGTGAGATCCGTCTCGTCGACGCGCGCTGCCGCGCCACGGTCGGCGAGGTCGGCAACGCCGAGCAGTCGAACATCAACTGGGGCAAGGCCGGCCGCATGCGCTGGAAGGGCGTTCGCCCGTCCGTCCGCGGTGTCGCGATGAACCCGGTTGACCACCCGCACGGTGGTGGTGAGGGCAAGACCAGTGGTGGTCGCCACCCGGTCTCCCCGTGGGGTCAGAAGGAGGGTCGTACTCGCTCGCCGAAGAAGGCTTCGAGCAAGTACATCGTCCGCCGCCGCAAGACGAACAAGAAGCGCTAGGAGCGGGTTTAGATGCCGCGCAGTCTCAAGAAGGGGCCCTTCGTCGACGACCACCTCGTAAAGAAGGTGGACGTCCAGAACGAAGCCGGCACCAAGAACGTCATCAAGACCTGGTCCCGTCGCTCGATGATCATCCCCAGCATGCTGGGTCACACCATCGCGGTGCACAACGGCAAGACCCACGTCCCGGTGTTCGTCACCGAGTCGATGGTCGGCCACAAGCTCGGCGAGTTCTCGCCGACTCGCACCTTCCGCGGCCACGTCAAGGACGACCGGAAGTCGAAGCGCCGCTAAAGGCGGGGTGGTTACGACTATGACTTACACCGAAGGGACAACCATGGAAGCCAGGGCCCAGGCGCGGTACATCCGCGTCACGCCCATGAAGGCCCGCCGAGTGGTGGACCTTATCCGTGGCATGGATGCCACGGAGGCTCAGGCGGTCCTGCGTTTCGCCCCGCAGGCCGCGAGCGTGCCGGTTGGCAAGGTGCTTGACAGCGCCATCGCCAACGCCGCACACAACTACAACCACCCGGACGCTTCTTCGCTGTTCATCAGCGAGGCGTTCGTGGACGAGGGCCCGACCCTGAAGCGGTTCCGTCCGCGTGCGCAGGGCCGTGCCTACCGGATCCGCAAGCGGACCAGCCACATCACCGTGGTCGTCAGCAGCAAGGAAGGTTCCCGGTAATGGGCCAGAAGGTAAACCCGCACGGGTTCCGGCTCGGCATCACCACCGACTTCAAGTCGCGTTGGTACGCCGACAAGCTGTACAAGGACTACGTCAAGGAAGACGTCGCCATCCGTCGGATGATGACGTCCGGCATGGAGCGCGCCGGCATCTCGAAGGTTGAGATCGAGCGCACCCGTGACCGCGTGCGTGTGGACATCCACACCGCTCGTCCGGGCATCGTCATCGGCCGCCGTGGCGCCGAGGCCGACCGCATCCGCGGTGACCTCGAGAAGCTCACGGGCAAGCAGGTCCAGCTGAACATCCTCGAGGTCAAGAACCCCGAGCTTGACGCTCAGCTGGTCGCCCAGGCCGTCGCCGAGCAGCTCTCCTCCCGCGTCTCCTTCCGTCGCGCCATGCGTAAGAGCATGCAGGGCACGATGAAGGCCGGCGCCAAGGGCATCAAGATCCAGTGTGGCGGTCGTCTCGGCGGCGCCGAGATGTCCCGCTCCGAGTTCTACCGCGAGGGTCGTGTGCCGCTGCACACGCTGCGCGCGAACGTGGACTACGGCTTCTTCGAGGCCAAGACCACCTTCGGCCGTATCGGTGTGAAGGTCTGGATCTACAAGGGCGACGTCAAGAACATCGCCGAGGTTCGCGCCGAGAACGCTGCGGCCCGTGCGGGTAACCGCCCGGCCCGTGGCGCGCAGGGCGCAGGCGACCGTCCCGCCGGCCGTGGTGGCCGTGGTGGCGAGCGCGGCGGCCGTGGTGGCCGCAAGCCGCAGCAGGCTGCTGGTGCCGAGGCCCCCAAGGCCGACGCTCCCGCCGCCGCTCCGGCTGAGAGCACCGGAACGGAGGCCTGACCGACATGCTGATCCCTCGTAGGGTCAAGCACCGCAAGCAGCACCACCCCAAGCGCAGTGGTATGGCGAAGGGCGGTACTGAGGTCACGTTCGGCGAGTACGGCATCCAGGCGCTGACCCCGGCGTACGTGACGAACCGCCAGATCGAGGCGGCTCGTATTGCGATGACCCGCCACATCAAGCGTGGCGGCAAGGTCTGGATCAACATCTACCCGGACCGCCCGCTGACGAAGAAGCCTGCCGAGACCCGCATGGGTTCCGGTAAGGGTTCTCCCGAGTGGTGGATCGCCAACGTGCACCCGGGTCGGGTCATGTTCGAGCTGTCCTACCCGAACGAGAAGATTGCTCGTGAGGCGCTCACCCGCGCTGCTCACAAGCTTCCGATGAAGTGCCGGATTGTTCGGCGCGAGGCAGGTGAGTCGTGATGGCGACGGGAACCAAGGCGTCCGAGCTGCGTGAGCTCGGCAACGAGGAGCTCGTTGGCAAGCTGCGCGAGGCCAAGGAGGAGCTGTTCAAGCTCCGCTTCCAGGCGGCCACGGGTCAGCTGGAGAACAACGGCCGGCTCAAGTCCGTCCGTAAGGACATCGCTCGCATCTACACCCTGATGCACGAGCGTGAGCTCGGTATCGAGACGGTGGAGAGCGCCTGATGAGCGAGAACAACGTGACTGAGAAGACCGAGCGCGGCTTCCGCAAGACCCGTGAGGGTCTGGTCGTCAGCGACAAGATGGACAAGACCGTCGTCGTCGCCGTCGAGGACCGCGTCAAGCACGCCCTGTACGGCAAGGTCATCCGCCGTACGAACAAGCTCAAGGCGCACGACGAGCAGAACGCTGCCGGCGTCGGCGACCGCGTCCTCATCATGGAGACGCGTCCGCTGTCGGCGAGCAAGCGCTGGCGCATCGTCGAGATCCTCGAGAAGGCCAAGTAAGCACCTGAGGGGTTTCCCTTAGGTTCGTTCCGCCAGGCTCGGTGGGGGCCCAGCTCCTCGGAGTGAAGCCCCCGCCGGGAACCGGCAGACAAACAGGAGATACACGTGATCCAGCAGGAGTCGCGACTGCGTATCGCCGACAACACTGGTGCAAAGGAGATCCTTTGCATCCGTGTTCTCGGTGGTTCCGGTCGCCGCTACGCGGGCATCGGTGACGTCATCGTCGCCACCGTCAAGGATGCGATCCCCGGTGGCAACGTGAAGAAGGGTGACGTCGTCAAGGCGGTCATCGTTCGCACCGTCAAGGAGCGCCGCCGCCAGGACGGCTCGTACATCCGCTTTGACGAGAACGCCGCCGTCATTCTCAAGAACGACGGCGACCCTCGCGGCACCCGTATCTTCGGCCCGGTGGGCCGTGAGCTGCGCGAGAAGAAGTTCATGAAGATCATCTCGCTCGCGCCGGAGGTGCTGTAAGCATGAAGATCAAGAAGGGCGACCTGGTTCAGGTCATCACCGGTAAGGACAAGGGCAAGCAGGGCAAGGTCATCGTTGCCTTCCCCGCTGAGAACCGCGTCCTCGTCGAGGGTGTCAACCGGGTCAAGAAGCACACCAAGGCCGGCCAGACCGCTGGTGGCTCGCAGACCGGTGGCATTGTGATCACCGAGGCGCCGATCCACGTCAGCAACGTTCAGCTGGTTGTGGAGAAGGACGGCCAGAAGGTCGTTACCCGCGTCGGTTTCCGCTTCGACGACGAGGGCAACAAGATCCGCGTTGCCAAGCGGACGGGTGAGGACATCTGATGGCTACCACTCCGCGTCTCAAGACGAAGTACCGCGAGGACATCGCGGGCAAGCTGCGTGAGGAGTTCTCCTACGAGAACGTCATGCAGATCCCCGGTCTCGTGAAGATCGTGGTCAACATGGGTGTGGGCGACGCCGCCCGCGACTCCAAGCTGATCGACGGCGCCATCAAGGACCTGACGACGATCACCGGTCAGAAGCCGGCCGTCACGAAGGCCCGGAAGTCCATCGCGCAGTTCAAGCTGCGCGAGGGTCAGCCGATCGGCTGCCACGTCACCCTCCGTGGTGACCGCATGTGGGAGTTCCTGGACCGTACGCTGTCGCTCGCGCTGCCGCGTATCCGTGACTTCCGTGGTCTGTCGCCGAAGCAGTTCGACGGCCGTGGCAACTACACCTTCGGTCTCACGGAGCAGGTCATGTTCCACGAGATCGACCAGGACAAGATCGACCGTACCCGGGGTATGGACATCACCGTGGTCACCACGGCGACCAACGACGACGAGGGCCGTGCCCTCCTTCGTCACCTCGGCTTCCCCTTCAAGGAGGCGTAAGCGAGATGGCGAAGAAGGCTCTCATCGCGAAGGCTGCCCGTAAGCCCAAGTTCGGTGTGCGTGCGTACACCCGCTGCCAGCGCTGCGGTCGCCCCCACTCCGTGTACCGCAAGTTCGGCCTGTGCCGCGTGTGCCTTCGTGAGATGGCTCACCGTGGCGAGCTGCCGGGCGTGACCAAGAGCTCCTGGTAATTCCCTTCCGTCCGTAAGGACTTGGGAAGTTCCAGAGACTCTCGGTAAGCATCTGGCCGGTGGGTGCCCTGCTCCGCATGCCGTAGGCTTGTGGGGTTGGGCGTCCGCCGTCCATAACGACTTACTACGCCGTAGGTCCCCGCACCGCACCCGTCCCGCCACTGAGTGGGGAGAGGGATGGCGCATACAGGAAACCCCGGCGAGAGAGGCCGAAGGCCACTTCATGACCATGACTGACCCGATCGCAGACATGCTCACGCGTCTGCGTAACGCCAACTCGGCGTACCACGACACCGTCGTGATGCCGCACAGCAAGATCAAGTCGCACATCGCAGAGATCCTCAAGCAGGAGGGTTTCATCACCGGCTGGAAGGTCGAGGACGCCGAGGTCGGCAAGAACCTCGTCCTCGAGCTGAAGTTCGGGCCGAACCGCGAGCGCTCCATTGCGGGCATCAAGCGGATCTCGAAGCCCGGTCTGCGCGTGTACGCGAAGTCCACCAACCTGCCCAAGGTGCTCGGCGGCCTGGGCGTGGCGATCATCTCCACGTCCCACGGTCTCCTCACCGGCCAGCAGGCAGGCAAGAAGGGCGTAGGTGGGGAAGTCCTCGCCTACGTCTGGTAGTCGGGAACGGAGGAAAAGCAATGTCGCGAATCGGCAAGCTCCCCATCCAGGTTCCCGCCGGTGTGGACGTCACCATCGATGGCAGCACGGTCGCGGTGAAGGGCCCCAAGGGTTCCCTCTCCCACACCGTCAAGGCTCCCATCGCCGTCGTGAAGGGTGAGGACGGCGTTCTGAACGTCACCCGCCCGAACGACGAGCGTCAGAACAAGGCCCTGCACGGCCTGTCCCGCACGCTGGTGGCGAACATGATCACCGGTGTGACCACGGGATACGTCAAGGCTCTCGAGATCAGCGGTGTCGGTTACCGTGTCCTGGCGAAGGGCTCCGACCTGGAGTTCCAGCTGGGTTACAGCCACCCGATCCTGGTGGAGGCGCCCGAGGGCATCTCCTTCAAGGTCGAGTCGCCGACCAAGTTCACGGTCGAGGGCATCGACAAGCAGAAGGTCGGCGAGGTCGCCGCCAACATCCGCAAGCTGCGGAAGCCCGACCCGTACAAGGCCAAGGGTGTCAAGTACGCCGGCGAAGTCATCCGCCGCAAGGTCGGAAAGGCTGGTAAGTAGCCATGGCATACGGTGTGAAGATCGCCAAGGGCGACGCGTACAAGCGCGCTGCCAAGGCTCGCCGCCACATCCGCATCCGCAAGAACGTCTCGGGTACGGCGGAGCGTCCGCGCCTCGTCGTGACGCGTTCCAACCGCAACATCGTTGCTCAGGTCATCGACGACCTCCAGGGTCACACCCTGGCGTCCGCGTCGACCCTGGACGCTTCGATCCGCGGTGGCGAAGGCGACAAGAGCTCGCAGGCCCAGGCTGTCGGCGCGCTCGTCGCCGAGCGTGCCAAGGCTGCGGGTGTCGAGACCGTCGTGTTCGACCGCGGTGGCAACCGATACGCCGGGCGCATTGCCGCTCTGGCTGACGCCGCCCGCGAAGCCGGGCTGAAGTTCTAAGCCCCGGTTCCGGGACTCACGGACGTAACAGAGAGAGGTAATCCAATGGCTGGACCCCAGCGCCGCGGAAGCGGTGCCGGTGGCGGCGAGCGGCGGGACCGGAAGGGTCGCGACGGTGGCCCTGCCGCCGAGAAGACCGCTTACGTTGAGCGCGTTGTCGCGATCAACCGCGTCGCCAAGGTTGTCAAGGGTGGTCGCCGCTTCAGCTTCACCGCGCTGGTCGTGGTGGGCGACGGTGACGGCACGGTAGGTGTCGGTTACGGCAAGGCCAAGGAAGTTCCCGCGGCCATCGCCAAGGGTGTCGAGGAAGCCAAGAAGAACTTCTTCAAGGTTCCGCGCATCCAGGGCACCATCCCTCACCCGATCCAGGGCGAGAAGGCGGCGGGCGTCGTCATGCTGAAGCCGGCTTCCCCGGGTACCGGCGTTATCGCCGGTGGTCCGGTGCGTGCCGTGCTGGAGTGCGCCGGCGTTCACGACATCCTGTCGAAGTCGCTCGGCTCTTCCAACGCGATCAACATCGTGCACGCGACCGTGGCGGCCCTCCAGGGCCTGCAGCGTCCCGAGGAGATCGCGGCTCGCCGTGGTCTGCCCCTCGAGGACGTCGCCCCCGCGGCTCTGCTTCGTGCACGTGCTGGGGCGGGTGCGTAATGGCTCGCCTCAAGATCACGCAGACGAAGTCGTACATCGGCAGCAAGCAGAACCACCGCGACACGCTGCGTTCGCTCGGGCTCAAGCGCCTGAACGACGTGGTCGTCAAGGAGGACCGCCCCGAGTTCCGCGGAATGGTGCAGACCGTCCGCCACCTCGTGACGGTTGAGGAGGTTGACTAACATGGCTGAGAACAGCCCGCTGAAGGCCCACAACCTCCGTCCCGCCCCCGGTGCCAAGACCGCGAAGACCCGTGTCGGTCGTGGTGAGGCGTCGAAGGGTAAGACGGCCGGTCGTGGTACGAAGGGCCAGAAGGCCCGCTACCAGATCCCGCAGCGCTTCGAGGGCGGGCAGATGCCCCTCCACATGCGTCTGCCGAAGCTCAAGGGCTTCAAGAACCCGTTCCGCACCGAGTTCCAGGTCGTGAACCTGGACAAGCTCGGCGCTCTCTACCCCGAGGGTGGAGAGGTCACGGTGGCCGACCTGGTCGCCAAGGGCGCGGTTCGCAAGAACAGCCTCGTCAAGGTCCTGGGCCAGGGCGAGCTCTCCGTGGCGCTGCAGGTTTCGGTTGACGCCGTCTCCGCTTCCGCCAAGGAAAAGATCGCCGCTGCCGGCGGCACTGTCACCGAACTCGTCTAAGACGGATCAAGTGACTAAATAGCTCGAAACCCGACCGGGGATGCCTCACATATGGGGCATCCCCGGTTGGTCGTTCCACGGAAGGCACACTCGCCGGTAAGGTGGCGTGCACCTTTGCTTTGTCGTATACGTCGATCCCTCAGACCGTCACCCTTGACGCAGTAGCGCGGGGGTCGCAGGAGGCACCGTGCTCACCGCGTTCGCCCGGGCGTTCAAGACGCCCGACCTGCGCAAGAAGCTGCTTTTCACGCTCGGCATCATCGTGCTGTTCCGGCTCGGGTCCCACATCCCCGTCCCCGGCGTGAGCTACAAGAACGTTCAGATCTGTGTCGACCAGGCAGGCAGCAGCAACGGGCTGTTCGGTCTCGTCAACATGTTCAGCGGCGGTGCGCTGCTGCAGATCACGATCTTCGCGCTCGGCATCATGCCGTACATCACGGCGAGCATCATTCTGCAGCTGCTGACCGTGGTCATCCCGAAGCTGGAGACCCTCAAAAAAGAGGGCCAGTCCGGCACGGCGAAGATCACTCAGTACACGCGCTATCTGACGGTCGCGCTCGCGATCCTGCAGGGCACCGGCCTCGTCGCCACCGCCCGCACCGGCGCCCTGTTCCAGGGTTGCCAGGTCGCCAGCCAGATCGTCCCCGACCGGTCGATCTTCACCACGGTCGTCATGGTGATCACCATGACCGCTGGTACCTGCGTCGTCATGTGGCTCGGTGAGCTCGTCACCGACCGCGGCATCGGCAACGGCATGTCGATCCTCATGTTCATCTCGATCGCCGCCGGCTTCATCGGCGCCATGTGGCAGATCAAGCTCCAGGGCAAGATCGCCGACGGCTGGGTCGAGTTCGGCGTCGTCATCCTGGTCGGCCTCGCGATGGTGTGCCTGGTGGTCTTCGTCGAGCAGGCGCAGCGCCGGATCCCGGTCCAGTACGCGAAGCGCATGATCGGCCGCCGTGCCTACGGCGGTACCTCGACCTACATCCCGCTCAAGGTGAACCAGGCGGGCATCATCCCCGTCATCTTCGCCTCGTCGCTGCTCTACATCCCGGCGCTGGTCGTACAGTTCAGCGGTTCCACCGCCGGCTGGGCCACCTGGATCCAGAAGCACTTCGTCAAGGGCGACCACCCGTACTACATCGCGACCTACTTCCTCCTGATCGTCTTCTTCGCGTTCTTCTACGTGGCGATCTCGTTCAACCCCGAGGAAGTTGCAGACAACATGAAGAAGTATGGTGGGTTCATCCCGGGCATCCGCGCCGGTCGGCCCACCGCCGAGTACCTCAGCTACGTACTCAACCGGATCACCTGGCCGGGGTCGCTGTACCTGGGTCTCATCGCTCTTGTGCCGACGATGGCGTTGGCGGGCTTCGGAGCGAACCAGAACTTCCCGTTCGGCGGGACGAGCATCCTGATCATCGTGGGTGTGGGTCTGGAAACCGTGAAGCAGATCGAGAGCCAGCTCCAGCAGCGTAATTACGAAGGGTTCCTCCGCTGATGCGTATCGTCCTCGTCGGACCGCCCGGTGCGGGCAAGGGAACGCAGGCGGCGTTCCTTGCCAAGAACCTGTCGATCCCGCACATCTCCACGGGCGACCTGTTCCGGGCCAACATCAGCCAGGGCACCGAGCTGGGCAAGCAGGCGAAGGCGTACATGGACGCCGGCGACCTGGTCCCCGACGAGGTGACCATCGGCATGGCCAAGGACCGGATGGAGCAGCCCGACGCCGTGGGCGGCTTCCTGCTCGACGGCTTCCCGCGCAACGTCTCGCAGGCCGAGGCGCTCGACGTGATGCTCCAGGCGGAGGGCATGAAGCTCGACGCCGTCCTCGACCTGGAGGTCGAGGAGGACGAGGTCGTCAAGCGGATCGCCGGCCGCCGGATCTGCCGCAACGACTCCGCGCACGTCTTCCACGTGACGTACGCCCCGCCGAAGGCCGAGGGCGTTTGCGACACCTGCGGCGGCGAGCTGTACCAGCGCGGCGACGACTCCGAGGCGACGGTCCGCAACCGGCTGGAGGTCTACCACACGCAGACCGAGCCGATCATCGACTACTACAAGGCCCAGGGCCTGCTGGTGACCATCCCCGCCCTCGGCGAGGTCAAGGACGTCACCAAGCGTGCGATGGACGCCCTCAAGAAGTAGTGCCCCCTGTTGTGCAAGGTACGGCCGCGGTGTCCCCAGGGCACCGCGGCCGTACTGTTGAGAAGACTTGCAAGATCCCGGTTCCGAAGGTGGAAGGTTCGTCATGGTCCAGATCAAGACCCCCGAGCAGATCGCGAAGATGCGCGAGGCGGGGCTGGTCGTCGCCGCGATCCACGCGGCGACCCGTGAGGCGGCCGTGCCGGGCGCCACGACGCGGGATCTGGACATGGTCGCCCGCAAGGTCATCGCGGACGCGGGGGCCAAGTCGAACTTCCTGGGCTACGGCGGCTTCCCCGCGACGATCTGCACCTCGGTGAACGAGGTCGTGGTCCACGGCATCCCGGACGACAAGACGGTCCTCAAGGACGGCGACATCATCTCGATCGACGCCGGCGCGATCGTGGACGGCTGGCACGGCGACGCCGCGTACACGGCCTTCGTGGGCACCGGGCACGCCCCTGAGCTCCTGGAGCTGTCCCGGGTGACCGAGGAGTCCATGTGGGCCGGTATCGCCGCCATGAAGCTCGGCAACCGCCTCGTGGACATCTCCAAGGCCATCGAGACGTACATCAAGCGCCAGCCGCGCCCGTCGACCGGTGAGCACAGCCTCGGGAAGTTCGGGATCATCGAGGACTACGGCGGCCACGGCATCGGGTCCGAGATGCACATGGACCCCCACCTGCTGAACTACGTCTCGCGCAAGCGGGGCAAGGGGATCAAGCTCGTCCCGGGCGTCTGCCTGGCGATCGAGCCGATGGTCTCCCTGGGCACCGCCCAGACGGAGGTCCTGGCGGACGACTGGACGGTCATCACCACGGACGGCACCTGGTCCTCGCACTGGGAGCACTCCATCGCCCTGACGGAGGACGGGCCCATCGTCCTGACCAGCCCGGACTGCGGCAAGGCGAAGCTGGCGGAGTACGGGGTCACCACGGCCCCGGACCCTCTGGCGTAATGATCTACACTCTGGGGCAAACTTTCCGGATTCGTCTTTCTGGGTGCCCTGACGTAGACTGACTCGTCGGCTCTCGTGCACTTCCATGCCTGCATGGCGCACGGGGCCGATCAAGGTAGCCGATTCGAAAGGCGAAGCGTGGCCAAGAAGCAAGGTGCCATCGAAATCGAGGGCACCGTGATCGAGTCCCTCCCGAACGCGATGTTCAAGGTGGAACTCCAGAACGGTCACAAAGTCCTCGCGCACATCAGCGGCAAGATGCGCATGCACTACATCCGCATCCTCCCTGATGACCGGGTCGTCGTGGAGCTGTCTCCGTACGACCTGACGCGTGGCCGGATCGTCTACCGATACAAGTAGATCTTGTCCTCACTCCTGCCTGGGCGTCCGTCCCGGTGCGGGTGGTGGCACTGACCCGGAGAACCTCACCAACATGAAGGTCAAGCCGAGCGTCAAGAAGATCTGCGACAAGTGCAAGGTGATCCGCCGTCACGGTCGGGTCATGGTCATCTGCGACAACCTGCGCCACAAGCAGCGCCAGGGCTGACGCACGCCGACCGACCTGCCTTCCGCAGTTCTTCGCGCGACGTAAGAAAACGTACATACGCAGAACCCGCCCAGCCCTGAGAGGGGCCGGCGGTACCTCCGGCGGGGGCCGGGGACCCGGACGTACCACCACCCATCAAGGGTGGTCGGCGGTCGGGAGTGGTTCTGCGGAAGACCCCCGAACACACAGGAGCCATTTGTGGCACGCGTTTCCGGTGTTGACATCCCGCGCGAAAAGCGCGTGGAGATCGCACTCACCTACGTCTTCGGTATCGGGCGCACCCGGTCCAAGGAGATCCTCGCCTCCACCGGCGTGAACCCGAACACCCGCGTTCGTGACCTGGCCGAAGAGGACCTCGTCAAGATCCGCGAGTACGTGGACGCCAACCTCCGTACCGAGGGTGACCTCCGCCGCGAGATCCAGGGCGACATCCGTCGCAAGATCGAGATCCAGTGCTACCAGGGCATCCGCCACCGTCGTGGCCTGCCGGTGCACGGTCAGCGCACCAGCACGAACGCGCGTACCCGCAAGGGCCCGCGTCGCGCGATCGCCGGTAAGAAGAAGCCGGGCAAGAAGTAGTCCTGTTCAGCGGTCTTGCGCTGTAGGACCGACCACCTCCCGTAGGAGATTTAGATGCCCCCCAAGGGTCGTCAGGGCGCTGCCAAGAAGGTGCGCCGCAAGGAAAAGAAGAACGTCGCTCACGGGCACGCCCACATCAAGAGCACGTTCAACAACACCATCGTTTCGATCACCGACCCCTCGGGCAACGTGATCTCCTGGGCCTCCGCCGGCCACGTCGGCTTCAAGGGCTCGCGCAAGTCCACCCCCTTCGCCGCGCAGATGGCCGCTGAGTCGGCCGCCCGCCGCGCGCAGGAGCACGGCATGCGCAAGGTCGACGTCTTCGTCAAGGGTCCGGGCTCCGGCCGCGAGACCGCGATCCGCTCCCTCCAGGCCACCGGCCTCGAGGTCGGCTCGATCCAGGACGTCACCCCCACCCCGCACAACGGCTGCCGCCCGCCGAAGCGCCGCCGCGTCTGACGCAGCGGACGCACCTGTGCGTTCTTGAGTGTCCGGGCGGTACGACCCCTTCGGGGGACGTGCCGCCCGTACCCTTGCAGTAGCCGTACTCCGGTACGGCATCCCGTCGGGCGTCAAATAGTGGGCGTCCACGAATGAAGGAACACAGACATGCTGATCGCTCAGCGTCCCTCGCTGACCGAAGAGGTCGTCGACGAGTACCGCTCGCGGTTCGTGATCGAGCCGCTGGAGCCGGGCTTCGGCTACACCCTCGGTAACTCCCTGCGCCGTACGCTCCTGTCCTCGATCCCGGGTGCCGCTGTCACCAGCATCCGCGTGGACGGCGTCCTGCACGAGTTCACCACCGTGCCGGGTGTCAAGGAAGACGTCACCGACATCATCCTGAACATCAAGCAGCTGGTCGTCTCCTCGGAGCACGACGAGCCGGTCGTGATGTACCTGCGCAAGCAGGGTCCCGGCCTGGTCACCGCCGCCGACATCGCGCCCCCGGCCGGTGTCGAGGTGCACAACCCGGACCTGGTCCTCGCCACGCTCAACGGCAAGGGCAAGCTGGAGATGGAGCTGACCGTCGAGCGCGGTCGCGGCTACGTCTCCGCCGTCCAGAACAAGCAGCTGGGCCAGGAGATCGGCCGCATCCCGGTCGACTCCATCTACAGCCCGGTCCTCAAGGTCACCTACAAGGTCGAGGCGACCCGAGTCGAGCAGCGCACCGACTTCGACAAGCTGATCGTCGACGTCGAGACCAAGCAGGCCATGCGCCCGCGCGACGCCATGGCGTCCGCCGGCAAGACCCTGGTCGAGCTGTTCGGTCTGGCGCGCGAGCTCAACATCGACGCCGAGGGCATCGACATGGGCCCCTCGCCGACGGACGCGGCCCTGGCCGCCGACCTGGCGCTGCCGATCGAGGAGCTGGAGCTCACCGTTCGGTCGTACAACTGCCTCAAGCGCGAGGGCATCCACTCCGTGGGTGAGCTCGTCGCCCGCTCCGAGGCCGACCTGCTCGACATCCGCAACTTCGGTGCGAAGTCGATCGACGAGGTCAAGGCGAAGCTGGCCGGCATGGGCCTGGCCCTCAAGGACAGCCCGCCCGGATTCGACCCGACCGCCGCCGCCGACGCCTTCGGCGCCGACGACGACGCGGACGCCGGTTTCGTCGAGACCGAGCAGTACTAGAAAGCTTGTGGGGGGCTCGCGCCCCCCACACCCCCTCTCGCGACCGCCTGAGGGAACTGACTCCGGTACCTGACACGGCCGGTGCAGATTTGAAGGAGTAACAATGCCGCGTCCCGCAAAGGGTGCCCGCCTGGGCGGCTCTGCCGCGCACGAGAAGCACCTCCTCGCGAACCTCGCGAAGGCGCTCTTCGAGCACGGCCGCATCACCACCACCGAGGCCAAGGCCCGCCGCCTGCGTCCCTACGCCGAGCGTCTGGTCACCAAGGCCAAGAAGGGCGACATCCACAACCGTCGCCTGGTGCTGCAGACGATCACGGACAAGAGCATCGTGCACACGCTGTTCACCGAGATCGCCCCGCGCTACGAGAACCGCCCCGGTGGTTACACGCGCATCACCAAGATCGGCAACCGTCGTGGCGACAACGCCCCGATGGCCGTGATCGAGCTGGTCGAGGCCCTTACGGTCGCCCAGCAGGCCACCGGTGAGGCCGAGGCCGCCACCAAGCGCGCGGTCAAGGAGGCGGAGGCTGTCGAGACCCCCGCCGAGGAGACCAAGGAGGCCTGATCCCGTTCCGGGATCGAGCCCGCTTGATCGGCTCTGAACGGGCCCGCCCCCTTCCGGGGCGGGCCCGTTCTGCATGTCCGCACGTCTGAGAGGATCTGTCACGTGAGTGACGAGGTGGAGCCCGGGCACGTCCGGGTGCGGCTGGACCTGAGTTACGACGGCAAGGACTTCTCGGGCTGGGCGAAGCAGCGCGTGCTGCGGACCGTGCAGGGCGAGCTGGAATCGGCCCTGCAGACCGTGATGCGGCTGCCCGAGCCCGTCGAGCTGACCGTGGCCGGGCGGACCGACGCCGGGGTGCACGCCCGCGGGCAGGTCGCGCAGTTCGACCTCGCCGAGGAGGTGTGGGCCGAACACCACGACAAGCTCCTGCGCCGTCTCGCCGGACGGCTGCCGCACGACATCCGGGTCTGGAAGGCCGCCGAGGCCCCCCCGGGCTTCAACGCGCGCTTCTCGGCCGTCTGGCGCCGCTACGCCTACCGCGTCGGCGACCACCAGGGCGGCGTCGACCCGCTGCGCCGCGGGCACGTGCTGTGGCACCAGTGGCCGCTCGACGTGGACGCCATGAACGAGGCCGCCGCCCCGCTGCTGGGCGAGCACGACTTCGCCGCGTACTGCAAGAAGCGCGAGGGCGCCACGACCATCCGTACGCTCCAGCAGCTCAGCTGGGAGCGGGCCGAGGACGGGATCATCACCGCGACCGTCCGCGCCGACGCCTTCTGCCACAACATGGTCCGCTCGCTGGTGGGCGCCCTGCTGCACGTGGGGGACGGGCACCGGCCCACCGACTGGCCCGGCAAGGTGCTGGAGGCCGCCGTACGGGACTCCTCGGTGCACGTCGTCAAGCCGCACGGGCTGACCCTGGAGGAGGTCGGCTACCCGGCCGACGAGCTGCTGGCCGCGCGCAGCAAGGAGGCCCGCAACATGCGGACCCTCCCCGGAGCCGGCTGCTGCTGACCCACCGGGCACCCCCTAATCCGTTTGGGCGGATCGGCCGCGGACCTGGACAATGCCCGGCATGGGACATCTCGAAGCCAGCCACCTGGAGTACTACCTTCCCGACGGGCGGGTCCTGCTCCCTGACGTCTCCTTCCGGGTGGGGGAGGGGTCGGTCGTCGCCCTGGTCGGGGCGAACGGGGCCGGCAAGACCACACTGCTGAAGATGATCTCCGGCGAGCTCCAGCCGCACGGGGGCGCCGTCACCGTCAGCGGCGGGCTCGGCGTCATGTCGCAGTTCGTGGGCTCGGTGCGCGACGAGACGACCGTGCGCGACCTGCTCGTGTCGGTGGCGCAGCCGCGGATCCGGGAGGCGGCCCAGGCCGTGGACCGGGCCGAGCAGCTGATCCTGACGGTCGACGACGAGGCCGCGCAGATGGCGTACGCGCAGGCGCTGAGCGACTGGGCCGACGTCCAGGGGTACGAGGCGGAGACCCTGTGGGACGTCTGCACCATGGCCGCGCTGGCCATCCCGTACGACTCCGCGCAGTTCCGCGAGGTGCGCACGCTGTCGGGCGGTGAGCAGAAGCGGCTGGTGCTGGAGGCGCTGCTGCGCGGGCCGGACGAGGTGCTGCTGCTCGACGAGCCGGACAACTACCTCGACGTCCCGGGCAAGCGGTGGCTGGAGGAGCAGCTGAAGGCCACCCGCAAGACCGTGCTGTTCGTGTCGCACGACCGGGAACTGCTGTCCCGGGCCGCCGAGAAGATCATCAGCCTGGAGCCGAGCCCGATGGGCACGGACGTGTGGGTGCACGGCGCGGGTTTCGACACCTACCACCAGGCCCGCAAGGAGCGCTTCGCCCGCTTCGAGGAGCTGAAGCGGCGCTGGGACGAGGAGCACGCCCGGCTCAAGGCCCTGGTGCTGCGGCTGCGCAACCAGGCCGCGAGCAGCCCCGACATGGCCTCGCGCTACAAGGCGATGCAGACCCGCTTCCAGAAGTTCGAGGAGGCCGGCCCGCCGCCGGAGCCGCCGCGCGAGCAGGACATCCGGATGCGGCTGAAGGGCGGCCGTACCGGGGTGCGCGCGCTCACCGTGGAGAACCTGGAGCTCACCGGCCTGATGAAGCCCTTCTCGCTGGAGGTCTTCTACGGCGAGCGGGTCGCGGTGCTCGGCTCGAACGGCTCCGGCAAGTCGCACTTCCTGCGGCTGCTGGCGGGCGAGGACGTCCGGCACACGGGCACCTGGAAGCTGGGCGCCCGGGTGGTCCCCGGGCACTTCGCGCAGACGCACGCCCATCCGGAGCTCTTCGGGCGCACCCTCGTCGACATCCTGTGGACGGAGGCCGCCAAGCCCCTGGGCGCGGCGATGGGGGTGCTGCGCCGCTACGAGCTGGAGCGCCAGGGCGAGCAGCCGTTCGAGAAGCTCTCGGGCGGCCAGCAGGCGCGGTTCCAGATCCTCCTGCTGGAGCTGGCCGGCACCACGGCGCTGCTGCTGGACGAGCCGACGGACAACCTGGACCTGGAATCGGCGGAGGCGCTCCAGGACGGCCTGGAGGCGTACGAGGGCACTGTGCTGTGCGTCACGCACGACCGCTGGTTCGCGCGCACATTTGACCGCTACCTGGTCTTCGGTTCGGACGGTGTTGTGCGGGAGACTCAGGAACCCGTCTGGGACGAACGTAGAGTCGAGCGCAAGCGCTAGGACCGAAGGAGAGGCGACGTGGGCCTGAGGCCTGGCATCTGGCTCATGAAGCAGGAGGACAACGGCTCCGGATCAGGGGACCGGCTGGTCCGGTGGCTGCTGCGGCCGGCCTCACGGCCCTGGCAGGTCGTCTCCCTCGCGGTGCTCCTCGGGGTCTGCGTCTCCACGAGCCTGCGGGCGAACTGGGGCTCGGACAACGCCTTCGTGGTCAAGGCCGCGCAGACGCTGCTGGCGGGCGGGTCGCCGTACGAGGACAAGCGCTTCCTGTACCTGCCCAGCGCCGTGATCATGGCGATTCCGGAGGCGCTGCTGCCGCGCGGGGTGCTGCGGTGGCTGCTGCCGGTCGGGATGTCGGGGATGCTCGGCATCGGCTGGCTGGCCGCGCTGCGCATGTTCGCGGTGCCGCTGCGCTCCCGCTTCGCCTTCGGCGGTTTCGCGGTGTTCGCCCTCGCCTACAAGCCGTACGTGAACCTGGTGCTGATCGGCAACTGGACCGCGATCTCCGCGGCCGCGCTGCCGGTGGCGCTGCTGCTCGCGCAGCGGCGCTCGTGGGTCGCGGCCGGTGTGGTGGTCGGGGTGGCGATCGCGTGCAAGCCGATGCTGGTGCCGATCGGGCTGCTCTTCCTGATCGCCCGGCAGTGGCGGGGGCTGGCCGCGGCCGTGCTGGTGCCGCTGGGGCTGTCGCTGGCCGGCGCGCTGGTGATGCCGAGCCCGATGCTGTTCTTCACCAAGACCCTGCCGTTCCTGTTCCAGGGGCAGGACGCCTACGCGCTGCCCTGGGACGCCTCGCCGATCGCGGTGCTGCCGCGGCTGGGGGTGCCGGAGCCGCTGGCCGTACTGGTCGCCTTCGCGGGGGCCGGGGCGGGGCTGTGGGCGGCCTGGACGCGGTGGCGGCGCGCGGACGACGCCGACGGGGGCGAGCTGCGGCTCGTGGAGACGGCCTGCATGGTGATGCTCGCCGCATTCCTGGTCTCCCGGCCGTCCTTCGACCACTACCTGCTGGTGGTGCTGCCGCTGCTGCTGGCCTCGGCGGTGCGAGCGGGTTCGATGCCGCGCTCGCCCTGGTTCTGGCTGGCCCTGACGCCCCAGGTGGCCCTGCTCCCGTGGCCCTCGGAGCTGGCCCACAAGCGGCGCGCGTACAAGGACATGGCGACCCTGTGCGGGCTCGCTTTTCTGCTGGCGCGTCGTGGGCTGCGCTCCGGTCGGGTTACCCTGGATCCAGTAACAACTGCGGGGTCCCCACCCAGGACCGAACCGGAGTGCGCCGCGACGCCAGCAGAATCGGCATCGCGGACCGCGTTTTGACCCGTACGGGTCCTCTTGGGTACTCTGCTGGTTTGTTATGCGTATTGGCTTTCTCATTCTCACGTGAAAGGGCCTTACGCCGGTCCACCGGGCCGATGACCAGCGGTTCACACGGGTTGCGTCCCCGTTGTGGAGTAAGGGCTGTCGTGATCGTCCGTGGTGACCCTGTCAGGACCCGTCCCTGGGGCTCGCGCCTCGTGGGATGACCCACCACTGAAGAAGCGAAGGCATACGCGTGCGTACGTTCAGCCCCAAGCCCGGCGACATCTCGCGCCAGTGGCTCGTCATCGACGCCCAGGACGTTGTCCTCGGCCGTCTGGCGACCCAGGCCGCTGCCCTCCTGCGGGGTAAGCACAAGCCGACTTACGCCCCCCACATGGACATGGGCGACTTCGTCATCATCGTCAACGCCGACAAGGTTCACCTGTCCGGCAACAAGGCGACCCAGAAGATGGCGTACCGCCACTCCGGCTACCCGGGCGGTCTCCGCTCCGTGCGCTACGACGACCTCCTCGCGAACAACCCGGAGAAGGCCGTCGAGAAGGCCATCAAGGGCATGCTCCCCAAGAACACCCTGGGCCGTCAGATGCTCTCGAAGCTGAAGGTCTACTCGGGCGACCAGCACCCCCACGCTGCCCAGCAGCCGGTGCCGTTCGAGATCACCCAGGTCGCGCAGTAGTTCCGGCCACCCCCTAAGACGTAGAAAATTCTGAGGAGCATCGTGGCCGAGACCACCGCCGAGACGACCCCCGTCGACGAGTTCGAGGGCAACGTCGAGGAGTACACCAGCGAGTCTGAGGTCGTCGTCGAGGGCGACTACACCTCCGAGTCCCTTGCCGGTCGCTTCGGCGACCCCCAGCCGGCCGCCGGCCTGGGCCGTCGCAAGAACGCCATCGCCCGCGTCCGGATCGTTCCGGGCACCGGCAAGTGGAAGATCAACGGTCGCACCCTTGAGGACTACTTCCCCAACAAGGTGCACCAGCAGGAAGTCAACGAGCCCTTCAAGCTCCTCGAGCTTGACGGCCGCTACGACGTCATCGCCCGCATCTCGGGTGGCGGCGTGTCCGGCCAGGCCGGCGCCCTGCGCCTCGGTGTGGCTCGTGCGCTGAACGAGGCGGACGTGGACAACAACCGCCCGGCGCTGAAGAAGGCCGGCTTCCTCTCCCGCGACGACCGTGCGGTCGAGCGCAAGAAGGCCGGTCTCAAGAAGGCCCGTAAGGCTCCGCAGTACAGCAAGCGTTAATCTGCGCCTGCTGTTCTGCAACGAAACCGCCCCGGCAGCACTCTCTGTGCTGCCGGGGCGGTTCGTTTACCGCCACAAGCGGCACATACATGTCACAAGCGGTCACAAGCGAAGCGCAACACTCGGGAGGACAACAGTGGGACGACTCTTCGGGACGGACGGTGTACGCGGCGTCGCCAACGCGGATCTGACGGCGGAGCTCGCGCTCGGCCTCTCCGTGGCGGCTGCCCACGTACTGGCCGAGGCGGGCACCTTCGCGGGCCACCGGGCGACCGCCGTGGTCGGCCGGGATCCCCGCGCCTCCGGCGAATTCCTGGAAGCCGCGGTCGTGGCCGGGCTCGCGAGCGCGGGCGTGGACGTCCTGCGCGTCGGTGTGCTGCCCACCCCCGCGGTGGCGTATCTCACCGGTGCGCTGGGTGCCGACCTCGGCGTGATGCTCTCGGCCAGCCACAACGCCATGCCCGACAACGGCATCAAGTTCTTCGCGCGCGGCGGCCACAAGCTCGCCGACGAGCTGGAGGACCGCATCGAGTCCGTCTACGAGGAGCACCGCACCGGCGCTCCCTGGGACCGGCCCACCGGCGCGGGCGTCGGCCGGGTCTCCGACTACACCGAGGGCTCCGAGAAGTACGTCGCCCACCTGATCAGCGCGCTGCCCAACCGCATCGACGGCCTGAAGATCGTCCTGGACGAGGCGCACGGCGCGGCCGCGTACGTGTCGCCCGTCGCCTTCGCCCGGGCCGGTGCGGAGATCGTCACCATCGGCGCCGAGCCCGACGGCCTGAACATCAACGACGGCTGCGGCTCCACCCACCTGGACCTGCTCAAGGCCGCCGTCGTCGCGCACGGTGCCGACTTCGGCATCGCCCACGACGGTGACGCGGACCGCTGCCTGGCCGTGGACGGCACCGGCGCGGAGGTCGACGGCGACCAGATCCTCGCGGTGCTGGCGCTGGCCATGCGCGAGGCCGGACAGCTGCGCGAGAACACCGTGGTCGGCACCGTGATGTCCAACCTGGGCTTCAAGCTGGCCATGGAGGGCGAGGGCATCCAGGTCGTGCAGACCGGGGTCGGCGACCGGTACGTGCTGGAGGCGATGAAGGAGCACGGCTACGCGCTGGGCGGCGAGCAGTCCGGCCACGTGATCATCCTCGACCACGCGACGACCGGGGACGGCACGCTCACCGGCCTGCTGCTCGCGGCGCGCGTCGCGGCCACCGGCCGGTCCCTCGCCGAGCTGGCGGGGGTCATGCAGCGGCTGCCCCAGGTGCTGATCAACGTTCCCGACGTGGACAAGTCCCGCGTCACCACCTCGGCCGAGCTGGCCGCGGCCGTGACCGACGCCGAGCGCGAGCTGGGCGCCACCGGCCGGGTGCTGCTGCGTTCCTCCGGTACGGAGCCGCTCGTACGGGTGATGGTCGAGGCCGCCGACATCGAGCAGGCCCGCGCGATCGCCGGGCGGCTCGCGGACGTCGTGAAGTCGGCGCTCGGCTAGACCGGCTCCTCGCCTGCGTTCATGCCTGTGGCGCACCCGGCTTCCGGATCATCCGGTCGTGCTGGGTGCGCCACAGCAGTTTCCAGGCGATGAGGGTCAGCGTCCCGGCGAGGATGATGCCGCCCAGGTTGACCGCCAGCTGGACGGCCGAGCCCCACATCTGGGCGAAGCCCCCGTAGCTGAGCGCCACGGCGGCGTTGGCGCCCGCCGGGACGGTGGTGACGGAGATCGCCACGCCGACCAGCGCCCCGGCCTTCGCCGACGTCAGCGACAGCATGCCGGCGACGCCGGCGAGCAGCGCCACCACGAAGGAGAACGGGTCCGGCTGCCAGATGAAGCTGGTGTTCGGGCGCGGGTCGTCGAGCATGCCCTCGTGGAAGAGGTCGAGGGCGTCCATCCCGAGGCTGAAGAGCGTCGTCGCCACGATCGCCGCCGTGAAGCCGACCACCAGCGCCACCAGGGAACGGCCGGCGAGCCTCGGCCGGCGCTGGACCAGTCCCGTGCAGATGCCGGCGAGCGGGCCGAACTCCGGGCCGACCGCCATGGCGCCCACGATCAGGATCGCGTTGTCGAGGACCACGCCGCAGGCCGCGATCATCGTCGCCAGGATCATGAAGGCGCTGTAGGTGATCGTGAGGGTGGACTCCTCGTGGGTCGCCTCGGCGAGCTGTTCCCAAACCACCGCGTCGGCGGCCTCGCCCGGTGCCTCCTCCTCCGCTTCGTCGGCGCGCCGGGAGATCGACAAGTCGATGTTCTCGACGGCGATCGAGCCGGTCTTGTCGACGCCGAGCGTGCGCATCTCCTGGAGGAGCTCGTCCGCCGCCTCGCGGGCGACGTCGCACAGCACGAGGTCGCCCTCGGGGTCGCGCGCCGCGCCGGGCAGCACGACCAGGTGGGTGGTCCCGACCGTTTGGTCGATCAGCTCCACCACCCGGTCCGTGAGGTGGTGCGGGGTGATCATCCGCAGATGCAGCATGCCCGCACCATAGCCACTGACGGGCCGCCCGGCCCCCTGCCCTACAGCTTGCGCAGGCTCAGTTTCTGCACCTTGTGGTCCGGACCCTTGCGCACGACGAGGGTGGCGCGGCCGCGGGTGGGCGCCACGTTCTCCAGAAGGTTGGGCTTGTTGATGGTCCGCCACATCGTCTGCGCGTACTCCATGGCCTCCTCCTCGGAGACCTGGGTGTACTTGCGGAAGTAGGAGAAGGGGTTCTGGAACGCGGTCGCGCGCAGCTTGCGGAAGCGGCCCAGGTACCAGCGCTCGATGTCCTCGGGGCGCGCGTCCACGTACACGCTGAAGTCGAAGTAGTCGGCGAGCGCGACGCGGGTGCGGCCGTCCGTGCCGGGCAGCGCCGGCTGGAGCACGTTGAGGCCCTCGACGATCAGGATGTCCGGGCGGCGCACGACGAGCTCCTCGCCCGGCACGATGTCGTAGATCAGGTGCGAGTAGACCGGGGCCCGGACCTCGTCCTTGCCGGCCTTGATGTCGGCGACGAAGCGGGTGAGCGCGCGGCGGTCGTAGGACTCGGGGAAGCCCTTGCGGGAGGTCAGCCCCCGGCGCTGGAGCTCCTTCATCGGGTAGAGGAACCCGTCGGTGGTGACCAGTTCCACACGCGGGTGCTCGGGCCAGCGGGCGAGGAGCGCCTGGAGCAGGCGCGCCACGGTGGACTTGCCGACGGCGACCGATCCGGCGACCCCTATGACGAAGGGGGTGCCCTGCTGGGCGCCGTGGCCGTTGCCCGCGTCGCCGAGGAAGGTGTTGAGGGTGCCGCGCAGGTTGCTGGTGGCGCCGACGTAGAGGTTCAGGAGGCGGGAGAGCGGCAGGTAGACGTCGCGGACCTCGTCGAGGTCGATGACGTCGCCGAGCCCGCGCAGCCGCTCCACCTCCTCGGCGGTCAGCGGCAGCGGGGTGCGCTCGCGCAGGGCGCTCCACTCGGCGCGCGTGAGGTCGACGTACGGCGAGGCGTCGGGACTGCGGCGGGGGGCGGGGCGCACGGGGTGCCCCTCCCCGCCGGCGCGCTCCGTTGCGTCGTCCGGCGTGCTGCTTCGTGGCGGCGAAGTGATCACACCGCCATTGTCGGCGCTCGGGGGCGGTTGTGGGTGGTGTGGTCGGTCACGTGGCCGGTCACCCGGGAGCGCCCCGGCCCCGGTCCCGGCCCCGTATCGGCCAGGGCCTGGCCGGGACGGGCGCGGTTGTACGGCGGTCGGTTTCGATTGGAGGCTCATGAGGTCTCACCCCGGTCACGATTCGCCCCGGGGGCGGGCTGAGGCGGGCCGGTGATCCATCTGCCCGTAGATTGTTCCGATCACCGCGGCTCGGACCTGCGCCCCCTTCCGGGGTGCCGTCCGGGCTGCCCTGCTGTTTTTTCCGCTCCATGGGGGAGATCTTTCGTGCGTACCGCTCTTGTCCGTCGTGCCGTCCTGACCGCGTCCGCGGTGTCCCTGTCCCTGCTGGCCACCGCGTGCGGCTCCGACAAGGCCGACACGAAGACGGACGCCAAGACGTCCGCCCCGGCGACCTCCGCGGCCCCGGCCGCCAAGGGGAAGACCGCCGCCGAGCTGACCCCGCTGCTGGTCACCCAGGCGGAGCTGCCGGACTTCAAGGTGGAGGCCGACGAGGCCGCCGCCGCGGCCGCCAAGGGCCCGGCCGCCGAGAGCGACAAGCCCGAGTGCAAGCCGCTGGTCCAGCTCCAGTCGTACGTGGCGCAGGGCAAGCCCGTCGGCACCGCGCAGGTGGCCGCCACCTCCAAGCCGAAGCCGGCCGCCGAGGGCGCCACCGCGGAGGAGAAGGTGGAGGCGGCCTTGAAGGGCTTCAGCGTGACGCGGACCTCCGTCGCCCTGAACTCCTACGACGGCAAGGGCGCCGAGGAGGCCTTCACCGCGCTGAAGACCGCGGTCACGGCCTGCGCCGGCGGCTACACGGTCAGCGCCGAGGGCGAGAAGACGAAGATCGAGAAGGTCACGCCCGGCGCCCCGGCCGCGGGCGGCGACGAGTCCCTCACCTTCGCCCTGGTCCTGGACCTGAAGGACGGCGACAAGGCCACCTGGCAGTACGCCGTGGTGCGCAAGGCCGACACGCTGGCCACCTTCAGCAGCATGAACCTCACCGGTGACGCCGAGCAGCCGAAGCCGGTCATCGAGGCTCAGGTCAAGAAGCTCGGCTGAGGCTCCCGAGGGCCTGTTCGAACGTCCGTCAAACCCGCTCCGGTGCATTCACCGGGGCGGGTTTTTCGTCTTGTTCAGGTACGGGGCAGACGGCCGGCCACGGCGTACGCTGCCGCCTATGTGCGGAATTGTGGGTTACGTGGGAGCGCAGTCGGCGCTCGATGTGGTCATCGCCGGACTCAAGAGGCTGGAGTACCGCGGCTACGACTCGGCCGGGGTCGCCGTGCTCGCCGACGGTGGCCTGGCCGCCGCCAAGAAGGCCGGGAAGCTCGTCAATCTGGAGAAGGAGCTGGTCGGTCACCCGCTGCCGGCCGGCTGCGCGGGGCTCGGGCACACCCGGTGGGCGACCCACGGCGGGCCCACCGACGTCAACGCCCACCCGCACCTCGACAACGCGGGGCGCGTGGCCGTCGTACACAACGGCATCATCGAGAACTTCGCCGCCCTGCGGGCCGAACTGACCGAACGCGGGCACCTGCTGGAGTCCGAGACGGACACCGAGGTCGTGGCGCACCTGCTGGCCGAGGGGTTCGAGCGGACCGGTGACCTCGCGGCGGCCATGCGGGAGGTGTGCCGGCGGCTGCAGGGTGCCTTCACGCTGGTCGCGGTGCACGCCGACGCGCCGGACGTGGTGGTCGGCGCGCGCCGGAACTCGCCCCTGGTGGTGGGCGTTGGAGAGGGTGAGAACTTCCTCGCCTCGGACGTGGCCGCGTTCATCGCCCACACCCGGTCCGCGATCGAGCTGGGGCAGGACCAGGTCGTCGAGCTCCGCCGCGACGGGGTCTCGGTGACCAACTTCGACGGTTCGCCCGCGTCGGTGCGGGCCTACCACGTGGACTGGGACGCCTCGGCGGCCGAGAAGGGGGGATATGACTACTTCATGCTCAAGGAGATCGCCGAGCAGCCGAAGGCCGTCGCCGACACCCTCCTGGGCAGGATCGACGCGAGCGGCTCGCTGACCCTGGACGAGGTGCGCATCCCCGTCTCGGTGCTCAGGGAGGTCGACAAGGTCGTGATCGTCGCGTGCGGTACGGCGTACCACGCGGGCATGATCGCGAAGCTGGCCATCGAGCACTGGACCCGCATCCCGTGCGAGACGGAGCTGGCGAGCGAGTTCCGCTACCGCGACCCGATCCTGGACCAGCGGACGCTGGTGGTCGCGATCTCGCAGTCTGGCGAGACCATGGACACCCTGATGGCGCTGCGGCACGCGCGCGAGCAGGGGGCCAAGGTGCTGGCCGTCTGCAATACGAACGGGTCGACGATCCCGCGCGAATCGGACGCCGTGCTCTACACGCATGCCGGTCCGGAGGTCGCCGTCGCCTCGACGAAGGCGTTCCTGACGCAGCTGGTGGCCTGCTACCTGGTCGCGCTGTACCTCGGGCAGGTCCGGGGCACGAAGTGGGGCGACGAGATCGAGGCGGTGATCCGCGAGCTGTCGGACATCGCCGCGGCGGTGGACACCGTACTGGAGACCATGGAGCCGGTACGGGAGCTGGCGCGCTCCCTCGCCGACAAGAACACCGTGCTGTTCCTGGGGCGGCACGTCGGGTACCCGGTGGCGCTGGAGGGTGCGCTCAAGCTCAAGGAGCTGGCGTACATGCACGCCGAGGGGTTCGCGGCGGGCGAGCTCAAGCACGGGCCGATCGCGCTGATCGAGAAGGACCTGCCGGTGGTGGTGGTCGTGCCGTCGCCGCGGGGCCGCTCGGTGCTCCACGACAAGATCGTGTCGAACATCCAGGAGATCAGGGCGCGCGGGGCGCGGACCATCGTGATCGCGGAGGAGGGCGACGAGGCCGTCGTCCCCTACGCCGACCACCTGATCCGGATCCCGGCCACGCCGACGCTGCTCCAGCCGCTGGTGGCGACGGTGCCGCTCCAGGTCTTCGCGTGCGAGCTGGCGACCGCCCGGGGCAACGAGGTGGACCAGCCGCGTAACCTCGCAAAGTCGGTGACCGTGGAGTGAGCGAGTAAGCGGGGCTGTTGTTGTGATTATCGGCGTCGGGATCGACGTGGCGGAGATCGATCGGTTCGCAGCGGCGCTGGAGCGTACGCCGAACATGGCGCAGCGCCTGTTCCTGGACGCCGAGTTGACGCTGCCGAGCGGTGAGCGGCGCGGAATCGCCTCGCTCGCCGCCCGGTTCGCGGCCAAGGAAGCACTGGCCAAGGCGCTCGGCGCGCCCGGCGGGCTGCTGTGGACCGACGCCGAGGTGTACGTGGAGGACTCCGGGCAACCAAGGCTGCGGGTGTCGGGGACGGTCGAGGCGCGGGCGCTCGCGCTCGGCGTGAAGTCCTGGCACATCTCGCTGAGCCACGACGCCGGTGTGGCCTCCGCCGTCGTGATCGCCGAAGGCTAGGGGCCGTCATGCGTACTGCGTACAGCGTGGAGACCGTACGGGCCGCCGAGCGGGAGCTGATGGCCCGGCTGCCGGAAGGCGCCCTGATGCAGCGGGCGGCGGCCGGGCTGGCCGCCGTCTGCGCGGGGCTGCTGGCGCGGCGGCGACGGGTGTACGGGGCGCGGGTGGTGCTGCTGGTCGGGCCCGGGGACAACGGCGGCGACGCGCTGTACGCGGGTGCGCGGCTGGCGCGGCGCGGGGCCGCGGTGACGGCCGTGGCGATGGACCCGGAGCGGATGCACCCGGGCGGGCTGGCCGCGCTGCGCGCCGCCGGGGGCCGGGTGGCGGACGCCGTTCCCGCCCGGGCGGACCTCGTCCTGGACGGGCTGCTCGGGATCGGCGGGCGGGGCGGGCTGCGGCCGGCGGCCGCCGCGCTCGTGGAACGGATCCCGGCGGGCGCCCTCGTGGTCGCGGTGGACCTGCCGAGCGGGGTGGACGCGGACACCGGGGAGGTCGCGGGAGCGGCCGTGACGGCCGACGTGACGGTGACCTTCGGGGCGTACAAGCCCGGTCTGCTGATCGACCCCGGCGCCTCGCGGGCGGGTGCGGTGCACCTCGTGGACATCGGGCTGGAGCTGCCGGCGCCGCAGGCGGAGGCCTTGCAGCACGCCGATGTGGCGGCGCTGCTGCCGCAGCCGACGGCGACGAGCGACAAGTACCGGCGGGGCGTCGTCGGGATCGTGGCGGGGTCCGCGCAGTACCCGGGCGCGGCGGTGCTGGCCGTGGCGGGAGCGCTGCGGGGCGGTGCGGGTGCGGTGCGGTACGTGGGCCCGGCGGCGGACGCGGTGCTGGCCCGTTTCCCGGAGACGCTGATCGGCCGGGGCCGCGTGCAGGCGTGGGTGGTCGGGCCGGGGCTGGGGGAGGGGCGGGCCGGGGAGGTCGCGAAGGTCCTGGCGGACGCGGGCTCTGGCTCGGACTCGGTGCCGGTGCTGGTCGACGCGGACGGGCTGCGCGGGCTGGACCCGGCGGTGCTGCGGGCCCGGACGGCCCCGACCCTGCTGACCCCGCACGCGGGGGAGGCGGCGGCGCTGCTGGGGGTGCCGAGGGAGTCGGTGGAGGCCGGGCGGCTGGCCGCCGTGCGCGAGCTGGCGGGGCGGTACGGGGCGACCGTGCTGTTGAAGGGCTCGACGACGCTGGTCGCCTCCGGCGGGTCGCCTGTGCGGGTGAACCCGACGGGGACGCCGTGGCTGGCCACCGCGGGGAGCGGGGACGTGCTGTCCGGGCTGGCCGGGTCTTTGCTGGCGGGTGGGTTGTCGGGGGCCGATGCGGGTGCGGTGGCGGCGTATCTGCATGGGCTGGCCGCCCGGCTGTGCGGGGGGCCGTTGGTGGCGCAGGACGTGGCTGCGGCCTTGCCCCGGGCTTGGCGGGACGTCCGCCGGCCGTGAGGCCGCACCGTGCGGCGCCGTTGCCGGGGGCGCCGCCGCCGGACCCCCGCGCCTCAAACGCCGGCGAGGCTGGAAGAGCCGGCGGGGCTGGATGGGGGGCGGGGCTGGAAGCGTGCCGGCCCGGGGGGAGGAGTGAGCGCAGCGGCAGGGGCTCGGATGGGGTTCTGAGAGACTGGGGGCGATGAACGAGACACCGACGCGCGTGTACGCCGAGATCGACCTTGACGCCGTGCGGGAGAACGTGCGCGCGTTGCGCGAGCGGGCGCCGCGGGCCCAGTTGATGGCCGTGGTCAAGTCGAACGCCTACGGGCACGGCGCTTTGGCGTGCGCCAAGGCCGCCCAGGAGGCCGGTGCCACCTGGCTCGGGACCGCCACGCCCGAAGAGGCGCTCGCGCTGCGCGCCGCCGGGGTCGGGGGGCGGATCATGTGCTGGCTCTGGACCCCCGGCGGGCCCTGGCGGGAGGCCGTGGAGGCCGACGTCGACGTGTCCGTCAGCGGGATGTGGGCCCTGGACGAGGTGCGGCAGGCCGCACGCGCCGCCGGGCGGACCGCCCGCATCCAGCTCAAGGCCGACACCGGCCTCGGCCGCAACGGCTGCCAGCCCGCCGACTGGGAGGAACTGGTCGGGGCGGCCGTCGCCGCGCAGGCCGAGGGGACCGTCCGGGTCACCGGCGTCTGGTCGCACTTCGCCTGCGCCGACGAGCCCGGCCACCCCTCCATCCAGCTCCAGCTGGACGCCTTCCGCGACATGCTCGCCCACGCCGAGAAGGAGGGCGTGGAGCCCGAGGTCCGGCACATCGCGAACTCGCCCGCCACCCTCACGCTCCCCGAGTCCCACTTCGACCTGGTGCGCTGCGGCCTGGCGGTCTACGGGGTGTCGCCCGCGCCCGAGCTCGGCACCCCCGCCCAGCTCGGCCTGCGCCCCGCCATGACGCTCAAGGCCTCCCTGGCCCTGGTCAAGACCGTCCCGGCCGGGCACGGGGTCAGCTACGGGCACCACTACGTCACCGACGCCGAGACGACCCTCGCGCTGATCCCGGCCGGTTACGCCGACGGCATCCCGCGGCACGCGTCCGGCGCCGGCCCGGTGCTCGTCGGCGGCAAGCTCCGCCACGTCGCCGGGCGCGTCGCCATGGACCAGTTCGTGGTCGACTTGGGCACGGACCACGCCCGCGTCGGCGACGAAGCCGTCATCTTCGGGGACGCCGAGCGCGGCGAACCCACCGCCGAGGACTGGGCACGGGCGGCGGGCACGATCGCGTATGAGATCGTCACCCGTATCGGTGTACGCGTGCCCCGGGTGTACCTGGGCGGCTGAGCGGAGTGAGGGCGGCGGCGTGAGCGAGAACTGGCGCAGGGCCGGCTGGGCGGGCGCCGCCATCGGCGTGATCGCCGCGGGCGCGGCGGCCGGCGTCGCGGTCGAGCGGATCACCGTCGGGCGCGGCATGCGCATGAGGGCGCGCCTCGCACTCGACGCCGCCGGGGACTACGGGTCCCTGCGCGGGACGGCGGGAGCCTGCCGCGCCGAGGACGCCACCGAGCTCCACTACGAGGTCGACGAGCTCCCCGAGGAGCAGCAGCGGCCCCGTCCGCGGCTGCGGCGCAAGGCCTCCGAGCCCCCGGTCACCGTCGTCTTCTGCCACGGCTACTGCCTGTCCCAGGACGCCTGGCACTTCCAGCGCGCCGCGCTGCGCGGACAGGTCCGGGCGGTCTACTGGGACCAGCGCAGCCACGGCCGCAGCGCCCGCGGCCTCGCCCAGGCGGACGGCGAGCCGGTGACCATCGAGCAGCTCGGCCGGGACCTCAAGGCCGTCATCGACGCCGCCGCGCCCGAGGGCCCCCTGGTACTGGTGGGTCACTCGATGGGCGGAATGACCATCATGGGATTCGCCGAGCAGTTCCCCGAGCTGGTCCGCGAGCGCGTGCTCGGCGTGGCGCTGATCGGCACCTCCAGCGGCCGCCTCGGCGAGGTGACGTACGGGCTGCCCGCCCTGAGCGTGGGCGCCGTGCGCAAGCTCCTGCCGGGTGTGCTCAAGGCGCTGGGGTCCCAGGTGGAGCTGGTGGAGAAGGGCCGCCGGGCCACCGCGGACCTGTTCGCCGGCATGATCAAGATGTACTCGTTCGGCTCCCGGGACGTCGATCCGGGCGTCACGCGCTTCGCGGAGCGGCTCATCGAGGCCACGCCGATCGACGTGGTCGCCGAGTTCTTCCCGGTGTTCCAGACGCACGACAAGACCGCCGCCCTGCGGCTGTTCGCGGACCTCCCGGTGACCGTCATCGCGGGGGACAAGGACATGATCACCCCGCCCGGGCACAGCGCGGCCATCAAGGAGGCGCTGCCGGGCGCCGAGCTGGTGGTCCTGGAGTCCACCGGGCACCTGATGATGCTGGAGCGACCGGAGACGGTGACGCGCCTGCTCACCGGGCTGCTGGCGCACACCGGCGCCGTCGCGCTCCCCGCACCGACTAACGTTGGCGGGCATGGAAGAAGTACCGCTGGAAGCACAGCGCAGCCAGGCAGCACCGGCACCTGAGGCAGGGGCGCGGCCCGAGGGCGCGCAGACCCGGATCACCGTCGATTCCCCGGACGCGATGCAGGAGTTGGGCCGCCGGATCGCCGGCCTGCTGCGGCCCGGCGACCTCGTCCTGCTGACCGGTGAGCTGGGTGCGGGCAAGACCACGCTCACCCGCGGCCTGGGCGAGGGCCTGGGCGTGCGCGGGGCCGTGACCTCGCCGACCTTCGTGATCGCCCGCGTGCACCCCTCGCTGACCGGCGGGCCGGCGCTGGTGCACGTGGACGCGTACCGCCTGGGCGGCGGGCTGGACGAGATGGAGGACCTGGACCTCGACGTCTCGCTGCCCGAGTCCGTGGTCGTCGTCGAATGGGGCGACGGCAAGGTGGAGGAGCTCTCCGACGACCGCCTGCACGTGGTGATCGCGCGTGCGGTCGGCCACGAGGAGGTCCTGGACGACGTCCGGGAGGTGTCGGTGCACGGCATCGGGGCGCGCTGGGGCGCCGGCGCCGGCGCCGGGCTGGACGCGCTGGCCGGGGCCCGCTCGGAGTAAACGTACCGACAACTCGTCGGCAACATATTGCGCTGCTGGTAGCGCTCGTGATGACATGGTACCGAGAGTTTCTTAGGTATGCCTAAGTACGGTGTCCCCCGGTCCAGGAGGCAGCCATGTCGGCACCAGCAGGAGCCCCGCGCGATCCCCGCCCGTCCGCCGTCTCCATGCGGACGCTGCTCGCCGCCGGCCTGGCCGCCACCGCCGTCTCCACGCCGCCGGCGCGCGCGGAGGCGGGGGACGCGGGCGGGGACGGGGCCGGAGCGGGGGACGGCGTACGCGAAGAGGCCGCCTCGGCGTCCGAAGCGGCCTGAGCCACCACACGTACGGGTGAAACCGCCGGGGCGTCCGGTGTCCGGCGCCCCGGGTGCCCGCCGGGTCCGTCAGGGGACGACGATGACCCGCGAACTGATCGTCGCGAAGGCCCACATCGCGTCGCCGTCGGCGCGCGTCATGCGGATGCCGCCGGTCTTCTTGCTCGGGTCGGGCTCCGGCGTCGTGCCGTCCGCCCGGGCGCTGAAGCCGATCGCCACGCCCTCCGCGCTGGCGAACCGTACGACGTGCTCGATCGGCACCCCGTCCGAGCCGGTGACCGAGCCCGAGCGCGAACCGACCATGTAGGTGCCGGGCTTCGGGTGGACCGTGCTCGGCATCACCGTGAAGGACTTCGGCTCCTGCCCCTCGGCGCCCACCAGCCACACCCGCTTCTGGCCCACCGAGTACACGACGCGCACCCCGGTGCCGGAGTCCGCCGGCACGGGGACCGGCTTCGTCGGCTCCTGCTTGGCGGCGGAAGGGCTCGGGGCGGGGGCCGCGCCCTGCGCGGGCGCCTTCGGGGGATGCGCGGGGGCCGTAGCGGAGGCCTGGTAGCCGAGGAAGCCGACGGCGGCGATTGCCGCGGCGGTGAGCCCGGCCACGATTCCCGAGCTGCTGCGTGCCACCTTGCTCCACCTCTCCGACCGGACCGACACCTGGGTCGAAAGGTAGCAGCCGGGCCGCCGTTCGACCGGCCGCGAGGCCCCGGTCCCCAGGAGTCGTAGGCTGTTCGCGTGCTCTTGCTCGCTGTAGATACCGCCACGCCCGCCGTCACCGTCGCCCTGCACGACGGCGAGTCCGTCCTCGCCGAGTCCGGCCAGGTCGACGCCCGCCGCCACGGGGAGCTGCTGCTGCCCTCCGTGGACAAGGTGCTCGCCGCCGCCGGGCTGAAGCTCGACGCCGTCACCGGCATCGTCGTCGGGGTCGGCCCCGGCCCCTACACCGGTCTGCGCGTCGGCCTCGTCACCGCCTCCACCTTCGCCGCCGTCCTGGGCGTGCCCGTGCACGGCCTGTGCACGCTCGACGGCCTGGCCTACGCCGCGGGCGCCGCCGGGATCGAGGGCCCCTTCACCGTCGCCACCGACGCACGGCGCAAGGAGGTCTACTGGGCGCGCTACGAGGACCCGCGCACGCGCGTCGGCGAGCCCGCCGTGGACCGCCCGGCCGACATCGCCGAACAGGTCGCCGGGATGCCCGCGGTCGGCCAGGGCGCGCTCCTGTACCCGGACGTCTTCACGGACGCGCGGGGCCCCGAGCACCAGTCCGCCGCCGCCCTGGCCGCCCTGGCCGCCGAACGGCTGGCGGCCGGGGAGGAGTTCCTCGCGCCGGTCCCGCTCTACCTGCGCCGCCCCGACGCGCAGGTGCCCAAGAACTACAAGGTGGTCACCCCGCAGTGACAGCCACCCCTGCCGTCGTCCTGCGCGAGATGCGCTGGTGGGACATCGGGCCCGTGCTGGAACTGGAGCACGAGCTGTTCCCCGAGGACGCCTGGTCCGCCGGGATGTTCTGGTCCGAACTGGCCCACGCCCGCGGCCCGCGGGCCACGCGCAGGTACGTCGTCGCGCAGGACGCGGACGGCCGCCTGGTGGGCTACGCCGGGCTGGCGGCCGCCGGCGACCTGGCCGACGTACAGACCATCGCGGCCGCCCGCGACCAGTGGGGGACCGGGCTCGGCGCCCGGCTCCTGACCGACCTGCTGCGCGCCGCCACCGCCTTCGAATGCGCCGAGGTGCTGCTGGAGGTGCGGGTGGACAACACCCGCGCCCAGAAGCTGTACGAGCGCTTCGGCTTCGAGCCCATCGGCTTCCGGCGCGGCTACTACCAGCCCGGCAACGTCGACGCGCTCGTCATGCGACTGACCGACCCCGCACAAGCACGAACTGAGAGCAGTGAGAGCAATGGCTGACGAACCGCTCGTCCTCGGCATCGAGACGTCCTGCGACGAGACCGGCGTCGGCGTCGTCCGCGGCACCACCCTGCTCGCGGACGCGGTCGCGTCGAGCGTCGACGAGCACGCGCGCTTCGGCGGCGTCGTGCCCGAGGTGGCCTCGCGCGCCCACCTGGAGGCGATGGTCCCGACCATCGAGCGCGCCCTGAAGCAGGCCGGGGTCAGCGCCCGTGACCTCGACGGCATCGCGGTCACGGCCGGCCCGGGCCTCGCGGGGGCGCTGCTGGTGGGCGTCTCGGCGGCCAAGGCGTACGCCTACGCCCTGGGCAAGCCGCTGTACGGGGTGAACCACCTGGCCTCGCACATCTGCGTGGACCAGCTGGAGCACGGGCCGCTGCCGGAGCCGACGATGGCGCTGCTGGTGTCCGGCGGGCACTCCTCGCTGCTGCTGGCACCGGACATCACCTCCGACGTACGGCCGCTCGGCGCGACCATCGACGACGCGGCGGGCGAGGCCTTCGACAAGATCGCGCGCGTGCTGCAGCTGGGCTTCCCCGGCGGTCCGGTCATCGACCGGCTCGCGCGCGAGGGTGACCCGAAGGCGATCGCCTTCCCGCGCGGGCTGACCGGGCCGCGCGATCCGGCGTACGACTTCTCCTTCTCCGGGCTCAAGACGGCCGTCGCCCGCTGGATCGAGGCGAAGCGGAGCGCGGGCGAGGAGGTGCCGGTGCGCGACGTGGCCGCGTCCTTCCAGGAGGCCGTCGTGGACGTGCTGACGCGCAAGGCCATCCGCGCCTGCAAGGACGAGGGCGTGGACCACCTGATGATCGGCGGCGGCGTGGCGGCCAACTCCCGGCTGCGCTCGCTGGCGCAGGAGCGGTGCGACGACGCCGGGATCATCCTGCGGGTGCCGCGGCCGGGGCTGTGCACCGACAACGGCGCGATGGTGGCGGCGCTGGGTGCCGAGATGGTCAAGCGCAACCGCGCGGCCTCCGACTGGGACCTGTCGGCGGACTCCTCGCTGCCGGTCACGGACCCGCACGTGCCGGGCGCCCAGGCAGCCGGGCACGACCCCGACCAGGAGCACGCCCACGGGCACGCGCACGGGCACGGCCACAACCACGACCACGATCACGTGCACGAGCTGAGCAAGGACAACCTGTACTCGTGAGCACGGTCGCGCTGATGTGGGAGGCCCGGGCGGTCTCCGGCCGGGGCAACGAGCTGCTGGAGTGGGCCCGGGCCCAGGTCCTCGCGCGCGAACCGGTGCGCCGCGAGGTGTTCCGGGCCCCGCAGGACCGGGTGCTGGTCATCACCTGGTGGGAGGCGGCCGAAGGGGTGGCCGCGGACCTCCCCGAACTGCCCGAACCGGAGCCGGACCTGATCACGCGGGCGGTGCACCGCTGGCGGTTCGAGTCGGTGGAGGTCGACGGGGGCTGACCGGACGCGCGCGGATATGGTCATGTGCATGCTCCGCCGTGACCTGCCGCCTCCGCCGCCTCCCGCGCACGTGCTCGCCCAGCTGGACGAAGACACCGTACGGGCCGACCGCGCGCGCTTCCTGCGCGAGCTCGACCGACGCAGCCTGGGCATCGGGGGGTTGCTGCTCCTCTGGGCCGTCTCGGCGCTCTTCGCGCTGGGCTGGGGCTTCGTCGGCATGGCCTGGATGGCCTTCGAGACGCACGACGGGCTCTCCCTCGCCCTCGCGTACGCCTGCGCCACGCTCGGCGCCGGCGTGCTCGCCCCGGCCGGGATCTGGTTCGCCTCGCTCGCCCGCAGGGACCGCCAGGTGCGCGGGCTGCTGCGCGCCTGGGCCGGGGTGTACCGGGACGCGGCCGCCGACGCCCGGCTGCGCGCGCCGTGGCGGAGCCTGACCTGGCTGCTGGCCTCCCTGCCCCTGGCCGCGGCGGGACTGGGGCTGAGCTACTGGACCGCCTCGACGGCCCGCCCGGGCTACGACACGTACGGCGAGGTCGGGTCCGTCATGGGCCTGGGCATGATCTTGTGGATCACCGGCCTGCTGGGCGTCGCCAAGGCGGCGGTGCACTTCCGCTGGGCCGTACGCGCCTTCCCGCGCGCGCAGTAGCCCGGGGCCGCACCGCAGGTCACTCGCCGCCGGCGGGCCGTCCGATCAGCATCGAGGGGGCGCCCGCCACCCGGGTCAGGAAGACGGTCGCGGAGTGCGGCCCCTGCGGTTTGACCTTCCTGCGCAGCTCCTCCGGCTCGATCGCGGAGCCGCGCTTCTTCACCGTCAGGACGCCCACCCCGCGCTCGCGCAGCAGCGCCTTCAGCTTCTTCAGGCCGAAGGGCAGCACGTCGGTGATCTCGTACGCGGTCGCGTACGGCGTCTCCCGCAGCTCGTCCGCGGTGATGTAGGCGATCGTCGGGTCGATCAGCCGGCCGTCCAGCTGCTCGGCCACCTCCGCGACCAGGTGCGCCCGGATCACGGCGCCGTCGGGCTCGTAGAGCCAGCGGCCCACGGGACCGGCCTGCGGGTCGGGCAGCGGAGCGGTGGTGCGCAGGGCGCGCGGCCCGGGCAGGAGGGTGGCGCGCACGGTCCCGGGCGCGGTCCCGAACCAGAGCACGGCCTCCTTGACGTCCCCGTGGTCGGAGATCCACTCGGCCTCGGCCCCGTCCGGCACGGCCTCGTGCGGGATCCCGGGGGCGATCTTGATGGCGGCGTGCTTCGCCGTACGGGCGCTCTCCACGGCCCAGGACAGCGGCGGGGAGTACGACTCCGGATCGAAGATCCTCCCGCGGCCCCCGCGCCGGGCCGGGTCGATGAAGACGGCGTCGTAGTCGGAGGTGTCCACCTGCGTCACGTCCGCCTCCCTGACCTCGATCAGGTCCGCCAGGCCCAGGGCCTCGGCGTTGGCCCGTGCGACGGCGACGGTCAGCGGGTCGTGGTCCACCGCGAGCACCCGGATGCCCAGCCGTGCCAGCGCGAGGGCGTCTCCGCCGATGCCGCAGCACAGGTCGGCGACGCTGCGCACGCCGAGGTCCGCGAGCCGCCGGGCGCGGTACGAGGCCACGGAGGCGCGGGTGGCCATCTCACCGCCGCCGGGGGTGAAGTACATCCGGAAGGCGTCCTGCGGGCCGAACTTCGCCACCGCGCGCTGCCGCAGCCGGGCCTGGCCGAGCGCGGCCGAGACCAGCCCGGCGGGGTGCTCGCGGCGCAGCCGGGTGGCCACGGCCAGCTCCTGCGCGGGGTCGTAGTCGCGCAGCGAGTCCAGGAGGGCGCGGCCCTCGGAGGTGAGGAGGGCGGCGAAGTCTTCGGGGGTCACGGGTCCATTGTCGGCGACGGGGCGACGGGCGCTGTGGGCCACTCGAAGGAAGGTCGGGGCCCCCTCGCGGTGTCTTCCTGGGTGCCGGTGTGTCGGGTGCCAGGATGCGCAGCTATGCAGCTAGTAGGACAAAAGCAAGATAACGCGCAACAAGGTCACCGGTACGCGGCGGGTCCGCGCGGCCGGTTCGGGGTGGCCCTGGCCGCCCTGTTGGTCGCGGCCCTGGGGACGGCGTGCGGCTCCGGTGGGTCCGCGACGCCCGACAAGGCGCAGAAGGCGAAGGCCGGCCAGGGCGCGGAGGCGGCCGGCGCGGCCGGCGCGCTCAGCGCCGCCGAGAAGGCCAAGGCGGCCCAGCAGGCGCGCATCGCCGCGGCGAAGAAGTGGGGCCTGGCCAAGGTCCCGCTCAGCGCCCCGGCGGCGCCGAAGCACAAGCCCGAGATCACCACCCGCGACGGCTTCGAGGTGGAGGACCAGGAGGAGTACCCGCCGGTCTTCACCACCATCCCCACGGAGGACAAGGTCGTCTTCCTGACGATCGACGACGGGTCCGAGAAGGATCCCGAGTTCCTGAGGATGATGCGGGAACTGAAGATCCCGTACACGGCCTTCCTCAGCGACTACCTCGTCAAGGACAACTACCCGTACTTCAAGGACATGCAGGCCGCGGGCGTCACGCTGAACAACCACACGCTCAACCACCGCTACATGCCGGGCCTGTCGTACGAGAAGCAGCGCCAGGAGATCTGCGGCCAGCAGGACACCATCCAGAAGCAGTTCGGCAAGCGGCCGACCCTCTTCCGGCCGCCGTACGGCAACTACAACCAGGACACGCTGCGCGCAGCCAAGTCCTGCGGCATCAAGGCGGTTCCGCTGTGGAACGCCGAGGCGTTCACGAACCGGATGGACTACCGGGAGTGGGACCGCGATCTGCACCCCGGTGACATCATCCTCACGCACTTCCGCGGCAAGGAGGACTGGAAGGGCACGATGCCTGACATGATCCGTCATGTCATGAAGACCGTCACGGACAAGGGGTATGCCGTGGCTCGCCTGGAGGACTATCTGTGAAGTGCGCGCGCCGGTTGGTAGCCGGAACGCTGGCGGCCGGCGTGCTCGCGCTGTCCCTGACGGGGTGCGGGGACAGCGTGGAGCCCATCGAGCGACTGGGCCGCAAGGCGTCCCAGGAACCGTCGGGGGCCAAGGACCCGAAGGACTCGAAGGAGCCGAAGGGCGCCGCCACGCCGTCGGCGTCCGCGGCGTCGCCGGGGGCCGGCTCCGCCTCCGACGAGGCGTACAGGAAGTGGGGCCTGACGGCCCCCCTCGCGTACGCGCCCAAGCCCGCCCAGAAGCCGCAGATACCGAAGGCGGCCCCGGGCAAGGTGCCCGTGATAGACCGAATACCCGTGCCGCCCCAGGACAAGGTCGTCTTCCTGACCTTCGACGACGGCGCGGAGAAGGACCCCGAGTTCCTGAAGATGGCGGCCGACCTGAAGCTGCCGATCAGCATGTTCCTGACGGACAGTGTGGCCTCGTCGGACTACGGGCACTTCGAGAAGCTCCGCGACAACGGCTCGGCGAGCACCGTGAACAACCACACGCTGACGCACCCGAACCTGCGGACCCTGTCCTACGAGGGGCAGAAGAAGGAGATATGCGGCCAGCAGGACCGCCTGGAGAAGCGCTTCGGCCAGCGCCCGCCGCTCTTCCGCCCGCCGTTCGGCAACTACAACGACGACACCCTCCGGGCAGCCTCGGAGTGCGGGGTCTCGTCCCTGGTCCTGTGGCGGGTCTCGATGCAGATCAACGACTTCCAGTACGCCGCGGGCTCCACCCTCACGCCGGGCGACATCATCCTGGCCCACTTCCGCGGCCCCTCCGAGCTCAAGGGCTCGACGGAAACCCAGATGACGACCCGCATGCTCCAGCGCATCCAGGAACAGGGCTACCGGATAGGGCGCCTGGAGGACTACCTGTGAGGGCTACGGGTGAGGACTACCTGTAGGGCGCGGCTTCCGCGACCGGAAGCCCACCGGCCTGAAGCCCCCCGGCCGCCTCGCGGATGTCCGCCTCGCGTTGGCGCTCCGCGCTGTCGCTGATGCGCAGGAGCAGGGCGATCATGATCCAGTTCGCCAGGAGCGAGGAGCCGCCCTTCGCCAGGAAGGGCAGGGCCTTGCCCGTCAGGGGGATCAGGCCGGTGACGCCGCCCGCGACCACGAAGACCTGGAGGGCCAGCGCCGAGGCCAGGCCCACCGCCAGCAGTTTGCCGAAGGGGTCGCGCGCGCCGAGCGCCATGCGCAGCCCCCGCTGCACCAGGAGCGCGTAGAGGATCAGGACGGCCATGACCCCGGCCAGGCCGAGCTCCTCGCCCACCGTGGTCAGGATGAAGTCGCTGCGCCCGGCGAACGCGATCAACTCGGGGTGGCCCAGGCCCAGGCCGGTGCCCGAGACGCCGCCCGTGCCGAAGCTGAACAGCGCCTGCGCCGACTGGTCCGAGGTGACCCCCGGCGGCCGCACCTCCCAGTAGTACGAGAGCGGGTTCAGCCACGCCGCCACGCGCGCCTTGACGTGCGGCTCCGTCGAGCCGACCACGAAGGCGCCCACCGCGGCCATGAGCACGCCGCACACGATCCAGCCGGTGCGTTCGGTGGCCACGTACAGCATCACCACGAACACGCCGAAGAAGATCAGTGACGTGCCGAGGTCGCGTTCGAAGACCAGCACGAGCATCGAGACGACCCACACGGTGACGATCGGGCCGAGCTGGCGCATCGGGGGCAGGCGCACGCCCATGAACCTGCGGCCGGTCAGGGCGAGGGAGTCCCGGTGGACGACCAGGTATCCGGCGAAGAAGACCGCGATCATGATCTTCACGAACTCGCCGGGCTGGAGTGAGAAGCCGAAGAGTTTGATCCAGCGTTTGGCGCCGTAGGTGTCCGCGCCGAAGAAGGCCGGTGCGATCAGCAGCACCAGCGCGACGGCCATCGTGATGTAGATGAACCGTTGCAGCAGCCGGTGGTCGCGCAGCAGCGCCAGGACCAGGAGGCAGGCGGCGACCCCGACCACCGTCCACACCAGCTGTCCGGGGGCGTTCGCCTCCGAGTTGTAGCGCTCGATGTAGCCCTGGTCCAGGCGGTGCAGGAGCACCAGCCCGAGCCCGGACAGCAGCATGGCGAGCGGGAAGACCAGCGGATCCGCGTGGGCGGCGAAGCGGCGCACGCCCAAGTGCCCGACCAGCGACAGCAGGGTCATGCTGACGGCGAAGCCGGCGAGGTTCGGCGGGAGCTCGTCGTTCATGGCGAGGCCGGCGCCGGCGTGGCCGAGGACGGCGATGACGATGACGAAGGCCAGCAGGAGCGCCTCGGTGCGGCGTCGGGCGCCCGCCGGCGTCAGCGGTTTCAGGCCGCGCACGGGACACCGGGTCCGATCTGCTCGGCTATCAGCCGCTTTATCTTCATATTATCTACGACGCCGACACCCTCCCCATGGTTCCTTCCGGGGGTGAATTCGAACGCACGTACGCCATTTTCGGCGGCTCACCGGCGCGATCCGCGCAACGCCGACGGCGAGAATTGGCACTCCGCTTGACCGAGTGCTAATCGCCGGAATAGTGTCGCATCTGGCACTCGCCACTGGTGAGTGCCAACACAGCGACAGGCAGATCCGGCACCCGCGACGACGGATCGACCTGGTCGCCACCTCAGACAGTTAACCCCGGATCTCCGAAGGGGGAGGTCGGATCGTGACGACCACCAGCTCCAAGGTTGCCATCAAGCCGCTCGAGGACCGCATTGTGGTCCAGCCGCTCGACGCCGAGCAGACCACGGCCTCTGGCCTGGTCATCCCGGACACCGCGAAGGAGAAGCCCCAGGAGGGCGTCGTCCTTGCGGTGGGCCCGGGCCGCTTCGAGGACGGCCAGCGTCTCCCGCTGGACGTCAACGTCGGCGACATCGTGCTCTACAGCAAGTACGGCGGCACCGAAGTGAAGTACAGCGGCGAGGAGTACCTCGTCCTCTCGGCCCGCGACGTGCTCGCGATCGTCGAGAAGTAAGTCACTTCTCCAGTTTTGCTTTGAGCTACGCCCCTGGTCACCCCTGCTGATGCCGGGCGGCGAGGGGCGTAGTTCGTTCTAGGCGGTCGCGGTGAGCGGCCGGGGATCGCAACGAGAGGGCTAACCGCTCCCATGCCGAAGATTCTTAAGTTTGACGAGGACGCCCGTCGCGCCCTCGAGCGCGGCGTCAACAAGCTTGCCGACACGGTCAAGGTGACGATCGGCCCCAAGGGCCGCAACGTCGTCATCGACAAGAAGTTCGGCGCGCCCACCATCACCAACGACGGTGTCACCATCGCCCGCGAGGTCGAGCTGGACGACCCGTACGAGAACCTGGGCGCGCAGCTCGTGAAGGAGGTGGCGACCAAGACCAACGACATCGCGGGTGACGGCACCACCACCGCCACCGTGCTGGCCCAGGCGCTGGTCCGCGAGGGTCTGCGCAACGTCGCCGCGGGTGCCTCCCCGGCCGCCCTGAAGAAGGGCATCGACGCCGCGGTCAAGGCCGTGTCCGAGGAGCTCCTCGCGACCGCCCGCCCGATCGAGGACAAGTCCGACATCGCCGCCGTGGCCGCGCTCTCCGCGCAGGACGCCCAGGTCGGCGAGCTCATCGCCGAGGCGATGGACAAGGTCGGCAAGGACGGTGTCATCACCGTCGAGGAGTCCAACGCCTTCGGCCTGGAGCTGGAGTTCACCGAGGGCATGGCCTTCGACAAGGGCTACCTCTCCCCGTACATGGTCTCCGACCAGGAGCGTATGGAGGCCGTCCTCGACGACCCGTACATCCTGATCAACCAGGGCAAGATCTCCTCGATCCAGGACCTCCTGCCCCTGCTGGAGAAGGTCATCCAGGCCGGCGGCTCCCGCCCGCTGCTGATCATCGCCGAGGACGTCGAGGGCGAGGCGCTCTCCACCCTCGTCGTCAACAAGATCCGCGGCACCTTCAACGCGGTCGCCGTCAAGGCCCCCGGCTTCGGTGACCGCCGCAAGGCGATGCTCCAGGACATGGCCACCCTCACCGGTGCCACCGTCATCGCCGAGGAGGTCGGCCTCAAGCTCGACCAGGCCGGTCTGGACGTACTGGGCTCCGCCCGCCGCGTGACGATCTCCAAGGACGACACCACCATCGTCGACGGTGGCGGCAACTCCGAGGACGTCGCGGGCCGCGTCAACCAGATCAAGGCCGAGATCGAGTCCACCGACTCGGACTGGGACCGCGAGAAGCTGCAGGAGCGCCTGGCGAAGCTCGCCGGCGGCGTCTGCGTCATCAAGGTCGGCGCCGCCACCGAGGTGGAGCTCAAGGAGAAGAAGCACCGCCTCGAGGACGCCATCTCGGCGACCCGCGCCGCGGTCGAGGAGGGCATCGTCTCCGGCGGTGGCTCCGCCCTCGTCCACGCCGTCAAGGTCCTGGAGGGCAACCTCGGCCTGTCGGGCGACGAGGCCACCGGTGTCGCGGTCGTGCGCCGCGCCGCCGTCGAGCCGCTGCGCTGGATCGCCGAGAACGCCGGTCTCGAGGGGTACGTCATCACCTCGAAGGTCGCCGAGCTCGACAAGGGCCAGGGCTTCAACGCCGCCACCGGCGAGTACGGCGACCTGGTCAAGGCCGGCGTCATCGACCCGGTGAAGGTCACCCGCTCCGCGCTGGAGAACGCCGCTTCCATCGCCTCCCTGCTGCTCACGACCGAGACCCTGGTCGTCGAGAAGCCGGCGGAGGAAGAGGCCGACGCGGGCCACGGTCACGGTCACGGCCACAGCCACTGACGCTGTCGCCGCATAGCCGAAAGGCCCCCGTCCCGCCGTTTCGTACGGCGGGGCGGGGGCCTTCGCGTGGGCCGGGGGAGTGCGCGCTCAGGCGGGCATCTCGGTGATGCCCAGCTGGCGCATCACGCTCATGACGTCGTAGTTCCACCAGCCCTCGGCGAGCTGGCCGTCCTTGCAGCGGAAGGTCGTCGTGCCGGTCGTGCTGACCTTCTTGCCGGTCGGGGCCATGCCCATGAACTCGCCCGTGTGCGTGGCGTTCCACGTCCACAGGGTGGTGACGAAGTCGCCTTCGGCAATCTGCTGGTCCTTGGTGAAGGACATGTCGTCGAAGGCGGACCGCCACATGGTCAGGTCGGCCATGACGCTGTCGATCCCCTGGGCGTTGGGGTCGGCCTGGACGATGTCGTGGTCGACGTAGTCGGAGGCGAAGATCTCCTCGGCGGTCGCGCGGTCGCCCGTCATGGCGAGCTCGTCGAACATGCGGTCCACGAGCATCTTGTTGAGGTTCTCGTCGCGGACCACGTCCAGGTTGGTGAAGCTGGGCATCCCGTCACAGAGGGCCACCATCTCCTGGAACATCTTGTCCGTCTCCGGGAGCTGAGAGTTCTTCATGGCCTCTTCGTACGAGGGGAATTCGACCACGTCCACGTAGTGGTTCTCGTTCGCGCGGTCCCGGCCCACGATGCTGTGGGTGACGGTCCGCTTGCCCTGGCTCTGCGAGACGTACCGGTCGAGCAGCTGGTTGAGGTCGTCCTGCCGACTGGTCTTGTAATCGATGATCTGTACGAATGTCATGGCGTCTCCCGGGCTGGATGGGACACGTCCATTTTAGGGAGATATCACCCATTCGGCGGGTTGGGGGAGAGGACGGAGGGCCCGTACCGCTGCGCCCTCCTCCTGCGGCCCGTCCCGCTGCGGCCCCTCCTATTGCGGCCCGTACTTGCGGCCCGTGCGCGAGGTCATCCCGCCCAGCAGTCCGCGCGGCGTCAGCTTCACCACGCCCATCAGCGCCTTGTACCGCGGGTCCGGGACGGACACGGTCTTGCCTCGGGCCAGATCGGCCAAGGCCGCGGCCACCAGCTTGTCGGCGTCCAGCCACATCCAGCCGGGGATGTTGTCCGTGCCCATGCCGGCGCGCTCGTGGAACTCCGTGCGCACGAAGCCGGGGCACAGCGCCATCAGCCGCACCCCGGATCCGGACAGGTCCCGCGCCGCGCCCTGGGTGAACTGCACGACCCAGGCCTTGCTCGCCCCGTACGTACCGCGGGGTACGAAGGCGGCCACCGAGGCGACGTTGATGACGCCGCCCCGGCCGCGCGAGCGCATCGACCCGGTGGCCGCCGAGGTCAGCCGCAGCACCGCCTCGATGTGCACCTTCAGCATGGTCAGCTCGTCGGCCATGGGGACTTCGAGGTAGCGGCCCTTGTTGCCGAAGCCCGCGTTGTTGACCAGCAGGTCGACCGGGTGGGTGCGGTCGCCGAGGCGCTGCTCGACCGCCGCGATGCCCTCCTCCGTGGAGAGGTCGGCGGCCAGCACGTCGGCCTCGATGCCGTGCCGGTCGTGCAGTTCGGTGGCCTGTTCGCCGAGCCGCTTGGTGTCGCGCGCCACCAGCACGAGGTTGTGCCCCTGGGCGGCCAGCCGCCGGGCGAATGCGGCGCCGATGCCCGCCGTGGATCCCGTAATCAACGCAGTCGTCATAGGCGCAACCTAGACGAGTGAGATAACGGCGCTACCTCGCCCCGGCCTCGGCCCGGCACTTCTCCATGTACTGGCGCACGTGCTCGTGCGCCTCCGGCCGCATCGCCCCGCCCGCCGCCAGGGTGCGCGGCAGCAGCGAGCGCTCGGTGGTGAAGGCGCGGAACCACAGCTCCACGGTCACCTCGTGGTCCGGCCGGTGGATGACCTCGACGGGGTCGCCGGCCGCGATCGAGCCCTCCCGGATCACCCGCAGGTACGCGCCCGGACGGCCCTCCCGGGTGAACCGCTTGACCCAGCCGTCCTCGTTCAGGGCGCCCTGGAAGGTCCGGCAGGGGATGCGGGCCGACGCCACTTCGAGGACGACGTCGGCGCCGACCCGCCAGCGCTCGCCGAGCAGCGCGGTGTTCAGGTCGATGCCGGAGGTGGTGAGGTTCTCGCCGAAGATCCCGCCGGGCAGCTCGCGGCCGAGCTCGCGCTCCCAGCGGTCCAGGTCCTCGCGCGCGTACGCGTAGACGGCCTGGTGGTCGCCGCCGTGGAAGCGGCGGTCGCAGACGGCGTCGCCCTCCAGGCCGCTGCCGAGGCCGGTGGCCGTGGGGCCGGGGGAGACGACGCGGACCGGCCCGGGGACCGGGCGCTTGCCGATGCCCGTCGCCCCGCTCTCGGCGTCGGTGTAGTCCACGGCCGTGGCGCGGCCGATGTTCACGGAAATCAGATGCATGGTGCCCATGGGCATCACGGTAGGGTCCTTTCGACCCAAAGCGTTACAGAGGCATTCGTGCGACGGTCAAAGCAGGCCTTATGCTCGAAGGGTGATTGAGGCACGTCATCTCCGGGTACTGCGCGCTGTCGCCGGGACCGGATCCTTCTCAGCCGCCGCACGAGAGCTCGGCTGCACCCAGCCCGCCGTCTCCCAGCAGATGAAGGCGCTCGAACAGTCGGCCGGAACCCCGCTGCTGATCCGCACCGGCCGCGAGATGCGGCTGACCCAGGCCGGTGAGGCGCTGGTCCGGCACGCCGCCGGGATCCTGGCCGGGCTGACGGCCGCCGAGGAGGAGGTCGCCGCCATCGCCGGGCTGCGCGCCGGCCGGGTCCGGCTCGTGTCCTTCCCCAGCGGCAGCTCCACGCTGGTGCCCACCGCGCTCGCGGCCATGCGCGCCGAGCATCCGGGGACCCGCATCTCGCTGGTCGAGGCGGAGCCGCCGCGCTCGGTGGAGATGCTGCGCGAGGGCGACTGCGACCTGGCGCTGGCCTTCCGCTACGGCGGGGCGGCCGGATCCGCCGCCGAGTGGGACGACCTCGTGGTGCGGCCGCTGCTGACCGACCGTCTCATCGGGCTGGTCCCCGAGGGGCACCGGCTGGCCGGAGCCGCACGCGTGGGCATGGCGGAGCTCGCCGACGAGCCCTGGATCGCGGGCTGCCCGCGCTGCCGCCGCCATCTGGTGGAGGTGTGCGAGGGCGTCGGCTTCACCCCGCGCATCGACTTCGCCACCGACGACTACCCGGCGGTGGTCGGCCTGGTCGCCGCGGGCCTGGGCGTCGCGGTGCTGCCCGAGCTCGCGGTGGAGTCCGTACGGGCCAAGGGCGTGAGCACGGTCGCGGTGGAACCCGCCGTCGAGCGGGAGGTCGTGGCGCTGACCCTGCCGGACCTGGCCCGGGTGCCCGCCGTGGCCGCGACCCTGGCCGAGCTGGAGCGGGCCGGCGCGCGCTGACCGCGCGCGACGGGCCGCCCGGCCCCGCCCGGCAGGGCCGCGCGCGGTCACGCGCGGTCATTGCGGGTCACGCGGAGCCGCACGCACGGGCTGCGTTCGGCCGGACGGGTGAATTCAGGGACCGGGCGGCGACACGCCCGGGCGTGCGGAGGATTGCGGTCGATTGAGGAAACGTTCCTTCGGACGTTTCGAACAGGCGCTCAGTGCGGCGCGATCGGTCCGATCGCACTCGACGCGGGGATCAGGCGGTGCCGTGCGCGGCCCATCAGCTCCTCGCGCTCGTCCTCGGTGAGGCCGCCCCACACCCCGTAGGGCTCGCGGACGGCGAGTGCGTGCGCGGCGCATTCCGCACGCACCGGGCATCGCATGCAGACCTCTTTAGCCGAGGCCTCGCGCGCGCTCCTGGCCGCGCCCCGCTCGCCTTCCGGGTGGAAGAAGAGGGAGCTGTCGACCCCGCGGCAGGCAGCCAGCAGCTGCCAGTCCCACAGGTCGGCGTTCGGTCCGGGAAGGCGGGAGAAATCTGCCATGGGGAGTCCTCTTGGTGCCGGTACTGAGGCGGATACGGTCCATGTCTCCACACCTACTGTCCTAGTAGATGTAAATATGACTCATTCGGAATCTAGCCTCAGACATGCGCGGAAGGGAAGGAAAGCCGCCAAATAGGGCATAGCTCCAGATGGAGGACTGCTGGCTTGTGGCGCCGCCGTCGTGTTCGCTTCCTCACGTAGAGTGCCGAAGGTGTCCGTCCGACCCGTAACTCTTTCGAGTGACCATCGTTGAGAGTGCGAAGGCGGTTGAACCAATACGGTCTCGGACAGGTGTCCGGGGGCATCGACCGCACAGGTGACGATACGTACCAGCCTGGAGGCTCAAGGTGACGCGCATCAGCAGCTGCGGAGGGCGGTCATGACATCCGTCCTCGTCTGCGACGACTCCCCGCTTGCCCGAGAGGCGCTCCGTCGCGCGGTTGCCACCGTGCCCGGCGTCGAGCGTGTGACGACGGCTGCCAACGGCGAGGAAGTCCTCCGCCGCTGGGGTGCCGACCGCTCCGACCTGATTCTGATGGATGTACGGATGCCCGGGCTCGGCGGTGTGGAGACGGTCCGCCGTCTGCTCTCGGCCGACCCCGGCGCCCGCATCATCATGCTGACGGTCGCCGAGGACCTGGACGGCGTGGCCCTCGCGGTCGCCGCCGGCGCCCGGGGCTATCTGCACAAGGACGCCTCGCGCGCCGAACTGCGGGCCACGGTCACCCAGGCACTCGCCGACCCGACCTGGCGACTGGCCCCGCGCCGGCTCCGCTCGGCCGAGATGGGCGCCGCGCCCACGCTCACCGCGCGCGAGATCCAGGTCCTGGAGGGCATGAGTCACGGCCGGTCCAACGCGGAGATCGGGCGCGAGCTCTTCCTCTCCGAGGACACGGTCAAGACGCACGCCCGCCGGCTGTTCAAGAAGCTCGGCGCCTCCGACCGCGCACACGCCGTCGCGCTCGGTTTCCGCTGGGGCCTGGTCCGCTGACCTCCGGGTCGCGGCCGGGCCCGGCCCGGTCCGCCGCCCGCCGCGGACCGTCGAGAGCGGTCCCGTCCGCAGGCTGCGGACGGGGCGGCGCGCCGCCCTCGTATTCGGTGTAGCCCTGTCCCGCCGTACCCGGTGCGCACCCGGGGGTTGGCGGGGCACAATCCGGGGGACGTCTCGCTTCGTGCGCGATGCCGCATCCTTGAGGGTGTGGAGTCTCTCGGGGACTATTCGGCCGAGCGGGAGGGGAGGGTGCAGATGATGGGTTCCGGCGCACCCGCTCATAACGCTTCGATGCACAACAAGGACCACGGTGCCGCGGATGCTTCCGCGCCAAGGCACCATGGATTGATGCGCGACGACGAGGCCCAGGGGTCCCCCGCGGCCACAGGCCCGACCGGCGCCGCCAAAGGCGGCAGTGCCGGGGCCGTCAGCGCGCTCGTACGCCGGGCGGTGGAGGGCGACGAGCAGGCCACGCACGACCTGCTCGCCTTCGTACACCCCCTCGCCATCCGCTATTGCCGCACCCGGCTCTCCCGTCTTCCGGGTGACGCTCGCCACTTCGTGGAGGACCTGGCGCAGGAGGTCTGCGTCGCCGTCCTGATGGCGCTGCCGCGCTACCGGGACACCGGGCGCCCGTTCGAGGCGTTCGTCTTCGCCATCGCCGCGCACAAGGTCGCCGACCTGCAGCGGGCCGCCATGCGGCACCCGGGCAGTACGGCCGTGCCCTCCGACGAGATGCCGGAGCGGCCCGACGACTCGCTGGGCCCCGAGGAGCGCGCGCTGCTGAGCAGCGACGCCGCCTGGGCCAAGAAGCTGCTGGCGAACCTTCCGGAGAACCAGCGCGAGCTGCTCGTCCTGCGGGTCGCCGTCGGGCTGACCGCGGAGGAGACCGGGCAGATGCTCGGCATGTCCCCCGGGGCCGTGCGGGTGGCCCAGCACCGCGCGCTCAGCCGGCTGCGCGCCCTCGCCGAGCAGTAGGAAGCTACGAAACTTCTGGTTGACCTTGGTCGTGGAATGAGACGCGTCGGGATCCCGTTAGCATGGACATCCGCGCTGAGCAAGACCATTGGGAAGGTGTCATGACCGCCGACGGAGTGCCCGACAAATTCGCCACGCTCGGACTGACTTACGACGACGTGCTGCTGCTGCCGGGCGCGTCGGACATGTCGCCTGACGCCATCGACACCTCCTCCCTCATCTCGCGCAACGTGCGCGTCAACGTCCCGCTGCTCTCCGCCGCCATGGACAAGGTCACCGAGGCCCGGATGGCCATCGCGATGGCCCGCCAGGGCGGCGTCGGCGTACTGCACCGCAACCTCTCCATCGCCGACCAGGCCAACCAGGTCGACCTGGTCAAGCGCTCCGAGTCCGGCATGGTCACCGACCCGATCACGGTGCACCCGGACGCGACGCTGCGCGAGGCCGACCAGCTCTGCGCGAAGTTCCGCATCTCCGGCGTCCCGGTGACGGACCAGGCGGGCAAGCTCCTGGGCATCGTCACCAACCGCGACATGGCCTTCGAGTCGGACCGCAGCCGCCAGGTGCGCGAGGTCATGACCCCGATGCCGCTGGTCACGGGCAAGGTCGGCATCTCCGGCGTGGACGCCATGGAGCTGCTGCGCCGCCACAAGATCGAGAAGCTTCCGCTGGTCGACGACGCGGGCATCCTCAAGGGCCTGATCACGGTCAAGGACTTCGTCAAGGCCGAGAAGTACCCGAACGCGGCCAAGGACAAGGACGGCCGGCTGCTCGTCGGCGCCGCCGTCGGCGTGGCCGGCGACGCGTACGACCGCGCCCAGGCCCTGATCGAGGCGGGCGCCGACTTCATCGTCGTCGACACCGCCCACGGTCACTCCCGCCTGGTCGGCGACATGGTCGCGAAGATCAAGTCGAACTCCGGTGTCGACGTCATCGGCGGCAACGTCGCCACCCGCGACGGCGCCCAGGCGCTGATCGACGCCGGCTGCGACGGCATCAAGGTCGGCGTCGGCCCCGGCTCGATCTGCACCACCCGCGTGGTCGCCGGCATCGGCGTCCCGCAGGTCACCGCGATCTACGAGGCCTCGCTCGCCGCCAAGGCGGCCGGCGTCCCGGTCATCGGCGACGGCGGCCTCCAGTACTCCGGTGACATCGCCAAGGCCCTGGTCGCGGGCGCCGACACGGTGATGCTCGGCTCGCTGCTCGCGGGCTGCGAGGAGTCCCCGGGCGAGCTGCTCTTCATCAACGGCAAGCAGTTCAAGTCGTACCGCGGCATGGGTTCGCTCGGCGCGATGCAGTCCCGCGGCGACCAGCGCTCCTTCTCCAAGGACCGCTACTTCCAGGAGGGCGTGGGCGGCGACGACAAGCTCATCCCCGAGGGCATCGAGGGCCAGGTGCCCTACCGCGGCCCGCTCTCCGCGGTGGTCCACCAGCTCGTCGGCGGCCTGCGCCAGTCGATGTTCTACGTCGGTGGCCGCACCGTGCCCGAGCTGCAGGACCGGGGCCGCTTCGTGCGGATCACCTCGGCCGGGCTCAAGGAGAGCCACCCGCACGACATCCAGATGACGGTCGAGGCGCCGAACTACTCCCGCAAGGGGTAGCGGCTGAGCTGAGGTGGGGCGGGCCCGGGTGACCGGGCCCGCCCTTCGCCGTTGCCGGGGGCCGCGCCCGCCGTCCCGTACAGCGGTCACCGGAACGCATGCACCCGGCGTTCGGGGATACTGGACGGGCAGACCCAGAGGAAAGGCCACCACACGTGACTGAGATCGAGATCGGGCGCGGCAAGCGCGGCCGCAGGGCGTACGCGTTCGACGACATCGCCATCGTCCCGAGCCGGCGTACCCGGGACCCGAAGGAGGTCTCGATCGCCTGGCAGATCGACGCGTACCGCTTCGAGCTCCCCTTCCTGGCCGCCCCCATGGACTCGGTCGTCTCCCCGCAGACCGCGATCCGCATCGGCGAGCTCGGCGGCCTCGGCGTGCTGAACCTCGAAGGTCTGTGGACCCGGTACGAGGACCCGCAGCCGCTGCTCGACGAGATCGCGGAGCTGGACGAGGAGGCCGCCACCCGCCGCCTCCAGGAGATCTACGCCGCGCCGATCCAGGCGGACCTGATCCGCCGGCGCATCAAGGAGGTGCGCGACTCGGGCGTCGTCACCGCCGCCGCGCTCTCCCCGCAGCGCACCGCCGAGTTCTCCAAGGCGGTCGTCGACGCGGGCGTCGACATCTTCGTGATCCGCGGCACCACCGTGTCGGCGGAGCACGTCTCCGGCGCCGCCGAGCCGCTGAACCTCAAGCAGTTCATCTACGAGCTCGACGTCCCGGTCATCGTGGGCGGCTGCGCCACCTACACCGCGGCCCTGCACCTGATGCGCACCGGCGCCGCGGGCGTCCTGGTCGGCTTCGGCGGCGGCGCCGCGCACACCACGCGCAACGTGCTCGGCATCCAGGTCCCGATGGCGACCGCCGTCGCGGACGTGGCCGCGGCCCGCCGCGACTACATGGACGAGTCGGGCGGCCGTTACGTGCACGTCATCGCCGACGGCGGCGTGGGCTGGTCGGGCGACATCCCGAAGGCCGTCGCCTGCGGCGCTGACGCCGTGATGATGGGCTCCCCGCTGGCCCGTGCCACCGACGCGCCCGGCAAGGGCAACCACTGGGGCATGGAGGCCGTCCACGAGGACGTGCCGCGCGGCAAGAAGGTGAACCTCGGCACGGTCGGCACCACCGAGGAGATCCTCACCGGCCCGTCGCACTCCCCGGACGGCTCGATGAACATCTTCGGCGCCCTGCGCCGCTCGATGGCCACGACCGGCTACAGCGAGCTCAAGGAGTTCCAGCGGGTCGAGGTCACGATCGCGGACTCGCAGCACAGCCGCTGACGGTTCCCGTACGCACGCCGGAGGGCCGGCACCCCAGGCGGGGTGCCGGCCCTCCGGCGTACGCGTGCGAGGCGCCGACGTCAGTCGCTGACCTTCTTGGCCGCGCCGAAGGCGGCGAAGCCGCCGATGCCGAGGAAGACGTAGGACATGAAGTCCACGCTCTCCTTCCAGAGGTCGTTCAGGCCGCCGATGCCGACCTCGCTGAACACCTCGCCCACGCCGACCTTGCCGTAGTCGGCGATGGCGAGCGCGATGAAGAACATCTGGCCGAGGTAGACGGCGCCGACGGACAGCAGGACGGCGACGACGGGCAGGATCGGGTTGCGGCCGCCGACCTTGCCGGCGGCGAGACCGACGAGGAGGCCGACGCCGATCGCGGCGTAGCCGATCTCGCGGTCGATGGCGTTCATGATGCCGCCGTAGGCGCCGGCCGCGACGAGGGCCGCGACGACGGCCGCGACGATGCCGAGGCCGACGTTGCCGGTGCGGGCCGGGGCCGGGGCGGGGGCCGCGGTGAAGGAGTCGGGCGCCGGCGGCGTGAAGTTCTGGCTCATGGGAAATCCCCCCCAGGGATGCGTGGGGCACATCTGTCCAGGGGGACGTATGTGCGAAATAAGTGACGTCGCAGGCTAGCAGCCGCAGCCGACATCCACAGGGGGGAATTTCGGGGCTCAGAGCCGGTGGGCCGCGCCCGCCGGGCTGGCGCCGCGGGTGTCCAGCAGCAACTGGGCCTTCACGGCGAGACCTTGGAGGTCGTACGTGCGGTGGTGCTGGAGCAGGATCGTCAGATCGGCGTTGGCGGCGGCCTCGTACAGGGATTCGGCTCGCGGGACCGGCTGGTCCCGGACGCGCCAGCCCGTGATGTACGGGTCGTGATAGCTGATCAGCGCCCCCAGGTCGAGGAGGCGGCTGGCGATCTCGCGGGCGGGTGAGCCCTCCTGGTCGGCGAGGTCGGGCTTGTAGGTGACGCCCAGCAGGAGGACGCGGGCGCCGCGGGCAGACTTGCCGTGTTCGTTGAGCAGGGTGGCGGAGCGCTGGATGACGTACTGCGGCATCCGGTTGTTGATCTCCTGCGCCAGGCCGACCATGCGCAGGGGGTGGCCGGGGGTGCGGGTGGTGTGCGGGAGGTAGTTGGGGTCGAGGGGGACGCCGTGGCCGCCGACCCCCGGGCCGGGGCGGAAGGCCTGGAAGCCGTACGGCTTGGTCTCGGCGCAGCGGACCACGTCCCAGAGGTCCACGCCGAGGTCGTGGCAGAGCACCGCCATCTCGTTCATGAGGGCGATGTTGACGTGCCGGTAGTTCGTTTCGAGGAGCTGTACGGTCTCGGCCTCGCGCAGGCCGCGGGCGCGGACCACCTTCTCGGTGAGGCGGGCGTAGAAGGCGTGCGCGGACTCCGTGCAGGCGGGGGTGAGGCCGCCGATCACCTTGGGGGTGTTGGAGATGCCGTGCGTCCGGTTGCCGGGGTCGTGGCGGCTGGGGGAGTAGGCCAGATGGAAGTCCCGGCCGGCCCGCAGTCCGGAGCCCTCTTCGAGGATCGGTCGCAGGTAGTCCTCGGTGACGCCGGGATGCACGGCGGATTCGAGGATCACGGTGGTGTGGGGGCGCAGCCGGGCGGCCAGCGCGTGGCCGGCCTCGCCGACGGCGGAGAGGTCGAGTGCGCGATCGGCGCCGAGCTGGGTGGGGGCGCAGATGACGGCGGTGCGGACCCGGCCGAGTTCGGCGGGGTTGGTGGTGACCCGGAAGCCGGCCGCCGACATGCGGCGGATCTCGGCGGCGGTGAGGGTGGAGTCCGTGACCGGACCGCTGTCGTAGCCGACCGTCTCGATCCCGGCGGCGACGGCCGCCTGGGCGAGGGGGAGGCCGAGATGGCCGAGTCCGATGACGGCGAGATCTGCGGGCATGGGGGTGCCGTCCCTTCCCTGAAATGAGGGGGCTGCCGCGCACGTCCTCCCGGGGCAGGGGAGCTGGCGCAATGTCAGACTAGGCGTATATATGAAAGATATGTCGCATTCTGGAGTGAACATCACCGTTGTGTTGTCCACAGGCGGTGGCTGATGTGGGTGCGGGCGGTCAGAATCGTGGGACGGGGCATGTGAGCGGGATCCCGCCGGGGATCTCACCCACACCAAACGGGAGGCAGCCGTGAGGACAGCGACACTGGGGCCGGAGCAGCGGGCCGAGGCCCTCACCCGGATGGCCGAGCGTGAGCTGGACGTGCTCGTGGTCGGCGCGGGCGTGGTGGGCGCCGGCACCGCGCTGGACGCCGCGACCCGGGGCCTGTCGACCGGCCTGGTGGAGGCGCGGGACTGGGGCTCGGGCACCTCCAGCCGGTCGAGCAAGCTGATCCACGGCGGCCTGCGGTATCTGGAGATGCTCGACTTCGCCCTCGTGCGCGAGGCGCTGAAGGAGCGCGGCCTGCTGCTGGAGCGGCTCGCCCCGCACCTGGTGAAGCCCGTGCCGTTCCTCTACCCCTTGCAGCACAAGGGCTGGGAGCGGCTGTACGCGGGCTCGGGCGTCGCGCTGTACGACGCGATGTCGGTCTCCAGCGGCCACGGGCGCGGCCTGCCCGTCCACCGCCACCTCTCGCGCAAGAAGGCGCTGCGGGTGGCGCCGGCGCTGCGCAAGGACGCGCTCGTGGGCGCCCTGCAGTACTACGACGCCCAGATGGACGACGCGCGGTACGTCACCACGCTGGTGCGCACGGCCGCGGCGTACGGGGCGCACTGCGCCAACCGGGCGAGGGTGATCGGCTTCCTGCGCGAGGGCGAGCGGGTGGTCGGCGCGCGCGTGCAGGACGTGGAGGGCGGGGGCGAGTACGAGATCCGCGCCAAGCAGGTCGTCAATGCGACGGGGGTGTGGACGGACGACACCCAGGCGCTGATCGGGGAGCGCGGGCAGTTCCACGTACGGGCCTCGAAGGGCATCCACCTGGTCGTGCCGAAGGACCGGATCCATTCCAGCACCGGGCTGATCCTGCGGACCGAGAAGTCGGTGCTGTTCGTCATCCCGTGGGGGCGGCACTGGATCGTGGGGACCACGGACACCGACTGGGACCTGGACAAGGCCCACCCGGCGGCGTCGAGCGCGGACATCGACTACCTGCTGGAACACGTGAACTCGGTGCTGGCCGTGCCGCTGACGCGCGACGACGTCCAGGGCGTCTACGCCGGCCTGCGGCCGCTGCTGGCCGGGGAGTCGGACGCGACGAGCAAGCTGTCGCGCGAGCACACCGTGGCCCATCCGGTGCCGGGGCTGGTGGTGGTGGCGGGCGGCAAGTACACGACGTACCGGGTCATGGCCAAGGACGCCGTCGACGAGGCGGTGCACGGGCTGGACCAGCGGGTGGCGCAGTGCGTGACGGAGGACGTGCCGCTGGTGGGGGCGGAGGGGTACCGGGCGCTGTGGAACGCGCGGGCGCGCATGGCGGACCGGACGGGGCTTCACGTCGCGCGGGTGGAACACCTGTTGAACCGCTTCGGGTCGCTGACGGAGGAACTGCTGGACCTGATCACCGCGGACCCGGGGCTGCGGCAGCCGGTGACGGGGGCGGAGGACTACCTGCGGGCGGAGATCGTGTACGCGGCCTCGCACGAGGGCGCGCGGCACCTGGACGACGTCCTGACGCGGCGCACCCGGATCTCGATCGAGACCTTCGACCGGGGGACGCGGTCTGCGCGGGAGTGCGCCGAGTTGATGGCGCCGGTGCTGGGGTGGGACGAGCAGCAGATCGCGAAGGAAGTGGAGCACTACGAGAAGAGGGTGCAGGCGGAGCGGGAATCACAGCGCCAGCCGGACGACCAGACGGCGGACGCGGCGCGGTTGGGGGCGCCCGACATCGTTCCGTTGTAACTCCGCGATGCGGAAAGGGGAACCGCGGACCCGGGGGGCCCGTCCGTTGCGGAGTGAGGAACAATGGGGGTTCTGCCGGGGTGGGTTACCGCGGGCCCCGGCCGCCGGGTCGCTCAGCCGCTGGGGCAGGCGGAGCAGCGGCAGGATTGCAGAGGGGACGCATGTCGAAGCCGGAGCACGGGACTGCCGGGACGCCTGCCGGGACGCCTGCGGCGAAGCCTGACGGTGAGGGCGCGGCCGCAGTGCCTGCGGCGGAGCCGGGGGATGCGCAGTCCGCCGTGTCGCCTGCGGCGAAGCCTGACGGTGCGGGGTCCGCTGCCGCCGAGGCGGGGGCGGGCGAGCCCGAGGATGCGAAGCCTGAGGCTGCCAAGCCTGAGGGTGCGTCTGCCGATGCCGATGCCGATGCCGCTGCGCCTGCGGCGGGGCCTGAGGGTGCGAAGTCCGCTGCCGCCGAGGCGGGGGCGGGCGAGCCCGAGGACGCGAAGCCTGGGGTGAGCAAGGCTGCCGCGCCTGCGGCGGAGCCGGGTGAGCCCGAGGATGCGAAGCCTGTCGCGAAGGTGGTCAATCCTGTCGTCGAGAAGGCCGATGCCATGGCGGCGGCCGTCAAGGCGGCTGCGGCCAAGGCGGCCGGGGACGGGCAGGACCAGGGGCGGTTGCTGGCCGGGCGGTACCGGCTCGGGGCCGTGCTCGGCAAGGGCGGGATGGGGACGGTCTGGCGGGCCCAGGACGAGACCCTGGGCCGGACGGTCGCCGTCAAGGAGCTCCGCTTCAGCACCGGCGTCGACGAGGACGAGAAGCGCCGCCTGATCACCCGTACCCTCCGCGAGGCCAAGGCCATCGCGCGGATCCGCAGCGGCGGCGCCGTCACCGTCTACGACGTCGTCGACGAGGACGGCCGTCCCTGGATCGTCATGGAGCTCATCGAGGGCTCCTCGCTCGCCGAGTTCGTACGCGAGAACGGCCCCCTCACCCCGCACCGCGCGGCCGAGGTCGGCCTCGCCGTGCTCGACGTCCTGCGCGCCGCGCACGGCCAGGGCATCCTGCACCGGGACGTCAAGCCGTCCAACGTGCTCATCGCCGCCAACGGCCGCGTGGTCCTCACCGACTTCGGCATCGCGCAGGTCGAGGGCGATCCCTCCGTCACCTCCACCGGCATGCTCGTCGGCGCCCCCTCCTACATCTCCCCCGAGCGCGCCCGCGGTTACAAGCCGGGCCCGCCCGCCGACATGTGGTCGCTCGGCGGTCTGCTGTACGCCGCCGTCGAGGGAGTGCCCCCGTACGACAAGGGCTCGGCGCTCGCCACCCTCACGGCGGTGATGACCGAGCCCGTGGACCCGCCGAAGAACGCCGGCCCGCTGACCGAGGTCATCTACGGCCTCCTCGTCAAGGACCCCGCGCTGCGGCTCGACGACGAGCGGGCGCGGGCGATGCTCACCGCCGTCGTCAACGCGCCCGAGCCCGCGCCGGCCCCCGTGGCCGCCGCGGTGGCCGAGGAGACCCGGCAGATATCCCTGGCGGACGCCAAGGAGGCCGCGGAGAAGGCCACGGCGGAGAAGGCAGCCGAGAAGGCGGCGAAGAAGGAGCGCGAGCGGCGCGACCGCGAGCAGCGCGAACGCGCCCGCGCCGCGCTGAAGTCGGCCCGCAAGGCGGCGGCCGCGGCGGCGACCCCCGCGGTGGCCGTCTCCGCCGCCGAAGCGCCGACGCCGAAGCCCAGGACCCGGACTTCTCCCGTCGCGGCTCCGCTCACCGACGTCATGCCGCGCCGCACGATCGCGCTGGCGATAGCCGCCGTACTCGTCGTCCTGGCGGTGGTCGGCTCGCTGATCGCCTACGCCTTCAGCGGCGAGGACAAGGGCGCCAAGAACGAGGGCAAGGGCGGCCAGAACACTCCCAGCGCCTCGGCCCCGCAGGCGGCCGGCGGCGCCGCACAGGGATCCCCGAAGCCGTCGCCGAACACCGGTGAGCCGGGCGGCGCCGGCGGCGCGGCGGGTACCGGCGGCAAGCCGGACCAGGGGCAGCAGGCGGCCTCCGGAGGCCAGGGGCAGGGCGCCACGACCGGGGGAGCGGCCGGTGGGATCCCCGCCGGATTCGCCCTGGTGCAGGACTTCGGATTCCACTTCTCGATGGTGATGCCCGAGGGCTTCCAGCACCTGGAGACGGCGGGCGAGAACTCCGGCGCCATCTACAGCCGCGCCAAGGACTTCCCGAAGATCCAGGTCGACTACAACTCCAAGCCGGGCGACGACGCGCGCACCGCCTGGGTCCAGCTGGCCCCCGCCGTGAGCGGCAGCAGCCGGGGATACAAGCTGATCCGTATCGACACGGTGGACTACAAGGGCTACCCGACCGTCGCGGACTGGGAGTTCGAGCGGGAGCAGAACGGGACGAGGGTCCGGGTGCTCAACCGCGGGTTCAAGGTGGACGCGACGCACGGCTACGCCATCATGATCAGCTGTCCCGCCGACCAGTGGGACGGCGCCCAGTGCACCCAGATGCGCAACGTCGCCTTCGAGACCTTCCAGCCGCTCGGCTGACCCTGGGACGCGGGCGGCCCCGGCGACGTATCGTGTCAGCGGGGCCACGGGGGACCCTCCCCCAGCTACCGCTGGGTGGTGCCCCCAGCACTCGGGGGAGGCGATGTGGAGGAGTACGCGGGCCGGATCCTGGCCCACCGCTACCGCCTGCCGCTGCCGCCGTCGGACGCGTACGAGCTGGTCGAGACCCGGGCCTTCGACACCCGCAGCGGGCAGGAAGTCCTGGTGCGGCAGCTGCCGTTGCCGGAGGTCGTGGACGCCGAGCTGATGGACGGGCCGCGGACCGTGCCGACGGCGGCGCGCCGCTCGCCCGCCGACCTGCCGGCCGTGCGGCGCGCCATCGAGGCGGCGCAGGCCGCGGCCTCGATCCCCGACCATCCCCGGCTCGACCAGGTCTTCGACGTGTTCGCCGAGGGCGAGTCGCTGTGGATAGTGAGCGAACTGATCCCGGCCAGGCCGCTGGCCGCGCTGATCGCCGACGAACCGCTGAGCCCCTACCGGGCCGCTGAGGTGGCGTCGGACGTACTGACCGCGCTGCGGGTGCTGCACGCGCACGGCTGGACGCACCGGAACATCACCGTCCGGACGGTCCTGGTGTGCGACGACGGCCGGGTCGTGCTGACGGGCCTCGCGGCCGGTGCGGCGGAGGAGGCCCTGTGCGGGTACGACCCCGTCCCCGGCGCGGAGGCCTCCGGCGGTGACGCCGGGTGGGGCGGCGGCGGGCCGGACCCGGCGGCGCCGGAGCCCGGGTGGGGTCATCCGCAGGAACCGGTGAGCCCCCGTCCGCCGGCACCACGGCCGGAGCCCGAGCCCGCGCCGGATCCGGAGCCCGGTTACGCGCCCCTGGTGGCCCCGGGATACGACACCGGGCCGCGGTACACCGACCACATCACCCCCGGGCGGCCGCAGGACCGGGCCGAAGTGCAGGCGGCCGCGCGGGCCGGGGCCATCGCCGCGTACCGGGCCGGGGCGCGGGCCGCAGCCGCCCGGGTCACCGAGCAGCGCAAGGCCGGGGCCGGGGCGGAGCCCCTGCCGGAGGGCAGGCCGGAGCGCAGGCCCGAGGGGTCGACCCTGCCGCAGGGGTACTCGTACCCGTACGGCGGACCGGAGGCCGGCGCCGCCGCCTCCTGGCACGGCGCGACACCCCGTCACCCGGCCCTGGCCCCGCAGGAGCGGGAGTCAGAGCGGGAGTTGGAGCCGCGGCCCGGCTCCGAGCTGCTGCCGGAGGCGGTGCCCGACCCGGAGCGCACGCCCCGCCCGGAGGTGGAGCCCCGGTCCGTGCTGCCCGCCCAGCTCCCCCCGGCCGCCCCCCAGCCCCTGCCCGCGCGGCTCGCCCTGCCCCAGGGCTTCCGTCAGGCCGACGCCGGCGACCGGGCACCGGCCCGGCCGGACGACACCCGCGCGGCCTCCGCCACCGGCGGGTGGGCCGGGCCCCAGGCCGGGCCGCAGACCGGCCTGGACGCCGAGCGGGCCCGCCAGACGCGGATGGCCGTCGTCGGGGCCGTCACCGAGCGGTGGGCTCCCGAGCAGGCGGGCCCCGTGCGCGGGCACTGGCAGCTGGCGCCCCCCGTCGGGCCCGCCACCGACCTGTGGGCGCTCGGCGCGCTGCTCTACCGGGCCGTGCAGGGACACGCCCCGTATCCCGAGGAGAGCGTCGCCGAGCTCGTCGAGATGGTCTGCGCCGAGCCCCCCGCCTTCGCGGAGGAGTGCGGCGCGCTCCGCCCGATCGTGGAGTCCCTGCTGCGTCAGGACCCCACCGAGCGGCCCGACTTCGAGGAGCTCCGCGGCTGGCTGCGCTCGCTCGTACGGTCCGCGCCCGAGCCGGAGGCCGGGTTCGGCGTGCTCCCGATGCCGGACCCGGATCCCGCGCGCCTGCCCGTCGTACGCCGCCGCGGCGAGCTCCACGGGCGTCACCGCAATCCCGCGGCCCCCCGCGCACCGCGCGCCCTCGGCCGGACGCTGCTCCTCGGCATCCTGGTCCTCCTCGCCGGGGCCGTGGCGTACGCGATGCTGTTCATGCCCCGCGCCGCCGATCCGGACGCACCGGGCGCAGGCAGCCAGGGCCAGGGCGGGGCCACGCGGACGCCGTCGGCGCAGAGCCCCTCCCAGGTGCCCAGCGGCACGCCGGAGTCCGGTCCCGCGCCCCAGACGACCGGGCCGGCCGCCACCCCGGCCGCCCCCGCTCCCGCCCCGGCCGGCTACACCACCCAGCAGGATCCGGAGCACTTCGAGATCGCCGTCCCCGAGGGCTGGGAGCGCCGCGGGATCAACGAGGCCGGTCAGGTGCGGTACACGGACGGGGCGTTCGTCCTGACGATCGTGCCCGGCCGGGACAAGGTCCAGGGCAACCCGGACCCGGCGGCCTACCAGAAGGACAAGGAGCCGGAGCTGACCCCGTACCGCACCTCCACCTGGTCGACGGTCGGTGACGTCAAGACCACCAAGGTGGGCTCCCAACTGCGGGCGACGGGACGGTACACGTGGATCGACGGCACCGGACGCAACGTCTACGCACGCAACTTCGTGGTCGCGCTGGGCGGCAGCTATCACGTCGTCATGGTCACCGGCCCGGAGGACGAGCAGGGCAAGGTCACCGAGGTCTTCGAAAAGGCCACGGCGAGTTACAAGTCCGGTGGCTGAGCGCGTCCTGATGACCGGTCAGTACGGCGATTGCGTCACAGTGCGGCCTTTCGGAGCCCGCGCGGTTCCGGCAGCCCCCGTGAGCTCCGTAATCTGGCCTGAAGTGCAGAGAGCGGCGGGATTTCGTGGAACAGCAGACAGGTGGGGGCGCCGTGCTGGCGGGCCGGTACCGGCTCGTCGAGCCGATCGGCCGGGGCGGCATGGGCAAGGTGTGGCGCGCGCATGACGAGCTGCTCCACAGGACCGTCGCCGTCAAGGAACTGACGGCGGGTCTGTACGTCGCCCAGGCCGACCGGGACGTCATGCACGCCCGGACCCAGAAGGAGGCCCGGGCCGCGGCCCGGATCCAGCATCCGGCGGTCGTCACCGTCCACGACGTGCTGGAGCACGACGACCGGCCGTGGATCGTCATGGAGTACGTCGACGGCCCCTCCCTCGCGGAGGCGGCCAAGGCGGCCGGACGGATCGAGCCCCGCGAGGCGGCCCGGATCGGCCTGCACGTCCTGGGCGCGCTGCGCGCCGCGCACGCGGTGGGCGTACTGCACCGGGACGTGAAACCTGGCAACGTGCTGCTCGCCAAGGACGGCCGGGTCCTGCTCACGGACTTCGGGATCGCCGCGATCGAGGGCGACTCCTCCATCACGCGCACCGGCGAGATCGTGGGCTCCATCGACTACCTGGCTCCCGAGCGGGTCACCGGCGCGACCCCCGGCACGGCCTCCGACCTGTGGTCCCTGGGCGCCACCCTCTACACGGCGGTGGAGGCCCGCTCGCCGTTCCGCCGCACCTCGCCGATCTCCAGCCTGCAGGCCGTCGTGAACGACGAGCCGCCCGCGCCGCGCCAGGCCGGAGCCCTGGGATCGGTGATCACGGCCCTGCTGCGCAAGGACCCGGCGCAGCGGCCCTCGGCGGCGGAGGCCGAGCGGATGCTGCTGGAGGCGATGGAGGGCCGGGAGCCGAAGGCGGCGCAGGCGTACGTACCGACGCGCGCGGTGAGCGTGGAGGAACTCGCCCCGGCGCAGGAGCGGCCCGAGGAGCCGGCGGGCCGCCGCCTCCCGCCGCCGGACGCCGCGGCGACGGCCCCCCTGCCCGAACCCCAGGCGCCCGAGCCCGCGGCCCCGGCCAAGGGCCGGCTCAAGCGCGCCGCGGCCGTCGCCCTGGTGGCGGCGCTGCTCGGCGGCGGCGGTGTCTTCGGCGTGCTCCAGTTCACCGGTGACTCGGACCGGGGGTACGGCGGTGGCCGCGCCGACGGCGGCTCCGACCGGACGGTGAGCGGGTCCGACACCGCGTCGGGTGACAAGGGCGGAGAGCAGACCCTCGCCGCGCCGGCGGGGTGGCAGAAGGTGACCGACCCCACGGGCTTCACCCTCTTCGTGCCGGACCACTGGACGCGCCAGATGGACGGCGACCAGATCGACTACACGCCGGACAACGGAAAGCACTTCATCCGGATCGCCGCCGACCCCACCCCGGACTACGAGAACCCGTACGTGCACCTGCTCGACCTGGAGAAGCAGGTGCAGAAGCGCACGGACTACAAGAAGCAGAGGCTGAACCAGAACACCTTCCGCGACAGCACCCGGGCCGCGCTGTGGGAGTTCACCTGGACCGAGAAGGTGAACCACCCCGGACCGCGCCGGGCCATCGAGCAGATGTACGTCGCCCCGAACGGCACCGAGTACGCGATCTACATGTCGAGCCCCGTCGCGGACTTCAACCGGCAGCAGTTCGACACGGTGCTCAGCGGCTGGCAGCCGCCCGCCGACAAGTCCTGATCCGCCAGCCGGATTCCGCCATCACGCCAGCGATCACTGGCAGAAATGGCAAAATCGGGTTACCCACGGGTACCCAAAGGCCCCCTGGCGCAATACGCTCACCGCATGACGGACTCGCAGGCCCCCGCCGCCCCTCTCCGGACCGTACCGGAGCCCACCCACCCGGTCGCCCCGGCCCCGGCCGGCGCCCGCCCCGCCACCAACCCGGTCGCACCCGCCCCCGCCGGCGCACGCACCGCCGCCGACGTGGTCACCCCGGGCCTCGTCGCCCGGCTGACCCGCGGAGTCATCGGCTCCGGGCGCACCGCCAACCACACCCCCTTCAGCGGGGACCGGCTGGCGGAGCTCCCCGAGGCCAGCGCCGAGGACGTGGCCGAGGCCTTCCGCCGGGCCCGCGCCGCCCAGCCCGCCTGGGCGGCCGTCCCCGTACGCGGGCGGGCGGCCGTCCTGCTGCGCTTCCACGACCTGATCCTGGCCCGCCAGTCCGAGATCCTCGACCTCATCCAGCTGGAGACCGGCAAGGCCCGCCTGCACGCCCACGAGGAGCTCCAGGCGGTCGTGATCGCCGCCCGCCACTACGGCCGCAAGGCCCCCTCGTACCTGCGCCCCAAGGGCCACACCGGCGCCATGCCCACCCTCACCAAGGTCACCGAGCTGCGCCAGCCGCGCGGGGTCGTCGGCCAGATCGCCCCCTGGAACTACCCCCTGGAACTGTCGGTCGGCGACGCCCTGCCCGCCTTCGTGGCGGGCAACGCGGTCGTCATGAAGCCCGACACCGAGACCGCCCTGACCGCCCTGTGGGCCCGCGACCTGCTGATCGAGGCCGGGATGCCCGCCGAGGTCTTCCAGATCGTCCTCGGGGAGGGCCCCGTCGTCGGCCCCGAGGTGGTCCGGCACGCCGACTACGTCTCCTTCACCGGCTCCACCCGTACCGGCCGCGAGGTCGCCCGGGGCGCGGCCGACCGCCTGATCGGGGTCAGCCTCGAACTCGGCGGCAAGAACCCCATGCTCGTCCTGCACGACGCCGACGTCGAGAAGGCCGCCGCGGGCGCCGTCCGCGCCTGCTTCTCCTCCGCCGGCCAGCTGTGCATCTCCATCGAGCGGCTCTACGTCCACGCCTCGATCGCCGACGTCTTCATCGAGCGGTTCGCCGCCCGCACCAAGGCCATGCGCCTGGGCAGCTCCCTCGCGTTCGGCGCCGACATGGGCTCCCTGGCGGGCGAGCGCCAGCTGGAGAACGTACGGCGGCACGTGGACGAGGCCGTCGCCAAGGGAGCCACCCTCGTCGCGGGCGGCGCCGCCCGCCCCGACATCGGCCCGCTCTTCTACGAGCCCACCATCCTCGACGGCGTCGAGGCGCCGATGGCGGTGTGCGCCGAGGAGACCTTCGGCCCGGTCGTGTCCATTTACCGCTTCACCGACGAGGACCAGGCCATCGCGGAGGCCAACGCCACCTCCTACGGCCTGAACTCCAGCGTCTGGACCAAGGACTCCCGGCGCGGCCACGCCGTCGCCGCCCGCCTGCGCACCGGCACCGTCAACATCAACGAGGGCTACGCCCCCACCTACGGCAGCGCCCAGGCGCCCATGGGCGGCATGAAGGACTCCGGCCTCGGCCGCCGCCACGGCTCCGAGGGCATCCTCAAGTACACCGAGGCGCAGACGGTCGCCCAGCAGCGGCTGCTGCCGATGGCGCCCTCGCTGGGCATGGACGACGAGAAGTACGCGGCGTTCATGACGCGCAGCCTCAAGGTCATGAAGGCTCTCCGACTCCGCTAAAGGGGCAGCTCAGTGTCGTACGACTACGACGTCATCGTCATCGGATCGGGCTTCGGGGGGTCGGTCTCGGCACTGCGCCTCACCGAGAAGGGCTACCGGGTCGGCGTCCTGGAGGCAGGGCGCCGCTTCACCCGCGAGGGCCTGCCGAAGAACAGCTGGGACCTGCGGAACTACCTGTGGGCCCCGGCCCTCGGGCTGTACGGGATCCAGCGCATCCACCTGCTCGGCAACGTCATGGTGCTCGCGGGCGCCGGCGTGGGCGGCGGCTCGCTCAACTACGCCAACACCCACTACGTGCCGCCCGCCGCCTTCTTCGAGGACCGGCAGTGGGCGTCCATCACCGACTGGCGCGAGGAACTCGCCCCGTACTACGACCAGGCCAAGCGGATGCTCGGCGTGCGGCTCAACCCGACCATGACCCCCTCCGACGTCCACCTCAAGGCCGCCGCCGAGAAGATGGGCTGCGCCGACTCCTTCCACCTCGCCCCGGTCGCCGTCTTCTTCGGCGACGGGGACGACGGCGAAGGACAGCGCAGGGTCCGGCCCGGCGACGAGGTCGCCGACCCGTACTTCGGCGGCGCCGGCCCCGCCCGCAAGGCCTGCACCGAATGCGGCGAGTGCATGACCGGCTGCCGGCACGGCGCGAAGAACACCCTGAACGAGAACTACCTGCACCTCGCGGAGGGCGCCGGCGCCGTCATCCACCCCATGACGACGGTCACCGCGCTCGCCGAGCACCCCGAGGGCGGCTACCGCGTCCGCACCGTCCCCACCGACGGCCGCCGCCGCGGCAAGGCCAAGGTGCTGCGCGCCCGGTACGTGGTCCTCGCGGCGGGCACGTACGGCACGCAGACCCTGCTGCACACCATGAAGGACCGCGGTGAGCTGCCGCGCCTGTCGCAGCGGCTCGGCGAGCTGACCCGTACCAACTCCGAGGGCCTGGTCGGCGCGCAGACCGACGACCGCCGCTACCGCAGGCGGCCCGGCGCGGGACCCGGCCGGGAACAGCGCGCCGACTTCACCCGCGGCGTGGCGATCACCTCCTCGGTGCACCCCAACGCCCAGACGCACATCGAGCCCGTGCGCTACGGCAAGGGCTCCAACGCCATGGGGTTCATGACCACCCTCCAGGTGCCCTACGGCCCGAACCGGGTCCGGGCCTGGCTGGCCAGGACCGCGAAGCACCCGGTGCAGCTGGTGCGTTCGCTGTCCAACCGGCGCTGGTCGGAGCGGACCATCATCGGCCTGATCATGCAGTCGGTCGACAACTCCCTGACCACCTACCGCAAGCCCGGCGGACTCGGGAAGGGACTGCTCACCGCGCGCCAGGGCCACGGCGCCCCCAACCCGGTCCAGATCGCGGAGGCCACGCAGACCGCGACCCTGCTGGCGCAGGAGATCAACGGCTTCCCGGGCAGCAACGTCGGCGAGCTGATGGGCACTCCGCTGACCGCGCACTTCCTCGGCGGCTGTCCGATCGGAGCCTCGCCCGAGGAGGGCGTGGTGGACCCGTACCACCGGCTCTACGGGTACCCGGGCATTTCGGTGGTGGACGGCTCGGCCATCACCGCGAACCTCGGGGTCAACCCGTCGCTGACGATCACGGCGCAGGCGGAGCGGGCGATGTCGTACTGGCCGAACAAGGGCGAGCAGGACCCGCGGCCCGAGCAGGGGGCGGCGTACGTCCGCCTGGAGGCGGTGGAGCCGGCCCGTCCGGCGGTCCCGAAGGAGGCCTTCGGCGCGCTGCGGCTGCCGTTCCTCGCGGTCCCGGAGATCCCGCCGCGCAGCGAGCCGCGGGACGAGCCGCGGATCGCGCCCCGCGATCCGGAACCGGCCGGATGACAGCGGCGGGTACCGCGCTCCCCCTCCGAGCGCGGTACCCGCCGCGGTACATAGGTGACAGATGTTCAGCCTTGATGGTTGTACCGGAACCGGGCGGACCGGTCTGTGGCGTCGATCACACGGTGAAGCGCGCAACTGCCGCTGATCTTCGTCGGTCAACGGCTGCATGAGAAAGCGCATCTCCTTGCTGGCCGCCTGCGGCCTCGTGGCCCTGGGGCCGGCCATCACCCCCGCCCACGCCGCGGACCCGGCCTTCACCCTGACCGGACCCGCCGAGATCGGCCTGCGCCCGCACCCGGGGCAGAGCGGCGAGCCGCAGAAGGCCTCGCTCGCGTTCCGCGTCGTCAACGACAGCGCCAAGCCCTTCGACCACCAGAGCACCTTCACGATCGACCTCAGCCCCCTCAAGGGCGTCGCCGACGTCAAGCTGGCCCAGCGGCAGGGCTCGGACTGCACGCTCACCGCCACCGCGGTCACCTGCCAGCGCGGCGGGCTCTGGGCGGGCGAGACCACCGTCGTGGACCTGGACCTCACCGCCGCCAAGGACGGCAAGGCCGGCGCGAGCGCCGACCTGACGGTGACCGGCACGACCCAGGGCGCCACCTTCAAGGCCGCCACCACCAAGGTGCGGGTCGGCGGCCCGGACCTGGTGCTGGAGCCGGCCCGGCTGAAGGCGGAACAGAAGCCCGGCGACCAGCAGAACCTGCCCGTCGTCTTCGCCAACGAGGGCACCGAGGCCGTGCAGGGCGTGGTCCTCGAACTGCGCACCACGCACGGCATCGGCCTGGTGGAGCGGTACGAGAACTGCTCGTACTCCGAGGACAGGGGCGACGGGCAGCCCTGGAACACCGGCTGGAGCACGGTGCAGTGCCTGCTCGACGGCACCTACGCGCCGGGCACGGTCTACGAGGTCAGCGGCGCGCTGACCCTCAAGGCCGCCCCGCACGCCTTCATGGACGGCCTGACCTACGCCGTGTACGCGGCGGGCGACCAGCCGAAGTCCGTCCGGCAGCTCAAGAAGCCGGCGGCCGGCGCGAAGCTGGCCGCCACGGCGCGCGCGGCCAAGGCCTCGGCGCGGTCGGTGGACCTCGACCCCTGGAACAACCTGCAGGAGTTCGACTTCGCGACGCGCAACACCGCCGACCTGGTGGCCACGGCCACGTCCCCCAAGGGCAAGGAGGGCGAGACGGTCAGGGCCGAGTTCGGCTTCCGCAACAACGGTCCGGCGTGGGTGGCGTACCTGCGCTCCGGTGAGGCCGTCGCCCGCACCGACATCGTCATCCCGGCGGGCACGAAGGTCACCAAGGTGCCGACGGGCTGCGAGGCGGTCAACGCCGACGGCTCCCGCCGCGAGCAGGCGCTGGGGGCGCCGCGCTACTTCTGCTCCACCGGGCACGTGGTGGGGGAGAAGGAGGCGTTCTCCTACCCGTTCGAGCTGAAGATCGACAAGCTGGTGCGGGGCGCCATGGGCTTCGTCTCGGTCGGCGGCTGGACGCCGGAGGGCACCCAGGCCCCGCGCTGGGACTCCGACCACGCCAACGACAAGACCGCCTTCGTGATCATCGCGAAGGACGGCGGTGCCACACCCACGCCGACCACCTCGGCCACGGCGACCCCGAGCGCCTCGGCCACCCCCTCCGCGACCGCCTCGACGACGGCGGGCGCCACCGCCGGCACGACGGCGCACGGCGGCCTCGCCTCCACCGGCACCTCCGCCGGGACGCTCGCGCTCGGCGGCGCGGTCCTGGTGGCGGCCGGCGGCGCGCTCACCCTGGCCTTCCGCCGTAAGGCGTCGGGGCACGCGTGACCTGACCCCGTAGGCGTCACGGCGTACGCGTCGTCGGCGTCACGGCGCACAGAAGAACGGCCGGCCCGGGGCGTCCCCAGGGCCGGCCGTCCTCTACGGGGTGACCGGGCTGCTGTCCCCTGCCGTCCGGTCACGCGAAGGAGCGAGGTCCCACGACGCGCGCTCCACGGGGCGCACGTCTCATCGCTCCAGCGCCACGCGTGGTGGTGCCGTCCCGCGACTGGCTGCCGCGGACTACCTCACCAACGAAGGCCCCCGGGGGCGGTCACGCTCCGGACGGGTGACGAACAGCCGTCAGACGCGGCCGCGGCACAGCTCCAGCAGGGTCATGGCGAGGGCGGTGCCCGGCTTGCCGAGGGCGTCGCTCCAGTGCGAGAGCACCTCCATCTCGCGGGAGAGGTTCACCCGCCTCCCGCCCGCCGCGATCCGGGCGTCCTGGATGACGGTGGAGACGGCCATCCGCTCCTGGATGAGACCGATGATCCGGTCGTCGAGGGCGTCGATGCGGGTGCGGCAGTCGGCGATCAGCTGCTCGGGGGTGGTGGTGATCGTGGTCATGGTCTTCTCTCCTGTCGGGTGGGGCCCGCAGGTCCGGAGCAACGCCAGAGCGCCCCGGTCCTGTCGGACCGGGGCGCTCTGGGAAGTCAGCGGCTCAAGCGAGCATCACGATGACCCATGGCGACCGGACCGGCCGGTGCCATAGGTAAAGAGGAAGCTCAGCTGCTTGCGCATGGTTCGGATTATTACCTTCCGTCCCGCTCCAGGCCAAGCGGGTTCGGATGGTGAGACGAAGAGGGGTGTGGGTCCCCCGTTAGAATTGACAAAACAGCCACCTCTTCCGCCGGAAGGCCGCCCCGTGCCAGAAGCACCCTCCGCCGCCCACGACAGCGCCCCGGACACGGTTCTCGTCGTCGACTTCGGCGCCCAGTACGCCCAGCTCATCGCCCGCCGCGTCCGCGAGGCACGGGTCTACAGCGAGATCGTGCCGAGCTCGATGCCCGTTGACGAGATGCTGGCCAAGAACCCCAAGGCGATCATCCTCTCCGGCGGACCGTCCTCCGTGTACGAGGAGGGCGCCCCCCAGCTCGACCGCGCCATCTTCGAGGCCGGGGTCCCGGTCTTCGGCATGTGCTACGGCTTCCAGCTGATGGCGACCACCCTCGGCGGGCAGGTCGACAACACCGGCGCCCGCGAGTACGGCCGCACGCCGCTGGCCGTCTCCAAGGCCGGCTCGACCCTCTTCGAGGGCACCCCCGAGAACCAGTCGGTGTGGATGTCCCACGGCGACGCCTGCTCCGCCGCCCCCGAGGGCTTCACCGTCACCGCGTCGACGAACGTCGTCCCGGTCGCGGCCTTCGAGAACGACGAGAAGAAGCTGTACGGCGTGCAGTACCACCCCGAGGTGATGCACTCCACGCACGGCCAGCAGATCCTGGAGCACTTCCTCTACCGCGGCGCCGGCCTCGCCCCCACCTGGACCACCGGCAACATCGTCGAGGAGCAGGTCGCGGCCATCCGCGAGCAGGTCGGCGACAAGCGCGCCATCTGCGGCCTCTCCGGCGGCGTGGACTCCGCGGTCGCCGCGGCCCTCGTGCAGAAGGCCATCGGCTCGCAGCTGACCTGCGTGTACGTCGACCACGGTCTGATGCGCAAGGGCGAGACCGAGCAGGTCGAGAAGGACTTCGTCGCCGCCACCGGCGTGCAGCTGAAGGTCGTCGACGCGCAGGAGCGCTTCCTGAACGCGCTGGCCGGGGTCTCCGACCCGGAGACCAAGCGCAAGATCATCGGCCGCGAGTTCATCCGCGTCTTCGAGCAGGCCCAGCTGGAGATCCTTCAGGAGGAGGGCCCCGCGGTCGCCTTCCTGGTGCAGGGCACCCTGTACCCGGACGTCGTCGAGTCCGGCGGCGGCACCGGCACCGCGAACATCAAGTCCCACCACAACGTGGGCGGGCTCCCCGACGACATCGAGTTCGAGCTCGTCGAGCCGCTGCGCCAGCTGTTCAAGGACGAGGTCCGGATGGTCGGCCAGGAGCTCGGCCTGCCCGAGGAGATCGTCCACCGCCAGCCCTTCCCCGGCCCCGGCCTCGGCATCCGCATCGTCGGCGAGGTCACGAAGGAGCGCCTGGACCTGCTGCGCGAGGCCGACGCCATCGCCCGCCACGAGCTGACCGCGGCCGGCCTGGACCGCGAGATCTGGCAGTGCCCGGTCGTGCTGCTGGCCGACGTCCGCAGCGTGGGCGTGCAGGGCGACGGCCGCACCTACGGCCACCCGATCGTGCTGCGCCCCGTCTCGTCCGAGGACGCGATGACCGCGGACTGGACGCGCATGCCGTACGAGGTGCTCGCCCGGATCTCCACCCGCATCACCAACGAGGTGCCGGAGGTCAACCGCGTGGTCCTGGACTGCACGAGCAAGCCCCCGGGCACCATCGAGTGGGAGTAGTCCCCACCCGCACGTGAACACGAGGCCGCCGTTCCCCTCGGGAGCGGCGGCCTCGCCGTTCCTCTGGCCACTTCGCGGGCGCCCCGGTACCTTGCGCCGCGAACCGAGCCGCCGAAGGAGCTGTCGAAGGAGCCGCCGCATGCCGGACCAGCCCGTGCCGGACACGCCCGTGCCGCCGGACCAGCCCGTCCCCGTGCCCGTGGAGCGGCTCGGCTTCGAGATGCCGCCGGTGCACGAGAGCGCCGAGGCGGCCCGCGCCCACCGCAAGGAACGGCTCGCCGGGGCGCTGCGCCTGCTGGCACGGCTGGGGTACGAGGACGGGGTGGCCGGGCAGATCACCGCGCGGGACCCCGAGTTCCGGGACTGCGCCTGGGTGAACCCCTTCGGGCGGGCCTTCGCCACCCTCACCGCCGAGGACCTGCTGCTGGTCGACGGCGACGGCCGGGTGGTCCGGGGCGGGCGCCGGGTCAACGAGCTGGCCTTCGCCGTGCACGCCGCGGTCCTGCGGGCGCGCCCCGACGCGGTGGCGGTGGTCCGCGCGCAGGCCCCGTACGGACGCGCCCTCGCGGCCCTCGGCGAGCTGCTGGCCCCGGTCACCGAGGAGGCCTGCGCCTTCTACGAGGACCACGCGCTGCTCGACGAGTTCACCGGGGACGGGGCCGCCGACGCCGCCCGGATCGCGCACGCGCTCGGCCCGTACAAGGCGCTGATCCTGCGCAACCGCGGGCTGCTGACGGTCGGGGACTCGGTGGACGCAGCCACCTGGTGGTTCATCGCGGCGGAGCGGGCGGCCCAGGTGCAGCTGATCGCCCGGGCTGCCGGGAAGCCCGTGCCCGTCGACCACCGCGCCGCGGTGGCCACGCGGGAGCGGTTCGGGTCCGATCTGGCCGCCTGGGTGAGCTACCAGCCGCTGCGCCAGAGCGGTGACACGCCGGTGGCGTCAACATCATGAACCGTTAATCACCTGCTCTGACATCGTGCGCAATCCGGAGCACTGCCGCAGTGGTGCACAATTCGCTGGCATCGCACCGTAGTTCAGAGAGGCGGCACGTCGTGGCTGTCCAAGAGATGTCCCGAGGCACCCATACCGCGGCCTGCGCCTGCGACGAATGCTCACGCGAGGGGCACCGGCGCGCGGTCGCCGCGTTCCTGGAGAAGCGTGACGAGTTCGCCGCCGGGCAGGGGGTGCCGGCCGCCGTGGCCCACTCGCTCGGAGCCTCCCGCCAGTGGGTCTCCGACGAGCTGACCCTGTCGGCCCGTACCGTCGCCGACCGGGGCCGGGAGGCGGGGAACTCCTGGCTGTACCTGTTCTCGCGGCGGGCCGTCCTCGCCGTGTGGATCGTCGCGGGGATCCTGCTGCTGGTCCAGGTAGCCGCCGCCCTCGGCACCGGCTGGTCGCCGGCGCGCACCGCCGGGCTGCTGGCGGCCCTCGCGCTGGCGGGGCTGCTGACGGTCGCGGCCCGCGCCCAGTCGGTGCGCGGCGGGCTGCTGGCCCCGCTGGTCGGCGAGGACAACCGGCTGTCCACGTCGAAGGCGGTGCCCAGCGCCTGGGTGGTGCTGACCGCGTTCGCCACGCTGCTGCCCGCCCTGCGGCTGGCCGCGTCGTCGCCCGGCCCCGAGCGGCAGGCGCTGTACGCGGGCTTCGCCCTGGAGCGGGCGCTGCCGCTGCTCGCCGTGGTCGCGCTGACCTCGGCGGTGGCGGTGCTGGTGCGCAGGGTGGTCTCCGTGCGGATCATGGGCCAGCGGCTGCAGAAGCTGCCGGCCGACCGGCCGCGCGGGGCGGACCTGCTGACGGACGACGCGGGGCGCGGGAGCTTCCCGGACGCGCAGTACGTGCTCGTCTCGACGGTGGTGCTGGCCTACGCGGCGCTGTCGCTGGCCCGTTTCCCGCAGCGGCTGCCGCAGCTGCCGTGGGCGCTGGCCCTGCTGGTGGCCCTGTCGGCCGCCGTGTACCTGGCGGCGAAGTACGCGGAGGGCAGCCGTCCGCTGGTGCTGTCGGTGGTGCGCAGACGGGAACCCGGGGACCTGGACGCGGCCGTCCGCCCCGGGGACGACATCGAGATCCGCGGCGTGGGCTTCGTGCCGCCGGGCGCGCAGACGCCGGAGATGCTGGCCCGTCTGGTGGTACGGATCGGGGCGGTCCACGTGCACGTGCCGCTGGTGCCGGTGGCGGGCGGGTTCACCAACCCGTCGGACGCCGTGCTGACCGTGCCGGTCCCGGCGGAAGTGGAACCGGGGCGCGTCGAGGTCCAGGTGGTCACCGCCGCAGGAGTGGAATCCAACCGCTGCAGCATCGACGTGGCCGAGTGATCGGGGTACACATGACGCGTGACCCGAACCGATGTTCCTGACACCGACGCCCCTCGCGACGTGGCGGGGCCGCGCGAGCTGGCCGCCCGGCACGCGTTGCTGCCCCTGCGGATCTTCCTCGGCGTGACCTTCGTGTACGCGGGCCTGGACAAGCTGACCGACTCCGCGTTCCTCTCCGACACCGGCGACGGCTCCATCGGCGAGCTGATGCGCGGGGTGCGCGACAGCTCGGCGGTCCCCGCCCTGGTGGACCTGGCGCTGAACTCCCCCGTCGGCTTCGCCGTCAGCCTGGCCATCGCGGAGATCCTGGTGGGCCTCGGGGTCCTGGCCGGCCTGCTGACCCGCATCGCCGCGGCGGGCGGCGCGCTGATCTCGCTCAGCCTGTGGCTCACGGTGTCCTGGGCGGTGACCCCGTACTACTACGGCAACGACCTGATCTACATGATGGCCTGGATCCCGCTGATCCTCGCCGGGGCGCCCTACCTGTCGCTGGACGCGCTGATCCGGTCGCGCCGGTCCCGTCGCACGGCGTAGGTCACCACCCCGACCAGGGTGGCGAGGCAGAGGCCGCCCACGGCCATCGGGACGACCAGGAACCACGGCACGTCGGCCTCGCCGGTCGCGTCGAGCAGGTACAGCACGCCCGCCGTCAGGAGCACGGTCCCCGCGAGGAACCGGCCGGGCTGGAACTCATGACGCGGCACGGGCCACCTCCACCTGTCCCACACCCGTGTCCAGGTGCAGCTCGATCGTCCCGCCGGCCTCGGTGCCGGCGGTGGGCGGCAGGGTCGCCTGCCGGTGGTGCTCGCGGACGTTCTCGATCCGGTCCGCCCGGTCCCCGGGCAGCTGGACGTCGCCCAGCCGACGGATGGTGATGTCGGCCCGGGCCGTGACCTCCCGCGGCACGATCACCTTGAGCCGTCCCGCGTCGAGGGAGGCGTGGACCGCCACTGTGGTGCCCTTCGGCACGTCCAGGCCGCTCAGGTCCAGCGTGGCGAGACCGGTGCCCGCCTCGTACACGGGCTGTACGTCGGCCACCGCGGCCGGCCGCCAGCGGACCTCGCGCCAGTCGGTGCCGATCTCGCGGGGCAGCGCCGCCGCACCCGCCAGCAGTCCGGCGGTGACCAGGGCCAGCAGGACCGTCCCGAAGCCGGTGCGGCCCTTGACCGAGCTGACCGCGAGGCCCAGGCCGAACACGGCCAGCGCGGAGGCGAGCCCGATCTGCAGGGCGTGGCTGAGCGCGCTGCCCTCCCACACGGAGGCGGTGGAGGCGATCCCCGCCAGCAGGGCCAGTACGAAGATCCGCCCGCCGATGCCGCCGCGGGGGCGGGTGAGCGCGGGGACGGCGGCCGGGCGGGCGGCCGCCCGCGGGACGGCGCCGGGCAGCTCCGACACGGCGTCCTCGGGGCCCCACAGGTAGCCCGTCGAACCGACCGGTCCGGTGGTGCCGTCCTTGACCAGCGGATCGCGCCACCAGGACGGGCCGCCGGGCGTGGGCGGCGCCTGCGTCTCCGGCGGGGCGGGCGAATGCGGGGCCTTGCCCGGGGCGGGCTTCTTCGCCTCGGGCGGATACGTGTGCCGGTGCCGCTGCGACCAGTAGGCCGCCCCGCCCAGCGCCAGCGCGGCCAGGACCGAGAAGACCGCCAGCCCGCCGTTGTCCAGCATCGACAGGAACAGCGCGCAGCCCACCAGCGCGGCGAACACCGCCGCCAGCGTGGCGCCCTCGATCCGGCCCGTCAGCATCTTCTTGGCCTCGCTGTCCTCCTCGCCGTCCTGGGGGAGCAGCAGCCACGCGAAGCCGTAGAAGATCAGACCGACGCCGCCGGTGACCGCGAGGACACCGAGGACGATCCGGAAGATCACCGGGTCCAGGTCGAAGTACCGGCCCAGGCCCCCGCACACGCCCGCGAGGACCTTGTCGCGCTTGCTGCGGCGCAGGGGAGGACGCTCGGCCGCGGCGGGGCCCCGGGTCCCCGCCGGCGGGGCGTCGTGTACTTCGGTCATGGGTCCATGGTGACGGGCGCCGGCGGCCCGCGGCATCCGGCCCGACCCTGGCACAACCCTGATATCCCCCCGGCAGAACTGGGGGGCTGCCCTGATGACCGGCCGCCCGCGCGCGTGTGACCCTTGGTGACATGCCCGTAGCCGCCGCCCCCCGTACCCCCCAGGCGTCCGACGCCGACGAACCGCCGCAGCGCAAGCTCTACCGCAGCGCCGACGGCCGGATGCTCGGCGGGGTCGCGCGCGGGCTCGCCGGCCACCTCGGGCTGCCCGTGATCTGGGTCCGGCTCGCCTTCCTCGGCCTGTTCCTGTGGGGCGACGGGCTGGGCGTGCTGCTGTACGCCGCGTTCTGGGTGTTCGTACCGCTGGGCGTCGGCGGCCGCACCGCGAACCGCTCCTTCTTCGAGACCCTCCCCGACGGCAGCCGCCGGCTGCGCACCCCCGACCGCGGGCAGATCACCGCGCTGATCGCCCTCTGCGTGGGCACCGGCATCTTCGTCTCCCAGGTCCAGCTCGGCGGCGCGTCCGGGCGGTACGTGTGGCCGACGCTGCTGGTCGGGGCCGGGGTGGTCCTCGTATGGCGGCAGGCCGACAACGCCCGGCGCGCCCACTGGAGCTCGGCGGCCGCGCGGCACGGACGCCTCTTCCAGGCCGCGCGGGCCCTGGCCGGAGTGGCCCTGGTCGGCGTGGGCCTGACCGTGTTCATCGTCGTACGGGGCTCCGCCGCCCAGCTGGGCAACGTCCTCACCGCCACCCTCGCCGTCCTCGTCGGCGTGGCCCTGCTCGCCGGGCCCTGGCTGATCCGCATGACCCAGGACCTGTCCGAGGAACGCCTGATGCGCATCCGCGCCCAGGAGCGCGCCGAGGTCGCCGCCCACGTCCACGACTCGGTGCTGCACACCCTCACCCTGATCCAGCGCAACGCGGAGGACGCCGGGGAGGTGCGCCGCCTCGCGCGCGCCCAGGAACGCGAGCTGCGGAACTGGCTCTACAAGCCCGAGGGCACCGGCAAGGACGAGGCCGAGGAACCGGCCACCCTGGCGGAGGCGGTGAAGAAGACCGCCGCCGAGGTGGAGGACCACCACGGCGTCCCCATCGAGGTCGTCGTCGTCGGCGACTGCCCGCTCGACGAGCGGCTGGCGGCGCAGGTCCAGGCCGCGCGCGAGGCGATGGTCAACGCCGCCAAGTACGGTGGCGAGGGCGGGCCGGTGCAGGTGTTCGCGGAGGTGGAGGGGCAGACGGTGTTCGTGTCCGTACGCGACCGCGGACCGGGCTTCGACATCGACGCGGTACCCGAGGACCGCATGGGCGTACGAGAATCGATCATCGGCCGGATGCAGCGCAACGGCGGGACCGCCCGGCTGCGGTCCGCGCCCGACGGCGGCACGGAAGTCGAGCTGGAGATGGAGAGGGCGGCGAACGCAGCATGACCGAGGAGAACGCAGTGGCGCAGAGCAGGCGCGTTCGGGTGGTGCTCGTCGACGACCACCGGATGTTCCGCACGGGGGTCCAGGCCGAGATCGGCGAGACCGAGCGGACCGGCGTCGAGGTCGTGGGGGAGGCGGCCGACGTCGACCAGGCCGTCACCGTCATCACCGCGACCCGCCCCGAGGTGGTCCTGCTCGACGTGCACCTGCCCGGCGGCGGCGGCGTCGAGGTGCTGCGGCGCTGCGCCCCCCTGATGACGGGCGAGCACCCGGTGCGGTTCCTGGCCCTGTCGGTGTCGGACGCGGCCGAGGACGTCATCGGCGTGATCCGGGGCGGCGCCCGCGGGTACGTCACCAAGACCATCACCGGCGCCGACCTCGTGGACTCGGTCTTCCGCGTGCAGGACGGGGACGCGGTGTTCTCGCCGCGGCTCGCGGGCTTCGTGCTCGACGCGTTCGCCTCGACGGACGCGCCGCCGGTCGACGAGGACCTGGACCGCCTCACCCAGCGTGAGCGCGAGGTGCTGCGGCTGATCGCGCGTGGCTACGCGTACAAGGAGATCGCCAAGCAGCTGTTCATCTCCGTGAAGACGGTCGAATCGCACGTCTCGGCGGTCCTGAGGAAGCTCCAGCTGTCCAACCGCCACGAGCTGACCCGCTGGGCCACGGCCCGCCGGCTGGTGTGAGCCCGGCCGGTGTGAGCCCCGGGCGGGCGGGGGAGCCTCACGCGGTGTGACCCACACCGCAGGGCGGCCGGGCAACCGGTCCGTGGCGCGCCGCCCTCTTGGGTGGCGTGATGAGCTTGACGGGGACCCCGTTCTTCGTGACGGCGATCGCGCTCACCGCGCTCGCCGTCGTCCTGCCGCTGGCCGTGTGGAGCAAGGTGCGCGGCCCTGCCGTCGTACGCACCGCCGTGCGCGCGCTGATGGTGGTGTTCGCCCAGGTCACCGCCATCGCGGTCGTCTTCGTCGCCGTCAACAGGGCCGAGCACTTCTACGCCTCCTGGGGGGACCTGCTCGGCACCGGCACGTACGTGACCGCAGCCCCCGACCTCGGCCCGGACGGGCTCGGCGGGAAGAAGGTCGCGGAGGCCCCGAAGGTGCTCCAGAAGTTCGAGCAGGTGGAGGGCCTCGGCGGCCGGGTCCGCAAGACCGAGCTCGACGGCAAGATCTCCGGGGTCAAGGGCGACGTCATGGTGTGGCTGCCGCCGCAGTACGACGACCCGGCGTTCAAGGACAAGAAGTTCCCGGTGGTCGAGCTCATCCCCGGCATCCCCGGCACGGGCAAGTCCTGGTTCCAGGGGCTCAAGGCGCACGAGGTGCTGGAGCCCCTGATGAAGAGCGGCAAGGTGCAGCCGTTCATCCTGGTCTCCCCGCGCGCCATGCTGCTCGGCAACGCCGACACCGGCTGCGCCAACATCCCCGGCAAGGTCAACGCCGACAGCTGGTTCAGCGTCGACGTCCGCAAGATGGTCGTCGACAACTTCCGGGCGTCGGAGGACGCCCGCACGTGGGGCGTGGCCGGCTACTCGGCCGGCGCCTACTGCGCCGCGAAGCTGGCGATCGCCCACCCCGACCGCTACAGCGCGGCCGTCTCCCTCTCCGGCTACAACGACCCGGGCCAGGAGCCCTCGTCACTGGTCGCCAAGGACCCGGAGCTGCGCCGTACGCACAACCTGAAGGCCGTGCTCCAGGCCGCGCCCCAGCCGCCGGCGGTCGCCCTGTGGATGTCGGGGGCCGAGCAGGACGGCTACCTCTCGGGCATGGACCTCAAGGGGCTGGCGAAGGCCCCGACGACGGTGCACGCGGAGAAGGTGGTCGGCGGCCACAACCTCGAATCGTGGTCGAAGCAGCTGCCCCAGACCTTCGGCTGGCTGAGCCAGCAGGTCAAGGCCCCGTAGCCCCGGCCCCGAGCGGCGACTTCAGCGGGACGCCGCGCCCGGACCCCCGCCCGACTGGCCGGGGCGGGCCCGGGCGGGGAGGATGGAAGGGAGAGCGGTGCCCGTTGGGGACGTGAAGCATCGGGATCATGAGGCCTTCGGGCGCTGTCCCTGCCCCCTCTCCCCTCCCCCCAGCCCCCAGCTCCGCCCCGGCCCGTCCTCGAGCGCCCGACGGTCCCACTTCCCGTTCATGCGGTGGCCGTGATCTCCGGCCGCCAGGACGGAGAGCCATGCTGGTCACCACGTTCGTCGTTCTGCTCGTGCTCCTCATCGTGTTCGTGTCGTGGCGCAAACGCGTGGCGGAGAGGCAGAACAGGAACCGCCCCGGGTTCGAACTCGAAGAGACCCCGCCGACGTTCCGGGTCGTGGCCCTGGGTCTGCAGGGCTCGGGCAAGACGCTGCTGCTGGCGAGCATGTACCAGCGGCTCAAGTCCCCTGCGGGTCAGAGCTATTTCCTCAAGGCCTCGCCGGACGACGTGCTGCACCTCAACCAGTGGTTCAGCCAGATGGCGGACACGACGGGGGAGGCCGGCTGGCCGCCGGGAACGGCGAAGGGGGAGACGCGCCAGTTCACCTTCACGGTGAAGGCGCAGGTCGCCACCGGGGTCAAACCCCGGCCCATGTTCCATCTGACCTACCTGGAGTACGCGGGTGAGCTCCTGACCGAGCCGCAGGCCCCCGGCTCGACCGTGCAGGAGGAGCTGTTCGACAACATCCGGAGCGCCGACGCGCTGATCGGGATCATCGACGGAAACCACATCCGCCAGCACATGGAGGGCTCCCCCCAGGGGCAGATCCGTCTCGAACAGACGCTCAACGCCCTGGTGCCGCTCATGATCGAGGCGGAGTGCCCCGTCAGCTTCGTCATCACCAAGTGGGACCTCCTCGCCCATCTGCACCCCGACGAGAGCGTCCGCCTGGAACTCGTGCAGGACCTGCTGACCTCGAACGACCACTTCCGGTCGCTGGTGAAGATCCACGGTGCGTCCCGCGTCGTCCGCCTCATCCCCGTCAGCGCGGTCGGCCCGGGATTCGCGACCGTCGACTCCACCGGGAGGGTCGTCAAAGTGCCCCAGCGTCACGTACATCCCACCCGCGTGGACGTCCCGCTGTCCGCCGTCGTCCCCGACCTGTTCGAGCAGGTGGAGAACCGGCTCGACGAGGACGCCCGCAGGGCCTTCCACGCCGAGGTGCACCGGCGCAACCAGATGACACCGCTGGAGGCGGTCAGCTCCCTGGTCACCTTCGCCGGCCGGACCGCCGGCAGGGCAATGATCGCCGCGCTCGGTCCCTCGGCCGCCGTACTGACGGGCAACGCCGTGATGAGCATGCTCCTCGACTCCATGGGCGGGCGCGGGCAGCCCCGGGAGAATGTCGACGAGGACCTGAGTCAGGCCGAGCGGGACCACCAGCAGTTCCGCGACGCACGCCGCCGGGTCATCGAGGACATGCGCCGGAAAGTCGCGGTCCTCGAAGACCAGTTGCCTCACTCCAGGCTGTCCTGACATGGACCGCCCCGCACACGACCGGTCCGCCTGGCCGTTCCTCGTCGCCCGCGGACGCCACCGCGGCTACCGGACGCTGCTCGCCCCCGACTTCCTCCTCGCCGACGGCGATTACGGAGTGCTCGACGACTCCGTCACGCCGGGCAGGGTCCCGGAGCAGGTGCAGGTCGCGCCCGTGGTCACCAGGTCCGGACGCCGCCTGACGGTGGTGCACACGACGCACCAGGTCACGGCGGCCGACGTCGACGAGGCGCCCCGGGACGAGTTCGGCCGCCCGCTCCAGCTGATGTACGGATTCGTCTGCGAGGAGGGCCGGCTCGCCGCACCCGATCCGGCCGACCTGGACGCCTGCCGTGCGACCGCGCTCGCCGTCTACCGGCGGTTCCTCGGGGACGAGGAGGGCTTCACGGTCGAGCCGGGGCGGCAGTTCGCGCTGAGATCCCCGGTCACCTCGGGCACGACGGGCACGACGGGCACGACGGGCACGACCGGCAGGACGGACACGACCGGTACGACGGACACGACGGACACGACGGGGAAGCGGCGGCTCGTCAAGGGGTCGTCGGGGGCCTCCGTACCGAGCCGGACGGGCTGCCTGATCCGCGTCGCGATCCTGGTGCTCATCGGGGTTCTGGTCTACGTGCTGGCGACGCAGTGCAAGCCGGGGTCGGAGGAGGCCGAGTGCGTCCCGGTGAGTGTCTTCGAGCCCTGTCACCCGTACGTCGACTCCCCGGCCAAGCTTTTCCGGCGCTAGGCGCGGTCGTACTCCGACGGCGGCCGGGCGCGGGCTACGAGGGGCGGGAGGCGCCCGCCCACGGCATCGAGTCGATCGGCGCGAGCCGGACCGTCGAGCCGGGGCGCGGGGCGTGGATCATCTGGCCGTTCCCGACGTAGAGGCCCACGTGGGTCACCCCGGAGTAGAAGAACACCAGGTCGCCCGGGGCCAGTTGGTCGCGGGACACGCGGCGCCCGGCGTTGATCTGGGTGTAGGTGGTGCGGGGCAGCGAGACCCCGGCCGAGCGCCAGGCCGCCTGCGTCAGGCCCGAGCAGTCGAAGGACCCCGGGCCCGTCGCGCCCCAGACGTACGGCTTGCCGATCGCGCCGTACGCGAACGCCACGGCGCTCGCCGCGCGGGAGCCGTCGGCGGGCGGCGGCGCGGGCGTGCCGCTCTTCGGCGCGGCGGGTGAGCCGCCGGGGCCCTGGGCCTCGTAGGCGGCGCGCTCCTCGGCGGTGAGCTTGGCCAGCAGGCGCTTGGCCCGGTCGAGCTTGTCCTCGATCACCGACTTGTGCCGGGCGAGCTCCTCCTGGCGGGAGCGGAGGTCGGCGAGGTGTCCGGCGGCCTGCTCGCGCAGCTTCCCGACCTCGTCGAGGCGGCGGCGCACGGTGGTGATCCCGGCGGCGTTGCGGTCCCCGGCGCGGGCGATGAAGGAGGCCTGGGAGAGGTACTCCTGCGGGTCGGGCGCCATCGCGAGCTGCACGGCCGTGCCCAGGGACCCGCTGCGGTACTGGGAGGCGGCGAGGGTGCCGAGCGCGCTGCGGGCGGTGTTGAGCTGCTCGGTCCTGCGGGCGGTCTCCTCGCGCAGCCCGGTCAGCGCGCGCTCGGCCTCGTCGGCCTGCTCCTTCGCCCCGTTGTACCGCTCGGTCGCCGCTTCGGCCTCCTCGTAGAGCCGGTCGACCTCCGACGTGACCTGGGAGGGCGTCGGTTGGGGGTCGGCCTGGGAGGTGCCTTCGAAGGCGGTGGCGGTGGCAGCGCCCGCGAGGGCGAGGGTGGCGGCGGTGGTGCGTACCGAGCCGCCGGAGAGCGGGCGCTGCCTGGGCTTTCGATGACTGGCCACGAGGGCCTCACGTCCTTCCCTGTCCTGAGCTGGGTCTTGGGGGAGGACGCTAAACCTGAGTTACGGGTCGGTGTCGAGAAGACCTGAACTGATCGGATATGGCGGATAGGTGTTCGTCAGCGCCAGAGGACGGCGATAAAAATATTGATCATGGTCAGTCCGCCGACCGCGCCGAACAGCGCCTTCTCCACCTTCTCCTTGTCGCGCTTGACGTAGACGAGGGCGAGGATCACGAACAGCACGGCGAGCTTCACGCCGATCTTGACGTTGTTGACGCTTCCGCCGTCCATCTCCCGGAAGCCGACGAGCAGGACGCCCGTCACGAGCATGGTGAGCGCGCCGTGCAGCATCGCGGGCGTGAAGCGGGCGGTGCCGGCGCTCATCGCCTTCATCTGGGTCAGGAAGCCGCCGAGCAGCGAGGCGATCCCGATGATGTGCAGGCCGATGAAGACATTGATCAGTACGTCCATGCGGTCGAGCGTACGGGGCGGCCGGGGCGGCCCGATCGGCCGGGATCGGCTGGGTCGGGCCCAGGAGGGAAGCGCTCACCGCTCACCGTACGAGATCTGCGTACAGTAGCTCCATGGCCGCCGCTGCTGAGCTCCCCCACCCCGCCGCCGACCGGATCGAGCTGGTCGAGGTCCTCGCGGCGCTCGGACACCCCGTCCGGCTGGAGATCGTCCGCAAGCTCGCCTCCGGCGAGGAGGTCTGCTGCGCCGAGGTCGTCCCCGACCTGCCCCGGTCGAGCGTCACGCACCACCTCAGGACGCTGCGAGAGAGCGGCGTGATCTGCCAGCGCCCCCAGGGCCGCAAGCTCTCCCTCGCCCTGCGCCGCGATGACCTGGAACGATCCTTCCCCGGCCTGCTGGAGATCGTGCTGGCGCAGCCCTCCGGGCCGGGGGATTTTCCGGGGGCGCAGCCGGCTGTCAGTCCCGCACCCTAGACTCGTAATGCGATGAGCAGCCTCTTTGACGACAGCTTCCTGGCGGACCTCACCCCCTCCGACGAGGTCCCGCCGCCGCCCGAGGATCACCCCGCCCCGGAAGCGGGCGCGGACGATCTCTTCGGGGGGCACTTCGACGTACCCATGACCGGGGACGCGTACTACCGGGACGGCGCCCCGCGGCCCGTCATCGACCCGGCGGCGCTCCTGGACGGGCTCAACGAGCAGCAGCGCGCGGCCGTGGTGCACGCGGGCTCCCCGCTGCTCATCGTCGCCGGCGCCGGCTCCGGCAAGACCCGGGTGCTGACCCACCGCATCGGCCACCTGCTGGCCGCGCGCCACGTCCACCCCGGCCAGATCCTGGCGATCACCTTCACCAACAAGGCCGCCGGTGAGATGAGGGAGCGCGTCGAAAACCTGGTGGGCCCGCGCGCCGCCGCCATGTGGGTCTCCACCTTCCACAGCGCGTGCGTGCGCATCCTGCGCCGCGAGTCCAAGCGGCTCGGCTTCACCTCCTCGTTCTCGATCTACGACGCCGCCGACTCCAAGCGCCTGATGGCGCTCGTCTGCCGCGACCTGGACCTCGACCCGAAGAAGTTCCCGCCGAAGTCCTTCAACGCCAAGATCTCCAATCTGAAGAACGAGCTGATCGACGAGGAAGCCTTCGCCGACCAGGCCGTGGACGGTTTCGAGAAGACCCTGGCCCAGGCGTACGCCATGTACCAGGGGCGGCTGCGCGAGGCCAACGCCCTCGACTTCGACGACATCATCATGACCACCGTCCACCTGCTCCAGGCCTTCCCGGAGGTCGCCGAGCACTACCGGCGCCGGTTCCGGCACGTCCTGGTCGACGAGTACCAGGACACCAACCACGCGCAGTACACGCTCGTGCGCGAGCTGGTGGGCACCGGCTACCCCGACCTGCCGCCGGCCGAGCTGTGCGTGGTGGGTGACGCCGACCAGTCCATCTACGCCTTCCGCGGCGCGACCATCCGCAACATCCTCCAGTTCGAAGAGGACTACAAGGACGCGACCACGATCCTCCTGGAGCAGAACTACCGCTCCACGCAGACGATCCTGTCCGCCGCCAACGCCGTCATCGAACGCAACGAGAACCGCCGCGCGAAGAACCTGTGGACCCAGGCCGGCACGGGCGCGGTCATCACCGGGTACGTCGCGGACACCGAGCACGACGAGGCGCAGTTCGTCGCCGACGAGATCGACCGGCTGACGGACGCCGGGGACGCCAAGGCGGGCGACGTCGCGATCTTCTACCGCACCAACGCCCAGTCGCGCGTGTTCGAGGAGATCTTCATCCGCGTCGGCCTGCCCTACAAGGTCGTCGGCGGCGTCCGCTTCTACGAGCGCAAGGAGGTCCGCGACGTCCTCGCGTACCTGCGCGTCCTGGCGAACCCCGAGGACAACGTCCCGCTGCGCCGCATCCTGAACGTGCCCAAGCGCGGCATCGGCGAGCGGGCCGAGGCGATGATCGACGCCCTCGCGATGCGCGAGAAGATCACCTTCCCGCAGGCGCTGCGGCGGGTGGACGAGGCCTTCGGCATGGCCGCGCGCTCCACGAACGCGGTGAAGCGCTTCAACGTGCTGATGGAGGAGCTGCGCACGATCGCCGAATCGGGCGCCGGCCCGGCGGTGGTGCTGGAGGCGGTACTGGAGCGCACGGGCTACCTCGCCGAACTGCAGGCCTCGACCGACCCGCAGGACGAGACGCGCATCGAGAACCTCCAGGAGCTCGCGGCGGTGGCGCTGGAGTTCGAGCAGGCGCGGGAGGCCGCGGCCGCCGAGGCGGCCGAGAACGGCACCCCCGCCCCCGGTCCCGGCACCCTGGCCGAGTTCCTGGAGCAGGTCGCGCTCGTCGCCGACTCCGACCAGATCCCGGACGAGGACACCGAGGGCACGGGCGTGATCACGCTCATGACCCTGCACACCGCCAAGGGCCTGGAGTTCCCGGTGGTCTTCCTGACCGGCATGGAGGACGGGGTCTTCCCCCACATGCGGGCGCTGGGCCAGACCAAGGAGCTGGAGGAGGAGCGCCGCCTCGCCTACGTCGGCATCACGCGGGCGCGCGAGCGGCTGTACCTGACCCGCTCCGGCATGCGCAGTGCGTGGGGGACCCCCTCGTACAACCCGCCGTCGCGGTTCCTGGAGGAGATTCCGGCGGAGTACCTCCAGTGGAAGCGCACGGGGGCGACCCAGAAGCCGGCGGGGCCGATGCGCAGCGGCTCGGGCTCGGGTTCCGGGTACGGATACGGGTCTTCGGGGCCGGGCAAGACCTCGTTCGGCACCTCACCGGAGGCATTCCTGTCCTCGTCGCGCACGCGGTCGGGCCCGTCCGGCTTCGCGACGCGGCGGGCCACCGACAAGCCGGTGGTCTCGCTGGTGGTCGGGGACCGGGTCACGCACGACCAGTTCGGGCTGGGCACCGTCATGGAGGTCAAGGGAGCGGGCGCGGACGCGCAGGCCACCATCGACTTCGGGGACGACAAGCCCAAGCGGCTGCTGCTGCGTTACGCGCCGGTGCAGAAGCTGTAGCGGGGGAGGGCGGGGCCTGGGCGGCCGGGCGATCTCCCGGCCGGCCGCTCACCGGCTCGGTCGCCGGCTCGGTTACGTCGGGTCCAGGCCGTGGCTGCGGAGCCACGACAGCGGGTCGATCGCGGACCCGCCGCCGGGCCGGACCTCGAAGTGCAGGTGCGGGCCGGTGGAGTTGCCGGAGTTGCCCGAGTAGGCGATGACGTCGCCCGCCTTGACCTTGCCGCTACGGATCTTGGTGCTGCTGAGGTGGCAGTACCAGGTCTCGGTGCCGTCGGGGGCGGTCACTATCGCCATGTTGCCGTAGGCGCTGTTGTACTGCGTGCGCACGGTGCCGTCGGTGGCGGCCATGACCGGGGTGCCGTAGGTGACCGGGAAGTCGATGCCCGTGTGCACGGACATCCACATGCCGCCGGCCTGCCCGAAGCTGGCGCTGAGGCCCTGCTGCGCGACGGGAAGGGCGAACTTGGGGCGGGCGGCCTCCTTGGCCGCGGCCTCCTCCGCCTTCTTCTTCTTTTCCTCTTCCTGGCGCTGGTGCAGGTCGATTCGTTCCTGCGTGCGGCTGGCGCGGTCGGCGAAGTCGCCCGCGTCGGCGCTGAGCGCGACCAGTTGGGTGTCGAGCTTGGTGTTCGCCGCGACCGGCTTCACCGAGGCCGGGTCGGGGGCGGCCATCGTGGTGGTGTCCTCGGAGGACTTCTCCGCGCCGGTCAGTCCACCGACGGAGGCGGCCGCCACACCCGCGACACCCATCACGCAGGCGGAGGGCACCGCCACGGTCAGCAGGGCGGAACGCTTCGCCGGGGTGCGGCGACGGCTGCTGCCGCCCGCCTTGGCGCCGGACGTGGCCGCGGTTTTGGTGGCGCCCTTGGCGCCCTTGGCGGCGGTCCGGCGCGCGGAGCGCGGAGCGGACGTCACGGGCATGGCCTGGGTGGGAAGGTCGTGGACCCCGTGATCGCCGTGGTCCTCGTGCCGCTCGGGCGCCGCGGGCGTGTCGTCGGAGAGCACCTCGAACACGGCGGTCTCGCTGTACGTGCCGGCCTCGGTGTACGCGTCGGCCTCGTTGTAAGCGTGGTCCGCGTCGATGACGACGGCCGGGGCCTCGTAGGCGTAGCCGGCGGAGGTCGCCTCGTAGGCGTACTCCTGCTGCGCGGGCTGGTACTCGTAGGAGTATCCGGCCTCGGGCTGGGCCTGCATCTGCGTCTGCGTCTGCGTCAGCGCCTGGTCCTGGGGCGGCGTCTGCGTGACGGTGTTCCAGGTGGTGGCGTCGTACGCGCCGGTCTCGGTGCCGGTGGTGCCGTAGCCCGGCATCGCCCAGTGACCGGTCTGCTCGGCGGAGGTGTCGTAGGCGAAGGAAGCCGGCTGGTATGCGGTGGTGTAGCCGGAATGGTCCGCGCTCGGCGTGTTCCAGGCGCTCGTGTCCCACTGACCGGTGGTGTCCTCGGGGACGCCCTGGGCCGGGATCGTGGACAGGTAACCGTCCTGCGCGGTCCAGGCGGTGGTGTCGTACGCGCCGGTTTCGTAAGAACCGTAGGCGGCGTAGTTGACCCCTTGGCCCTGCGTTTCATAGGAAACGTAGGCCGAGTCACCAGAGAAAGTGGTGGTGGAAAGGCCGTCGTACCCGGGCTCCGGGTACTGGCCCGACAAGGGGCGGTCGTTCACCAACTTCTCTTTCGCCTCGGCAGTGGGGCCTGGGTGGCCGGGAACTCTGGGTTCACCGGAGGAGAGCAGTGGCGTGACTGTACCCGGCGGTTACTCGCAACGACAATCTTCGACTGGCTCCGGTATCGCCGGAACCGGGCATTCGGCCGTCTTTCGGTCGCTCGAAGACGCAGCCTTGGCCTTGAGTTCGAAATTAGTTCGACTGGCGGTCGCGGGTCGGCTAGGCGACCGACGCGGTGTCAGAGGGCGCGACCAGGGCCGGACCGGCCCCGTCGAGGGCGCGCCGTACCGCCGCGATCACCGTGGGGTGGGCGGGCAGCGCGAGGTGGCCGATGCCGGTGACCTGCACGTTCTCCACGCGCAGATCCGGGTGTTCGATGCGCGCCGCAGCGACCGGGGCCATCAGCGCGTCGAACTCGCTCCAGAACGCGACGCATCGGGTGGCGCAGCCGGGCGCGGGCGCCGCCAACTCCGCCAGCACCTCGGAGTCAGGGCGCATCTGCCGTACGAGCGGGTGTGCGTCCATGAAGGGGGCGACGCGGGTGCCGCTGTGCGGTGTACCGAGCGTGACGAGGGTGCGGACGCGGGCGTCGCCGCCGAGGCGCTGGACGTAGTACCGGCCGACGAGACCGCCCAGGCTGTGTCCGACCAGGTCCACCTGCTCCTGTCCGGTGCGTTCGCACAGTGCCTCGACGCGCCGGGCGAGGTGGCGGGCGGTGCGGCGCAGGTCGAGGGTGAAGGGGGAGTAGTTGTACGCCTCCACGTGCCGCCGGCCGTCCGCCCCGAGGGCGCGGCGCAGCAGGACGAAGACGGACCGGTTGTCGGTGAAGCCGTGCAGGAGGAGGACGGGCGGCCTCGTCGCGGAAGGGCCGACGGCGACCTTTTCCTGGCACACTCCGGAGGGATAGAGGAGGAGGTGCCCGCCGAGCACCACCACCTCGAGCGCGCCGGCCCGCAACGCGGCGCCGGACCAGGGCGCGGAGATGGATATGGACAGTCCCATCGACGGCCTCCCCTGAGCCTCACGGGACCCGCGGCCGTCGCGCCACCGTGCCGTGCGGCTGTCGGCACGGTGGCGCAATGCCGTCCCACGTGTGATTTCCCCCTCGTGGTTGACCGCGAAACGGCGGCGTGCGCGATGCTGTACTTAACGTTCGTTCACTCGGGAGGCAGTGCGATGGGTGTGACCGGTCCGATCCGTGTGGTGGTGGCCAAGCCGGGTCTCGACGGCCACGACCGCGGGGCCAAGGTGATCGCGCGGGCGCTGCGGGACGCGGGTATGGAGGTCATCTACACCGGCCTCCACCAGACCCCCGAGCAGATCGTGGACACCGCGATCCAGGAGGACGCCGACGCGATCGGCCTCTCGATCCTCTCCGGCGCCCACAACACGCTGTTCGCGCGCGTCCTGGAACTCCTCAAGGAGCGCGACGCGGAGGACATCCAGGTCTTCGGCGGCGGCATCATCCCGGAGGACGACATCGCCCCCCTCAAGGAGAAGGGCGTAGCCGCGATCTTCACCCCGGGCGCGACGACGACGTCGATCGTGGACTGGGTCCGCGCGAACGTCCGCCAGTAGCCCCACCCGGCCCGCAGCCGCCGCCTGCCCCCGGCCCGGGGCAGGTCGGCGCCCGGGGCACAAGCCCCAGGCCCCTGGGCCGCACCGGCCCTGCCCGGCCTGGGCCGCGCCCGACCGATCGGCCCCCCGCGAGGGGTCAGGTGGTCGGAGCGAGCTCTGTCAGCATGGCTTCGCGTAGTCGCAGGGTGGCTACCAGGCGTTGGAAGGCCTCGGCCCAGTACGCGGCCGCGCCCGGCACTGCGTCCGGTGGCTCTTCCGCGGTGGCCGTGAGTGCCTCCAGGCGCTCCGCCTCCGCAGGGTCGAGGCAGCGCTCCGCCAGGCCCATCACCCCGCTGAAGCTCCACGGGTAGCTACCCGCTTCCCGGGCTATGTCGAGCGCGTCCACCACCGCCTGGCCCAGCGGCCCCGCCCACGGCACCACGCAGACTCCGAGCAGCTGGAACGCCTCCGACAGACCGTGGGCACGGACGAACTGCGCCACCCACTGCGCCCGCTCCGCATCCGGCAGAGTCTCCAGCAGCTTGGCCCGCTCCGCCAGTGACGCCGTGCCCGGCGCGGCCGCGGGCGGCGCGGTCGCCGGGCCGAGCAGGGCCCGCGACCACTGCGGGTCGCGCTGGCGGACCGCCGCCCGGCACCAGGCCGCGTGCAGTTCCTCCGTCCAGCCCTCGCCCGCGGCCACCGGCAGCGCCACTATCTCCTCCGGCGAGAGCCCCCCGAACTGCTCCCGCCAGCACGACAGCGGCGCGGCCTCCACCAACTGGCCTAGCCACCACGCCCGTTCCCCGCGCCCGGCGGGCGGCTGCCTGACCACGCCGTCGCGCAGCATCCCCGCATCGCACTCCGCCGGCGGCGTCACCCCTTCGGGGCCCACGCAGGCCAGCGCGCGCTCCGCCATCCGTCCCGCCAGCGCCGACTGCGGCAGCGCAGACAAGAGCTCGGCGGCCGTCGCGCGGACATTGCGGCTGCGGTCGTCCAGCGCCGCCTCCAGGAACGGCTCGTCCGCGTGGGACAGCCCCACCCTCAGCGAATCGAGGAACATCAGCCGGTCCTCGGCCCGTTCGGCGGTCCAGGTCGTCCCCATCAGCTCCAGCGCGGCCGCCGCGTCATGGGCCCGTACGGCGCCCAGCAAGGCCACCCGCTCCGCGAACAGCCCCTCCTGCCACAGTCGTTCCACCGCCGCCCGGTCGGTGACGTCCGGCATCCCCCCGCCGCCACCCGCCCCGCCGCGCAGGGCGAACCGCCAGTCCGGATTCAGTCGCGCCAGCCACAGCCCCCGCGTGCCGGCCAGGGCCAGAGCCTGGGGCCGCAGATCCGTCCGGGCCCGGGCCGCGTCCAGCAGGGCCGGCACCAGTGCCGCCGGCGCGCGGTAGCCGTACCGTCCGGCCGCGGCCAGCCACTGGGGCAGCAGCTCCGTCAGGTCAGGGGCGGCCCCCCGCCGCCCGCCCCTGCCCGCGGCGCCGGTCCGTCCGGCCAGCAGCTGGGCGAGCCGGCGGCGGGCCGCCTCCGGTGGCGCCGGGCGCGGGTCCCTGGGCGCGGGCTCCGGGCGCGGGCCCGCCGGGGCGGGTCTCAGGCCCGCCCGGCGCCGTACGGCATGCACGGCCGCAGCATCCAGCAGCGCCTCCGGGGAGCCGGCCGGGCCCGCGCCCCGGCGCCGGTCGGTGCCCAGCAGCGCGGCGCCGACCAGTTCCTCCCACTCCCCGTACCCCTCAGCCTTGCTCATCGGGCCCCTCCCTCGTCGCTCGTGGCTCGTCGCTCGTCGCTGGTTCCTCGTCGTCCCGCGGTGCTCCGGTCCCGCCCCCTCCACGGGACCGGAGCTGTCGGGCAGTCCGACTTCGCTAGCTGGCGTGGTTGTCGTTCATGCAAGCCCCCCGGCTTCTCGTCACCTCTACGACGGCGCCCCCGCGCCCCCGCTTCCTCGTCGTGCCGCGCACGGCGCCCCCGCGCCCCACGCGTCCCCTCCCCGCCGCCCTCACGGGCGGCACACGTCCCCCCAGGCCCCCAGCGTGTGTGCTCGTCGGCTCTGGGTCAGGACAGGGCGACCGGCTCGGGCGCCTCCGGCTGCCACGCCGTCAGCGGGGTGAAGCCGCGGTGGCCGCACTCGCCGAACACCGTGACCGGGCCCCCGCCCGACAACGCGGCCAGCTGCCACAGGCCCGTGCGGGAGCGGCTGCCGGTCCCCGTGAGGGGTACCGGCAGGGCACAGGTGCCCTCCGCGTCCGCCAGCTGCCAGCCGAGCTCTCCCGGTATCGGAATCACCGGACCGAGCACCACCGGCCAGGACTCCAGCCACGGATCGGCCCGCAGCGCCGCCCCGTACGCCTCCAGGGCGGCCCCCGTGCTCACCCCGGCCGGAACCCCCGTGCACGGCACGGCCGCAGCGCCCCTCTCCCCGAGGTCCGCCCGCAGCCCCGCCGACCCGGGCCGGAAGCGGATCTCCGCCTCCAGCTCCAGCCCCACCGGCAGCGCCAGACCCGGCGGCCGCCCGGGCGGCCCGAAGTCCAGCAACAGCGCCGGCCGCCCGCCCACCTGCCCGCGCAGCCATATCCGGCGGGTGGTGAGCCGGCCGTCCGGTGACACCGAGTCGTGCTGCGACAGCACCAGCCAGCGGTCCCGTACGGCCTCCCCCTCCCCGGAGGCCGGCAGTCCCACCCGGCTGCGCACCGTCGCCGCCAGCGGTTCGGGCAGCCCGGCCACCCCGAGCCAGGCCCGGTCCAGCAGGTGCAGCAGCGCCGCCTCCTCCAGCATCCGGGCGGGCCAGCCGGGGCCGCAACTGGGTATCGTCCCCAACTCCCTGACCCGCCCGGCCAATCCGGGCGCCTGCGCGTCGACCATCCGGGCCGCGGTCTCCTCCCACGCCGCGTAACCCGTCTGCTCCTGGCCCGCGAGGCCACCGCGCAGCAGATCGGCCAGCCGCTGCTCCAGCTCCGTGACGCCCGCGCCGATGCGCGCCGCCCGCCGCTCGGCCCGCTTGCGCGCCCCCTCCGCGTCCACCGCCCTGCCCGCCCCGGCGGCCGGACGCGCGGCCTTCGCCGCACGCTCCGTCAGCCATTGCGCGGCCCAGTCCGGCGCCTCGACCGGCTCGCCGACCCCCTCGGCGGACCAGAGCAGCAGCAGTCCCAGCGCGTGCTTGCACGGGAACTTCCGGCTCGGGCAGGAGCACTTGTACGCCGGCCCCGCCAGGTCGACCACCGTCCGGTACGGCGTGCTGCCGCTGCCCTTGCACAACCCCCATACAGATCCGGAAGCGGAACCTCCGGTCTGTGACCATGTCCCCGCCCCGCCGAGTCTGCCTCCCGCCTTGCGTGAGGCATCGTCAGGAGCCAGAGACAGTACCTGTTCCGCCGTCCAGCGGACCCCCTGCTCAGTCATGTGTTCCACCGTAGAGACCCCCACTGACAATCGCTCTGACCTGCAACGACGCTATGGGCAGGGCCCGTTGTCAGTGGCGTGGTGCACCGTTGGGCAAGCAGTCACCGAGTGGCTGCCGAGCACTGGAGGGGGACCATGACCATGCCCGAGAACAGCACCGGCGCCCAGGCGCTGCGCCCGCACGCCGAAGATGCCTTCGCACACGAACTGAAAGCCCTGGCGGCGGCCGACGACCGGCCCCGCCCGGCCCGCTGGAAGCTCTCCCCGTGGGCCGTCGCCACCTACCTGCTCGGCGGCACGCTCGACGACGGCACGGTGATCACCCCGAAGTACGTCGGCCCCCGCCGCATCGTCGAAGTGGCCGTCACCACCCTGGCCACCGACCGCGCCCTGCTCCTGCTCGGCGTCCCCGGCACGGCCAAGACCTGGGTGTCCGAGCACCTCGCAGCCGCCGTCAGCGGCGACTCCACCCTCCTCGTCCAGGGCACCGCGGGCACGCCCGAAGAGGCCATCCGGTATGGCTGGAACTACGCCCGGCTCCTGGCCCACGGCCCCAGCCGCGACGCCCTCGTCCCCAGCCCCGTGATGCGGGCCATGGCCGACGGCATGACCGCCCGCGTGGAAGAGCTCACCCGCATCCCCGCCGACGTCCAGGACACCCTCATCACCGTCCTGTCCGAAAAGACGCTCCCGATACCGGAGCTCGGCGAAGAGGTCCAGGCCGTGCGGGGCTTCAACCTCATCGCCACCGCCAACGACCGCGACCGCGGGGTCAACGAGCTCTCCAGCGCCCTGCGCCGCCGCTTCAACACCGTGGTGCTGCCGCTGCCCGCCACCGCCGACGCCGAGGTCGACATCGTCGCCCGCCGCGTCGACCAGATGGGCCGCGCCCTCGACCTGCCGGCCGTGCCCGAGGGCCTGGAGGAGATCCGCCGCGTCGTCACCGTCTTCCGCGAGCTGCGCGACGGCGTCACCGCCGACGGCCGTACGAAGGTGAAGTCACCCAGCGGCACCCTGTCCACCGCCGAGGCCATCTCCGTCGTCACCAACGGCCTCGCCCTGGCCGCCCACTTCGGGGACGGCGTACTGCGCCCCTCCGACATGGCCGCCGGCATCCTCGGCGCCGTCGTCCGCGACCCGGCGGCCGACAAGGTCGTCTGGCAGGAGTACCTGGAGACCGTGGTCCGCGAGCGCGACGGCTGGAAGGACTTCTACCGGGCCTGCCGGGAGGTGACGGCATGAGCAGCAGCCGGCAGGGCCCGCTGCTGCTGGGCGTACGGCACCACGGGCCCGGCTCGGCCCGCACGGTGCGCGCCGCCCTGGACGCGGCCCGCCCCGCGGCCGTGCTGATCGAGGGGCCGCCCGAGGGCGACGAGCTACTCGCCCTGGCCGCCGACCCCGGGATGAGACCGCCCGTGGCGCTGCTCGCCCACGCCGCGGACGACCCCGGCCGGGCCGCCTTCTGGCCGCTGGCCGAGTTCTCCCCCGAGTGGGTCGCCATCCGCTGGGCCCAGCAGGCCGGCGTACCGGTGCGGTTCATGGACCTCCCGGCCGCGCACACGCTGGCCGCCCAGGGGGACGCGGACCGGGCCGAGCCGGACGCCGTCAGGGTCGACCCGCTCGCGGTGCTGGCCGAGACCGCCGGGTACGACGACCCCGAGCGGTGGTGGGAGGACGCGGTCGAACACCGCGGCGCCAAGGAGGCCGACGCGCTCGGGGCGTTCGAGGCACTCGGGGAGGCCATGGGCGCCCTGCGCGAGGCCTACGGCGACGGCGGACACCACCGGGACCTCGTGCGCGAGGCGTACATGCGCCAGCGGATGCGGGCCGCCCGCCGGGAGTTCGGCGACACGTACGCCGTGGTGTGCGGCGCCTGGCACGTCCCGGCCCTGCGCGCCAAGACCACCGTGGCCGCCGACAAGGCGCTCCTCAGCGGACTGCCGAAGGTCAAGGTGACGACCACCTGGGTGCCCTGGACCCACCGCCGGCTCGCCCGGGCCGGCGGGTACGGCGCGGGGATCACCTCGCCCGGCTGGTACGCCCACCTCTTCTCGGCGCGGGACCGGCCCGTGGAGCGATGGCTGACCAAGGTCGCCGGGCTGCTGCGCGAGGAGGACCGGCAGGTCTCCTCGGCGCACGTCATCGAGGCGGTCCGGCTGGCTCAGACCCTGGCCGCGATGCGGGGCCGGCCGCTGCCCGGTCTGACGGAGACCCTGGAAGCGGTCCGGGCGGTGATGTGCGACGGCTCCGACATACCGCTCGCGCTCATCGAGGACCGCCTGGTGGTCGGCGACGTGCTCGGCGAAGTCCCGGACGGCGCGCCCGTCGTGCCCCTCCAGCGCGACCTGACCCGCCAGCAGCGCTCGCTGCGGCTCAAGGCCGAGGCGCAGGAGCGCGAGCTGGAGCTCGACCTGCGCAAGGACACCGACGCGGCCAAGTCGCTGCTCCTGCACCGGCTGGGCCTGCTCGGCATCGGGTGGGGCAGGGCGACCGCCTCGCGGGGCAGCACCGGAACCTTCCGGGAGACCTGGCGGCTGCGGTGGGATCCGGAGCTGTCCGTGCGGATAGCCGAGGCCGGGATATGGGGCACCACCGTCCTGGCGGCCGCCACCGCCAAGGCCGAGGCGGATGCGGCGGGCGCCGACGAGCTGGGCGAGGTGACGGCGCTGGCCGAGCGGTGCCTGCTGGCCGGGCTCTCGGAGGCGTTGCCGGCCGTACTGCGGGCCCTCGCGGACCGCGCCGCGCTCGACACCGACGTGGCGCGGCTCGCCAAGGCCCTGCCGGCCCTGGCCCGCTCGCTGAGGTACGGGGACGTTCGGGGCACCGACGCGACGGCCCTCGGCACGGTGGCGGCCGGGCTCGCCGAGCGGATATGCGTGGCGCTGCCGTCGGCGTGTGCCGCCGGCCTGGACGCCGACGCGGCGGCGGAGCTGCGGGGCCATGTGGACGGGGTGCACGGGGCGGTGGGGCTGCTGGCCGACACGGCGCAGGGGCTGGCGGAACGCTGGTCCGCGGTGCTGCGGACCCTGGCGGGCCGGGACACCGTGCCGGGCGTGATCCGCGGCCGGGCGGCCAGGCTGCTGCTCGACGAGGGCCGGCTGCCGGCCGAGGAGACGGCCCGCCTGATGGGGCTCGCGCTGTCCCCGGCGGCCGCCCCGGCCGATGCGGCGGGGTGGATCGAGGGCTTCGCGGGCGGGGGGTCGGGCGGGGGCACGCTGCTCGTCCACGACGAGCGGCTGCTGGGGCTGATCGACGCGTGGCTGGTGGGGGTGCCGGAGGGGGCGTTCACGGATGTGCTGCCGTTGCTGCGGAGGACGTTCGGGGCGTATGAGGCGGGCGTGAAGCGGATGTTGGGGGAGCTGGTTCGGCGGGGCCCTGCCGGGCCGGGTGGGGGTGGTGGCGGGGGCGGTGCCGGTGTGGGGGCGGGGGGTTGGGGTGGCGAGGGCTTCGGCCCGGAGCTGGATGTGGTGCGGGCGGATGCGGTGGTGCCGTTGGTGCGGATGCTGTTGGCCGGGTGAGGCGCCGTTGCCGGGGGCGCTGCCCCCGGACCCCCGCGCCTCAAACGCCGGCGGGGCTGCAAGTGTGCCGACCGGGCTGAAAGATCGGGGCTCCGCCCCGGACCCCGCGCCTCAAACGCCGGCGAGGCTGGAGGGGTGGGCGGGGGATGTGGTGGGGGAGATGCGACTAGTGCGAGGGGATGGGCCGATGGCGGGTGCGGGCGGGAGTGTGGGTGTGCGGGACGGGGATGAGCGGTTGCGGCGGTGGCGGATGGTGTTGGGTGGGGGAGAGGGTGAGGGGACCGGGTGTGCGCTGAGTGGGCGGGACGCGCAGATGGATGCGGCGCTCGGGGCGCTGTACGGCGGGGGTGAGGGTACGTCGCGCAAGGGGGCTCGGGCGGCCGGGCTCGGGGGGTCCGCGCCTAGCGTGGCCCGGTGGCTGGGGGACATCCGGACGTACTTCCCCAGTTCGGTGGTCCAGGTCATGCAGCGCGACGCGATCGAGCGGCTCGGCCTGGCCGCCCTGTTGCTGGAACCGGAGATGCTGGAGGCCGTCGAGCCCGACGTCCACCTGGTCGGCACCCTGCTGTCCCTCAACAAGGCGATGCCCGAGACGACCAAGGAGACCGCGCGTGCGGTGGTCCGCAAGGTGGTGGAGCAGCTGGAGCAGAAGCTCGCGGCGCGCACCCGGGCCACGCTCACCGGCGCCCTCGACCGCTCCGCGCGCATCAGCCGCCCGCGCCACCACGACATCGACTGGAACCGCACGATCCGGGCCAATCTCAAGAACTACCTGCCCGAATACCGCACCGTCGTCCCCGAGCGGCTGATCGGCTACGGCCGGGCGGCGCAATCGGTGAAGAAGGAGGTGATCCTCTGCATCGACCAGTCGGGTTCGATGGCGGCCTCCGTCGTCTACGCCTCCGTCTTCGGGGCGGTGCTCGCCTCGATGCGTTCGATCGCGACCCGGCTCGTCGTCTTCGACACCGCCGTCGTGGACCTCACCGACCAGCTCGACGACCCGGTCGACGTCCTGTTCGGCACCCAGCTGGGCGGCGGCACCGACATCAACCGCGCCCTGGCCTACTGCCAGTCGAAGATCACCCGGCCGGCCGACACCGTCGTCGTCCTGATCAGCGATCTCTACGAGGGCGGCATACGCAACGAGATGCTCAAGCGGGTCGCCGCCATGAAGGCGGCGGGCGTGGAGTTCGTGACGCTCCTGGCGCTGTCCGACGAGGGGGCCCCGGCCTACGACCACGAGCACGCCGCAGCCCTTGCGGCGCTTGGCGCCCCGGCCTTCGCCTGCACCCCCGACCTGTTCCCCGAGGTGATGGCCGCCGCACTGGAGAAGCGGCCCCTGCCCGTGCCCTGACGAGGCGGGACCGCCGCGCCGTGTGAAGCGGCAGATCACACGAACTTCCCCTTCACCTGTGAGGCGATCTGTGACAGGTATCACCGCTCAGGTGTGATCTGCGATTTAGGGACCCACGTCCTGCGGGGATAACCTGCGGGACGGACATGCCGCGTCCACGGTCACCGTGTGCGCCTTCCTTGTGACAGCGCCGTCACGTTGCCCTCCGCGGCACGCCCACGCAGATAGCAGACAACCGCGAATCACTGCGAATCTTTAAAAAAGACAAGGGACGGACGCGCGTGGACCTGTTCGAGTACCAGGCGAGGGACCTCTTCGCCAAGCACGGTGTACCGGTGCTGGCCGGTGAAGTCATCGACACGCCTGAGGCGGCTCGCGAGGCCACCGAGCGGCTGGGCGGCAAGTCGGTCGTCAAGGCGCAGGTGAAGGTCGGCGGCCGCGGCAAGGCCGGCGGCGTGAAGCTGGCCGCCACCCCGGACGAGGCTGTCGCCCGGGCGACGGACATTCTCGGCATGGACATCAAGGGCCACACGGTCCACAAGGTGATGATCGCCGAGACTGCTCCCGAGATCCTGGAGGAGTACTACGTCTCCTACCTGCTCGACCGCACCAACCGCACCTTCCTGGCCATGGCCTCGGTCGCGGGCGGCATGGACATCGAGCAGGTCGCCGAGGAGACCCCGGAGAAGCTCGCCAAGGTCCCGGTGAACGCCAACGAGGGCGTGACCATCGAGAAGGCCCGCGAGATCGTCGCCCTGGCGAAGTTCCCGGCCGAGGTCGCCGAGAAGGTCGCCGAGGTCCTCGTGACCCTGTGGGACACCTTCATCGCCGAGGACGCGCTCCTCGTCGAGGTCAACCCGCTCGCGAAGGTCGCCTCCGGTGACGTCATCGCGCTCGACGGCAAGGTCTCGCTCGACGAGAACGCCGAGTTCCGCCAGCCGGGCCACGAGGAGTTCGTCGACCACGCGGCCGCGAACCCGCTGGAGGCCGCCGCCAAGGCGAAGAACCTCAACTACGTCAAGCTCGACGGTGAGGTCGGCATCATCGGCAACGGCGCGGGTCTCGTCATGAGCACCCTCGACGTCGTCGCGTACGCCGGCGAGAACCACGGCGGCGTCAAGCCCGCCAACTTCCTGGACATCGGCGGTGGCGCCTCCGCCGCCGTCATGGCCAACGGTCTCGAGATCATCCTCGGTGACCCGGACGTCAAGTCCGTCTTCGTCAACGTCTTCGGTGGCATCACCGCGTGTGACGAGGTCGCCAACGGCATCGTCCAGGCGCTGCAGCTGCTCGAGGACAAGGGCGAGGCGGTCACCAAGCCGCTGGTCGTCCGTCTCGACGGCAACAACGCCGAGCTGGGTCGCAAGATTCTCTCGGACGCCAACCACCCGCTGGTCCAGCGCGTGGACACCATGGACGGCGCGGCCGACAAGGCCGCCGAGCTCGCGGCTGCGAAGTAAGGGCAGAGGTCACAGACTCACATGGCTATCTTCCTCAACAAGGACAGCAAGGTCATCGTCCAGGGCATGACCGGTGCCACGGGCATGAAGCACACCAAGCTGATGCTGGCTGACGGCACCAACATCGTCGGCGGCGTGAACCCGCGCAAGGCCGGCACCAGCGTCGACTTCGACGGCACCGAGGTCCCGGTCTTCGGTTCCGTCGCCGAGGCGATGGAGAAGACGGGCGCCAACGTCTCCGTCCTCTTCGTCCCGCCGGCGTTCGCCAAGGCGGCCGTCGTCGAGGCGATCGACGCCGAGATCCCGCTGGCCGTCGTCATCACCGAGGGCATCGCGGTGCACGACTCCGCCGCCTTCTGGGCGTACGCGACCGCCAAGGGCAACAAGACCCGGATCATCGGCCCGAACTGCCCGGGTCTGATCACCCCCGGCCAGTCCAACGCCGGCATCATCCCGGGCGACATCACCAAGCCCGGCCGCATCGGTCTCGTGTCCAAGTCCGGCACGCTGACCTACCAGATGATGTACGAGCTCCGTGACATCGGCTTCTCCTCCGCCGTCGGCATCGGGGGCGACCCGGTCATCGGCACGACGCACATCGACGCCCTCGCGGCGTTCGAGGCCGACCCCGACACCGACCTGATCGTCATGATCGGCGAGATCGGCGGCGACGCCGAGGAGCGTGCGGCGGACTTCATCGCGAAGAACGTCAAGAAGCCGGTCGTCGGCTACGTCGCGGGCTTCACCGCCCCCGAGGGCAAGACCATGGGCCACGCGGGCGCCATCGTCTCCGGCTCCTCCGGCACCGCACAGGCCAAGAAGGAAGCCCTTGAGGCTGCCGGCGTGAAGGTCGGCAAGACGCCGACCGAGACCGCCAAGCTGGCGCGCGAGATCCTGAACGCCGCTCAGTAAGCACGTCTGCGCGAACAGGGCGTGGCCCGCACCCCTCGGGGGGTGCGGGCCACGCCCTGTTTCATGTGCCCCATGTGCCACGCGGGCCCGTCGCGCCTCATTCGACCTTCGGGGCGATCCGGGCAGGCCCGGCGGCGGGGTCCGCGCGCAGCTTGTCGTGGAGCTGCTTGCTCTGCTCGGTGAGCTGCTGCGGGCCGCTGAGCGGGGGTACGCCGGAGACGCTCTCGCCGGGCGAGCGCGGGGGCTCGTAGTGGGTGGGCGCGGTCACGGCCGTGTAGGCGGTCGCGACGGCGATGACCGCCGTCAGGCCGAGGGTCGCACGGCTCCACAGCCGGATGCGGCGCTCGCTGCCGCCGCGTACGGCCGCCGCCGGGCGGAGGTCGAGCGGCGCGGCCGGCCGCAGCGCGGCGAACAGGCCGTGCAGCACCGCGGACTGTTCCCGCGGCGGTACGGCGGCCAGTTCGGGGATCCGCTCGGCGAGGTCGGCGTGCGCGTGCAGGAGGCGGCTGCCGGTGGCGGGGGTGGTGGCCTCCGTCTCGGCCGCGGTGTCGGGGAGGTCCAGGCCCACGCCGTCGTAGAGCAGGACCGTCCGGCGGTGGACGGCCGGCAGGGCGAGCACCGCGTCGAGGAGGATCCGGTCGGCGGGCTCGGCGGGAGGTGGGTCGGGCTGGCGGTGGGCGTGCCGGTAGCGGTGCCAGGGGGAGAGGGCGTACTCGTGCGCCACCGCACGCACCCAGCCCTCCGGGTCCGGGTCGGTGGCCACCTCGGGCCACTGGTTCCAGGCCCGGTGGAACGCTTGCTCCACGGCCTCCAGGGCGAGGGCCCGGCGGCCGGTGAGCAGGTAGGTCTGCCGTGCCAGGGCGGGGGCGGCGTGGGCGTAGAGGGCGTCGAAGCCGGCCGTTGCACCTGCCGGTGCCGGTGCCGGTGCCGGTGATGGTTCTGGTGGCGCTGCCGGTGGAGGTGGCGGTGTCGCCGCCGGTGCCGCTGCCGGTGCGGGGTGTTCGGCGGGCGCGGCCGCCGGTTCCGGCTCGGCGGGTGCTTCCGGCTGCGCGGGCGCGGTGGATTCGGGCTCGGCCGTTCCGGTGGTATCGGGTTCGGACGCGGCCGCCTCCGCCGACGGGGCGTCGGCCTCTGACGGGGCCTCGGATTCCGGTTCCGGCAGGGCCGGTGGGCCCGCGAGGCCCGCGAGGAAGGCCGCGTACGCCTCGCGCATGCGCCCGCGGGGGCGGGTGCGCCCCGCCTCCCAGGATCGGACCGTGTTCACGGTGACGCCCACGGCCGACGCGACCTGCTCGGGCGTCAGATGCGCCGCCTCGCGCAGCCTGCGGCGCTCGTTGGGGGCGGGCAGGCTCTCGACGCCACGTGTCATGCCACTCTCCCCGCGACCTGGCAGCCCTGAGCGAAAAAGTACATAAACGTATATTGGGCGACACCACGGACATTCGCCTGTTACCCGCCCATAGCGCGTGTCGTTGGCACCATGGCGGGGTGACCCAAGTGACCGAACGCGGGACCCCGTTGTCAGCGGCCCCGCGAGCCGGAACGCGGCGCCGCTCGCCGGCCGCCGCCGCATGCGTAGTGGGCGGGGCCGTGGCGGCCGGACTCGGGCTCGGCTTCCTCGCCGTGCTCGTCATCGTGCTGTGGATCAGCTCGCCCTACCCCGACAGCGGTCCCGGCGGGGCCCTGCACCTCGCCGCCGGGCTGTGGCTGCTCGCCCATGGGACGGAACTCGTGCGGTACGAGACCCTGTCCGGCATTCCCGCGCCCGTCGGGGTGACGCCCCTGCTGCTCGTCGCGCTGCCCGTGCTGCTCCTGCGGCGGGCGGCGCGGCTGGGTGGCGCGTCCGAGGAGGAGGGCGAGGAGGTGCTGCCCGCGGGCGCCGTGTTCTCGGCCGTGCTCTGCGGATACCTCGCGATCGGGGCCCTCGCCACGGTGTACGCCGCCGGTGGGCCGATGCCGGCCGACCCGATCAGCGCGGCCTGGCACGTCCCCCTGGTGGCCGTGCTCGCCGCCGCGGGCGGGGTGTGGGGGACCAAGGGGCGTCCGCTCGGGACGCTGCCGTCCTGGCTGCCGAGGGGCGTACGGAGGGTGGTCGCGCGCCCCCGTTACGCGCTGGCGCTGCGGGCGGGTGCGGGCGGGGCCCTGGTCCTCCTCGGGGGCGGTGCGCTGCTCGTCGGCGTGTCGCTCGCGTGGCACGGGGCGGAGGCGCAGGGCTCGTTCCTCGCGCTGACCGGGGTGTGGTCCGGGCGGTTCGCGGTGCTGCTGCTCGCGGTCGCGCTGATCCCGAACGCCATGGTCTGGGGCGCGGCCTACGCCCTCGGGCCCGGCTTCGCCGTCGGCGCCGACGTGACCGCCACCCCGCTCGGCTTCGCGGGCGGGGTCGGGCTGCCCCGGTTCCCGCTGCTGGCGGCGCTCCCGCCGGAGGGGCCGGGCACCCCGCTGACCTGGGCGGTCGCCGGCGTGCCGGTGGTGGCCGGGCTGGCGGTGGGCTGGTTCGCGGTACGCCGGGCGCGTGAGGTCTCGTACGGGGAGACCGCGCTCACGGCGGCCTTGGGCGCACTGGTGTGCGGCCTGGTGATGACCGGGCTCGCGGCGGCGGCCGGGGGGCCGCTGGGGTCGCGGCGGCTGGCGGAGTTCGGGCCGGTGTGGTGGGCCACCGGGGCGGCGGCCTTCGTGTGGACGCTGGGGCTGGCGGTGCCGGTGGCGGTGGGGGTGCAGGTGTGGCGGACGCGGCCGGCGAGGGGGATGGGGGCGGCGGGGATGGACGGGGACGGGTTGTTGGGGGATGCGTGGCATGACAGTGGGGTGCGGGAGGTTCGGTGGGCGGCGATGCGGAGGGCGGCGGGGGTGTTGGTGCCGGATATGGGGGAGGCGGGTCCGGTTGCTCCGCCCGCGCCTGCCCTGCCGGCCGAACCGGCCCTTGCGGCTGCGCCGGGCCCTGCGGCTGCGCCGGGCTTGGCTGTGCCGGACTTGGCCGGGCCGGGCTTGGCGGCTGCGCCGGGCTTGGGGGCTGGGCCGGGCCTTGCGGCTGCGCCGGGCGTTGTGGATGGGCCGGGCCCTGCGGCTGCGCCGGGCTTGGGGGTGGGGCGGGTGCATCGGCCGGTGACCGTCGTGCCGGGGATCAGCCTGGACCTGAGTCCGCTTCCCGGCCCGGCGCCGAGGCCGGGATCCGGGCCGGTGCCGGGCCCGGCTGAGCCGGTTGCCGGGCAAGGGGTCGAGTCGTTGGCTCCGCCGGTGGTGGGGGCGCGGGTGCTGACGCGCCGTAAGCCGTCGGTGTAGCGGGCGCGCCGCCGCCGCTGGGGCTCCACCCCAGACCCCGCGCCTCAAGCGCCGGCGAGGCTGGATATGTGCGGCGGGGCTGGATGGACCGGGTGGTGCGCGGGGCGAAGATCGGGGCTCCGCCCCGGACCCCGCGCCTCAAACGCCGGCGAGGCTGGGTATGTGCGGCGGGGCTGGATATGTGCGGCCGGGCTGGATGGGTGCGGGGCTGAAAGAGCGGGGCTCCGCCCCGGGCCCCGTGCCTCAAGCGCCGGCGAGGCTGAACGTGTGCGGCCGGGCTGGATATGAGCGGCCGGGCAGGTGGGGAGCGGGGCTTTGCCCCGGGGGCCCCCCGAGAAGGGGGCAGGGGCCGGGCCGGAGGGCTACTGGCGGACCTTCAGGATGTCGCCCAGGACGTTGTCCGGGAGGAGGGTGTTGCACTGCTGTTCGGCCGCGTTGGTGAGGGCGTCGTCGCGGCAGACGTAGAAGTCCTTGTAGGCCAGCTGCAGGGCGTACGAGCTCATCGCCAGGAGGATCGCCAGAGTGGCCGTGATCAGGCCGCTCACCGCCGCCGTGCGTTGGGGGCGGGCCGCCGGACCCAGGGAGGCCAGGCCCGTCGGGGCGTCCGGGGCGGTGGGCTCGGCCGGCTTGCCGCGCAGGGCGCTGATGCCCCAGTACAGGGCGAGCGCGCCCAGGAGCAGGCCCACCGACGGAATGCCGAAGATCCCGAAGAAGAAGCCCCACATGCCGGCGAGCAGCGCGTAGCGGGCGCGGCGCTGGATCGGGTCCGTCGGGTCCCAGCGCGCCGGGCCCCGCTGGCCGTCCGCGTCACCCGGGCCGTCGCCCGGCCCGCCCTCGCCGCCGCCGCGCGGCTGCCACGGCTGGTCGGGCCGGCCCTCCGGCGGAGCCGCGAAGGGGTTGTCGTCGGTGGGGGACTCGGGCTGACGGCGGTCCGGCATCGGGTGTGTTTCTTCCCCTGTGTCATGGACGTCACGAGGACGTCGTGGCGAGGTGGGCCCAGTTCGCGGCTTGTAAGCCAGACGCTACCGCCCGGCCGTCCCCCCGTCCCTCGGGGGCCGTCCGGTGTGCCGGTATCGTTGCAGGCGGTCGGTCGCTTCGTAGGGTCCCCCGTATATCGGTACCCCGAAGTTTTGTATGACCACACAAGACGAACACCACGAACACCGCAATTCCCGCGAGAAAGGGCCTCCCATGGCCGCCTCCCGCCTGGTCGTGCTGGTCTCCGGTTCCGGCACCAACCTCCAGGCCCTGCTCGACGCCATCGACGCCCACCCCGGCGGATCCGAGGGCTTCGGTGCCGAAGTCGTCGCCGTGGGGGCCGACCGCGAGAACATCGCCGGCCTGGAACGGGCCGAGAAGGCCGGGATCCCCACCTTCGTCTGCCCGGTCAAGGCCTACGGGAGCCGCGAGGAGTGGGACATCGCGCTCACGGAGGCGACCGACGCGTACGCCCCGGACCTCGTCGTGTCCGCCGGGTTCATGAAGATCGTGGGCAAGGCGTTCCTCGACCGCTTCGGCGGCCGGTTCGTCAACACCCACCCCGCCCTCCTCCCCGCCTTCCCCGGTGCGCACGGCGTACGGGACGCGCTCGCCTACGGCGCGAAGGTCACCGGCTGCACCGTCCACTTCGTGGACGGCGGCGTGGACACCGGTCCGATCATCGCCCAGGGTGTCGTCGAGGTCCGGGACGAGGACGACGAAGCCGCTCTCCATGAGCGCATCAAGGAAGTCGAGCGAGCGCTGCTCGTCGATGTCGTGGGGCGTCTGGCCCGGCACGGCTACCGCATTGAGGGACGAAAGGTAACAATCCAGTGACCGCCGTAGAGACCGTAGACAGCAACGACCCGACCACTACCCAGCGGCCGATCCGGCGTGCGCTCGTCAGCGTCTACGACAAGACGGGACTGGAAGAGCTGGCCCGCGGGCTGCACGAGGCGGGCGTCGCGCTCGTCTCCACCGGCTCCACCGCCTCGAAGATCGCCGCGGCCGGGGTGCCCGTCACCAAGGTCGAGGAGCTGACCGGCTTCCCCGAGTGCCTGGACGGCCGGGTCAAGACCCTGCACCCGCGCGTGCACGCCGGCATCCTCGCCGACCTGCGCCTGGAGGACCACCGCAACCAGCTCGCCGAGCTGGGCGTCGAGCCCTTCGACCTGGTGATCGTCAACCTCTACCCCTTCCTGGCTACCGTCCAGTCGGGTGCCACCCCCGACGAGTGCGTCGAGCAGATCGACATCGGCGGTCCGTCGATGGTCCGCGCCGCCGCCAAGAACCACCCCTCGGTCGCGGTCGTCACCAGCCCGGCCCGCTACGCCGACGTGATCGCGGCCGCCCAGGGCGGCGGCTTCGACCTCACCGCCCGCAAGCGCCTGGCGGCCGAGGCCTTCCAGCACACCGCCGCCTACGACGTGGCCGTGGCCTCCTGGTTCACGAACGCGTACGCGCCGCAGGAGGACGCCGTCCTGCCCGAGTTCCTCGCGGGCGCGTGGGAGCGCAAGTCGACCCTGCGCTACGGCGAGAACCCGCACCAGGCCGCCGCCCTCTACACGGACGGCCAGCCGGGCGGGCTCGCCAACGCCGAGCAGCTGCACGGCAAGGAGATGTCCTTCAACAACTACGTCGACACCGAGGCCGCGCGCCGCGCCGCCTACGACCACGACGAGCCCTGCGTCGCGATCATCAAGCACGCCAACCCGTGCGGGATCGCCGTCGACGCCGACGTCGCCGCCGCGCACCGCAAGGCGCACGCCTGCGACCCGCTGTCGGCCTTCGGCGGCGTCATCGCCGTCAACCGTCCGGTGACCGTCGAGCTCGCCGAGCAGGTCGCGGAGATCTTCACCGAGGTCATCGCCGCCCCCGCCTACGAGGACGGCGCGGTCGAGATCCTCGCCAAGAAGAAGAACATCCGCGTCCTGAAGGTGGAGGGCACCCCGCACCAGCCGGGTGACCTCAAGCCGATCTCCGGTGGCGCGCTGCTCCAGCAGTCGGACCTCTTCCAGGCCGAGGGCGACGACCCGGCGCACTGGACGCTCGCCACGGGCGAGGCCCTGTCCGAGGCCGAGCTCGCCGAGCTGGCCTTCGCGTGGAAGGCCTGCCGGGCCGTCAAGTCCAACGCGATCCTGCTCGCGAAGGACGGCGCCTCGGTCGGCGTGGGCATGGGCCAGGTCAACCGCGTCGACTCGGCCAAGCTCGCCGTCGAGCGGGCGGGCGCCGAGCGCGCGCAGGGCTCGTACGCCGCCTCCGACGCCTTCTTCCCCTTCCCGGACGGGCTGGAGATCCTGACGGCCGCGGGCATCAAGGCCGTGGTCCAGCCGGGCGGTTCGGTCCGCGACGAGCAGGTCGTCGAGGCTGCGAAGAAGGCCGGTGTGACCATGTACTTCACCGGCACCCGGCACTTCTTCCACTGAGGTCCCCGCGCAACCGAGGTCCCCAGGCATACGGCGAAGGCCGCGTCCCGCAGTGCGGGGCGCGGCCTTCGCCGTAGCCGGGGTCGGTGCGGGGCCCGGTGCGGGTGTCAGTAGCGGGGGCGCTGGAAGTAGGCGCTCGCGGCGCTGTTGGAGAGGCCCACGACGATCCAGAGGCCGAGGCCCAGCGGGACCAGGGCGAACGCCACGGACACGGCGATCGCAGCGGCCGGCATGTCCGCACTGGAGGACGACGCGGCGGACGCGGCGGAGAGGGCCACGAGGTTGCTGATCACGGTGCCGACACCCGCCAGGGTGAGCAGCGAGCCGTAGACGATGCCCGAGGCGCGGACCCCGCCGCGGCCCTTGCTCAGCTTGGCCGCCGTGAGGATGGCCCACAGCGCGAAGGCCACCGAGACGGCGATGACGATCACGAGGACGATGCCGGCGAAGGTCGCCACCTCGTCCGCGTCCGAGCGGTAGGAGCCCCTCGTGTCGGAGGTGAAGTACGAGGCGAGCAGCGCACCGCCGATGATCCAGACCACGGAGCCCAGGGCCTGCAGGCCGCCCAGGATGAAGAGGATGACGCGGGCGGCCTTCACGCCGCCGGGCATCTCGACGACGGGGCTGCCCGGGTACCCGGCCGGAGCGGCCGGGTACGCCTGCTGCGGGTAGGCGTAGCCGCCCTGCGGCGGGACGCCCTGCGGGGCCTGCTGCGGGTAGCCGTAGCCCGGCTGGCCCTGCGGCGGCTGCTGTCCGTACGGATTGTGGGGGTCGCCGAAACTCATCTTGGGGTGTTCCTCCGTAAAAGTGCGGGGACGCACGGCACACACGCGGAGGAATCCTGGATCGAGCGGTCCGCCCCCCCGGCACTGCCCGCGGCACTCATTCGTTGCATGGTCGTCCGATTGGCGAGGGGTTGTCCAGCTCGTTGCGGCGCGGCCGTGCACTTGTTGTGCAAGTGCAATGAACCGTGCACCCCTGCGAGCGCCTTGACTGGAACCGGGGCCACCTCATCCGGGAGGATGGGGTCATGACCGCCCAGATTCTCGATGGCAAGGCCACCGCAGCCGCGATCAAGTCCGAACTGACCGCCCGTGTGGCGGCCCTGAAGGCCAGGGGCGTCGCCCCCGGTCTCGGCACCCTGCTGGTCGGTGACGATCCGGGCAGCCGCTGGTACGTCAACGGCAAGCACAAGGACTGCGCCGAGGTCGGCATCGCCTCCATCCAGCGCGAACTGCCTGCGACGGCCTCCCAGGAGGACATCGAGGCGGTCGTACGGGAGCTCAACGCCAACCCGGAGTGCACCGGCTACATCGTCCAACTCCCGCTCCCCAAGGGCATCGACACCAACCGGGTCCTGGAGCTGATGGACCCGCTCAAGGACGCCGACGGCCTGCACCCCACTTCCCTCGGCCGGCTGGTGCTGAACGAGCCGGGCCCGCTGCCCTGCACCCCCTACGGCATCGTCCAGCTGCTGCGCCGCCACGACGTGGAGATCAACGGCGCGCACGTCGTGGTCCTCGGCCGCGGGATCACCGTCGGGCGCTCCATCGGCCTGCTGCTGACCCGCAAGTCCGAGAACGCGACCGTGACGCTCTGCCACACCGGTACGCGCAACCTCTCCGGGCTGCTGCGCCAGGCCGACATCATCGTCGCGGCGGCGGGCGTCCCGCACCTGGTCAAGCCGGAGGACGTGAAGCCGGGCGCGGCCGTGCTCGACGTCGGCGTGAGCCGCGACGAGCAGGGGAAGATCGTCGGGGACGTGCACCCCGGCGTGGCCGAGGTGGCCGCCTGGATCTCCCCGAACCCGGGCGGCGTCGGCCCGATGACCCGGGCCCAGCTGCTCGTCAATGTCGTCGAGGCGGCGGAACGGATCTCCAGTGCAGGCTGAACCGGACGCCGCTCAGCCCGCGGCCGCGGGCGGCGCGCCCGCGACGAACGGCCCGACCGGCCCGACCGGCGCGAGCGGCGCCGAGGGTCCCAGGTCCCGCCGCTTCCCGTCCGTCACCCGGGACACCGCCCGCCCCGAGGGCAGCGGCCGCGCCGTCCCCGGGGCGGTGTCCACGCCCGCGCGGCAGTGGCCGATGCTCAGCGTGCTCACCGCGACCGCGGCGGGCCTGCTGGCCACGGCGCTGGGCCAGCCGAGGATCGGCTGCCTGGTGATCGGCGTGGCCCTGATCGCGGCGTCGGTGCTGCGCCGCGTCCTGCCCTCGGTGGGGATGCTCGCGGTGCGCTCCCGCTACACCGACATGATCACGTACGGGGTGCTGGGCGTGGCGATCACGCTGCTCGCTCTGGTCATGGAGCCGAAGCCGTGGCTGGACATCCCGTTCCTGGAGAGCGCGGTCCGCTTCACCGTGCGGTGAGGGCCGCCGTACGGTCGAACCCCCGCGTCGCCCCTGGTCGGCCCCCGGTAACCCTTGGTCGAACAGGGGTCCGTGGGTCGATCTGACCTTCGAACGCCGGGGTCCGTGTGCCACGCACCACAGGGACCCGGGGGTTCGGCCGCTCACAGGTCGGATAGCCTGACCGCGGATGTCTCTTCACGTCAAGATTTACTGGGGAGCGGCGTCCGCCAGCACATGGGGCAGGGACGCCCCACCGCCAGCTGTCTAACGGAGAAGGCCATGACCCGCACTCCCGTGAATGTCACCGTCACCGGCGCCGCCGGCCAGATCGGCTACGCGCTGCTCTTCCGCATCGCATCCGGTCACCTGCTCGGCGCGGACGTGCCGGTCAAGCTCCGACTTCTGGAGATCCCCCAGGGCATGAAGGCCGCTGAGGGCACCGCCATGGAGCTCGACGACTGCGCGTTCCCGCTGCTCAAGGGCATCGACATCTTCGACGACCCGAACCAGGGCTTCGAGGGCGCCAACGTCGCGCTGCTCGTGGGCGCCCGCCCGCGTACCAAGGGCATGGAGCGCGGTGACCTGCTCTCCGCCAACGGCGGCATCTTCAAGCCGCAGGGCGCCGCGATCAACGCGCACGCCGCGGACGACATCAAGGTCCTCGTCGTGGGCAACCCGGCCAACACCAACGCGCTCATCGCGCAGGCCGCCGCCCCGGACGTACCGGCCGAGCGCTTCACCGCGATGACCCGTCTGGACCACAACCGGGCGATCTCGCAGCTGGCGAAGCGCACGGGCGCCGACGTCACCGAGATCAAGCGCCTCACCATCTGGGGCAACCACTCGGCGACCCAGTACCCGGACATCTTCCACGCGGAGATCGCAGGCAAGAACGCCGCCGAGGTCGTCAACGACGAGGCCTGGCTCGCCGACACCTTCATCCCGACCGTCGCCAAGCGCGGCGCGGCGATCATCGAGGCCCGTGGCGCGTCCTCGGCCGCCTCGGCCGCCAACGCCGCCATCGACCACGTGCACACGTGGGTCAACGGCACGGCCGCGGGCGACTGGACCTCCATGGGCATCCCGTCGGACGGCTCCTACGGCGTCCCGGAGGGCATCATCTCCTCCTTCCCGGTCACCACCAAGAACGGCACGTACGAGATCGTCCAGGGCCTGGACATCAACGAGTTCTCCCGCACCCGCATCGACGCCTCCGTCCAGGAGCTCGTCGAGGAGCGCGACGCGGTCCGCGCGCTCGGCCTGATCTGATCCGATCCGGTCTCATCGCTCAGATGTGATCTGATCCGGTCGGCCCAGCCGACCCGCTCTTCCCGAAGGCCCCGGCGCACGGCGCGCCGGGGCCTTTTGGCGTGATCGCGCCTGTCGGCTTCGAAACCGCCGCCCTATCGTTTCCCTCCGCACACCGAAAGGGGGATTCGGTGACAGGCAACGGGGACGGCAGAACTCCCGTGCACCCTTCGCTCAGCGAGGCGGGCCGGCTGCTGTGCGCAGGCACGTATCTGGACGCGGCGTACCGCGACCGGGTGATCCAGGAGCTCTACGTCCACGAGGAGCGCTACGTCGCGCCCTCCTACGGCTTCGACGCCGCCCGCGTCCTCGCCCACGCCCTCCAGGCCCGCCGCGCCGAAGCGGCCTGGGCCTCGGCCGTCGTGGCGGTGTGGGGCCTCGGGCTGCTCCTGGCCCAGGCGCTGCTGATCTTCCTGCTGATCCCGGCCGCGTTCCTCAGCGGCGCCGGGAGGATCAAACGGCGCCGCGAACGAGGGCGTCGCGCCAGCCGGTTCCTCGAATCGCTGCTGCGCGGATGCGGCTACGTGCTGCTCGCCGGGGTCGTCCTGGGGGTGGTGGTCGGCGCACTCGACGGCAGTGCGAACGTCGGCGGGGGCGAGGACTCCGCCGTCCTCCTCGAAGACCTCACCCGGCGGCTCGAACGCACGCCCTTCGGACTGCTCTTCGAGCTGCCCCGGCTCGGCTACGTCCTCGGCGCGGTGTACGGCTGGACCGCCCTGATCCTCTTTTTCCTGCTCAGCGTGGTCGTCGGCCTGCAACGGGGCCACTTCGCCCGCGTCATCACCACCTCCCTCAGCCGGACGCGCTACGCCGACCCGAGCGCCGACCCCGCCTCGGGCGGCCGCTACGCACGCGCCCGCAACCGGATCGTCCGCACCCAGCACGCCCCCCTGATCATCTACAACGTCGACGACCCGTTCTGCGGCGCCGGCGAGGCCCACCGGCCCTGGCACCTGTCGGTGGAACTGCGCCCCCAGGACGACGCCGCACCCGAACCGCTCGACAACGCACGGATCGTGGAGCGGATCCGGCCACGGCTGGAGGCCCTGCGCGTCCCGTCCCCGCACGGCTCGCCCGAAGCGCAGGAGGCCGTTCTGGACCGGCTGCGGGAGCTGGTCGTGGACGAGTGCGTGTTCCTGCCGCCCGCCGAGCTGCCCGGCGGGCACGAACTGGACCTGTCGGAGCAGGCGTTCGCGGCGCACCGGGCCGCGGCCGTCGAGGAGGGCGGGGAGCGGCGCCGCCACTTCCTGCGGGTCCGGGTCGGGGGCTGGGACGAGAACCTCGTCATCACCGTCTTCGTACGCGTCCACACCCAGGGCGGGATGCTGATGCTGGAGGTGGCGCCGCACGTACTGCTGCCCGTGCGGCCGGAGTTCCAGGAGGCCGACGACGTGGCCCGGCGGCACCTGCGCAACAGCGCCTTCGCGAAGGCGGTCTGGGCGCTGAAGAACGCCCCGCGCTCGCTCGCTGCGGCGCTCGGCACCCTGTCGGGCGGCAGCCGGGCCCCGTGGCAGATCGCCACGGCGGGCTACGGGGGCGCGCTTCCGGCCGGTCCGGCCGTGTCCGTGCGCGAGCTCGCGGCGCAGGAGAAGGCCTCGCTGTTCCAGCTGATGGACCTGGACCGGTACCTGAAGACCATCCAGGACCGGATCGTCGCCGGGGTGACCCTGGCCCTGCACGAAGCGGGCTGGCACACCGAGGAGTTCGCCCAGCGCGCGGTCACGGTGGCGGACGGCGGGGTGTTCATCCAGTCGGTGAACCACAGCGCGTTCAGCGTGGGCGGCAGCGGCCACAGCAACCAAGCGAGCCACCACACGGGGGGAAGGAACAGCGATGACGGATGACACGAGGGGCGCGGCGGCGGGCGCCGAAGGCGGCGCGAGCGCGGGCGCCGTAACCGGGGCGGTGCGGATCACCCGCATCGACGGCAGCAGCGTCAGCATCGGCGGCGCCCACATCACCAACACCGTCCACCACGGCGGTACGGGGACGGGCGCCCCGGACGCCGCGGAACTGCTGGAGGCCGTGCGGGAGCTGCGCGCGGCCCTCGTCCGCCTGCCGCGCAGCGCCGACCGCGCGGCGCTCGACGCCGAACTGGACGAGGCCGCCGGCGAGCTGGAGGAGGCGGGCCGGATCCGGCCCGGGCTGCCCGCCCGGCTGCGCGGGGCGCTGGAGCGGTGGGCGCCGCTGGTGGAGACGGTGAGCGCGGCCACCGCCCTCGGCGGGCTGCTCACCGCGCTGGGGGGCTGACCGGTGGCCGCGTCCCCGGGCGGCGGCCCCCAGTGGAACCCGCAGTCGCAGCGCTGGGAGTGGGCCGAGGAACCCCCGACGCCCCCGCGGCAGCAGCGGTTCGGCAGACCCGGCCGGCTCTCGCCGGCCGCGGGCGCCGGCCGGGAGTGGAAGGTCCCGCTGCTGGTGGCCGTCGGGGCCGCCGTCCTGGGCGGCTCCGCCGTGGCGGGGTGGTTCGTCCTGTCCGGGCCGGACGCGAAGGACCCCGAGGCACCCCCGTCGGCCTCGGGGACCCGCGATCCGGCGTCCGACGCGAACGCGAGCCCGTCCACGAGCCCGTCCGCGCGACCCTCGTACGGCTCGTCGCCCGACGTGTCGCCCGGCCCCGGGACCTCCGCGAGCCCCTCGACGGAGCAGGGCCACACGGTGGTCCACGACGAGGACGGCTTCTCGGTCGCCGTACCGGCGGGCTGGGAGCGCAGCCGCAGCGAGAACGGCAACGGGTCCTTCTACCGCCGGCCCGGAGACCGCAGCGCACTGCTCCAGATCTTCCGGGTCACCGAGCCGGCCGACGTCGGCGCGTGCGCACTGCTGGGCATCTCCTCCACGTACCTGAGCAGCAACGAGGGCTACCGGGAGGTCTCCCTCGGCCCGTCGGCCGGTACGTCCTGCGAGCTGGTCTACGAGTACGACAGCGCGGAGTCGAACGGCCGCCGCCGCGGGATCGAGCGGATCACCGCCGCCGCGGACGGCAGCCGGTGGGCCCTGCTGTCGGCGGGCCCCGCCGCCGACGAGACGGCGGTGCGCGCCCACCTGACGGCGGCCCTGGACTCCTTCAGACCGGACTGACCGTCACGCCTGCTTGTACATGCCCGGGGTGTAGTGCCCGGGCACCAGGCGGGTGGTGACACCGATCCGGTTCCAGACGTTGATCGTCGCGATGACGGCGATCAGCTGGGCCAGTTCGCGCTCCTCGAAGTGCTTCGCGGCCTTCGCGTACACCTCGTCCGGCACGAAACCGTCCGTCAGGACCGTGACGGCCTCGGTGAACTCGATCGCCGCGAGCTCCTTCTCGGTGTAGAAGTGCCGCGACTCCTCCCAGGCGCCCAGCAGCACGATCCGGTCGACGCTCTCCCCGGCCGCGATCGCGTCCTTGGTGTGCATGTCGAGGCAGAAGGCACAGTGGTTGATCTGCGAGGCGCGGATCTTGACGAGCTCGACCAGGGCCGGGTCCAGCCCCTTCCGGGAGGCCATCTCCAGGGCCAGGACGGCCTTGTAGACCTCGGGGGCGAGTTTCGCCATCTGCATGCGCGGGGTGTGTTCGTGGGCGGTTTCGGTCACTGCGGTGGTCGTCGTCATGTGATCCACCCTAGGAGCCGGGCGGCCCAGCGATATGGTCCATATCCATGACGGAATCCTGGGCCACTTTCGGGGCGGACCTGCATCTGGACCTGTCCGCCGGGCGCGGCCTGCGGGCCGGACTCACCGAGGCGCTGCGGGAGGCCGCGCGCAGCGGGCGGCTGGCCGCCGGGACCCGGCTGCCGTCCTCGCGCAGCCTCGCCGCGGACCTCGGCATCGCGCGCAACACGGTGGCGGAGGCGTACGCCGAGCTCGTGGCCGAGGGCTGGCTGACGGCCCGCCAGGGATCCGGTACCCGCGTCGCCGAACGGGCGCGGCCCCGCCGGCCCGCCGCGCCCGCCCGCGTACGGCGCCCCGCGCGCGGCGGACCCTCGTACAGCCTGATGCCCGGCTCCCCGGACCTGGCCGGTTTCCCGCGCGCGGCCTGGCTGTCGGCGGCCCGGCGGGCCCTGACCGGCGCGCCGAACGAGGCCTTCGGCTACGAGGGCGACGCACGCGGCCGCGTCGAGCTGCGCCGCGCGCTCGCCGACTACCTGGCGCGGGCGCGCGGGGTGTACGCGGACCCGGAGCGGATCGTGCTCACCGCGGGCTTCGTGCACGGGCTGAAGCTGCTGGCGCGGGTGCTGCGGGCGCGACGCGTGCGGGAGGTGGCGGTCGAGGGGTACGGCCTGGACTACCACCGGGACGTGTTGGTGCGGGCGGGGCTGCGGACGCGGCCGCTGGGGGTCGACGGGGACGGGGCCCGCACGGGAGAGCTGACCGGAGCGGGCGGTGCGGCCGGTGCGGCCGGCGCGCCCGGCGCGGTGCTCCTGACCCCGGCGCACCAGTTCCCGACGGGCGCCGCCCTGACCCCGGCCCGGCGGGCGGCCGCGGTCGACTGGGCCCGGACCACGGGCGGGCTGATCCTGGAGGACGACTACGACGGGGAGTTCCGCTACGACCGCCAGCCGGTGGGGGCGCTCCAGGGCCTCGACCCGGACCGGGTGGTGTACCTCGGCACGGCCAGCAAGTCGCTGGCGCCGGGGCTGCGGATGGGCTGGATGGTGCTCCCGCCGGGGCTGCCGGACGAGGTGCTGGCGGTCAAGGGACTGGGCGACCGGACCTCCAGCGCGCTGGAGCAGCTCACGCTCGCGGAGTTCATCACCTCGGGGGCGTACGACCGTCACGTGCGGGGGATGCGGCTGCGCTACCGGCGGCGGCGCGACGAGCTCGTCGCGGCGGTGGGCGGGCGGGTGGCCGTGTCCGGGATCGCGGCGGGGCTGCACGCGGTGCTGGACCTTCCCGCGGGGACGGAGAGGTCGGTGCTGCAGTCGGCGGCCTGGCAGGACCTGGCCGTGTGCGGCCTGGCCCGGTTCCGGCATCCCGAGGCCGAACTCCCCGCGCGGGACGCGCTGGTCGTCGGCTACGGCACCCCGCCGGACAGCGCGTGGGCGCCGACGCTGGCCGCCCTCGCCGCCGCACTGCCGTGAGCCTCGCCGGCGCTTGACGCTGGTCGGGCGCAAAGCCCTGGTCTTCCAGCCCCTGGCGTTCGAGTCCGATGGTCCGGAACGGAGCCCTGGTCTTTCAGCCCCTCCGGCGTTTGAGGAGCGGGGTCCGGGGCGGAGCCCCGACGGTGGCGCCGCTGTGGGGGGGGGGGGGGGGGGGGGGGGGCGCGCCCGCCGCGCCGCACCGCCCGACGCGCGCGGGGCGG
>NZ_JBIBRZ010000007.1:22568-366079 GCF_043076955.1 Streptomyces sp. NPDC016562 | reverse complement strand
CACCGAAGTGGACGGGGTATCAACTTCTGGCGTTGATTTTTGGCACGCTGTTGAGTTCTCAAGGAACGGACGCTTCCTTTGTACTCACCCGCAGCAACTTCGGCTGGGGCTTTCCTCCGGGCTTTCGTTCTGTTCTTGCGTTTCCAACTCTACCAGATCATTTCCGCGCTGTTTCCAGACTTGGATTTGAATTCGGTGACCGTTGGGGGTCTTTGCCTTTCGGCGTTCCACCACATTAGCGCTTATCCCGTGTCGCTCATAATCGAGCCGTTTGGCCGGGAATCCGGACATGCCGAATAAGACCCCGCCAGGGGTGCGTCGTCTGTGTTGGGTTGGCCGCTCCGGGGGGGTCTGCTGTAGCAGGGCTCCCGTTCCAGCGGCTCGGACTACGTTAGGCGTCCCGCTTGGTCGAGTCAAGTTGCCCGCCGGCGCGGCGCGTGGGCGCGGTACGGGCTCACCGTCGGGTCGTCCGTGATCCAGAAGCGGTACGGGTGGGCGGCGCCGAGGCCGCTCACTCCCGTGCGCGGGCCGCTGCTCACCAGGTCCGGTGTGGTGGGGGTGCCCGCGAGCAGGGACAGGGGGGAATCGGGGCCCGCGCACAGGTCGGTGCCGTCGAGGGAGCGGTCCACGTCCAGGGCCGTGGCCAGGCGGGCCGGGCCCTTGGCCAGTTCCCTCGGGTTTCTGGCGGAAAGTCGACGTTTGGCGGCGAGGTCCGCGCCCACGGTGATCTCGCCGGCGCGGACCAGGACCCCGCTCGCGTGGCCCGGTGGGCCGCACACCAGATTCAGGCTGAACCACATGCCGTAGATGAAGTAGACGTACGCGTGTCCGGGCGGGCCGAACATCGATGCGTTACGGGCCGTGCGCCCGCGGTAGGCGTGTGAGCCCGGGTCGGACTCGCCCTCGTACGCCTCGACCTCCGTGATGCGCAGTTCGAGGGGGCCCTCCGCGGTGCGGCGGACCAGGGTGCGGCCGAGGAGGTCGGGGGCCACGGTGAGGACCGGGCGGTCGAAGAAGGACCGGGGCAGGGGCGTACGGTCGGTGCGCGCGCTCATCCGGTCGAGCGTAGTGGAACGCGTGGACCGGCGGCCGGGGCCTAAGGTTCCGCGTTTGACAGCGCTTTTTTGCAAGCGGTAGTCGCCAGATCGTTCAAGGGGAGTTTTGAGCATGGGCTTCAAGAAGCTGTTCGCGAGCCTGGGTGCCGGTGGCGCGTCGGTGGACACGGTCATCACCGAGCCGAACGTCGTACCGGGCGGGATCGTCCAGGGTGAGGTCCGGATCCAGGGCGGATCCGTCGAGCAGCAGATCGAGGGGCTGTCCGTCGGTCTGCAGGCACGCGTCGAGGTCGAGGGCGGTGACCAGGAGTACAAGCAGGACGTGGTCTTCACCAAGCAGCGCCTCGGCGGTGCCTTCCAGGTGCAGGCCGGTGCGCTGCACGTGGTGCCCTTCGGGCTGGAGATCCCCTGGGAGACGCCGATCACCCACTTCGGTGGCCAGCACCTGCACGGCATGAACATCGGGGTCAGCACCGAGCTGGAGATCGCACGGGCGGTGGACGCGGGCGACCTCGACGCGATCAACGTGCACCCGGTGCCGGCGCAGCAGGCGATCCTCGACGCCTTCCGCCAGCTCGGCTTCACCTTCCGCAGTGCGGACATGGAGCGCGGGCACATCCGTGGCACGCGCCAGACGCTGCCCTTCTACCAGGAGATCGAGTTCCTGCCGCCGTCGCAGTACCGGGGGCTGAACCAGGTCGAGCTGACCTTCGTCTCGGACGGCCGGGAGATGGACGTCGTCCTGGAGATGGACAAGAAGCCGGGGCTGTTCTCCGAGGGCAGTGACACCTACCGCTGCTTCCAGGTGGGGCTGCAGTCCTACCAGGGCACCGACTGGGTGGCGTACCTGAACCAGTGGATCGCCTCCGTCGGTTCGCAGCGCAACTGGTTCTAGCCGGTCCTAGGCTCGGACCGGTATTCGCCAGCGATCAGGAGGGTCAGACGTGACCGAGCAGAACAGGGCGCCTCTTCCGCACGACTTCCACCCCGAGGTGCCCTCCTTCAGCGTGACCAGTGAGGACCTCTCTCCGGGCGGCGATCTGGGTGACGCCCAGGTGCTCTCGGGTGGGAACCTCTCGCCGCAGCTGCGGTGGGAGGGGTTCCCGGAGGGGACGAAGAGCTTCGCCGTGACGTGCTTCGACCCGGACGCGCCGACGGGCAGCGGGTTCTGGCACTGGGTGCTTTTCGATCTTCCGGTCTCGGTAACCGAGCTGCCGGCCGGTGCGGGCAGCGGGAAGTTCGAGGGCCTGCCCGCCGGGGCGGTGCACGCCCGCAACGACTACGGGACCAAGGACTTCGGCGGGGCGGCTCCGCCGGCCGGGGAACGGCACCGGTACGTGTTCACCGTGTACGCGGTGGACCGGGAGAAGCTCGGACCGGACTCGGACGCGTCCCCGGCCGCCGTCGGTTTCCATCTGCGGTTCCACACGCTCGGGCGCGCTCAGCTCATCGGCGAGTACGCGTCGCCCGAGGGCTGATCGTTCTCCGAGCGTTTGCCCGGTCCTGGTCTAAAGAAGGCCGGGACCGGGCATTTTTATTGCGTTGTCCCGCGTGGCGCGCGCGGCCAGAGTGGTCGCGGGCCCTGCCGCCGGAGTGGTCGCGGGCCTGCACACGGGAGGTGGGCGAGATGCGGGACACGCTGGTGCTGAATGCGAGCTTCGAGCCGCTGTCGACGGTGACCTTGAACCGGGCGGTGGTCCTGGTGCTCCAGGACAAGGCCGTCGTCGAGCAGTCGCATCCCGAGCTGCGTGTGCGCGCGGCCACGATGGAGCTTCCGATGCCGCGGGTGATCCGGCTGTGCCGGTATGTGCGGGTGCCCTTCCGAAGACATGCTCCCTGGTCACGGAGGGGGGTGCTGGTCCGGGACCAGCACCGGTGCGCGTACTGCGGGAAGCGCGCGACGACCGTGGACCACGTGCTGCCCCGGGCGCAGGGGGGTGGGGACACGTGGCTGAACACGGTGGCCTCCTGCGCCGAGGACAACCACCGCAAGGCGGCGCGGACTCCTGAGGAGGCCGGGATGCCGCTCCTCAGGAAGCCCTTCGTGCCGTCTCCCGCGGACGCCATGCTGCTGGCTCTGGGGGTGGCGGGGCGGGAGGCCCTGCCGCAGTGGCTGGAGCGTTCCGCCTAGTCGGCCGCGGTGGGCGGCGTAGTTCTGCTACGCCGCTCAGCGGAGCAGTAGTTGGACGATGGCGAGGACGCCGACCGTCACGATGACCGCGCGCAGCGCCGTCGGCGGGAGCTTGCGGCCCACCTTGGCGCCGATCTGGCCGCCGATGGTGGAGCCGACGGCGATGAGCAGGACGGCCGTCCAGTCGAATTCGGCGACGAAGAGGAAGAGGACGGCCGCGACGCCGTTCACCAGGGCGGCGATGACGTTCTTGACGGCGTTGATCCGCTGGATGTCCTCGCGGAGCAGCAGGCCCATCAGGCCGAGGTAGAGCACGCCCTGGGCGGCGCCGAAGTAGCCTCCGTAGGCGCTGGAGAACAGCACGCCGCCGAGCAGGGTGGGGCCGCCGTCGGGGTGGCCGGTGTCCCCTCCGGCGGCTTCCTGGCGCCGGCGCAGGGCGGCGGCGAGGCGGGGCTGGAGGATGACCAGCACGAGGGCGAGCCCGATGAGGACGGGCACGATCGTGTCGAAGGAATCCGACGGCAGGGTGAGGAGCAGGACCGCGCCCGCGAGTCCGCCGACGACGGACACCGCGCCGAGCCGCAGGACGCGCGAGCGCTGGCCCTGGAGTTCCTTGCGGTAGCCGATGGCTCCGCTGATGGAACCGGGCACCAGGCCGAGGGTGTTGGACACGTTGGCGGTGACCGGCGGCAGGCCGGTGGCCAGCAGCACCGGGAAGGTGATGAGGGTGCCGGAGCCGACGATGGTGTTGATCGTGCCCGCGCCTATGCCTGCGACGAGGACCGCGAGTGATTCCCAGATGGACATGGACCGTGCCATCCCCTTTGCATGAGTGGGTCGCCTCCCCGCCATGAAGGTCGAGGGGCCGTACCGATCATGCAGGAGGGGGCGGCGGTTAGTCGATGGGGGGCTGCTCGCGGCGCTCGGCGGCGGCCTTGTCGGCGGCCGCGTTGCCGTGGTTCGCGGTGTCCTTGCCGGAGTTCTGCGGGTTGAAGCCCGAACCGCCGCCCATCGGGCCGAAGTTGCCCATGGCGCCGGAGAGTCCCTTGAGCGCGTCGCCGATCTCGCTGGGCACGATCCAGAGCTTGTTGGCGTCGCCCTCGGCGATCTTCGGGAGCATCTGGAGGTACTGGTAGGCGAGGAGCTTCTGGTCGGCGTCACCGGCGTGGATGGACTCGAACACCGTACGGATGGCCTGGGCTTCGCCCTCGGCGCGCAGGGCGGCGGCCTTGGCGTCACCTTCGGCGCGCAGAATGGAGGACTGCTTCTCACCCTCGGCGCGCAGGATCTCGGACTGCCGGACGCCCTCGGCCTGGAGGATGGCGGCGCGCTTGTCGCGGTCGGCGCGCATCTGCTTCTCCATCGAGTCCTGGATGGAGGTCGGCGGCTCGATGGCCTTGAGCTCGACGCGGTTGACGCGGATGCCCCACTTGCCGGTGGCCTCGTCGAGGACTCCGCGGAGCGCCGCGTTGATCTCCTCGCGGGAGGTCAGGGTCCGCTCCAGGTCCATGCCGCCGATGATGTTGCGCAGGGTGGTGACGGTGAGCTGCTCGATGGCCTGGATGTAGCTGGCCACTTCGTAGGTCGCCGCGCGCGCGTCGGTCACCTGGTAGTAGATGACGGTGTCGATGTTGACGACCAGGTTGTCCTGGGTGATGACGGGCTGCGGCGGGAAGGGAACGACCTGTTCGCGCAGGTCGATCCGGTTGCGGATCGAGTCGATGAACGGGACGACGATGTTGAGGCCCGCGTTGAGGGTGCGGGTGTAGCGGCCGAACCGCTCGACGATGGCGGCGCTGGCCTGCGGGATCACCTGGATCGTCTTGACCAGTGCGATGAAGACCAGAACCACCAGAATGATCAGGACGATGATGATCGGTTGCATGCGGTTCCCCGTGCCCTTCCGGCTGTCTGTGCTGCCCCGTTGAAGGGAGTCTCGCAGACCCGGGGGCCGCGAGCAGGCTGCTTGTCACATGACGACGGCGGTCGCCCCGTCGATCTCCACGACGTCGACGGACTGTCCGGGTTCGAAGCTGGTGTCCGCGTCGAGGGTGCGCGCGGACCAGACCTCGCCGGCGAGCTTGATGCGGCCGCCGCGGCCGTCGACGCGTTCGAGGACGACGGCGCTTCTGCCCTTCAACGCGTCGACGCCGCTGCGGTGTTGGGGGCGTTGGTCGCGGTGCCGGTTGGCGATCGGCCGTACGACGGCGATCAGCGCGACCGACACCACCACGAAGACCAGGACTTGGGCCACCACTCCCCCGCCGACGGCCGCCGTGACCGCGGCGGCCACCGCACCCACGGCGAACATGCCGAACTCCGGCATGGCGGTGAGGACCAGGGGGATGCCCAGTCCGACCGCGCCGATGAGCCACCACACCCATGCGTCGATGTCCACATGGTCATGGTAGGTCGGGTGGCGCGGTCGGGACAGGGTGCGGGGCGGCCGTACCCGGAGCTCCCTAACCGAGCGGGAGGCCCTGGGCGCTCCAGCGGTCGTTCCCGTTGCGCTCGACGACCAGCGGGAGGCCGAAGCAGAGCGAGAGGTTGCGGGAGGTCAGTTCGAGGTCGATCGGGCCGGCGGTGACGACCTTGCCCTGACGGATCATCAGGACGTGGGTGAAGCCGGGGGCGATCTCCTCGACGTGGTGCGTGACCATGACCATGGAGGGGGCCAGCGGGTCGCGGGCCAGGCGGCCGAGGCGGCGTACGAGGTCCTCGCGGCCTCCGAGGTCCAGACCGGCGGCCGGCTCGTCGAGGAGCAGGAGCTCGGGGTCGGTCATGAGGGCGCGGGCGATCAGCGTGCGCTTGCGCTCGCCCTCGGAGAGCGTGCCGAACTTCCGGTCGAGGTACTCGGTCATGCCGAGGCGGTCGAGGAAGGCGCGGGCGCGCTGCTCGTCGATCTCCTCGTACTCCTCCTGCCAGGTCGCCGTCATGCCGTAGGCGGCGGTGAGGACGGTCTGCAGGACGGTCTGCCGCTTGGGTAGCTTGTCGGCCATCGCGATGCCGGCGACGCCGATGCGGGGGCGCAGCTCGAACACGTCGGTGCCGGGCTTGCCGAGGGTGCCGCCGAGGATGGTGGCGCTGCCCTTGGTGGGGAAGAGGTAGCTGGAGGCGAGGTTCAGCAGTGTGGTCTTGCCGGCGCCGTTGGGGCCGAGGATCACCCAGCGCTCCCCCTCCTTCACCGACCAGGAGACCTGGTCCACCAGAGCCCGGCCCTCGCGGACCACGGATACGTCCACCAGCTCCAGAACATCGCTCATGAGCGTGTTGTCACCCCTTGCAGTCACGGTTCTCTGTGCGCCGGTAGACCCAGCCCCAGGGAGAAAACCTACGCCACTCGGCAAGGGGTCCGGGGCCGGGGCCCGGTGCGGGGGCCGATCCGTAAAGTAGGGGGATGCTTTTCGAACCACGTTCAGGGCGCCTGGCCGCCTGGGGGAACGCGCTGCTGGCCGGTCTGGTCTCGCCCGACGAGGCCGTGTCGTCGATCGTGGGCGAGGACGCCCTGCACCGGGTGGAGGGGCTGCCGGGTGAGGCGGGGCCGGTGGGGCTCACGCTGGCGCTGGGGCGGCTGCGGGCGCTGGGGGTGTCCGGGCTGCGGGTGGCTCTGCCGGCGCCGGGGCATCCGCTGGGGCTGAGCGGTCCGGCGGAGTTCAACGCGCGGGCGCTGGAGGCCGAGGAGGCCGTGGTGTGCGCGGGGGCCGCGCTGGGGCTCGTACCGGAGGTGACCGAGGTGGGGCCCGAGGGGGACGTGCACGTGTCGGTGACCTGGCACTGCCTGCCGGTACGGGAGGCCCCGCCGGCGGACGTGCCGTCGCTGGGCGAGGCGGAGCGGGAGCTGGCGGAGGCGCTGCGCGAGGCGACGGTCGCGCTGACGCGGCTGGACGTGGCCGGGTCGGGGCCGGTGGCGGAGGCGGCGCTGTCGGCGTACCGGGCGCGGGCGACGGCGGGGCGGGATGTCTTGGCTCCGGGGTATCCGGCGCGGGCGGTGCGGGTGCTGGCGCTGGCGCAGCGGGTGGACCTGATGGTGTCGCTGGCGTACGAGAACGGGCACGGGGGTGCGGTGTCCTCGTCCGAGATGGCGGCGCGGGCGGAGGCGTTGCGGCCGGTGGAGCGGGTGGCTCGGCGGGCGCTCGTCGCGGCGTACAACTCGGCCGTTGAGGCGGGCGGGGTCGGGCGTTAGCCTCCCGGCTGCGCCGGGGCGGGGCTGCGCCGGGCGGGGCTTCGGCTGCGCCGGGGCTCCTGGGGCTCCGCCCCAGACCCCGCGCCTCAAACGCCGGCGGGGCTGGAAGAGGTCGGCGCGGCTCGAAGAGGCCGGCGGAACTGGAAGAGGGGGAGACGAGGGTGGCCCCGCTTCCCGGGGAGAGGTGGGGAAGCGGGGCCGGGGTGCTGCCGGGCGGTCGCGGCGCGGGGCCGGGGCGCGGCAGGGTGAGGGCTGCTAGGCGTTGAGGCCCGTGTTGCCGAAGGCGGGGTTGAGCAGGCCGATCACGTTGACCGTGTTGCCCACCACGTTGACGGGGATGTGGACGGGGACCTGGAGCTGGTTCCCGGAGGCCACGCCGGGCGAGTTCAGGGCCTCGCCCTCCGCCGACGCACCGCCGTGCGCCGAGGAGACACCCGCGCCGGCGGCGAGGAGGCCGCCCGCGATCATGGTGACGGCTGCGGCCTTCTTGAAGTTCTTCACGTTCTCGTCCTCCAGTACGTCTGCCGCGACCAGCCGCCGCGGCACGCCATGGAGAACGCCCGCCCCGCGCTCGGGATACGCCATGTGGGCTACATACACCCGACCGTATGAATCTCAGACCGGACGGACTCGGTCCGATTACTCCGCCAATCCGTGCCTGACCGCCCACAATGCGGCCTGAGTCCGATCGGAGAGGTCCAGTTTCATCAGGATGTTCGACACGTGCGTCTTGACCGTCTTCTCGGACAGGACCAGGGCCCGGGCGATCTCGCGGTTGGAGCGGCCGTCCGCGATCAGGCCGAGGACCTCGCGTTCGCGGTCGGTCAGCGAGCCCGGCCGGCCCGCGGAGGGGCTCTGGTCGTCCTGGGACAGCAGGGCCTGCGCCACCTCCGGCTGGAGGAGGACGTGGCCGGCGTGGACGGACCGGATGGCTCCGGCCAGGGCCTCGGGGTCGATGTCCTTGTAGACGTATCCCGCCGCTCCCGCCCGCAGGGCCGGGACCACGGTCCGCTGCTCCGTGAAGCTGGTGACGATCAGCACCCGCGCCGGGTTCGCCAGCTCGCGCAGCCTGCGCAGGGCTTCGATGCCGTCGGTGCCCGGCATCTTGACGTCCATGAGGATCACGTCGGGGCGCAGTTCCTCGGCGCGGGCGATGCCCTCCTCGCCGTCGGAGGCCTCGCCGACCACCTCGATGTCCTCCTGGACCTCCAGGAAGGTGCGCAGGCCGCGCCGGACCACCTGGTGGTCGTCGACCAGCAGGACGCCGATCCTGCCGCCGCGTACGGTGCCGTCAGCCACCGGGGACCTCCATCTCGATCGTGGTGCCCCGACCGGGCTCCGAGTGCACGGTGAGCCGGCCGCCGACCCCGCCCGCGCGGTCGCGCATGGAGACCAGGCCGAGGTGGCGGCCCGCCCGGCGGACCGCCTTGGGGTCGAAGCCCTTGCCGGAGTCGACGACCGTGAGGACGGCTCCCCCGGCGGGCGTCCGGGCCAAGGCGACCTCCACCCGGTCGGCGCCCGAGTGGCGCAGGGCGTTGTGGAGGGCCTCCTGGGCCACGCGCAGGACCGCCTCCTCCTGGGACGCGGGCAGGGCCCGTACGCCGTCACAGGTGAAGGTGACGTGCGCGGCGTGGGCGCGGTCCAGTACGTGGACGTGCGTCCGCAGGGTCGCGACCAGGCCGTCGTCGTCCAGGGCGGCCGGGCGGAGCTCGGTCACGGCCGCGCGCAGTTCGTCGGCGGCTTCCGCGGCCAGGGCGGCCACCTGCTGGAGCTCGTCCTTGGCCCGGGCGGGGTCGCGGTCGACGAGGGCGGCGGCGGCCTGGGCGGTGAGGCGCAGCGAGAAGAGCTTCTGGCTGACGGCGTCGTGCAGCTCGTGGGCCAGGCGCGAGCGCTCCTCGGCGATGGTGAGCTCGCGGCTGCGCTCGTAGAGCCGGGCGTTGGTGAGGGCGATCGCCGCGTGCTGGGCGAGGAGGGAGAGGAGTTCCTGGTCCTCGTCGGTGAAGCCGGGCCCGCCGCCGGGGCCCCGGTGCTTGTTCGCGAGGAAGAGGGCGCCGAGGGTCTCCTCGCCGTCCCGGATCGGCATGCCGAGGAAGTCGGACATCTCGGGGTGGGCGGCCGGCCAGCCCTCGAAGCGCGGATCCTCGCGCACGTCGGCCAGCCGCTCGGGGCCGCCGTGGTGGAGCATCGCGGCGAGGATGCCGTGCTGGCGGGGCAGCGGTCCGATGCTGCGCCACTGCTCGGCGCTGATGCCGTCCACGACGAACTGGGCGAAGCCGCCGTGGTCGTCCGGGACGCCCAGGGCCGCGTACTCGGCGTCCAGGAGCTCGCGGGCCGACACGACGATCGTGCGCAGGACGTCGCGGACCTCCAGGCGGCGGCTCATGGCGAGCAGCGCGGTGCTCACGGCGGCCAGGCCGGTGCGTTCCGGTCCCTTGTGCACGGGGTCACGCATGGGGTCACCGTACCCGGGGCGCTGACCAGCGGGATCGGCCTGTGGGCGTAGGTCCATCGGACCCGTACGGGTGGGGCTCGCGGCCGAGGCGGCGGCGGGCGGCGCCTTCCTAGGTTGGGGGCGTCGGGTGATCGGAGACGGAAGGCAGGGGTGCGGTCATGTCGGTGGCGATGGTGACGGGGGCTTCGCGGGGGCTGGGCCGGGCGCTGGCCGGGGAGCTGGCGGCGGACGGCTGGGACCTGGTGCTCGGTGCGCGGGGTGCGGCGGCGCTGGAGGAGGCCGCGGCCGAGCTGGAGGGGCGGGGCGTACGGGTCGTGGCGGTGGCCGGGGACGTGTCCTCGGCGGCGCACCGGGCGGCGCTGGTGGCGGCGGCGCGGGGGCTGGGCGGGCTGGACCTGCTGGTGAACAACGCGGGGGTGCTGGGGGCGGAGCCCCTGGTGCCGCTGGCGGTGCATCCGCTGGACGGGCTCCGGGAGGCCTTCGAGGTCAATGTGGTGGGGCCGCTGGGGCTGGTGCAGGAGGGGCTGGAGCTGCTGCGGGCCTCGGCGGCGGGGGCGGTGCTGAACATCAGCTCGGACGCCGCGGTGGTTCCGTACGCCACGTGGGGTGCGTACGGGGCCACCAAGGCGGCCGGGGACCTGATGTGGGGCGTCCTGGCGGTGGAGGAGCCGGGGTTGCGGGTGTGGTGGGCGGACCCCGGTTCGATGCGGACGCGGATGATGGCGGCGGCCGAGCCCGGCGAGGACCTGTCGGGGCTGGCGACGCCGCGGGAGGTGGCGCCCGTACTGCTGCGGCTGGTGCGGGAGGCGCGGGCGAGCGGGCGGTACACGGCGGAGGCGCTGGCGGCGGAGGCGGGGCTCGGCGCGGGGACGGGGCTCGGCGCGGGGGCCGGGCGGTGAGCGGGCGGCAGGCCCTTCGGGAAGAGGGGCTGCATATACGGGGAGATGTACGGGGAGAGGGGCTGCACCTGGCGGACGTCCCGCCGGAGCTGGTGGCGCGGGTGCCCGCCGAGCAGCGCGGGCCGGGCCGGGGGCGGGACTCCGTGCGGCTCCTGGTGTCGCGGGGCGGCGCGGAGGTGTCCCTGCACGCCTTCCGCGAGCTGCCGGACCTGCTGCGGGCCGGGGACGTGCTGGTCGTGAACACCTCGGCCACGCTGGCGGCCGCGGTGGACGCGCGGCTGGGCGGCGCGCCGGTGGTGGTCCACTTCTCCACCCGGGGCGACGGGGGCCGCTGGGCGGTGGAACTGCGGGATCCGGCCGGTGGCGGGACGACCCGGCCGCGGCCCGGGGGTCCGGCGGGGGCGGCGGTGGAGCTGCCGGACGGACACCGCCTCGTCCTGGAGGAGCGCCTGGACCCGGGAGCGGACCGGCTGTGGTGGGCGCGGCCCGACCCCGCCCCCGGAGCCGTCCCGGCGCTGCTGCGGGTGTACGGGCGGCCCATCCGGTACGCGTACACGGAGCGGGACCAGCCGCTGTCGGCTTACCAGACGGTGTTCGCGGTGCCGACGGCCGACGGATCGGGTTCGGCGGAGATGCCGAGCGCCGGGCGGCCCTTCACCGCGGAGCTGGTGGCGGCTCTGGTGAGCCGGGGGGTGCAGTTCGCGCCGCTGACCCTGCACACGGGGGTGTCCTCGCAGGAGGCGCACGAGCCGCCGTACCCGGAGCGGTACGAGGTGCCCGGGACGACGGCGGGGCTGGTGAACGCCGCGCGGGCCGCCCGAGGCAGGGTGATCGCCGTGGGGACGACGGCGGTGCGGGCCCTGGAGTCGGCGGCCGGGCCGGACGGGCTGGTCCGTGCGGCCGGGGGCTGGACCGGTCTGGTGGTGACGCCGCAGCGGGGGGTGCGGGTGGTGGACGGGCTGCTGACCGGGCTGCACGAGCCCGCGGCGTCCCATCTGCTGATGCTGGAGGCGGTCGCGGGGCGTGCCGCCGTGCGGCGGGGGTACGCGGAGGCGAGGGCCCGGCAGTGCCTGTGGCACGAGTTCGGGGACGTCCACCTGCTCTTCAGAGACGAGACCGGTCACTGACTGCATTGCTACAGCAACTCATGGTGAGACTGTTACGTGGCCGATGTGAGCCCGGGCATAGGACGCACATCACTTACGAAGCTGCCTAGTGGACGAGTAAAGGCCCTGTCAGCACGGGCCTGCGTAGCGCCGGGGCCGAACATCGGGCCCCGGCGCCCGCGCCTGATCCACTAAGCAGGATCGTACGTCACACCTTTGCCACAAGTTTTTGCCACCGCTAAGAATTGCTCTCGCCGCACAGCGCCGCGGATCCCAGATCCTCGCGGCGCTTTCCTGCGGCCCCCGCTATTCGAAGAGGTTGCCCCGCCATGTCTGCTTCCAGCACTCCCGGTCACAGTCGTCTGACGAAGGCACACAAGCTGTCCATTGCCGGCGTCGCCACGTTCAGCGCCGCCGCGCTCGCCTTCTCCCTCGTCCCGGCCGATGCCGCTGAGCCCCAGACGGTCGCCGCCCCCGTCGCCTGGGCCCGCGTCGTCGACGGCACGCAGGCCAAGACGGTGGCGCAGCACCTCTCCGTGCAGCAGGTCGTCGCGGACAAGAAGGCGAAGGACGCGGCGAAGGCCAAGGCCGAGGCCGCCGCGAAGAAGGACCGCGAGCAGAAGGCGGCCGCGAGCCGTTCCGCCGCCCGCACCCCGGTCTTCGCGAACAACCTCGACGGCTGGATCAAGGAAGCCCTCTTCATCATGAAGAAGGAAGGCATCCCGGGCACCTACGCCGGTATTCACCGCAACATCATGCGTGAGTCCAGCGGTAACCCGATGGCCATCAACAACTGGGACATCAACGCCCAGAACGGCATCCCCAGCAAGGGTCTGCTCCAGGTCATCCTTCCGACCTTCAAGGCGTACCACGTCAAGGGCACCAAGTTCGACCAGTACGACCCGGTCGCGAACATCGTCGCCGCCTGCAACTACGCGGCCGACCGCTACGGCTCCATGGACAACGTCAACAGCGCCTACTAGGCCACGCTGCCCACGGGGTCGCGCCGCGGACCACCCCGGCACCCAAGCCCCCCATGCGCCTCAGGGCGGCCCCCGGAGTTCCGGGTGCCGCCCTGAGGCGTTTCGCGCGGGTGCTGCCGGCCGGGTTACTTGCCGGCCCGCATGACCTCCGGCTCGTGGCGGCGCAGCAGGCGCTGGACCGCGAAACCGCAGGCGATGCCGATGAGCAGCAGGATGGTGATGTTCAGGCTCCACTGGCCGACCGTCGCGTCCCACAGCGGGTCCGTGTTGGTCGGGTTGTCGGCGTCCCACGGCGGCATGAGCTGGCCGAGGTTCAGCGTGGTGCCGGCGGCGGCGATGGCCCAGCGGGACGGCATCAGCCAGGCGAACTGCTCCAGGCCCGGCGAGTCGTAGACCTGGAAGAGGATACCGGTGAACACGACCTGGACGATCGCGAACATGACCAGCAGCGGCATGGTCTTCTCGGCGGTCTTCACCAGCGAGGAGATCACCAGGCCGAACATCATCGAGGTGAAGCCGAGCGCGATGACCGACAGGCAGATCTCGACGGCCGGCGGCATGATCAGGCCCTCGGTGGGCAGGTCGCGCGGGAAGAAGCCGATCGCGCAGATGATCACGCCCTGGATGGCCGTGATGATGCCGAGGACGATCACCTTCGACATGAGGTACGCGGACCGGTAGAGGCCGGTCGCCCGCTCACGCTCGTAGATCACGCGTTCCTTGATCAGCTCGCGGACCGAGTTGGCGGCGCCCGAGAAGCACATGCCGACCGCGAGGATCAGCATGATCGTGCCGGCGTCCCCGTTGAAGCGGGACGGCGCGACCGGCGGCGCGAGGCCGAACTTCGCGGGGATCACCGTGGAGACCACGCCCAGGACCGCGGGCAGCAGCACCATCAGGGCCAGGAAGCCCTTGTCCGAGGCGATCACCGAGACGTAGCGGCGGATCAGCGTCCACAGCTGCGATCCCCAGCCCTGCGGCTTGGTCGGGCGCATCTGCTGGACCGGCGGCATGGCGACCGACTGGGGCGCGACCGCGTCGATGTCGGCGGCGTACAGCTGGTAGTGCTGGGAGCCCTTCCAGCGGCCGGCCCAGTCGTAGTCGCGGTAGTTCTCGAAGGCCGAGAACACGTCCGCCCACGTGGTGTAGCCGAAGAAGTTCAGCGCCTCGTCCGGCGGGCCGAAGTACGCGACCGAACCGCCCGGGGCCATGACCAGCAGCTTGTCGCAGATGGCCAGCTCGGCCACCGAGTGGGTCACGACGAGGACCGTGCGGCCGTCGTCGGCCAGGCCGCGCAGCAGCTGCATGACGTCGCGGTCCATGCCCGGGTCGAGGCCGGAGGTCGGCTCGTCCAGGAAGATCAGCGACGGCTTGGTGAGCAGCTCCAGGGCCACGGACACGCGCTTGCGCTGACCACCCGAGAGCGCGGTGATCTTCTTGTCCTTGTGGATGTCGAGCTTGAGCTCGCGCAGCACCTCGTCGATGCGTGCGGCGCGCTCGGACTCGGCGGTGTCGCCGGGGAAGCGGAGCTTGGCCGCGTACTTCAGCGCCGTCCGTACGGTCAGCTCCTTGTGCAGGATGTCGTCCTGCGGGACCAGGCCGATGCGCTGGCGGAGCTCCGCGAACTGCTTGTACAGGTTGCGGTTGTCGTACAGGACGTCGCCCTGGTCGGCGGGCCGGTAGCCGGTCAGCGCCTTGAGCAGCGTCGACTTGCCGGAGCCGGAGGGGCCGATGACGCCGATCAGCGACTTCTCCGGGACGCCGAAGGTGACGTCCTTGAGGATCTGCTTGCCGCCCTCGACCGTGACCGTGAGGTGGCGGGCCGAGAAGGAGACCTCGCCGGTGTCGACGAACTCCTCGAGGCGGTCGCCGACGATCCGGAAGGTCGAGTGGCCGACGCCGACGATGTCGTTCGGGCCGAGCAGCACGGTGCCGGACTTGGGCAGCGGCTGACCGTTGACGTAGGTGCCGTTGTGGCTGCCGAGGTCGTGGATCTCGAAGCGGCCGCCCGGCATCGAGCGGAACTCGGCGTGGTGGCGGGAGACCTGGAGGTCGGAGACCACCAGCTCGTTCTCCAGCGCACGGCCGATCCGCATGACGTGGCCCAGCGAGAGCTGGTGGAACGTCGTCGGGCTGCGGTCGCCGTAGGCGGGTGCCCCGCCCTGCGCGGGACGGGGTGCGGCGGCGGCCTGCTGGTGCGGGAGGTGCACCTGCGGCTGCTGCGCGTGCTGCTGCGGCTGTGCGTGCTGCTGCTGTTCCCAGGCCTGCTGCTGCGGGGCCTGGTAGGCCGGGGCCTGCGGCTGGGCGTACGCCTGGGCCGCGGCCGGCTGCTGCGCGTGCTGCGGCTGCGGCGCCGCCGCGGCGGCCGCGCTCAGATTCAGCCGCGGTCCGTCGGTGGCGTTGCCCAGGTGCACCGGCGTGCCGGGCACGAGTGCGGTCTGCTGGACCCGGGCCCCGTGCACGTAGGTGCCGTTGGTGCTGCCGTGGTCCTCGATCCCCCAACCCTGGCCGTTCCAGGCGATGGTGGCGTGCCTCCACGACACCCGCGCATCGTCGATCACCACGTCTCCCTGGGGATCACGCCCCAGCGAGTACGACCTGGACGGATCGAGCGTCCAGGTCCTTCCATTCAATTCCAGTACGAGTTCCGGCACTCCAGCCCCACTTAAGTCCCCCGAGAATCCCCCATGACGTCAGGGAGTCTAGGGATGGCGAACATCCGGGGGAACTATTTCAGGCCCACAGCCGTATGTGGAATCCGGGCCTTGCCGGGGCGGCCGGGCCTGTCCGTTGACGGGGTCGAAAGTCACCCGGAGAGTCAGATACGGGACTTCTCGCCGCGGTGGTCCTGGCGGCGGGGGCGGACCTGCCCCGGGCCGCGCCCGGCGCGGCGGGCGGCGGCCGGCCGGCGGCACACCGCGTTCACGAAATGGGACGGGGGTCCTGTCAGGGGACCCGGGAAGATACGGTGAGAGCACCATGAGCGCATCGCAGACCTCCGACGTCCCCACCCTCCTCGTCAAGATCTTCGGCAAGGACCGTCCCGGGATCACCGCCGGGCTGTTCGACACCCTCGCCGCCTACTCCGTCGACGTCGTCGACATCGAGCAGGTCGTCACCCGTGGCCGCATCGTCCTGTGCGCCCTCGTCACCGAGCCCGCCGGCGGGCTGGAGGGTGACCTGCGGGCCACCGTCCACAGCTGGGCCGAGTCCCTCAAGATGCAGGCCGAGATCCTCTCCGGTACCGGTGACAACCGGCCCCGCGGCAGCGGCCGCTCCCACGTCACCGTCCTCGGACACCCGCTCACCGCCGAGTCCACCGCCGCCATCGCCTCCCGGATCACCGCGACCGGCGGCAACATCGACCGTATTTTCCGGCTCGCGAAGTATCCGGTCACGGCCGTCGAATTCGCCGTCTCCGGCGTGGAGACCGAGCCGCTGCGCACCGAGCTGGCGACCGCCGCCTCGCACATCGGCGTGGACGTGGCCGTGGTCTCGGCCGGGCTGCACCGCCGGGCCCAGCGCCTGGTCGTCATGGACGTGGACTCGACCCTGATCCAGGACGAGGTCATCGAGCTCTTCGCCGCGCACGCGGGCTGCGAGGCCGAGGTCGCCGAGGTCACCGAGCGGGCCATGCGCGGCGAGCTGGACTTCGAGCAGTCGCTGCACGCCCGTGTCGCGCTGCTCGCCGGGCTGGACGCCTCCGTCGTGGACAAGGTGCGCGCCGAGGTGCAGCTGACCCCGGGTGCCCGGACGCTGATCCGGACGCTCAAGCGGCTCGGCTACCAGGTGGGCGTGGTCTCCGGCGGCTTCACCCAGGTGACGGACGACCTGCGGGAGCGGCTGGGCCTGGACTTCGCCGCCGCCAACACGCTGGAGATCGTCGACGGGAAGCTGACGGGCCGGGTCACCGGCGAGATCGTGGACCGGGCGGGCAAGGCCCGGCTGCTGCGCCGTTTCGCCGCGGAGGCCGGCGTACCGCTGGCCCAGACGGTGGCCGTCGGTGACGGGGCCAATGACCTGGACATGCTCAACGCGGCCGGGCTGGGCGTGGCCTTCAACGCCAAGCCCGTGGTCCGCGAGGCCGCCCACACGGCGGTGAACGTGCCCTTCCTGGACGCGGTGCTCTACCTGCTCGGGATCACCCGCGAGGAGGTCGAGGCCGCCGACCTGGCCTGATCCGCAGGACGCGTACGGGCCCCGGCCGCCGGTGTGGCGGCCGGGGCCCGCTCACGCGGAGGAGATCCCCGGTGGGTGTCCGGTGGATGCCCGGTGGTCAGTGCCCCTTGGGGGTCCAGTAGTCGACCAGGGTGCCCACCCCGTGCTCCAGGGACTTCCACGAGCCGGTGAACGAGACCACGGCGAGCGCGGCGGTCGGGAATCCCGTACGGGCCATGCGCGCCAGGGTGTCGCCCTCCGCGCGGCCCGAGAGGGCGTCGGCGAGGGCGTGCATGCCGGGGTTGTGGCCGATGACGAGGAGGTCGCGGACCTCGTCGGAGGTCTCGTTCAGCAGGGCGATGAGCTCGCCCAGCGAGGCGTCGTAGAGCCGTTCCTCGTAGTGGGTCTTCGGCCGGTGCGGCATCTCCTGGACGGCGAGCTTCCAGGTCTCGCGGGTGCGGGCGGACGTGGAGCAGAGGGCCAGGTCGAAGGCGATGCCGGTGTCGGCGAGCTTCAGACCGACGGCCGGCGCGTCCTTGCGGCCTCGTTCCGCCAGCGGACGGTCGTGGTCGGCCACCTCGGGCCAGTCGGCCTTGGCGTGCCGGAGGAGGGCGATCCTGCGGGATGTGTCGGCGCTCATGGCTCCCAGCTTCGCATGAAACGAGCCACGGGGCGCAGGGTGTTGGAGGGCGCACCCGGCGGCTGGGACGCGCGCGAGATCAGCCGACGGCGCGCAGGATCTGCGTCACGACCTGCGTCAGCGAGGAGACCTCGCCGGTGGCGGCGTGGGCCTCGCCGGAGCCCGGGAGGAGCAGCAGCAGGCAGGTGAAGGCGAGCAGCGGCAGGGCCAGCGCCCACCAGTGCAGCCGGGCGCCCGCGCCGGCTGCGGCGTGTGCCCGGGGGCCGGGCGGGAGGGACCGGGTGTGCGTGGGGGCCGACATGGCCGCCTCCGAGGGTGTGGACGGGACTGACTCGCTGCCTTCGAATCTATGGATCCGAAGGGGCGGTTCCCATCCGGGGCACACCCCACTCGTCCCTGAGCCTGACCCCCTAGGGGAAGGGGGGTTATCCCCACCACCGCCCCCGGGTTCCCGGGGTCAGGGGGAGGCGATCGTCGCGATGACGCCGATGATCAGGCTCACGGCGAGCATCGCGCCGAGGACGAGGCCGAGCTTCCTGCGGCCGTTCTGCGGGTTCGGTTCAAGTACGGGCGACATACCGGTCAGTCTCGCATGCCGCATTCGTCCTCGATCGTGCGGTCCCGCCCGGCCAGGACGCCGAGCGCGATCTGCGGTACGAGCAGTCCGGCCATGAGGGCGAGCGGCAGGTCCCAGCCGCCGCTGTGCTGGTAGAGGGTGCCGATCACCAGGGGGCCGGGGATGGAGATGAGGTAGCCGGTGCTCTGGGCGAAGGCGGAGAGCTTGACCACGCCGGCGGGGGACTTGGCGCGCAGTCCGATGAGGGTGATGACGAGCGGGAAGGCGCAGTTGGAGACGCCGAGCAGGAGCGCCCAGGCCCAGGCGCCGGCGGCGGGGGCGAGGTAGAGCCCGAGGTAGCCGGTGAGGCCGAAGGCGCCGAGGGTGACGGCGATGGCGCCCTGGTTCTTCATCCGGCCGGCGAGGCCGGGGATGACGAAGGCGAGCGGGACTCCCATGACCATGGTGACGGCGAGGAGCACTCCGGCGGTGGAGGCGGAGACCCCGGCGTCCCGGAAGATCTGCGGGAGCCAGCCCATGGTGATGTACGCACCCGTGGCCTGGAGGCCGAAGTAGCAGGCCAGGGCCCAGGCGGTGCGGCTGCGGACGACCCGCGGGCCCGCGTCGGCGCCCACCGACCCGGCCGGGCCGGAGGCGGACGCCGCCGCCCGTTCCTGCCTGCGGGAGGCGCGGGCGATGGGCAGCCAGGGGATGACGGCGATGACCGCGAGCGCGGCCCACAGGAGCAGGCCGGTGCGCCAGCTGCCGCCGAGGGCGGCGGTGAGCGGGACGGTCGTGGCGGCGGCGAGCGAGGTGCCGGCGGCCAGGGCCATGGAGTACAGGCCGGTCATCGTGCCGACCCGGTCCGGGAAGTAGCGCTTGACGATCACCGGGAGCAGGACGTTGGTGAGGGCGATGCCGGCCAGGGACAGGGCGCTGGCGGCGAGGAAGCCGGCGGCGCCCGTCGCGAAGGGCCGGACCAGCAGTCCGGTGGCGATGGCGGCCATGCCGGCGCAGACCACGGCGGCGGGGCCGAAGCGGCGGGAGAGCCGGGGCGCGGTGACGCCGAAGACGGCGAAGCACAGGGCGGGGACGGAGGTGATCAGTCCGGCGACGGTGCCGCTCATGCCCAGACCGGTGCGGGTCTCCTCGAAGAGGGCGCCGAGGCTGGTGATGGCGGGCCGCAGGTTGAGGGCGGCGAGCACGATTCCGACGAGGAGCACCGGCCCGAGCCAGGCGGGGTGCACGGGGGGCTGCGGGGTGGGTGCGGCGGTGGCCTGCCGGGAGGGCCGGTGGCCCCCGGCGGGCCGGTCGAGCGTCTGTATGTCGTCGTCACGCATCCCACCATCATAGAATCATGGGATGATTGGTTGTCCAATCGCTCCAGAGGGGAACCCATGCCGCTGACCTCGCCACGGCGCTCCGCGCTCGTCGACCAGGTGATCGCCCAGTTGCGCAACCAGATCACCTCCGGCGAGTGGCCGGTCGGCGCCCGCATCCCCACCGAGCCGGAGCTCGTCGAGCTGCTCGGCGTCGCCCGCAACACCGTGCGCGAGGCCGTGCGGGCGCTGGCGCACAACGGACTGCTCGACATCCGGCAGGGCTCGGGGACGTACGTCCTCGCCACCAGCGAGCTGGCCGGGGTGATGCACCGCCGGTTCGCCGGGGCCGACCCGCGGCACATCGCCGAGCTGCGCTCGACGCTGGAGTCCTCGGCGGCGCGGCTGGCGGCGGAGCGGCGCACCGAACGGGACCTCGTCCAGCTGGACGCGCTGCTGGCGCGGCGCGAGGACGCCTGGGCCAGTGGGGACGCGGACCGGTTCGTGGCGGCGGACATGAGCCTGCACATGGCCGTGGTGACGGCCTCGCACAACGAGGTGCTGATCGAGCTGTACGCGGACCTGGGCGACCTGCTGGCCGACTGGCTGCGGACGGACGTGGGCACCGACCTGAGTCCCGCAGACCATCTGGACCACGCCCGGCTGATCGAGGCGATCAGGCGCGGGGACGGGGACACGGCCGCCTCGGAGGCGGCGAGCTACCCGTTCGCGTGCCGCGGCCGGAAGGCGGACGGGAACGCGGAAGGGAACGCGGAAGGGGACGGGGACACGGCGGGGGACGGGGCCCTCACGGGCGCTGGTGGGTGACCCACGCCGCGCGGACTTCCTTCCAGCAGCGGCCGACGAGCTCGACGCGGCCGGCCGGGCGGACGGCCACGGCGGCGCCGTCGCCGTCCACGTCCCACCAGCGGTCGCATTCGACGTGCAGCCGGACCAGGTCGGTCTCGGGGTAGGCGTTGTGGCAGGACGCCGTCACCTGTGAGCCCAGGATCTCGGTGTCGCAGTCCGCTCCGAAGAGGTCCCGGGCGGCGGGCCGCGCGGGTGGTGCGGGGGGCTCGGCGGGGATCTCGGCGAGCTCCACCACGGCCGGGGGCACCGCCTCGGGGCCCGATGCGGGATCGTCGGCGGCCGGCTGCGCGGCCGCGCCGGGCATCAGGAGTCCGGTCAGGATCACCGAGGTGACCAGCAGCGATACTGCTCCGCTCGGCCTCGCGCGCACTCCCGTACCTCCTCCCCGCAGGAGCCGGGAAGATCCCGGCCTGGCCAGTTTGCAGGCATCTGTCACGGTTTTCGACTCGGGAAGTTCCGATCGGCCGCTGAACATCCGATCGAGCACACGCGAACGGCGACGGCCGCGCCCCCTGGAGGGAGCGCGGCCGCCGCCGTATGGAACCGCCGGTCTGACCTGGGGTCAGGCACCCATCGCGTGCAGACCGCCGTCGACGTGGATGATCTCGCCGGTGGTCTTCGGGAACCAGTCCGACAGCAGGGCGACGACGCCCTTGCCGGTCGGCTCCGGGTCGCTCATGTCCCAGTCCAGCATCGAGCGGGAGTTCCAGACCTCGGCCAGCTCGCCGAAGCCCGGGATGGACTTGGCGGCCATGGAACCGATCGGACCGGCCGAGATCAGGTTGCAGCGGATGTTCTCCTTGCCCAGGTCACGGGCGAGGTAACGGCTGGTGGCCTCCAGAGCGGCCTTGGCCGGGCCCATCCAGTCGTACTGCGGCCAGGCGAACTGCGCGTCGAAGGTGAGGCCGACGACGGCCGCGCCCTCCTGCGGGAACAGCGGCTTGCAGGCCATCGTCAGCGACTTCAGCGAGAACGCCGAGACGTGCATGGCGGTGGCGACCGACTCGAACGGGGTGTTCAGGAAGTTTCCGCCGAGCGCGTCCTGCGGCGCGAAGCCGATGGAGTGCACGACACCGTCCAGGCCGCCGAGCTCGTCGCGGACGAGGCCCTCCAGGCGGTCCAGGTGCTCCTGGTTGGTGACGTCGAGCTCGATCACCTTGACCGGCTTGGGCAGCTTCTTGGCGATGCGCTCGGTCAGCGACGGGCGCGGCCAGGCGGTGAGGATGACCTCGGCGCCCTGCTCCTGGGCCAGCTTGGCGGTGTGGAACGCGATGGAGGACTCCATCAGCACTCCGGTGACGAGGATGCGCTTGCCCTCAAGGATTCCGCTCATGGTGATCAGTGACCCATGCCCAATCCGCCGTCAACGGGAATGACGGCTCCGGTGATGTACGCGGCGTTGTCGGACGCCAGGAAGCAGACGGCGGCCGCGATCTCCTCGGGCTGCGCGTAACGGCCGAGCGGCACCTGGCCGACGATGCCGGCGCGCTGCTCGTCGGTGAGCACCTTCGTCATGTCGGTGTCCACGAAGCCGGGGGCGACGACGTTGAAAGTGATGTTGCGGGAGCCCAGTTCGCGGGCGAGCGAGCGGGCGAAGCCGACCAGCGCGGCCTTGGAGGCGGCGTAGTTGGCCTGTCCCGCCGAGCCGAGGAGTCCGACCACCGAGGAGATCAGGACGACGCGGCCCTTCTTGGCGCGGAGCATGCCGCGGTTCGCGCGCTTGACCACCCGGAAGGCGCCGGTGAGGTTGGTGTCGACGACCGCGGTGAAGTCCTCCTCGGACATCCGCATCAGCAGCGTGTCCTTGGTGATGCCGGCGTTGGCGACCAGCACCTCGACCGCGCCGTGCGCGTCCTCGATCTGCTTGTAGGCCTGCTCCACCTGCTCGGAGTCGGTGATGTCGCACCGCACCGCCAGGACGCCGAGCGAGGTGAGCGCCTGCGGCGGCTCACCCGAGCGGTACGTGATCGCGACCTTGTCGCCGGCCTCTGCGAAAGCTCGGGCGATGGCGAGGCCGATGCCCCGGTTTCCTCCGGTGACGAGAACCGAGCGGCTCAACGGATCACCCTTTCGAGTAGCGGTCTGAATACCAAAAACCTATCGGTCGGATCGCCCGTTCGGAGAATCGGTCCCCGACAGGGCCTCGCTGCGGGGTCTGTCGAGTCCCTACAGAAAGATGTAGGCACAAGCGCCCCGATCGCGACATGATCGGGGCGACCGGCCCCGACCCCGGGAGGACTTCCGTGCCCCATACCATCGACGCGGCCTTCACCGCGCTGCCCCTGCGGGCGCTCGCCGACGCGGCGCTCGCCCGGGCCCGCGCGCTGGGCGCCGAGCATGCCGACTTCCGGCTGGAGCGGATCCGCAGCGCCTCCTGGCGCCTGCGGGACGCCAAGCCCTCAGGAGGGTCCGACACCACCGACCTCGGATACGCGGTCCGGGTGGTGCACGGGGGCAGCTGGGGGTTCGCCTCCGGTGTGGACCTGACCATGGACGCCGCCGCGAAGGTGGCCTCGCAGGCCGTGGCCATGGCGAAGCTGTCCGCCCAGGTGATCAGGGCCGCCGGTTCCGACGAGCGCGTGGAGCTCGCCGAGGAGCCGGTGCACGCGGAGAAGACCTGGATCTCCGCCTATGACGTGAACCCCTTCGAGGTACCGGACGCGGAGAAGGCGGCGCTGCTGGCCGACTGGAGCTCGCGGCTGCTGGCGGCCGACGGGGTCGCGCACGTGGACGCCTCGCTGCTCGCCGTCCACGAGAACAAGTTCTACGCCGACACCGCGGGCACCGTGACCACGCAGCAGCGGGTCCGGATCCACCCGCAGCTCACCGCCGTGGCCGTGAACGCCACCACCGGCGAGTTCGACTCGATGCGCACCATCGCACCGCCGGCGGGCCGCGGCTGGGAGTACCTGACGGGCACCGGCTGGGACTGGGACTCCGAACTGGAGCAGATCCCGGGGCTGCTCGCGGAGAAGATGCGGGCGCCGAGCGTGCAGGCCGGGCGCTACGACCTGGTGGTGGACCCGTCCAACCTGTGGCTCACCATCCACGAGTCCATCGGCCACGCCACCGAGCTCGACCGGGCCCTGGGCTACGAGGCGGCGTACGCGGGGACCTCCTTCGCCACCTTCGACCAGCTGGGCAAGCTCAAGTACGGCTCCCCGATCATGAACGTGACGGGTGACCGCACCGCCGAGCACGGGCTGGCCACGGTCGGCTTCGACGACGAGGGCGTCGAGGCGCAGAGCTGGGACCTGGTCAAGGACGGCACCCTGGTCGGCTACCAGCTGGACCGGCGGATCGCGAAGCTGACCGGCCTCGGCCGCTCCAACGGCTGCGCGTTCGCCGACTCCCCGGCGCACGTGCCCGTCCAGCGGATGGCGAACGTCTCGCTCCAGCCGGATCCGGGCGGGCTGTCCACCGAGGACCTGATCGGCGGTGTGGAGCGCGGGATCTACGTGGTCGGCGACCGCTCCTGGTCGATCGACATGCAGCGCTACAACTTCCAGTTCACCGGCCAGCGGTTCTTCCGGATCGAGAACGGCAGGCTGGCCGGGCAGCTGCGCGATGTCGCGTACCAGGCCACGACGACCGAGTTCTGGGGCTCGATGGAGAAGGTCGGCGGCCCGCAGACCTACGTCCTGGGCGGCGCCTTCAACTGCGGCAAGGCCCAGCCGGGCCAGGTCGCGGCGGTCTCGCACGGCTGCCCGTCCGCGCTGTTTCGCGATGTGAACATCCTGAACACCACGCAGGAGGCCGGGCGATGAGCTCGTCGATGCGCACCACCAAGCCCCACGAGATCGTCGAGCGGGCGCTGGAGCTGTCCACCGCCGACGGCTGCGTCGTCATCGCCGACGAGGAGTCGACCGCGAACCTGCGCTGGGCGGGCAACGCGCTCACCACCAACGGCGTCACCCGCGGCCGCACCCTCACGGTCATCGCCACGGTGGACGGCAAGGAGGGGACGGCCTCGGGGGTCGTCTCGCGCTCCGCCGTCACCGCCGCCGACCTGGAGCCGCTGGTACGGGCCGCCGAGGCGGCCGCCCGCGGGGCGGGCCCGGCGGAGGACGCCCAGCCGCTGGTCACCGGTACGCCCCAGTCCCCGGACTTCACCGACGCCCCCGCGGAGACCACGTCGGCGGTGTTCGCGGACTTCGCCCCGGCCCTCGGCGAGGCCTTCGCCCGGGCCCGCGCGGGCGGCCGGGAGCTGTACGGCTTCGCCAACCACGAGCTGGTCTCCACGTACGTCGGCACCTCGACGGGTCTGCGGCTGCGCCACGACCAGCCCAAGGGCACCCTGGAGCTCAACGCCAAGTCCCCCGACCGGCAGCGCTCGGCCTGGGCGGGCCGCTCGACCAGGGACTTCAAGGACGTGGACCCGACCGCGCTGGACGCGGAGCTCGCCGTGCGCCTGGGCTGGGCGGAGCGGAGGATCGAGCTGCCCGCCGGGCGGTACGAGACGCTGCTGCCGCCGACGGCGGTGGCGGACCTGCTGATCTACCAGATGTGGTCCGCGGCGGCCCGGGACGCGGTGGAGGGCCGTACGGTCTTCTCCAAGCCCGGGGGCGGCACCCGGCTCGGCGAGAAGCTGTCCGAGCTGCCGCTGACCCTGCGCAGCGACCCGAACGCGCCGGGCCTGGAGTCCGCGCCGTTCGTGATCGCGCACAGCTCCGGCGACGACGCCTCGGTGTTCGACAACGGTCTGCCGGTCCCGGCGACCGACTGGATCCGCGACGGCGAGCTGGCCAGGCTGACCACGACCCGGCACACCGCCGGGCTGACCGGGCTGCCCCTCTCCCCCGGCTTCGGGAACCTGATCCTGGACGGCGGCGGCGACAAGTCGCTGGAGGAGATGGTGGCGGGGACCGAGCGGGGTCTGCTGCTGACCTGCCTCTGGTACATCCGCGAGGTGGACCCGGCCACGCTGCTGCTCACGGGCCTGACCCGGGACGGCGTCTACCTGGTGGAGAACGGGCAGGTCGTCGGCGAGGTCAACAACTTCCGGTTCAACGAGTCCCCGGTGGACCTGCTGTCGCGGGCCTCGGAGGCCGGGCGGACCGAGAAGACCCTGCCGCGCGAGTGGAGCGACTGGTTCACCCGGGCCGCGATGCCGGCGCTGCGCATCCCGGACTTCAACATGAGTTCGGTCAGCAAGGGCGTCTGACCCACCTAGACTGATCGTTGCAACGAAGTGTTGCAATTCCGATCATCCGAAGGAGTCGAGAGACCGTGACGGACATCGTCGACGAACTGAAGTGGCGTGGGCTCTTCGCCCAGTCCACTGACGAAGAAGCGCTGCGCAAGGCCTTCGCGGACGGTCCGGTCACGTTCTATTGCGGTTTCGACCCGACGGCCGCCTCGCTGCACGTGGGGCACCTGGTCCAGGTGCTCACCGTGCGCCGGCTCCAGCTGGCCGGTCACCGGCCGCTGGCGCTGGTGGGCGGGGCCACCGGGCAGATCGGTGACCCGCGGCCGACCGCCGAGCGGACCCTGAACGACCCGGAGACCATCGCGAACTGGGTCACCCGGCTGCGCACCCAGATCGAGCCGTTCCTGTCCTTCGAGGGCGAGAACGCGGCGCTCATGGTGAACAACCTGGACTGGACGGCGGGCATGTCCGCCATCGAGTTCCTGCGGGACATCGGCAAGCACTTCCGCGTCAACAAGATGCTGACGAAGGACTCGGTCGCCAAGCGGCTGGAGTCCGACCAGGGCATCAGCTACACCGAGTTCAGCTACCAGCTGCTCCAGGGCATGGACTTCCTGGAGCTGTACCGTCGCTACGGCTGCGTGCTCCAGCAGGGCGGCTCCGACCAGTGGGGCAACCTGACGGCCGGGCTCGACCTGATCCACCGGGTCGAGCCGGGCGCGGTCGTGCACGCGCTGGCGACCCCGCTGATGGTCAAGGCGGACGGCACCAAGTTCGGCAAGTCCGAGAGCGGGGCCGTCTGGCTCGACCCGGAGATGACCACGCCGTACGCGTTCTACCAGTTCTGGCTGAACGTGGACGACCGGGACATCTCGACCTACATGCGGATCCTGTCCTTCAAGTCCCGCGAGGAGCTGGAGGAGCTGGAGGCGCAGACCGCCGAGCGGCCGCAGGCGCGTGCCGCCCAGCGGGCGCTGGCGGAGGAGCTGACCACGCTGGTGCACGGCGCCGACCAGTGCGCCGCCGTGATCGCCGCGTCGAAGGCGCTGTTCGGCCAGGGCGAGCTGGCGGAGCTGGACGAGGCCACGCTGGCCGCGGCCCTGTCCGAGCTGCCGCACGCCCGGGTGGCGGAGCTCGGCACGGTGGTCGACCTGCTCGCGGAGACCGGTCTGGTCGCGAGCAAGTCGGCGGGCCGCCGGACCGTGAAGGAGGGCGGCGCCTACGTGAACAACGTGAAGGTCACCGCCGAGGACGCGGTTCCGGCCGCGGAGGACCTGCTGCACGGTCGCTGGCTGGTGCTGCGCCGGGGCAAGAAGAACCTGGCGGCGGTCGAGGTCGTCGGCGCCTGATCGCGGGACGTCACCGACGTCCCGCGGCACGGAACACGGCACAGGGGCCGGTTCGGACGCACCGTCCGGCCGGCCCCTGCGTCATGCGCGGAGCGCCTCGCACGGGGAGCGCCACGCACGCGGAGCGCCTCACACGCGCTGGCGTCTGCGGCCCCGCATGGACACGTAGATCATGTCGCCGACGCCGACGATGAGCACGGCTCCGGCGAGCTGGAGCAGGTGCCGGACCCAGTCGATGCCCTTGGTCTCCTCCACGCCGATCCAGGTGGCCACCGCGTTGCCGAGGACGCCACCGATGATGCCGAACACGGTGGTCAGCCAGAGGGGCTGGTGCTGCTTGCCCGGCAGGATGGCCCGGGCTATCAGCCCCAGCACGAAACCGACGATGATCGCCCACAACCAATGCATGTCGAGCCTCCTCCTGGCGCCCGGTGGCGCACGTGGGCCCAGTCTCGACCCGTGGGACATACCGCGCATGTCGGACGACTCCGTCCGAGCGTCCGCCAGGGGTGGCCCCCTCTCCTCGCGTGCACGGGGGCGGCGTACCGTGGGAGGTCCGGGCCGGGACCGCCCGGCGGGCGATCGGGTGGTGGAGCATGGAGCGGACGAAGCGGCAGAAGCGGAACGGGGCCGAGGTCTTCAGGATCACCGGGGCACGGATGAGCCTCGCCGAGGACGTGCGGGGCCGCCAGCGCCGATATGTGATCTCGATGGCCGTCAGAACCCTGTCGGTCATCGCGACCGTGCTGTTGTGGAACGTGCAGCGCCCCGTGGCGATCGTGACCCTCGTCGCCGGCGCCCTGCTGCCCTACGTGGCCGTGGTGATCGCCAACGCGGGGCGCGAGTCGACGCCGTCGCTGCCCTCGCACTTCCTGCCGGCTCCCGTACGGCTGGAGCTGGACGCCGGAAAGCTCAAGAAAAGCTCAGATCAATCATGAAGTTCCGGTGCACTCGACGGGGTCCTGCGTGACATACTGCCTACGCGCTCCGCATCCCCCGTCGGAGCGACGGACCGACGCCGGGCAGCTCCCCCCGTGGCTGCTCGGCGTCGCCTTTCCGTTCTAGGGTTGGGCCGTGACTTCCTCTGACATCTCCGGCCCCGACGAGACCCCCGTGTGCTCCGCCAAGGGCTGCCGCGAAGCGGCCGTGTGGGTCCTCGCGTGGAACAACCCCAAGCTGCACACGCCGGAGCGGCGCAAGACCTGGCTGGCGTGCGAGGAGCACCGCGAACAGCTCTCCCAGTTCCTGGGGGTCCGCGGTTTCCTCAAGGACGTCGTGAAGATCGACGAGTGGGTGCAGCCGGAGGGCTCGGAACGCCTGCGCTGAACTCCCGTGCTGGACCGGGGAGTTCAGCCGCCGATGGCCGACATCGGGCGGTCGGGCTGGAGGAAGGACGGGTCGTCGAGGCCGGAGCCGGCCTTCTTGCCCCACATCGCCACCTTCCACAGGCGGGCGATCTCCTCGTCCGGGGCGCCCGAGCGCAGGGCGGCGCGCAGGTCCGACTCCTCGGTTGCGAACAGGCACGTACGGATCTGGCCGTCGGCCGTGAGCCGGGTGCGGTCGCAGGCGCCGCAGAACGGGCGGGTGACCGAGGCGATGACGCCGACGGTGGCCGGGCCGCCGTCGACCACCCAGCGCTCGGCCGGGGCGGAGCCGCGCTCGTCGGCCCCCTCCTCGGTGAGCGTGAAGCGGGTGCGCAGGGACTCCAGGATGTCCCCGGCGGTGATCATGCCGTCGCGCTTCCAGCCGTGCTGGGCGTCGAGCGGCATCTGCTCGATGAAGCGGAGCTCGTACTCGTTCTCCACGGCCCAGGCGAGGAGGTCGGGGGCCTCGTCGTCGTTGAGCCCCGGCATGAGCACGGCATTGACCTTGACGGGGGTCAGCCCCGCGTCACGGGCGGCGGCCATCCCGTCGATGACGTCCCGGTGCCGGTCGCGGCGGGTGAGGGTCTTGAAGACCTCGGGCCGCAGGGTGTCCAGGGAGACGTTCACCCGGTCCAGGCCGGCGGCCTTCAGGGCCTGGGCGGTGCGCTTGAGACCGATGCCGTTGGTGGTCAGGGACATCTTGGGGCGCGGTTCGAGGGCCGCGCACCGCTCGACGATCCCGACCAGGCCGGGGCGCAGCAACGGCTCGCCGCCGGTGAAGCGGACCTCGGTGATGCCGAGCTGCGTGACGGCGATGCGGATCAGCCGGACGATCTCGTCGTCGCTGAGCAGGTCCGACTTGCCGAGCCACTGCAGGCCCTCTTCGGGCATGCAGTAGGTACAGCGCAGATTGCACCGGTCGGTGAGCGAGACGCGCAGGTCAGTGGCCACGCGGCCGTACGTGTCGAGAAGCACTGTGGGCCCCCTCCCCTGTCCGGATGTAGAGGTACGCGCGACCTGTGGGATCTTCTTCACGCGTTCTCTTTCGAGACTACGCGACCCGTGTGACAGCCAGAGGTGCCCGAATGAACGAGACGTAACACGGCCGCGTCGTAGAGACCTACGACGCGGCCACGTTGGGTGTTCGGCCGAACTCATAGAGCCCGCTCCCGGGCCCGCTCGGTGGGCCTGCTCAGTGCGCCCCGGTGCCGGTCAGGGAGCGCACCTCCAGCTCGGCGAACTTCTGCGGGTCGGCCTTCTCCTTGGACAGGACCGTCCCCAGCCATCCCAGCAGGAAGCCGAGCGGGATCGAGATGATGCCCGGGTTCTCCAGCGGGAACCAGTAGAAGTCGGCGTCCTTGAACATCGAGGTGGGCTTGCCGGACACGACCGGGGAGAACAGCACCAGGCCGACCGCCGAGACCAGTCCGCCGTAGATGGACCACAGGGCCCCCTGGGTGGTGAAGCGCTTCCAGAAGAGGCTGTAGAGGATCGTCGGCAGGTTGGCGGAGGCGGCCACCGCGAAGGCGAGCGCCACCAGCCCGGCCACGTTCAGGTCGCGGGCCAGCGCCCCCAGGCCGATGGCGACGGCGCCGATCACGACGGTGGACCAGCGGGCCGCGCTCATCTCCTCCTTCTCGGTGGCCTTGCCCTTGCGGATGACGTTGACGTACAGGTCGTGCGCGAAGGAAGAGGAGGAGGCCAGGGTGAGGCCCGCGACCACGGCGAGGATGGTGGCGAAGGCGACCGCCGAGATCACGGCGAGCAGGATGGCGCCGCCGGTGGAGTCGGGGCCGCCGCCGATCTCCTGGGCGAGCAGCGGGGCGGCGGTGTTGCCGGCCTTGTTGGAGGCGAGGATGTCGGCCCGCTTGAGGAGGGCCGCGGCGCCGAAGCCGAGGGCGATGGTCATCAGATAGAAGGCGCCGATGATGCCGATGGCCCAGTTCACGGACTTGCGGGCGGCCTGGGCCGTGGGCACGGTGTAGAAGCGGATCAGGATGTGCGGCAGGCCCGCGGTGCCGAGGACCAGGGCGAGGCCGAGGGAGATGAAGTCCAGCTTGGTCAGCGAGTCCTTGCCGTACTTGAGGCCGGGCTCCAGGAACTTCGTGCCCTGGCCGCTGTTCTCGGCGGCCTGGCCCAGCAGGGCGGAGATGTTGAAGTCGAACTTCAGCAGCACCAGGAAGGTGATCAGCAGGGCGCCCGCGATCAGCAGGACGGCCTTGATCATCTGGACCCAGGTGGTGCCCTTCATGCCGCCGATGGTCACGTAGACGATCATCAGGACGCCGACGAGCGCGACCACGGCCACCTTGCCGCCGTCGCTGGTGATGCCGAGGAGCAGCGAGACGAGCACGCCGGCGCCGGCCATCTGGGCGAGCAGGTAGAAGATCGAGACCACGATGGTGGAGGTGCCGGCGGCGGTGCGCACGGGCCGCTGGCGCATCCGGTACGCGAGGACGTCGCCCATCGTGTAGCGGCCGGAGTTGCGCAGCGGCTCGGCGACGAGCAGCAGGGCGACCAGCCAGGCCACCAGGAAGCCGATGGAGTAGAGGAAGCCGTCGTAGCCGAAGAGGGCGATGGCCCCGGCAATGCCGAGGAAGGACGCGGCGGACATGTAGTCGCCGGAGATGGCGAGGCCGTTCTGGAAGCCGGTGAACTGGCGGCCGCCCGCGTAGAAGTCGGCGGCGTCCTTGGTCTGGCGGCCGGCCCAGACGGTGATGACCAGGGTGGCGACGACGAACAGCCCGAACAGGGTGATGATCAGCGGCCGGTGCTCGGAGGCGCCCGCGGCGACCGTCGTGAGGCCGTTCGGATGCGTGAGGTCCGTCAGACCGGTCAGCGTGCCGCTCATTCGCCGGCCTCCATCCGCGCCTTGATGGCCTGCGCCTTGGGGTCGAGCTTCGTGGCGGCGTGCCGCGAGTACAGCCAGGCGATGAGGAAGGTCGTCGCGAACTGGGCGAGACCGAGCACGAGGGCGACGTTGACGTTGCCGAAGAGCTTGGTCCCCATGAAGCCGCCCGCGTAGTTGGACAGCAGGACGTAGAGCAGGTACCAGGCGATGAAGGCCACGGTGAGCGGGAAGGCGAAGGAGCGGTAGGAGCTGCGCAGTTCGGCGAACTCGGCGCTCTGCTGGACGCTCGCGAAATCATCGGCCGTGGGACCCGCCGGTGGCGTTCCCGTGCCGCCCGGCGGCGGCGCTGCTTCGGTGGTCACGGGGGGATCTCCTTGTGACGCGGGTGCGGTGGGGACGACGGACAAAACAACCTCCGTGTGGGGGGACGGTGGTGCCGAGCCCCCCTGTCAACGGCACGGCCGGCGCGTCGGGACGGTTCAACACCCGCGGATTCTTCGAAAACTGATTTCTCGAACTGATGGCGCAAAGGGGAACGACGACGCTAGGTTCGCGTGTCATGAACCCGTCCGACGCGACCGCGTACGGACGGCTTTCTCGAAGATGATGTGGAGAACCCATGGCTCATCTGGGATCCGGCCGCCGGCGCGCCCTCGCCGTTCCGGTCGGCCTGGCGCTCACCGCCTCGCTCGCCTTCCTGCCCTCGGTCGCGGCCTCCGCCGCCCCGCTGGGCAACACGGCGGACGCGGCGACGGCTTCGAAGGCCGACACCACCGGCCCCAAGCTGTCCTACGTGGCGAACCTGAACTCCTACGCCACGGTGACGGCCGCCAAGAAGGCCATCGAGCGCGCCGGTGGAACGGTGGTGACGGCCTATGAGGAGATCGGGGTCGTCGTCGCACATTCCCAGAACCCGGACTTCGCCAAGCAGCTGCGGGCCCAGCGCGGCCTGTTCGTGTCGGTCGGTGCCACCCGGACGGCCCCGATGCAGGCCGTGCAGACCACCGAGGAGGGCGCCACTCAGCGGCTGAGCGAGGCGGACGCCGCCAAGGCGGCGGCGCAGGCCCAGGAGGGTCAGGAGCCGCTCGAGTCCAACCAGTGGGACCTGCGGACGATCAAGGCCGACGAGGCTCACAAGATCAACGATGGCAGCCAGGACGTCACCGTCGGCGTCATCGACACGGGTGTCGACGACACCCACCCCGATCTCGCCCCGAACTTCTCCAAGGAGCAGTCGGCCAACTGCGTCGGCGGCGTCGCGGACACCACCGAGGGCGCCTGGCGCCCGTACGCCGACGGCAGCGACCACGGCACGCACGTGGCGGGCACCATAGCGGCCCCGCGCAACGGCATAGGCATCAGCGGTGTCGCGCCCGGCGTGAAGATCGCCGCGATCAAGGTGAGCGAGCCCGGCACCAGCCTCTTCTACACCGAGGCGGTCGTCTGCGGCTTCATGTTCGCCGCCGAGAAGGGGATCGAGGTGACCAACAACAGCTACTACGTCGACCCGTGGCTCTACAACTGCAAGGCGGACGACGACCAGAAGGCGCTGGTGGAGGCCATCGGCCGGGCCACCAAGTACGCCGAGCGCAAGGGCACGCTCCACGTGGCCTCGGCCGGCAACTCCAACCACGACCTGGCCGGGGACTCGATCCTGGACGACTCCAGCCCGAACGACACGACCCCGGGGCCGCGCACCATCGACCCCAAGGTCTGCCTGGACCTGCCCACGCAGCTGCCGGGTGTCGTCACGGTCTCGGCGACCGGTGACAAGGGCCTGCGCTCGTACTACTCCAGCTACGGCCTCGGGGTCGTGGACGTCGCCGCCCCGGGCGGCGACAAGTGGCAGGTCCCGGCCACCCCGGACGCCAACGGCCGCGTGCTGTCGACCATCCCGGGCGGGGGTTACGGCTACAAGCAGGGCACCTCGATGGCCGCGCCGCACGTGGCGGGCGTCGCGGCGCTGCTCAAGAGCGCCCACCCCTCGGCCGCGCCCTCGCAGATCCAGGCGATGCTCAAGGGCCAGGCCACCAAGGCCACCTGCCCGAGCCAGATCTACAACAGCGCAGGCACCCTGATCGACGCCACCACCTGCCAGAGCAAGTGGGGCCAGACGGGCTACTACGGCTACGGCGTGGTCGACGCGCTCAAGGCCGTCAAGTAACCGGCTGATACGGCGGAGGGCCGGGCGGGGTGACCCCCGTCCGGCCCTCTTTCCCGTTCAGAGCGTGATCATGACCTTGAGCGCACTGCGGTCGTCCATCGCGCGGTAGCCCTCGGGGACCTCGGCCAGGGACACGGTCCGGTCGAAGACGGGCGACGGGTCGATCGCGCCGCTGAGCACGTCCTCCAGCAGCTCCGGGATGTAGGCCCGGACGGGGGCCACGCCACCGCGCAGGGTGATGTTGCGGTCGAACATGACGCCGAGGTCGAGGCCGGTGCCGCTGCCGTGCGGGACGCCGACGTAGCCGACGGCCCCGCCGTCGCGGGTGATGTTCACGGCGGTGCGCATGGACTGCTCGGTGCCGACCGCCTCGATGACCGCGTGCGCGCCCCGGCCGCCGGTGAGCTCGCGGACGGCCGCCTCGGCGGCCTCCCCGCGCTCGGCGACGACATCGGTGGCCCCGAAGAACTTGGCGATGTCCGTACGGGCCGCGTGGCGGCCCAGTGCGATGATCCGCTCGGCGCCGAGGCGCTTGGCGGCGAGGACGCCGCACAGGCCGACCGCGCCGTCACCGACGACCGCGACCGTGGAGCCCTCGCGCACGCCCGCGCCGAGCGCCGCGTGGTGGCCGGTGCCCATGACGTCGGAGAGCGCGAGCAGGCCCGTCAGGAGGTGGTCGTCGCCGACCGCCTCGGCGGGCAGCTTCACCAGGGTGCCGTCGGCGTGCGGGACGCGTACGGCCTCGCCCTGGCCGCCGTCGTGGCCGACCGAGCCCCAGAAGCCACCGTGCTCGCAGGAGGTGAACAGGCCCTCGGCGCAGTAGTCGCAGGTCCCGTCGGACCACATGAAGGGGGCGACGACGAGGTCGCCGGCGCGCAGGCCCGACACGGCGGAGCCGGTCTCCTCGACGATGCCGAGGAACTCGTGGCCGATGCGCTGGCCGGGCTGGCGCGCGGCCGCGCCGCGGTAGGCCCAGAGGTCGCTGCCGCAGATGCAGGCGCGCAGGACGCGGACGACGGCGTCCTCGGGGCGCTGGACGGCGGCGTCGGGCACCTCCTCCACGCGGATGTCGTGGGGGGCGTGGATGACGGTGGCGCGCATGGTGGTGCAGTCCTCCGGGTGGGGGGATGGGTCAGCCCCGTGGGTGCTGCCCTCGTGGGTGGTGCCCTTGTGGGGCCTCCCCACGGTACGCCTCCCGCGCGGCGAGGCTGCCCGTGGCCAGCAGGTACTGGGCGGCGAGGTAGGTCGCCATGATCCAGAAGTCCGGCCGGGGCGGCTGGGGCCATGCGGCGACGCCGGTGGCGATGATCATGTCGGAGACCAGGAACAGCGCCCCGCCGACCCCGGCCCGCAGGCCCATCGCGCTGGAGCGGTAGGCCATGGTCGTGAGCAGCAGGCTGTAGCCGGCCACGGGGATCCGCAGGTCGGCGGGGAGGTCGCTCCACATCAGCCCGACGGTCCCGACGAGCGCCAGCGCGTAGGCGCCCCCGAGGAGCGGGTTCGTGGTCCTCCTGCCGAAGAGGACGAGATAGCAGACGTGCCCGGCGGAGAAGCAGCCCATGCCGATCAGGAAGGCGGCCTCGGCGTCGAAGAGCAGCGCCAGGTCCCCGCCCCAGCCCAGCAGCAGGGCCGCCACGAGCAGGCGGGGTACGCCGCGCGTGCCCCCGCGTCCGCCCGTGCAGACGTGGACGACGAGCAGGGGCATCAGCAGCGGTTTGGCGATGACGTGCCCGAGGTGCCAGCCGGCGAGCAGCGAGCCGAGGTCGAGGGCGGTGGCCAGGGCGAAGGCGACGAGGGCGGCCCTGCCGAGGCGGGCCCGCCCGGCCGGCGCGGCCGCGGTGACCCAGGAGGGCGTGCGGCGGCCGGTGGACTCGGCGGCGCTCACGCGCTGGTCTCCCGGGCGGGAGCCGGAGCGGAGGCCTGCGCGGGGGCTTGTACGGGGGCTTGTACGGAAGCCTGCGCCGGCGCCGGAGCGGGAGCCTGCGCCGGAACCGGCGCCGCGGCCTCGGCCGGGCGGGCCGCCGGCTGCCAGCCGGGACCGCGGAACACCCGTCCGGCGCGCTCCCGCCAGGAGCCGGCGGCCCGCACGTCCCGGGCGATGGCGACGTACTCGTGGGTGGCCACGCGCAGCGGGTTGTAGGTGTTGATGTTCTTCGTCAGTCCGAAGACGGGCTTCTCGCCCTCGCCCACCCAGGAGCCGAAGATCCGGTCCCAGATGATCAGGATCCCGCCGAAGTTGCGGTCGAGGTACCCGCCCTGGGAGGCGTGGTGGACGCGGTGGTGGGAGGGGGTGTTGAAGACGTACTCGATGGGGCGCGGCAGCTTGCCGATGCGCTCGGTGTGGACCCAGAACTGGTAGACGAGGTTGACCGAGTAGCAGAACGGGATCACGGCCGGGTGCACGCCGAGGGCGACCATCGGCAGGTAGAACGGCCACGAGGTGGCGCTGGTCCACGGCTGGCGCAGGGCGGTGGTGAGGTTGAACTTGCGGCTGCTGTGGTGCACCACGTGGCAGGCCCAGAGGATGCGGATGACGTGGTGCCCGCGGTGCTGGAAGTAGTAGAGGAAGTCCTGCACGAGCAGCATCAGCAGGAGGGTCCACCACAGCACGGGCACGCGCAGGGGCGTCAGCTCGTAGACCGCCGTGTAGATCGCGACGACGGGGATCTTCCAGAGCAGGTCGAAGCCGATGCTGCCGAGGCCCATGCCGATGCTGGTGACGGCGTCCTTGGTCTCGTACCCGGCGGCGTCCTCGTCGGGATGTATCCGGTAGCTCACCATCTCCACGACGGTGAGCAGCACGAAGGCTGGTATGGACCACAGCACGACATCGGGCAGGTTCGGCATGTCCGCACCATAGAGGCGCGTTCCGGGGTGCCGCTAGAGGTTGTTACCGATCGGTATCCAACGGGGTTACCGGGGGTATCGGCCGGGCCGGCCATCCGGCCCGGCCGGGTGTCACCAGACGCGGACCGAGCCGCCGCGGGCGAAGGCCGGGCTGGTGGCCGCGGGCGGGATCTCGGTGAGCGGCTCGGCGATCTCGCGGACCAGCGGGCCGTGCTCGGCGGCGACGGCGTCCAGCAGGGACAGGTCGAAGCCGTAGACCCGGGCCGCGTTGCCGCCGACCATCGCGGCGACCTCCGCGCGCGGCAGCCCCGCGTAGGCGATGCGCAGGCCCTCGCGGGAGTAGGGCGTGGTGCCCTCGTCGTGCGGGTAGTCGCTGCCCCACATGATCTTTTCGAGGCCGATCCGCTCCCGCAGGGGGACCTCGTGGGGGCGCATGAAGCTGGCTCCCACGAAGCAGTTGTCCCGCCAGACCTCGCTCGGGCCCTTGCCCATGGAATCGGCGAGGCCCGCCCCGAACTTGGACTCGGCCGTGGCCGAGGCGGCGACCAGGCGGCCGTGGTAGTAGTCCAGCATCTCCAGCACCCCGGGGATCCAGCCCGAGCCCTGCTCGGTGAGGACCAGCTTGAGACCCGGGTGGCGGCGGAAGGCCCCGCCGAAGATCAGGTGCCACAGGGCGCGGTGCGAGAACCACGTGGTCTCCACCATGAAGACGGCGCGGGCGGCGGGTTCCTCCCCGAGCGGGGGCGAGGCCGAGCCGCCGTGGTGGTTGACCGGGACGTCCAGCTCGTCGCACACCGCCCACAGGGGGTCGTAGGCGGCGGAGTACAGCTCGGGAACGCCCGATCCGGGTGGCGCGCCCGGCAGCAGGATGCCGCCCGTGAGGCCCGCCTCCTTGGTGCGGCGGATCTCCTTCACCGCCTCGTCGACGTCGCCCAGCAAGATCTGGACCACTCCCGCGCGCCGGCCCGGGGCGTCCGCGCAGAAGTCGGCCAGCCAGCGGTTGTGGGCCCGCAGGCCCGCCCAGCGGAGCTCGAACTCCGCCGCCGTGGGGGCCGGAGCCATCAGGGAGGCGGAGGGGAAGAAGGGCGGGATCGTGTTCGGGAAGAGCACCTCGGCGACGATGCCGTCCGCTTCGAGCTCCGCGAGCCGGCGCCGGGAGTTCCAGTTCCGGTCGGCGGTGTCCGCGAGGAGGTCCTCGTACGGGTTCACGTACGAGGCGGCCCAGGCGTCGAACTCGTCGTGGTGGCGCTTCTCCAGGTACGGCTTGTAGTCCAGCAGGTCGGCGCCCGCGTGGCAGTCCGCCGAGATGACCGTGTAGCGGTCCTCCATCAGGACACCCCCAGCACCGGGAACTCGTGGCCGGTCAGCCAGTGGCGGCCCATCTCGCGGGAGCGGGCCCAGGAGGCCTCCACCGCCGCCTGGTCCGGGGACTGGCCGAGCTCGGCCGGGGTGGGGCCGATCCGGCGGGCGACGGGGGCCAGCTTCGCGGTGTCGAAGCCGAAGACCTCGGCCGCCGCCAGGCCCAGCATCCGGCGGGTCTCGGCGACGGGGATGTCGTGGAAGGTCTTCTTCAGCCAGCTGCGCGTGTTCGGCCAGGTGCCCTCGGGGTGCGGGAAGTCCGAGCCCCACAGGATGTTGTCCACGCCGATCTCGTAGCGCTGCGCCAGCTCCCGGCGCTTGGTGTTCGTGGCGCAGATGAACACCTGGCGGTCGAGGTACTCGCTCGGCGGGCGCTTCAGCTCCTCGAACGGGGAGAGCTTCTTTCCGCCGTGCGCGCCGAGGTAGAGCCGGTCCATGAACCACAGCTGGTTCGGGAGCCACCAGCAGCCCGACTCGGCGATGCCGAACCTCAGCTCCGGGTGGCGCTCGAAGACGCCGGACCAGAGCAGGAACCAGAGCGGGCGCGAGGGCCACCAGGTGACCTCGGAGACGAAGATGCCGAGGTGGTCGCCGTACTCGTGGCGCGGCGAGGACCCGGAGTGGGTGACGATCGGCATCCGCGTCTCGGCCGCCGCCGCCCAGACGGGGTCGTAGCGGCGGTCGTGGTAGGGCGCCTTGTCCACCCACATGGCGGGGATCATCAGCGCGCCCAGCCCGGACTCCTTGGCCCGGTGGACCTCCGCGACGACCTTGTCCGGATCGCCGGTGATGGGCAGCAGGGCGACCCCGCAGTGCCGTTCGGGGTGCTCGGAGACGAACTCCGCCAGCCAGCGGTTGTGCGCCTGCGCGCCCGCCATGCCCAGCTCGGGGTCCTGGTCGCCGGAGAGGCCGAGGCCGACCCCGAAGGGGGCCGCGGTCTGGCTGTCGACGGCGTCCGCGTCGGGGAAGACGACCTCGGCGGCCACGCCGTCGCCGTCGAGTTCCTTCAGCCGCCGGCCGGTGTCCCAGCCGCCCTTCAGGCCTTCCTCGTGGTCGTGGAACCACTTCTCGGCGAAGGCCTCGTTGCGGACGCCCAGGCGGGTGGCCTCGGCGCGGCGGGCGTCGCGCTCGCCGAGGAACTCGTCGAACTGGGGGTGGAACCTGCGGTCCAGGTACGGCCGGTACCGCTCGGTCGGCAGGCCCGCGTGGCAGTCGGAGGAGATGATCAGGTACGGGTCTTCGTACGGTGCGTCACTCACGGGAGCGCCCCTCAGTCGGGTCAGTCGAGGATGAAACGTTCCAGGTAGGCGGGGTTGGCCCGGTCGAGCATCGACTGCGAGCGGGCCCGGATCTGCCGGTCGCTGTGCTCGCTGGCCGGGAGCATCCAGAAGCGGTCGGCGCGGATCCCGTCGACCACGTGCCCGGCGACCTCCTCGACCGGGGTGAACTCCACCGGGTGGCCGGCCTGCTTCATCGCCGCCTCGTACTGGTCGAGGCTGCGGTACGGGGACCTGCGCGGCCGCTCCTTCGCGTACCGGGCGGGGCGGTTGCGGTGCGACTCCCACAGCCCGGTGCGCAGCATGTGGGGTCCGGGGAAGAGGACGGAGGCCCCCACGGCCGCGCCCTCGGCCCGGAGGTGGGCGTAGAGCGACTCGGTCATGGTGACCACGGCCGCCTTGGTGACCGCGTACACGGAGGCGGTGGGCAGCGGGGCGATGCCGCCGTCGCCGGAGGAGGTGTTGACCACGTGTCCGGGGGCGCCGCCCGCGAGCATGCGGGGGACGAAGGCCTGGATGCCGTGGAAGACGCCCCACACGTTGACGGAGAAGGCCCACTTCCAGTCGTTGGGCTCGTGCTCCCACATCCGGCCCTCGGCGCCCGAGCCGACGCCCGCGTTGTTGCACAGGACGTGCACGGCGCCGAAGGCCTCGTAGGCGGCGTCGGCCAGGGCGGTCACGGAGTCGCGGTCGCTGACGTCGACCGTCTTGGCGAGGACGCGGGCCCCTTCCGCGTCCAGTGCGTCGGCGGCCTTGCGCAGGGCGCCCTCCTCCACGTCGGCGAGGACGACCTTCAGCCCTTCGGCGGCGAAGCGGCGGGCCATCGCGAGGCCGATGCCGCTGGCGGCGCCGGTGACCACGGCCACCTGTCCCGGTTCGAGCCGCACGTCAGTCCCTCCCCTGCGCCGCGCCCGCCGGGGGTGCGTCGAGGATCTGCATCGGGTCGTCGTAGCGCTGGTGGAGGTAGGGGAGCAGGGCCTCGGCGCTCACCCGTTCGACCACCCTGCCCTTCTGGTCGGTGGTCTTCTCGCCGATGGTGATCTCCACGATCCGGCGGACGGGGAGGTCGGCGACCGGGTCGAACATGGACTCGCGCAGGACGACGTCCCCGGTGACGTGCTCCAGCTTGCGGACCTTTTCGTTGCGCGTGCAGTGGACGAGGACCGGGTCGGCGTCGAAGCCCGAACCGTCCACGGCGGGCAGGAACTTGAAGTAGAAGTCGGTCTTCAGGGTGGGCGCGGGCAGCGGCAGCTCGCGGTCCACCGCCCCGCGCACCTCCACGAAGGCGATCCCGTGCCGGGCCAGGCCGGCCCGTACCACGAGCCCGTCGCGCTCGACGGTGACCTCGCCCAGTTTCTTCGGCTCGCCGAAGACCTCCCGGCCGCCGATCAGGGCCCGCTCGTGGGTCATCGGCATGACCAGCGGGTACCAGCCCTCGATCCCGCCGTGCCGGGCCGCGACGGCCACCGAGCCGGCGCCGAGCGGATAGCCGGGCAGGTCGACCTTGCTGATGTTGGCCCGTACGAGGGGGCGCTCGGCGGGCTTGAGCGGGGGCGGCAGGACCGCCGCCACCACGTCGGGATCGCTCTCCCAGACGGCCACCACACCGGTGGACCAGATGTCGGGGAGCCGGGAACTCTTCTCGCGCGACGCCGCGATCTCGGCCTCGGTCCGCGCTCCGTACCGTACGCGTGCCATGTCTCGCACCACCTCTCGGTTCGGGTCTGTAACACAGTTACACCGCGACCGATGAAGGGTAAAGACCCCTGCACCCAGCAGAATTGACGAAGAGTCAGTTTCAGAGCAACGACAGACGGGTGGACCGGATCCATGGCCAGAAGCACGCTGACCCGCGACGAGGTGCTGGACGTCGCGGCCTCCCTGGTCAAGCGGCACGGCCCGGCGGCCCTCACCATGCGGGGGCTGGCCGCCGAGCTGGGCACCGCGGTGACGTCCATCTACTGGCACGTCGGCAACCGCGAATCGCTGCTCGACGCCCTCGTGCGGCGGACCGTGGAGGAGATGGGCGCGATCCGCCCGTCCGGCCGCACCCCCGCCGAGCGGATCCTCTCGGTGGCCCGGACCCTGCGCCGCGAGCTGCGCGAGCGCCCGCACCTGATCGCGATGGTCCACGAACGCGGGCTCACCGAGCGGATGTTCCTGCCCGCGCAGCAGGCCCTGGTGCACGAGGTGCACCGCGCGGGGCTGCGCGGCGCCCGGGCGGCCGACGCGGTGCGCGCGATCCAGTTCCAGATCGTCGGCTTCCTGCTCGTCGAGCGCAACCGCGAACGCGCCCCCGCGCAGTCCCCTGCCGAGAGCGACCTCTGGGACCCGGCCGCCGCCCCCCACGACCCCGCCCTCGCCCGCGCACTGGCCCGCCCCGCGGATCCGGAGCGGCTGTTCCTGCTGTCCGTACGGGCGCTCGTCACGGCCCTGCTCGCGGGTCCGCGCTGAACGGCATCGCGGCCGGGGCTGTCAGTCGGTGCCGATATCCTCTGTGACCATGCTCGACGACCGTACGACCGCAGAGACGACATGGCCGACCGCGTACCCCCAGGGGTACGCGGTCGTCGACGTGGAGACCACCGGGCTCGCTCGCGACGACCGGATCATCTCCGCGGCCGTCTACCGGCTCGACGCGCAGGGCAACGTGGAGGACCACTGGTACACCCTCGTCAACCCGCAGCGCGATCCCGGACCGGTGTGGATCCACGGTCTGACGAGCGCGATGCTCGCCGACGCTCCGCTCTTCGGCGACGTCGCCGAGGAGTTCGCCGGCCGTCTCGCGGACCGGGTGCTGGTCGCGCACAACGCCATCTTCGACTGGCAGATGATCGCCCGTGAGTACGCCCGGGCCGCCGCGACCGCGCCGGTCCGTCAGCGGCTGTGCACCATCGCCCTGTCGAAGGAACTGAACCTGCCGCTGCCCAACCACAAGCTGGAGTCGCTCGCCGCGCACTTCGGCGTGGTCCAGCAGCGCGCCCACCACGCCCTCGACGACGCGCGGGTGCTGGCGGAGGCGTTCCGTCCGTCGCTGCACGCGGCCGCGCGCGACGGCGTACGGCTGCCGCTGCTGGAATGCCGGCCGCTGACGGAGTGGTCGGACTCCGCCGCCGCTCCCCGGGTGGGCTACCAGTCCTCGTACGGGAACAGCAGCTGGCGGCCCTCGCGCAAGCGGCCGCCGTGCCCGCACCCCAACCCGGGGCGCTACGAGGACGGCAAGCCGCTGAAGCAGGGCATGCGGATCGCCTTCTCCGGTGACACCTCGGTGGAGCGCGAGCTGCTGGAGGACCGCGCGGTCGAGGCGGGCCTGCACGTCGCGACGAGTGTGTCGCGCCTCACCAGCCTCCTGGTGACGAACGATCCCGACTCGGCGACCTCGAAGACGGTCAAGGCGAAGTCCTTCGGCACGCCCGTCGTCGACGAGGCGGCCTTCACGCAGCTGCTGCGGGACGTGGCGGACGCGGAGTCCTGAGCCCGGGCGTTGCGCCGGGTGGGTGCCGGCGCGGCGACTCACCCCGCTGGATCTTGTTCCGGTCCCGGCCCGTGCGCAGCATCGGCGCATGGCACGTTGTGAGGTCTGCGGAAACGATTACGGCATGTCCTTCGAAGTGCACGCGCAGGGCGCCGTGCACGTCTTCGACTGCTTCTCCTGCGCCATCCACCGCATGGCGCCCGTTTGCGAGCACTGCCGGGTCTCGATCATCGGCCAGGGCGTCGAGGTCGAGGGCCACTGGTACTGCGGGGCCCACTGCGCCCGCGCGGAGGGGAAGGTGGGCATCGTCGACCGCGTCTGACTCCCCCGCCCTCCCCTGCGGCCCCGCCCCTCCCCCTCCCCCGAACCCTGCCCGAGCCCGTACGCCACGACCCCGGACGGCCACCCGGTCGCCGGGGTCCGCCGCGCTGGGGGTACCGTCGTGGGCGTGTACCGCTTTGTGCTGACCCGGCAGTGGGTGTGCCTCACCCTCGTCACCCTCGCCCTGATCCCCGCGATGATCAGGCTGGGGTTCTGGCAGTACCACCGCCACGAGCACCGGATCGCGCAGAACCAGCTGATCGAGACGAACCTGCGGGCGCAGCCGGTCCCCATGACCGAGGTCACCTCCCCCGGGCACCGGGTCCCCCGCGCGGACTTCTGGCGGACCATCACCGCGACCGGCACGTACGACGCCGCGCACGAGGTGGTCGTCCGGATGCGGACCGACAACGACGACAAGGTCGGCTTCCACGTGCTGACCCCGCTCGTCCTAAGCGACGGCCGGGTGGCACTCGTGAACCGCGGCTGGGTCCCGGGCGGCGACGACCCCCGCGCCTACCCGCCGGTGCCGGCCCCGCCCGCGGGCGAGGTCACCGTCACCGGCCGGCTCAAGGCCGACGAGACGAGCGGCGGCAGCGGCATCAAGGACCGCAAGGGCCTGCCGGACCGCCAGGTGATGCTGATCAACAGCGAGCAGCAGGCGCAGTACCTGGGCCGGCCCGTCCTCGGCGGATACCTGGAACTGGACCAGCCGGCCCCGCCGGAGGGCGGCCCCGAGCCCGTCGCCGAACCCGACCACGACTCGATCGGCCCGCACATGGCGTACGCCGTCCAGTGGTGGCTGTTCGCCGCCGCGGTACCGGTCGGCTGGGTGATCCTCGTACGGCGGGAGAAGCACGACCGCGAGGAGGCGGCGGCCGCGGCCGACGCCCTCGAACAGGAGCCCGCGACGGCGTAGCGTGTCGGCATGGATCTTGGACTGAAAGACCGTGTCTACATCGTCACCGGGGCCACCCGCGGCCTGGGCTTCGCCTCCGCCCGCGAACTGACCGCCGACGGCGCCAAGGTGCTCCTGAGCGGCCGGGACGAGAAGCGGGCGGCCGACGCCGCGGCCGCGCTCGGCCCGAACGCGGCCGGTGTGGCGGCCGACAACTCCGACCCGGCGGCGGCCGGGCGGCTCATCGCCACCGCACGCGAGCGCTTCGGCCGCTTCGACGGCATCCTCATCAGCGTCGGCGGCCCGCCCCCGGGTACCGCGGCCGACAACAGCGACGACCAGTGGTCGCAGGCCTTCGAGTCGGTCTTCCTGGGCGCCGTGCGCCTGGCGCGGGAGGCGGCCGCCGAGCTGGGCGAGGGCGGGGTCATCGCCTTCGTCCTGTCGGGTTCGGTCCACGAGCCGATCCCCGGCCTGACCATCTCCAACGGTCTGCGGCCCGGCCTGGCGGGCTTCGCGAAGTCCCTCTCGGTGGAGCTCGGCCCGCGCGGGATCCGGGTCGTCGGCCTGCTCCCGGCCCGCATCGACACCGACCGCGTGCGCGAACTGGACGCGCTGTCGGGGGACGCGGCGGCGGCCCGGGCCGGGAACGAGTCCCGGATCCCGCTGCGGCGTTACGGCACCCCGGAGGAGTTCGGCCGCACGGCGGCCTTCCTGCTCTCCCCGGCGGCCTCGTACCTGACGGGCGTCATGCTCCCGGTCGACGGCGGCTCCCGGCACGGCTTCTGACCGCCGCACCCGGGGCGGGGTCACCGCACTACGTCACGCGCCGCGCGCGGTGGGACGTCACCGTGAGGCGGGCCTGCGTCGGGAGGTCGGCGAGGCCCGCCGAGGCGCGGGCGTGGCTCAGGACCGGACCCGCGACGGCGGCCAGGACGTCGGCGGGGACCGCGTGGGGTTGCAGTTCCAGCGCGATCCGCAGCGCGGGTGACCCGCGCCGGCCGTGCAGCGCGACCCGGCAGCCGGCGACCCCGTCCAGGGCGCCGGCCTCGGCGGCCACCGCCTCCTCCAGCGCATGCCCGCGCAGCAGGGCGAACGCCCCGTCCCCGGTGTCCACGGCCACCGCCCGCAGCCGCGCGCGCCTGAGCTGGGACAGCAGCCACCACAGGGCCAGCAGCACGCACAGGCCGAGCCCGGCGAGCACCGCCCACCACCACCAGCCTTCGGCGTGCCAGTACCGGCGCCGGGTGACGGCGCTCAGCAGCGGCTCGTGCCGGCCGTGCAGCGGCCACCATCCCGTCAGCGCCGAGAGCCCGGCCGCCAGCAGGACCAGTCCGAGCAGCGCCAGCAGGATCCGGTTCACCACCCCGAGCATCCCGCTCACCTCCTGACCCGTACGCGCGGCTGCGGCGGGTGCGCCAGGCCCAGTTCCTCGATGCCGACGGCGAGGACCGCGTCCAGGTCGGCCCGTACGTCGTCCAGTTCACGGAAGTGCGAGGTGGCCCGCACGCCGATGCGGGAGCGGCCCACCCTGACCCGGACCGACCGCACCCCGGACACCTCCATGGCCCGGTCCCGCAGGACCTGAGCGGCGTCCTTGCGCCCGATCCCGGCCCGCACCCCGCCGTCCGGGTCGGGCGTGCGCATCGACAGGATCCCGCGGAGCCCGGGGGTGAGGGCCAGCAGCAGGAGCAGCGCCCCCACCACGGCGAGGGCTCCGCCGGTCAGCTGTACCGGGAGGTCGGCGGGGGTGTGCCGCTCCAGCTGATGGGCGAGCTCGCGGCGCCAGGCCATGCCGGGGCGGTGGGCCCGTACGGCGGCCAGGTCGTACAGGAAGAGGGCCGCCACGCCCAGCACCGCGAGGGCGGTCAGCGCGGCGGGGACGCGCCGGGCGGAGCGGAACCGGGCGGCGCCCCCGGCGCCGGGGCCCTTCACCGCAGCCGCCGGTCGCGCCCGGCGGCGGTCCGGGTGTGGGTGGAGTGCAGGTGCTCGATGTCGATGTCCACCTCGGGGACGGACATCTGCGCGCAGTCCTCGATGCGCTCGGCGACCTGCCGGCGTACGGCCGCGCACTGGGCGGCGAGGTCGGCGGGGTAGCCGAGCTCCAGGCTCACCCGTACCCGTGCGATGTCGTGGTGCACCGTGACGGTGGCGTGCGGGGGCGCGCCGACGGCCGGGGCGGAGACCTCCCGGGCGGCCTGGGCCGCGATCTTGGCGACGACCCGGTCGGCGATACGGGTGGCGCCGCGCTCGCCGGGAGGGACCTTCGACGGGGCGGGCCGGGGCGGGGTGCTCATCGGCGCCTCACCCGCGCCGGTCGTCGCGGCGGCGGAACAGGTCCCCGGGCTCCAGGTCCCCGTCCAGGAAGCGCCCGGCGACGAAGCCGACGGCGCCGAGGGCGGCCACCAGCAGGAAGGCTCCGAAACCGCCGAAGTAACCGGCGAACGCCAGGGCCATACCGGCGAAGAGGCCGGCGATCGCCATGCTCATTGCAGGCTCCTCTCGGCTACTGAAGACGGGTTTCCGGCTCCTCGTCGGGCTCGTCCGGCAGCTTGACGTCGCTGACGGCGATGTTGACCTCGACGACCTCCAGGCCGGTCATCCGCTCGACGGCCGAGATGACGTTCTCGCGGACCGCCCGCGCCACGTCGCGGATCGACACGCCGTAGTCGACGACGATCTCCAGGTCGAGGGCGGTCTGGACCTCGCCCACCTCCGCCTTGACGCCGCGGCTGACGGCGGCCTTGGCCCCGCCGGGGACACGCTCGCGCACGGCGCCGAAGGTCCGGGACAGACCGCTGCCGCTGCCCATGGCGTGTACACCGACCACTTCACGCGCGGCCAGGCCTGCGATCTTCTCGACCACCCCGTCGGCGATGCTCGTGCGTCCCCGCTCCCCGGGCTCCCTGGCGGAACCGCCGCCTGCGCTGGATTCGGTCATGGCGTGTCCTTCCGTGCGTACGGACTCACTGCCCACCACCGTAAGCGCGCGGCCCGCACGGCGCCCCGGGACTACGCCGCTCGGCCGGACCGGCGTGCCGGCGCTCCGGCCCGCGCCCCGGTCCGCGACGCGGTTGCCCGTGCGCGCGGACCGGGGCCGGGTCCCGCGGGTCAGTCGGAGAGGCCCGCCAGGTCGCGCAGGCGACGGGCCTGGGCGGCGCGCTCGGCCGTGCGCTGGTCGTCGTACGGGCGGGACTGGGCGCCGCGCAGCAACGCCTTGGTCTCGGTGACGGCGTCCCGAGGCGGTGCCAGCAGGGCGGTGGTGAGGTCCTGGACGGCGGCGTCGAGCTCGTCCGCGGGGACCACGAGGTTGGCGAGGCCGACCCGCTCCGCCTCCTCGGCATGCACGAAGCGGCCCGTGGCGCAGATCTCCAGCGCGCGGGCGTAGCCGACCAGGGAGGTCAGGGGCTGGGTGCCGGCCAGGTCGGGGACCAGGCCCAGGCTGGTCTCGCGCATGGCGAACTGGACGTCGTCCGCGACGACGCGCAGGTCACACGCGAGCGCGAGCTGGAAGCCGGCGCCGATCGCGTGTCCCTGTACGGCGGCGACGGAGATGATGTCGTTACGCCTCCACCAGGTGAACGCCTCCTGGTACTCGGCGATCGTGGCGTCGAGCAGTTCGTCGGAACCGCGTGCCAGATCGATGAAGGACGGCTCGCCCTCGAAACCTTCGGGGGTGAACGCCTGCCGGTCGAGACCGGCGGAGAAGGACTGGCCCTCACCGCGCAGCACGACGACCCGGACGGTGCCCGGCAACGACCTCCCGGCCTCGGCCAAAGCCCGCCAGAGCGCGGGGGATTGGGCGTTTCGCTTGGCCGGATTGGTCAGTGTCACCGTGGCGACCGTGTCGTCGACGGTGAGTCGTACGCCGTCCTTGTCGAGCAGAGCCATCTCTGTGCCTCCGGTGTGCAGTCGGCCGCAAGCTCGGCCTAAGTGACTGCACAGTAACCACCCGGTCGGCCGGAGAGCCGACCGGGGGTCACCGAAGGAACCGTCGGATCATGCGAGCGTTGAGCCGTTGGAGCCCTTTGACGCGTTGGAACCGATGGGCCCGGGGTCAGGCCGTAGTGGCCGCCTTCTTGCCGCGCGTCGCGCCACCGCGGCCACGCAGCGAAACCCCGGACTCACTGAGCATCCGATGGACGAATCCGTAGGACCGGCCGGTCTCCTCGGCCAGCGCCCGGATACTCGCACCGGAGTCGTACTTCTTCTTCAGGTCTGCCGCGAGCTTGTCGCGCGCGGCGCCGGTTACCCGGCTGCCCTTCTTCAGAGTCTCGGCCACCCGTGCCTCCTCATGGGAAGTGCGCTCTGGACTTCTCATGATCACCCCTCCCACGCTTCCTGGCCACCCATTCCGCAAGGTCGGTACGGCGGCATTTCTCAGGGGGTGGACGCTCCAGCAGAACGGAATCTCCTCTTCCGCTGCATGACTTCCGTCACACTTCACCGCCTTCGGCAGGAATCACCAGGTCAGAGGCAGGGCGCGGCATGACAGCGGCCCCGGTCGCGCACCCTCACAGGTGCGGCCGGGGCCGTAGTACGCCGCCGCAGCGGTACGAGACCGTCTCACTCAGATGATGGATCACCCCTGAGCCGAATGATCCATAAGGAACTGGATCAGTGCCGCAGAGCGGCCCGGGCGGGGGCCCGGGGGCGGTCCGCCGGGGATCAGGCCAGGGCCACGAGGTCCCGGTAGTCCGGTCCCCACAGGTCCTCGACGCCGTCCGGGAGCAGGATGATCCGCTCCGGCTCCAGGGCCTCCACCGCGCCCTCGTCGTGCGTGACGAGGATGACGGCGCCCTTGTAGGTGCGCAGCGCGCCCAGGATCTCCTCGCGGCTGGCCGGGTCGAGGTTGTTCGTGGGCTCGTCGAGCAGCAGCACGTTCGCCGAGGAGACGACCAGCGTGGCCAGGGCCAGGCGGGTCTTCTCACCGCCGGAGAGCACCCCGGCCGGCTTGTCCACGTCGTCGCCGGAGAACAGGAAGGAGCCGAGCGTCTTGCGCACCGCGACCAGGTCCAGGTCGGGCGCGGAGGAGCGCATGTTCTCCAGGACCGTGCGCTCGGGGTCCAGGGTCTCGTGCTCCTGGGCGTAGTAGCCGAGCTTGAGGCCGTGACCGGCGACGACCGTGCCGGTGTCCGGCTTCTCGGTGCCCGACAGCAGGCGGAGCAGGGTGGTCTTGCCGGCGCCGTTGAGGCCCAGGATGACGACGCGGGAGCCCTTGTCGATGGCCAGGTCGACGTCGGTGAAGATCTCCAGCGAGCCGTACGACTTCGAAAGGCCCTCGGCGGTCAGGGGGGTCTTGCCGCAGGGCGCCGGGTCCGGGAAGCGCAGCTTGGCGACCTTGTCGGAGACGCGGACCGCCTCCAGGCCGGACAGCAGCCGCTCGGCGCGCTTGGCCATGTTCTGCGCGGCGACGGTCTTGGTGGCCTTGGCGCGCATCTTGTCGGCCTGCGAGTTCAGGGCCGCGGCCTTCTTCTCGGCGTTCTGGCGCTCGCGCTTGCGTCGCTTCTCGTCGGCCTCGCGCTGCTGCTGGTAGAGCTTCCAGCCCATGTTGTAGACGTCGATCTGGGAGCGGTTCGCGTCCAGGTAGAAGACCTTGTTGACGACGGTCTCGACCAGGTCGACGTCGTGGGAGATGACGATGAAGCCGCCGCGGTAGGTCTTCAGGTAGTCGCGCAGCCAGACGATCGAGTCGGCGTCGAGGTGGTTGGTGGGCTCGTCGAGGAGCAGGGTGTCGGCGTCCGAGAAGAGGATCCGCGCGAGCTCGACGCGGCGGCGCTGACCACCGGAGAGGGTGTGCAGCGGCTGTCCGAGGACCCGGTCGGGCAGGCCGAGGGCGGCCGAGATCGTCGCGGCCTCCGCCTCGGCGGCGTACCCGCCCTTGGTCAGGAACTCGGTCTCCTGGCGCTCGTACTGCTTCATCGCCTTGTCGCGGGTGCCCCCGGAGCCGGTGGCGATGCGCTCCTCGTTGGCCCGCATCTTCTTGATGAGCACGTCGAGGCCGCGCGCGGACAGGATCCGGTCGCGGGCCAGGACGTCGAGGTCGCCGGTGCGGGGGTCCTGCGGCAGGTAGCCGACCTCGCCCGAGCGGGTGATGGATCCGGCGGCGGGCTGGCCCTCGCCCGCGAGGCACTTGGTGAGGGTGGTCTTGCCCGCTCCGTTGCGGCCCACCAGGCCGATGCGGTCGCCCTTGGCGACGCGGAAGGAGGCGGACTCGATGAGGATGCGGGCGCCGGCGCGCAGCTCGATGCCGGTGGCGGTGATCACGGAAATACTCCAGGGCGGGTCGGGACGGCGGAAGGGGGGCAGGACGCGATGCTTCGACGCCGCTAATCCGCGAGGAGATTTGCCATGGGAGACATTCTACCGGGGGTGCGCAACTACTTTCCGGCCGCGCGGGCCGGGCGGACCGGCCCGCGCGGCCGTGTCCCGCGTCCCCCGTCCGGCTCAGCGACCGCTCCGGTGGGCCGGGGCGCGTACCGCGGCGAATGGGTTGATACTCACCGCAGGGCCGGTTCAGGCAGCGAAGGCGGTGCGGGATGCAGTTCGACGATGACGCCCAGCTGGACTCCTCCGAGGTCAAGGACGTGCGGGGCAGTCGCATCCCGGGTGGCCGGGCCACCGTCGGCGGCGGGATCGTCGGCCTCATCGCGCTGGTCGTGGGGCTGCTCTTCGGGGTCGGTCCCGATGAGCTGGGGCTGTCGACGGGGGACACCGCGCCCGCCCCCGCCTCGTCGGGCCTCAGCGAGGTGGAACGGGCCTGCAAGACGGGCCGGGACGCCAACGCGCGGGAGGACTGCCGGCAGGTGGCCGTGGTCCGCAGCACCCAGGCCTTCTGGAAGCAGGAGTTCACCGAACGAGGCGGGCAGTACAGCCCCGCGTCCACGGTCTTCTTCACCGGCCGGGTGAACACCGCCTGCGGGACGGCCACCTCGGCCGTCGGCCCCTTCTACTGTCCCGGGGACCGCCAGGTCTACCTGGACCTGGGCTTCTTCGACGAGCTGCGCACGAAGTTCGGTGCGAGCGGCGGCCCCTTCGCCCAGGCCTACGTCGTCGCCCACGAGTACGGCCACCACGTCCAGAACCTGACCGGGACGCTCCAGCGGGCCCAGGACGGACGGCAGGGCGCGAACAGCAACGCGGTCAAGGTGGAGCTCCAGGCCGACTGCTACGCCGGGGTGTGGGCGCACAACGCGACGAGGACTCCGGACGCGTCCACCGGGCGGCCGCTGATCACCACCCTGACCGACCAGGACATCCGGGACGGGCTGGACGCGGCGGCCGCGGTCGGCGACGACCGGATCCAGGAGAAGTTCCAGGGCCGGGTGACCCCCGAGTCCTGGACGCACGGTTCGGCCGAGCAGCGCCAGCAGTGGTTCTACCAGGGCTACCGCAGCGGCGACATGGCCCAGTGCGACACCTTCCGCTGAGCGTCGGCGGCGCCTGCCATGCTGTGTGACGCGGATCACCGTCACGAGAGGGAGTGATCGTCATGGCAGGCGCTTCATCCATCTGTCCCACGCTGGTCTACCGCGACGCCAAGGCGGCCATCAGGCTGCTCACCGAGGCCTTCGGATTCAGCCAGGTCGCGGTGTACGAGGGCGAGGAGGGCTCGGTGGTGCACGCGGAGCTGGCGTACGGCAACGGCATCGTCATGCTGGGCAGCAAGGGCACCGGCGGGGTCTTCGCCCAGGCCATGGAGGGCGCCGGCCCCTGCGGGGTGTACGTCGTGGTCGACGACGTGGACGCCCACCACCGGCGGGCCGCCGAGTACGGGGCGGAGATCCTGATGGAACCCACCGACCAGGACTACGGCTCCCGCGACTACATGGCCCGGGACGCCGAGGGCAACATCTGGAGCTTCGGGACGTACGCGCCGCAGGTCTGAGCCCGCGGCGCGTCCGTCGCCCCGCGGCCCGTACGGGAGGCACCGCGGCGCGTACGGGAGGCACCGCCGCGGGCCGGCGCTACGCGCGTTACGCGCCGCCCGTGTGCACCTCGAAGGCCGCGCGGCGCACCGCCTTGGCCAGGGCCGGGTCGGGGTGGGCCGCGGCCAGCGCGACCAGGACCTGCACGGTGCGGGGATGGCCGACCGCGCGGACCTCGTCCAGCAGCCGGGGCACGGTGGTGCGGACGGCCGAGTCCAAGTGGCGGGCCAGCAGGTCGGCTTCGCCGTGGTCGGCGATGGCGGCCGCGGTGTCCACCCAGAGCCAGGTCGACTCCTCGGCGGTGAGCACGTCCTGCGCCTCGTCGGGGTCGATCCCGTCGTGCTCGGCGAGCCAGAGCAGGGCGTAGGGACGCAGGGCGGGCTCGCGGACCGCGGCGCGGACCTCGGGCTCGGCGGGGGCGCCGACGACGCGCAGCGCCTCGAAGGCGAGGCCGCGCAGCAGGGCGTCCTCGCCGCGGGCGGCCTGCAGGAGCTCGGTCACGGCGTGGCCGACGGGGCGGGCGGCGAGCCAGGCCTGGTACTCCGCGCGGGCCGGTCCCGGGGTGAGCCGGGCGCAGCCGTGCAGCATGGCGGCGGCCGACTGCTCGATGTTCCCGGCGGGGCTCTGCGCGGCGACGCAGATCTGCTCCAGCTTGACCCAGACGGCCCAGCTGCCGAGCGGGGTGAGGGCGGCCCGGGCGGGGCCGAGGGTGACGGCGTCCACGGCGGCCAGTCCGCCGAGCGCCCAGCGCAGCAGCCGTGCGAGCGGGACGGGGCGGCTCTCCGCGGTGGCGCGGGCCGCCGTCAGGGCCGTCACGGGCTCGGCGTCGTACGGGATCTCGCACCGCTCGTCGCGCAGTTCGGTGACGCGCTGTCCCAGCAGGTCGAGCAGGTCGGGGACGCTCACGGGCCCGGCGGACAGCTGGAGCAGGGAGAGGAGTTGGGGCATGGCCTCGACGACCTCGGCGACCGCCGCGGGGGCGATGTCGGCGGGGGCGGGGTGGACCAGTGACCAGGCGTCGAAGAGCGCGACCCAGCCGCGCAGTACGGCGCTGTCGTCCCGGTCCCAGGCGCGCAGGCGCCAGCCGGGCCGGGCGTGGCCGCCGTGCACCTCGACGAGGCCGGCGAGGCGGGCGCGGTCCCAGCCCACCTGGATCTGGCCGTGCGTCAGGCTCAGTTCCTCGGCGGCGCGTTCGACGTCGGAGGCCGCCAGGGCGCCCGTGGGGGCGGGCCGGCCGCCGTCCGCGGCGCCGAGGTTGCGCTCGGCCCAGCGGGTCAGGCGTACGGCGTCGGCGAGCGAGGCCCGGGCCCGGTTGGCGAGGTCCGCCGTGGCGGGCGTGCCCGCCGGGGGCCGCTGGGCGGGCCGGGGGCGTCGGTCGGTCACCGCCTTGCGGGCCGCGGCGACCGACCGCGGGGAGACGAGTCGGAGTCTGGAGTCGCGAGCCAACTGCTCATCAGGCTTTCGGGACGTCACGGAAGCAGTCTCGCCCGTCACTGGCCGAAAGCCCAAACGGAACCAGCCGTTACCACACGGGCCGGCGGTGCAGACCGGGGCAAGACGCCCGCAGGGCCCCCTCCGTCACACGGCCTTCACATGAGGGGCACGAGGAAACGGCGCAAAGCCTCCTCGTAGCGGCCCGGGTCGGCGTTCCACATCGCCCCGTGTCCGGCCCCGCGCACGGTGTGCAGGGTGACGAGGTCGGGGCGGGCGGCGGCGAGCCTGCGGGAGGGCTCCCAGGGGGCGAGGGTGTCGTCCGGGCCGTGGAAGACGAGGACGGGCACGCGCAGCGCGCCGGGGTCCGCGCCCGGCGGCCGGCGGTCGGCGCGCAGCCCCGCGCGGCCCTCGGCGGCCCTTACCGCCAGCGGCAGCACGGCGGCCGGGGTGCGGCGCGCCGCGGCGAGCCGGCGCAGGGTGGTGTGCCAGTCGAGCACCGGCGAGTCCAGCACCAGTCCGGAGATCCGGTCGGCGAGCGCCGAGCGCTCGGCGGCGTGCAGGGCCATGGTGGCGCCGGTGGACCAGCCGTGCAGGACCACGCGCCGGGCGCCGTAGCGCAGGGCGTAGCGGATGGCGGCGTCCAGGTCGCGCCACTCCGATTCCCCGAGGTGGCCGAGGCCGTCGGGTGAGGAGGGGGCGCCGAGGTCGCCGCGGTAGGCCAGGTCGAGGACGGGCAACCGCTGCCGGTGCAGGAAGGGCATGACCACCATCGGGTGCTCACGGCCGGCGCCGAGCCCGTGCACGGTGATGACCCAGGTGTCCCGGGCTCCGGGCAGGAACCAGGCGGGCAGGGCGCCGAGCTCCCCCGGTACGTCGACGTCGGCGTGGTCCAGGCCGAGGGCGGTGCGCGGGTTGCCGGCGTGGACCTGCGGGGTGAGGGTGACGCGCGTGCCGGGGTCGAGGGTGCCGTGCGTGACGGCGAGGAGCCGGCGTACGACGGTGTCCGGGCCGTGGGCGGCGTCGGGGAGGACGGGCCCGACGACGGCGTGCACACCGGGCGCGGTCAGGCCGTAGGTGCCCGGCATCAGGGAGGCCAGGGAGCGGGTGAGCGCCACCCGGCCGGCGGCGGCGGAGTGGACGCTGAGCCGCGGTCCGCCGGGCAGGGGGCGGCCCGGGTGGGGCCGCAGGGCCGCGTCGGCGGCGTACCGGCCGGCCGCGACGGCGGCCGCACCGGCGCCCAGGAGGGTCGTGGTGACGGCCGCTGCCGTCGCTGTGGCGGTACGCACCGCTCCAGTGTCGAGCTGCGGGCTCCGGCGGGCCACCGGAGGCCATCGCTCCGCGGCCCACTCGGCGGGGTGATCTGGATCTCATTCAGGGCCCCGGAGTGAGGATCGTATGCAGGGCGGAGGCGGCCCGGACGGGTTCATTCACCCGGCTTTGACGTGCATTAATCGATATATCTGCGCCAGAATCGGGACGAACGGCTCGATCGCGCCCCGGGTCAGTACACCGCTCCGCCCGCGCCAGTTCATCTTCCGTTCACCCAGGTTGCTTACGGTCGCCGAGCCACTGACGTCAAACAGAAGCCTGGGTAAATGGAGCACATAACGCTTCTCCTCGGGATCGTGATCATTACCGCTCTCGTGTTCGACTTCACGAACGGTTTCCACGACACAGCCAACGCGATGGCCACCACCATCTCGACCGGCGCCCTCAAGCCCAAGACGGCGGTGGCCATGTCCGCCGTGCTCAACCTCGTCGGCGCGTTCATGTCCGTGGAGGTCGCCAAGACGATCTCCAAGGGCCTCGTCAACGAAGAGGGCATCCAGCCAGAAGTGATCTTCGCCGCGCTCGTCGGCGCGATCCTGTGGAACCTCGTCACCTGGCTCGTCGGACTGCCCTCCAGCTCCTCCCACGCCCTGATGGGCGGCCTGATCGGTGCCGCGGTCGCCTCCGCCGGCCTCGACGCGGTCAACGGCAGCGTCGTCGTCACCAAGGTGCTCATCCCCGCGATCGCCGCGCCGCTCGTGGCCGGTGTGGCCGCGATGCTGGCCGCCAAGGTCACGTACAAGCTGGGCGGCAAGGTCGGCGAGAAGACCTCCACCAAGGGCTACCGCGCCGGGCAGATCGCCTCGGCCGGTCTCGTCTCCCTGGCGCACGGCACCAACGACGCGCAGAAGACGATGGGCATCATCACCCTGGCGCTCATCGCCGGGAACGCCCTGCCGGCCGGCGCCAACCCGCCGGTCTGGGTCATCGTCTCCGCCGGTATGGCCATCGCGATGGGCACCTACCTGGGCGGCTGGCGCATCATCCGCACCATGGGCAAGGGCCTGACCGACCTGCAGCCGCAGCAGGGCTTCGCCGCCCAGACCTCGGCCGCCAGCGTCATCCTGGCCTCCTCCTCCCTCGGCTTCTCCCTCTCCACCACCCACGCCTGCTCCGGCGCGGTCATGGGCGCGGGTCTGGGACGCAAGGGCGGCGTGGTCCGCTGGTCGACCGCCACCCGCATGTTCATCGCGTGGGGCCTGACCCTGCCGGCCGCGGCCCTGGTCGCCTCCGGTGCCGAGCTGGTCATGCGCACCGGTGACGTCGGCGTCGCCGCCGTCGCGGTCTTCCTCGTCGCCTCCTGCGTCGCCATCTGGGCCATCTCCCGCCGCCAGGTCGTCGACCACCACAACGTCAACGACGTCGAGCCGGCCGCCGCCGAGGAGCCGGGTGTCGTCACCACGGCGATGGCGGCCGTCACCGTCCCGCCGACCGTGGCCGCCGCCATGACCGCCGCGATGACGGACGACGCCCTCAAGGCCACCATCCCGGCGGCGACGACCCCCGCAGCGACGACCCCGGCCGCTCCCGCCGCCGCGGTCTGACCTTCGAGAACGACAGAGGAAACGGCAGTATGAAGATCGACTGGGAAGCCCTCGGCTCCGTCTTCGGGGTCAGCCTCTCCGCCACCGTCGCCCTCGTGGCCCTGTTCACCCTGGGTCTGGTGGGCCTGTCCAAGCACGAGACCGCCACCGAGCAGGGCGGCACCGCCACCCTCGCCCGCAGCGGCGCGTACGTCTGCTTCGCGCTCGTCGCGGCGGCCGTGACGTACGGGATCTACCTGATCGTCTCCTGAGGCGGCGCCAGCGCGTGTGAAGACTCCCCCCGGGTTCGCCCGGGGGGAGTTTTTTCGCATGTCCCCGCCCGCACGGAGTCGCAGGTCAACGGCGAGTTGACGGGCCTTCGCGGGGCGTGGTGGACTGCCCGAGCCAATACGGCGGCATGGAGAGGAAGTCCGGTGCGAATCCGGCGCGGTCCCGCCACTGTCATCGGGGAGCGCACGCCGCGCGTGCGCCCCGGGAGCCAGGAACTCTCGCCGCCGGACACGTCGAACCAGGGCGCGGACCCTGAGTGAGGACATACCTGCCACCATGCGTGCCGATCGCGTCTTCGCGTACGGCGCCACGGCGGGCCTGATCGGCGACCGGATCCTCGGGGATCCCCGCCGTGGGCACCCCGTGGCCGCCTTCGGACGAACCGCCGCCGCCGTCGAGCGCGCCCTGTGGCGCGACGACCGCGCCCGGGGCCTCCTGCACACCCTGGTGTGCGCCGGGGGCGCCGCCGCCCTCGGCGTTCTGGGAGCCCGCGCCGTGCGCTCGCGGCCCGTCGCCGCCCGCATCGCCCTGACCGCCGCCGCCACCTGGGCCGTCGTCGGCGGCACCTCGCTGGGCCGGGAGGCCCGCGCCATCGGCGGTGCGCTCGCCGTCGGGGACACCGAGGTGGCCCGGGAGCGGCTGCCGCACCTGTGCGGGCGCGACCCGCAGGCCCTGGACGGCCAGCAGATGGCCCGCGCCGTCGTGGAGTCGGTCGCCGAGAACACCTCCGACGCGGTGGTCGGGGCCCTGGTGTGGGGGGCGGTCGCCGGGGTTCCGGGGCTGCTGGCCTTCCGCGCCGTCAACACCCTGGACGCGATGGTCGGCCACAAGTCCCCCCGCTACCTGCGCTACGGCTGGGCCTCCGCCCGGCTCGACGACCTGGCCGGCTGGCCGGGGGCCCGGCTGACGGCGATCGCCGCCGTACTGGCCGGCCCCGACCGGCGGGGAGCCGTACGGGCCTGGCGCGCGGACGCCGCGGCGCACCCGAGCCCCAACGCCGGTCCCGTCGAGGCCGCCTTCGCCGGGGCGCTCGGCGTCCGGCTGGGCGGGACGCTGGCGTACGGCGGCCGGGTCGAACACCGGGCCGTGCTGAACGGCGGGGCCGGGCGGCCCGTGGAGGTCGCGGACATCGAACGGGCCGTCCGGCTGTCGCGGCAGGTGACCTGGCTGGCGCTGGGCGCGTGCGTGGCGGCCCGGACGCTGCTCTCCCGGGGCGCCGGCAGCTCCCGTGACTCTCGTAGCTCCCTCAACTCCCGTAGCTCCCGTAGGACAAGGAAGGGACGTCCATGAGCGGCGGATCGAAGCGCGGCGGCGGACTGCTGGTCGCGGGCACCACCTCGGACGCCGGCAAGAGCGTGGTCACGGCGGGCATCTGCCGCTGGCTGGCCCGCCAGGGCGTGAAGGTGGCGCCCTTCAAGGCGCAGAACATGTCGCTGAACTCGTTCGTCACGCGCGAGGGCGCCGAGATCGGGCGCGCCCAGGCCATGCAGGCCCAGGCGGCCCGCGTGGAGCCGACCGCGCTGATGAACCCGGTGCTGCTCAAGCCCGGCAGCGACCGCAGCAGCCAGGTGGTGCTGCTGGGCAAGCCGGTGGGCGAGATGAGCGCGCGCGGCTACCACGGGGGCCGGCAGGAGCAGTTGCTCGGCGTCGTCACGGACTGCCTGGAGCAGCTGCGGGGCACGTATGACGCCGTGATCTGCGAGGGGGCGGGCAGTCCGGCCGAGATCAACCTGCGCCGGACCGACATCGTGAACATGGGGATCGCGCGGGCCGCGCGGTTCCCGGTGGTCGTGGTCGGCGACATCGACCGGGGCGGGGTCTTCGCGTCGTTCTTCGGTACGACGGCACTGCTGTCGGCCGAGGACCAGTCGCTGATCGCGGGGTACCTCGTCAACAAGTTCCGCGGCGACGTGTCGCTGCTGGAGCCGGGCATGGAGATGCTGCGCGGCCTGACGGGACGGGCCACGTACGGCGTGCTGCCCTTCCGGCACGGCCTGGGCATCGACGAGGAGGACGGCCTGAGGGTCTCCCTGCGGGGCGCCGTACGGGAGTCCGTGGTGGCGCCGCCGGTGGGCGAGGACGTGCTGCGGGTCGCCGTGTGCGCGGTGCCGCTGATGTCGAACTTCACGGACGTCGACGCGCTCGCGGCGGAGCCGGGGGTCGTGGTGCGGTTCGTGGACCGGGCCGAGGAACTGGCCGACGCGGACCTGGTCGTCGTACCGGGCACGCGCGGCACGGTGAACGCCCTGGCGTGGCTGCGGGAGCGCGGCCTCGCGGACGCGCTGCTGCGCCGGGCCGCGCAGGGCCGCCCGGTCCTCGGCATCTGCGGCGGCTTCCAGGTGCTCGGCGAGCGGATCCGCGACGACGTCGAATCGCGGGCGGGCGAGGTGGAGGGCCTGGGGCTCCTGCCCGTACGGGTGCGGTTCGCCGTGGAGAAGACCCTGGCGCGGCCGGAGGGTTCGGCGCTGGGCGAGGAGGTCTGCGGCTACGAGATCCACCACGGGGTGGCCGAGGTCCTGGGCGGTGAGCCGTTCCTGGACGGGTGCCGCGTCGGGTCGGTGTGGGGCACGCACTGGCACGGCTCGCTGGAGTCGGACGGCTTCCGCCGGGCGTTCCTGCGGGAGGTGGCCGCGGCGGCGGGCCGCCGCTTCGTCCCCGCGCCGGACACCTCGTTCGCCGCGCTGCGGGAGGAGCAGCTGGATCTGCTCGGCGACCTGATCGAGGAGCACGCCGATACGCGTGCGCTGCTTCGGCTGATCGAGTCCGGGGCTCCGACGGGTCTGCCGTTCCTGCCGCCGGGTGCCCCGTGAGGCGCCGGGCCCTGCGGGCGGCCGTCCCCCACCCCGCCCCTTCCCGCATCGGAGGCTCCGCCCCAGACCCCGTCCCGCTGGTGCGGGTCACCACACGGCGCTCCGCGCACTCCGGCCCCGCCGAGCGGGGAGCCCCACGCACGCACGCTCCGGATCGCCCCGCCCGCCCGCACACCCATACCCGTACACATGAAGGAGGGGCCACAGAATGAGCACGCCCTACCCGTTCACCGCAGTGGTCGGCCAGACCGACCTGCGGCTCGCGCTCCTGCTCAACGCCGTGAGCCCAGCGGTCGGTGGGGTGCTCGTGCGCGGCGAGAAGGGGACCGCCAAGTCCACCGCCGTGCGCGCGCTCTCCGCGCTGCTGCCGCAGGTGGACGTCGTACCGGGCTGCCGGTTCAGCTGCGCGCCGACCGCGCCCGACCCGGCCTGCCCCGACGGCCCGCACGAGGCGGGCCCCGGCGCCGCCCGTCCCGCGCGCATGGTGGAGCTGCCCGTCGGCGCCTCCGAGGACCGCCTGGTCGGCGCCCTCGACATCGAACGGGCCCTGGCGGAAGGCGTGAAGGCCTTCGAGCCCGGGCTGCTCGCCGACGCCCACCGCGGGATCCTGTACGTGGACGAGGTCAACCTGCTCCACGACCACCTGATCGACCTGCTGCTGGACGCCGCCGCGATGGGCGCCTCGTACGTCGAGCGCGAGGGCGTCTCCGTCCGCCACGCCGCCCGCTTCCTCCTCGTCGGCACGATGAACCCGGAGGAGGGCGAGCTGCGACCGCAGTTGCTCGACCGCTTCGGTCTCACGGTCGAGGTCTCCGCCTCCCGCGAGCCCGCCCAGCGGGTGGAGGTGGTGCGCCGCCGGCTCGCCTACGACGACGATCCCGCGGGCTTCGCGGCCCGCTGGGCCGGTGACGAGAGCGAGGTCCGCGCCCGGGTGGTGGCCGCGCGGGCGCTGCTGCCGAAGGTCGCGCTCGGGGACACCGCGCTGCTGCGGATCGCCGCGACCTGCGCCGCCTTCGAGGTCGACGGCATGCGGGCCGACATCGTGATGGCGCGGACCGCCACCGCGCTGGCCGCCTGGGCCGGACGGACCGAGGTGCGCAAGGAGGACGTGCGGCAGGCCGCGCTGCTCGCGCTCCCCCACCGGCGGCGCCGCAATCCCTTCGACGCCCCCGGGCTCGACGAGGACAAACTGGACGAGATCCTGGACCAGTTCCCCGACGACGAGCCGGAACCCGATCCGGAGACGGATCCGGAGACGGACGCCGAGCCCGAGGGCCCGGACGACGACGGCGACGGACCCGGTGACGGTGGCCCCGACGGCGGTGGCGGGGTGCCCCCGCAGGGCAACGGGCCGTCGGAGGGCGCCGAGGCGCCCCAGGGCCCGGAGGCCCCCGAGACCCCTGAGGCCCCCGCGGACGCCCCGGAGACCACCCGGCCCTCCGCCCCGGCCCAAGGAGCCGACGGGCCCGAGCAGGCCGCCGTACGGGCCGCCGCGCCCTTCCGCACCAAGATGCTGAGCGTCCCGGGCCTCGGCGAGGGCGCGGCCGGGCGCCGTTCGCGCGCCCGCACCGCCCACGGCCGCACCACCGGCGCCCAGCGCCCCCGCGGCCAGCTCACGAAGCTGCACCTGGCGGCCACCGTGCACGCGGCGGCCCCGCACCAGAAGGCGCGCGGCCGCAGCGGGCGCGGTCTGGTGATCCGCAAGGACGACCTGCGCCAGGCCACCCGGGAGGGCCGCGAGGGCAACCTCGTGCTCTTCGTCGTCGACGCCTCCGGGTCCATGGCCGCGCGGCAGCGCATGAGCGCGGTCAAGGGCGCCGTCCTGTCGCTGCTCCTGGACGCCTACCAGCGCCGCGACAAGGTCGGCCTGATCACCTTCCGGGGGTCCACGGCCGAGCTGGCGCTGCCGCCGACGTCCTCGGTGGACGCCGCCGCGGCCCGGCTGGAGCAGCTGCCCACGGGCGGCCGCACCCCGCTGGCCGCCGGACTGCTGAAGGCCCACGAGGTGCTGCGGATCGAGCGGCTGCGGGACCCGAGCCGCCGCCCGCTGCTCGTGGTCGTCACCGACGGCCGGGCCACCTCGGCCGGGGCCGCGGGCGGCGACCCGCGCGAGCTCTCCGGGCGCAGCGCCCGGCTGCTGGCCGCGCAGGGCGTCGCGTCCGTGGTCGTGGACTGCGAATCCGGGCCGGTCCGGCTGGGGCTGGCCGGGGTGCTGGCCGGCGACCTCGGCGGGCCCGCCGTCACGCTCGACGGGCTGCGGGCCGACTCGCTGGCCGGACTCGTGAAGAACGTACGTACCGCCGCGGCGTCCCCCGCATCGGGACCGACCGCCGTATCCCACACCAACAGGAGGGCCGCGTAATGCCTCAGGGACAGCCGTCCGTCGTTCCGGACGACGGACTCACGACGCGCCAGCGCCGCAACCGCCCGCTCGTCTTCGTCCACACCGGCCCCGGCAAGGGCAAGTCGACGGCCGCCTTCGGGCTGGCGCTGCGCGCCTGGAACCAGGGCTGGCCGATCGGGGTGTTCCAGTTCGTCAAGTCGGCGAAGTGGAAGGTCGGCGAGGAGAACGCGCTCAAGGTGCTCGGTGCCTCCGGCGAGGGCGGCTCCGTCGTCTGGCACAAGATGGGCGAGGGCTGGTCCTGGGTCCAGCGGGACGCGCAGCTCGACAACGAGCAGGCCGCGAAGGAGGGCTGGGAGCAGGTCAAGCGCGATCTGGCGGCCGAGACGCACCGGCTGTACGTGCTCGACGAGTTCGCGTACCCGATGCACTGGGGCTGGATCGACGTCGACGAGGTCATCGAGGTGCTCCGCAACCGTCCCGGGACGCAGCACGTGGTGATCACGGGTCGCAACGCGCCGGAGAAGCTGGTGGAGTTCGCGGACCTCGTGACCGAGATGACCAAGGTCAAGCACCCGATGGACGCCGGCCAGAAGGGCCAGAAGGGCATCGAGTGGTGACCTCGTCCAACGTTCCCCGGCTGGTCGTCGCCGCGCCGTCGTCCGGCAGCGGCAAGACCACCGTGGCCACGGGCCTGATGGCGGCCTTCGCGGAGCGCGGCCTCGCCGTGTCCCCGCACAAGGCCGGGCCCGACTACATCGACCCCGGCTACCACGCGCTGGCCACCGGCCGGCCGGGGCGCAACCTGGACGCCTTCATGTGCGGGCCGGAGCTGGTCGCTCCGCTGTTCGCGCACGGGGCGGCCGGCTGCGACCTCGCCGTGGTCGAGGGGGTGATGGGCCTGTACGACGGGGCCGCGGGCCGGGGCGAGCTGGCGTCGACGGCGCAGGTGGCGAAGCTGCTGCGGGCGCCGGTGGTGCTGGTGGTCGACGCCTCCTCGCAGTCGCGGTCGGTGGCGGCGCTGGTGCACGGCTTCGCCTCCTTCGACCCGCAGGTGCGGCTGGGGGGCGTGATCCTGAACAAGGTCGGCTCCGACCGGCACGAGGTGATGCTGCGCGAGGCCCTGGAGGAGGCCGGGATGCCGGTCCTGGGCGTCCTGCGGCGGGCCCCGCAGGTGGCCACGCCCTCGCGGCACCTGGGCCTGGTCCCGGTGGCCGAGCGGCGCGGTGACGCGCTGGCCGCGGTGGCCGCGTTGGCCGCGCAGGTCCGCGAGGGCTGCGACCTGGACGCGCTGATGGCCTTGGCGCGTACGGCCCCGGCCCTGGACTGCGAGCCGTGGTCCCCGGTGGGCGCCCTGACGGGTACGCGGGGCTCGGCCGCGCTCTCCGCTCCCGGGCGGCCTCCTGCCGCATCGGCGGTAGCGGCGCCGGGGCCCGGGGGCGCGGCGCCCGGTGGCCGGCCGGTGGTGGCGGTCGCGGGCGGGGCCGCGTTCACGTTCTCGTACGCCGAGCACGCGGAGCTGCTCACGGCCGCCGGGGCCGACGTCGTCACGTTCGACCCGCTGCGGGACGAGGCGCTGCCCGAGGGGGCCGCCGGTCTGGTGATCGGCGGCGGCTTCCCCGAGGTCTACGCGCCCGAGCTGTCCGCCAACGAGCCGCTGCGCGCGGCGGTGGCCGCCTTCGCCGCGGCCGGCGGCCCGGTGGCCGCCGAGTGCGCCGGGCTGCTCTACCTGGCCCGCTCCCTCGACGGGAAGCCCATGTGCGGGGTGCTGGACGCCGACGCCCGGATGTCGGAGCGCCTCACGCTGGGCTACCGCGAGGCCGTGGCGGTGTCCGACAGCGCGCTCGCGCCCGCCGGGACCCGGCTGCGCGGGCACGAGTTCCACCGGACGGTGATCGAGCCGGGCGCCGGGGCCGCGCCCGCGTGGGGGTTCACGCACCCGGAACGCCGGGTGGAGGGCTTCGTACGGGGGGGTGTGCACGCCAGCTACCTGCACACGCACTGGGCGGCCGAGCCGTCCGTCGCCCTGCGGTTCGTCGAGGCGGCGGCGGCCGTACGCCCGTGAAGCCGCCGAGATCAGTCGGCCAGGCCGACCACCAGCCAGATGCCGGCCACCCCGCCCACCGTGCACATCAGCGTGGACAGGGCGGGGTGGCGGTGATGGGCCTCCGGCAGGATCTCGGCGGCCGCCAGGTACAGCAGGACCCCGCCGAAGAACCCCAGGTACGCGCCGAGGGGTTCCTCCGGAAGGGTGAACAGCAGCGTGGACGCGGCCCCCACGACGGGGGCGACGGCGTCCGCGAAGAGCATCATCAGGGCCTTGCGGCGGGCATTGCCGTAGAGACTGGTGAGCGTGTACGTGTTGAACCCGTCGGCGAAGTCGTGGGTGACGACGGCCAGCGCCACGGCCACCCCCATCCCCCCGCCGACCTGGAAGGCCGCGCCCAGGGCCACGCCGTCGGCGAGGCTGTGGCCGACCATGGCCGCGGCGGCGGTGAGCCCGACCTGCGGGACGCGTCCGCCGTTCTCGGCGCCGTGCGCGGCCTGGCGTACGGCGAGGAGCCGTTCGACGACGTGCGCGACGAGGAATCCGGTGACGAAGAGCAGCAGGGCAAGTGGGACGCCGAGGACGTCGTCCCCCGCCGCGTGCAGGGCCTCCGGGAGCAGGTCGAGGCCGACGACGCCGAGCATCAGCCCGCCGGCGAGGCCCAGCACGAGGTGGCGGCGGTCGGTGACGCGTTGCGCCGTCCATCCGCCCGCCAGGGTCATCAGGAAGGCGCCCAACGCCACGATCACGGCCATGTGCCCCTGAATACCGACTCCCCGCCCCGCGCGCACGTCCGCGCGCGGGTGGCGGGCGGCACAGTGTTGACTACCGACCGGCGGACGGCCGACCAGTGGACGGCCGCGATGACGGTGACGGTGACTACGGAGGAGGATCCGCGGTGGGCGAGCACGTGACGCAGCAGCTGGTGGTCGGGGTCGGCGCCCGCGCGGGGGTTTCCGTCGCGGAGGTCTGCGCCCTGGTCGAGGAGACGCTGCGGGGGGCCGGGCTGGCCACGGCGGCGGTGACGGCGCTGGCCACGGTGGAGTCGAAGGTGGGCGAGGCGGGGATCGCGGGCGCGGCGGAACGTTTCGGCGTACCCCTCCTCGGCTACCCCGCCGAGCAACTCGCCGCCGTACCGGTGCCGCACCCCTCGGACGCGGCCCGCACCGCGGCCGGGACGCCCTCGGTGGCCGAGGCCGCGGCGCTCGCCGGGGGCGGGGAACTCCTCGTACCCAAGCGTCGGTCGATGGCGGCGACCTGCGCGGTGGCGACCACGCACGCCCACGACCTGCGCCATCACGGGGACGCGGAGGTGATCGACGCGGGCTCCGCGCTGGTGGACCTCGCGGTCAACGTGCGGGCGAACACGCCCCCGGCCTGGCTCAAGGAGCGGATCGCCGCCTCCCTCGGCGATCTCTCGGCGTACCCCGACGGGCGGCCCGCCCGCGCGGCGGTGGCGGCCCGGCACGGGCTGCCGGTCGAGCGGGTCCTGCTGACGGCCGGGGCGGCGGAGGCCTTCGTGCTGATCGCGCGGGCCCTGGGCGCCGTACGGCCGGTCGTGGTGCACCCGCAGTTCACCGAGCCGGAGGCGGCCCTGCGCGACGCGGGGCACCGGGTGGAGCGGGTGGTGCTGCGGGCGGCGGACGGGTTCCGGCTGGACCCGGCGGCCGTCCCCGAGGACGCGGACCTGGTCGTGATCGGCAACCCGACCAACCCGACGTCGGTCCTGCACCCGGCGGCGACGCTGGCCGCGCTGGCCCGCCCCGGCCGGCTGCTGGTGGTCGACGAGGCCTTCATGGACGCCGTCCCCGGCGAGCGGGAGGCCCTGGCCGGACGGATGGACGTGCCCGGGCTGGTGGTGCTGCGGAGCCTGACGAAGACCTGGGGGCTCGCGGGGCTGCGGATCGGCTACGTACTCGCCGAGCCCGAGGTCATAGCGAAGCTGGCGGCCGCGCAGCCGCTGTGGCCGGTGTCGACCCCGGCGCTGGTGGCGGCCGAGGCCTGTGTGGCTCCGGCGGCGCTGGCCGAGGCGGAGGAGGCGGCCCGGCAGATCGCGGTGGACCGGGCGCACCTGCTGGCGGGGCTCGCGGAGTTCGAGGAGATCTCGACCGTGGGGGTCGCGCAGGGGCCGTTCGTCCTGATCCGGGTGGCGGGCGGCGCGGAGGTCCGCACCCGGCTGCGCGCCCTCGGCTTCGCCGTCCGGCGCGGTGACACCTTCCCCGGGCTGGACCCCTCCTGGCTCCGGCTGGCGGTCCGCGACCGGGCGACGACGGGCCGGCTGCTCCAGGCCATGGACCACGCCCTTGCGCTCGCCGCGCGGTGACGCCGTCCGGGCCCCTGTGCCGGAAGGCGCGTACGGGGCCGTGCGCCTAGCATGGCGGCTCAGGCGGGTACACAGGCACCGTGTCGGCCGTGGGGCAGCAGGGGGCGTCGATGAAGGCATCCGCACGCAGGGGCGCGGCCGTCGCCGCCTTGCTCGTGGTGGGCGCCGGGGTGCTCGTCGTCCCGCGGCTGATCGAGGGTGACGGGGAACGGCGGCCCGCCGCCTCGCAGCAGCGGCTCGGCGCCCGCAGCACGCCGCCGCCGGTGCCCGCCGGGCAGCCGTTCACCCTGGTGGCCACCGGTGACATCATCCCGTACCCCTCGATCGTCCAGCGGTCGGCGGACGACGCGGGCGCGGCCGGGGAGTACGACTTCCGGAAGATACTCGCGGGGGTCGCACCCCTGGTCTCCGCCGCCGACCTGGCGCTGTGCCACCACGAGATACCGTACGGACGCCCCGGCGGCCCCTACACGGGATATCCCCTCTTCAAGGCCCCGCACCAGCTGGCGGACGCGCTCAAGGACGCCGGCTACGACGGCTGTTCCACCGCGTCGAACCACACGCTGGACGACGGCTACGAGGGCCTCGCCCGTACGTTGGACCACCTCGACCGGGTCGGCATCCCGCACGCAGGCTCTGCGCGCAGCGCGCAGGAGGCCAGGACCCCGGCCCTGATGGCGGCGGGCGGTGCCAAGGTCGCCCAACTCTCGTACACGTACGGCACGAACGGCATTCCACTGCCCGCGGACAAGCCGTGGGCCGTCAACCTGATCGACGCGGACCGGATCATCGCCGACGCCCGCGCCGCCCGGGCCGGCGGCGCCAACGTGGTGGTGCTCAGCGTCCACTGGGGCACCGAGTGGCAGACGGCCCCCGACGAGCAGCAACGCGCGCTGTCCCAGGCGCTGACCGCCTCCCGCGCGGCCGACGGCCTTCCCGACATCGATCTGATCATCGGCACGCACAATCACGTGCCGCAGCCCTACGAGAAGATCAACGGCACCTGGGTGGTCTTCGGCATGGGCGACCAGGTCGCCAGTTTCACTCCGGCCGACAAGCTGCGCGGCAACCAGTCCTCGATCCCCCGCTTCACCTTCGCCCCGGCGGCGGCGCATCCCGGGCGCTGGGAGGTGGTGAAGGCGGAGTACCTCACGCAGTTCTCCGACATGGGGCCGCCGTTCCGCGTGGTCTGCGCCTCCTGCGCGGCCTCCGACGACTCCCTCCCGGCCGCCAAGCGCACCGAGTACGCGCGGATCGACCGGCAGGTCACCGAGGCCGTGATGTCACGGGGCGCGGGCGGTCAGGGGCTGGAGCACGCCACCCGCTGAGACGCCGCCCGCTCAAGCGCCGCCCCGTCGGCGGGCGCCCTCCGGCACGCCACCCGCCGAGCACTCCCCTCCCGGTGCTCCAGCGGGTGGCGGCCGGCGCCTCGGGCCGGGCTACGAACTCCTGCCGCGCCGGGTCACGACGAGCGCGCCCCCTCCGATGCCGAGCAGGACCAGCGCCCCGCCCGCGACGTAGGGGGTCATGGAACCGCCGCCGGTCTCGGCGAGGTTGGCGTTCGTGGTCAGGGCCGAGCCGCCCGCGGTGGATCCCGTCTGGGGCTTGACGTCCGGCGTGGCCGACGGGGCGGACGGGCTCGGTGCCGGGCCGGCCGGGGACTCGCAGTGCGCCTCGGCGAGCACGATCTCGCCCTCGACCTGCGCCACGTTCAGGTTCAGCGGGTTCACCGACACCTTGAGTCGCAGCGCGGCCGCGGCGGCCGTGGTGGAGGTGGTCTGCGTGCCGGACAGCTCCAGGCTGACCAGGCCCACCCCGGGCACCTCGATCTTGGTGGGGCCGCCCGTGGACAGGGTGACCTTCTTGCCGAGCGCCGTCACCGACCCGAGGACGTTCGCGCTGGCCACCGGCTTCTTGCCCGCCTCGCAGACGGCCTTGGAGGTGACCTTCTCCACCTCGACGAGGGACAGTAACGGCAGCCCTGGCACGTGGACCCTGGCCTTGGCGAGGTTCGCCTCCGCCTGCGCGCGGGTCTTGTCCGCGGTCGCCTTGGAGGTGGCCACGTCGGCGCGCAGGACGCTGACCGGCTGGTTGCCCTCGACGCCGTCCAGGGTGACGGTCAGGGCGGTCTTCTCGGCCGTGGCCGGGGCGCTGACCTCGTTGAGGGTGGCCTTCAGCGGGACGTGCACGGTCTTGTTGAGCAGGCCCACGTCCAGGCCGGTGCGCAGGACGACGGCGCCGGCCTTGCCCTCGCCTCCGGCTCCGCCGCCTCCCGTGGCGAAGGCGGGCGGAGCGGTGAGCAGGGCTACCGCCCCCGTGGCGAGGAGGACGGCCGCGGGCATGCGGAAGGTGTTGCTGTTCAAGGTGGTGGAACCCCCGGGGAGATGGGTGCCGTCGCGCCGCCAATGGGGGACATTGCGCGCGCCGACGGCCTCGACCCCGGAATCCTTACGCACTGAGAGTGAACGGGCAGCCACCTGAGGTGAGTTCACCCCAATGGGTGGTTTCCATGCACATATTCGATTCTCTTCGCCTCACGAGGAACGGGAGTTCCCTCCTGCCCCAGCCGGGCCGCCCGCGCGGGCCTCTCCAACGACCGGGAAGGCCCGGACGTCACGCCCCGTCAACACCGGTACCGGCGTGCCGCTCAGGCCCTGACCTTGCCGTTCACCACGACGCGCAGCGGCTGGGCCAGCGCCCGTACGTCGGCCCGCGGGTCGGCGGCGTAGACCACGAGGTCCGCCGGCGCCCCCTCGGTCAGACCGGGCCTGCCGAGCCAGGCGCGCGCGCCCCAGGTCGTCGCGGAGAGCGCCTCCAGCGGCGGGATGCCGGCCTTCACCAGCTCCGCGACCTCGGCGGCGACCAGGCCGTGCGGCAGGGAACCGCCCGCGTCGGTGCCCACGTAGACCTCGATGCCCGCGTCGTAGGCGGCCCGCACGGTGGCGTAGCGCCGCTCGTGGAGCCGCCGCATGTGCGCCGACCACTGCGGGAACTTCGCCTCGCCGCCCGCCGCCATCTTCGGGAAGGTCGCGATGTTCACGAGGGTCGGGACGATCGCGACCCCGCGCTCCGCGAACAGCGGGATGGTCTCCTCGGTGAGCCCCGTGGCGTGTTCGATGCAGTCGATGCCCGCCTCGACCAGGTCGCGCAGCGAGTCCTCGGCGAAGCAGTGCGCGGTGACGCGGGCGCCCAGCCGGTGGGCCTCGGCGATGGCCGCCTCGACCTCCGCGCGGGGCCAGCAGGCCGCGAGGTCCCCCACCTCCCGGTCGATCCAGTCGCCGACGAGCTTCACCCAGCCGTCGCCGCGGCGCGCCTCGCGGCCGACGTACTCGACGAGGTCGGCGGGCTCGATCTCGTGCGCGTAGTTGCGGATGTAGCGACGGGTGCGCGCGATGTGCCGGCCGGCCCGGATGATCTTCGGCAGGTCCTCGCGGTCGTCGATCCAGCGGGTGTCGGAGGGTGATCCGGCGTCGCGGATGAGGAGGGTCCCGGCGTCGCGGTCGGTGAGGGCCTGACGCTCGGCGGTCTCGGCGTCGACCGGGCCGTGGGAGTCCAGGCCCACGTGGCAGTGGGCGTCGACCAGTCCGGGCAGGGTCCAGCCCGTCACCGTGGTGACCTCGCGGGCGCCGGGCGGACGCTCGTAGGAGATCCTCCCGCCCACCACCCAGAGCTCGTCGCGGACCTCGTCGGGGCCGACCAGCACCCGCCCCTTCACGTGCAGCACATCGCTCATGGCGGCACTGTACGTGCGCACTCCGCGGGCACGGCCGGGACCCCGGGGGCGGGGCCACCGGGCCCCGCCTCCCGACCCCGCACCCTTGGCACGTCAGGACGCGGAGAGGGCGTCCAGCAGCCGGTCCACGTCCGCCTCGGTGGTGTAGAGGTGGAACGAGGCCCGCAGGGCGCCCGCCCGGGCGGAGGTGTGGACACCGGCCGCCTGCAGGGCGGGCTGCCGGTCGGCCAGGCCCGGCACCGAGACGATGGCGGCCTCCCCGGGCACGGGCTCGTAACCGAGGCGGGCGAGCCCGGCACGGTAGCGGGCGGCCAGGGCGGTGTCGTGGGCGTGGATCGCCTCGACGCCGATCCGATCCAGGAGGGCCAGCGAGGGCTCGGCCGCGTGATAGGCGAGGAAGGCCGGGGACTCGTCGAAGCGCCTGGCACCATGGGCCAGTTCGGGCATCGGGCCGTAGGTGGCGTCCCACATGGACTGCGCCGCCACCCATCCGGCGTGCAGCGGGGTCACGGTGTCCAGGGCCTCCGGCGAGACGGTCAGGTACGAGACCCCGCGGGCGCCGAGCAGCCACTTGTAGCCAGCGGTGACCGTGTACTCGTACGGCGACGCGTCGAACGGGAGCCAGCCCGCCGCCTGGGTCGCGTCCACGAGCATCCGGGCCCCGTGCGCCGTCGTCGCCGCGCGCACCGCGGGCAGGTCGGCCGTCCGGCCGTCCGCGGACTGGACGGCGCTCAGGGAGACCAGGGCGGTGTCCGGGCCGACGGCCTCGGCGACGCCCTCCAGCGGCGCGAAGCGCACCTTGAGGTCCCCGCGGACCACGAAGGGGTTGATCACGGAGGCGAAGTCGCCCTCCGCGCACAGGACTTCGGCGCCGGGCGGCAGCGAGGCCGCGATCAGGCCGACGTGGGTGGCCACGGCGGAGCCGAGGGCCACCGACTCGACGTCGACCCCCACCAGGCGGGCGAAGGCGGCGCGGACCCGGTTCACGCGGTCGAAGTCACCGGATCCGGCGGGAACCGCGGCCCCCGCCGCCTCGGCCAGTTCCCGTACGGCCGCGACGGCGGAACGCGGGAGGATCCCGCAGGTGGCGGTGTTGAGGTAGGTGGTGGAGTGGGCGAAATCGGCACGGGTCGCTTCGGCGATCGGAAGATCCATGCCTCAACTCTGCGCCAGGAGCGACTCAAAGTCCATTGCCTGATTTACTGGGCCGACTCCAACCCATCCTTATACCTGCGGGACCGCGCACGCCCCGTCGGGCTCGCACGCCTCGGCCCCGGCGGACGGCTCCTCGACCTCGCGCCCGGCCCAGGCCTGCTCCAGGGCCCGGGTGAACACCTCGGCCGGCTGCCCGCCGGAGATCCCGTAGCGGCGGTCGAGGACGAAGAACGGCACGGCGTTCGCGCCGAGCTCGGCGGCCTCGCGCTCATCGGCCCGGACGTGGCCGGCGTAGGCGGAGTCGTCGGCGAGGACCGCGCGGGCCTCGTCCTCGTCGAGCCCCGCCTCGACGGCGAGCCCGGCCAGCACCTCGCGGTCGAAGACCGAGCGCTCCTCGCCGAAGTGGGCCCGGAAGGTGAGGTCGAGCAGCTCCTCCTGGCGGCCGCGGGCGGCGGCCAGGTGCAGCAGGCGGTGGATGTCGAAGGTGTTGCCGTGGTCGCGGCCGGCGGTCCGGTACTCCAGCCCCTCGGCGTGGGCCGTGGCGGCGACGTGCTCCTCCATGGCGCGCGCCTCGTCGAGGGTGCGGCCGTACTTCCGCGCGATCATCTCCTCTACGGGCGAGGTGACTCCCTTGGCCCCGTGAGGGTCGAGCTCGAAGGACCGGAAGACGACCTCCACCTCGTCGCGGTGCGCGAACCCGGCCAGCCCCTTGGCGAAACGGGCCTTGCCGATGTAGCACCACGGGCAGGCGATGTCGCTCCAGATCTCGACGCGCATGATCTTTCTTCTCTCCAGGCTCAGGGCGGAACTGTTTGCCCGTTCAACCTTTCGCCTGCGCGTCTCATTCCCCGGACGGCGCGGAGGACGGCGCGGACGGTGCGGACGGCGCCGACAGGGGCTCGACCTGCAGCCAGAGCGTGCGGTGGGAGCCCGTCTGCGGAGCGGACGGGTCCGGGCGCCAGCCGTGGGTCGCGTAGAAGGCCTGGGCGCGGAGGTTGTGTTCGTAGACCTCCAGGCGGACCCGGCGGATCCCGGCGCGGCGCCAGGCGTCCAGGCAGGCGGCGTGCAGGGCGGCCCCGGTGCCGCGGCGCCAGTGGACCGGATCGACGTGGAGCTGGGTCAGCGTGGTCTCGCCGTCCGCGATCCGGTAGGCGGCGACCCCGGTGACCTCGCCGTCCTGCTCGGCGCACAGGACGCCGCCGTCGGCGGCGTCGCGGGCGACGGCCGAGGTCCAGCCCTCGCGGGTGCGCGCGAGTTCGGCGTCACCCAAGTAGGCCTGCTCGGGGATGTGGCCCTGGTAGTAGGTGGCGCGGGCCCTGGTGTGCAGGGCGGCGATGGCTTCGAGGTCGGCCGGCTGCGCGGTTCTGATCACGGGAGGGAAAACGCGCCGAGACCCGTGAACGGTTCCCGGCGCGCCGACTGCGTCTCCCGCGTGGCTACTTCTTCAGCCACGCCTCCATCATCTTCTGGGCGATGGGGGCCGCCAGCCTGCCGCCGCCGATCTCGGAGCGGTCGGTGTCGGAGTTCTCGATCACCACGGCGACGGCGATCTGCTTGCCGTTCAGCTTCCCGTACGAGGTGAACCAGGCCAGCGGCGCGAGGCTGTTGTTGACACCGCGCTGGGCGGTACCGGTCTTGCCGCCCACCTCGGCGCCCGCCACCTGGGCCGGCTTGCCGCCGCCCTCGGTGGCGACCGTGCGCATGGCGTCGCGGATCATCGAGGCGGTCTTCTCGCTCATGACCTGCTGGGACTTCGGGTTCTTGAAGCTCTCCAGCACGTTGCCGCCGGCGTCGGTGACCTCGGAGACCATGTGCGGCGCGACGAGCTTGCCGCCGTTCTCGATCGCGGCCGTCACCATCGCCATCTGGAGCGGGGTGGCCTGCACGTCGAACTGGCCGATACCCGTCTGGGCGACCTGGTCGACCGACATCTTCTTCGACGGGTACTTGCTCGGCGGGTTGGTGCGGACCGGGGTGTCCATCTGGACGTTGAAACCGAGCTTCTCCGCCGTCGCGCGCATCTTGTCCTGGCCGAGCTTGGACGCGAGCTCGGCGAAGACGTTGTTGCAGGACAGCCGCAGTGCGGTGCGCGGGGAAACGTTGTTGCAGGCCGCGGAGCCGGCCTCGCTGGGCAGCAGGGTGCGGGTGCCGGGGATCGTGTAGGGATCGGGGATGCCGGTCTGCTGGTCGATGTCGGTGACGAGGCCGTTCTCGATCGCGGCGGCGAGGGTGACGAGCTTGAAGGTGGAACCGGGGGCCTGGGGCTTGCGCAGGGCCACGTTCTCCATCGCCTTGCCCTGGTCGGCGGAGAGCTCGGTCCAGGCCTGCTCGTCGTTGGCGCCGGCGATCGTGCCCGGGTCGAAGGACGGGTTGTTGACCACCGCGAGGATCTCGCCGGTCACCGGATCGAGGGCCACGGCGGCGCCCTGCTTGCCCTGGAGCGCGTCGTAGGCGGCCTTCTGGACGTTCTTGTCGATGGTCGTCAGGACGTCGCCGGGGTCGGCCCGCTTGTTGGTGAGCAGGTCCATCACGGTCTTGAGCCGGCTGTCGGAGCCGTTGAGGACGTTCTTGTAGATGCCCTCCAGCATGGTCGTGCCGTAGGCCTGGGAGCTGTACCCGGTGATCGGCGCGTAGAGGGGGCCGTCGACGTACGTCCGCTTGTAGGCGAAGTCCTTGCCGCCCGTCTTCACCGAGCCGGTGATCGCCTCCCCGCCCACGATGATGTCGCCCAGCGGGTTCTCGTACTGCCCGATGAGATTGCGGCGGTTGTGCTTGTCGTCTGCGAGCGCCTGGCCTTGGTATGCCTGCACCCAGGTGACGCGGACCAGCAGGGCCAGCACCAGGAGAAGACAGAAGACGGACGCACGCCTGATCGTCTTGTTCATCCCCTGGAAGGACGTCCCAGCGGCCCCGGCCGTTCCGCTCTGCCCCGGTTGTGGCCGGGTTCTCACTGTTTCTTCATGAGGAAGCCCCCCTCGTACGCCGCGATGACGGCCTGGGTGCGGTCGCGGGAGCCGGTCTTGGCGAGGACCGCCGCGACGTGGGTCTTGACCGTCTGGGGTCCGACCCCGAGGCGTTCGCTCACCTCGTGGTTCGACAGTCCGGCGGCCATCAGGCGCAGTACGTCGGCCTCGCGGTCGGTCAGCCGGGCCACCCAGGGCGCGGTGACGGGCGGGGCGCCCGTGTGGGCGGCGGCGAGGGAGCGGACCGCGGCCGGGAAGAGCAGCGAGTCGCCGCGCGCGACGAGCCGGACCGCACCGATCAGCTCGTCGGGGTCGGCCCGCTTGAGGAGGAAGCCGGCGGCCCCCGCGCGCAGCGCGTCGTAGACGTAGGCGTCGTTCTCGAAGGTGGTGACGACCACGATGCGGGGCGGCGCGCTCATCGTGGCGAGGATCTGCTCGGTGGCCCGGATGCCGTCGATCTCGGGCATGCGGACGTCCATCAGCACCACGTCGGGGGCCAGCGAGCGGACCAGCGGGACCGCCTCGGCCCCGGTGGCCGCCTCGCCGACGACCTCCAGATCGGCTTCGGCCTCCAGGATGACCCGCAGCGCGGTGCGGACCATCCGCTCGTCGTCGCAGAGCACGATGCGCAGCGGCGGGCGGCCGGAGGGGGCCCAGGCGCAGGGCGCCCGGCCGGGGAGGACACGGTCGGTCATCGGTCGCCTCCGCCGAGCGGGAGGACGGCCCGCAGCCGCCAGCGGTCCCCGTGCGGGCCCGCCTCGACGCTGCCGCCGAGCAGGGCGGCCCGCTCGGCGCAGCCGCGCAGTCCACGGCCGCCGGTGGTGCGGGGCTCCCGGTCCTCGGGCGCGGCCGGCGCATTGGTCATGGTGATCTCCAGGTGTCGGGGTGCGGTGTCGTGGCCGGGCTGTACGCGGATCCGCAGGTCCACCGGGCCGGCGCCGTGGCGCAGCGCGTTGCTCAGGCCCTCCTGGACGATCCGGTAGGCCTCGCGTGAGGCGATCGCCGGAAGCCGGGCCCAGTCGCCGGGCGGCCCGGGGTCCTGGTGTGCGGTGACGGGGGCGCCGGCGGCCCGGGTGCGGGCCAGCAGCCCGTCGAGGTCGGCGGCGAGGGTCGGCGCGGGCGCGGCGTCCGGCCGGGCCGGGTCCCCGTCCCGCAGCAGGCCCAGTACGGAGTCCAGCTCGCCCACCGTCCGCCGGGCGGTGTCCTCGATCGCGGCCAGCGCCTCCCGTACGAAGCCGGGGTCGCGCTCCAGCACCCGCTGGGCGGCGACCGCCTGCAGGGTGACGGCGCTCAACGCGTGCCCGACCGCGTCGTGCAGTTCCCGGGCCAGCCGGTTGCGCACGGCCAGGTCGGCGGCCCGCTCCTCGGCCGCGGCCAACCGGTCCGCCGCCGTCGGCCCGAGCAGTACGGGCGCCAGCCGGGCCAGCAGCGCCCCGGCCCCCGCCGCGCAGAGCGCGAGCGCGGCCAGCAGGCCCATCCCGAGCAGGGGTGCGAGGTACGGATCGGCCCGCGTGGAGAACCAGCCCAGGCCCAGCTCGAAGTCCCGCAGTCCGCTCACGAACGGCAGCGCGATCAGCGCCACCGCCATGGGCGGGACCGCCAGGGTCATCCCGCTGACCAGCGCGCCGACCCCCAGGTGGAGGGTCCACCAGGCCGAGGTCCGGCCCCGGGCGGCCCAGGACCGCGCCGGTCCTTCGGCCAGCCCCTCCCCCGGCACCGCGCACATGGCCCGGACGGCGGTCACCGACAGCGGCCGGACCAGCCCGTACACCGCGGTGGCCGCGGCCAGCGGGAGGGCGGCCGCGTAGGCGGCGAGGGTGAGCGGGAAGGAGCTGAGGGCGTTGACCCCGCCGGCCGCCGTGCCGACCCCCACCTGGGCGAGGAGGAAGTACGGCATCAGCAGGGCCCCGCCGAGGATCAGATGGATCCAGCGCAGCCGGGCCCGGGCCCCCAGCAGTCTGCGCACCCCCTCGCGCATCACCCTTCGCGACGGGATATGAGGAAGCGGGCGAGGACCGCGGCCGCGAGGGATCCGGTGATCATCTGGCCAGCGTAGATCAACTGGGCCGTCCCGGACGGCCCTTCGCCGCCGTCCAGCTCCGGTCCCAGGGTGGCGACCAGCATCCACGCCCCCCAGGTCAGGGTCGCCCCCGCGCCGGTCCAGGCGAGGCCGAGCGGCCACCACGCCCGCAGCGCCCCGCCTCGGGCCAGCAGGAGCGCCCCCGCTCCGGCAGCGAGCGCGCAGATCCCGTGGACCACGGTGACCACGGCCGTCTCCGTCGAACGGGCGGCCACCGCCTCGGCGTCCATCCCCGCCGTACCGCCGAAGGCCCAGTAGGCGTGCAGGGCCGCGACGGCCAGGCCGGCCGCCGCCGCGGCTGCCGCCGCCACCCCCGTGGGCGACGGCAGTCTGCGGGAGCCGGCCCGGGATCCGGCCCGGGCGACCCCCGGCCCCAGCACGCCCTGCCACCGCCGGCCCCAGCGCTCCCGCGCATAGGGCACGAACAGCCCGGCCAGGGCGAGTCCTTGGACCATGAAGCCGGTGTAGACGACGTTGAACACCCAGGGGTCCAGGAACGGCTCCCGCAGCGCCGTCTTCGCGGGGTCCGCCCCGAAGCCGAGCAGCCGCACGAGCAGTTGACCGGAGAACCCGAGGAAGATCGGCGTCAGCAGTCCCGTGGCGACGAACACCGGGACGACCAGCAGCCAGGCCGGCACGCGCATGCCCCAGGGCCGGGTGAGCACCAGGACGAGCAGGATCACGCAGGCGTCCATGGCCACCGTGACGGCGTTCGCCGCTATGAGGAACGGCTCGGGATCCAGCAGCACGCTGCCGTCCGGTATCCCGATCCGGCTCCCCGCCAGCCAGGCGGTCTTGAGGGCGAGGTACGGCACGGTGGCGGCCAGGGCGGCCACCCGCAGGGCGTTCCGTACGGTCCACGGCCCGGGGGCCTGCGCCTGCGGCGCCTCTGTCGGTCGCGCCGCGTTCGTCGAGGGAACTACTGGTGTGGTCATGACTCAACGGTCCCGTGTCCGCCGCCCCGTCACCTCCCCCATGAAGGTGAACCGCCTCCCCCGCACGGGGGAGGCACCGCGCCCTCCCCCGATACACCCTCCCCCGCGCTCACATACGCCGCGTCACCACCGCCAGCCGGTCCCGCGCCTCGAACAGCGCCGCCTTGATGACCAGTTCGTGCCCCGCCGTCAGCCGGGCCACCGGCACCGAGCAGCTCACCGCGTCCCGCGCCGGAGTCCGGTACGGCACGGCCACCCCGAAGCAGCACAGTCCGAGCGTGTTCTCCTCCCGGTCCACGGCGTACCCCTGCTCCCGCACCAGCGCCAGCTCCTCGATGAGCTGCTCCCGGTCGGTGACGGTGTGCTCGGTGACCGCCTCCAGCCGCCGCGGCAGCAGCCCCCGCACCTCCGCGTCCGTGTGCGTGGCGAGCAGCGCCTTGCCGAGCGCCGTCGAGTGCACGGGCAGCCGCCGCCCGACGCGGGTGAAGGGCCGCAGGTAGTGCTGGGACTGCCGGGTGGCGAGGTACACCACGCTCGTCCCGTCCATCCGGGCCAGGTGGATGGTCTCCGTCGTGTCGTCGGAGAGCCGGTCCAGCGTGGGCCGGGCGGCGGCCACCACCTCGTCGCCGTCGATGTACGAGCTGCCGACGAGCAGCGCCCGTACGCCGATGCCGTACCGCGTGCCCGTCGCGTCGGTCTCCACCCAGCCCAGGTTCACCAGGGTCCGCAGCAGCATGTAGAGGCTGGACTTGGGCAGCGCAAGGTCGTGCTGGATGTCGGCCAGGCTGTGGAGCCCCGGCCGCGCCGCGAAGTGCTCCAGCAACAGGACGGTCCGCACCGCCGACTTGACCGGCGCCGCCTGGGCCGGGATCTCCGGCTCGGCCGTCGTCATAGGCCTGCTTCCCCTCTGGTCGCCTCTTGGCCGCCCCTTGTCACGCGCAGGACGCGGAAATAGAGTCCGCAGCAGATGTGATCATTCATCCACCGGAACCGCGTTCAGAATACTGAACGATCCAGGAGGCAGCGGGCCATGACAACGACACCAGTCTGGAGTGTGGACCCCCGCACCGGGAAGCAGCGCGAGCAGGTTGCGGTGGAAGCCACATCCCGGGAGGTGGACGAAGCCGTACGGGCCGCCCACGCCACCCGTGGCCCGCTCGCCGACGCCCCCACCCGCGCCGCCTTCCTGCGCGCCGCCGCCGCCCTGCTCGACGAGTCCGCCGCCCACGTCATCGAGGCCGCCGACGCCGAGACCGCGCTCGGCCCGGGCCGGCTCACCGGGGAACTGGCGCGCACCACCGGCCAGCTGCGCGCCTTCGCCGACGCCGTGGACGACGGCGCCTACCTCGACATCCGGATCGACCGCGCCGACCCCTCCCTCACCCCGCCGCGGCCCGAGCTGCGCCGCTACAAGGTCCCGCTCGGCGTGGTCGCGGTCTACGCCGCCTCCAACTTCCCGCTCGCCTTCTCCGTCCCCGGCGGCGACACCGCCAGCGCGCTGGCCGCCGGCTGCCCGGTGGTCGTCAAGGCGCACCCCGACCACCCCGCCACCTCCGAGCTGTGCGCCTCCCTGCTGCGCCGCGCGGCGCTCGCCACGGGGCTCCCGGCCGATGTGGTGAGCGTGGTCCACGGTTTCGACGCCGGCCTGGAGCTGATCCGCCACCCGCTGGTGGCGGCCGCCGGGTTCACCGGTTCCATCCGGGGCGGGCGGGCGCTGTTCGACGCGGCGGCCGCCCGGCCCGTACCGATCCCCTTCCACGGCGAACTGGGCTCCCTCAACCCCGTCGTGGTCACCCCGGCCGCGGCCGCCGAGCGCGCCGAGGAGATCGGCAGCGGGCTCGCGGGCGCGGTCACCCTCGGCGTGGGCCAGTTCTGCGTGAAGCCCGGCCTGGTACTGGTGCCCGAGGGCCCGGACGGCGACCGGCTCACCGTCGAGCTCACCAAGGCGCTCGGGGAGACCGAGCCGGGGGTGCTGCTCGACCACCGGATGCGGGAGAACTTCATCTCCGGGGTGCGCGAGCGGGCCTCGCTGCCCGGGGTCGAGGCACCCGTCACCCCCGGCTCCGGCGGGGAGCACACCGTCGGCGCGGGCTACCTGACGGTGCGCGCCGGTGACCTCCTCACGGGCAGCGCGTACGAGGTCCTCCTGGAGGAGTGCTTCGGCCCGGTCACCGTCGTCGTGCGGTACGCCGACCAGGGCGAGGCGGGCGCGGTGCTCGGCCGGCTGTCCGGGAACCTGAGCGCCACCCTCCAGCTGTCGGCCGCCGAGGCGGACGGCGCGCCGGGCCCGGCCGGCGAGCTGATCGGGCAGGTCACGCAGCTGGCGGGCCGGATCGTGGTCAACGGCTGGCCGACCGGGGTCGCGGTGGCCCCGGCCCAGCACCACGGCGGCCCGTACCCCGCGGCGACCTCGCACTCCACCTCGGTGGGCGGGACCGCCATCGAGCGCTGGCTGCGGCCGGTGGCGTACCAGTCGGTGCCGGACGCGCTCCTCCCGGCGGAGCTGCGCGAGGCCAACCCGCTGGGGCTGCCGCGCCGGGTGACGGGCGGCTGAGGCAGGTCGGGCCGGCCCGCCGGACGCCGCTGACCGGCCGGCCCAGGGGACGCCACCGAAAATCCGTAGCCCGCCCGGCCCCCGCCGGGCAGGCTGCGGCCCATGCCGAGGCCGCACGGATTCACGTACGAGAAAGTCGGCGACCAGTACGTCGCCATCACCCACCGGGGGCGGGCCGCGGCCACCTTGCGGGGCGGCCGGGCCGAGAAGTTCCTGGCCGAGGTGGAGTCCGGCGACGCGCAGCTCGTGATGGCCCGCTGGACCGGCGCGTACAAGTTCGGCAACGAGCGCACGGCGCGCGACCACCCCCGCAACCGGCGCTGAAATCTCGCGGGAGGGTAAGGGAACGGCAAAGCCCCTCCGGTCGTTCTCCGGGCATGACCGCTATGACCCCCGGATCGAACCTGCCGCTCCATGCCGTCCGTGTGACGGTGGACGTGGCCGCGCCGGTGCGCCTCGACGTATCGGCCCTGCTCCTGACGGCGGACGGCAAGGTGCGCTCCGACGCCGACTTCATCTTCTTCAACCAGCCCTCCGGGCCGGGCGTCGCCTACCGGTCCGGCGGGGGTGCGTCGCCGGACTCCATCACCGTGGACACCGCCGGGCTGCCGCCGGGCATCGAGCGGATCGTGGTCACCGCCAGCCCCGACGCCGCCGGGCAGAGCTTCCAGGGCATCGAGCCCACCGCCACCGTGCGCAACGCCGACGGCGGCGCGGTGATCGCCACCTTCACCCCGCCGCGGCTGGGCCCGGAGACCGCGCTCGTCGTCGTCGAGATCTACCAGCGCGGCGGCGTGTGGAAGGTGCGAGCGGTCGGCCAGGGGTACGCGAACGGCCTCGCCGGTATCGCCACCGACTTCGGCGTCTCCGTGGACGAGGAGCCGGCTCCGGCGGCCGCGCCCACCCCCATGGCCCCGCCCGTTCCCCCGGCCCCGCCCGCGCCGCCGGTCTCCTACCCGGCCTCCCCCTGGCTGGGCGGCGCCACGACGCCCACCCCGGCGGCCCCGGCGCCCGCCCCCGTCGCGCCCGCGCCCGCCGCGCCTTCGGCTCCCGCGCCCGCGCCCGGCGCCGGAAAGATCAATCTGGACAAGGGCCGGGTCAGCCTCCAGAAGAACCAGACCGTCTCCCTCGTCAAGGGCGGCCGCCCGCTGCTGAGCCAGGTCAAGATGGGCCTGGGCTGGGAGCCCGCGTTCGGCGGCCGGGACATCGACCTCGACGCCTCGGTGATCGCGTACGGCCCGCAGCGCAACCACATCGACAGCTGCTACTTCGGCAAGCTGTCCATCCTGAACGGCTCCGTCAAGCACTCGGGTGACAACCTCACCGGGGAGGGCGCGGGCGACGACGAGGTGATCGTCGTGGACCTCGGCCGGCTGCCCGCGGAGGCGACCGGACTGGTGTTCACGGTCAACTCCTTCTCCGGTCAGAAGTTCACCGAGGTGGCCAAGGCCTACTGCCGCCTGATCGACGCGGCGACCGGGGAGGAGCTGGTCCGCTTCGACCTCACCGGCGCCGAGCCGCAGACGGGCGTCATGATGGCCAAGCTCATCAAGCAGTTCTCCGGGGAGTGGGAGATGACGGCCATGGGCGAGTTTGTGAAGTCGCGCACAGTGCGGGGCATGGTCAAGCCGGCCGCCCAGGCACTCTGAGCAGGTGGGCGGGCACCTCGGGCCACCGGCGTCCGTCGTGGGTGATGGATGCCACGCGTTATCCGTCGGTGGCTGTCAGTGCCCGCCCGTAGCCTTGAAGCATGAAGGAGTCGCGTACACCCGCAGGGCCCGCCCGCCCGTCCGCCACCGAGGCGAACGAGGCGATCCGGCACCTTGTCGAAACCCGGGTGGACGGCGAGGCCTGGCCCTCCGAGGCGTACGAGTTCCTGCTCGCCGAGTGGGCCGAGGCCTCGCGCGCGGAGGTTTCCGCGGCCCAGTAGGCCGTCGCCCCGCGCGCCCGGGCCGGCGTCAGTGCGCGCGCCGCCAGGGCCCCGTCACGGCGAGCATGATGCCCGGGTCCTGGATGTTGACGTACAGCGTGCGGCCGTCCGGGGAGAAGCAGACCCCGGTGAATTCGGAGTACTCCGGTTCCTCGGCCGTACCGATGTTCAGCTCGTTGCGCGCCAGCGGGTAGGTGCGGCCCGAGTCCGTCGCGCCGAACAGGTGCTGCAGCCCGGTGCCGTCCTCCGCGAGGACCAGGCCGCCGTACGGGGACACCGTGATGTTGTCGGGCCCGTCGTAGCCGCCCTCCACCGACGGGTCCGGGTTGACCCCGATGAGCACCGTCAGCCGGACCGTGCGCCGCTTGGGGTCGTAGAACCAGACCTGGCCGTCGTGCGCCGTCCCCGGGCTTTCCGCGCGGGCGAAGGAGGAGACGAAGTAGGCGCCGCCATCCGCCCACCACATGCCCTCCAGCTTGCGCCCGCGCGTCACCGTGCCGTCGGCGAACTGCTTGCGCACCGGCACGGTGCGGGCGTCGCGGTCCGGTACGTCCACCCAGTCGACCCCGTAGACGGTGCCGATGGCCGTCGCGCGCGAGAAGTCGTCGACGAGACGGCCCGAGCTGTCGATGCACTTGGCGGCCTGGAGCACGCCGGCGTCGTCGGCGAGGGTACGGAGCTTGCCGCGCCCGTGCCGGAAGCCGCTGGGCGGGGTCCAGCGGTAGAACAGGCCGTTGGGGCCGGAGGCGTCCTCGGTCAGGTAGGCGTGTCCGTGGTGCGGGTCGATGACCACGGCCTCGTGGTCGTAGCGTCCGAAGGCCTTGACGGGCCGCGGGTCGCGGTTGGCGCGGCGGTCGTGCGGGTCGACCTCGAAGACGTAGCCGTGGTCCTTGGTCATGCCGTTCTTGCCGGCGAGGTCCGAGTTCTCCTCGCAGGTCAGCCAGGTGTCCCACGGGGTGGCGCCGCCCGCGCAGTTGGTCGACGTACCGGCGATGCCCACCCATTCGGCGACCTCGCCGCCGCGCCGGACCTCGACGACCGTGCAGCCGCCGGCCGCAGCCGGGTCGTAGACGAGGCCCTCGGTGAGGGGGACGGGGTACTTCCAGTTCTGTCGCTTGCCCTTGAGCTCGTGGTTGTTGACGAGGAGGGTGACCCCGCGGTGGCCCGCGAAGGCGGCGGTGCCGTCATGGTTGGACGGGGTGATCTCGCCGGACTCCAGTGTGGTGACCCCGCTGTGGGTGATCACGCGGTACGTGAATCCGGCGGGGAGGGCGAGGATCCCCGCCGGGTCGGGGACGAGCGGGCCGTAGCCGGGCTCGCAGGGCCGCCCGTGCTCGTCGCGGCGCGTGCCGTCGTCGGCCGCGAGCGCCCCCGGCGCGGTGGCGAGGGCGCCGACCGTCCCGGTGAGCGCCACTCCCGCCCCGGCGAGGACGGTACGGGCGGTGAAGTCTCTGCGGCTGAGCGGCATCGGGGCTCCAGGGGTCGGGAGGTGGTGGTGCGCCTGTCGTGCGGTCGTCGGCGCACACGCTGTCGCCCGCACGTGAACGGCGGCTGAACTACCCGCGAAGGGCGGGCGGCCCCTTGCCACCGGGCGGAATGGCCAACTCCGGCCCCAGGAAAGGCGCATTGTCGACGGCCGGGAGGCCGGCCGGTCCGCTGAGCCCGGACGGCCGGGCCTGGCCGGTCCACCGAGCCCGACCCGTCCCCCGCGGGCCGGTCCCCCTGAGCCCGCCCGTCCCCCTCAGGCCTGCCGCGAGCGCGCCTTGAACGCGGCCCTGCGGGCCTCCTTCGCCGCCTTCCTGTCGGGGTGCAGCCGGCCCATCGCCTCCAGGACGTACGGCGTCGAGGGGTGTTCCACTCGCCACACCCGCTCGAAGAAGCCCGCGTGATGGGCGGTCAGGGTCTCCATCAGGAGCGCGAGCTCCTCCGTCTCGCCGTCGGCCGCGAGCTGCGCCGCGATCGTGTCGACCGTCAGCCAGAACACCATCGCCGGATCGGGCGCCGGTACGCCGGCCGCCCCGCGCTCCGCCAGCCACACCCGGGCGAGCCCGCCGAGCTCCGGGTCGTCCAGCACCGCCCGGACCGCCGGCTCGGCCTCCGGCCCGGCGGGTGCCAGGGCCTGCTGGCAGCGCAGCCGGCGCAGCGGACCGCCCTCGTCGTCCCCGCGCGCGGCGGCGAGCAGTTCGGCGACGGCGGCGGGCAGGTCGCGGCCGGCCAGCCACTGTTCGATCTCGGCCTGGGCGGCGTTCTCCGAGTAGGAGGAGACCGCGTCGAGCAGTGCGTCCGCGCCCTTGTCGGCCAGCTCACCGACGGCGGGGGCCTCGACACCGGCTTCCAGCATCCGGGCGCGGACCCCGTACAGGCCGAGCGGGGTCAGGCGGACCATGCCGTAGCGGGACACGTCCTCGTCGTCCCCCGCGCCGCCCGCGCCCGTCCCCGCACCTCGGGCGGGGTCCTCGTCGCCCGCCTCCGCCATCAGCTCCTGGTCCACTGGCCGGTACTCGACCAGCCCGATCGGCTCCAGCTGCCGGAACTGGTCGTCGAGGCGCATCATCGCGTCCGAGACCTGTTCCAGCACGGCGTCGGTCGGCTCGCCCATGTCGTGGGGCGCGACCATCGACGCGGCGAGCACCGGCAGCGGAACCGGCCGCTGCGCCGCCCCGCCCTCCGAGACGGTGAGCAGGTAGAGGTTGGCGAGGACTCCGTCGAGGAAGTCCGCCTCGCGGCCCGGGTTCCAGTCCAGCCGGTCGAAGTCGATCTCGCCGCCCCCGTCCAGCGCGTCGACGAGCTCGTCGAGGTCGGGTACCGCCGCGTCGGCGAGCACCGTGTCCAGGGCGGCCAGCCAGAGGTCCAGTACGTCCCCGGGCGCGCCGGACGTCACCAGCGCCAGGTCCTCGCCGGGCGCGGCCGTGCCGAAGCGCTCCTCGCCCCCGTCCGCGCCGGCCCGCCCGGCGCCCGCCCCGTCGTCCTCCTCCGGCTCGGTCGCGTCGACCAGGCCCGTGTCCAGGGCCACCCGCCAGGCCTGGCTCGCGCGCATCGCGGAGTCGGGGTCGCCGGCGTCGAGCCCGAGCACCGCGGCCGCCTCGGGCAGCTGGTCGGCTACGAGTTCACCGCCGACCCCGACGCGGGTGGCGGGTCCGGCCCAGCGGGCGAGCCGTACGGCCCGTGCGAACAGCGGGGCGCCGAGGGCGTCGCGGGCCAGCTCCGCATCGGAGTGCAGCCGTACCGGCGGCAGCGTGGGGTGCGACTCAGCGGACATGGGGCGGTTCTCCTTGGCGGCGCGGTGGGTCGGTCGGGACGGAGCGGGTGAGCGGGGAAGCGGGGAAGCCGGGAAGCCGGGAAGCCGGGAAGCGTGATGAAACACATGGAGCGGATGACGCGGGTGGAACAGGTGGAGCGGGGCGGGTGCGTGACCGACCCGGCCGGTCCGTCACCGCCGCCCGGATATCGCCGACATGGAAGACATGGCGGGACAAGCCGGGGGCGGCGGATGTGGCGAAGACGACAGACCCGGCGCCGTACGGCGACCCAGCGTAGACGCATTTCGGGCGCGCCTGGCGGGCCATCACCTTTGGTTCATCCCACAGTCAGCTGCCGTCTTGCCTGGAGGGCTTGACAACTTTGCTGACGACCCAGGAAATTGACGCGCGTAGATGTATTGGGGGGCGGCACGCCTCCCGCAGATCTCGCTGCCGCACCCTCCGTTCCCCTCTCCCACACCGGAGTTCCTGCCCATGCGCTCCTCGCATCCCCGTTCCGCCGCCGTCGCGGCCCTCGTCGCCTCCGCGCTGGCCACCGGCCTGCTCGCGGGCTCCGCCGACGCGGCCGAAGGCGCCGTGTCCGCCGATCCGATACGCATCCACGACATTCAGGGCACCACCCGGATATCCCCCCTCAACGGCAAGCAGGTCGCCGACGTCGCCGGCATCGTGACGGGCGTGCGCACCTACGGCTCGCGCGGCTTCTGGATCCAGGACCCGGACGCGGACGACGACGCGGCCACCAGCGAGGGCGTGTTCGTCTTCACCAACTCGGTCCCGACCGTCGCCGTGGGCGACGCGGTCAAGGTGTCCGGCACGGTGGGCGAGTACATCCCCGGCGGCGTGAACTCCGGCAACCAGTCGGTGACCCAGGTCTCCAAGCCGACGGTGACCGTGGTCTCCTCCGGCAACGCGCTGCCCGCGGCCGCCGCGATCAACGAGTACACGGTTCCCGCCGAGTACGCCCCGGCCGGCGACCCGGCCGCCGGAGGCAGCATCAACGGCCTCGCCCTGGACCCCTCGCGCTACGCCCTGGACTTCTACGAGTCCCTCGAAGGCATGAGCGTGGCGATCGGCACCTCGCGCGTGGTCGGCGCCACCGACCCGCACGCGGAGCTGTGGGTCACGGTCAAGGGCTGGGAGAACGCCGCCAAGCGCGGTGGCACCGTCTACGGCTCCTACGAGTCCCAGAACACCGGCCGCCTCCAGATCCAGCAGCTCGCGCCCCTCGCGCAGCAGCCCTTCCCGGTGGCCAACGTCGGCGACAAGCTGACCGGCGTCACCGAGGGCCCCCTGGACTTCAACCAGTTCGGCGGCTACACGCTGGTGGCCCGCACGCTCGGCACGGTCACGGCGGGCACCCTCGCCCCCGAGAAGACCAAGCCGCAGGGCGAGCACGAGCTCGCGGTGGCCACGTACAACGTCGAGAACCTCGACCCGACCGACCCGCAGGAGAAGTTCGACGCGCTGGCGAAGGCGGTCGTCGAGAACCTGGCCTCGCCCGACATCCTCGCCCTGGAGGAGATCCAGGACGACAACGGCGCCAAGAACGACGGCACGGTCTCGGCCGAACAGACGCTGACGAAGTTCACCGCGGCGATCGCGGCGGCGGGCGGCCCGGCCTACCAGTGGCGGACCGTCAACCCGGAGGACAAGAAGGACGGCGGCGAGCCCGGCGGCAACATCCGCCAGGTGTTCCTCTTCAACCCGGCGCGGGTCTCCTTCACCGAGCGCGCCCCGGGCGACGCGGTGACGGCGACCGGCGTGGTCAAGGAGAACGGCAAGGCCGCCCTGACCCACTCCCCCGGCCGGATCGACCCCGCGAACCCGGCGTGGGCGGACAGCCGCAAGCCGCTGGCTGGCGAGTTCGTCTTCCGCGGCAAGACCGTCTTCGTGATCGCCAACCACTTCGGCTCCAAGGGCGGCGACGAGTCCCTGACGTCCCACCACCAGCCGCCGCTGCGCAAGTCGGAGGAGAAGCGACTGCTGCAGGCGCAGGCCGTGAACGGCTTCGTGAAGGAGGTCCTGGCAGCCGAGAAGAACGCGAACGTCCTGGTCCTCGGTGACATCAACGACTTCGAGTTCTCGGCGACGACCGACGCGCTGGCGGACGGCGGGGCGCTGTACCCGGCGGTCAAGTCCCTGCCGAAGTCGGAGCGCTACTCGTACGTCTTCCAGGGCAACGCCCAGGTGCTGGACCAGATCCTGACCAGCCCGGCGATCAAGAAGTTCACCTACGACAGCGTGCACATCAACGCCGAGTTCGCGGACCAGAACAGCGACCACGACCCGCAGGTGCTGCGCTTCCGCCCGTAACCCCCGGACCGCAGAAGGCCCGGCCGCCGTCCCGGCCGGGCCTTCTGCCACACTCCGAGGGCTTCACGCTGCGGCTGGAGCCGTAGGGCGGCCTTCTCGGGCGAGATGGGGACTTTCGGCCCTGGCGTGACGCTCGACACATCTTGGCCGAATCGGCCGGATGTGGTGTTTGAGTGTCTCCCACGCTGCTCTGGCGCCTGCGATCCCGTACCGGTCCGTACCGCCCGCACCCCTGGAGGATCCGCGTGTTCCCCTCCATCTCCCTTCCCCACGGCATCGGCCTCGCCGTGCTGTTCGGCGCCGCGCTCGTGTGGGCCGCCGGCCTCGGTCGTACGCGGTGGGGCACTCGACCGCACCGGCCCGAGCCGGAGACCGCCGTGAGCCTGCCGGTGATCCCGGCCCAGCGGACCGCGGCCGCGCACCCAATGGAGTCGGTGGAGCTGACCGAGGCGGAACGGCAGGCCTTCGCGGGCCTGATCCGCACCCTCCCGGGACACTGACGGACGGTCACACGGACGGTCACGCATAGGTACGCACGATGCCCCTCATCCCCGGCGGGATGAGGGGCATCGTGCACAGCGGCCCGTGAGGGTCAGTTGTGGCTGTGCAGGATCTCGTTCAGGCCGCCCCAGGCCGCCTTGTACGGGCGGGCCTCGACGGCGCCGGTGACCGAGTTGCGGCGGAAGAGGATGTTGTCGGCGCCGGAGAGCTCCAGGGCCTTGACGATCTGGCCGTCCGGGAGGGTCACGCGGGTGCCCGCGGTCACGTACAGCCCGGCCTCGACCACGCACTCGTCGCCGAGCGCGATGCCGATGCCCGCCTCGGCGCCGATCAGGGTGCGCTCGCCGATCGAAATGATCTGCTTGCCGCCGCCCGAGAGGGTGCCCATGGTGGAGGCGCCGCCGCCGATGTCGGAGCCGTCGCCGACCACGACGCCCGCGGAGATGCGGCCCTCGACCATGGAGGTGCCCAGCGTGCCGGCGTTGAAGTTGACGAAGCCCTCGTGCATGACGGTGGTGCCCTCGGCGAGGTGCGCGCCGAGGCGGACGCGGTCCGCGTCGGCGATGCGCACGCCCTTGGGGGCGACGTAGTCCGTCATGCGCGGGAACTTGTCGATCGAGGTGACCTGGAGGTGCAGGCCCTCGGCGCGCGCGTTGAGGCGGACGGTCTCGACCTGGTCGACCGCGACCGGGCCCAGCGAGGTCCAGGCGACGTTGGTCAGCAGGCCGAAGACCCCGTCGAGGTTCTGCCCGTGCGGCTTGACCAGGCGGTGGCTGAGCAGGTGCAGGCGCAGGTACGCGTCGTGCGCGTCCAGCGGCTTGTCCTCCAGGGAGGCGATGACCGTGCGGACGGCTACGACCTCGACGCCGCGGACCGCGTCCTGGCGGATCGCCTTGGCCGCGGCGGCGCCGAGGAGCTCCACGGCCTGCTCGGCCGTGAGGCGCTCGGTGCCGGCCGGGCCGGGCTCGGCGACCAGCTCGGGGGCGGGGAACCAGGTGTCGAGGACGGTGCCGTCGGCGGTGAAGGTGGCAAGTCCGGCGGCGACGGCGCCGGTGGTACGCGTAGCAGTCATGCCAGAAACCTAACCGGCGACGGCCGCCGCGGGCGAACCGGTCTCATGTGCCGGTCGCGCGGGTCGCCGGGCCACCCGCGCGCCCGCGACCAGCACGGCCGCGCCGGCGCCGGCGCCGAGCACCGCGCACAGCGGCCACAGCAGGTCGGGGGCCACGGCGTACAGCGCCCCGCCGAGCGGAGCGGCGAGGACCACGCCGCTGACGGAGACCCCCGCGTACAGGCTCTGGAAGCGGCCCACCATGTGCGCGGGCGACTCGTCGGCGACGTAGGCGGTGGCGGTGGTCTTGTAGAGGATCTCGCCGAGGGTCAGGAGCAGCATCATGGCGATGGCCGGGGCCAGGCCGGCGCCGAGCGCCAGCATCGCGTAGCCGCCGCCGACCAGGACCAGTCCGGTGCCGACGATGTGCAGGGGGGAGCGCTTGCGCAGGGCGAGGGCGGCGGGGATCTCCAGGAGCAGGATGACGCCGCCGTTGACGGCGATGAGGTAGCCGTAGGCCCGGGTGTCCAGGCCGTGATCGGCGAGGAAGACGGGGAAGGTCGTGTAGTGCTGGCGGTAGACGACGTCGGCGACCACGATCGCGCCGAGCAGGGCGAGCACGGCCGGCCGCGCGCGCAGCTCCCGCCACAGCCCCCCGCGGCCCAGACCCCCGTCCGGGGCCGCGGGGGTGGGGGCACCTCGCGCGCCCGTAGGGCGGCGGGTGAGGGGTGCGGCCGCGGCGGGAACGGCCCGGGCGGTCCACAGGGCGAAGAAGAGGGTGCCGATCCCCTCCGCGACGAAGAGCCAGTCGTACGAGAGCGCGGTCGCGACCAGGGCTCCGAGCGGCGTGCCGATGGTGAAGCCGCCGTTGGACAGGCAGCGGGTGACGGCGAAGGCCTGCCGTCGTGATCCCTCCGGCACGGTGACGGCGACCAGCGCGGACTGGGCCGCGCGGACCACCCCTGCGGCGTACTGGGCGAGGGGCAGGGCGAGGGTCAGGAGGCCGGTGGACAGCGCCGGCAGGGTGACGAGCACGGCCCCGCCGAGCGCGGAGGCGGTGAGCAGCACCCTGCGGTGGCCGAAGCGGTCCCCGTACCAGCCGCCGGTGAAGTTCCCCGCCACGAGGCCGACGCCGCCGATGCCGACGATCAGCCCGGCCTGGGCGGTGCCGAGGCCGCGCGGCCCGGTCAGGTAGACGAAGACGAAGACGAAGGTGCAGCTGACGACGGCGTTGACGAACACCCCCGCAGCCAGCAGCCACACGACCCTCGGTACGTCCTTGAACCCCTGCAGCACACCGATGTCCCCCGTATCCAGCAGTTCAGCGAGTCAGTTCCTTTTGGGAACTGACTATGTCAGCATGACAGCCTTGGGTCAACGGACATAAGGAGCTCCCATGGCCCAGCGCACGCACCTCGGCGATGCGGACTGCTCCATCGCCCAGGCCCTCGAAGTCGTCGGCGACTGGTGGACGCTGCTGATCGTCCGCGACACCGCCCGCGGCCTGTACCGCTTCGACGAGCTCCAGCGCGAGCTGGGGATGTCCCGCAAGGTCCTGGCGGAGCGGCTGAAGCTGCTGGTGGAGGCCGGGGTGCTGACGCGCGAGCCGTACCAGGAACGTCCGGTGCGGCACGAGTACCGGCTGACCCCGCGCGGGCGGGGCCTGCTGCCGGTCCTGGTGGCCCTCCAGGACTGGGGTGACACCTGGGTCCTGGGAGAGGGAGAGATGACGGCGACCACCGAGGAGTCCTCGAAGGAAGCGGTACGGGTCCACGCGCTGCGCGGCACCCGGCTGCCGGAGCTGCTGCTGCCCGACCGTTTCGGCGAGCTCCGCGACCCGGTGGCGGACACCTCGTTCACGGTCCTGTACTGCTTCCCGGGCGCGTACGCCCGGGCTGAGTCCTACCCGCCCGACTGGGCCGGGATCCCGGGCGCCAGGGGCTGCACGTTCGAGTCGTGCACCTACCGGGACCAACTGGCGGAGTTCACCGCCGCCGGCGCCACCGTGCACGGGGTGTCGACCCAGCGGCCCGACGAACAGCGCGAGTTCGCGGAGCAGGAGCGGCTGCGCTTCCCGCTCCTGTCGGACGCGGGGCTGGACCTGGTGACGGCCCTGCGCCTGCCGACGTTCCGCGCGGCGGGCGTGAGCCGGATCAAGCGCCTGACGCTGGTCGTGGACCGCGACCGCACGGTGCACGAGGTGTTCTACCCGATCCAGGACGTCGAGGCGAGCGTGCGGGCGGCCCTGGACGCCGTGCGCGCCGCGGCCGGGGCGCCGTAGAAGCCGCTCTTCACCCGGACCCAGCCCCGGCCCCGGCCCGGATCACGCGGACCGCAGGACCCGGGCCAGCACCTCCCGGGCGTACGGCTCGTCGTACGGCGCGTCCGTCAGCAGGACCTGGAGGCTGATGCCGTCCATGACCGCCACCAGCGCCCGCGCCGTCACCGGGTCGGTCCTCGGCGCCAGGGCCGCGGACACCGTCTCGCACCACTGCGCCGCCACCGGCCGCAGCGCCGGGCGGCGCAGGGCGGCGAGGTAGAGCTCGTACTCCAGCTCCGCCCGGCCCCGGTCCGCCCCCAGGAACTCCCCCAGCAGGCCGGCCAGGGCAGCCGCGAGGTCGGCGTCCGGATCGGCCAGGGCCGGCGAGTCCGCCACCGCCTGGGCGAAGCCCTCGTTGGCCTGCCGCAGCGCCGCGACCAGCAGGTCGTTCAGCGTCGTGAAGTGGTAGGTGGTCGACCCCAGCGGTACGTCGGCCTCCGCGGCCACGCTGCGGTGGCTCAGCCCCGCGATGCCCTTGGCGCCCACCACCCGGATCGCCGCGTCGATGATCCGCTGCCGCCGCTGTGGGTCGTACCGCCGTGCGCCCGGGGGCATCAGTGGGCCCCGCCGAGGTTGAGCAGCACCACTCCGCCGATCACCAGGACGACCCCGGCGATCTTCGCGGCGGTGGCCGCCTCCCCCATGAACACCATGCCGATGGCGGCGATGGAGGCGGTGCCGACGCCGGCCCATATCGCGTACGCCGTGCCCATCGACATCGACTTCAGCGTCTGCGCGAGCAGACCGAAGGCGATGACGTACCCCAGCAGGGTGCCGAGCGAGGGCCACAGCTTCGTGAAGCCGTCGCTGTACTTCATGGCGGTGGTTCCGGCGACCTCGGCCGCGATGGCCGCGGCAAGCATGACGTAGGGCATGCGTACGACTGTACACATCGATATGTACACCCGTACGCACGAAGGGCCCCCGGCACGAAGTGCCGGGAGCCCTCACGTACAGGCGGTGATCAGACGTTGAAGCCGAGCGCGCGGAGCTGCTCGCGGCCGTCGTCCGTGATCTTGTCCGGGCCCCACGGGGGCATCCAGACCCAGTTGATCCGCAGTTCGTTGACGATGCCGTCCGTCGCGGACTTCGCCTGGTCCTCGATGACGTCCGTCAGCGGGCAGGCCGCCGAGGTCAGCGTCATGTCGAGGGTGGCGATGTTGGCGTCGTCGATGTGGATGCCGTAGATCAGGCCCAGGTTGACGACGTCGATGCCCAGCTCGGGGTCGACCACGTCGTAGAGGGCCTCGCGGACCTCCTCCTCGGTGGCCGGCTTGATCGACGCCTCGGGCGTCGCGTTCTCGGTCATGCCGTCTTCCTCTCCGCGTCGCCCAGAGCCTGGGCCGTCGCGTCCTTCCACGCCATCCAACTCAGCAGAGCACACTTCACGCGAGCCGGGTACTTGGAGACGCCGACGAACGCGACCGCGTCCTCCAGCACCTCCTCCATGGCCTCGTCGGGCTCGATCTTGCCCTTGGACTGCATCATCTCCAGGAAGACAGCCTGGATCCTCTGCGCCTCGGACAGTTCCTTGCCCACGAGCAGCTCGTTCAGCACGGACGCGCTGGCCTGGCTGATGGAGCAGCCCTGGCCCTCGTAGGAGACGTCGGTGAGCGTCTCGCCGTCGTACTTCACGCGCAGCGTGATCTCGTCGCCGCACGTCGGATTGACGTGGTGCACCTCGGCGTCGCCGTCGCGCAGGCCACGCCCGTGCGGGTGCTTGTAGTGGTCCAGGATCAGTTCCTGGTACATCGAATCCAGCTTCACAGCGTCCCCGTCGCCTCGTCCGTCAGCCGAAGAAGTTCCGTACGTGCTCCAGCCCGTCGACCAACGCGTCGACTTCGGCCGGAGAGGAGTACAGGTAGAAAGACGCTCGCGTGGTCGCCGGAATTCCGTAGCGCAGGCAGACCGGGCGCGCGCAGTGGTGTCCCACACGGACCGCGATGCCCTGCTCGTCCAGCACCTGGCCGACGTCGTGCGGGTGGATGTCGCCGAGCACGAAGGAGATCGCGGCGCCGCGGTCCTCGGCCGTGGTGGGGCCGATGATCCGCAGGTCGGGCACCTCGGCGAGGCGCTTGATCGCGTACTCGGTGATCGCGTGCTCGTGAGCGGCGATCTTGTCCATGCCGATCGCGGTGAGGTAGTCCACGGCCGCTCCGAGGCCTACGGCCTGGGCGATCGGGGGCGTCCCCGCCTCGAACTTGTGGGGCGCCGGGGCGTAGGTCGAGGCGTGCATCGACACGGTCTCGATCATCTCGCCGCCGCCGAGGAACGGAGGCAGGTCCTCCAGGAGCTCCTGTCGGCCCCACAGGACGCCGATGCCGGTCGGGCCGCACATCTTGTGGCCGGTGAAGGCCACGAAGTCGGCGCCGAGCGCCTGTACGTCCATCGGCATGTGCGGAGCGGCCTGGGAGGCGTCGATCAGCACCAGCGCGCCGACGTCCTGGGCGCGCCGGACGATCGCCTCGACCGGGTTGACCGTGCCCATGATGTTGGAGACCAGGGTGAAGGAGACGATCTTCGTCTTCTCCGTGATGACCTCTTCGATGTTGGACAGGTCGAGCCGGCCGTCGTCGGTGAGGCCGAACCACTTCAGCTTCGCGCCGGTGCGCTGCGCGAGCAGCTGCCACGGCACGATGTTGGAGTGGTGCTCCATCTCCGTGATGGCGATCTCGGTGTCGCGGTCGACCCGGTAGGGCTCGTCCGCCCAGCCGAGCATGTTCGCGACCAGGTTGAGCGACTCCGAGGCGTTCTTGGTGAAGATCACCTCGTCGCGGCTCGGAGCGTTGATGAAGGTGGCGACCTTGTCGCGGGCACCCTCGTACAGCGCCGTGGCCTCCTCGGCGAGCACGTGCACGCCACGGTGGACGTTGGCGTTGTGCTGCTCGTAGTACTCGTTCAGCGCGTCGAGCACCTGGCGCGGCTTCTGGGAGGTCGCCGCGTTGTCCAGGTAAACGATCTTCTTCCCGTCGTGGACCACACGATCCAGCAGGGGGAAGTCCTTGCGGATCGCCTCGATGTCGAGGAGGCCGGGCAGCTGTGTCACGCGGTCGCGCCACCCTTCGTGCTGTACGACTCGTAGCCTTCCGCCTCCAGCTTGTCGGCGAGCTCGGCGCCGCCGGACTCGACGATGCGGCCCTCGGAGAAGACGTGGACGAAGTCGGGCTTGATGTAGCGCAGGATCCGCGTGTAGTGCGTGATCAGCAGGGTGCCGACCTCGCCGGTCGCGCGGACGCGGTTGACGCCCTCGGAGACCTGGCGCAGGGCGTCGACGTCCAGGCCGGAGTCGGTCTCGTCGAGGATCGCGATCTTCGGCTTCAGAAGCTCCAGCTGCAGGATCTCGTGGCGCTTCTTCTCACCGCCGGAGAAGCCCTCGTTGACGTTGCGCTCGGCGAAGGCCGGGTCCATCTGGAGCTGCTCCATCGCGGACTTGACCTCCTTCACCCAGGTACGCAGCTTCGGCGCCTCGCCGCGGATGGCGGTGGCCGAGGTGCGCAGGAAGTTGGAGACCGAGACGCCGGGGACCTCGACCGGGTACTGCATGGCGAGGAAGACGCCGGCGCGGGCGCGCTCGTCGACGGACATCTCCAGGACGTCCTCGCCGTCGAGGGTCACGGTGCCACCGGTGATGGTGTACTTCGGGTGACCGGCGAGCGAGTACGCCAGGGTGGACTTGCCGGAGCCGTTCGGACCCATGATGGCGTGCGTCTCACCCTGCTTGACGGTGAGGTCGACGCCCTTGAGGATCTCGCGGGCGCCGTTCTCGGCCTCGACGGAGACGTGCAGGTCGTGGATTTCAAGCGTTGCCATGGATACCTCAGGACTCCTGGGTGAGGGAGACGAGCACGTCGTCCCCTTCGATCTTTACGGGGTATACGGGTACGGGGCGCGTCGCGGGCAGACCGGAGGGCTTTCCGGTGCGCAGGTCGAAGGCCGACCCGTGCAGCCAGCACTCGATCATGCAGTCCTCGACCTCGCCCTCCGAGAGCGAGACGTTCGCGTGCGAGCAGATGTCGTTGATCGCGAACACCTCCCCGTCGGTGGAGACGATGGACACCGGCGTGCCGTCGAGTTCCACCCGCTTGGGGGTGTTCTCCTCCAGCTCGCTCAGCGCACAGGCCTTGACGTAATTCATCAGACGGAACCCTGGAGCTCGGTCTCGATCTTGGCGAGCAGGCGCTCCTCGATGTCGTCGACATCGATCTGCTGCACGAGCTCGGCGAAGAAGCCGCGCACGACCAGGCGGCGGGCGTCGTCGGCCGTGATGCCGCGGGACTGCAGGTAGAAGAGCTGCTCGTCGTCGAAGCGGCCGGTCGCGGAGGCGTGACCGGCGCCGACGATCTCGCCGGTCTCGATCTCCAGGTTCGGCACCGAGTCGACCCGCGCGCCGTCCGTGAGGACGAGGTTGCGGTTCATCTCGTAGGTGTCGGTGCCCTCGGCGGTCTTCTCGATGAGGACGTCGCCGATCCAGACCGCGTGGGCGTCCTGGCCCTGGAGCGCACCCTTGTAGACCACGTTGGACTTGCAGTGCGGGGCGTCGTGCGTGACCAGGAGGCGGTGCTCCTGGTGCTGGCCGGCGTCCGTGAAGTACAGGCCGAAGAGCTCGGCCTCGCCGCCGGGGCCCGCGTAGCTGACCCGCGGGTGCAGGCGTACGAGGTCGCCGCCGAAGGTGACCACGATCGACTTGAAGGTCGCGTCGCGGCCGACCAGGGCGTTGTGCTGGGAGACGTGGACGGCGGTGTCGTCCCAGTCCTGCACCGACACGACGGTGAGCTTGGCGCCGTCGCCGACGAGGAAGTCGACGTTGGCGGCGCGCACGCCGTCACCGGTGTGGTCGATGACGATGACGGCCTCGGCGAAGGCCTGCACGTCGAAGACCGTGTGCCCGAAGGTGGTGCCGCCCTCGCCGTGCAGCGAGACGCGCACCGGCTCGGTCAGGACCGCCTCCTTGGGCACGGTCACGACCGTGGCCTTGGTGAAGGACGAGAACGCCTGCGCGGCGACCCGGTCCACCGGGGTGCCGGCCTTGCCGAGGCGCGCGTCGCCGCGCTCCACCGACTCGACCGTGACGCCCTCGGGCGCGTCGATCTGGGCCTTCATGGAGCCGTTGGCGACCGCGGTGCCGTCGTGGAGACCACGCAGACGCGCCAGCGGGGTGAAGCGCCACTCCTCCTCGCGGCCGTGGGGCACGGGGAAGTCCGCCACGTCGAAGGACGGGGGGGCACTCATCCGGGTGGCGACGGTGGACTCGGCGGCCACCGCGATCGCGCCGGCGGTGGTCGAACCCGCCGGAATGTTCTGAGCCTCAGCCATGGCTGTCGTCTTGCTCACTCTCTTTTAAAGCGCTGCCTGCGTCAAAGGATGTGCGGGATGCGGCCGGGACTAACCGACCGAGCCCTCCATCTGCAGCTCGATCAGCCGGTTCAGCTCCAGGGCGTACTCCATGGGCAACTCACGCGCGATGGGCTCGACGAAGCCGCGCACGATCATGGCCATCGCCTCGAACTCCGTCAGACCGCGGCTCATCAGGTAGAAGAGCTGGTCGTCGGAGACCTTGGAGACGGTGGCCTCGTGGCCCATGGAGACGTCGTCCTCGCGGACGTCCACGTAGGGGTACGTGTCCGAGCGGGAGATGGTGTCGACCAGGAGCGCGTCACACAGCACGTTGGACTTCGAGCCGTGGGCGCCCTCGCCGATCTCGACCAGGCCTCGGTACGAGGTGCGGCCGCCGCCCCGGGCCACCGACTTGGAGACGATGTTCGAGGAGGTGTTCGGCGCCATGTGGACCATCTTGGAGCCGGCGTCCTGGTGCTGGCCCTCGCCCGCGAAGGCGATGGAGAGGGTCTCGCCCTTGGCGTGCTCGCCCATCAGGTAGACGGCCGGGTACTTCATGGTGACCTTGGAACCGATGTTGCCGTCGATCCACTCCATGGTCGCGCCCTCGTACGCCACGGCGCGCTTGGTGACCAGGTTGTAGACGTTGTTCGACCAGTTCTGGATCGTCGTGTAGCGGCAGCGGCCGCCCTTCTTGACGATGATCTCGACGACGGCGCTGTGCAGCGAGTCCGAGGAGTAGATCGGGGCGGTGCAGCCCTCGACGTAGTGGACGTAGGCGTCCTCGTCGACGATGATCAGCGTCCGCTCGAACTGGCCCATGTTCTCCGTGTTGATGCGGAAGTAGGCCTGGAGCGGGATGTCGACCTTGACGCCCTTGGGGACGTAGATGAACGAGCCGCCGGACCACACGGCGGTGTTCAGCGAGGCGAACTTGTTGTCGCCGACCGGGATGACCGTGCCGAAGTACTCCTGGAAGAGCTCCGGGTGCTCCTTGAGCGCGGTGTCCGTGTCGAGGAAGATGACGCCCTGCTCCTCCAGGTCCTCGCGGATCTGGTGGTAGACGACCTCGGACTCGTACTGGGCGGCGACACCGGCGACGAGGCGCTGCTTCTCCGCCTCGGGGATGCCGAGCTTGTCGTACGTGTTCTTGATGTCCTCCGGCAGGTCCTCCCAGGAAGCGGCCTGCTTCTCGGTGGAACGCACGAAGTACTTGATGTTGTCGAAGTCGATGCCCGAGAGGTCGGAACCCCAGTTGGGCATGGGCTTCTTGTCGAACAGCTTCAGGCCCTTGAGGCGGAGCTTCAGCATCCACTCCGGCTCGGACTTCTTCGCCGAGATGTCGCGGACGACCTCTTCGGACAGACCCCGCTTGGCAGCGGCGCCGGCCGCGTCGGAGTCGGCCCAGCCGTATTCGTAGGTGCCCAGGCCATCGAGCTCAGGGTGAGCAGTCTCCGTGGTCATGCGGGGTTCCTCCCGGCCGTACTTGCAGATACTGATGTGTCGGTCTGTGTGGTGCTCGCGCTTCGCGGGATGAAGGTCGTGCACACCCCGTCGCCGTGGGCGATCGTGGCGAGGCGCTGCACATGCGTCCCGAGCAGGCGGGAGAAGACCTCGGTCTCCGCCTCGCAGAGCTGCGGGAACTGCTCGGCCACGTGAGCGACCGGGCAGTGGTGCTGACAGAGCTGTTCACCGCGTTGCGGACCGGGAGCGCTCTTCGCCGTAGCAGCGTACCCGTCGGCGGTCAACGCCTTGGCCAGGGCCTCCGCGCGGCCTTCGGGGGCGGCCGCCTCGACGGCCTCCCGGTAGGTCCGCGCCTGCGCTTCCATCCGTGCCCGGGCGAAGGCGGCGACGGCCGCCTCGCCCTTCTCGCCACCGCCGACGGACTGCGCGATCCAGCGCAGGGCGTCCGCGGCGAGCGTGTCGTAGGACTGGTCGAAGGCGTCGCGGCCGCAGTCGGTGAGCGCGAAGACCTTGGCGGGCCGGCCCCGGCCGCGCGCACCGTACACGCGCTGCTCACGGGCTTCGACCACGTCGTCGGCGACGAGCGTGTCGAGGTGGCGGCGGACGGCGGCCTGGGTGAGGCCGAGGCGCTGGGCGAGGTCGGCGACGGTGGACGGACCGTGGTCCAGGATCGAGCGCGCCACTCGGTTGCGGGTTGACCGCTCCCCGGTGGCGAGCTCCCCCTGGGGGGTCTCGATCTGCCGTTCGCCGTATTTCACAACGCCATTGTTGCGTAATTACCGGAGCGCCGACAAGCCGTGACGGACGCCACCCCTGGTGTCCTCCATCACTAAGGGTTACCTAATCTGTCGACGCAGAGTTATTCGGAGGGCAGCGTTCCGCTACCGCTCCGAGCCCCTCCCCCGACGCTCCGGACCGGCTCCCACCAGCGCGCCTTCCCCCCGGAGCGGGGCCGGCCCGGCCGGCCCCGGGCCGCTGCGAGGATCACGGAAACCGGATGAACCCGCCTGGACCACCCGGCTGAAAAGATCCGCGGGCGCGCCCCGATATCCGGATCCCAGGCGTGCGGAAAACCCCCGGAAACCCTTCGGCGGGCCCCTCGGCGCGCCCCGGCGGCCGCCCGGCGGCCCCCGCGGACCGGGAGCCGCGCCCCCTCACCCGGCTCCGTAGACTCACCCGTCATGAGTAACGACCCCGCGGTGGAGATCCGCGGACTGGTGAAGCGGTTCGGCCCCAAGACGGCGGTGGACGGCCTGGACCTCATCGTCCGCAAGGCCTCCGTCACCGCGGTCCTCGGCCCCAACGGCGCGGGCAAGACGACCACCGTGGAGACCTGCGAGGGCTACCACCGCCCCGACGCCGGCACCGTCCGCGTCCTCGGCCTCGACCCGGTCGCCCGGGCGGAGGAGCTGCGCCCCCGGATCGGCGTGATGCTCCAGTCCGGAGGCGTCTACTCCGGAGCTCGCGCCGTCGAGATGCTGCGCCACATGGCCAAGCTCTACGCCGACCCGCTCGACGTCGGCCCCCTCGTGGAACGCCTCGGCCTCGGCGACTGCGGCCGCACGCCCTACCGCCGGCTCTCCGGCGGCCAGCAGCAGCGCCTGGCCCTGGCCATGGCCGTGGTGGGCCGCCCCGAGCTGGTCTTCCTGGACGAGCCCACCGCCGGCCTGGACCCGCAGGCCCGCCGCGCGACATGGGACCTCGTACGGGAGCTGCGCGCCGACGGGGTCACCGTCGTCCTCACCACCCACCACATGGACGAGGCCGAGCAGCTCGCGGACGAGGTCGCCATCGTGGACGCCGGCCGGGTCATCGTCCACGGCAGCCCCGAGGAGCTGTGCCGGGGCGGCGCCGAGAACACCCTGCGCTTCACCGGCCGGCCCTCCCTCGACCTCGCCTCGCTCCTGAAGGCGCTGCCCGACGGCACCCAGGCCGCCGAGCTCACCCCGGGCGTCTACCGGGTCACCGGCGACGTCCACCCGCAGCTGCTGGCCACCGTCGCCTCCTGGTGCGCGCAGCACGGCGTGATGCCGGACAGCCTCTCGGTGGAGCGGCACACCCTGGAGGACGTCTTCCTCGAACTGACCGGTAAGGAGCTGCGCCGATGAGCGCCGGCACGTTCACCCCCCGCCCGGGCGCGGCCCCCGTCTCCCGCATGATCCTCGCGCAGACGGCACTGGAGACCCGGATGCTGCTGCGCAACGGGGAGCAGCTGCTGCTGACCGTGATCATCCCGGCGCTGCTGCTGGCCCTCTTCTCCGCCGTCGACATCGTCGACACGGGGGCCGGGGAGCCGGTGGACTTCCTCGCGCCCGGCGTCCTGGCCCTCGCCGTGATGTCCACCGCCTTCACCGGCCAGGCCATCGCCACCGGCTTCGACCGCCGCTACGGGGTCCTCAAGCGGCTCGGGGCCTCCCCGCTGCCGCGCTGGGCGCTGATGGCGGCCAAGACGCTGTCGGTGCTGGTCACCGAGGTCCTCCAGGTCGCCCTGCTGACCGCGATCGCCTTCGCGCTGGGCTGGTCCCCGCACGGGGACCCGCTGTCGGTCGCCGCGCTGATCCTGCTCGGCACCGCCGCCTTCTCCGGGCTGGGGCTGCTGATGGCCGGCACGCTCAAGGCCGAGATGACCCTGGCCGCCGCCAATCTGGTGTTCCTGCTGCTGCTGGTCGGCGGCGGGGTGATCGTGCCGCTGGACAAGTTCCCCGACGCGGTGCGCTCCGTACTGGAGCTGCTGCCCATCTCCGCCCTGTCCGGCGGCCTGCGCGAGGTGCTCCAGCACGGAGCCGCGCTGCCGTGGGGCGACGCGGCCGTGCTCGCCGGCTGGGCCGTACTGGGTCTGGGCGCGGCCGGACGGTTCTTCCGCTGGGAATGAAATCCTTCCCCTCACGGCTCCCTTGCCGCGAGGATGGGCGCCTCCACACATGAAGCCGGGGGGCGGACATGGTGCAGCGGGAGGCCGTACTTCGGCTGGACGAGCAGTGGGCGAGGGTGCGGTCGGGGGCGGCGCACGCGGAGCCGGCGGAGCGCGAGCGGCTCCTCGACGAGCTGATCGGGGCCCTGCGCGCCCTTGACGACGACGATCCCCGCTGCGGTGCGCTGCTCGGGCTGCGCCTCGCCGACCGGGCCGCCGTGCGGTTCGCCGCCGGGGACCGCGCGGGCGCCCTCGCCACGATCGAGGAGGGTCTGCGCAGCTCCGAGCGCGCCGCCCGGCACTCCCCCGAGTTCGCCCGCTGGTACGCCCGCGGGCTGATCAACCACGGCGTGTGGCTGGCCTGGCCGCTGAGCGACGCGGCCCGGCTGCCGAAGCACCCGCTGGGGCCCGCCGCCAGTGAGGGCCCCAGCGTCATGGAACGGGCGGCCGGGGAGCGCGCCCGTGATCTGACCCGCACGGCGGTCGAGGTGTGGGCGGGGCTGGACCAGCGGGATCCGGTCAACCGGCGGGGCCTGGCCCAGGCCAAGGTGTTCCTCGGGGACCGCCTCGCCGAGCTCGGGTCCGCCGAGGAGGCGGTGGCCTGGGCCGTGGACGCGGAGTCCGACTTCCGGGACCTGCTGCTCGCGGGTCCCGCCGCCGAGGAGTCCCAGGAGGCCGAGGAGGCCCTCGACCACATCGGCCGCCAGCTGGAACTGCGCCTGCGCTACCTGGCCTTCGACTCCCTGGTCAGCCTGCGCGCGCGGGGGCTGCTGCCCGAACGGCTGCTGCCCCGGGCCGTGGTGGCCGCCCACATCCAGGGGGTGGCGGAGGCCGAGATCGCCGCCCGGCTGCACCTCGGCGCCGAGCAGGTCCGCACGATGCTGGAGGTCACGCCCTGGCGCGCGGTGTGGCGCGTGGAGGTGCGCGGCCCCGACGGACTGTGGAACGTACTGGGCCATCCCTGGCACAGCGGAACAGAGGTGAGGAACCGGACGGCCGCGGAGGTGGGGGGCGAGGTGCTGCGCGCCTTCGCGGCCTCGGCCGACTGCCCGGGCGCCGGCGCCGCGTGGCGGATCCGCCTGTGGTGGCACGAGGAGGGCGATCCCGCCGGGGCGAGGTTCCGGTACGTCAGCGGCGCGGAGGCGTAGGCCTCGTCCGGCGGGCTACGCGGCCCAGACCGGCCCCGGGCGCGGACACCCCGCGCCGCCCACCCCTCGTGAAACTTTGCACAAGGCTCCGCCTACGATAGGAGCCGTGTTGAACCCCCTCGCTTACATCGCCAGCCGCTGGACTCCGTCACCCCGGATCGTCCGGCGGGCCGCGCTCGCCGCGCTCGTCATGAGCGTGGCCATCGTCGTCACCGGCGGCGCGGTGCGGCTGACCGGGTCAGGTCTCGGCTGCGACACCTGGCCCAAGTGCACCGACGAGAGCCTGATCGCGACGCAGGCCCAGGGCTTCCACGGCGCCATCGAGTTCGGCAACCGGATGCTGACGTACGTGCTCAGCGCGGCCGTCGGCTGGTTCATCCTCGCGGCCCGCTCGGCCCAGCCCCGGCGCCACGCGCTGACGAAGCTGGGCTGGCTCCAGTTCGTCATCGTGATGGGCAACGCCGTCCTCGGCGGCATCACCGTCATGACGGGCCTCAACCCGTACAGCGTGGCGGGGCACTTCCTGCTCGCCACCGCGCTGATCGCCGTGACGACCGTCAGCTGGCAGCGCACCGGCGAGGGCGACACGGCTCCCCGCCCCCGCGTGCCGGGCCCGGTCCGCAAGCTGTCGTGGGCGCTGATCGCCACCACCCTCGTGCTGGTCGCGGCGGGCACGGTGGTCACCGGCTCCGGACCGCACGCCGGCGACAGCAGCGAGATCGCGCGGATGCCGTTCGACTGGACGACCACCGCCCACGTGCACGCCGTCGCCGCCTGGCTGGTGTGCGCGCTGGCCGTCGCGATGTGGCTGGTGCTGCGCGTGGTCGACGCCCCCACCGACACCCGGGCCCGCGCCCGCGACCTGCTGATCGTGCTGCTCGCCCAGGGCGGCATCGGCTACGTGCAGTTCTTCACCCAGGTGCCCGAGGTCCTCGTCGCCACCCACATGCTGGGCTCGTGCCTGGTGTGGATCTGCGTGCTCCGGGTCGCGCTGAGCCTGCGCGAGCGGCCGGCCGAACAGGCGCAGGTCCCGGCCCAGGGCGACGCGCAGCTCTCCACGGTCTGAGCCGCGGGGGCCGCGGGGACGCCCCTCAGGGGGCGTCGAGCCGGTAGACGCGGCGGGCGTTGCCCGCCGCGACCATCGCCGCGACCCGTTCTGCGTCCCGCCAGGACCAGGAGCCCTCGCCGACCCAGCCGCACAGCAAGCGGCCCAGCGCCTCGCGGAACACCAGGGCGCCCACCGCGTGCAGCTCGGGCAGGTGGCGCCCCCCGCTGGAGAACATCAGCTTCCCGAACGGTGCGAGCTCCATCAGCTCACCCAGCACCGCCGCGGCCCGGGCCCCGCTCTGCCCGAGGGCCGCGCCGACGTCGGCGTGGACGTGCGGGAAGGCCGCGGCGAGCTGCGCCGTGTGCCGGTGGTACGGGTACCCGCCGAGCAGGACCAGCCGTACGCCGTGGCGCGCGGTCGCCCGTACGAACTCCGTCAGCGGCTCCGGGTCCGCCGCGCCCGTGTGCAGCTGGAGCGGCAGCCCGGTCGCCACCGCGCTCCACAGCAGGTGCCGCAGGAGTACGGGGTCCCGTACGGCTCCGCCCCGGGGCCGCCGGGCCAGCCACCGCCCCGCCGCCCCGCGCACCTCGCCGGGACCGGGCGGCGCGGGCTCCGGGGCCGCGGCGGCGCCGTCGAAGGCCACGGCGCAGGTGAAGGCGGCCGCTCCGGTGGCCGCGTGGTGGACGGCCTCGGCGAGATTGGCGAGGAAGGCGGCCACCGTCCCGGAGGTGTCGGCGACCTGCTCGGCCAGGGATTCCAGCCGGACGGCCTCGAAGGCCTCCGCGTCGGCGGCGAGCGCCAGCTCCTTGGGCCCGGTGAGGTCCGCGGCCGCGCCGGTGTCGAGCACGTAGGCGGCGACCCCGGAGCCCCTGAGCAGCCGCCGCGCGGACTCCGCCGCCCCCAGCTCCCGGCGGCGGGCCAGGTAGCGGGCGGGCGTGGCGTGCGGCTCCAGGCCGAGCAGCGGCGGGCACCAGCGGCGCACGGCGAAGCCGCTCTGGGTGTCGAAGAAGGTGGTGCCCGCGGCGGGCGGGCCGGCCGAGCGGATCAGCTGGGCCTCGAAGGTGCCCAGGCCCAGCTCCGTACGGAGGAATCCGTTGCAGTACTGGTCCACCAGGGGCGGCGTTTCGATCATCCGGGCATCCCGTTGCGGACGTGAGGAAGGTGCTTCCACACGTCCTAACGGGTGAGCCGGGTGTGAGGTGTTGCTCGGGCTGTTGACCGAGACCCCACCGGGAGGGTCAGGCCGCCGTGTTCGCGGGGCCGCCGAGCTGGATGCCGGCCATGCGCGTCCACTCGTACGGGCCGGTCTTCACGCGCGCGGCGAACTCCCCGTCGAACTCCTCGTGGAGGGTCAGCCCGGCCTTCTCGGCGGCCAGCTGCGCCACGGCGAAGGTCGGGGCGACCAGGTCGCCCCAGCCGCCGTCCGTGCCCACGAGCACGATCCGGGTGCCGGCCTGGCCGATGTGGGCGAGCTGGCCCTCGGCGCCGCCGTGCTGCTTGGCGAACGCGCCGATCTGCCTGGCCAGCTTCGCAGCCGTACGGTCCTGCTTCTTGTCCGAGGCGCCTGCGGCGTTCGCTGCGTCTGCGGTCTCTGCGGTGTCTGCCATGAAAGGCATGCTACCGGTGAGTAATCAGCGGAGGAAGGGATCCACGGCCACCGCCACGAAGAGCAGCGACACATAGGTGATGGACCAGTGGAACAGTCGCATCTCCTTGAGCTTCGGACCGGTCACACCGGCCTTGGCCCGTGCGTGGAGGGTGTGCGCCTCCCACAGCCACCAGCCGCCCGCCACCAGCGCCACCGCGGTGTAGAACCAGCCGGTGTAGCCCATCGGGGTGAGCAGCAGCGAGACCGCGACCATCACCCAGCTGTAGAGGACGATCTGGCGCGCCACGACCTTGTTCCCGGCCACGACCGGGAGCATCGGGACGCCGGCGCGCGCGTAGTCGTCCTTCACCTTCATCGACAGCGGCCAGTAGTGCGGCGGCGTCCAGAAGAAGATGACGAGGAAGAGGATGACCGCGGCCCAGGAAACCTCGTTCGTGACCGCCGACCAGCCGATGAGCACCGGCATGCAGCCCGCGATGCCGCCCCAGACGATGTTCTGCGCGGTACGCCGCTTCAGCAGCATCGTGTAGACCACGACGTAGAAGAGGAGCGCGCCGAGCGAGAGCGCCGCCGACAGCCAGTTGACCAGCAGGCCGAAGAACACGGTGGAGACCACCGCGAGCGTGAGGCCGAAGGCCAGGCACTCGCGCGGGCTGACCATGCCGGTCACCAGGGGCCGCTGCGAGGTGCGGTCCATGAGCGCGTCGATGTCGCGGTCGATGTACATGTTCAGCGCGTTGGCGCCGCCCGCGGACAAGTAACCGCCGAAGCAGGTCACGAGGACCAGCCACAGCGACGGAACGCCCTGCTCGGCAAGGAACATCACCGGCACTGTGGTGATCAGCAGAAGTTCGATGATCCGCGGCTTGGTCAATGCCACGAAAGCCATGACGCGGGTCCCGAACGGCCGGTGACCGGGGCTCGTCCCGAGCACCGCCGCTGGACGGGATTCGACGGCCGTCACGCACACCCCTGAGAGAGAATCCAGCAAGCTCCGACTCGGACCGCCCAGAACATGAAGGCCCGGTTAAGGCTTGCGCGTACCACGCCACTGTAGACGTTGCACTTACGTGGCCCTGCGCGGGGGTCGCTTCGTGTTGGGCCGATCGGACCGTGCATACATACGGGGGACACCCCGCCGCGGGCACCCGCGCGGAGGTGAACGCGGGCCGGCGCCGCGATGACGGACTGCCTGCACTCGAATAGCTGCACGCCGTTGCGGGGGTAGGCTCGGAATCGCGCCGGTGCACCGTTCGTCACCGGGATTCATACATGTGGAGAGGAGCCCTGACCCACGGTGAGCACCAAGCCGACCACCACAGAGCTCGAGTGGACCGAACTGGACCAGCGGGCCGTCGACACCGCCCGCATCCTGGCCGCTGACGCGGTCCAGAAGGTCGGAAACGGCCACCCCGGTACGGCGATGAGCCTGGCCCCCGCCGCGTACACCCTCTTCCAGAAGGTGATGCGGCACGACCCGGCGGACCCCGAGTGGGTGGGCCGCGACCGCTTCGTGCTCTCCGCGGGGCACTCGTCCCTGACCCTCTACACCCAGCTGTACCTCGGCGGGTTCGGGCTCGCGCTGGACGACCTGAAGGCGTTCCGCACCTGGGGCTCCAAGACCCCCGGTCACCCCGAGTACGGCCACACGGCCGGCGTGGAGACCACCACCGGCCCGCTCGGCCAGGGTGTGGCCAACGCGGTGGGCATGGCCATGGCCGCCCGCTACGAGCGCGGTCTGTTCGACCCGCAGGCCGCCGCCGGCACCTCCCCGTTCGACCACATGGTCTACGCGATCGCGGGCGACGGCTGCCTCCAGGAGGGCATCTCCCACGAGGCGTCCGCGCTGGCCGGCCACCAGAAGCTCGGCAACCTGGTGCTGCTGTGGGACGACAACCACATCTCCATCGAGGGTGACACGGAGACGGCCGTCTCCGAGGACACCATGAAGCGCTACGAGGCGTACGGCTGGCACGTCCAGCGCGTCGAGCAGCAGGAGAACGGCGACCTCGACCCGAAGGCCCTGTTCGCCGCCCTCCAGGCCGCCAAGGCCGAGACCGAGCGCCCGTCCTTCATCGCGATGCGCTCGATCATCGCCTGGCCCGCCCCGCACGCCCAGGGCACCGAGGCCTCGCACGGCTCCGCGCTCGGCGACGACGAGGTGGCCGCCACCAAGCGCGTCCTCGGCTTCGATCCGGAGCAGACCTTCGAGGTCTCCGACGAGGTCATCGCGCACACCCGCGCCCTCGGCGACCGCGGCCGCGAGGCCAAGGCCGCCTGGGGCAAGGAGTTCTCCGCCTGGCGCACCGCCAACCCGGAGCGCGCCGCCGAGTTCGACCGCATCAACGCGAACGAGCTGCCCGAGGGCTGGCAGGACCGCCTGCCGGTCTTCGAGGCCGGCAAGGGCGTCGCCACCCGTGCCGCCTCCGGCAAGGTGCTCGAAGCGCTCGGCGCGGTCATCCCGGAGCTGTGGGGCGGCTCGGCCGACCTGGCCGGCTCCAACAACACCACCATCGACAAGACGTCCTCGTTCCTGCCGAAGGGCAACCCGCTGCCGGAGGCCGACCCGTACGGCCGCACCATCCACTTCGGCATCCGCGAGCACGCCATGGCCGCGGCCATGAACGGCATCGCCCTGCACGGCCACACCCGCATCTACGGCGGCACCTTCCTGGTGTTCTCCGACTACATGCGCAACGCCGTCCGCCTGTCCGCGCTGATGCACCTGCCGGTGACGTACGTGTGGACGCACGACTCCATCGGTCTGGGCGAGGACGGCCCGACGCACCAGCCGGTCGAGCACCTCGCCTCGCTGCGCGCCATCCCGGGCCTGAACCTGGTCCGCCCGGCCGACGCGAACGAGACCGCCATCGCCTGGCGCGAGATCCTGGCGCGCCACACCAAGGTGTTCGGCAAGGGCGCCCCGCACGGTCTGGCGCTCACCCGCCAGGGCGTGCCGACCTACGAGCGCAACGAGGACGCCGCCAAGGGCGGTTACGTGATGTTCGAGGCGACGGGCGGCGACGCCCAGGTCGTCCTCATCGGCACCGGCTCCGAGGTGCACCTGGCCGTGGAGGCCCGCGAGCAGCTCCAGGCCGAGGGCATCCCCACCCGGGTCGTCTCGATGCCGTGCGTCGAGTGGTTCGAGGAGCAGGACCAGGAGTACAAGGACAGCGTCCTGCCCTCCTCGGTGAAGGCCCGCGTCGCGGTCGAGGCCGGCATCGGCCTGACCTGGCACCGGTACGTCGGCGACGCCGGCCGGATCGTGTCGCTGGAGCACTTCGGCGCCTCCGCCGACGCGAAGGTGCTGTTCCGCGAGTTCGGCTTCACCGCCGAGGCCGTGACCGCCGCCGCCAAGGCCTCCCTGTCCGCCGCCGCGCGCTGACCGCCCGCACTACACCAGTAGGAGATGCAATTCCCATGACAGACGCACTCAAGCGCCTCTCCGACGAGGGCGTGGCGATCTGGCTGGACGACCTGTCCCGCAAGCGCATCACGTCCGGCAACCTCGCCGAGCTCATCGACCAGTCGCACGTGGTCGGTGTCACGACCAACCCGTCGATCTTCCAGAAGGCCATCAGCAGCGGTGACGGCTACGAGCAGCAGCTCACCGACCTCGCCGCCCGCAAGGTCACCGTGGAAGAGGCCATCCGCATGATCACGACGGCGGACGTCCGCGACGCCGCCGACATCCTGCGCCCGGTCTACGACCGCACCGACGGCCAGGACGGCCGCGTGTCGATCGAGGTCGACCCGCGCCTGGCGCACGACACCACGGCGACCGTCGCCGAGGCCAAGCAGCTCGCCTGGCTGGTGGACCGCCCGAACACGCTCATCAAGATCCCGGCGACCAAGGCCGGCCTGCCGGCGATCACCGAGGTCATCGGCAAGGGCATCAGCGTCAACGTCACGCTGATCTTCTCGCTGGAGCGCTACCGCGAGGTCATGGACGCGTACCTGGCGGGTCTGGAGAAGGCCAAGGCCGCCGGCCTGGACCTCTCCCTGATCCACTCGGTCGCCTCCTTCTTCGTCTCCCGCGTGGACAGCGAGATCGACAAGCGCCTGGACGCGATCGGCACCGACGAGGCCACCTCCCTCAAGGGCAAGGCGGCGCTCGCCAACGCCCGTCTGGCCTACCAGGCCTACGAGGAGGTCTTCTCCTCGGACCGCTGGAACGCCCTGGAGCGCGTCGGCGCCAACAAGCAGCGCGCGCTGTGGGCCTCGACGGGCGTCAAGGACCCGGCGTACAAGGACACCCTGTACGTGGACGACCTGGTCGCCCCGAACACGGTCAACACCATGCCGGAGGCCACCCTGGAGGCCACCGCCGACCACGGGCAGATCACGGGTGACACCGTGCGCGGCACCTACGAGCAGGCGCGTGCCGAGCTCGACGCGGTCGCGAAGCTGGGCATCTCGTACGACGATGTGGTGCAGCTGCTCGAGGACGAGGGCGTCGAGAAGTTCGAGGCGTCCTGGAACGACCTGCTGAAGTCGACCGAGGCGGAGCTTGAGCGCCTCGCCCCCACGGAGGCCTGAACACCTTGTCTGTAAACGGAGCGAACCCGCTTCGTGACGCACAGGACCGGCGGCTCCCGCGCATCGCGGGGCCGTCCGGCCTGGTCATTTTCGGCGTTACGGGTGACCTGTCGCGCAAGAAGCTGATGCCTGCCGTCTACGACCTGGCCAACCGCGGCCTGCTCCCGCCGGGCTTCTCGCTGATCGGCTTCGCCCGCCGTGAGTGGGAGCACGAGGACTTCGCCCAGGAGGTGTACGAGGCGGTCAAGGAGCACTCGCGCACGCCGTTCCGGGAAGAGGTCTGGCAGCAGCTGGTGCAGGGCTGCCGGTTCGTGCAGGGCGACTTCGACGACGACGCGGCCTTCGAGACCCTGAAGGCGACGATCGACGAGCTCGACAAGGCGCAGGGCACGGGCGGCAACTTCGCCTTCTACCTGTCGGTCCCGCCCAAGTTCTTCCCCAAGGTGGTCCAGCAGCTCAAGGACCACGGGCTGGCCCAGAAGGAAGGCGCCTGGCGGCGCGCCGTCATCGAGAAGCCCTTCGGCCACGACCTGAAGAGCGCCGAGGAGCTCAACAAGGTCGTCCACGAGGTCTTCCCGCGGGACGAGGTCTTCCGGATCGACCACTACCTCGGCAAGGAGACCGTCCAGAACATCCTGGCGCTCCGCTTCGCCAACACGATGTTCGAGCCGATCTGGAACCGGTCGTACGTCGACCACGTGCAGATCACCATGGCCGAGGACATCGGCATCGGCGGCCGGGCCGGCTACTACGACGGCATCGGCGCGGCCCGTGACGTCATCCAGAACCACCTGCTCCAGCTGCTGGCGCTCACGGCGATGGAGGAGCCCGGCTCCTTCCACCCCAAGGCGCTGGTGGCCGAGAAGCTGAAGGTCCTGACGGCGGTGCAGCTGCCGGAGGACCTGGGCAAGCACACCGTGCGCGGCCAGTACGCGGCCGCGTGGCAGGGTGGCGAGAAGGTCGTCGGGTACCTCGAAGAGGACGGCATCGACCCCAAGTCGAAGACCGACACCTACGCGGCCATCCGCCTGGAGATCAACAACCGCCGCTGGGCGGGCGTCCCCTTCTACCTGCGGACGGGCAAGCGCCTGGGCCGCCGGGTGACGGAGATCGCGGTGGTCTTCAAGCGGGCCCCGTACCTGCCGTTCGAGTCGGGTGCGACCGAGGAGCTGGGGCAGAACGCCCTGGTCATCCGGGTCCAGCCGGACGAGGGCGTGACGGTGCGCTTCGGCTCCAAGGTCCCGGGCACCTCCATGGAGGTCCGGGACGTCACGATGGACTTCGCCTACGGCGAGTCCTTCACGGAGTCGAGCCCCGAGGCGTACGAGCGGCTCATCCTCGACGTGCTCCTCGGCGACGCGAACCTCTTCCCGCGCCACCAGGAAGTCGAACTGTCCTGGAACATCCTCGACCCGATCGAGGAGTACTGGGACAAGCACGGCAAGCCCGCGCAGTACCCGGCGGGCACCTGGGGGCCGGTCGAGGCGGACGAGATGCTCGCACGAGACGGACGGAGCTGGCGCCGGCCATGAAGATCGACCTGACGGAGACCAACTCCAGCAAGATCAATGCCGCGATGGTGCAGGCCCGCCGGGACATCGGCACGCCGGCCATCGGCATGGTCCTCACGCTGGTGATCGTGACCGACGAGGAGAACGCGTACGACGCGCTCAAGTCGGCGAACGACGCGTCCCACGAACACCCCTCGCGGATCGTCGTCGTCATCAAGCGGGTCAGCCGTTCGCCGCGCAGCCGCCGCGAGGCCCGTCTCGACGCGGAAGTCCGCGTCGGGGCGGACTCCGGCAGCGGTGAGACGGTCGTGCTCCGCCTTCACGGCGAACTGGTCGACCACGCCCAGTCGGTGGTTCTCCCCCTGCTGCTGCCCGACGCCCCGGTGGTCGTCTGGTGGCCGGAAGGTGCTCCGTCGGACCTGGCGGGCGACCCGCTGGGTGCGCTGGGGCAGCGCCGGATCACGGACACGTACTCGTGCGAGGACCCGGTCACGGCCCTCGGCAACCGGGCGGCGGCCTACGCCCCCGGCGACACGGACCTGTCCTGGACCCGCATCACGCCGTGGCGCTCGATGCTGGCGGCCGCGCTGGACCAGCAGAACCTGTCGGTCCTCTCCGCGACCGTCGAGGGCGAGAACGACAACCCGAGCTGCGAGCTGCTGGCCATGTGGCTGGCGGACCGCCTCGGCGTGCCCGTCGAGCGGACCCTGTCGGGCGGTCCGGGTCTCACCGCCGTCCGCATGGAGACCACGGAGGGCGCGATCGTCCTGGACCGTGCGGACGGGTCGCTGGCCACGCTGTGCATGCCGGGGCAGCCCGACCGTGCGGTGGCGCTCAAGCGCCGTGACACGGCCGAGCTCCTGGCCGAGGAACTGCGGCGGCTGGACCCGGACAACACGTACGAGGCCTCGCTGAAGTTCGGCGTGACGAAGCTGAGGGCCGCTGCGGCGGCCAAGACCGCGGCTCCGGCCAAGGCCCGTGCCAAGGCCGACACCCCGGCCGACACCCCGGCCGAGGCTCCGGCCGAGGCCCCGAAGCCGGCGGCCAAGCAGGCGAAGAAGGCCGCGGCCCAGTAGGCCGGGTCAGTAGTACGGCTCACCAGTACGGGGCCTGCGGGGGGGGTCAGCCTCCCGCAGGCCCCGCCCCGCACCCGAGCGAAGGCGGCAGCACATGGGTATGACGACTCCTCAAGTCGTCGTCCACCGGGACAAGGAACTGATGGCGCAGGCCGCCGCGGCCCGGCTCATCACCAAGATCGTGGACGCGCAGACGGCCCGCGGATCGGCGTCGGTGGTCCTCACCGGCGGACGCAACGGCAACGGCCTGCTCGCCGCGCTGGCGGCCGCCCCGGCGCGGGACGCGATCGACTGGCCCCGCCTGGACCTGTGGTGGGGCGACGAGCGCTACGTCCCCGCCGACGACCCCGAGCGCAACCACACCCAGGCCCGCGAGGCCCTCCTGGACTCCGTCCCGGTCGACCCCGCGCGCGTCCACGTCATGCCGGCCTCGGACGGCCCGTACGGGCCCGACGTGGACGCGGCGGCGGCCGCCTACGCGGCCGAGCTGGCGAAGGCGGCCGGCCCGGAGGACCACGGCCCGGTCCCCCGCTTCGACGTGCTGATGCTGGGCGTCGGCCCGGACACGCACGTGGCCTCCCTCTTCCCCGAGCACCCGGCCGTCCGGGAGACCGAGCGCACGGTGGTCGGCGTCCACGGCGCCCCCAAGCCCCCGCCCACCCGGGTCTCCCTGACCCTCCCGGCGATCCGGGCGGCCCGTGAGGTCTGGCTGCTGGCGGCGGGCGAGGACAAGGCGGGGGCGGTGTCCATCGCCCTCGGCGGCGCGGGCGCCGTCCAGGCCCCGGCCGCGGCGGCCTACGGCCGCTCCCGCACCCTGTGGCTCCTGGACCGGGCGGCGGCGGCCAAGCTCCCCACCGGGATGTATCCCCCCGCCTCCGCCTGACCCGGCCACGCGAAGGGCCCGCCCTCCCCAGGAGAGCGGGCCCTTCGCGTGCCTGGTGCCTGGCTCAGCTCCGGCCGCGCAGGCGCCGGTACGTCGCCACGAGCGCCGTCGTCGAGGCGTCGAGCCCCGGCACGTCCGCGCCCTGCGTCAGCGCGGGCTCGATCCGCTTGGCGAGCACCTTGCCGAGCTCCACGCCCCACTGGTCGAAGGAGTCGATGTTCCACACCGCGCCCTGGACGAACACCTTGTGCTCGTAGAGGGCGATGAGCTGGCCCAGCACCGACGGCGTGAGCTCGCCCGCCAGGATGGTGGTCGTGGGGTGGTTGCCCTGGAAGGTCTTGTGCGGGACCAGCGCCTCCGGGACGCCCTCGTCCCGTACCTCCTGCGGCGTCTTGCCGAAGGCCAGCGCCTGGCTCTGCGCGAAGAAGTTCGCCATCAGCAGGTCGTGCTGGGCGGCGGGCGCCTCCGGCAGGTCCGCGACCGGCCGGGCGAAGCCGATGAAGTCCGCGGGGATCAGCTTCGTGCCCTGGTGGAGCAGCTGGTAGTAGGCGTGCTGACCGTTGGTGCCGGGCGTGCCCCAGACCACCGGGCCGGTCTGCCATTCGACCGGATGGCCGTCCCGGTCCACGGACTTGCCGTTGGACTCCATGTCCAGCTGCTGCAAGTACGCGGTGAAGCGGGAGAGGTAGTGGCTGTAGGGGAGCACCGCGTGCGCCTGCGCGTCGAAGAAGGCGCCGTACCAGATCCCCAACAGGCCGAGCAGCAGCGGGGCGTTCTCGTGCGCCGGCGCCGTGCGGAAGTGCTCGTCCATGGTGTGGAAGCCGTCGAGCAGCTCCCGGAAGGCGTCCGGGCCGATCGCGATCATCAGGGAGAGCCCGATGGCCGAGTCGAAGGAGTAGCGTCCGCCGACCCAGTCCCAGAACTCGAACATGTTGGCCGGATCGATGCCGAAGTCGGTGACCTTCTCGGCGTTGGTCGACAGGGCCACGAAGTGCCGTGCTACGGCCTCCTGATCGCCGCCCAGCGCCGCGAGCAGCCAGCCGCGCGCCGAAGTGGCGTTGGTGATGGTCTCGATGGTGGTGAAGGTCTTGGAGGCGATGATGAACAGCGTCTCCGCCGCGTCGAGGTCCCGCACGGCCTCGTGCAGGTCCGCGCCGTCCACGTTGGACACGAACCGCACGGTCAGGCCGCGGTCGGTGAAGGCGCGCAGGGCCTCGTACGCCATGGCCGGGCCCAGGTCGGAGCCGCCGATGCCGATGTTGACGACGTTCTTGATGGGCTTGCCGGTGAAGCCGGTCCACTCCCCCGACCGGATCCGGTCGGAGAAGGCCGCCATCTTGTCGAGGACGGCGTGCACGCCGGGGACGACGTCCTCGCCGTCCACCTCGATCACGGCGTTCCCCGGGGCGCGCAGGGCGGTGTGCAGGACCGCCCGGTCCTCGGTCGTGTTGATCTTCTCGCCGCGGAACATGGCGTCGCGCAGCTCGGCCACGCCCGTGGCCGCCGCCAGTTCGCGCAGCAGCGTCAGCGTCTCGTCGGTCACGAGGTGCTTCGAGTAGTCGATGTGCAGGTCGCCCGCCTGCAGGGTGTAGCCGGTGCCGCGGCCCGGGTTCTCCTCGAACAGCTCGCGCAGATGCGTCCGCCCGAACTCCTCCCGGTGCTTGCCGAGTGCCAGCCACTCCGGCGTCCGGTTGAGCTTCGTACGGATCTCCGCATTCATCTCGGACATCAACTCACTTCTTCCGTCCTGTCGTGCCCCGCCGTTCTCCAACTTAAGGGATCACAAGCGGCGCAACGCACACAAAGAGGCCCGGCCCCGCAGGAGAAGCTTCCTGCGGGGCCGGGCCTCACGTCACACATGTCGGGCGGTGTCAGATCTCGCCGCGCAGCTTGGCGAGCGCCTCGGCGAGGATCGCCTCGCCGTCGGCGTCCGAGCGCCGTTCGCGCACGTACGCCAGGTGCGTCTTGTACGGTTCGGTGCGCGGCGGCGCGGGCGGGTTGTCCCGGTCCTGACCGGCCGGGAACCCGCAGCGCGGGCAGTCCCAGGTGTCCGGCACCTGCGCGTCGCTGGCGAAGCTCGGCTGCGTCTCGTGCCCGTTCGAGCACCAGAAGGAGATGCGCAGGCGGGGTGCGGACTCGCCGCGCTCTGCCTCACCCATCGGCCCCGCTCCGACCCGGCTACCACGGATCGCGTTGCCACTTGCCACGGTCGTAACTCCCTGCGTGATGGTGCCGCGGAGTGTGAGTGGAAATTCCGCCGCGGAGCGCCCAAGTCTACGTAAGGCCCAACGCACGTCCAGTGAGCGGAGTTACTGATTCCACGCCATGGACGCCGACCCACATGATAGGCCGGGCAGTGCCGACCGGACTGCCGGAATGGCGAGAACGGTCAGCTGCTCGACTTCATCGCCAGGCCGAGCGCGACGATGCACGCGAACCACAGCAGACCCACGACCACGGTGATGCGGTCCAGGTTCCGCTCCGCCACGGAGGAGCCGCCGACCGACGACTGCATACCGCCGCCGAACATGTCGGAAAGGCCGCCGCCCTTGCCCTTGTGCATCAGCACGAGCAGCATCAGCAGGGCGCTGAAGACGATCAGGGCGATCGAGAACCCCATAATCACGGCTGATTCCTACTTTCTGGCTTTCTCAGGCAAACCGGCTTTGCTGGATGTGCGCGGGGGCCAGCGGCTGGTAATCCAGCCTCTGGCCCCCGCAAGGGTACGACGGATCCGCCCTACCGCATACTCACTGGTCGCGGAAGCGGACGATCTTGACGAACTCGTCCACGTCCAGCGCCGCGCCGCCGATCAGGGCGCCGTCGACGTCCGGCTGGGCCATGATCGCCGCGATGTTCCCCGACTTCACCGAGCCGCCGTACTGGATGCGGACCTTGTCGGCCACCTCCTGCGAGTACAGCTCCGCGAGGCGGCCGCGGATCGCCCCGCAGACCTCCTGGGCGTCCTCGGGGGTGGCGACCTCGCCGGTCCCGATGGCCCATACGGGCTCGTACGCGACGACGATGGACTCGACCTGCTCGGCCGGGATGTCCTTGAGGCCGCCGTCGAGCTGGTTCAGCGTGTACGGGACCTGCTGGCCGGCCTTGCGGACGTCCAGGCCCTCGCCGACGCACAGGATCGGGGTGAGCCCGTGCCGGTGGGCGGCCTTGACCTTGGCGTTGCAGATCTCGTCGTCCTCGCCGTGGTACTGGCGGCGCTCGCTGTGGCCGACGGCCACGTACGTGCACTTCAGCTTGGCCAGCATCGAGCCGGAGATCTCGCCGGTGTAGGCGCCGGAGTCGTGCGCGGAGAGGTCCTGGGCGCCGTACTTGATCTTCAGCTTGTCGCCGTCGACCAGGGTCTGGACCGAGCGCAGGTCGACGAAGGGCGGCAGGACCGCGACCTCGACGGCGTCGTAGTCCTTGTCGGCGAGCGCGAAGGCGAGCTTCTGGACGTGGGCGATGGCCTCGAGGTGGTTGAGGTTCATCTTCCAGTTGCCCGCCATCAGCGGGGTGCGGCCGTTTACGGGATCACTCATGTGGTTCTAGCCCTCCAGGGCGGCGAGGCCGGGGAGCGTCTTGCCCTCGAGGTATTCGAGGGAGGCGCCGCCACCGGTGGAAATGTGGCCGAACGCATTCTCGTCGAAGCCGAGAATGCGAACCGCGGCGGCGCTGTCTCCGCCGCCGACGACGGTGAAGGCGCTGCTGTCGAGCAGGCCCTGGGCGATGGCCCTGGTACCGCCGGCGTAGTCGGGGTGCTCGAAGACGCCGACCGGGCCGTTCCAGAAGACGGTCTTGGCGTCGGCGATCTTCGACGCGTACAGCTCGCGCGTCCTGGGACCGATGTCGAGGCCCTCCTTGGTCGCGGGGATCTTGTCCGCGTCCACGGTCTCGAAGGTGGCCGGGGTCTTGCCCTTGAGGTCCGGGAACTCCTCGGAGACCAGGACGTCGACCGGGAGGACCAGCTCGACGCCGGTCTCCTCGGCGCGCTTCATGTACTCCTTGACGACGTCCACCTGGTCCTTCTGGAGCAGGGAGATGCCGACCTCGTAGCCCTTGGCGTACAGGAAGGTGTAGGCCATGCCGCCGCCGATGAGGATGCGGTCGGCCTTGCCGAGCAGCTGGTCGATGACGGCCAGCTTGTCGGAGACCTTGGCGCCGCCGAGGACCACGACGTACGGGCGCTCGACCTCGGCGGTCAGCTTGCGCAGGACGCCGACCTCGGTGGCGATGAGGTAGCCGGCGGCGTGCGGGAGGCGCGCGGGGAGGTCGAAGACCGAGGCGTGCTTGCGGTGGACCGCTCCGAAGCCGTCACCGACGTAGACGTCCGCCAGCTCCGCGAGCTCGTCCGCGAAGGCGCCGCGCTCGGCGTCGTCCTTCGAGGTCTCGCCGGCGTTGAAGCGCAGGTTCTCGATGACGGCGACCTGGCCGTCGGTGAGGGCCGCGACGGTCTCCTTGGCGGAGGCGCCGACGGTGTCGGTGGCGAACGCGACGTCGGCGCCGAGCAGTTCACCGAGGCGCGCGGCGGCCGGGGCGAGCGAGAAGGCGGGCTCTACGCCGGTGCCCTTGGGGCGGCCCAGGTGCGAGGCCACGATGACGCGGGCGCCGGCGGCGGCGAGCTTCGCGATCGTGGGCTGGACGGCGCGGATGCGGCCGTCGTCGGTGATGGTGCCCTCGGCCAGCGGGACGTTCAGGTCCGCGCGGACGAAGACCCGCTTGCCCTTGACGCCTTCGGCGAGCAGTTCATCGATCGTCTTCATGTGTTCCTACTCCTTTGAGACCTTCACTCGAAGGGCGAGGAAGGGAGAACGAGGCAAGCAACAGGGCCCGTGCGGCGCTTCGTCGCGCTGCTCGGACCCTGTGCTCACATCGTGGTGCCTTGCCCTACGTGCTTACAGCTGACCGCCGACGAAGACGGTCAGGTCGACGAGACGGTTGGAGTAGCCCCACTCGTTGTCGTACCAGCCGACGACCTTAACGCTCTTGCCCTGGACCATGGTCAGGGAGGAGTCGAAAGTGCAGGACGCCGGCCAGTTCACGATGTCGGACGAGACGATCGCGTCCTCGGTGTAGTCCAGGACGCCCTTCAGCTGGCCCTCGGCCGCCTTCTGGAAGGCGGTGTTGACCTCGTCCTTGGTCACCTCGCGCTCCAGCTCGATCACGAGGTCGGTCACCGAGCCCGTGGGAACCGGGACGCGCATCGCGATGCCGTCGAGCTTGCCCGCCAGCTCCGGGATGACCAGGGCGGTGGCCTTGGCGGCACCCGTGGTGGTGGGGATGATGTTCTCGGCGGCGGCGCGGGCGCGGCGCAGGTCCGAGTGCGGGAAGTCCAGGATCCGCTGGTCGTTCGTGTAGGCGTGGACCGTGGTCATCATGCCCTTGACGATGCCGAAGTTCTCCAGGAGGACCTTGGCCATCGGCGCCACGCAGTTGGTGGTGCAGGAGGCGTTGGAGATGACGTGGTGGTTGGCCGCGTCGTACTTGTCCTGGTTGACGCCCATCACGATGGTGATGTCCTCGTCCTTGGCCGGAGCCGAGATGAGGACCTTCTTCGCGCCGGCGGCGATGTGCTTGGCGGCGTCGGCCTTCTTGGTGAAGATGCCGGTCGACTCGATGACGATGTCGGCGCCCAGCTCACCCCAGGGGAGGTTCGCGGGGTCGCGCTCGGCGAACGTCTTGAAGGTCTGGCCACCGACGGTGATGCTGTCGTCGGTGTGACTGACGTTCTGCTTCAGGCGACCCAGGATGGTGTCGTACTTGAGAAGGTGCACCAGGGTCGCGTTGTCAGTCAGGTCGTTGACACCGACGATCTCGATGTCCGCTCCCTGCTCCAGGAGCGCCCGGAAATAGTTACGGCCAATACGGCCAAAACCGTTGATGCCTACGCGGATCGTCACGAACCGATCTCCTCGTTGGTGCGCCGGTAAAGAGCGCCGGCGAGCTGTATGGGATGTCCCCGACCGCTTACGACCCTACCTCTCCGTGAGCTTTTGGGTGACATCGGTCGGGGCCTGACACGCCCCGGGGTCCCGTACCCGACGGGCTGGAACGGGCCCCCGGGGACCCTCGCCCCCGTCACTCAGGGTGAGGGACGGAAGGGCCTCTGATCAGCGGTTCAGCGCGCGGAGCGACTTACCGACGAGTAGCGCTCGGTCCGCCGCCGCCGGCAGGTGCTCCAGGCCGAAGCCCAGCAGGACCGTGTCACGCGTAGTGACCGCCGCATAGGACCTGAACTGCTCCCCCGTCCTGGACCAGTCGCCGGGAACGTCGGGGCTTCCGGCCGGTGCGCCCTGTGCGGCCCAGACGCCGAGGGAGGTCTCGAAGCCCTCCACGGCCTGGTCCGCGCCGCCGACCGACAGGCGCGCCTCGTCCGCGAAGACGCCGCGCCCGCCCGAGCCCGGATCGGTGATGGAGGAGAGCGAGACCTCCACGCTCTTGCCCGCGTAGGCGCTCAGGTCGAAGGCGACCTGCTTCCAGCCGCCGGAGGAACCGGTGAAGCTGTTCCACGCGCCGCTGGTGCCCTGCGGGCTGCAGCCGCCGGAGTCCAGGGTGAGGTAACGGCGCAGGAAGGGGTGGCCGTTCATGAAGAAGCCGGCCGCGCACTCCTCTGGGACGGTGGAGCTGGTGAGGCCGCTCGCCTCGGGCAGGGTGGTCCAGTCGTCGCCGCCCGCGGTACGGGCCTCCAGGACGGCGTGGTCGTAGCCCTCCTCGGTGTTCCAGTTGAGCGCGAGCTTCAGCTTGGGCGCGTCGGCCGCCGAGACGCCCGTCAGGTCGATCGTGCGCACCAGGCGCTTCCAGTCGTTGTCGGCGTGCAGCGCGGAGGCCATCTGCGTGCCGGCGAAGGGGGCGTAGGGGTTGACGACCCCGGTGAACCGGCCCGCGGGGGCGCTCTTGAACTGCGGGAACTGCGCGGGCGCCAGGGTGTCGGAGGTGACGGTGTAGGCGCCGGGGGCGTTCAGCGGGTTGCCCGCCGCGTCGGCGAGGGCTCCGCCGGCCCCGTTCAGGGCGCCGTCGCCGGTGAAGCCGGTGGCGCCGGGGGTGCTCGCCCGGCCGTAGGCGCCGAGCCAGTACTGGCTGAAGTCGTTGGTCACGGCGCGGCCGACCTGGGCGTTGCCGCCCGCCAGCTCACCGGCCTCGATCAGCTTGCCGCCCTCGTTGAGGAAGTCGCGCACGGCGAGCTGGGTGTCACCGCCGGGGGTCTTGGCCCCGGTGTAGTGGACGGCCGTGCCGAAGTGGGAGAGCACCCCGAGGTGGTGCGGGGCGCCCTGGACGGCGACGTCCCAGACCGCCGCGGACCTGCCGTTGGCGCGCAGGGCGTCGACGTACGTCCGGGCGTGCTGGGCCGTGGCCCCCTCCTCGGCGATCACCAGGACGTCCGCGCGAGGCCGCTCGGCGACCGTGTACGTGAAGTGCTCGCTGGAGACCTGTTCGCCGGAGCGGCCGCGGCCGGTGAACCAGACCTCGACCTTGTCCCCGGGCTTGGCGCCGTCGACCTCGGCGCGGTACTCGTCGAACCAGTTGTTGTCGTCGCCGCCGTAGACCTCGCCGCCCTCCCAGGCTTCGAGGTCCTCGTCGTGCGTGCGGCCGCCGTTGATCCTGAAGTTGAGCTCCTTGTCCTTCAGCGCCTTGCGGGCCGTGACGGAGACCGTCTGGTCCTCGCCGCGGGCCGCGTAGGACGTGGTGAAGGGGTCCAGGGTGAAGTCCGCGGCGCTCAGGCCCACGGAGGACGCCGGGCGGTCCGGGTGCGCGGCGCTCTCGCCGACCGAGAGGGCGAAGGGCACGTTCTTGGCGAACTCGGCCTGGATGAGCTTTTCGTCGTCCGGGAAGTTGAAGCCGGAGGCGCAGTCCTCCGGCCGCCACGCGTCGTTCGGGTCGCTGGCCGAGGCCGTCTGGCAGGTGGTCATCTCCGGCGTGAACATCATGACGCCGTTGACGTTGGAGGCGTGGCCGTCGGCCTCGCCGTTGGTGGTGTAGAGCTCGGAGGAGACCTGCGGGTAGTAGCCCGGGACGGCGGGGTTCTCCGGGGTGCCGGCGAGCGCCTTGTAGGCGACGTCGTCGGGGGTGGGGGTGGCGACCTGCCAGCCCACGCCGTAGAGGATCAGCTCGGCCGCGGAGTGGTAGTTGACGGCGTACTCGAAGCCGATGCGCTTCTCGAAGGCGTCCAGGGCGACGGTCTCGGGCTCGGAGGAGGCGCTCGGGCCGCGGTAGGTCTCGCTGGCCTGGTTCGGCGAGGACCCCTCGTTGTCGTAGCCCCACTTGAAGGCGAAGTTGCGGTTCAGGTCGACGCCGTCGCCGGGGGCGGTCTTGCCGTCGCCGTTGTTGTCGCGCAGGTTCTTGCGCCACAGCCGCTGGCCGTCGGCGGCGTGGGTGTAGTCGTAGCCGTCGGGGTTGGCGGAGAGGAGGAACCACAGCTCGCTGGAGTCGACCAGGCGGGTGATCCGCTGGTCCTTGCCGTAGTTGTCGAGCGTGTGGTGCATCAGCCGCCGGGTCATCTCGGGGGTGATCCACTCGCGGGCGTGCTGGTTGGACATGTAGAGGACCGACGGCTTGGCGCCGTCCTTGGTCTTCTTGGCGTTCTTGGAGACCTTGAGGGCGAGGATGTCCTTGCCCTGGACGGTCTTGCCGATGGAGACGACCTTGGTGAGCCCCGGGTTCTCCTGGGCGGTCCGCAGGATCTCCTCCTGGAGGCCGCCCTTGCCGCTGTACGGGCGGAACACGCCGTCACCGGCGGCCTGGGCCCGCGCCAGCCCCTGGGCCGGGATCCTGCGCTCGGCGACCTTGACGCCCTGGGCGCCGAGCTCCTCGGCCTGGGCCTCGGTGAGGAAGAGCTCGACCCGGGCGGTCCCGCTCTCCGGGGCGCGTTCGGTGAGTTCGTGGGCGTCCTGGCCGGCGGCGAGGACGAGCGGGACCTGTTCCCGGGTGATGTCGGCGTCGTAGACCCGGACCTCGTCGGCGCCGGACGCGGCGGAGCCGGGCTGGGCCTGGGCCGCCGCGGGTAGCGCGGCGAGTGTGGAACCGAAGACGAGTGCGCTTGCGGCGAGGATCGTTCTCGCGCGGTGCCTCATGTGCCCCCCTGGGCGTCGTCAGCCACGAAAGCGTTGGACGCCAGCCTCAAGACCGCCCCGTGCTCATGTCAATGGGGCCTACCGAAAGGGGGCCCGCACGAGTGATCGCGCGAGCCCCTTTCGTACGTACGCGGAGCGGTCAGCCCACCATGTTGTCGGCCATGTCCTCGCTGAGGTCCAGGTTCGACTCGGTGCCCGGGACGCCCAGGTCCTGGGCCCGCTTGTCGGCCATCGCCAGCAGGCGGCGGATCCGGCCGGCGACCGCGTCCTTGGTCAGCGGCGGGTCGGCGAGCGCGCCCAGCTCCTCCAGGGAGGCCTGCTTGTGCTCCATGCGCAGCCGGCCGGCCGCGGCGAGGTGCTCGGGGACCTCTTCGCCGAGGATCTCCAGCGCGCGCTGGACCCGCGCTCCGGCGGCCACCGCGGCCCGCGCCGAGCGGCGCAGGTTGGCGTCGTCGAAGTTGGCGAGACGGTTGGCGGTGGCGCGCACCTCGCGCCGCATCCGCCGCTCCTCCCAGGCCAGCACCGACTCGTGCGCGCCGAGCCGGGTCAGCAGGGCGCCGATCGCGTCGCCGTCGCGGACCACCACCCGGTCCACTCCGCGCACTTCGCGCGCCTTGGCGGCGATGGAGAGCCTGCGGGCGGCGCCCACCAGGGCCAGGGCGGCTTCCGGGCCGGGGCAGGTGACCTCCAGGGAGGAGGACCGGCCCGGCTCGGTGAGCGAGCCGTGGGCCAGGAAGGCGCCGCGCCACGCCGCTTCGGCGTCGCAGGTGGCCCCGGAGACCACCTGCGGCGGAAGGCCGCGGATCGGGCGTCCGCGGCCGTCCACGAGGCCCGTCTGGCGGGCCAGCTGGTCACCGCCGGCCACGACGCGGACCACGTAGCGGCTGCCGCGGCGCAGTCCGCCCGGAGCCATCACCACCAGGTCCGAGGAATGGCCGAAGATCTCCAGGATGTCCTTGCGCAGGCGCCGGGCGGCGATGCCCGTGTCCAGCTCCGCCTCGATGACGATCCGTCCGCTCACCAGGTGCAACCCGCCCGCGAACCGAAGAATCGCCGAGACTTCCGCTTTCCTGCAGCAGGTCCGGGTGACGGGCAGGCGGGAGATCTCATCCTTCACCGCGGGCGTCATCGCCATGGGCCGATCCTTCCATGCATCCGAAAAATACGGTCGTACGCGGCGGCCAGCAGCTCCGGGTCGTGCTTCGGGGAGCCGTCCTGCCTGGCCACGGGCGCCAGCTCGACCGCGGCACCGAACCGTTTCGCGGCATCGGCGAGGGACTCGCGGTCGGGCACGGCGGCCTCGTCGGCCAGCACCACGTCCAGGGCGAGTTTAGGGGCGTGTCGGGCCAAAACCTCCAAATGACGCTGCGGAGAGAAGCCCTCTGTTTCTCCGGGCTGCGGCGCGAGGTTCAGCGAGAGGACCCGCCGGGCCTTCGTCTCGATCAGCGCGTCGAGCAGTTCCGGCACCAGCAGGTGCGGGATGACGGAGGAGAACCAGGACCCCGGGCCGAGCACCACCCAGTCGGCGTCCAGGACCGCCGCGACGGCCTGCGGCACGGCCGGCGGGTCGCTCGGCACCACCTGTACGGAGAGCACCTCGCCCGGGGTCAGGGCCACCGTGGCCTGCCCCCGTACGGTGTCCACGTCCTCGGGACGCGCCGGGTCGTGGCCCCTGACCAGGGCCTGCAGCTCCAGCGGCACCGCCGACATCGGCAGCACCCGGCCCTGCGCGCCGAGCAGCCGGCCCACGAGGTCGAGGGCCTGGACGGGGTCGCCGAGCTGTTCCCACAGGGCGACGATCAGCAGATTGCCGACCGCGTGCCCGTGCAGGTCGCCCTCCGACTGGAAGCGGTGCTGGATCACGCGGGCCCAGGTCTGGCCCCAGTCGTCGTCACCGCACAGCGCGGCCAGCGCCTTGCGCAGGTCGCCGGGCGGCAGCACGCCGAGCTCCTCGCGGAGCCGGCCGCTGGAGCCGCCGTCGTCGGCGACGGTGACCACGGCGGTGAGGTCACCGGTGATCCTGCGCAGGGCGGCGAGGGAGGCCGACAGGCCCTGGCCGCCGCCGAGGGCGACGACCTTGGGCGTGGCGCCGCGCCGGCGGCGGGAGCGGCCCGCGCCGTCCTCGCCCCGTCCGGGGGTCAGACGGCGCAGGCGGCTCAGCCGCGGGGTCCGTGCGGTCACTCGCGCCCCATGTCCCGGTGGACTACGACGGTCTCGACTCCCTCGGAGGCGAGGCGGGCGGCGAGCTTCTCGGACATGGCGACGCTGCGGTGCTTGCCGCCCGTGCACCCGACCGCGATGGTCACGTACCGCTTGCCCTCGCGGCGGTAGCCGGTGGCGATGAGCTGGAGCAGCTCGGTGTAGCGGTCGAGGAACTCCTTGGCGCCGGGCTGGCTGAAGACGTAGCCCGACACCTCCTCGTTGAGCCCGGTGAAGGGGCGCAGCTCCGGGACCCAGTGCGGGTTCGGGATGAAGCGGCAGTCGACGACGAGGTCGGCGTCGACCGGGAGGCCGTACTTGTAGCCGAAGGACATGACGGTGGCCCGCAGCTCGGGCTCCTCGTCCCCGGCGAACTGGGCGTCCATCTTGGCGCGCAGCTCGTGCACGTTCAGGCTGGAGGTGTCGATCACCAGGTCGGCGTCGCCGCGCAGCTCGCGCAACAGGTCGCGCTCGGCGGCGATGCCGTCGGTGATGCGGCCGTCGCCCTGGAGCGGGTGCGGGCGGCGGACCGACTCGAAGCGGCGCACCAGGGCGTCGTCGGAGGACTCCAGGAAGACGATGCGCCGGGTGACGCCGCGGCTGTCGAGGTCGGCGAGGGACTCGCGCAGGGCGTCGAAGAACTGGCGGCCCCGGACGTCGACGACGACGGCGATGCGCGCCACGTTGCCCTGCGAGCGGGCCCCGAGCTCCACCATCGTGGGGATCAGCGCCGGCGGGAGGTTGTCGACGACGAACCAGCCGAGGTCCTCCAGACACTTGGCCGCCGTGCTGCGGCCGGCCCCGGACATGCCGGAGATGATCACCAGCTCGGGGATGGCCGCCTCGGCGGTCTCGCCGGGCTCCACTGTCGTGCCCGTACTCACCTGTGCTCCGTCTCGGTCGTGCGTGGTCTCGTGCTCGGTCATTGCTCGGTCCCCCGTTCGGACGATGGCTCCCGGCTACCGCCGGGAGGCGCCCCCACCTGCGGGGCGGGGGCCTCATCCTCAATGATCTCCCCTGTGGCCGTGTTGACGGCAGGGCCGGCCGGGACCGCCAGGGCGAGGGCCGCGGCCACCGTCTCGGCCGTCTTGCGGCCTATGCCCGGGACCTCGCAGATCTGCTCGATTGTCGCCTGTCTCAGCTTCTTCACCGAACCGAAGTGCTTGAGCAGGGCCAGCTTGCGGCTCTCGCCGAGCCCGGCGACCTCGTCCAGCGGCCCCGACTTCAGGCGCTTCCCGCGCTTGTTGCGCTGGTAGCGGATGGCGAAGCGGTGAGCCTCGTCACGCACCCGCTGGAGCAGGTAGAGGCCCTCGCTGGAGCGGGGCAGCACGACCGGGTCGTCCTCGCCGGGCAGCCAGACCTCCTCCAGGCGCTTGGCCAGGCCGCACACGGCGACGTCGTCGACGCCGAGCTCCTCCAGGGCCCGCTTGGCGGCGGCGACCTGCGGCTGTCCGCCGTCGACCACGACGAGCTGGGGCGGGTACGCGAAGCGCCGGGGCCGCCCGTCGTCCTCGGCGGCCCCCATGGCCCCGGCGGCCCCGACGGCCTCGCCGTCGGCGACCGCGCCCTCCTGTGCCTCCCACTCGCCCGTCTTCTGCTTCTCCTGCAGGTAGCGGCGAAAACGCCGGGAGACCACCTCGTGCATGGAGCGGACGTCGTCCTGCCCCTCGAACGACTTGATCTGGAAGCGCCGGTACTCGCTCTTGCGGGCCAGTCCGTCCTCGAAGACGACCATGGAGGCCACCACGTCGTCGCCCTGCAGGTGGGAGATGTCGAAGCACTCGATGCGCAGGGGCGCGCCGTCCAGCTCCAGGGCCTCGGCGATCTCCTCCAGGGCCCGGGAGCGGGTGGTGAGGTCGCTGGCGCGTTTGGTCTTGTGCAGGGCCAGGGACTGCTGCGCGTTGCGGTGGACGGTCTCCATGAGGGCCTTCTTGTCGCCGCGCTGCGGTATCCGCAGGCTGACCTGGGACCCCCGCCGGTCGGCGAGCCACTGGCTGAGCGCGGGCGTGTCCTCGGGGAGCGCCGGGACCAGCACCTCCTTGGGGACGGCCTCGCCCTTCTCCTCGCCGTACAGCTGCTGGAGCGCGTGCTCGACGAGCCCGGCCGTGTCGACGGCCTCGACCTTGTCGGTCACCCAGCCGCGCTGGCCGCGCACCCGGCCGCCGCGCACGTGGAAGATCTGCACGGCGGCTTCGAGCTCGTCCTCGGCGACCGCGATCAGGTCGGCGTCGGTGGCGTCGGCGAGCACCACGGCGTTCTTCTCCATGGCCCGGCGCAGCGCCCCGATGTCGTCGCGCAGCCGGGCGGCCTTCTCGTACTCCATCTCCTCGGCCGCGTCGTGCATCTCCCGCTCCAGGCGGGAGAGGTAGGTGCCGGTCCGGCCGGCCATGAAGTCGCAGAAGTCCTCGGCCAGTTCGCGGTGCTCCTCGGGGGTGACCCGGCCGACGCACGGCGCGGAGCACTTGCCGATGTAGCCCAGCAGGCAGGGCCGGCCGATCTGCGCGGACCGTTTGAAGACGCCGGCGGAGCAGGTGCGCACGGGGAAGACCCGGAGCATCAGGTCGACGGTCTCGCGGATCGCCCAGGCGTGCCCGTACGGACCGAAGTAGCGCACGCCCTTCTTCTTGGGCCCGCGCATGACCTGGACGCGCGGATACTCCTCGTTCATCGTCACGGCGAGGGAGGGATAGCTCTTGTCGTCCCGGTACTTGACGTTGAACCGGGGGTCGAACTCCTTGATCCAGGAGTACTCCAGCTGGAGCGCCTCGACCTCCGTGGACACCACGGTCCACTCCACGGAGGCGGCCGTGGTCACCATGGTGGCGGTACGGGGGTGCAGCCCGGCGATGTCCTGGAAGTAGCTGGCCAGGCGCTGGCGCAGGCTCTTGGCCTTCCCGACGTAGATCACCCGGCGGTGCTCGTCGCGGAATCTGTAGACCCCCGGGGTGTCGGGAATCTGCCCCGGCTCGGGACGGTAACTGGAAGGGTCGGCCATGCCAACCACCCTACTGGCGGGCGCCGACAACCGACCGTATGCCCGGGACCACGGCCCACGGTCCCGGGGGCCCGGGGACCGAGGAAGAGCGTGGCCGGCAGAGCAGCCCGCAGGGCCCGGCTTCTGGCGGGAGCCGGGCCCTGCGGGTGCGGGGGCTAGGCCGCGGCGAAGGCCCGGCGGCGGCGCAGCGCGACCAGGACCCCGGCGCCGCCCAGCGCGAGCGCCCCGGCGCTGCCGGCGAGCGCCGTGACGGCGCTCCCGCCGTCCTCCGTGGAGGGCTGCGCGGAGGCCTCGGTGAAGCCGCCCGCCATGCCCTGCTCGGCATAGACGGACCCGGGCAGCTTGTCCCCGTAGGCGGCGGTGACCCGGGACCGGTATCCGGCGAGGGTGGTGCCGCCGGAGCCCACGGCCCGTACGGCGTCCTCGTCCAGCGGCAGCACCCGCTCGCCCCCGGCCACGTACCACGCGTCGATCTGCGGCTCCCGGAAGACCGTCCCGCCGGGCAGCTTCGCGGCGCCGAGGCGCGCATAGCGGAATTCGTCGTCGCCGGTGGCGATGTTCACCACCTGCCACCCGGCCTCCGTACGGGCCGTCCACAGCGCGGCCTGCTGGCCGTCGGAGGAGACCGCCTTGCTGGCGAGGAATTCGAGGCGGGCGACGGACGCGCCCGCCTTGCCCGCGACGAAGTCCGGGGAGAGGTGGTTCACCGGTATCGCCTCGCCCTCGATGCGGGGCTGCGCGGCGGCTGGCGAGACCTTGCCCTCCCGGGCGAAGAAGCGGGAGAGCGTGGCCAGGGTGTCGGGGGCGGTGGCCGCCCGCGCGGCGGCGGCCTTGTGTTCGGCGGTGGCGGCCGCGGGCTGCGGCACGGGGGCCGCGGACGCCTGCGGGGCGAGACCGAGGAGGGCGGTGGCGGCGAGGACCGCGGCGGTGGCGGTGGCTCTGGCGCGCAGGGTCATGGCGCTCACGCCCCGATCCGGTAGAGGGAGTGGGTCCAGGAGAAGCTGTTGTTGTTCACGTACCAGGCGTGCGAGGCCCAGTTGTATCGGTCGCTGGAGGGCCAGGGGTCGCCCCAGTACACCCAGCTGCTGGCGGTGTCGTAGCCGTAGATGACGTGCATGTGGCCGCCGCCGCCCGACCACTGGATCCGGGTCTCGATCGGGCGGTCGGAGTTGATCTCGGTCTGGACGGTGGAGTACTGGAGCCAGCCGTTGACGTACGAGCCGGGGCTGATGCCGGCCCAGCGCAGGCCGGTCTGGACGTTGCCGAGGGTGGCCTGGTTGTTGGGGCAGTCGTAGCCCTGCTGACGGTTGAAGGCCGCGTTGCAGAACTGGTTCTGCGTGTAGTTGCGGCCGAACCAGGTGGCGATGGTGTTGCCGCTCGCGGCCCAGCACCAGTTCGTCTTCTGCTGAGCCTGCATGGTGATGCCCAGGCGCTTGTAGGCGAGGGCGGAGTCGCTGCCGGTCTCCGCGGCGGTTGCGGTGCCGGTGGGCAGGGCGAGGAGCAGGGCGGTGAGGAAGGCGGCCAGGGAAAGCCGCCGGTTTCTGTTGCGCATCGCGTTCCTCCCAATGTGGGGAATGGGGGGTGGAGGAGCGCGTCCGGACGCTGTGGAGGAGCATCAGGGTGTTGTCGCGATCAGGTCAACACGCTTCAATGCACGGTGACATCGCGGTGTGAACGGTGGGGCTGGGGTGTGAACGGTTGCTGTCGTTCCACCTGCTCTCCCGGAGGCAGCGGCGCGGTCCTGCGCATCGGGGCGTGTGAACGTTCACAGAGGGGTCACCATGCGGCCGACCGAGGACACGGCCAGTTCGGCGGAATTCAGCCGACTCCTGCACGGCGGCCCCTTCCACCTCGCCCTGCGCGCCGCCGTCACCGCGCGCGGACTGCCCCTGCACCGGATACAGCACCGGCTGGCGGCGCGCGGCATCAAGGTCGGCGTCACCAGCCTCAGTTACTGGCAGCAGGGCGCCCGCCGCCCCCGCCATCCGGAGTCGCTGCGGGCCGTCAGCGCCCTGGAGGAGATCCTGGAGCTGCCGCAGGGAGCCCTCGTCCGGCTGTTGCTGACCCCGGAGCAGGCTCCCGGGCCCGCCCGGCCGGCCGCCCGCCCCTACCGGGCCCTGTTCAGCGTGGGCGAGACGGTGGAACGGCTGCTGGAAGCCCTGGAGCTGCCGCCGGACGGAGGGCTGCACTCGGTCGGCCACCACGAGCGGGTGCGCATCGGACCGGCCGGTGAGATGCGCTCCCGTACCTCGCAGCAGATCGTCCGGGCGCACCGCGACGGGGTCGACCGCTACCTCGCCGTCCACCACGGCGACCCGGGCTGCGACGTGTCCGGGATGCGCGTGACGGCGTACGAGAACTGCCGTACGGGCCGGGTGCGGCGCCATCCGCAGGCCGGGGTGGTGGTCGCGGAGCTGCTCTTCGACGCGCGGCTGCGGCGCGGGGAGACGTACGTGTTCGGCTACGGCATCGAGGACGGTACGGGCGCGCGCAGCAGCGAATACGTGCGCGGCTTCAGCTACGCGGGCGGCCAGTACATGCTCCAGGTCCGCTTCGACGAGGCGGCGCTGCCGGTGCGGTGCCGCCGCTTCGCGCGCAGCGGGCCCGAGGCGGCGCGCACCGGCGTCACGGACCTGACGCCGAGCGGCCGGCACCGGGCGGTGCACCTGGTGGAGCAGTCGGTGCGGCGCGGGATCCTCGGGATCTCGTGGGACTGGGACTGACTGCTCGGGTGCCCGCCCGGTGCCCGCCCGGTGCCTGCGGGGTGCCCGCCCGGGGCGGCTCAGCCCGCGATGAGCTTGCCGTTCTCCACCTTGACGGGGACGGCGGGCAGCGGGTCGGTGGCGGGGCCCTTCACGACCTTGCCCGTGGCCGCGTCGAAGCGGCTGCCGTGGCAGGGGCAGTTGCCCTCACCTTCGACGATCTTGTCCAGGACGCAGCCCGCGTGCGTGCACTGCGCGCTGAACGCCGTGTACTGGCCCTCCGCCGGGCAGCTGACGATCAGCTTCCGCTCCCGGTACAGCTTCGCGCCGCCCACCGGGACCTCGGCCGCGGCGCCCAGCTCCACCGGCGCGGTGGGAGTGGCGGGAGTGTTGCCTCCGCTGGTCGTCGCGGTGGAGCAGGCCGCGAGGCCCACTCCCGCGCCCGCGGCCCCGGCGAGCGCGGCGGCGCCCTTGAGGACGGTACGGCGGGCGGCTGGCTGCGGCGCGGGCATGCGGTTCTCCTGAGCTGTCGGACCGGCGGGCACCGGCCCGCCCGACGATACCTCCGCCCCATGGGGTAGCTTCCCCCGCGTGATCGTCGTCGGCGGAGAAGCCCTCATCGACCTGGTCCCCGTGGCGCGGCCGACGGGCGCGCTGCTGCCCAGGCCGGGCGGGGGTCCGTACAACACCGCGCTCGCGCTCGGGCGGCTCGGCGCCGAGGTGGCCTTCTGCTCGCGGGTCTCCACGGACGGCTTCGGCGAGAGCCTCCTGGCCGGGCTGCGGGCGGCGGGGGTCGACCTGTCGCTGGTCCAGCGCGGGCCGGAACCGACCACCCTCGCCGTGCCCTCCCTGGCCCCGGACGGCTCGGCCTCGTACGGCTTCTACGTCGAGGGCACGGCGGACCGGCTGTTCGCCCTGCCGCCCGCCCTCCCCGACGCCGTACGGGCCCTCGCGCTCGGCACCTGCTCGCTGGTCCTGGAACCGGGGGCGAGCGCGTACGAGGCCCTGCTGCGGCGGGAGTCCCGGCGCGGGCTGCTGACCCTGCTGGACCCCAACATCCGGCCGGCGCTGATCGCGGACCCGGAGGCGTACCGGGAGCGTTTCCTGACGCGGCTGCTGCCGTACGCCTCCGTCCTCAAGCTCTCGCAGGAGGACGCGGACTGGCTGGGCGGCCGGGTCACCGACTGGCTGGCGGCGGGGCCGTCGGCGGTGGTGCTGACCCGGGGCGCCGCGGGCCTGACGGTCTGGACGCGGGAGGGCGCGGAGCACTCGGCGGCGGCCCGCCCGGTCGCGGTGGCGGACACGATCGGGGCGGGGGACACCGTCAACGCCGCCCTGCTCCACCGACTCACCGCCTCACCCGGCGGCCTCGGGCGGGCGAACTGGCCGGACGTCCTCGCCTACGCCGCCCACGCGGCCGCCCTCACCTGCACCCGAGCGGGCGCGGAACCCCCGTACGCGACGGAGCTCTGACACTTCAGCGCAGCGCGGCCCAGACGGTCCGGGCCACGGCCGGGGCGAACTCGTCGACCGGCTGGACCACGTGGGGACCGGAGAAGTGCAGGAAGAAGGCCCGCTGGAAGCAGGCGCCGAGCAGCAGCGCCGCGGCGGCCCGCGGGTCGGCGTCGGGGCGCAGCCGTCCCGCGTCGAGCTCGCGGCGCAGCCGCCCGGCCAGCGCGTCCAGGACCACGTGCGGCCCGGCGCCGATCTTCTGGACGCCCTCTCGGTGGCGGGAGAGCAGGGCGGGCTCGGCGAAGAGGGCGCCGGCCATGGGGATGGCGTCGGCGTAGAAGAGCGAGGCGTGCAGGGCGATGGCGGCGAGCCCCTCCTCGACCCCCTGCTCGGCGGCTCCCTCTTCGGCTCCCTGTTCGGCTCCCCGCGCGCCCGGATCGGCCTGCAGGGCCGCCATGAGGGGACCCGCGTTGGGAGTGCGCTCCATCAGCACCCGCACGAAGAGCTCTTCCTTGTTCGCGAAGTGCTTGTAGAGCGCGGCCTCGGAGCAGCCCGCCTCGCGGGCGATGGCCTTGGTGGTGGCGTTCACCAGGCCGCTGGTGCGCATCAGCTTCTCGGCGGCGTCGAGCAGGCGCTCCGGGGTGGGACGGCTTGACTTTGGGGTGAGCATTCACTCACCCTAGCTGAGACACGAGGTGAGTGAATGCTCACTCACCCCTTGCTCCACTTCTTCGGACATTGGGGGTATCCATGAAGATCACGGTGTTCGGTGCCACGGGCGGCGTCGGCCGCGAGGTCGTCCGGCAGGCGCTCGACGCGGGGCACGAGGTGACGGCGGTCGTGCGCGACCCGGCCCGGCTGCCCGTTCCCGCCCACGAACGGCTCCGCGTGGCCACGGTGAGCGACGTGACCGACCAGGAGGCGGTGCTGTCGGTGATCAGCGGCCAGGACGCGGTGGTCTCCGCGCTGGGCGCGGCGTCCAACAAGCAGGCCAAGGCGACCCCCGTCGCGGGCCCGGCCCTGACGGCGATCACCTCGGCGATGGACCGCGCGGGGGTGCGCCGGCTCTCCGCCGTGAGCGCCGCCCCGGTCGGCCCGCTGGCGGACGGCGAGGGGATGTTCACCCGCGCCGTGGTCTACCCGCTGCTGCGCAGGCTGCTGCGGGACCTCTACGCGGACCTCGCGGTGATGGAGGCCGCGATGGGTGCGAGCGGCACCCAGTGGACGGTCATCCGGCCGCCGATGCTCCAGAACAAGCCCCGCACCGGTACCTACCGCCGCGCACTCGACGCCAACGTCCGCGGCGGCCGCACCATCCCCCGCGCGGACGTCGCGGACGCCCTCCTGACGACCCTCACGGACCCGGCCACCGCCGGCCACGCGGTGGGGGTCGCGTCCTGAATCGGGGCTCCGCCCGGACCGTGCACGCAATCGCCGGCACATCCGGCCTCACCGGCGTTCGAGGCGCTGGGGGGCCGGGGCAGAGCCCCCGGCCCCCCAGAGCCGCCGCGCTATGCCTTGCGGGCCCGGACCGTCTTCTTCGCCGGAGCCGCCTTCTTCGCCGCGGCGGCAGCCGTCTTCGCCGGGGCGGCCACCCGCTTGGCCGGGGCCTTCTTCGCCGCGGCCTTCGCCGGAGGCGACCCGTCGGAGACCCGCTCCGCGCCCAGGATGTCCCGCAGGAACTTGCCCGTGTGGCTCGCTCCCACCGAGGCGACCTGCTCCGGCGTGCCCTCGGCCACCACCAGGCCGCCGCCGTAGCCGCCCTCCGGACCCATGTCGATGACCCAGTCCGCGGTCTTGATGACGTCCAGGTTGTGCTCGATGACGATCACCGAGTTCCCCTTGTCCACCAACCCCGACAGCACCTTGATCAGCTTCGAGATGTCCTCGAAGTGCAGGCCCGTCGTGGGCTCGTCCAGCACGTACACCGTCCGGCCCGTCGACCGCTTCTGCAGCTCGGAGGCCAGCTTGACGCGCTGCGCCTCACCACCCGACAGGGTCGGAGCGGACTGACCGAGGCGGACGTAGCCCAGGCCGACCTCGCTCAGCGTCCGCAGGTGACGGGAGATCGTCGGCACCGCCTCGAAGAAGTCCAGTGCCTCCTCGATCGGCATGTTGAGCACTTCCGCGATGGACTTGCCCTTGTAGTGGACCTCCAGCGTCTCCCGGTTGTACCGGTCGCCGTGGCAGACCTCGCACGGGACGTAGACGTCCGGCAGGAAGTTCATCTCGATCTTGATCGTGCCGTCGCCGGAGCAGTTCTCGCACCGGCCGCCCTTCACGTTGAAGGAGAAGCGGCCCGGCAGGTAGCCGCGCACCTTCGCCTCCATCGTCTCCGCGAAGAGCTTGCGCACGTGGTCGAAGACACCGGTGTACGTCGCCGGGTTCGACCGGGGCGTGCGGCCGATCGGCGACTGGTCGACGTGCACGACCTTGTCGACGAGGTCGTCGCCCTCCACCCGGGTGTGGCGTCCCGGCACCGAGCGGGCGCCGTTCAGCTCGCGCGCCAGGTGCGTGTAGAGGATGTCGTTGACCAGCGTCGACTTGCCGGACCCCGAGACACCCGTGACCGCCGTGAGCACTCCCAGCGGGAAGGACACGTCGATGTCCTGCAGGTTGTTCTCCTTGGCGCCGTGGACGGTGAGCCTGCGCTCCCCGTTCACGGGCCGGCGCACGTCCGGGATCGCGATGGACCGCTTGCCCGAGAGGTACTGGCCGGTCATGGACTCCGGGTTCTTCAGCAGTTCCTTCAGCGAGCCGCTGTGCACGACCTTGCCGCCGTGCTCGCCCGCGCCCGGACCGATGTCCACGACCCAGTCGGCCACCTTGATGGTGTCCTCGTCGTGCTCGACCACGATGAGCGTGTTGCCCATGTCCCGCAGCCGCACCAGCGTCTCGATGAGCCGGTGGTTGTCCCGCTGGTGCAGGCCGATGGAGGGCTCGTCCAGCACGTAGAGCACGCCCACCAGACCGGAGCCGATCTGGGTGGCGAGCCGGATCCGCTGGGCCTCGCCGCCCGAGAGGGTGCCGGCGGCCCGGTTCAGCGAGAGGTAGTCGAGGCCGACGTCCACGAGGAAGCGCAGCCGCTCGTTGACCTCCTTCAGGACGCGCTCGGCGATCTTCTTGTCGCGGGCGTCGAGCCGCAGCCGGCCCAGGAAGTCCGCGCACTCGCTGATCGACATGGCGGCGACCTCGGCGATGGACTTCTCCATCACCGTCACCGCGAGCACGATCGGCTTGAGGCGGGTGCCCTCGCAGGTCGGGCAGGGCACTTCGCGCATGTAGCCCTCGAAGCGCTCGCGGCTGGCGTCGCTCTCCGACTCGGCGTGCCGCCGCTTGACGAACGGCACGGCGCCCTCGAAGGCCGTCGTGTACGCCCGCTCGCGCCCGTACCGGTTGCGGTAGCGGACCTCGATCTGCGTCTTGTGCCCGTACAGCAGGGCCTTCCTGGCGCGCAGCGGCAGCCCGGCCCACGGGATGTCCGTACGGAAGCCCAGCTCCCCGGCGAGGGCGCCGATCAGCCGCTGGAAGTAGTCCTTGGTGTGGCCAAGGGACCAGGGGGAGACCGCGCCCTCGTCCAGGGACTTCTCCTCGTCCGGAACGATCAGGTCCGGGTCCACCTCCATGCGCGTGCCGATGCCGGTGCACTCGGGGCAGGCGCCGAAGGGCGAGTTGAAGGAGAAGGAGCGCGGCTCCAGCTCCTCGAAGGAGAGGTCGTCGTACGGGCAGTAGAGGTGCTCGGAGTACATCCGCTCACGCTCGGGGTCGTCCTCGGCGAGGTCGACGAAGTCGAGGATGACCATGCCTCCGGAGAGGCCGAGGGCCGTCTCCACGGAGTCGGTGAGCCGCCGCTTGGCGCTGTCCTTGACGGTGAGGCGGTCGATGACCACCTCGATGGTGTGCTTCTCCTGCTTCTTCAGCGTGGGCGGCTCGGAGAGCTGGACGGTCTGCCCGTCCACCCGCGCCCGGCTGTAGCCCTTGGTCTGGAGGTCGGAGAAGAGGTCGACGAATTCGCCCTTGCGCTCGCGCACCAGCGGCGAGAGCACCTGGAAGCGGCTGCCCTCGGGAAGCGCGAGCACCTTGTCGACGATCGCCTGCGGCGACTGGCGCGAGATGGGGCGCCGGCACTCGGGGCAGTGCGGCTTGCCGATGCGCGCGAAGAGGAGGCGGAGGTAGTCGTAGACCTCGGTGATGGTGCCCACGGTCGAGCGCGGGTTGCGCGAGGTGGACTTCTGGTCGATCGAGACGGCCGGGGAGAGGCCCTCGATGAAGTCCACGTCGGGCTTGTCCATCTGCCCGAGGAACTGTCGTGCGTACGACGAGAGCGACTCGACGTAGCGGCGCTGGCCCTCGGCGAAGATCGTGTCGAAGGCCAGGGAGGACTTGCCCGACCCGGAGAGTCCGGTGAAGACGATGAGCGAGTCGCGGGGCAGGTCGAGCGAGACGTTCTTGAGGTTGTGCTCGCGTGCGCCACGAACGATGAGACGGTCGGTCACGCCGGTCCGCACCTTTCTTGAGAGAGCGGGGCACAGGTCCCCGTCCCAGGGTATGGGGGGCGCCTCTGCGGTGGATTCGGAGTCTGGACTTCGAGCGTATAGCACGCACATTCGATTTACGGCACTGCGCAGACCTCTTCACCCGATCGGGTGGCCACAGGTCCCCAACCACTAGGCTCGTTCCTATGACTGATCATGTGCACGACCTGCGATCTGTACGTGAAGCGACCGACCGGCTCCTGACCGCTGTCGCGAAGCTGGACAACGCCGCGCTCGCCGAGGAGTCACACCTCCCCGGCTGGAGCCGCGGCCACGTCCTGGCCCACCTCGCGCGCAACGCGGACGCCCTCGTCAACGTCTTCGAGGGCCGCCCGATGTACGAGAGCGCCGGCGCGCGCGACGCGGACATCGCACGCGACGCCGGTCGGCCTCTGGAAGAACACCTGACGGACCTCCGTGATTCCGCGGCCCGCTTCCTCGCCACCACCGAACGCGACCAGGACTGGTCCCGCACCGTCGAGCTGCGCAACGGCATCACCGACCTCGCCGCCAACGTCCCGTTCCGCCGCTGGGTCGAGGTCGACCTGCACCACGTCGACCTGAACATCGGCTACGAGCTCTCCGACCTCCCGGAGGAGTTCACCGGGCGCGAGATCGACTTCCTCGCCGACCGCTGGTCCGGACGGCCGGAGGTCCCGCCGGTGGCCCTGGTCGCGACCGACGGGCGCACCTGGCGCACCGGCTCCGCCGGGGACCCGGCCGTGACCGTGTCCGGCACGCCCTCCGGGCTGCTGGCCTGGCTCGCGGGCCGCGGGGACAAGGGCGCGTCGCTGAGTGCCACGGGCGGCCCCCTCCCCGAGCTCCCCCCGCTCTAGGATCACCCCATGACGTACACCGGAGAGGTCAAGGTCGGCGGTCCGGCCGACGTGCACGAGCTCGCGGACCTGATGATTTCCAAGGTCGCGGTGGGCCCGATGAACAACAACGCCTACTTGCTGCGCTGCCGGGCCACCGACGAGCAGCTGCTCATCGACGCGGCCGCCGAGGCGGACACCCTGCTGAGCCTGATCGGCGACGACGGCATCGCCTCCGTGGTCACCACCCACCGGCACGGCGACCACTGGGGCGCGCTCGCCGAGGTGGTCGAGGCGACCGGCGCCACCACCTACGCGGGCGCCGACGACGCCGAGGGCATCCCGGTGGCGACCGACGTCCTGGTGGCGGACGGGGACACCGTGCGCGTCGGCCGGGTCGAGCTGACCGCACGGCACCTGGTCGGCCACACCCCAGGCTCCATCGCCCTGGTCTACGACGACCCGCACGGGCACGCCCACGTGTTCACCGGCGACTGCCTCTTCCCGGGCGGCGTGGGCAACACCGGGGGCGACCCGAAGGCCTTCGCCAGCCTGATCGACGACGTGCAGCACAAGCTCTTCGACCAGCTGTCGGACGAGACCTGGGTCTACCCCGGGCACGGGAACGACACCACGCTCGGTGCCGAGCGGCCGCACCTCGCCGAATGGCGCGAACGCGGCTGGTGAACCCCGCACCGCGTCAACGCGCGTACGCGGCGCACTCCTTCCGGTCGTTGACGACCGGACGCACGTCCTGAGGCGGGGGGAGGGTGTATTTGCTGCACCATGCAACAAGACCCCTCCCCCGGCTCCCCCGGCTCACCCCTCGAAGTCACCGCCGCCCCGGCCGGCCGCCCCGGCATGCTGCGGCTCGCCCTGGCCTCGCTGGCCGGCACCGCCATCGAGTTCTACGACTTCTTCGTCTACGGAACGGCCGCCGCCCTCGTGCTCGGCCCGCTGTTCTTCCCCTCCTTCTCCCCGCTCGCCGGGACCCTCGCCGCCTTCGGCACCTTCGGCGTCGGCTTCCTGGCCCGCCCGCTGGGTTCGGCGGTCTTCGGCCACATCGGTGACCGTTACGGCCGCCGCCCGGTCCTGCTCGGCTCCCTGCTGCTCACCGGCCTCGCCACGGTCGCCGTGGGCTGCGTGCCCGCGTACGGATCGATCGGCGTGGCCGCGCCCGTCCTGCTGCTCCTGCTGCGCTTCCTCCAGGGCCTCGGGCTCGGCGGCGAATGGGGCGGCGCGGTGCTGCTGACCGCCGAGCACGCCCCCGAGGAGCGGCGCGGACTGTGGTCGAGCTTCCCGCAGATCGGCCCGGCGGTGGGTTTCCTGCTGGCCAACGGCCTGATGCTGACGCTGTCCGCTGCGCTGACCGACGCCCAGTTCACCTCCTGGGGGTGGCGGGTGCCGTTCTGGGCGGCGGGGCTGCTGGCGCTGACCGGCCTGTGGCTACGCCGCTCGGTGGAGGAGACCCCGCAGTTCACGGCACTGGCCGAGACAGGTCGGCGGGCCGAGGCGCCGCTGGCCGAGGTGGTCCGCGGTCACTGGCGGCTGCTCCTGCTGACCGGCGGGGCGCTCGCCGTGGGCTACGCCGTCTTCTACGCGGTGACCACGTGGTCCCTCGCCTACGCCACCGAGCGCCTCGGGGTGGGCCGCACGGTGATGCTGGCCTGCATCATGACCGCGGTCGCGATCAAGGGGATGGTGACCCCGCTCGTGGCGGTGCTCGGCGACCGCTACGGGCGACGGCCGCTGTGCCTGGCGGGGTGCACGGCCTGCGCCCTGTGGATGTTCCCGCTGGTGGCCCTGTTGCGTACGGCCGACCCGCTGTGGATGACGCTGGGGTTCTTGGGGGCGCTGCTGGGCATGGTGACGATGTTCGCGGTGGTGGGCGCGTACCTGCCGGAGCTGTACGCCCCGCGGATCCGCTGCACGGGCGCGGCCGTCGGCTACAACCTGGGGGGCGTGCTGGGCGGCGCGCTGACCCCGGTCGTGGCGACGGCGCTGGCGGACGGTTCCGGTCCGCCATGGGGCGTCGCGGTGTACCTGACCGCGGTCGCCCTGATCAGCCTCGGCTGCTTCGCCCTGCTGCCGGAGACCCATCCGATGGCCGTACGCGCGCGGGCGACGGGGGGAACGGAGAAGGGCGGAACGGAGACGGGGGCGGCCGAAGCGGCCGCCCCCGCGTAGCTCCGCGGAGCCTCGCTACGCCTCAGGCGTCGATGCGCCTCAGACGTCGATGCTCTCCTGACGGACGGCGGCCTCGGCCGCCGCCTGCTTCCTGGAGGCCATCAGGCTGGTGACCGTGGTGAGGACCAGGACACCGCAGATGACGCCGAGGGAGACGGGGATCGAGATCACGGGGACGTGCACCCCGCTCTCGTGCAGGGCGTGCAGCACCAGCTTGACGCCGATGAAGCCGAGGATGACCGACAGGCCGTAGCTCAGGTGGACCAGCTTCTTCAGCAGTCCGCCGATGAGGAAGTACAGCTGGCGCAGGCCCATCAGGGCGAAGGCGTTGGCCGTGAAGACGATGTACGGGTCCTGGGTGAGGCCGAAGATCGCGGGGATCGAGTCCAGGGCGAACAGCACGTCGGTGGTGCCGATGGCGAGCATGACGACCATCAGCGGGGTCAGGACGCGCTTGCCGTTGTTCTGGATGAAGAGCTTGGTGCCGTGGTACCTGTCGGCGACGCCGAACTTCTTCTCGACGGACTTCAGGAGGCGGTTCTCCTCGAACTCTTCCTCGTCCTCGTCCTTGCGGGCCTCCTGGATGAGCTTCCACGCGGTGTAGATCAGGAAGGCGCCGAAGAGGTAGAAGACCCACGAGAAGCTGGCGATGATCGCGGCGCCGGCGGCGATGAAGACGGCGCGCAGTACGAGGGCGATCAGCACGCCCACGAGCAGTACCCGCTGCTGGAGGTGGGAGGGCACCGCGAACTTCGCCATGATCAGGACGAAGACGAAGAGGTTGTCCACGCTCAGCGACTTCTCGGTGATGAAGCCCGCGAAGAACTCCTGGGAGGCCTGGCCGTTGCCGAAGAACCAGAGGCCCAGGCCGAACAGTCCGGCGAGGGCGATCCAGACGACCGTCCAGGTGCCCGCTTCCTTGATCGAAACGTCGTGCGGTTTGCGGCCGATGAAGAAATCGGCGCCGATGAGGAGCGACAGACCGAGAATGGTCAGCGCCCAAAGGGTCCAGGAAACTTCCATGGTGAACACGCCTCCGGCGGATGGCTCAGCACTTCGTCAGCGTCATCGCTGCCGGAGGTCTCTTCCACCCGGGCGGCCTGGAGGCCGTGGGCCGACGCCCCGGGACCGGCTGCGCCGCGCTCGTGGCACCGCAGGGTCCGTATTGACGGGTACGCCGTAGCAGGAAAGCAGGAATACTCCCCTCCGCGCTTCACAGCCTACCCGCCCGAGGCGGTAAAGGTAAAGGGATCACCAAGGAATGGTCACGGCCGGGTAGTGCGCCGGGCCTGCGCCACCCGCTCCAGTGTCTGTTCGAGGACGCTGCTGCCCTGCGGGGGAAGGTCCGCCTCGAAGGTCCAGGCGTGGTGCACCCACGGGTCGGCCAGATAGCCGTCCGGCACGGGGGACAGCCGCATCAGCGAGCGCCACAACGGGTCGAGCAGCGGCCCGTACGCCGAGGCCTCGTCGCGGTCGGCCACCATCAGCAGGTGCACGCCGACCGCCGCGCCCTCGTCGGCGAGGTAGCGCAGCTGTGTGACGGCCCGGTCGTCGAAGCCGTGCGGGAAGTCGTGCACGATCAGCAGCTGCTCGGCCGTGTCCACGTCCGGCGGGAGGTCCTCGGGGGCTCCGGCCCGCAGCGCCATCTGTACGAGGTCCACGCGCCGGGTCAGCCGCGCCAGGGGCTCGGTGACCCCCGCGGCACCGGCGGCGGGCGGCCCCGCCAGCACCCCGGCCCGTACGAGGGGCGCCAGGGAGGCGGCACCGGCGCCGGCGGCGTCGATGACGTGGACGGAGAAGCGGCCGGCCGGGTGGACCGCGAGCAGCCGCACGGCGTAGGCGACGGCCATGTCCATGGCGATCCGGCGCAGCCGGTCGGTGTCCATGGCCATGGCGGCCTCGGAACCGGTGCGGCCGTTGTCGATCCACAGCCCGCGCTCCAGCGGGACCCGGACCAGCATGGGGATGCGCAGACCGGGCCGCTCGGGCAGGTGCAGGTCCCCCAGGCGCAGCGCCAGCGGGCCCTCCTCGGGCATCCGGTGGCCGTGCCAGACGGGGTTGTCCCAGCGTGCGTACGCGGCGGGCAGCGCGGGCTCGACGACCTCGCACTCGGCGGTCAGCTGGAGGAGGTCCCGGTCGAGCACGGCCTGGGCCTGGGAGACGAGCTCGTCGCGGCGCGCCCGGGCGGTGTCGCGGGCGGCGTTGCCGGAGCCGCCGAGGCGGTGGCGCGGGTCGGACAGCGCCTCGTCGAGCTCGCGGTCCATGCGCGAGTCGGCGAAGTCGACGGCGCTGCGGTAGGCCGCGACCGTGCGGGCCAGGTCCTCGAACATGCCCCAGACCTGGTTGTAGAGCCGCTCCTCCATGGACCAGCCACTGGCGTCCCCGGCGACGGGGGTTGGGTGCTGGCCGGGCTGCGGGGCCGGGGCGGCCGGCGGCGCGGGCTCGGGCGGCTCGGCGCTGGTGCGACGGCGCGGGTGCACGTAGCTGAGGGTCGCAGGGCCGGAGGTGGGCGCGGCGGCGCCGTCCCCGCCCCCGGGGGCGGTGCCTTCCGCGGGCGCGGGGCCGGGGGTGCCCGCGTACGGGGCTCCCGAGACCGGCACCGGGTCGGCGGCCCGGGAGGCCGTGCGCAGTGCGGCGGCCGCCAGGGCGGTGGCCTCCGCGGCGGGCAGTCCGCCGTCGGTCAGCAGGGCGCCGAGTCCTTCGGCGTAGCCCTGGCCCACGGCCCGTACCTTCCAGGCGCCCTGACGCCGGTACAGCTCCAGGGCGATCACGGCGGTTTCGGCGTCCAGCCCGGTCAGGGTGTATCCGGCGATCTCCGCGCCCTGCGGGTCGGCCACGGACACGTAGGAGGCCGGGACCGCGCCGAAGCGCACCGGGCCGCCGGGCGGCAGGACGAGCAGCACGCCGAGCCGGTGGACGTCCGCCGCGACGGCGTCGAGGTCCACGGCGAGGGTGTGCCGTTCGGCGAGCTCCCCGGGCGCCTGGATCCCGGGGAGGGAGCCGGCGCCGGGGTGGGCCAGTATCCCGTCGCCGGAGAACCGGCCCTGTTCGTCGGCGAGCGAGACCAGGGCGAGCACGGGCGTGCCCGCCGAGACCCTGATCTCCACCCGGCTGTGGGACACGGGGTGGTTCTGCCCCCGGACCAGTTCGGCCGTCATCGTGCAGCCCCTCCCCCGTGCCTTCTTCTCTTGTCCGGTACTGCTACAGGTGCGGCAGGATCGCCGGCATCAGGTCCTGGAAGGTGCGGCCGTTGGCCGGGTTTCCGAGGGCCGTCATCTGCCAGCCGGCGCCCTGACGGGACACCTTCGCCATGATCTGCGCGGTGTACTGACCGCCGCCGTCGAGGGTGTAGCGGGCCAGCTCCTGACCGTTGGTCTCGTCGACGATGCGGCAGAAGGCGTTCTGCACCTCCTGGAACGTCTGGCCGGTGAAGGAGTTCACCGTGAAGACGATCTGGTCGATGTGCACCGGCACGCGCTGGAGGTCGACGAGGATCGCCTCGTCGTCCCCGCCCTGGCCGACGCCGCCGACGAGGTTGTCACCGGTGTGGCGCACCGAGCCGTCGTCGCTCTGCAGGTGACGGAAGAAGACGACGTCCACCGGCTGCTTGTCGGCGAAGAGCACCGCCGAGGCGTCGAGGTCGATCTCCCGCGTCCGCGAGCCGAACAGTCCGCGGCGCTTCGCGGCCTGCCAGCCGAGGCCCATCCGGACCGCGGTCAGCGTGCCCCCGTCCGCCTTCTGCAGACTGATGGCCTGCCCCTTGGTCATGTTGACCGTCACGCGTGTCCCCTCTCCATTGCCCACCCCGATGATCAGCGCGCAGAGTACACCTGCGGCCCTGCCCCAACCCTACTGACAGGCCCGGACTCAGGCGAGGCCCGCTTCCTTCATCTGCCGCAACTCCTTCTTCAGCTCGCCCACCTCGTCCCGGATCCTGGCCGCGACCTCGAACTGCAGCTCCGCGGCCGCGCCGCGCATCCGCTCGGTCATCTGCTCGATGAGCGCCGCCAGTTCGGCCGCGGGCCGGTCGGTGAGCACCTCGGCCGCCTTGGCGCCCTTGGCACCCTTGCCGCCCTTGGCCGCCTTGCCCGCCGCGGCCTGGGCGGCCTTGCCGCCGAGCGCGGGCACCGGCGCCTTGAGCGCCTTGCCGTCCTTCGCCTGCCGGTAGCCGGTGCCGAGGAGTTCCTCGGTGTCGAGCTCCTCGCGGGCGATGGTGGCGACGATGTCGTTGATCTTCTTGCGCAGCGGCTGCGGGTCGATCCCGTGGGCCGTGTTGTAGGCGACCTGCTTCTCGCGGCGCCGGTTGGTCTCGTCGATCGCCTGCGCCATCGCCGGGGTGATGCTGTCCGCGTACATGTGGACCTGGCCGGACACGTTGCGCGCGGCGCGGCCGATGGTCTGGATCAGCGAGGTGCCGGACCTCAGGAAGCCCTGCTTGTCGGCGTCCAGGATCGCCACGAGCGAGACCTCGGGCAGGTCGAGGCCCTCGCGGAGCAGGTTGATGCCGACGAGGACGTCGTACTCGCCGGAGCGCAGTTCGCGCAGCAGCTCGATGCGGCGCAGGGTGTCCACGTCGCTGTGCAGGTAGCGGACCTGGATGCCGAGCTCCAGGAAGTAGTCGGTGAGGTCCTCGGCCATCTTCTTGGTGAGGGTCGTGACCAGGACCCGCTCGTCCTTCTCGACCCGCTGGCGGATCTCGTGCACCAGGTCGTCGATCTGGCCCTCGGTGGGCTTGACGACGACCTCCGGGTCGACGAGGCCGGTGGGGCGGATGATCTGCTCGACGAAGCCCTTGCCGCGAGAGAGCTCGTACTTGCCGGGGGTCGCCGACAGGTAGACGGTCTGGCCGATGCGCTCCTGGAACTCCTCCCACTTCAGCGGCCGGTTGTCGAGTGCGGACGGCAGCCGGAAGCCGTGGTCGACCAGGGTCCGCTTGCGGGAGGCGTCGCCCTCGTACATGGCGCCGATCTGCGGCACGGTGACGTGCGACTCGTCGATGACGAGGAGGAAGTCCTCGGGGAAGTAGTCGATGAGGGTGTTGGGCGCGGAGCCGGGCTCGCGGTCGTCCATGTGCAGCGAGTAGTTCTCGATGCCGGAGCAGGACCCGATCTGCCGCATCATCTCCAGGTCGTAGGTGGTGCGCATGCGCAGCCGCTGCGCCTCCAGCATCTTGCCCTGCTTCTCCAGCTCGGCGAGGCGCTGGGCCAGCTCGGCCTCGATGCCGCGGACCGCCTTCTCCATGCGCTCGGGGCCGGCGACGTAGTGGCTGGCGGGGAAGACGTACAGCTCGCGGTCCTCGCTGATGACCTCGCCGGTCAGCGGGTGCAGGGTGGACAGGGCCTCGATCTCGTCGCCGAACATCTCGATGCGGACGGCCAGTTCCTCGTAGACCGGGAAGATCTCGATGGTGTCGCCGCGCACCCGGAAGGTGCCGCGGGTGAAGGCCACGTCGTTGCGCGTGTACTGGATGTCGACGAAGCGGCGCAGCAGCTGGTCCCGGTCGATCTCCTCGCCGACCTTGAGGGAGACCATCCGGTCCACGTACTCCTGCGGGGTGCCGAGGCCGTAGATGCAGGACACGGAGGCGACGACGATCACGTCCCGCCGGGTCAGCAGCGAGTTCGTCGCGGAGTGGCGCAGCCGCTCCACCTCCTCGTTGATCGAGGAGTCCTTCTCGATGTAGGTGTCCGACTGCGGTACGTAGGCCTCGGGCTGGTAGTAGTCGTAATACGAGACGAAGTACTCGACGGCGTTGTTCGGCAGGAGCTCGCGGAACTCGTTCGCCAGCTGGGCGGCGAGCGTCTTGTTCGGCGCCATCACCAAAGTGGGGCGCTGGAGCTTCTCGATCATCCAGGCGGTGGTCGCCGACTTGCCGGTGCCGGTCGCACCCAGGAGTACGACGTCCTTCTCACCTGCACGGATGCGCTTCTCCAGCTCGGCGATGGCCGTCGGCTGGTCACCGCTGGGCTGGTAGGAACTGACGACCTCGAAAGGCGCCACCGTGCGTTCGATCTTCGATACGGGCCGCATGAGTCAACGGTACGACCCCCCACTGACACTCTCGCCTCCGCGCGGGTCCGCGGCGCCCTTCGGCACCTCTGCCCGGCCCAGCCGGTAGTCATTCGTTCTGGTCCGTTTGTCGTAGTTCGGTGGCGGGCGGGTGATCTTCAACCCCATGATCGCGGTGAAGTGCATCGCCACAACGTCTGCCGCTGCGCACCCGTCTGACGCTGGAACAGGGCTACGACCCGAGGAGAACGCACATGTACGTCCGACCCGCCGCCGCGGCCGCCGCCGCATTCCTGGGCTTCACCCTCACCCTGCTGGGCGGGACGGCCTCGTACGCCGCCGCCGGTCCCGGATCCTCCACCGACCCGCGCGCGGGGCTGGGGGGCCCCGTCGTGTACGCCCACCGGGGGGCTTCGGCGTACGCCCCGGAGAACACCCTCGACGCGATCGACCTGGCGATGCGGCTGGGCTTCGCCTGGGTCGAGAACGACGTGCAGCGGACCAAGGACGGCGTCCTCGTGGTGATCCACGACGACACCCTGGCCCGGACCACGGACGTCGAGCAGGTGTTCCCGGGCCGCTCGCCCTGGAAGGTCAAGGACTTCACGGCGGCCGAGATCGCCCGGCTGGACGCGGGCAGCTGGTTCGCGGAGGAGTACAGGGGCGCCCGGGTGCCCACCCTGAGGCAGTACATGGACCGGGTGCAGCGCAATCAGCAGCGGCTGCTCCTGGAGATCAAGAAGCCGGAGCTCTACCCGGGGATCGAGGAGCAGACCCTGGAGCTCCTGGACGAGGCCGGCTGGCTCGACGAGCGGCACGTCGCGCAGAAGCTGGTCGTGCAGAGCTTCAGCGCCGACTGCGTACGCATCGTGCACCGGCTGCGCCCGGACCTGGTCACGGCCTTCCTGGGCACCCCGGCCCTGGCGGACCTGCCGCGCTACGCGGAGTTCACCGACCGGATCAACCCGTGGCACACCACGATCTCGGCCGACTGGGTCGCGGCGGTGCACGGCCTGGTCGGCGCCCACGGCAAGGTCATGGAGGTGGACACCTGGATCGTGGACGACGCTGCGATCGCGCGGAAGGTCCGGGACATGGGCGTGGACGGGATCATCACCAACGCCCCGGACGTGGTGCGAGCGGCGATCACCGGGTTCTGAGCACTGCTGTCGCGTCGTCGGTACCGTCGGCGTTGTCGGTGGGGCGCCGTACCGTGGACGCGTGGACAGCACCGAGCGGCCCCGCGGGCCGCACCTCGAATGGACCGTCGTCGCCAGCGACATCGGTCCCCTGCTCCTGGCCGCGACCCCGCAGGGTCTGGTCCGGGTCGAGTTCCATGCCGGGCCGGACCGGGTCGACGCGATGATCGGCGCACTCGTCTCCCGGCTCGGCGCCGACGCCCGGCGGCCCGCGCCGGGCAAGGAAGTGCTGCTGGCCGAGGCGATACGGCAGCTCACCGCCTACTTCGCCGGTTCGCTGCGGCGTTTCGACCTGCCGCTGGACTGGCGCCTGAGCTCCGGTTTCAACCGGCAGGTGCTCCAGGAGCTGGACCGTTCCGTGCCCTACGGATCGGTCGTGGGGTACGGGGAGCTGGCCGCCCGCGCCGGGCAGCCAGGCGCCGCCCAGGCCGTGGGCAACGCCATGGGATCCAATCCGCTGCCGCTGGTGGTGGCCTGCCACCGGGTCGTCGAGAACGACGGCGGCATCGGGGGTTTCGGCGGCGGCGTGGAGACCAAGCGACTGCTGCTCGCGCTGGAGGGCGTGCTCCCGCAGCCGCTGTTCTGACCGACTGCCGGGCGGGGGCGGGGCGGCGCCCCTCCTTACCCTGTTCCGCCGGACGGTAAGGGGTGTCACACTTCCGCGGTGACTACTTCTGCCGCCGCATCCGGCGTGACCTCGTCCGGCGCCCCGCAGCTTCGACGGAGGTGTGCCGCGTGACCGCTTCACCCGGTACGGACCGGGCGGCCCCGCCGCTCGCCCCCACGGAAACGGAACGGGCCCGTCTACAGCGGCGGACCACCCGGGTGCTCATCGCGGGCCAGATCCTCGGCGGCCTCGGCGTGCCCATCAGCATCGCCCTGGCTCCCGTGCTCGCCACCGAGGTCAGCGGCACGGAGGCGCTGTCCGGTTTCGCCTCCACCTCCTCGGTGATCGGCACGGCCGTGGTCTCCCTGCCGCTCGCCGCCCTGATGACCGCGCGCGGACGGCGCCCCGGACTGGTCCTCGCGTACGGGATCGGCGCCGTCGGCGCGGGACTGGTCGTGCTCGCCGCCACGATCAAGAACTTCCCTCTGCTGCTGCTCGGCATGGCCGCCTTCGGCGCGGCCTCCTCGGCGAACCTCCAGGCCCGGTTCGCCGCCGCCGACCTCGCGGCCCCGGACCACCGGGCCCGGGCGATCTCCGTCGTCGTGTGGGCGTCCACCATCGGCGCGGTGCTCGGCCCGAACCTGTCCGCCCCGGCCAGCCGCAGTTTCGCCGGCACCTCCATACCCGAGACGGCGGGCCCCTTCGTGTGGGCCGCCGTCGTCTTCGTACTCACCGGCACCCTGATCGCCGTACTCCTGCGCCCCGATCCGCTGCTGACGGCCCGGGCACTCGCCGCGCCCGGGGAGCAGACCCGGGAGGGCCGCTCGCTGCGTGCCGGATTCGCCGCCGTCAAGGCCTCGCCGCGGGCCCGGCTGGCTCTCGTCACCGTCGCCGTGTCCCACACCACCATGGTCTCGATCATGGTGATGACCCCGATGGACCTGAGCCACCACGGCGCCGGCCTGGAGCTCATCGGGCTGGTGATCAGCGGCCACATCGCGGGCATGTTCGCCTTCTCGCCCGTGATGGGGTGGCTCGCGGACCGTCTCGGGCGGCTGACCGTCATCGGCCTGTCCGCCGGCCTGCTGCTGACCGCCGCGCTGCTCGCCGGGACGGCGGGGCCCAGCCACGGCCAGACCGCGGCCGGCCTCTTCCTGCTCGGCCTCGGCTGGTCCGCCGGGATGGTGTCCGGCTCGGCCCTGCTGACCGACTCGGTACCGCAGCCCGCGCGGGCCGCCGTACAGGGCCTGAGCGACCTCACCATGAACACCGCGGCGGGCGTGGGCGGTGCGGCCGCCGGCCTGATCATGTCCGAGGCGGGCTACGGCTGGCTGAACGCCATCGGCGCCGGGCTGCTGCTGCCGCTGGCGGCGCTCGCGCTGTTCACCGCGCGCCGCCACCCCACGCCCGTGAAGGACCCGCAGTAGCTCGCCCGGGAAGGACCCTCAGTAGCTGATGTGGTAGGCCTTGCGGAGCGTCTCGTGCACGGTCCAGGTCGTCTTGTCGCCCTCCCGGAGCACGCAGGCGGAGCCCGGGCCCAGCTCCAGCGTCGCGCCGCCCTCGACCTCGACGGTGGCGCGGCCGCTGACCACCACGAACAGCTCATCGGCCTCGACGTCGGTGACCACGCCCGGGGTGATCTGCCAGATCCCGCGCACCTGCTTGCCGTCCGGCGACTCCCAGAGGACCCTGCCGGTCACCGCCGGGTCGCCGGAGACGATCTGCTGCGGGTCGAGGTCCTCGGGCTCCAGTTCGAGGTCCGCGACGGACACGCAGAAGGAGCCGGGGGCGGCGGAGTGATCGCTGGTGCTCATGACGCGCCAGCCTAGTGCGGCCCGCCCGGGCGCCGCCGTGACCAGAGCGTCCAGGAACGGCCCGTCGGACGAGTCACCCTGTCCAGCACCCGCCGGGCGTGTCGCGGGCAGGTGCGACTCGGACAGGTTGTGACGGGTGTGGCGGGTGCGCGTTTGGGGGCGCGGATCCCGTGCCATGGATGGGGACATGTCACAGCACACAGCATCTGCATCCCTGTCGGGCGCACCGGTCCTGTCGGAAGAGGTGCGCGAGGCACTCGGCCGGGGCAGGCCCGTGGTGGCCCTGGAGTCGACGATCCTGGCGCACGGTCTGCCCCGCCCCCGCAATCTGGCGGTGGGGCTCGAACTGGAGGAGCTGGTCCGGTCGCAGGGCGCCGTCCCGGCGACGATCGCGGTCCTGGACGGGGTGGCGCACGCGGGCCTGGACAAGGCGCAGCTGGAGCGGATCGCGGGGGGCGAGGGCGTGCGCAAGCTCGGCCACCGGGACCTGGCGCCCGCGCTGGCCTCGGGCGCCACCGGGGCGACCACGGTGTCGGCGACGGCCTTCCTGGCCGCGCGCGCGGGCCTGCGGGTCTTCGCCACGGGCGGGCTGGGCGGCGTACACCGGGAGTGGGCGCAGACGCAGGACGAGTCGGCGGACCTCTCCCTGCTGGCGCGGACGCGGATCACGGTGGTGTGCGCGGGGGTGAAGTCCATCCTGGACGTGCCGGCCACGCTCCAGCGGCTGGAGACGCTGGGGGTGGCGGTGCTCGGGTACGGGACGGACCGTTTCCCCGGCTTCTACCTGGCCGATTCGGGTGAACCGGTCGACTGGACCGTGCACCGGCCGGAGGAGGTCGCGGCCGTGATGGCCGCACAGGACGCCCTGGGCGGCCCGGACTCGGCGCTGCTGGTGGCCCATCCGGTGGCGGAGGCGGACCAGCTGGACCCGGACCTGCACGACCGCGTCCTGGCCGAGGCGCTCGCCGCGTGCCGCGAGCGGGGGATCACGGGGCAGGCGGTGACGCCGTTCCTGCTGGGCTACCTCGTACGCGCCACGGGCGGGGCCTCCCTGGAGGCGAACCTGGCGGCGGTCCGGGGCAACGTACGGCTCGGGGCCCGGATCGCGGGGGCCTGGGCGGCGCGGGCATGACCGCGGCGGGGGCACTGCTCGTCGTCGGGGACGTGGTGACGGACGTGATCGCGATACATCCGGAACCGCTCGCGCCGGCCACCGACACGGCCGCCCGGATCCGGACGCTGCCGGGTGGCGCCGGGGCCAACGCGGCGTGCTGGGCGGCGGTCACGGGGGCCGCGGAGGTGCGCCTCCTGGCGCGGGTGGGCGCCGAGTCGGCGCGCTGGCACGAGCGGGCGCTGGTGGACGCGGGCGTGCGGCCCCGGCTGGTGATCGACCCCGAGGAGCCGACGGGGACGGTGGTCGCGCTGGTCGCCAAGGACGCGGAGCGGACCTTCCTGACCGACAGCGGGGCCTCGCTGCGGCTGTGCCCGGCCGACTGGGCTCCGTCCCTGCTGGACGGCGCGGCCCATCTCCACCTGTCGGGTTATCTGTTCTTCGCGGACAGCAGCCGGGACCTGGCCATGGTCGCGCTGCGGGCCGCCCGGACGCGCGGGGTGCCGGTGAGCGTGGACCCCGCCTCGGCGGGATTCCTGGTCACGCTGGGGCCCCAGCGCTTCCTGGACGCGGTGGCCGGGGCGGCGGTCCTGCTGCCCAACGAGGACGAGGCCCGCCTGCTGGCCGGGCTGCCGGGGCCGACGGGGGTGGCCCGGGCGGCGGCGGAGCTGAGCCGGCGGGTGCCGCTGGTGGTGGTGACCCGGGGCGCGGCCGGGGCGCTGGTCGCCGAGCGGGGCCGGATCATCGCCGAGGTCGAGGCGGAGCCCGCCGTGGCGGTGGACTCGACGGGCGCCGGGGACGCCTTCACCGGCGGCTTCCTGGCGGCCCGGCTGGGCGGCGCGGACCCGTCGGAGGCGGCCCGCGCGGGCTGCCGTGCCGCCGCGCTGGCGGTGACCCGTCTGGGCGGCCGCCCCTCCCTCTGATCCCCTACGGCAGGCCGCTCCACGCGGGGTGCCGCGGATCGTCGGCCCGCACCACCACGTCGGCGGCCGACGCCGGGTCCGTGTCGGCCTCGTAGCGCGCGAAGGCGGGCAGCGTCCAGCGCGCGGACTCCTCGGTGCGGCGGGCGAGGGCGCCCGGGGAGAGCCGGATGTGGACGCTCAGGTCGAAGGGGAACCAGTGGCCCAGCAGCAGCGGCCCGTGCACGATCACCACGCCGCCGGAGGGGAGTTCCACGTAGGGGCTGCGGGTCGCCCGGTCGGTCACGGGGTCCCAGAGGTCGGGCAGCACCCGCCCGGTGCCGCCGGGGTCCGTCGGGCCGAACACCTCCCGCCAGAGCGCGGCCGTGTCGTACCAGCCGCCGAGGTACGCGTCCACGTCCTGGCGCCCGAACTCGAAGCGCAGGGAGGCGGGTCGCAGGAAACCGCCGGCCGCCACCACCAGCACCGGGCGTCCGCGGGAGCGCAGCGCGTCGGCGAGCTCTCCGGCGAGCACGCCGGTCTCCGCGGCGGGCGCCCCGTCGACGCCCACGCGCTGCCAGCTCGCCCCCTGGCCAGCCCGCTCGGGGTCGTCGAGATGACCGGCGAGCCGCTCGGCCATCCGCTGCCATGTGATCGCTTCCCACTGCACCGGCCCATTGTCAGTGGTGGGCCGTAGCGTTTTTGACGAGGGATCACCGGCGGAGAGGTCGTCGGCGGCCAGGCTTTGGGGGAGGGGTTCGTCATGGCTCGGGAGACCACGTATCTGGAGCTGTCGCAGGACGGCGGCGGGGCGCACAAGTTCTACGAGGTCACCGTGGACGGCACGGCCGTGTCCGTGCGGTATGGACGCATCGGCGCCGACGGTCAGCTGCAGAGCTCCTCCTTCCCGACCGTGGAGAAGGCCCGGGCCGCCGCCGCGAAGAAGATCGGGGAGAAGGTCCGCAAGGGGTACGCCCCGGCCGTGCGGGGTCAGCGTGCCGCCCGGTCGGTGACCCGCCGACAGGTGACCTCGGCGCCGTCGACGGCGCGGGCGGTGGCCCCGGTGCTGTGGCGCCTGCGCACCGGCTCCGCGGCGTTCGGCATCCATGTGGACGAGGACCGCTGCTGGGTCGGCAACCAGGCCGGCGACGTCTACACGGTGAGCCACGGCGGGGAGGTGCTGGCCCGGTATTCGCTGCCGGACGGGGTGAAGTGCCTGGTGGCGGACGAGTTCTGGATATATGCGGGCTGTGACGACGGCACGGTGTACGACCTGTCGTCGAAGGTCCCCTTCGGCGCGTACGACATCGCCGCCGACGTCGACATCTTCTGGCTCGACATCCACGAGGGCGTGCTGAGCGTCTCGGACCACGGCGGCGGGCTGACCGTCATCGACCACGAGGACGAGTTCCAGTGGTCGCGGCGGTCGTCCGGTTCCAACGCCTGGATGGTCCGGGCGGACGCGGACGCGATCTACCACGGGCACAGCCGGGGCGTCACGGCGTACGCCCCGGACGGCGGGCGGGAGCTGTGGCACACGGAGACCGGCGGCTCGGTGCTGTTCGGCTGGCAGGAGGAGGACGCGGTGTATGCGGGCACCGGGCACAACGCCGTGCAGCGGCTGTCGAAGGCGACCGGCGCGGTGGAGGCCACCTACCGGTGCGACGCCGCGGTGTACTCGTGCGCGACCTCCGCGGACGGCCGGCACGTCTTCGCCGGCGACCTCGCCTCCTCGGTGTACTGCTTCGACGCCGAGGGGCGGCGGCTGTGGAAGCTGGGCACGGGGAGCGGGGCCGCGCTGTCCATGCAGTATCTGGACGGGCGGCTGTATCTGGTGACCACGGACGGCTCGCTGGTCTGCGTGGACGCGAGCGAGCAGGCCATCGCGGCGGCCCAGCGGGGTTCGGTGCCGGCACCGGTGGACGTGAAGTCGGCTGCCGCGCTCCCGGTGTTCACCCCGGCCGCGTCGGCCGCCTCGGTGGCGACCGTCACGGTGGCCGCGGCGCCGGCGGGCGGTGTGGTGGTGGAGTGCGTCCAGCAGGGCGGCCGGATGCGGGTGCAGGTGGTGTCAGGCGGCTTCGACCCCTCGTGGAACGTGCAGTTCCCGCGCGGGATACGGGAGGCGGGCGCCCGGTACGTGGTCGACGGGCTGCACCCGGCCTCCGGGGGCTTCTACCGGGTGCGCGGGGAGATACGCCGACTGGTGTGAGACCGGGGCGGGGGCCGTCACGCGGTGTGCTCCCGGCAGACCGCGGGCGTGGCACCGGGCGGGGGCGGGGTGGGTATGGAGAACGGTGTCCCCTCGGGGAGCGCGGGGGTCACGTAGAGCACCACCGGTTCGCTGCCGAGGTTGTGGCCCAGGTGTATGTGGGCGATGCCCGCCGGTTCCACGAAGGTGGTCCCGGCCGGATGGACCACGGTCGTGCGGTCGTGCAGGACCCGGGTCAAGGTCCCCGCCAGGACGACGGCATCCAGCCGGACCCGGTGGAAGTGCCAGCCGGTGCAGCCGCCCGGCGGGATGACGATCTCCCGGCCCCTTGGAGCCGTGACGACGCGCCTCCCACCGGGCCGCCGTGCCTTCATCGTCTGCCGTCCGCCCATGTGCCCTCCTCCGTGGACCGGCCTCGGTCCGAGGCCCCACCGTAGGAGGACGCGCCCCCATCCAGAAAGGGTTGATGAAACATCAACCTCAGGTCCTCACCAGGTGATATGAGGCTCGTACGGCGGTATCACACCTGTATGAGCCTGGTGGTGTTCGAGTCTCTGAAGCAGATCCACTGCGCGGAGTGCCGGCAGGGCCCGCTGCGGCACCTCGTGCGCGAGTCCGGCGTGCCGCGCTGTCTGGACTGCGCGGACCTCGGGCACCTGGTGTACCTCCCGCGCGGGGACGCCGCGCTCACCCGCCGCGCCCGCGAGGGCAGTTCACTTTCGGCCGTCGTCGTCCGCTTCCACAGGCGCCGCCGCCGCTACGAGCGTCTCGGGCTCCTCGTCGAGGACGCCGCCCTGGCCCGCGCGGAGCGCGCCTGTCTCGCGGACTGCGAGGCGCGGGCGCGCCGGCGGGAGCGCGACCGGCTGCGCCGCGCGGCCGAGGACGTCCGCTTCACCGCGGCCTTCGCCGCCGAGATAGTGCGGCTGTTCCCCGGGTGCCCGGCCGATCGGGCCGTGGCGATCGCCACGCACGCCTCGGTGCGCGGCAGCGGCCGGGTGGGCCGCACCGCGGCCGGCCGGGCCCTCGACGAACTGGCGGTCTCGGTCGCGGTACGGGCGGCGGTGCGGCACACCGACACCGAGTACGACGCCCTGCTGATGGCGGGGGTCCCGCGGTTCGCGGCCCGCGCCCGGCTGGCCGCCCGGATCGACGCCGTCCTGGACGGGTGGCGCATCCCGCCCCCGACCAGCGCTAATTGAGGCGGAAGCGGCGGTAGAGGAGGGCTCCGCCGAGCAGCAGTGCTCCCCCGCCGGGCAGCAGGTAGCCCAGGCCTTCGGCGCCGGTGTGGGCGAGTGCCCCGGTGTGCTTCGGCGACGCGGGCGGCGTCGCCGGGCGCTCGGTGACGGGCGGCTGGACGGGCGGCTGGACGGGCTTGCCGCCGGTGGGCACCTCGCCGTTGACGGAGGTGTTGCCGTGCGAGGGGTTGCCGACGCCGACCACGTTCACGGAGTTGCCGCTGACGTTCAGCGGGAGGTCGACCGGAAGCTGGAGCCCGTTGCCGGACAGCACCCCGGGAGAATCCTTTCCGCGTGCCTCGGCCCCGGCACCGGAGCCGTTTGCGGCTCCGGCCCCGGGTTTCGACGGATGCGACGGCGTCGGCGCGCTGTGCCCGCCGCCTGCGGGCGACTCGTTGGCACAGCGGTTCCCCGCGGCGGGATTGAGGACGCCGACCACGCTCACGGTGTTCCCGCACACGTTGACCGGGACGTGCACGGGCAGTTGCACCAGATTCCCCGACAGCAGGCCCGGCGATCCTTCGGCCCGGCCGCCCGCGTCCGCATCGGCGTAGGCGAATCCGCTCACGCCCGCGACCGCCAGCCCACCTCCCGCAACCACCGCCGCGATCAAGCCACTCCGACGACTGTGACGCATCAGTTTCCCTGCCTTCCGGAGGAGTTCACGGGTCTTGCCCCGCACCGGGAACAACGCCGTGAACCCATTCGGGTTATAGAGCCGGTAGGCATTTCACTCAATCGTGTACTGGGTACTGCCTACTTCATGACTGATCGCCCGCTGCTCCTCCTCGACGTGGACGGCCCCCTCAACCCGTTCCGGTCCCTCTTCGCCGGTCTGCGCGGGTACACGAGCCACCGGATGCGCCCGGACGTCTGGCTCTCGTACCGCGACCCCGACTCCCGCAGCGCCCGGCGCGGCGCACGGGTCCGGCTCCACCCCTCCCACGGCGCCCGGCTGCTCGCCCTGCCGTTCGAGCTCACCTGGGCCACCGCCTGGACGCACCAGGCCAACACGATGATCTCGCCGCACGTCGGACTACCGGGTGATCTGCCTGTCGTCGAGTGGCCGGAACTCTTCGTCAAGGACCCCGCCGACCTCTCGTGGAAGACCCGCCACCTCGTCGACTGGGCGGCCGGCCGGCCCTTCGCCTGGGTCGACGACATGATCACGCCGCGCGACCGGGCCTGGGTCGCAGCCCACCACCCCGCCCCGGCCCTCCTCCTGCGCGTACTGCCCCGCCACGGCCTGCGCGAGCGCGACTTCGCCACGCTGGAGCGCTGGGCGGCCGGGCTCAGCCCAGCAGAGCGGTGACCGGGTCCGGCGAGGGGCGGCCCGTGGGCCACCAGTCCTCGTCGCCCGGGCGGGACTCGTAGGCGTACCAGAGGGCGTCGCGGCCGAGGCGGAGCTGGCGGGTGTGGAGCGTGAGCCGGTTGCGGTCCGGGCGGAAGGAGCCCTGGGAGGCGGCCAGGAGCGCCGGGCGAGCCCGGTCGAAGGGCCCGGCCGGCGGGTCCCAGGACTCCTCCAGCGCGGCGAGGGCGGCGCGGCCGCCCTGACGCCAGGCCGCGGCGGCCCGGGCGAGGTCGGTGGTGCTGCGGCCGGTGGCGCGGGCCAGGTCCCGGTAGAGGGTGCGGGCCGCGCCCGTGAGACCCGACGTGGGGTGCGCCGAGGCCAGCCGGACCGCGTCCTGCCAGAGGCTCAGCCCGGCGATCGGGTCCTCGCCGGTGGTGAGGACGGCGAGGGCGCGGGCGGCCGCGTCCGAGGCGAGCTGGTCGAGCGCCAGCGGATCGGGGGCCGCCGGGTCGGCGGGATAGGCGGGCGCCACGCCCACGGCGGCGGGCGCCGCGAGCGGCGCGGGCAGCGGCGGCAGGACGGTGCGGGCGAGCGCCGCCCGGGCCGGGACGCCGGGGAAGTCCGGCGCCGCGTCGGGCTGTTCGCGCGCGGCGTGGGCGGCGTTGCGGCGGGTGAGCTCGTCGAGGAGCTCCCGCTCGCCCCGGCCGCGCAGGAGCAGGAGGACGAAGGGGTCCTCGTCGAGGAGGCGCGCCGCCCGGTAGCACAGGGCGGCCGCGTGCTTGCACGGCGGACGCCCGACGTCAGGGCACGAGCAGTGCGGGACCAGCTCGCCCGCACCGGGCAGGACGCTCTGCGCGAGCGACTGCGGGACCTCGCGCTCCAGCAGGGTGGCCAGCGCCGTGGGATCGGCCGCGACCTCCTCCAGGAGCTCGTCCCACTCCGCCTCCGCGAACGCGGGCAGGATCAGCTCGGTGCGGTAGGGCCGGGGCCTGCTCCCCCGCACGTACGCCACGATCCGTCCCGGGGTGACGGTCACCGCGTCGACGTGGCCCTCCTCGGCGTACGCACGGCCGCGGGTCAGGCGGGCCGCGTCGCCGGAGACCTCCTCCAGCGCCGACACCCAGGCCCGGCCCCACCAACTGACCGCCTCGGCCCCGGCGGGCACGGTCTCGAAGGTGCGGCGGCGGTCGTCCCGCGCGGTGATCATGCGGGCCTCCGCAGCGAGACGAGGTCGGCCAGCTCGCGGTCGGTCAGCTCGGTCAGCGCCGACTCGCCGGAGCCGAGCACGGCGTCGGCCAGGGCCCGCTTGGCCTCCAGCATCTCGGCGATCCGGTCCTCCACGGTGCCTTCGGCGATGATCCGGTGGACCTGGACGGGCTGGGTCTGGCCGATCCGGTAGGCGCGGTCCGTGGCCTGCTCCTCGACGGCCGGGTTCCACCAGCGGTCGAAGTGGATGACATGGCCGGCCCGGGTGAGGTTCAGCCCCGTCCCCGCGGCCTTCAGCGACAGCAGGAAGACGGGCACCTCGCCCGCCTGGAACCGGTCCACCAGTTCCTCGCGCCGCGGCACCGGGGTCCCGCCGTGCAGCAGCTGATGAGAGATCCCCCGGGCCGACAGGTGCCGTTCGATGAGGCGGGCCATGGTCACGTACTGGGTGAAGACCAGCACCGAGCCGCCCTCGGCGAGGATCGTGTCCAGCAGCTCGTCCAGCAGCGCCAGCTTGCCCGAACGGTGCGGGATCCGGGGCTGCTCCTCCTTCAGGAACTGGGCCGGGTGGTTGCAGATCTGCTTGAGCGAGGCCAGCAGCTTCATGATCATGCCGCGTCGTTCCATGCCCTCGCTCGACTCGATCACGGCCATCGCCTCGTCGACCGCGGCCTGGTAGAGCGAGGCCTGTTCCCGGGTGAGGGAGACGGGATGGTCGGTCTCCGTCTTCGGCGGCAGCTCGGGCGCGATGCCGGGGTCGGACTTCTTGCGGCGCAGCAGGAACGGCCGCACCAGCGCGGCCAGCCGGGCGACGGCCGCCTCATTGCCGCCGTCCTCCTCCTGCTGGTGCTCCACCGGACGGGCGTGGCGGGCCCGGAACGCGGTCAGCGGACCCAACAGCCCCGGCGTGGTCCAGTCGAGCAGCGCCCACAGCTCGGAGAGGTTGTTCTCCACCGGGGTACCGGTCAGGGCCACCCGGGCCGGCGCCGGAACCGTCCGCAACGCCTTCGCGGTCGCCGAATGCGGATTCTTCACGTGCTGCGCCTCGTCGGCGACGACCATCCCCCAGCTCTGTTCGGCGAGCAGGGGGGCGCTGGCCCGCATCGTCCCGTAGGTGGTGAGGACGAAGCCGCCCGCGCAGGAGGTCAGGTCCTCGATGCTGCGGCTGCCGCCGTGGAAGCGGCGCACGGGTGTGCCGGGGGCGAACTTCTCGATCTCCCGCTGCCAGTTGCCCAGCAGCGAGGCGGGACACACCACGAGCGTCGGCTCACGGCGGTCCCGGTGCAGGTGCAGCGCGATCAGCGTGACGGTCTTGCCCAGGCCCATGTCGTCCGCCAGGCAGCCGCCGAGTCCGAGCGAGGTCATCAGGTCCAGCCAGGCCAGGCCGCGCGCCTGGTAGTCGCGCAGCGTGGCCTTGAGGGCGGCGGGCTGCTCCAGCGGGGCCAACTCCCCCGTCAGCCGGTCCCGCAGGGCGGCCAGCGCCCCCACGGGCACCGCCTCGACCGGCTCCCCGTCGACCTCGGCCTCCCCCGACAGCACGGTGGCCAGCGCGTCCACCGGGTCCAGCAGGCCGAGCTCCCGCTTGCGCGCCTTGCGCACCAGCTCCGGGTCGACCCGCACCCACTGGTCCCGCAGCCGTACGACGGGCCGGTGGGCCTGCGCGAGCGCGTCCATCTCCCCCGGGGTGAGCCGGTCGCCGCCCAGCGCCAGCTCCCAGGAGAAGGCGAAGAGGTGCTCGGCGTCGAAGAAGGCGGTGCCGTCGGTCGCGGACCCGGGCGCGGTCGACCGTACGACCGCGGTCGCGGACAGCGTACGAGCCAGCTCGCGCGGCCAGTGGACCATTACCCCGGCAGCCGCCAGGCGGGTCGCGGCGACCCCCAGCAGGTCCTCCAGCTCCGGGTCGGACAGGGCCAGGGAATCGGGCACGGGCTGGTCCAGCAGGCGCAGCAGCGGCGGCCAGACGCGCGCCGCCCGGCGCAGCGCGAGCACGGCGTCGATCCGGGCGCGGGGACCGAACCCGGCCGAGGCCAGGCCCGCCCACAGCTGTCCGGCATCGGTGACCAGGGTCGGATCGGCGAGGCTGTGCACCTGCACGACGGCGGCGCCGGCGCGCCGGGTGTCCTCGTCCTCCGCCTCGTCGAAGAGGCGGAAGGAGGACAGGTCGAGCCGCAGCGAGATCCCGACGCCCGTGTCGGCTCCGGCCGCGACCTGCGCGGCCCAGTCCCGTATCCCGGGCACCCGCTGCGCCTCCCGCGCGGCGAACGGCCCGCCGGCGGCCACGGCCGCGGCCGGGGTGCGGGGCAGGCTGTCGGCGACGGCATCGAGGAACGCGCGGACCAGCGCCTCCGGTTCGGGCAGCTGGAGCGGTCGGCGGCCGGCGAGGGGGGTCGCGTACCCCTCGGGCGGCAGCGCGGCGGCGATGGCCCGGAGGTGCCCGACGTCGGCGGCGTCCAGGGGCCCGGCGCGCCACGCGTCGACGCCCTGCGGGGTGAGCCCGGGGAGCAGGCGGCCCCGAGCGGCGAGGGTGAGCGCCTGGGTGGCGGCGGTGCCCCAGGCGCGGGTGGCGGGATGCGCGGCGGGGCTGCGGGCCGCCTGCGCGAGCAGGGGCAGCGCGGAGGCGACGGAGAACGTCACGGCGGGCACGGTCCGGCTGCGGACCCCGTCGCCGTGCGGGCGCACGACCGTCAGCGGCCCCGGGCTACCCGCCTCGGGCAGGGCGCTGCCGTCGGGCGCCCAGAAGGCGACGCGGCCTTCCCGCGGGACGGCGGCGGGCAGGAACACCGCGGCGTGGCGCAGCAGTGCCGGTGCCGGTGCCGGTGCGGATGTCTGCGGCTGCGGTGTCACGGTGTCCCCCTTCCCGTCGGCGCCCGCGCTCTGCGTGCACTGTGGGCGTATTACTACTGCCGACGAGTCTAGGCGCGGCCACTGACAACGCCTCTGACCTGCGGATCCGCGGCCGCAGCGGCCCAGTTCCGCCGCGTATCCGGACAGCCGGTGGGACCATGGAGCTGAGAGGCGATGACCATGCGTACTGGGAACGAGCCCGTGACCGCGCGCAGTCCGCTGCGGCTGCGGTTCTGGCTGGGCGTCTGGGGTTTGATCTGGGCCGTCGGCGGCGCGGTCGCCTTCTCGCTGGCCGGCCGTCCCGGGTGGGCGGCCGCCTGCGCGGTGCTCGCCGTGATCGTGGTTGTGGACCTGGTCATGGTCGTGCGCCACATCCGGCAGGGGCCGCACTACCAGCCCGGCCCGGACGTTCCCCCGTACGAACCGCCCGGCCACCGGTGAGGCCGTACGGCATCCCCGTCCGGCTTGCCGGCCGGCATCAGGATCCGGCTCCCGGGCCGCCGTCCTGGTCGTCGAAGCGGGCCGCGGCCAGGTACTCCGGCTGCGGGTCCAGGGCCGCGGCCAGGCGGAAGTGCTTGCGCGCCTGCCCGGGCCGGCCCGCGCGCTCATGGGTACGGGCCAGCGCGAAGTGCGCGAAGGCGTTGTCCGGCTCCCGCTCCAGCACCAGCTCGAACTCCAGCTCCGCCGGGCGCAGTTGGGCCGCCGCGAAGAAGGCCCGGGCACGCAGGAGCCGAGCCGCCGTGTTCTCCGGGTGGGCGGCTATGACCGAGTCGAGCAGCTTCACCGCGCCGCGCGGGTCCCGTGCGGCGAGCAGCCGCTCGGCGGCCCGGTAGTCGATGACGTGGGTTTCCGGGCTGGACGGCGGGGTGGGGCGCGTGGTCTCGGACACGGTCCAGATCCTTCCCTCTACGGGCGCGTTCAACGCGTCCGCCCTCTCCGCCATTCCATGCACACGTCAGGCAGTCGCGCGGCGCGCCGCCCGCTCCCTGAGCTCGTCCCACACCTTGCGCACCTGCGGCTCCAGCGCCTCCAGCGGCCCGTCGTTGTCGATCACCAGGGTCGCGACCGCGAGCCGCTGCTCCCGCGTGGCCTGCGCGGCCATCCGGGCCCGCGCCTCCTCCTCGGACATCCCGCGCAGCGCGGTCAGCCGTGCCAGCTGTGTCTGCGGCGCCGCGTCCACCACGACCACCAGGTCGTAGAGCGGCGCGAGGCCGTTCTCCGTGAGGAGCGGTACGTCGTGCACCACGATCGCGCCGGTCCCCGCGGCGGCCTCCAGCTCGGCCGAGCGGGCTCCGACCAGCGGGTGCACGATCGCGTTGAGCGTCTGGAGCCTGGCCGGGTCCGCGAACACGACGGACCCCAGCTTCGGGCGGTCCAGTGTCCCCTCGGGGGTGAGCACCGACTCGCCGAACGCCGCCACGACGGCCGCGAGGCCCGGCGTACCGGGCTCCACGACCTCGCGCGCGATCCGATCGGCGTCGACGACGATCGCCCCGTACCCCGCCAGCAGCCGCGAGACCTCGCTCTTGCCGGCGCCGATTCCGCCCGTCAGTCCTACTTTCAGCATGCTCGCACCCTAGCCCGAAGCCCCCGGCCGCCGGCAGGTCAGCCCCTCGGCCGCCCCCGCAACCGCAGGCCCGGGCAGGTCAGCGCCTCAGCCCTCGCCCTCGCGCTCCGCCAGGAACCGCTCGAACTCGCGGCCGATCTCGTCCGCCGACGGCAGCTCCGCCGGTTCCGCGATCATGTTGCCGCGGCTCTCCGCTCCGGCGGCCGCGTCGTACTGGTGCTCCAGCCCCTGCACCAGGCTGACCAGTTCCTCGTCGCCCTCGCGGATCTGCCGGTCGATCTCCGTCTGGGTCCGGTGGGCCTCGGTGCGCAAGGCGTGCGCCACGGCCGGCAGCACCAGGCCGGTGGCGGCCGTGATCGCCTCCAGCACCGTCAGCGCGGCGTCCGGGTACGGGGAGCGCGCGACGTAGTGCGGTACGTGCGCGGCGACGCCGAGCACGTCGTGTCCGGCCTGGGCCAGGCGGAACTCCACCAGGGATTCCGCGCTGCCGGGCACCTGCGCCTCGTCGAAGGGGCTGCGGTGGCCCGGCATGAGGTCCGTGCGGTTGCCGTGCGGGGTGATGCCCACGGGGCGGGTGTGCGGGACGCCCATCGGAATGCCGTGGAAGTTCACCGAGAGGCGGACTCCGAGGCGCTCGACGATCTGCCGGACGGCGACGGAGAACCGCTCCCACTCCACGTCCGGCTCGGGGCCGGACAGCAGCAGGAAGGGCGCTCCGGTGGCGTCCTGGACGAGCCGGACCTCCAGCCGGGGCTCCTCGAACTCCGTCCAGTGGTCGCGCTGGAAGGTCAGCAACGGGCGGCGCGCCCGGTAGTCCACCAGCCGGTCCGCGTCGAAGCGGGCCACCACCTGGTGGGGCAGGGTGTCCAGGAGGCGCTCGACGATCTGCTCGCCGGTCTCACCCGCGTCGATGTACCCCTCGAAGTGGTACAGCATGACCAGCCCGGCCGAGTCCTGGGCGACCGCCAGGTCGGCCACCGCCAGACCCTTGGCATCCCATTCGTACAAACCCTGTGGATCAAGCACTGCCACCACTCCTCCTCGCCGCGTTCTCTGCCAAGAACGTCCAAGGAGGCTTGACCATTCCCCAGTTGGCCGCATTCACAGGAACGCGATCACGAACCCGACCAGGAACACCGACAGGGAACGCGGTAAGGCCCGCCCCCCGAAGGGGACGGGCCTTACCGTCAACTCAACCCGCTCGGATCACACCGGAGTGTGATGCGCGCTGCGATCAGCTCTGGCCGCCGGCCAGCTTCTCGCGGAGGGCGGCGAGGGCCTCGTCGGACGCCAGGGCGCCAGAGGTCTCGTCGGACTCCGAGGAGTACGAACCACCCGAGATGCCCGCACCGGCGCTGGCACCCGCGGCCGGGGCGGCAGCGCCCTCGGCGGCAGCGGCCTCGTCGGCCTCGCGGCTCTTGATGACCTGAGCCTGGTGCTGCTCGAAGCGCTGCTGCGCCTCGGCGTACTGGGTCTCCCAGGCCTCGCGCTGCTTGTCGAAGCCCTCGAGCCAGTCGTTGGTCTCGGGGTCGAAGCCCTCGGGGTAGATGTAGTTGCCCTGGTCGTCGTACGACGCGGCCATGCCGTACAGGGTCGGGTCGAACTCGACCGACGCCGGGTCGGCACCGAAGGACTCGTTGGCCTGCTTCAGCGACAGCGAGATCCGGCGACGCTCAAGGTCGATGTCGATGACCTTGACGAAGATCTCGTCGTTGACCTGGACGACCTGCTCCGGGATCTCCACGTGGCGCTCGGCCAGCTCGGAGATGTGGACCAGACCCTCGATGCCCTCGTCCACCCGGACGAACGCACCGAACGGAACCAGCTTGGTGACCTTACCCGGGACGACCTGACCGATCTGGTGCGTCCGGGCGAACTGCTGCCACGGGTCTTCCTGCGTCGCCTTCAGCGACAGGGAGACGCGCTCGCGGTCCATGTCGACGTCGAGGACCTCGACGGTGACTTCCTGACCGACCTCGACAACCTCGGACGGGTGGTCGATGTGCTTCCAGGACAGCTCGGAGACGTGGACGAGACCGTCGACGCCACCCAGGTCCACGAAGGCACCGAAGTTGACGATCGAGGAGACGACGCCGGAGCGGACCTGACCCTTCTGCAGGGTGGTGAGGAACGTCTGGCGAACCTCGGACTGGGTCTGCTCGAGCCAGGCGCGGCGGGACAGGACCACGTTGTTGCGGTTCTTGTCCAGCTCGATGATCTTCGCCTCGAGCTCCTTGCCCACGTAGGGCTGGAGGTCGCGGACGCGACGCATCTCGACGAGAGAGGCCGGCAGGAAGCCGCGGAGGCCGATGTCGAGGATGAGACCACCCTTGACGACCTCGATGACGGTACCGGTGACGATGCCGTCTTCTTCCTTGATCTTCTCGATGGTGCCCCAGGCACGCTCGTACTGAGCGCGCTTCTTCGAGAGGATCAGGCGGCCTTCCTTGTCCTCCTTCTGGAGAACCAGGGCCTCGATCTCGTCGCCGACCTTGACGACCTCGTTCGGGTCGACGTCGTGCTTGATCGAGAGCTCGCGGCTCGGGATGACACCTTCGGTCTTGTAACCGATGTCGAGGAGAACCTCGTCCCGGTCAACCTTGACGATGACGCCGTCGACGATGTCGCCATCGTTGAAGTACTTGATCGTCTCGTCGATCGCCGCGAGGAACGCGTCCGCGTCGCCGATGTCGTTGACCGCAACCTGCGGGGTGGTGGCGGTGGTCTCGGTGCTGCTCGTCATGTGGGAAAGGGCTCCGGTTACGGACAGAAAGTCGTAGGTACTGCTACGCCGGGAGCCCTTATCGGCATCTGCCGAAGAAGCCGGACAGCCAAGGAGACCCCCTTCCGCGCAGAAGCGGTGGGGCCTCGAAAACCGAGGGGACATCAACAGATGCAAGCGCAGCCTGCTAGGTCTGAGGAGCACAGGCTCGCAGCGCAACTTGTAGCATACGGGGGCAGCCGGACAGGGTCAATGCGCGAAGGCGCACACCCCCGGCGGATCGCCGCATAACAGGCACAATTCGTGGGCGCGGCGGCCCTGCTGAGGCTTCCTGCCACATCCGAAGACATTCGCAGACTACGACGACGGGCCCCATGAACCAAGAGGACTACACCCCCGAAGCGGCGCACGAGGCCGATCCGGGGTCCGTGGAGGACGCCGAGGCCACCCGGCGTGACGCGGGGGAAGCGGAGAGCAGCCGGGCCAGCCGCGGGTGGTGGGACCGCAACGCCGACGAGTACCAGAGCGAGCACGGCGCCTTCCTCGGCGACGACCGCTTCGTGTGGGGACCCGAGGGGCTGGACGAGGCGGACGCGGCGCTGCTGGGCCCCGCCGTCCTCCTCAAGAACAAGGACGTCCTGGAGATCGGCGCCGGCGCCGCCCAGTGCTCGCGCTGGCTCGCCGCCCAGGGCGCCCGCCCGGTGGCCCTGGACCTCTCCCACCGCCAGCTCCAGCACGCCCTGCGCATCGGCGACGACGTTCCGCTCGTCGAGGCCGACGCGGGCAGGCTCCCCTTCCGCGACGGCTCCTTCGACCTCGCCTGCTCCGCCTACGGGGCCGTGCCCTTCGTCGCCGACCCGGTCAACGTCATGCGCGAGGTGCACCGCGTACTGCGCCCGGGGGGCCGCTGGGTCTTCTCCGTCACCCACCCCATCCGCTGGGCCTTCCCGGACGAACCGGGCCCCGAGGGGCTCACCGTCGCCGCCTCCTACTTCGACCGGACCCCGTACGTGGAGCAGGACGAGCAGGGTCACGCCGTCTACGTGGAGCACCACCGCACCCTCGGCGACCGCGTCCGCGACGTGGTGGCGGGCGGCTTCCGCCTGCTCGACCTGGTCGAGCCGCAGTGGCCCGAATGGAACAGCCAGGAGTGGGGCGGCTGGTCCCCGCTGCGCGGCAACCTGATCCCCGGCACGGCGATCTTCGTGTGCGAGAGGGACTGATCCCTTGATACGCCGGGCCGACCTCGACGCCCTTCCCGTCCGGGAGGCCGTCCCCGCCCTCCTCTCCGCGCTGGACGCGCACGGCACCGCCGTGCTCTGCGCCCCGCCCGGCACCGGCAAGACCACGCTGGTGCCCCTGGTGCTGGCGGGGCTGGTGGGGGGCGGCCCGCGCCGCCGGGTCGTGGTCGCCGAGCCCCGGCGGATCGCCGCCCGGGCCGCCGCGCGGCGCATGGCCTGGCTGCTGGGCGAGAGGACCGGCGACTCGGTGGGCTTCACGGTCCGCGGCGAGCGGGTCGCGGGTCCCGGCACGGTGGTGGAGGTGGTCACCACCGGCGTCCTGCTCCAGCGCCTGCAGCGCGACCAGGAGCTGGACGGCGTGGACGTGGTGGTCCTGGACGAGTGCCACGAGCGTCACCTGGACGCCGACACGGCCGCCGCCTTCCTGCTCGACGTACGGGAGACCCTGCGCCCGGACCTGCGCCTGGTGGCGGCCTCGGCGACGACCGACGCCGCGGTCTGGGCCCGGGTGCTCGGTCACGGCGGGTCCGGCGACGCGCCCGTGGTGCGGGCCGCGGGGGTCTCGTACCCGGTGGAGACCGTCTGGGCTCCCCCGGCCCGGCCGGTGCGGCCCCCGCACGGCATGCGGGTGGATCCGGCGCAGCTGGCGCACGTGGCCTCGGTGGTGCGGAGGGCCCTGGCCGAACGCGACGGCGACGTCCTGTGCTTCCTGCCCGGCGTCGGCGAGATCGCCCGGGTGGCCGGGCAGCTCGGCGGCGTGGACGCGGAGGTGCTCCAGGTCCACGGCCGGGCTCCGGCGGCGGTGCAGGACGCGGCGCTGACGGCCTCGGAGCACCGCCGGGTGATCCTCGCGACGGCGGTGGCGGAGTCCAGCCTGACCGTGCCGGGCGTGCGCGTGGTGGTGGACTCCGGGCTGGCCCGCGAGCCCCGCGTGGACCATGCCCGGGGGCTGGGCGCGCTGGCGACCGTACGGGCGTCCCGCGCGGCCGGCCGCCAGCGCGCGGGGCGGGCCGGCCGGGAGGCGCCGGGCGCGGTGTACCGCTGCTGGACCGAGGCGGAGGACGGCCGGCTGCCCGCGTTCCCCTCGCCGGAGATCCGCGTGGCCGATCTGGCCCGGTTCGCCCTGCAGGCCGCCTGCTGGGGCGACCCGGAGGCGGCCGGGCTGGCCCTGCCGGACCCGCCGCCGGCCGGAGCGATGGCCGCGGCGCGGGAGGTACTGGTCGCGGTCGGCGCCGTGGACCCGGCCGGGCGCCCGACCCCGCGCGGCGTGCGGATGACCCGGCTCGGGCTGCACCCCCGGCTGGCCAGGGCCCTGCTGGACGGGGCCGACGCGCTGGGCGCACGGCGTGCGGCGGAGGTGGTGGCCCTGCTCAGCGAGGAGCCGCCGCGGGAGTACGGGGACGATCTGGCCGCGGCCTGGCGGGCGGCCCGGCGCGGGTCGGACCCCTACGCCTCGCGCTGGCGCGCGGAGGCCCGCCGGCTGGAGCGCGCCGCCACACAGGACCCCGAGGGGCTCTCCCCCGCCCCGCCGCTTCCCGGGGCCGGGGCTGCCCCGCGGACCCCCCGCGGCTCGGCCCCGGACCCGGCGGGCACTGCGCCCGACGACCTCGCGGCCGGGCTCGTCGCCGCGCTGGCGTTCCCGGAGCGGGTGGCCAGGGCCAAGGGGGAGGGCGCCTTCCTCATGGCCTCGGGCACGGCGGCCGAGCTCGGCGACGGCTCGGGGCTGCGCCACGCCCCCTGGCTGGCGGTCGCCGTCGCCGACCGGCCCCCGCACGCCGCCTCCGCGCGCGTCCGGCTCGCCGCCGTCATCGACGAGGACACCGCCCGGGCCGCGGCCGCCCACCTGCTGACCGAGGGCGAGGAGGTCCGCTGGGAGGACGGGGACCTGGTGGCCCGCGCGGCGCAGCGGCTCGGGGCGATCGAGCTCGCCGCGCGCCCCCTGCGCACCCCCGACCCCGCGCTCGTGCGGGCCGCCCTCCTCCAGGGCCTGCGCACCGAGGGCCTCGGCCTGCTGCGCTGGTCACCCGACGCGCAGACCCTGCGCGCCCGGCTCGGCTTCCTGCACCGGACGCTCGGCGGCGCCTGGCCCGACGTGGCGGACGACGACGCCCTGCTGGAGCGCGCCGACGCGTGGCTGGAGCCGGAGCTGTCCCGGGCCCGGCGCCGCGCGGACCTCGGGCGGATCGATGCCGGGCAGGCCCTGAACCGGCTGCTGCCGTGGGCCACCGGTGAGGCCGCCCGCCTCGACGAGCTGGCTCCGGAACGCCTGGAGGTGCCCAGCGGATCCCGGATCAGGGTGGACTACGCCGCGGAGCACGGGCAGCCGGTGCTCGCCGTGAAGCTCCAGGAGCTGTTCGGCCTGGCCGAGACCCCGCGGGTGGCGGGCGTACCGGTGCTGGTGCACCTGCTGTCCCCCGCCGGACGGCCCGCCGCCGTCACCGCCGACCTCGCCTCCTTCTGGCAGGGCGGCTACCGCGCCGTCCGTGCGGAGCTGCGCGGCCGCTACCCGAAGCACCCGTGGCCCGAGGACCCGGCCACCGCCGAGCCGACCCGTCACACCAACGCCCGGCTCAGGCGCTGACCCCTTCCTCTCCCGCCCGCGCCCGGCGGCCACGGGCCTCCAGCCACAGCGCGGCCCCGAGCAGCGCGAACCCGCCGGCCGCCAGGCCGAACGGCGCGTAGGTGTGCAGCGCGAGGACCTTCGTACGGTTCGACTTGACCAGGTCGACCGTGTAGTCGGAGTAGTCCTCGCGCATGGTGACGTGCCCGGCGAAGGCGGTGAGCTTGCCGTCGGGGCCGCCCGCCGCGATGCCGCCGCGCATCTCCTGCTGGATGTCCTGCTCGGCGTTGACCGGCGCTCCGGTGACGGGGTCGACCCAGAAGCGGGCCTTGACCGTGTACCAGAGGGTGGTGCCGGTGGCCGCCTCGATCGTCGTCGGGTCGATGCCCTCGATGGGCATCTTCTTCGGCATGGGCACCTTGGTCCAGGGGACGGTCTGCTCGAAGTAGTAGACGTCCATGCCCTTGAAGGTGCGCGGGCCGACGTAGTGGATCGGCGAGGAGGTACGGGTCTGCGCGTCGAAGTACAGGTAGTCGCGCGGCTCGGTGAAGAACGGCCACTTGAACTCGATGCCCTCGCGCTTGACGGCGTCGCCGTCGACCATCTCGCCGGTGGCGTGCACCGGGTCCTGGGTGTGGGCGTCGAAGCTGTAGCGCTCGGGGATCTGGGAGACCGTCTTCCCGTCCGGGCCGATGATGTGCGTGAGCGTGTCCCAGACCACGACGTCCTTGCCCGCGCTCGCCTCGATCTCCTTCGACGCCTCGACGTTGCCCTTGATGGTCTGGACGATGGTGACCTTGTCGACCTTCTTCGGCTGCATGCCGCCGGTGTAGTCGAGCAGGGTCGCGTCCTTCGCCTCCAGGACCACCTCCTGGTACTGGTTCGCCGGGATCTTGGCGAGGCGGGGGTAGGCGTACCAGCGCAGCAGCGGCGCGAGGGCTGCGCAGAACACGGCTAGGGCCAGCAGGACAAGGCTCGCTCTGCGTCGCACGGCCGGGCCCTCCTCTACTGTCCGGGCGCGGGGGGCGCGGTGGTGAGCAGGGGCTTGGGCGAGGTCCTGCCTTCGGGCGCCCCGAACGCCGTGACGGCGAGGACGAGGAGCACCGCGAGGGCGAGACCGCTGGCGGCGGCGATGAATGCGCGCATGCCGGGCCTCCGGATCTGATGGGGCGTCAGGGACGAGGCACCGTAGCAATCCGGAGGCGAGATGAGAACCGTTCGACTACCGGGTTTCCCCCGGCGCGGGGGCCGGGGACGAGGACGGGGACGGGGACGGCGTGGCCTTCGGGACCGGGGTGGGCGCCGGGGAGGCGGTACGCGTCGGGGACGCCGTCGGCGAGGGCGAGGGCGTGGGCTTGGGGGTCGGGGTCGGGGTCGGGGTCGGCGGCGTGGGGCTCGGCGTGGGCGTGGGGGTGGGTGTCGGTGTCGGGCTGGGCGTCGGCGAAGGCGTGGGCTTCGGGGTCGGCGTCGGCGTCGGGCTCGGCGTCGGCGTCGGGCTCGGCGTGGGCGTCGGGTTCGGCGTCGGCGTCGGCGTCGGGCTCGGCGTCGGGCTCGGGCTCGGGGTGGGCTTAGGCGTCGGGGTGGGCTTCGGTGCCGGTGCCGAGGGCGCCGGCGCCGGCGCCGGCGCGCCGACAGCTCCGCCGTCCGGGACCTCGTGCGCCCCCTTCAGGTAGTACGCGAACCAGGACCGCACCGTGCGCAGGTACGCCGTGGAGTGGTTGTACGACAGGACCGCCCGGTCCAGGTCCGCGTCCACCCGCAGGTCCCGGGTGCCCGCGCACAGGTACCGCCCGGCCGCGAGGGCCGCGTCGTGCACGTTGTTCGGGTTGCGCCGCCCGTCGCCGTCCGCGTCCTGGCCCCAGGCCGCCCACGTGGAGGGGATGAACTGCATCGGCCCGACCGCGCGGTCGTACCGGGCGTCCCCGTCGTAGGCCCCGCCGTCCGTGTCCGGGATGTTCGCGAAGCCGTTGCCGTCGAGCACCGGCCCCAGGATCGGCCGCAGTGTGGTCCCCGCCGTGTCGACCTGGCCGCCGCGCGCCTGCCCGGACTCCACCTTGCCGATGGCCGCGAGGAGTTGCCAGCGCAGCCCGCACCCGGGGTCGCTCCGCCCCACCGTCTCCTCCGCACGCCGGTACGCCGCGAGCACGCTCGCCGGTATCCCCTGCGCCCCCGCGGCTCCGCTGTCGGCCACCGGTACGGCTTCGGGCGTCGCGGCCGCCTCCGGCTGCGTGAGCGCCGCGCCGTCCGGCAGCACCACGGCCGGCGGCTCCGGGCTGACCAGGGGCGGGAGTTCGGTGAAGTAGGCGGTGTCGCCGCCCGACCCGTCCGCCGGGACGGGCTGTTCGTCGCCCCCTGCCGCGCTCACACGGTCCGTACGCGCACCGGCCGGTCCCTGGGAAGCGGTCACCGCGGCCACCACCAGCGCGGAGATCAGGGCGGCCGTCGCCCCCCTGCGCAGCCTGCGTCCGATTATTCGAGCCGACATGAGCCGAACCCCTCCTCCTCGACGTGCGCGTGACCCTACGTCAGCTCCCTGCACAGGGCACGCACCGCGGACCGGAATTCACCACATCCCCACGTCCGTGGCCAGGTCACGCATACTGTCCGGACCCTTCGGGCGCATTGGCCCGAAGTAAGGAACATCCACAGGAGCGTCCAGGAGGGGTGTCATGCCGTTCACTCTCAGCCATGCGGCGGCCGTGCTTCCGGCCATCCGCCGGACCGGGCGTGCCCGCGGCCCCCTCGTCGGATCGGCCTTGGTCCTCGGCTCGTTCGCGCCCGACACCTTCTACTTCACGGACGCCGTCGTCGAGGGCGTGATGGCCTACGGGTCCTTCACGCACTCCCTGCCGGGGGTGTTCACCCTGGACGCCGTGCTCACCGCCGCCCTCGTGGGGTGCTGGCTGCTGCTGCGCGAGCCGCTGATCGCGCTCCTGCCGCGCGGCCGGCAGGGCCGGGTCCACGCCTTCGTGCGGGGCGAGGACTGGCGCGTGCGCCGCCGACTGCCCGCGCTCGCCCTCTGGTTCTACCTCTCGGCGGTCGCCGGCTCGCTCACGCACGTGGTGTGGGACAGCTTCACGCACCTGGACCGCTGGGGGACGAACGCGCTGCCGGACCTCGGCGAGCCGCTCGCCTTCGGCCTGCCCCTCTACTCGTACCTCCAGTACGGCACCTCGGCGGTCGCGGCCTGCGCCCTGCTCTGGTTCACCGGGACCGCGCTGCGGCGGCTGCCGGACAGCCCCGCCCCCGCGTCCGTGCCGGTGCTCGGCCGCGGGGAGCTCTGGGGCTCCCTCGCCCTGGTCGGGGTGTGCGTGGCGGCCGGGGTCACGATGCGCGTGGTCCGCTTCTACACCTTCTTCGACCGGATCCGTACGCCGCTCGACATCATCCCGACGGTCTGCTTCGGCGCGGGCGGCGGCCTCGCCGTGGCCCTGCTGCTGTACGGGGTCCTCGTACGGCTCCGGCACCGCGGCGACCGCGGCGACCGCGCCCGTACGGACGAGGAGACGCGGACGCCCGTCCCCACCGCCTGAGCGGGGACGGGCGCGGCCCTGGCCGTACGGGGCTCAGTGCGCGGCGGACTCCCAGTCGGGGCCGACGCCCACGGAGACCTCCAGCGCGGCCCGGAGCTCGACGGCGGCGCCCATCTCGCGGCGCACCAGCTCCTCGACCCGCTCGCGCTCGCCCGGAGCGATCTCCAGCACGATTTCGTCGTGGACCTGGAGCAGCATCCGCGACTTCAGCCCGGCCTCGGTGATCGCCTTGTCCACGCGGAGCATCGCGACCTTGACGATGTCGGCGGCGGTGCCCTGGATCGGGGCGTTGAGCGCCATCCGCTCGGCGGACTCGCGGCGCTGGCGGTTGTCGCTGTTGAGGTCGGGCAGGTACCGGCGGCGGCCGAAGACCGTGGCCGTGTACCCGGTCGCCCGGGCCTCGTCCACGACGCGGCGCAGGTAGTCCCGCACGCCGCCGAACCGCTCGAAGTAGGTCTCCATCAGGCCGCGCGCCTCGGCGGGCTCGATGTTCAGCTGCTGGGCCAGGCCGAAGGCGGAGAGCCCGTACGCGAGACCGTACGACATGGCCTTGATCTTGCGGCGCATCTCGGCGTCGACCTGGGAGCGCTCCACGCCGAACACCTGGGAGGCGACGGTGGTGTGCAGGTCCTCGCCGCTGGCGAACGCCTCGATCAGGCCCTCGTCCTCGGAGAGGTGGGCCATCACGCGCAGCTCGATCTGGCTGTAGTCGGCCGTCATGAGCGACTCGAAGCCCTCGCCGACGACGAAGCCGCGGCGGATGGCGCGGCCCTCGTCGGTGCGCACCGGCACGTTCTGCAGGTTGGGGTCGGTGGAGGACAGCCGGCCGGTCGCGGCGACGGTCTGGCTGAAGCTGGTGTGGACCCGGCCGTCGGCGCCGATGGTCTTGACCAGGCCCTCGACGGTCACGCGCAGCTTGGCCTGCTCCCGGTGACGGAGCATGATCACCGGCAGTTCGTGGTCGGTCTGCGTGGCCAGCCAGGCCAGCGCGTCCGCGTCCGTGGTGTAGCCGGTCTTGGTCTTCTTCGTCTTCGGCAGGTCCAGCTCGCCGAAGAAGACCTCCTGGAGCTGCTTGGGCGAGCCGAGGTTGAACTCGTGGCCGACCGCCGCGTGCGCCTCCTTCACCGCCTGCTGCACGGCCCCGGCGAACTGCTGCTCCATGGCCTCCAGGTGGTCGCGGTCGGCGGCGATGCCGTACCGCTCCATCCGGGCCAGGAGCTCGGAGGTCGGCAGCTCCATGTCGTGCAGCAGCTCGGCCGCGCCGACCTCGGCGAGCTTGTCGGTGAAGGCGTCGCCGAGGTCCAGGACGGCGCGGGCCTGCGCCATCAGGGCCTCGGCCTCGGCCGTGTCGTCGGCGCCGAAGGCCAGCTGGCCGTCGGCGGCGGCGGGGGCCAGCTCACGGTGGAGGTACTCCATGGACAGGGCGTCCAGGGCGAAGGACCGGCGGCCCGGCTTGACCAGGTAGGCGGCGAGCGCGGTGTCCATGGCGATGCCCGCGAGGGTCCAGCCGTGCTCGGGGAAGACCCGCATCAGGCCCTTGGCGTTGTGCACCACCTTGGGCTTGGCCGGGTCGGCGGCCCAGGCCGCGAAGGCCCGCTCGTCCGCCTCGTCCAGCTCGGCGGGCGTGAACCAGGCGGCGGCGCCCCCGGCCGCGGCCAGCGCGATCTCGCTGACGTTGCCCTGGCCGAGCGCCCAGCTGTCGACGGTCGCGATGCCCAGCGGTCCGCCCGCGTGGCTCTCCAGCCACGGCGCCAGCTCGCCGGTGCCCAGGACGGCCGCGTCCAGCTCCACGCCCGGCGCGACCGGGGCCGGTGCCTCCTCGGCGGCGCCCGGGTCCACGGCGAGCAGCCGCTCGCGCAGCGAGGCGTTGCGGATCTCCAGCACGTCCAGCACGCCCAGCATGGCGGTGCGGTCGTACGGGGCGCGGACCAGGTCGGCCGGGGTCTTGGGCAGCTCGACGTCCTTGACCATCTCGGTCAGGACGCGGTTGAGCTTGACGGCCTCCAGGTGGTCCCGGAAGTTCTGCCCGGCCTTGCCCTTGACCTCCTCGGCGCGCTCCACGAGCTGCGCGAACGACCCGAACTGGGTGATCCACTTGGCGGCGGTCTTCTCGCCGACGCCCGGGATGCCCGGCAGGTTGTCGGACGGGTCGCCGCGCAGCGCGGCGAAGTCCGGATACTGCTGCGGGCTGAGCCCGTACTTCTCCTGGACCTTCTCCGGGGTGAACCGGGTCAGCTCGGAGACGCCCTTGGTCGGGTAGAGCACGGTGGTGTGCTCGGACACGAGCTGGAAGGAGTCCCGGTCGCCGGTGACGATCAGCACGTCGAAGCCCAGGGCCTCCGCCTGCGTCGCCAGCGTCGCGATCACGTCGTCGGCCTCGTAGCCGTCGATGGCGAACCGCGGCACGTGCATCGCGTCGAGGAGCTCGCCGATCAGCTCGACCTGCCCCTTGAACTCGTCGGGGGTCTTGGAGCGGTTCGCCTTGTACTCGGGGAACTCCGTCGAGCGCCACGTCTTGCGGGAGACGTCGAACGCCACCGCGAAGTGCGTGGGCGCCTCGTCGCGCAGCGTGTTCGCCAGCATCGACGCGAAGCCGTAGATGGCGTTGGTCGGCTGGCCGCTCGCGGTCGTGAAGTTCTCCGCGGGCAGCGCGAAGAACGCCCTGTACGCCAGGGAGTGCCCGTCCATGAGCATCAGGCGGGGGCGGTCCGCTGCGGTCGTCTGGTCGGTCGTCTTCGATGCTGTCTGTGCCACGCCCCCGATCCTAGGCGCCCCCACCGACAATTCCGGCCGGTCCGCACACGGGGGCAAATCCGCCGCCGGCGATGTCGGCGGAGCGTGACAGGATCGGTGGAGACGACAGGACTGTTCAAAGGGGAGCGTCATGGCCACCAAGCCGCCCGCAGGTGATCCGGTACAGGACGCGCCGCAGGTCGCGCCCCCGCAACACGCGGCCGCGGGGCTGCCCGCGATCGGGCACACCCTGCGGATCGCGCAGCAGCAGATGGGCCTGGCCCGCACCGCCCGCACCCTGCTCAAGGTCAACCAGAAGGACGGCTTCGACTGTCCGGGCTGCGCCTGGCCCGAGGGCGACAAGCGGCACACCGCCGAATTCTGCGAGAACGGCGCCAAGGCCGTCGCGGAGGAGGCCACGCTGCGCCGGGTGACCCCGGAGTTCTTCGCCGCGCACCCCCTCGCCGACCTGGCCGCGCGCTCCGGGTACTGGCTGGGGCAGCAGGGCAGGATCACCGAGCCGATGTACCTGCCGGAGGGCGGCGACCGGTACGAGGCGGTCAGCTGGGAGCGGGCCTTCGCGATCATCGCGGAGGAGCTGAACGCGCTGGCCTCCCCCGACGAGGCCCTCTTCTACACCTCGGGCCGCACCAGCAACGAGGCCGCCTTCCTCTTCCAGCTCTTCGCCCGCGAATTCGGCACGAACAACCTGCCCGACTGCTCCAACATGTGCCACGAGTCCTCGGGCTCCGCGCTGAACGAGACCATCGGCATCGGCAAGGGCAGCGTCTCCCTCGAAGACCTCCACCAGGCCGACCTGATCATCGTCGCCGGGCAGAACCCGGGCACCAACCACCCGCGCATGCTCTCCGCCCTGGAGCAGGCCAAGTCCGCCGGCGCGAAGATCATCTCGGTGAATCCGCTGCCCGAGGCCGGGATGGAGCGCTTCAAGAACCCGCAGACTCCCCTCGGGATGATCAAGGGCACCGCCCTGAACGACCTGTTCCTCCAGATCCGCATCGGCGGCGACCAGGCCCTCTTCCGCCTGCTGAACAAGCTGGTCATCGAGGCGGGCGGGGCCACCGACGAGGCCTTCATCCGGGAGCACACCCACGGCTACGAGGAGTTCGCGGCGGCCGCGGCGAAGGCCGACTGGGAGGAGACCCTCACCGCGACCGGCCTGACGCGGCCCGAGATCGAGCGCGCGCTGGCCATGGTCCTGGCCTCGAAGCGGACCATCGTCTGCTGGGCCATGGGCCTGACCCAGCACAAGCACGCCGTCGCCACCATCCGCGAGGTCGTCAACCTCCTGCTGCTGCGCGGCGACATCGGCCGCCCGGGCGCGGGCGTCTGCCCCGTCCGCGGCCACTCCAACGTGCAGGGCGACCGCACCATGGGGATCTTCGAACGGCCCGCGCCCGCGTTCCTCGACGCCCTCGACGCCGAATTCGGCATCACCTCGCCGCGCGAGCACGGCTTCGACGTGGTCCGCTCCATCCAGGCCCTGCGCGACGGCAGGGCCAAGGTCCTCTTCGCCATGGGCGGCAACTTCGTCGGCGCCACGCCCGACACCGAGGTCACCGAGGCCGCGATCCGCCGCGCCTCCCTGACCGTGCACGTGTCCACCAAGCTCAACCGCTCCCACGCGGTCACCGGCCGGCGCGCCCTGATCCTGCCCACGCTCGGCCGCACCGACAAGGACGTCCAGGCCGGCACTCTCGGTAAAAAGGGCACAGTGCAGTTCGTGACCGTCGAGGACTCCATGGGCATGGTCCACGCCTCCCGCGGCAACCTCGCCCCCGCCTCCCCGCACCTGCTCTCCGAGCCCGCCATCGTGGCCCGCCTGGCCCGCGCCGTCCTCGGCGAGGCCTCCCGGACCCCGTGGGAGGAGTTCGAGCGGGACTACGCGACGATCCGCGACCGGATCTCCCGCGTGGTCCCCGGCTTCGAGGACTTCAACGCCCGCGTCGCCCGCCCCGGCGGCTTCCGGCTGCCGCACGCCCCGCGCGACGAGCGCCGCTTCCCCACGAAGACCGGCAAGGCCAATTTCACCGCCGCGCCCGTGGAGTACCCCGAGGTCCCCGAAGGCCGGCTGCTCCTGCAGACCCTGCGCAGCCACGACCAGTACAACACCACGATCTACGGCCTCGACGACCGCTACCGCGGCATCACCGGCGGCCGCCGCGTCGTCATGGTCAACCCCGCGGACGCGGCGGAGCTGGGCCTGGCCGACGGCTCGTACACCGACCTGGTCAGCGAGTGGAAGGACGGCGTGGAGCGGCGCGCACCGGGCTTCCGGGTCGTGCACTACCCCACGGCCCGCGGCTGCGCCGCCGCCTACTACCCCGAGACCAACGTGCTGGTCCCGCTCGACTCCACCGCCGACACCAGCAACACCCCGGCGAGCAAGTCCGTGGTCATCCGCTTCGAGCCGTCCTGAACCGGCCTGATAGAACGACTCCAGGACAAGACGGTTAACGATCGTTGACGAACGGAGCAGACCCATGGGTCAGGAGCACGCTGTGAAGTTCCCGCAGGAGGTACTCGACGAGTACACCGCCATGGGCATCGACCTGCCGGCGCTGTTCTCCGCGGGCGCCCTCGGCGAGCGGATGGAGATCCGCATCCTGGAGGCCTCCGCCGAGCGCGTCGTGGCGACCATGCCGGTCAAGGGCAACACCCAGCCCTACGGGCTCCTGCACGGCGGCGCCTCCGCCGTCCTGGCCGAGACCCTCGGCTCCGTCGGCGCGATGATGCACGGCGGCATCAACAAGATCGCCGTCGGCGTGGACCTGAACTGCACCCACCACCGGGGCGCCCGCTCCGGCACGGTCACCGGGGTCGCCACCCCCGTACACCGGGGCCGCTCCACCGCCACGTACGAGATCGTCATCAGCGACGAGCAGGACCGCCGGGTCTGCACCGCCCGCCTGACCTGCCTGCTGCGCGACGCCGCCCCGGCGGGGGACCCGGCCGGGGCCTGACGCCGCCGCAGGGCCAGAGGCGCCCGAGGGCCCGGATCCAGCCGCTCACAGCGGCGCGGTCCGGGCCCTCGCCCGTACCCGGACCGGGCCGTGCCCGCCCCACCGCCCGGAATCCGCCAGTCCGCACACCGCCCCGCCCGTGCTGTTGTGTCACCGATGGTGACGGCCTACCGTCCCCCCATGGGGACCCCGCCACGCACGGCCCGGTACGCCACCGCCCACGCCCTCCTCGCGGCGCTCGCACTGACCGGATGCTCATCTTCCGCACCACCCGCGGCAGAGGGCTCCACCAGCGCTTCCACCGGCCCTTCCGCCAGCGCCTCCTCGCCCGCACAGGTCTGCACGAGCCTCGTCTCGTACTGGGCGAAGGAGACCCTCATGGGCACCAAGTGGTCGGGGCTGGACTGGGAGCAGAAGGGTCTGTCCAACGAGCAGTACGCGATCCACGAGGACGCCGTCGCCGCAGGACGGGCCGAGGAAATAACTCACGGGCGGGACAAGGCACTTGAACTGATCGACCGGTTCGTGGCCCGCCGCTGCGCCGAGCAGAACGGCGCGACGTGGAGTTCGGAGAACTGGCGGCCCCCGACGTGACCCGGGTCACCGCATTCCCGCGCGCGCTGTCCGCCTTCCGGGCAGAGGGACCCGTACGGCCCAACCGCAGGTCGCAGGCCCTTCACCCCTTCGGGGAAGATCCAGTAGACGGGCCCCCACCCGTCCAGGTCGTCACTCTGCGTAGTTCACATGACGTACGTAATCCGCCTTTTCCCTGGAGAAGGGCCACCCGGAGGATTCTTTCGGACACGCGCAGCCACATTCGGCTCGATTTGATCTAAGACAGGTGCATGAAGGCCTCAAGCCCCTTAGGGAACCAGGTATTTCTCACCATGCGGACAATCTTGACCGTCGCTAAAAGCCCGATCTGTCCGTACTCACAGCACGCATTCTTGGCCTTGGCATAACAAGAGCGTCACATCCTCCGATCCCCGCTCCCCGTGTTCGCCACCTCGGGCCTAGAGTCACGGCCAGTCACCGCGCCGCAGAGCGCGAATCAGCACGGCCGTGGACCTCCCAGTGCGGCCCGGCGACCAAACGGCACCTCGACAGAGGGCGCCGCGCCAGGGAAAGGAAGAATCGTGCGACACCGTTCTTTGCTCGTCCTCACCACCGTGATCACCACGGGAGCACTGACCCTCACCGCTTGCGGCTCGCGCGACGGAGAATCCAAGGACAACGGCGGCGGCAAGAAGACCGTCGTGGTCATCGGCGTGGACGCCCCGCTCACCGGCTCGCTCTCCGCGCTCGGCCAGGGCATCAAGAACTCCGTCGACCTCGCGGCCAAGACGGCCAACAAGAACAACGAGGTCCCGGGCATCGAGTTCAAGGTCGAGGCCCTCGACGACCAGGCGGTCCCCGCCTCCGGTCAGGCCAACGCCACCAAGCTCGTCGGCAACAAGGACGTCATCGGCGTCGTCGGCCCGCTGAACTCCGGCGTCGCCCAGCAGATGCAGGGCGTCTTCGCCTCCGCCAAGCTGGCCCAGGTCTCGCCCGCCAACACCAACCCCTCGCTCAGCCAGGGCGACAACTGGGGCAAGGGCGAGTTCAAGCGCCCCTTCGACACCTACTTCCGCACCGCCGCCACCGACGTGGTCCAGGGCAAGTTCGCCGCCCAGTACCTCTTCAAGGACGCCGGCAAGAAGAAGGTCTTCGTCGTCGACGACAAGCAGACCTACGGCGCCGGCCTGGCCGCGATCTTCTCCGACGAGTTCAAGAAGCTCGGCGGCGAGGTCGTCGGCACCGACCACGTCACCGTGAAGGAGACCGACTTCTCCTCCACCGCCGACAAGGTCAAGTCCTCCGGCGCCGACTCCGTCTACTTCGGCGGCCAGTACCCCGAGGGCGGCCTGCTCGCCGACCAGATCAAGAAGACCGGCGCCAACATCCCGCTCATGGGCGGCGACGGCATCCAGGACCCGGCCTTCATCACCGCCTCCGGTGAGGCCAACGAGGGCGACCTCTCCACCTCCATCGGTTTCCCGGTCGAGAAGCTCCCGACCGCCAAGACCTTCATCGAGGACTACAAGGCCGGCGGCTACAAGGACCCGTACGCCGCCTACGGTGGCTACTCCTACGACGCCGGCTGGGCCATCGTCCAGGCCGTCAAGGCCGTCGCCGCCGCCAACGACGGCAAGCTCCCCAGCGACGCCCGCGCCAAGGTCGTCGAGGCCCTGGGCAAGGTCTCCTTCGAGGGCGTGACCGGCAAGGTCGCCTTCGACCAGTACGGCGACACCACCAACAAGCAGCTCACCGTCTACAAGGTCGAGGGCGGCAAGTGGGTCGACGTCAAGAGCGACACCTTCAACGAGTAAGCCCGTAGCACCCAGCAGCACCCATAACACCTGAACCACGCCGCGCGAGGGCGCAAACAGCGCCCTCGCGCGGAGTCTTATCCGACACGCTCATCGGAGGCCCTGCGGTGCACGAACTGCCGCAACAGCTGGCCAACGGCCTGGCCCTCGGTGCTCTCTATGGCCTCATCGCCATCGGGTACACCATGGTCTACGGCATCGTCCAGCTCATCAACTTCGCCCACGGCGAGATCTTCATGATCGGCGGCTTCGGCGCGCTCACCGCCTACACCGCCCTCCCGACCGGCACCTCCCTGCTGATCGCGATTCCCATCATGATCGTCGGAGGCGCGCTCGCCTCCGTCGCCGTAGCCACCGCAGCCGAACGCTTCGCCTACCGCCCCCTGCGCAGCGCCCCCAGGCTCGCACCCCTCATCACCGCAATCGGCCTCTCGATCGCGCTCCAGCAGCTCGTCTGGCAGTTCTACCCGGACGCCAAGAAGGCCGTCAGCTTCCCCGAGTTCAAGGGCGCCGCCTTCAAGATCACCGACAGCCTCGCGATCCAGCGCGCGGACGCCTTCGTCCTCGTCCTCGCCCCGCTGTGCATGCTCGCCCTCGGCATCTTCGTCTCCAAGAGCCGCAGCGGCCGCGCTATGCAGGCCACCGCGCAGGACCCCGACACCGCGAAGCTGATGGGCATCAACACCGACCGCATCATCGTCATGGCCTTCGCCATCGGTGCCGCGTTCGCCGCCGTCGCCGCGGTCGCCTACGGCCTCGACAAGGGCCAGATCAACTTCGAGATGGGCTTCATCCTCGGCCTCAAGGCCTTCACCGCGGCCGTCCTCGGCGGCATCGGCAACATCTACGGAGCCATGGTCGGCGGCGTCGTCCTCGGACTCGCCGAAGCACTCTCGATCGCCTACATCGAAGAGATCCCCGGCATGCAGCAGCTCGGCGGTGGAGCCTGGTCCAACGTCTGGGCGTTCGTACTCCTCATCGTCGTCCTCCTCGTGCGGCCACAAGGCCTGCTCGGTGAGCGCGTCGCGGATCGGGCGTGAGAACCATGACCAACACCACCACCCCGCAGACCGACACCGCGAAGCAGGGCCCCGCGCCCACCACGCTCCTGTACACGGTCATCGGCGGCAGCCTCCTCACCGTCGTCAGCGTCTTCCTCGCGTGGACCTGGACGGCCGAGTACCCCGGCGACCTGACCTACTACGGCAGCCCCGCCCCCATCCAGACCCTCAGCCTCATCGCGGCACTGCTCACCACCGCCTACGCGCTCTCCGCGCTCGGCCTCAAGGGCTTCCGCTGGCTCAGCCCCACCGGCTCCCGCAAGGCCCTGTGGATCCTCGCGCTCGGCACCCTGGTCGGCACCTGGTACACCGTCCTCTCCATCACCTGGGTCCTCGGCGGCGTCGTCCACCTGGAGCCTGGCGCCTACGTGGCCCTCGTCGGCTCGCTCATCCCGGTCCTGGCCGCGTACAAGCTCCCCGACGACAGCCACAAGGCGGCCCCCGCCAAGCGGCTGCCCTCCTGGGCCGAGATCCTCATCATCACCGGCGTCTTCGCCCTCGGCCTCTACGTGGTCACCTTCGGCATCGACACCGATGACAAGGAACCGCAGCTCTTCGTCACCTACCTGCTGATCGTCGGCTTCGCGGCCTTCGCCCTGCTCAAGTCCGGCCTCCTGGACCGCTTCAGCACCATCACCGCGAACAACCGCCAGGTCACCCTCATGGGCACCGCGGCCGCCGCGATCGCCTTCCCGTTCATCCAGCAGAGCGGCGACACCTACACGCTCATCGCGGTGAACATCCTGATCTTCGCGACCGTCGCCCTCGGCCTCAACGTCGTCGTCGGCCTCGCCGGTCTGCTCGACCTCGGCTACGTCGCCTTCCTCGGCGTCGGCGCCTACACCGCCGCACTGGTCTCCGGAAGCACCGCCTCCGCCTTCGACATCCGCCTCCCCTTCTGGGCAGCGATGATCGTCGGCGCCCTCGCCTCGCTCATCTTCGGCGTGGTCATCGGCGCACCCACCCTCCGCCTGCGCGGCGACTACCTCGCCATCGTCACCCTCGGCTTCGGAGAGATCTTCCGCATCGCCATGGGCAACCTCGACGGCGACTCCGGCCCGGACATCACCAACGGCCCCAACGGCATCCCCAACATCCCCCACCTCGAAATCTTCGGGTGGAACTTCGGGGAGTCCCACGACGTCGGCGGCATCACCCTCGGCGCCTACGCCAACTACTACTTCCTGATGCTGCTCGTCATGGCCCTGGTCGTCCTGGTCTTCTCCCGGGCCGGCAACAGCCGCATCGGCCGCGCCTGGGTCGCCATCCGCGAGGACGAGACCGCCGCCGAAGCCATGGGCATCAACGGCTTCAAGGTCAAGCTCATCGCCTTCGCCCTCGGCGCCACCCTCGCCGGCCTCGCCGGCACCGTCCAGGCACACGTCAACAGCACGGTCGTCCCCGAGAACTACGTCTTCGCCGGGCCCGTCCCGCCGAACTCCGCGTTCCTCCTCGCCGCCGTCATCCTCGGCGGCATGGGCACCATCCGCGGCCCCATCCTCGGCGCCGCACTCCTCTTCCTGATCCCGGCGAAGCTGGCCTTCCTCCAGGACTACCAGCTCCTCGCCTTCGGCATCGCCCTCATCCTGCTCATGCGCTTCCGCCCCGAAGGCCTCATCGCCAACAAGCGCGCGCAGCTCGAGTACCACGACGAAACCGCTGACCAGGCCCCCACGGACCTGGCCACCGCCAAGGCGGGGGCGTAACCACCATGACGACCACAGACACCACCACCACGACCGTCCTCGAAGCCAGCGGCGTCACCATGCGCTTCGGCGGCCTCACCGCCGTCAAGGGCGTCGACCTCAAGGTCAACGCGGGCGAGATCGTCGGCCTCATCGGCCCCAACGGCGCCGGCAAGACCACCTTCTTCAACTGCCTCACCGGGTTGTACGTCCCCACCGAGGGCACCGTCAGCTACAAGGGCACCGTCCTGCCGCCCACGCCCCACAAGGTCACCGCAGCCGGCGTCGCCCGCACCTTCCAGAACATCCGGCTCTTCCACAACATGACCGTGCTGGAGAACGTCCTCGTCGGACGCCACACCCGCACCAAGGAAGGCCTCTGGTCCGCCCTCCTGCGCGGCCCCGGCTTCAAGAAGGCCGAAGCCGCCAGCGAAGCGCGCGCCATGGAACTCCTCGAGTTCATCGGCCTCCAGCACAAGGCCGGACACCTCGCGAAGAACCTCCCCTACGGCGAACAGCGCAAGCTCGAAATCGCCCGCGCCCTCGCCAGCGACCCCGGCCTCATCCTCCTGGACGAGCCCACCGCCGGCATGAACCCGCAGGAAACCCGCGCCGCCGAAGAGCTCATCTTCGCCATCCGCGACATGGGCATCGCCGTCCTCGTCATCGAGCACGACATGCGGTTCATCTTCAACCTCTGCGACCGCGTCGCCTGCCTCGTCCAGGGCGAAAAGCTCGTCGAAGGCAGCGCCGCGGAGGTCCAGGGCGACGAGCGCGTCATCGCCGCCTACCTCGGCACCCCCTTCGAGGGCGCACCCGGCGACGAGGAAGTCGCCGAAGTCGAGGCCGCCGAAGCGCACGCCGACGCGGACGGCACCACCGGCACCACTGGCACCACCAGCACGGAAGGAGAGACCAAGTGACCGCGCTCCTCAAGGTCGAAGACCTCAAGGTCGCCTACGGCAAGATCGAAGCCGTCAAGGGAATCTCCTTCGAAGTCAACGAAGGCGAGATCGTCTGCCTCGTCGGCACCAACGGCGCCGGCAAGACGACCACCCTGCGCACCCTCTCCGGGCTCCTCAAGCCCAAGAGCGGCACCATCACCTTCGACGGCCAGCCGCTGGCCAACGTGCCCGCACACAAGATCGTCGCCATGAAGCTGGCCCACTCCCCCGAGGGACGCCACATCTTCCCCCGGCTGACGATCGCCGAAAACCTCCAGCTCGGCGCGTTCCTGCGCACCGACAAGGACGGCATCGAGAAGGACATCCAGCGCGCCTACGACCTCTTCCCCATCCTGGGAGAACGTCGCAAGCAGGCCGCCGGCACCCTCTCCGGCGGCGAGCAGCAGATGCTCGCCATGGGCCGCGCACTCATGTGCCAGCCCAAGCTGCTCATGCTGGACGAGCCCTCCATGGGCCTCTCCCCGCTGATGATGCAGAAGATCATGTCCACCATCGCCGAGCTCAAGTCCACCGGCATGACCATCCTGCTCGTCGAGCAGAACGCCCAGGCCGCGCTGTCGCTGGCCGACCAGGCGCACGTCATGGAGATCGGCAAGATCGTGCTCTCCGGCACCGGCCAGGACCTCCTGCACAACGAGGACGTCCGCAAGGCCTACCTCGGCGAGGACTGACCTCCCCGATACCGCGTGAGGCCCGCCTCCCCTCGGGGGGAGGCGGGCCTCACGCATGCGCGGGTCCTTCTCTGCGCCGTCCTACTTGGCGCCGTCCTTCTTCTTCGCCTCGGCGTCCTCGATGACCACCTCGGCGACCTGCTGCATGGACATCCGACGGTCCATCGACGACTTCTGGATCCACCGGAACGCGGCCGGCTCCGAGAGCCCGTACTGCGTCTGCAGGATGCTCTTCGCCCGGTCCACCAGCTTGCGGGTCTCCAGCCGCTGCGAAAGGTCCGCGACCTCCTGCTCCAGCGCGCGCAGCTCCGCGAAGCGCGACACGGCCATCTCGATGGCCGGGACCACGTCGCTCTTGCTGAACGGCTTCACGAGGTACGCCATGGCGCCGGCGTCCCGGGCCCGCTCGACGAGGTCGCGCTGCGAGAACGCGGTGAGCATGAGCACGGGGGCGATGGACTCCTCCGCGATCTTCTCGGCCGCGGAGATCCCGTCCAGTACGGGCATCTTCACATCGAGGATGACCAGGTCGGGCCGGTGCTCACGGGCGAGCTCGACGGCCGTCTGCCCATCCCCGGCCTCGCCGACGACGGCGTAGCCCTCCTCTTCGAGCATCTCTTTCAGGTCCAGGCGGATGAGCGCCTCGTCCTCGGCGATGACGACGCGGGTCGTCAGCGGCGGAACGTGCGACTGGTCGGCGTCGGGCGTGGGCGTCGACTCGTGCTCGGCGGTCACGGGGGCTCCTTGATACGGGGCGTTACTGCTCCCCCGAGCCTACCTAGCTACGGTATGGTGGACTCGCAGCGGGTCGAGGTAAACCTTCGATTCGTCGGGCCCCGGTAGCCCAATTGGCAGCAGGCGATGGATTCAAAACCCATTCAGTGTCGGTTCGAGTCCGACCCGGGGCACTTTTCCTTATTTTCCAAGGTCACGCGACATCGCGTGACCTTCACTCGTTTCGGCGAACAGTTCCCGAATGCTGCGCTTGAGCGAATTGCCCGCCGCAGCATCGAGCGTATGTACGATCTCGCCACCCGCAGAAATGCACTGGCCCTGCTATCAGACGGGCGCAGCCTCAACGCGGTCAGTAAACAGACCGGAATATCCCGCGCCGCGCTCCGCTCCTGGCAGGTCCGAATCGACCCCCTGACCCGCTTCGCCCCCTGTGCGCGTCCGGCCGACACGGCGTCGTACGCCTATCTGCTGGGCCTTTACCTGGGCGACGGCTGCATCAGCCCCCACCCGCGAGGCGGGCACCATCTCCGCGTCGCCTGCGCGGACGCATGGCCGGGACTGATCGAGCGGTGCCGCGCGGCGATCCTGGCCGTCCGCCCCTCCGACAAGGTCTACGTGCTTCAGCGCCAGGGCTGCGTAGCCGTCACCAGCTACGGTCGGCACTGGACGTGCCTCTTCCCCCAGCACGGGCCGGGCAAGAAGCACGAGCGCCGCATCGCCCTCGAAGACTGGCAGCAGGCGATCGTGGACACCCACCCGTGGGAGTTCCTCCGCGGGCTCATCCACTCCGACGGGTGTCGGATCACCAACTGGACCACCCGGATGGTCGGCGGGGAGCGGAAGCGCTACGAGTACCCGCGGTACTTCTTCACCAACAAGTCGGACGACATCCGCAGGCTCTGTACCGACACGCTCACCGCCGTCGGGGTCCGGTGGACCATCACCGCGCGCGGCAGCGACCCGTACAACGTGTCCGTCGCCCGCAAGGGATCCGTCGCGCTCATGGACGCCCACATCGGGCCCAAGTACTAGCGCTGGTGATCGTCATGCGGGGACCGTACGGCCTGGAGCTAGGTTGAGGTCAAGGCATGGTCGATCGAGGAGGGGACTGTTCATGAGCGAGAAGGCTCGCAAGCTGTTCGACGCGCTGGATCTGAACCACGACGGGGAGCTGACCCGCGTGGAGGTGATCTCGGCGCTGCGGTCCAAGGGGCCGACGCTCGCCGCGCGCGGGGATCTGCCGTTGTGGGCCGTCGGGGACGCGGACGCTTCGTCGGCGTTGTTCGACGCGGCTGATGCGAACGGGGACGCGGTGTTGTCGTACGAGGAGTTCGAGGCGGTGGTGGACCGCCGGTTCGGCTGGTAGCCGGGGCGGCGCCGGTGACCGCGTCGGGCCGTGGTGCCCGACGCGGTGGTGGCGGGTGTCAGCGGACGGCGTCGCCGATGTGGTGGATGCGGACGAGGTTGGTGGATCCGCTGACGCCGGGGGGTGAGCCGGCGGTGATGACGACGGTGTCGCCTGGTACGCAGCGGCCGATCCGCAGGAGTTCTTCCTCGACCTGGGCGACCATGGCGTCGGTGGATTCGACGTGGGGGCCGAGGAAGGTTTCGACGCCCCAGGTGAGGTTCAGCTGGGAGCGGGTGGCGGGGTCGGGGGTGAAGGCGAGGAGGGGGATGGGTGAGCGGTAGCGGGAGAGCCGGCGGACGGTGTCCCCGCTCTGGGTGAAGGCGACGAGGAACTTGGCGTCGAGGAAGTCGCCCATTTCGGCGGCCGCGCGGGCGACGGCTCCGCCTTGGGTGCGGGGCTTGTTGCGTTCGGTGAGGGGCGGCAGGCCCTTGGCGAGGATGTCCTCTTCGGCGGCTTCGACGATGCGGGACATGGTGCGGACGGTTTCGACGGCGTGTTTGCCGACGCTGGTCTCGCCGGAGAGCATGACGGCGTCGGTGCCGTCGATGATCGCGTTGGCGACGTCGGAGGCTTCGGCGCGGGTGGGGCGGGAGTTGTCGATCATCGAGTCGAGCATCTGGGTGGCGACGATGACGGGCTTGGCGTTGCGCTTGGCGAGTTTGACGGCTCGCTTCTGGACGATGGGGACTTGTTCCAGGGGCATTTCGACGCCGAGGTCGCCGCGGGCGACCATGATGCCGTCGAAGGCGGCGACGATGTCGTCGATGTTGTCGACGGCCTGAGGCTTTTCGATCTTCGCAATGACGGGGAGGCGGCGGGCCTCCTCGTCCATGATGCGGTGGACGTCCTCGATGTCGCGGCCGCTGCGGACGAAGGAGAGGGCGATGATGTCGGCGCCGAGGCGCAGGGCCCAGCGCAGGTCGTCGATGTCCTTGGTGGAGAGGGCGGGGACGGAGACGGCTACGCCGGGGAGGTTGAGGCCCTTGTGGTCGGAGACCATGCCGCCTTCGATGACGCGGGTGTGGACGCGGGGGCCGTCGACCGCGGTGACTTCGAGGGTGACGCGGCCGTCGTCGACGAGGATGCGTTCGCCGGCGGTGACGTCCGCGGCGAGTCCTTCGTAGGTGGTGCCGCAGGTGTGGCGGTCGCCTTCGTGGTCTTCGACGGTGATGGTGAAGTCGTCGCCGCGTTCAAGGAGTACGGGTCCTTCGTGGAAGCGGCCGAGGCGGATCTTCGGGCCTTGAAGGTCGGCGAGGATGCCGACGCTGCGGCCGGTCTCGTCGGCGGCCTTGCGTACGCGCTGGTAGCGCTCCTCGTGTTCGGCGTGTGTGCCGTGGCTGAGGTTGAGGCGGGCGATGTCCATTCCCGCTTCGACCAGGGCTTTGATCTGGTCGTATGAGTCGGTGGCGGGGCCCAGGGTACATACGATTTTCGCTCGGCGCATGAGGCGAGCGTATTCCCCTACTTAGGAGTAGGTAATCGCTTCCGGGTGTCCACTCAACAACCTTTGAGCAAAAGGTTGTTGACAACTGTTGAATGTGCATGGGGGTGCTCTGATGAGCACCCCCGGGGCATCATTTTGTGGGTTTTTCAGAGTTGCGGAGGGGTCATGGTGAAGCGGGCGTTCACCTGGGCGTAGACGGTCTGGCGCTGGGGTTCGAGGTCGAGGGGCGGGGGCCCGGCGTCTTCGGCGGCGCTGAAGGCCATGGTGCGCATTCCGGCGCCGGGGGCGGCGGGGAAGGGGGTGGCGTTCTCGGCGCCTAGGTCGGCGAGTTCGACGAGGGCGGCGAGGCGGGCGCCGAGCGCTTCGGCGTATTCGCGGGCGCGCTGGACGGCTTCGAGTACGGCTTGGCGGCGGGCCTGGCCGTGGGCGGGTGAGGTGGGGCGCAGGGCCCACCAGGGGCCGTCGACCTGGGTGAGTTCGAGGTCGGCGAGGCGGGTGGTGAGTTCGCCGAGGGTGGTGAAGTCGCTGAGTTCGGCGGTGATGTGGACGCGGCCGTGGTAGGCGCGGACGCGTTCGGCGCGGCCGTGGCGGGTGAGTTCGGGGGTGATGGAGAAGGAGCCGGTTTCGAGTTTTTCGACGGGGTCGCCGTAGCTCTTGATGAGGTCGAGGACGGTGTTGTTGCGTCGGGTGAGGTCGTCGAGCGCGGTGCGCCGGTCGGTGCCGCGGGCGCTGACGGTGATGCCGATGCGGGCGATCTCGGGGTCGACTTCGATGCGGGCTTCGCCGCGGACGGCGACGCGGGGTACTTCGGGGGTTCCGTAGGGCTGGTGCGATGCGTCCTGGGTCATGGCTTCACTGTCGCACTGTCGCTCGCACGGTGGCGGTCATCAGATCGAAACCTGGTCGGGGTGTTGTGGCCTGTTACCGGTGGGTCAGAATCTACGCGCGTTGTCTGCACTTCTGCGTACGCGTTTCACAAGGGGAGATGGCATGGCGTTCGACCGTAGGACGTTTTTGGGGACCACCGCTGCCACGGGTGCGGCTGTGGCGTTGACGGGGGCCGTGGGCACTCCGGCCGCGGCCCAGCAGGCCGCGAAGGGGCAGGGGCCGGCGCCGCGGACGTACGCGTTCACGGTGATGGGGACGACCGACTTGCACGGGAATGTCTTCAACTGGGACTACTTCACGGACAAGGAGTTCGACGACAAGGCGCACAACGACGTCGGTCTGGCGAAGATCTCCACGCTCGTGGACCAGGTGCGGGCGGAGAAGGGGCGGTGCAACACGCTGCTGATCGACGCCGGTGACACGATTCAGGGCACGCAGCTGTCGTACTACTACGCGAAGGTGGATCCGATCACCGCGCAGAGTGGTCCGGTGCACCCGATGGCGCAGGCGATGAACGCGATCGGGTACGACGCGGCGGCGTTGGGGAACCACGAGTTCAATTACGGCATTCCGGTCCTGCGGAAGTTCGAGGAGCAGTGCGACTTCCCGTTGCTGGGGGCGAACGCGCTGGACGCGAAGACGTTGCGGCCGGCGTTCGCGCCGTACAGCATGCACCGGTTGCGCACGCCGCACGGGCCGGACGTGAAGGTGGCGGTGCTGGGGCTGACGAACCCGGGGATCGCGCTGTGGGACAAGGCGAACGTGCAGGGGAAGATGACGTTCCCGGGCCTTGAGGAGCAGGCGGCGAAGTACGTGCCGAAGCTGCGGTCGATGGGCGCCGACGTGGTGATCGTGTCCGCGCACTCCGGTTCGAGCGGCACGTCCTCGTACGGGGACCAGCTGCCGTACATCGAGAACGCGGCGGCTCTGGTGGCGGAGCAGGTGCCGGGGATCGACGCGATCCTGGTGGGGCACGCGCACACGGAGATTCCCGAGTACCGGGTGAAGAACAAGGCGACGGGCAAGGACGTCGTGCTGTCGGAGCCGCTGAAGTGGGGGCAGCGGCTGACGCTGTTCGACTTCGAGCTGACGTGGAGCAGGGGCCGCTGGTCGGTGGCGAAGGTCGCGGCGAAGGTGTTGAACTCGAACACGGTGGCGGAGGACCCGAAGGTCGTCGGGCTGCTGGAGGACGAGCACCGCAAGGTCGTGGCGTACGTCAACCAGGTGATCGGTACGTCGACGCAGGCGATGTCCTCGGCCGAGGGTCCCGTCAAGGACGTGGCGATCATCGACCTGATCAACCACGTGCAGGCGCAGACGGTGAAGGCGGCGCTGGCGGGTACGGAGTGGGCGGCGCTGCCGGTGCTGTCGCAGGCCTCGTGCTTCTCGCGGACGGCGGCGATTCCGGCGGGGCAGGTGACGATCCGGGACGCGGCGGGTCTGTACCCGTTCGAGAACACGCTGGAGGCGCGCCTGCTGACCGGGGCGCAGCTGAAGGACTACCTGGAGTACTCGGCGCGGTACTTCGTGCGGACGGCGCCGGGCGACGTGGTGGATCCGGCGAAGCTGACGAACGCCGAGGGCGTCCCGGACTACAACTACGACGCGGTGTACGGGCTGACGTACGACATCGACATCGCGCAGCCGGTGGGTTCGCGGATCACGGGGTTGTCGTTCCAGGGGAAGCCGGTGGACGCGGCCGGGCAGTTCGTGCTGGCGGTGAACAACTACCGGGCCTCGGGTGGCGGGAACTTCCCGCACGTGCCGCAGGCCAGGCAGCTGTGGGCGAACTCGGACGAGATCCGGAACACGATCATCCAGTGGGTGAAGGCGCAGGGCACGGTGGACCCGGCGCAGTTCGCTTCGGTGGACTGGCGGCTGACGCGGGCCGGGGTCGCGGTGTTCTAGTTTCTTCGGCGCAGCGGTGTGCGGCCGGGGCCCGGTGGGTGAGCGTGCGGGGGCGCCGCCACCGGGCTCCGGCCGCTGCGTTTAGGGGTGGTCGACGAGGGGACGGAGTTCGCCCGCGGGCCGGGGGCGGGCGTGCTCGCGCTGTTCGAGGCCGAAGGTGGTGAAGGCGGTGCGGGCCGGCTGGGGGTAGGGGTCCTTGCCCGTGAGGGTGTTGAGGATGGCGGCGCTGCGCCAGGCGGCGAGGCCGAGGTCGGGGGCTCCGACGCCGTGGGTGTGGCGTTCGCCGTTCTGGACGAAGATCGAGCCGGTGACCGCCGGGTCGGTGATCATCCGGTAGCGGTCGTCGATGCGGGGGCGGCCGGAGGAGTCCTTGCGCAGGTAGGGGTCGAGGCCTGCGAGGAGGCTGCCGAGGGGGCGTTCCCGGTAGCCGGTGGCGAGGACCACGGCGTCGGTGGTGAGGCGGGAACGGGTGCCCTGTTCGACGTGTTCGAGGTGGAGTTCGACCTTGGTGGTGGCGACGCGGCCGGCGGTACGGACGCTGACTCCGGGGGTCAGGACGGCGTCGGGCCAGCCGCCGTCGAGGGTGCGGCGGTAGAGCTCCTCGTGGATGGCGGCGATGGTGGCGGCGTCGATGCCCTTGTGGAGCTGCCACTGGGCGGGGACGAGCCGGTCGCGGACGGGCTCGGGCAGGGAGTGGAAGTAGCGGGTGTAGTCGGGGGTGAAGTGTTCGAGGCCGAGCTTGGAGTACTCCATGGGCGCGAAGGAGGGGGTACGGGCGAGCCAGGTGAGGCGTTCACGTCCGGCGGGGCGGGCGCGGAGCAGGTCGAGGAAGACCTCTGCTCCGGACTGGCCTGATCCGATGACGGTGACGTGTTCGGCGCCGAGGATGCGCTGCCGGTTGTCGAGGTAGTCGGCGGAGTGGACGACGGGGACGGCGGGGGCTTCGGCCAGGGGGCGCAGCGGTTCGGGGACGTAGGGGGCGGTGCCGATGCCGAGGGCGAGGTTCCGGGTGTGGGTGCGGCCGAGGGCTTCGGCTTCGCCCGCCGAGTCGAGCTGGGTGAAGTCGACTTCGAAGAGGTCGCGTTCGGGGTTCCAGCGGACGGCGTCGACCTGGTGCCCGAAGTGGAGTCCGGGGAGGCGGCCTGCGACCCAGCGGCAGTAGGCGTCGTATTCGGCGCGGTGGATGTGGAACTGCTCGGCGAAGTAGAAGGGGAAGAGCCGTTCCTTGTGCTTGAGGTAGCTGAGGAAGCTCCAGGGGCTGGCCGGGTCGGCGAGGGTGACCAGGTCGGCCAGGAAGGGGACTTGGAGGGTGGCGCCGTCGATGAGGAGTCCGGGGTGCCAGCGGAAGTCGCGGCGCTGGTCGTAGAAGGCGGTGGCGAGTTCCCCTGCTCCTTGCTGCGGCAGGCCGTGGGCGAGGGCCGCGAGGGACAGGTTGAACGGGCCGATGCCGATTCCGACGAGGTCGTGGGGTGCATCGAGGTGGGCGGTCATCGGTGGGTGCTGCCTTCCAGGAGGGCGATCAGGGTGTCCAGGTCACCCGCCGTGGTGTGCGGGTTGAGCAGGGTGGCTTTGAGCCACAGGCGGCCGTCGGCGTGGGTGCGGCCGAGGACGGCGCGGCCTTCGTGCAGGAGGGTGCGGCGCAGGGTGGCGAGCTCGTCGTCGTCGGCGTGGGTGGGCCGGAAGAGGACGGTGCTGATGGTGGGCGCCGCGTGGAGTTCGAAGCCGGGGTGCGCGTCGAGGAGCTGGGCGAGGTGGTGCGCGAGCTCGCAGGTGCGGTCGATGAGGCGGATGAGGCCGTCGCGGCCCAGTGAGCGCAGGGTGGTGGCGATCTTGAGGGCGTCGGGGCGGCGGGTGGTGCGCAGGGAGCGGCCGAGGAGGTCGGGCAGGCCGGCTTCGGTGTCGTCGGTGGCGTTGAGGTAGTCGGCCTGGTGGGCGAGGGGGGCCAGCAGGGCGGTGTCGGGGACGGCGAGGAGTCCGGCGGCGACGGGCTGCCAGCCGAGTTTGTGCAGGTCGACGGTGAGGGAGTGGGCGCGGGCGAGTCCGGCGAGTTTGTCGCGGTGGCGGGGGCTGAGGGCGAGGAGGCCGCCGTACGCGGCGTCGACGTGGAGGTCGGCGCCGTAGCGGTCGCAGAGGTCGGCGATGCGGTGGAGGGGGTCGATGAGTCCGGCGTCTGTGGTGCCGGCGGTGGCGGTGACGAGGATGGGGCCGGGGGTGGTCGTGAGGGCTTCGGCGAGACGGGCGGGGTCGAGGGTGCCGGTGGGGGTGGGGACGGCGACGGCGGGGGGCAGGCCGAGGAGCCAGGCGGCGCGGGGGACGGAGTGGTGGGCGTTGGCGCCGTGCAGGACGGTGAGCCGGGGGCCGTGGCGTTCGCGGGCGAGGAGCAGCGCGAGTTGGTTGGCTTCGGTCCCGCCGGTGGTGACGAGGGCGTCGGGGCGGGGGGTGGCGTAGAACTCGGCGGCGAGGGTGCGGGTCAGGAGGGCTTCGACGGCGGAGGCGGCGGGGGCCTGGTCCCAGGAGTCGAGGGAGGGGTTCAGTGCGCTGGCCGCTAGGTCGGCGGCGGCCGCGACGGCGAGCGGCGGGCAGTGCAGGTGGGCCGCGCACAGGGGGTCGGCGGGGTCGGCGGCGCCGGCGGCGAGGGTGTGGACGAGGGTCCGCAGCGCTTCGTGGTCGCCGGTGCCGTGGGTGGGCAGTACGTCGCCCAGTGCGGCTTGGACGCGGGCGGCGAGGGCGTCGGGGCCGCCGGCCGGGAGGGGGCCGCCGCGCTCCCGCGCGCCGGTGTGCAGGGCGTCGAGGACGGTGTCGAGCAGGGGCCGCAGGGCGGCCGGCCCGTCCGCGCCCCCGGCGAGGGGCGGGATGCAGGTGGCCGTGCCGGGGCGTGGGGGATTGCCTGGGCCTGTGCCGGGCGGCGCGGTCATCGGGTCCTCCGGGGCTGGGAGGGGTGCGGTGCGGGGCACCCGGCCAGTACAACGATCCGACCCGAATGGGGTAACCGCCGGGGTTTGTCCGAGGTGTACCGATGCCGCACGGCCGGCCCCCGACCCTGCCGGGCCCCGCCCCGGCCTCCGCTCCCGTGCCCGACCGGGCTGGTCGGGTGCCGGGGCGCGGGCCGGGAGGGGCCGGGAGGAGGGTCAGCCGGTGCGGACGCGGAGGGCTCGGGCCAGGTCGTCGAGCTGGTCGACGAGCTTGCGGCGCAGGAGCGGGAGGATGTCCGGGTCGGCGAGGCAGGCGTGGCCGGCCTTGAGGTTGTCCTCGTCGACGGCGTAGGCGGGGAAGGCCCACCGGCCGGCCGCCTCCCCGATGGCGGGGCCGCGGCGGGCGCCGAGGGCGACGGCCTCGGGGTAGTAGCGGGGCACGTACTCCCGTACGAGATCGGCCTGTTCGGGCTGCCAGAAGCCCTGGGCGGTGGCGCTGAAGAGGTAGTTGGACAGGGTGTCGTCGTGGAAGAGCCGGTCCCAGGCGGCGGCCTTGGCCTCGGCGGTGGGCAGGGCGGCGCGGCAGCGGGCCGCGCCTTCCTCGCCGGTGGCGCTGGGGTCGGCGGCGAGGGCGGCGGCGATGTCGTCCTCCCCGATGGCGCCGAGTACGGCCAAGCGGGCGAGGATGCGCCAGCGCAGCTCGGGGTCGAGTGCGGGGCCGCCGGGGACGGTGTCGTCGGAGAGCCAGGAGGCGAGCGTGTCGGGCCGGGTGGCGCTGTCGATGAGGGAGCGTACGGCGGTCAGCCGCAGGCCGGGCTCCGAGCCGTCCTCGGTCTGGCGGATCAGCTCGTGCGCGATGGAGGTGAGGGCGTCGAGCGCCGCGGTCCGCTCCTCGGGGGCGAGGTAGCGCACGGCGATCTGCTGCCGGGCGAAGGCGAGGACGCCCTGGACGATGGCCAGGTCGTGTTCCTCGGGCAGGTGCGCGGCGGCGGTCAGCAGGTAGACCTGCGGGTCGAGTTCGCCGTCGCGGACCATGTCGCGCAGGGAGTTCCACACGACGGCGCGGGTGAGGGCGTCGGGGATCCCGGAGAGGCCGCGCAGGGCGGTCTCGACGGAGGTTTCGTCGAGCCGGACCTTGGCGTAGGTGAGGTCTCCGTCGTTGAGCAGGAGCAGGGCGGGGCGCGGGCCGCTGACCGAGACGATCTCGTCGGAGGGGATGTCGAGGTCGAGGTGTTCGCGCGCCTGCAGGGCGCGGCCGTCGGCGGGGTCGCGGTCGTAGACGCCGACGGTGATGTGGTGCGGGCGGCTGCCGCGGCGGTCGACGGTGAGGGTCCACCCCTGCGCGCCTTCCTCGATGCGCGGGGTGAGGGTGTCGGCGCCGGTGGTGCGCAGCCAGCTGTCGGCCCAGGCGCGGACGTCGCGGTCGGTGTGCGCGGCGAGGGAATCGACGAAGTCGGCGAGGGAGGCGTTGGCGAACTTGTGGCGGGCGAAGTGGGTGTTGATGCCGGCCAGGAAGTCCTTCTCGCCGAGCCAGGCGACGAGCTGGCGCAGGGCGGAGGCGCCCTTGGCGTAGGAGATGCCGTCGAAGTTGAGGAGCGCGGAGGCGGTGTCGGGAACGTCCTCGGGGGCGGGGGCGACGGGGTGGGTGGAGGGCCGCTGGTCGGCGTCGTAGCCCCAGGGCTTGCGGGTGACGCCGAAGTCGGTCCAGGTGTCGGTGAAGCGGGTGGCTTCGGTGAGGGTCTGGTAGCCCATGTACTCGGCGAAGGACTCGTTCAGCCAGATGTCGTCGAACCAGGCGAGGGTGACGAGGTCGCCGAACCACATGTGGGCCATCTCGTGGGCGATGACCATGGCGCGGGACTGGCGTTCGGTGTCGGTGACGGCGGAGCGGTAGATGAACTCGTCGCGGAAGGTGACGAGGCCGGGGTTCTCCATGGCGCCGGCGTTGAACTCCGGTACGAAGGCCTGGTCGTAGGAGTCGAAGGGGTACGGCTCGGTGAACTTCTCCTGGTAGCGGTCGAAGCAGGCCTTGGTGAGGGAGAGGATCTCGTCGGCGTCGGCGTCCATGTGGGGGGCGAGGGACTGGCGGCAGTGGATGCCGAAGGGCAGTCCGGCGTGTTCGGTGGTCACGCTGTGCCAGGGGCCGGCGGCGACGGCGGCGAGGTAGGTGGAGATGACGGGGGTGGGGGCGGACTGCCAGATGCCGGCGCCGTCACTGTCGCGGTCGCCGGTGCGGGTGGTGACTCCGTTGGCGAGGACGGTCCAGTGCGCGGGGGCGGTGACGGTGAACTCGAAGACGGCCTTGAGGTCGGGCTGGTCGAAGGCCGGGAAGACGCGCTGGACGTCGTCGAGGAACAGCTGGCTGTAGACGTACGTGTGCCCGTCCGCGGGGTCGGTGAAGCGGTGCAGGCCCTCGCCGGTGCGGGAGTACCGCATGCGGGTGTCGAGGCGCAGTTCGTGGGGGCCTGGGGTGAGGCCGGTGAGCGGGAGACGGTTGTCGTCGAGGGCCGCCGGGTCGAGGGGGTCGCCGTCGAGGGTGGCGGAGCGCAGCAGGTCCGGCTTCAGCTCGATGAAGGTGTCTGCGGTGGTGCGGGCGGTGAACCGGATGACGGTGGTGGAGTCGAAGGTCTCGTCCCCGCCGGTGAGGTCGAGGGTGACGGCGTAGTGGTGGACGTCGAGGAGCCGGGCTCGGTGCTGCGCTTCGGTGCGCGTCAGTGCGGACATGGGCCCATGCTGCCTCAGCGGGTGCCGGGCCCGGGGGTCTGCCCCGGGGGTCTACTCCTCGCCTGCGGCGATCGTCTCGTGGTGGCGGATGACCTCGGCAATGATGAAGTTGAGGAGCTTCTCGGCGAAGGCCGGGTCGAGCTTGGCGTTCTCGGCGAGCTGGCGCAGCCGGGCGATCTGGCTGGCCTCGCGGCCCGGGTCGGCGGGGGGCAGCTGGTGGCGGGCCTTGAGGTGGCCGACCTGCTGGGTGCACTTGAAGCGCTCGGCGAGCATGTGGACCACGGCGGCGTCGATGTTGTCGATGCTGTCGCGCAGGCGGGCGAGTTCGGCGGCGACGCTCGCGTCGATGCCGGGGGCGGCCTGGGGCTCGCCTTCACCGCTGGTGCTGACGCTGCCGTTGTCGCTGCCGTTGCCGTTGCCGTTGCTCATGCCGTTGCCGGTGTTGCTGATGCTCATGGTTCCCGAGAATACGGGGCGGCGGCGGGTGCGTCCTCGGGCAGTCGGCCAGTGAGACGCGGAGGTGGCCGCGCTGCCGGTGGCGGGGTGTGGGGCGGCGTGGAGGCTTCGGGCGCCTCCCCGGGGCGGGTGCCCGCCGGCACCCGCCCCGGGACGCGCACTGGCTACAGCGTGGCCGCTGCGCTCTTGATCGCGGCGGCGAAGGTGGAGACCTCGGTGTAGACGCCGGGGTAGTCGGGGCGGGCGCAGCCTTCGCCCCAGCTGACTATGCCGACCTGGATCCAGGCTCCGGCGTCGTCCCGGCGGAACATCGGGCCTCCGGAGTCGCCCTGGCAGGTGTCGACGCCGCCCTCCTCGTAGCCGGCGCAGATCTCCTCGGCGGGGACGAGCGAGCTGCCGTACGAGGCCTGGCAGCTGGCGTCGGAGACGAAGGGGACGGTGGCCTTGCGCAGGTAGCGCTGCTGGCCGCCGCCCTCGCGGGTGGCGCCCCAGCCGGCGACGGTGAAGGTGCCGTTGTCGTAGGCCTTGGTCTCGGCGATCTTGAGGGTGGGCAGGTTGATGGGCTGGGCGAGCTTGATCAGGGCCCAGTCCTTGCCCGTGCCGTTGTAGCCGGGGGCCTGGAGGACCTTGGTGGAGCGGACCTTGATGGCGCTGGAGCTGTTGAGGTCGACGACTCCGGCGGTGGCGGTGATGGAGGTGTTGTTGCCGGATCCGCTGACGCAGTGGGCGGCGGTGAGGACGATCTGCTGGGTGTACAGGGCGCCGCCGCAGCCCATGGAGAGGCGCACCATGAAGGGGAACTCGCCTTGGGCGGCTCGGGTGCCGCCGACGACGGGGGCGGTACCGGCGGTGGCGCTGCCGGGCTGGAGGCTGACGGCTGCGAGGGCGACCGCGCCGACGGCGAGAGTGCGCTTCAAGAACCGCGTGAGGGTACTCACAGTCAACACACTGCCTTTCGTGGGGGGTTGGGCCGTGCGTGTGTCATCGGGTGAATGACACGTCCATGACACAGCAGCCGTATGGCGGGCATCAAGAACGCACTTTCGGCCACCACGTGTTCGAGCGACAGGATGTCCGCCGCAGCCCGTTCGCCACCGCAGAACAGACGGCCACCCCGAACCGAGCGCGCCACAGACCGGGCGCCCCGACTCCACCGCGTCAACGACCATGCCCGCAGCGGGACTTCAATCTGCAGGCAAGCGTCGATCCCGCCGGAGGCGGGGGGCGGGGGTGGGCATATGGGCCCATCTCACGAGCATTCACCTCCCGGTCGTGAAAGATTTCCTACTGGTCGGTAGACATGCGGCGGGTTCTCGCCAACTCTGGTCGTTCACATGCCACTTCGTGACCCAGGAGCGCCCCCCATGCGCAGCAGCCGTCGCACCCGTATGTCCCGTACCGCCGCCGCAGGCGTGGCCGCAGCGGCCGCCGTCCTGACCCTGGTACCGGCCACCGCCGCCCAGGCGGCCCCCGTCACCGCGTCGGCCTCCGCGTCCGCGCCCGGCGGCAACGCCGCGATCCTCGGCATCGACTACGGCACCTGGCAGCGGGACGTCGCCTCGGTCATCGACGCCGCCCGGCCCGGCATCGAGCAGCGCATCGCCGCCTCGCCCGCCGGGGAGAAGCCCGCGATCGTCCTCGACATCGACAACACCTCGCTGGAGACGGACTTCCACTGGTTCTGGACGTTCCCGACCCCCGCGATCTCCAAGGTGCGCGACCTGACCCGCTACGCGAACGAGCGCGGCGTCGCCATCTTCTTCGTCACCGCCCGCCCCGGGATCATCCACTCCCTCACCGAGCACAACCTCAAGGCCGTCGGCTACCCCGTCTCGGGCCTCTACGTCCGTGACCTGCCCGACCTGTTCGACGAGGTCAGCGCCTACAAGACGGGCAAGCGCGCGGAGATAGAGGCGCTCGGCTACACGATCATCGCCAACATCGGCAACAGCCCGACCGACCTCGTCGGCGGGCACGCCGAGCGCACCGTCAAGCTGCCGGACTACGACGGCAAGCTGTCCTAGCCCGAGGCCCCCGGCCCGGGAGTCAGTGGTCCGCAAGCAAGTGCTACAAGCTGATGGGCCGAGCGCGGTTCAGCACGTGCAGGGAGCGGGTAGTCATATCCCACCGCACCGGTGAAGACCCGGGCCCGACCCCTCGCCAGGGGGCCGGGCCCGCTTCCGTGGACCGGCCGCAACTGCCGTGACCGACGGCGGACGGCAGTCAGCCGAAGCGTCAGCCGTCGAGCGGCGTCACTGGCCGACCACGACCTCCTCGCTCGGCGCGGCCGCCACGTTCAGCTGCCAGGAGACGCCGAAGCGGTCGTTCACCCAGCCGAAGCGGGCGCTGAACCCGTACGACCCCAGGGGCATCAGCTCCTGCCCCTGCTCGGCGAGTGCGCCGTAGAGGCGGTCGATCTCGGCCTCGTCCTCGCACTGGACGTACAGCGACACCGCGGGGGTGAAGCCGAACGCGTGCGGAGACGGGCTGTCGATGCACATGAACCGCTGTCCGGCCAGGGCGAAGGTCGCGTGGCGCACGGTCCCCTCCGCCCCGGCGCCGGGCCCGGTCTCGTCGGGGCCGTAGCGGCTGACGGACAGGACCTGCCCGTCGTCGAAGAGGGAGGTGTAGAAGAGCATGGCCTCCTCGGCCCGCCCCTCGAACATGAGGAACGTGGTGATCTTCTGCGGGGGCGGTGTGACGGCCATCGTGGGATCAGGCTCCTTCGGCTCTCGTCCCGGAGCCGGTCGGACCCGGGACCCTGGGCGGAGTCTTCCCGATCGGGCCACCCGCCCGGCGCCTGCCACGCACACCGGCGGAGCCGGGCCTCACCGCGCCCCGTACACCGGCAGCGGCGCCTCGGCCGCCGCGAGGAGTTTCAGCGTGGCCTCCCCCGCCTCCGACGCGGTCCACCGCGCCCCCCGGTCCGCGGTGGGCCCCGGCCGCCAGCCCTCCATCACCGTGATCCGGCCGCCCTCCGCCTCGAAGACCCGGCCCGTGACACCGGCCGAGGCCTCCGAGCCGAGCCACACCACCAGCGGGGAGACGTTCTCCGGGGCCATCGCGTCGAAGCCGCCCTCCGCGGGGGCGGCCATGGTCTGCGCGAAGGCCTGTTCCGTCATACGGGTCCGGGCGGCCGGGGCGATCGCGTTGACCTGGACCCCGTACCGGCCCATCTCCGCCGCCGCGACCAGGGTCATGCCGAGGATCCCCGCCTTCGCCGCGCTGTAGTTGCCCTGGCCGACCGAGCCCAGCAGCCCGGCCCCCGAGGAGGTGTTGACCACCCGGGCCGCCACCCGCCGGCCCGCCTTCGCCTGCGCCCGCCACCACGCGGCCGCCGCCCGCAGCGGCAGGAAGTGCCCCTTCAGGTGCACCCTGACGACCGCGTCCCAGTCGTCTTCGTCGAGGTTGACCAGCATCCGGTCCCGCAGGAAGCCCGCGTTGTTGACCAGGGTGTCCAGGCGGCCGAAGGTGTCGACGGCCGTCTCCACCAGCGAGTCCGCTCCCGCGGACGTCGCGATGTCCCCGCCGTGCGCCACCGCCTCCCCGCCCAGCTCCCGGATCTCGCGGACGACCAGCTGCGCGGGACCGTCCGCGGCCGCTCGGCCGTCCAGCGCGACCCCCAGGTCGTTGACGACGACCTTCGCCCCCTCCGCCGCGAAGGCCAGGGCGTGGGCCCGCCCCAGCCCCCGCCCCGCACCCGTCACGATCACGACCCGGCCCTCGCACAGTCCCGCCATGTCAGCTCTCCTTGTTGACAGTTGCCGCATCCAAGAACGCGGGGCGCTCCCCGCCCCCGTGTACGAGCAGGCTCGCCCCGCTCACGTACGCCGCCCGGGCGGAGGCCAGGAACACCGCCGCCTCGCCCACGTCGGAGGGCTCCGCGAGCCTCCCCAGCGGTACGGTCGCGCCCACGGCCGCGATCCCGGCCTCGTCCCCGTAGTGCAGGTGCGCCAGCTCGGTGCGCACCATGCCGAGGACGAGGGAGTTGACCCGTACCTCGGGCGCCCATTCCACGGCCATGGACCGGGCCAGCTTCTCCAGGCCGGCCTTGGCCGCCCCGTACGCCGCCGTGCCCGGGGAGGGCCGGGTGCCGCTGACGCTGCCGATCATCAGTACGGAGCCGCGGGTGCGCCGCAGCCACGGGTGGGCCGCCAGCGAGGCCGTCAGCGGCGCGATCAGGTTGAGCTCGACGACCCGCGCGTGGCGCCGCGCCTCCCGCGCGCCCTCCCCCTCACTCGCTTCCTCCCCCGCGCCCAGTAGCCGGTACGGCGTCCCGCCCGCGTTGTTGACCAGGCAGTCGAGCCGTCCGTACCGGCCCCCGACCGAGTCGAACAGGGCCCCCACCGCGTCCGGATCGCGCAGGTCGACCGGGACGAAGGACGCCTCCCGACCCCCCGCCGCCACCGGTTCGTGCGGGGGCCGGCGGGCGCAGACGACGACCTCGGCCCCGGCCGTGAGGAACGACCGGGCGATTCCCGCGCCGACGCCGCGGGTTCCCCCGGTGACGACGACGACCCTCCCGTCGAGCTCCATGGGCTGCTACCTTCCTCACCTAACAAATGTTTGGTGGAAAGGTAGCTGATCCTCTCATGGGTGTCTCCACCTCCGGCCCGGACCAGGGCGTCGCCTGCGTCACCGTCGACTTCCCGCCCGTCAACGCGCTGCCCGTGCAGGGCTGGTACGACCTCGCCGACGCCCTGCGCGCCGCCGGCCGCGACCCCGCGGTCCGGTGCGTGGTCCTCGCCGCCGAGGGCCGCGGCTTCAACGCGGGCGTCGACATCAAGGAGATCCAGCGCGACACCGGCCACGGCCGCCTCATCGGCGCCAACCGGGGCTGCTCCGAGGCCTTCGCCGCCGTGTACGAGTGCGAGGTGCCGGTGGTCGCGGCCGTGAACGGCTACTGCCTGGGCGGCGGCATCGGCCTCGTCGGCAACGCCGACGCGATCGTCGCCTCCGACGACGCCGTCTTCGGCCTGCCCGAGCTGGACCGGGGCGCACTCGGCGCCGCCACCCACCTGGCCCGGCTCGTCCCGCAGCACCTGATGCGCACGCTGTACTACACCTCGCGGACCGCCACCGCCGCCGAACTGCACGCGCACGGCTCGGTCTGGAGGGTGGTCCCGGCGGGCCGACTGCGCGCCGCCGCCCTGGAGCTGGCCGCCGAGATCGCGGCCAAGGACGGCTGTCTCCTGCGGCTGGCCAAGGCGGCCATCAACGGCATCGACCCCGTGGACGTGCGCCGCAGTTACCGCTTCGAGCAGGGCTTCACCTTCGAGGCCAACCTCAGCGGGGTGGCCGACCGGGTCCGCGACACCTTCGGGAAGGGACAGGGAGACTCCGCATGACCGACAAGACCATGAGCCCCGAAGAGGTCGTGGGGCAGCTGCGCAGCGGCATGACCCTGGGCATCGGCGGCTGGGGTTCGCGCCGCAAACCCATGGCCCTGGTGCGCGCACTGCTCCGCTCCGCCGTCACCGATCTCACCGTGATCTCCTACGGGGGCCCCGACGTCGGCCTGCTGGCCGCCGCGGGCCGGATCAAGAGGCTCGTCGCCCCCTTCGCCACCCTGGACTCCATCCCGCTGGAGCCCCACTTCCGGGCCGCCCGCGAGCGCGGCGCCTTCGCCCTCACCGAGCTCGACGAGGCCATGTTCATGTGGGGCCTGCACGCCGCCGCGAACCGGCTGCCCTTCCTGCCCGTCCGCGCCGGGCTCGGCTCCGACGTGATGCGGGTCAACCCGGAGCTGCGCACCGTCACCTCGCCCTACGCCGACGGGGAGGAGTTCGTCGCCGCCCCCGCCCTGCGCATGGACGCCGCCCTGGTCCACCTGAACCGGGCCGACCGCCTGGGCAACGCCCAGTACCTGGGGCCGGACCCGTACTTCGACGACCTCTTCTGCGAGGCGGCCGAGGCGGCCTACGTCTCCTGCGAGCAGCTCGTCGAGACCGCCGAGCTCGCCAAGGCGGGCCCCCCGCAGTCGCTCCTGGTCAGCCGGCACTGCGTCACCGGGGTCGTGGAGGCCCCGGGCGGCGCGCACTTCACCTCCTGCGTCCCCGACTACGACCGCGACGAGGCCTTCCAGAAGCTGTACGCGACCACCCCCTGGCCCGAGTTCGCGGAGCGCTTCCTGTCGGGCGCCGACGAGCACGACTACCAGCGCGCCGTCCGGACCTGGCACGAGGAGCAGAAATGACCAGTCGTGCGGAGTACTGCGTGATCGCCTGCGCCGAGGCCTGGCGCGACAACGGCGAGGTGCTGGCCAGCCCGATGGGCCTGATCCCCTCCTTCGGGGCGCGTCTCGCGAAGCGGACCTTCTCCCCCGACCTGCTGCTGACCGACGGCGAGGCCATGCTCGTCGGACTGGACGGCACGGCCGAGGGCTGGCTCCCGTACCGGCGGCACCTGACCATGGTCACCGGCGGCAAGCGGCACGTGATGATGGGCGCCAGCCAGATCGACCGCTTCGGCAACCAGAACATCTCCTGCATCGGCGACTGGCGGCGGCCGTCCCGCCAGCTCCTGGGGGTGCGCGGCGCTCCCGTCAACACCCTGAACAATCCGGTGAGTTACTGGGTCCCCCGGCACTCCACCCGGGTCTTCGTCGAACGGGTCGACATGGTCAGCGGCGTCGGCCACGACCGCGCCGAGGCGGCCGGGGTGACGCGCTACCACCGCCTCCCGCGGGTGGTCAGCGACCTCGGCGTCTTCGACTTCACCGGCCCGGGCCGCTCGATGTGCCTGGCCTCCGTGCACCCGGGGGTCAGCGTCGAGCAGGTCCGGGCGGCCACCGGCTTCGACTTGGCCGTCGCCGAGCAGGTCCCGTACACGCGGGAGCCGAGCGCCGAGGAACTGCGGCTCATCCGCGAGGTCATCGATCCGCGGGGGCTGCGCGACCGGGAAGTGCGGGGCTGATCCGGTGGAGACGGCATTCACCGAGCTGGTCGGCGTGCGCCACCCGATCGTGCAGACGGGCATGGGCTGGGTCGCAGGCCCGCGCCTGGTGTCGGGCGCGGCGAACGCGGGGGCGCTGGGGATCCTGGCGTCGGCGACGATGACGCTGGACCAGCTGCGCTCCGCGGTCCGCGAGGTCAAGTCGCGCACCGCGCCCGGGACCCCCTTCGGGGTCAACCTGCGCGCGGACGCCGGGGACGCGGCCGAGCGCGCCCAGCTGATCATCGACGAGGGGGTGCGGGTCGCCTCCTTCGCCCTCGCGCCCTCCAAGGAGCTGATCGGGCGGCTGCGCGACGCGGGCGTGGTGGTCATCCCCTCGGTCGGGGCCCGGCGGCACGCCGAGAAGGTGGCCGCCTGGGGCGCCGACGCGGTGATCGTGCAGGGCGGTGAGGGCGGCGGCCACACCGGGGACGTGGCGACGAGCGTGCTGCTGCCCCAGGTCGTGGACGCCGTGGGCGTCCCGGTGGTGGCGGCGGGCGGCTTCAGCGACGGACGCGGTCTGGTGGCCGCCCTGGCCTACGGGGCGGCGGGCATCGCCATGGGCACCCGTTTCCTGCTGACCTCCGACTCCACCGTCCCGGACGCCGTGAAGGCCGCGTACCTGAAGGCCACGGTCAAGGACGTCACCGTCACCACGGCCGTCGACGGGCTGCCGCACCGCATGCTCCGCACCGAGCTGGTCGACTCCCTGGAGCGCGCGGGCCGCGTCCGGGCCCTGGCCCGGGCGGTGCGGCACGCGGCCGGTTTCCGCAAGCTGTCCGGTCTGAGCTGGCCGCGGATGGTCCGCGACGGCCTCGCCATGAAACACGGCAAGGACCTGTCCTGGAGCCAGGTCCTGCTCGCGGCGAACACCCCGATGCTCCTGAAGGCGTCCATGGTCGAGGGCCGTACGGACCTCGGCGTCATGGCATCGGGCCAGGTCGCGGGGGTGATCGACGATCTGCCGTCCTGCGCGGAGCTCGTCTCCCGCGTCATGGCCGAGGCACACCAGGTACTGGAAGCACTCGCAGCGCAGCACTCGCTCCGCACCCTGCCACCCGCAGGGTGATCCCCCTTCTCCGCCCCAGGAGTCGCCCCCATGAGCCGTGCCCGTATCCGCCTGGCGACCGCGGCGGCCGCCGCCGCACTCGCCCTCGGGACCCTGCCCGCCTCCGCGTACGCGGCGGCGGGGCCCGGCGCCGGGGTCAGTGCCCGGCCGCACTGGCACCAGCAGCAAGAAGAAACGATTCGCCAGATCACCCTCCAGGGCGCCGTCAACCTCCGGGACGTCGGCGGCTACCGCACCTGGACGGGCGGCCAGGTCCGCCACGGGCTGGTCTACCGCTCCGACGCGCTGAGCAAGCTGACCGACGCGGACCTCACCACGGTCTCCGGTCTGGGCCTCACGAAGGTCCTCGACTTCCGCATCCCCATGGAGGTCCAGTACGACGGCGCCGACCGGCTGCCCGCCCCCCTCACCCCCACCTCCCGCCCGGTCAGCGACCTCGGCCTGTACGGGACCCTCGTCGGCGCGATCACCAGCGGCGACCCCGTCACCCAGGAGCAGATGCTCGGCGGCGGCCGCGCCGAGGCCTACATTCGCGACATCTACCGCACCTTCGTGAGCAGCCCCGAGAACCGGGCGCAGTTCGCGGCGGCCCTGCGGGAGATCGCGGACGGCGCCCAGGGCCCGCTGCTGTACCACTGCACGTCGGGCAAGGACCGCACCGGCTGGATGAGTTACGTCCTGCTGCGCGCGCTGGCCGTGCCCGAGGACGCCGCCGCGCGCGACTACCTGGCGTCGAACACCTTCCGCGCCGCCTACGACGCCCGGGTGCGGGCGGGCCTCAAGCAGTCCGGGCGGATGCAGAACCCGGACCTGCTGATCCCGCTCCAGGAAGTGCGTCAGGACTACCTGGACGCCGCGACGGCCCGGATGGTGGCCGACTACGGCAGCTTCTACGGCTACCTCACCGAAGGCCTCGGCCTGGACCTGCGGACCCTGGCGAAGCTGCAGAACAAGATGGTCCGCTAGGAGCTGCCGGGGTGCGGACACGACGACGCCGGGCGCGTGCGCGATGCACGGCCCGGCGTCGTCCTGCGTCCTACGTCCTGCGTCTGCGCTCAGACCGCCCGGCGGCGGCCCTGGCCCGCGGAGCCGACCCGGCTGCGCGCGGAAGCCGCGGCCGCGCCACCGGAGGCGCCGCCCTGACCACGACGGGCCTGGCCCGAACCGGAGGCCGCGCCCGCGCCGCCCTGACCACGGCGGGCCTGGCCGGAACCGGAGGCCGCGGGGGCCTGCCCGGAGCCGGCGCCACCCGAGCGACGGCCACGACCGCCGGCCGCCGGCGCGCCACCCGTGGCGGAGCCGGTACGCGGCGCGCCCCCGCCCGAGCGGCGACGCGCGCCGGAGCCCGTGCCGGAGCCGCCGCGCGGCTTGGGCGCGGTCGGCTGCGGCACGTCCAGCACCACGGGGATGCCCGAGGGCTCCTTGGCGCCGGTCAGCCGGGTCAGCTCCTCGTCGGAGGACTTGATCTGCGCGGTGCGCGGGGAGATCCCCGCGTCCGACATCAGACGGGTCATGTCGCGCCTCTGGTCGGGCAGGACCAGGGTGACGACGCTGCCGGACTCACCGGCGCGGGCGGTACGGCCGCCGCGGTGCAGGTAGTCCTTGTGGTCGGTGGGCGGGTCCACGTTCACGACGAGGTCGAGGTCGTCGATGTGGATGCCGCGCGCCGCGACGTTGGTGGCGACCAGCGCGGTGACCTCGCCCGTCTTGAACCAGTCGAGGGTGCGGTTGCGCTGCGGCTGGGAGCGGCCGCCGTGCAGGCCGGAGGCGCGTACGCCGTCGGCGAGGAGCTTCTTGACCATGCGGTCCACGGCACGCTTGGTGTCCACGAACATGATCACCCGGCCGTCGCGAGCGGCTATGCGCGTCGCCACGGCCTTCTTGTCGGTCTCGTCCATGACGTACAGGACGTGGTGTTCCATCGTGGTGACCGCACCGGCCGACGGGTCGACGGAGTGGCCGACCGGGTCGGTGAGGAACATCTTGACGAGTTTGTCGATGTTCTTGTCCAGCGTCGCCGAGAACAGCATGCGCTGGCCGCCGGGCTCGACCTGCTTGAGCAGCGCGGTGACCTGCGGCATGAAGCCCATGTCGGTCATCTGGTCGGCCTCGTCGAGGACGGTGATCGACACCTGCGAGAGGTCGGCGTCACCGCGGTCGATCAGGTCCTTCAGACGGCCGGGGGTGGCGACGAGCACCTCGGAGCCGCGGCGCAGGGCGCCCGACTGCCGGTTGATCGACATGCCGCCGACGACGGTCGCGATGCGCAGGTTGACGGCCGTGGCGTACGGGGCCAGGGCGTCGGTCACCTGCTGCGCGAGCTCGCGGGTCGGTACGAGGACCAGCGCGAGCGGTGCCTTGGGCTGCGCGCGGCGGCCGGCGGTACGGGCCAGCAGCGCCAGGCCGAAGGCCAGGGTCTTGCCGGAGCCCGTGCGGCCGCGGCCGAGCAGGTCACGCCCGGCCAGCGAGTTCGGCAGCGTCGCGGCCTGGATGGGGAACGGCTGGGTGACGCCCTGGGCGGCGAGGGTCTTCAGCAGCGCCTCGGGCATGCCCATGTCCTCGAACGCCTCGACCGGCGGCAGCGCCGGGGCGATCGGCTCGGGCATGGTGAATTCCTGGGGCCGGGCAACGGGGGCGGACCTCTGCCGTCCCGCGCCAGACTTCGGACGCCCCTGGGCCGCACCTCGACCCCGGGTGGGGCGGCGGCTGGGTCGTGCGGAGCTGGAGCTGGTCATGCGAGAAAGCCCTCCTGAAACCGGCAGGTAAAACAAAGGTCGAGACAGCAGACAAGCCGGGGCCCGCACCTCACGGTGCGGACCCCGGCAAGCTGACGTACTTAGTTGGCGGGGAGGATGTTCTCCGCCTGGGGGCCCTTCTGGCCCTGCGTCACGTCGAAGGACACGCGCTGGCCCTCCTGGAGCTCACGGAAGCCCTGGGTGGCGATGTTCGAGTAGTGGGCGAAGACGTCCGGGCCGCCACCGTCCTGCTCGATGAAGCCGAAGCCCTTTTCCGAGTTGAACCACTTCACGGTGCCAAGTGCCATTTTGAATCTCCTGAATAGGCGGCAAAGGGCCCCATCCGGAGATTCCGGCAAAACAATAAAAGCGCCTGAGGAACATTCCCGTCAGGCGCACATAAAGTTCATGGGTACCACAACTGCAACGAGCTCTAAGCTAGCACACCTCGGCGGGTCGGGGTGGCCGCGAGGGTGTGACCTGCGCCCTTCGTCGTGGCGGCCGGGAGCCCGCAGGGCCCGTCCCGCTTGGGTCGAGAGCGGTTCGCGCCCCCGGTTCGCCGGCGAAAAATTCATTCGGACAGGTGAGGCCGAAGGAGTGCTACAGCCGTTCGATGATCGTCACGTTGGCCTGTCCGCCGCCCTCGCACATGGTCTGGAGGCCGAAGCGGCCGCCCGTGCGCTCCAGCTCGTGCAGCAGGGTGGTCATCAGCTTCACGCCCGTCGCTCCCAGCGGGTGCCCCAGGGCGATCGCGCCGCCGTTCACGTTGACCTTGTCCGGGTCGGCTCCGGTCTCCTTCAGCCAGGCCAGCACCACGGGCGCGAAGGCCTCGTTGATCTCCACCAGGTCGATGTCGGCCAGCGCCATGCCCGTCTTCTTCAGCGCGTACGCCGTGGCCGGGATCGGCGCGGACAGCATGCGGATCGGATCCTCGCCGCGGACCGAGAGGTGGTGGATGCGGGCGCGGGGCCGCAGGCCGTGTTCGCGCACCGCCCGCTCCGAGGCGATCAGCATCGCCGCCGCGCCGTCCGAGACCTGGGAGGAGACCGCCGCCGTGATGGTGCCGCCCTCGACGACCGGTTTCAGGCCCGCCATCTTCTCCAGCGAGGTGTCCCGGCGCGGGCCCTCGTCCACCGCGACGCCCCGGTACGCCACGATCTCGCGCTCGAAGCGCCCCTCGTCGATCGCGCGCAGCGCCCGCCGGTGGGAGCGGAGCGCGAACTCCTCCATGTCCCGCCGCGTGATCCCCCACTTCTGTGCGATCAGCTGCGCGCCGTGGAACTGGTTGACGGGGGCGTCGCCGTACCGGGCGCGCCAGCCCTCCGAGCCCGCGTAGGGGCCCTGGGTGAGGCCCAGGGGCTCGGCCGCCTGCCGCGACGCGAAGGCGATCGGGATCATCGACATGTTCTGGGTGCCGCCCGCGACCACGAGGTCCTGGGTGCCCGACAGGACGCCCTGCGCCGCGAAGTGCACCGCCTGCTGGGAGGAGCCGCACTGGCGGTCGACCGTGACGCCGGGGACCTCCTGCGGCAGGCCCGCGGCCAGCCAGGCCGTGCGCGCGATGTCGCCCGCCTGCGGGCCGACCGTGTCGAGGCAGCCGAACACGACGTCGTCGACCGCAGCCGGGTCCACGCCGGACCGTTCGACCAGCGCTTTGAGGACGTGCGCGCCCAGGTCGGCGGGGTGGACGGCCGACAGACCGCCGCCCCGGCGCCCCACGGGGGTGCGGACCGCGTCGACTATGTAGGCCTCGGGCATCGGGGGCTCCTCTGGTGGGCTGATCGGTCAGGTGCGCAGGGCGATCCCGTCCAGCACCATCGACAGGTACTGGCGGGCGATCTCCTCGGGGCTGTGCTGTCCGCCCGGCCGGTACCAGGACGCCGCCACCCACACCGTGTCGCGCACGAAGCGGTAGGTGAGGCGGACGTCGAGGTCGGCGCGGAAGACCTTGGCCGCGACCCCGCGCTCCAGCGTGCCCAGCCAGGCCTTCTCGAACTTGACCTGCGAGTCGGACAGGTAGTGGAAGCGGGGCTGGGCGCTGAGGGTGCGGGATTCCTTCTGGTAGATGGCGACGGCGGCGCGGTGCCGGTCGATCTCCCGGAAGGACTCGGTGACCAGGGCCTCGATGGTCTCCCTGGGGCCGAGACCGGCCGCGAGGACGGTGTCGTAGCCCTCCCACAGCTCGTTCAGGAAGGCGGAGAGGATCTCGTCGAGCATCGATTCCTTGGAATCGAAGTGGTAGTAGAGGCTGCCGGCGAGCATCCCGGCGGCGTCGGCGATCTTCCGGACGGTCGTGGCGTTGTAGCCCTGTGCGGCGAAGACCTCGGCGGCGGTGGCGAGGAGTTCGCGGCGCCGCTCGGGCGAGGCCGTCATCTGGGGCTTCTTCTTGGCTGTCGCCTTGTTCGTTGGCACGGAGCCATTCTCGGACACGGCACCGCCTAGGGATGCTGGCTGCTGACCGAGACGGTCTCGCCCGTCATGTACGAGGAGTAGCCGCTGGCCAGGAAGACGATCACGTTGGCGACCTCCCAGGGTTCGGCGTACCGGCCGAAGGCCTCGCGGGCGGTGAGCTCGGCGAGCAGTTCCTCGCTGGTGACCTTCACCAGGTGCGGGTGCATGGCCAGGCTGGGGGCGACCGCGTTGATCCGTACGCCGTACTCGGCCGCCTCCAGGGCCGCGCAGCGGGTCAGCGCCATCACGCCCGCCTTGGCGGCGGCGTAGTGGGCCTGGCCGCTCTGGGCGCGCCAGCCGACGACGGAGGCGTTGTTGACGACGACCCCGCCGGTGGTGCCGGCGGCGCGGAAGGACCGCAGGGCGGCGCGGGTGCAGCGGAAGGTGCCGTTCAGGGTGACGTCGAGGACCTGGGACCACTGGGCGTCGGTCATGTCGACGAGGGCGGCGGTGCCGCCGAGGCCGGCGTTGTTGACGACGACGTCCAGGCGGCCGTGGGTCTGCTCGGCGCACGCGAAGAGCGCCCGGACCTGGTCCTCGTCGGTGACGTCGCAGGGCAGGGAGGTGACGCGGCCGGCCCCGAACTCGGCGGCGAGCGCGTCCTCGGTCTCCTTCAGCCGGCGGGCGTGGGCGTCGCTGATGAGGACGCGGGCGCCCTCCTCCAGGAAGCGGCGGGCCGTGGCGCCGCCGATCCCGGCTCCGGCGGCAGCGGTGATGACCGCGGTGCGGTCCTCCAGCAGGTGGTGGCCGGGGACGTACCGGGGCTCGTTCATGCGAACTCCTCGACGCTGCTCATGACCGTACGTTAACCTACCAAACACTTGTTAGGGAAGAGGAGGCGGGACCGATGGACCTCACCGAGTCGGCGGAGGTGGCGGCGTTCCGGGCCGAGGCCCGGGCCTGGCTGGCCGACCACGTACCCGCCTCCCCGCTGCCCTCCTTGGAGACCGCGGAGGGTTTCGCCGCGCACCGGGAGTGGGAGGCGCGGCTGCACGCGGACCGCTGGTCGGTGGTGTCCTGGCCCGAGGAGTACGGCGGCCGGGGCGCGGACATCGTGCGGTGGCTGGTCTTCGAGGAGGAGTACTGGGCGGCGGGCGCTCCCGGCCGGGTCTCGCAGAACGGCATCAGCCTCCTCGCCCCGACCCTCTTCGACCACGCCACCGAACGGCAGCGGGCCCGGGTACTGCCGTCGATGGCGAGCGGCGAGGTGATCTGGGCGCAGGCCTGGTCGGAGCCCGGGGCCGGCTCCGACCTGGCCTCGCTGTCGTCGCGGGCGGTGCGCACCCGGGGCGGCTGGCTGCTGTCCGGGCAGAAGACCTGGTCCTCGCGGGCGGCCTTCGCGGACCGCGCCTTCGGAATCTTCCGCAGCGACCCGGACGCCCCGCAGCCGCACCGGGGACTGACCTACCTGATGTTCGACCTGCGGGCGCCGGGGGTGACGGTGCGGCCCATCGGCCGCCTCGACGGCAAGCCCGCCTTCGCGGAGCTCTTCCTGGACGAGGTCTTCGTACCGGACGAGGACGTGATCGGGGAGCCGGGACAGGGCTGGCGGATAGCGATGTCGACGACCGGCAACGAGCGCGGGCTGACGCTGCGCGCCCCCGGCCGTTTCCTCAGCGCGGCGGACCGGCTGGTGTCCCTGTGGCACGCGGCCGGCGACCCGTCCGACACCGCGCTGCGCGACCGGGTGGCGGACGCCGTGGTGGGGGCGCGCGCCTACGAGCTGTTCACCTGGGCCAACGCCTCGCGGTTCGCGGCCGGGGAGAGGATCGGCGCCGAGTCCAGCCTGAACAAGGTGTTCTGGTCGGAGTACGACATCGCCCTGCACGAGACGGCGCTGGACCTGCTGGGCGCGGACGCCGAGCGCGCGGACGGGCCGTGGGCCGAGCCGTGGATCTTCTCGCTGGCCGGGCCGATCTACGCGGGGACGAACGAGATCCAGCGCGACATCATCGCCGAGCGGCTGCTCGGCCTCCCGAAGGGCCGCCGCTGATGCGCTTCCTGCCGACCGACGAGCAGTCGGACTTCGCCCGCACGCTGCGCTCCCTGCTGGGCGCGGCCGGGGTACCGGCGGCGGTACGGGCCTGGGCGGACGGGGAGCACGGTCCGGGGCGGGCGGTGTGGGGCCGCCTCGCGGACGCGGGCCTGTTCGCGCTGGCCGCGCCGGAGGCGTACGACGGCGCGGGCCTGCTCCCGCTGGAGCTGTCCCTCGGCTTCGTGGAACTGGGGCGGGCGGGGGTGCCGGGGCCGCTGGTGGAGAGCGCCGCCGCGTCCGTGCTGCTGTGCGAACTGGGGGACGAGGGGCTGGCGAAGCGGTTCCTGCCGGGGCTGGTCGCGGGCGCGGCCTCGGCCACGCTGACCCTGCCGGGCGGCAGCCCGTACGCCCTGGACGCGGACGCGGCGACGTACTGCTTCACGGTGTCGGCGCAGGGCCAGCTGTGGCTGGCGGGGGCCGCCGGCGCCGCCGGTCCGCCCCTGGTCTCGACGGACCCGGCGCGGCGTCTGTCGGTCCCCGGGGCGGCCGGGGCCGAGCTGCTGGCGGCGGGGCCGGCGGTGGTCCGGGCGGCGGAGGCGGCCGGCCGCTGGGCCCGGCTGCTGACGGCGGCCCAGTGCCTGGGCGTGGGCGAGGCGCTGCTGGCCCGCACGGTGGAGTACGCCAAGCAGCGCACGCAGTTCGGCGCGCCGATCGGGGCCTTCCAAGCGGTGAAGCACCGGCTGGCGGACACCCTCCTGGGCCTCGAATTCGCCCGCCCGCTGGTGTGGGCGGCGGCGCTGTCACTGAGCCCCGGCGACGTGGCGGCGGCGAAGCTGCGGGCGGGCGAGGCGGCGCACACGGCGGCGATGACGGCGCTCCAGGTGCACGGCGCCGTCGGCTACACCCAGGAGCTGGACCTGTCGCTGTGGCTGCTCAAGGCCCGCCCGCTGCGCGACGCCTGGGGCACCCCGTCGGCCTGCCGGGCGGAGGTCCTGCGCTCGCACGAGGTCCGCGTCACACCCGGGCGACGCTGAGGCTCACGACGTACTGCTCCTCGACCGTGCCGTCCGGGAAGAGCTGGCTCAGCCGCTCGCGCTCGGCCGCCGCGAACTCCCGCGTGCCGGCCTCGCCGAGGACGAGGAAGGCGGAGTGGCTGGAGAGGTTGGCGAGGTGGTCGTCCAGGGTGATGCGCCGGGACCACCGCACGGCGCGCGTGGTGAACCCCTCGATCCCCGGCGGCAGGGTGCGGTGGCCGCTCGTCCCCCCGGGGGCCCCGAAGAAGACCCGCAGCCGCTCCTCCTGCGCCGCGATCCAGGGGACCGTGCGGTCGGTGTCGTTCCACCAGACGGCGAGGGCGCCGCCGGGGCGCAGGACCCGCCGGACCTCGGGCACGGCGCGCTCGGGGTCGGTCCAGTGCCAGGCCTGGGCGTAGGTGAGGAGGTCGAACGCGCCGGTCGCCAGCGGCAGCCGGTCCCCGTCCCCGCGCACGAGCGGGATCGCGGGGTGCGCCCGACGGAACTCGGCGGCCATCCCGTCGCCGGGCTCCACGGCGAGCACCTCGGCCCCGCGCTCGTGCAGCGGCGCGGTGGCGATCCCGGTGCCCGCTCCTACGTCGGCCACGCGCGCCCCGGCGAGCGGCCGGCCGGCCAGCTCCTCGACGGCGTCGAAGAGGGCCGGCGGGTAGCCGGGGCGGGCGGCGGCGTAGAGCGCGGCGGCGGCGTCGAAGGAGCGGGCGCGTGTGGTCATGTGCCCATTGTTTTCGATCACTTCGGCGGAGGCCAACAGCAGCCTGGGCGCCAAGGGGCGCCTCGGGTCCGGCCCCGTGGCCGGCGGTGGCCTCGATGGCAACAGGCTTGGCGTAGGCCCGGGCTGACGTACCCTCGCCCCATGACGGGCAGTGCGATGAACCTGCGCAAGGTCGAGGAAACGGCTCCGGCGCTCGTGAGCCTCTACAAGAGCGCCGGGATCTCCCTGCGCAAGCACGGCATGGAGGGCGGCCGTGCGGCCGTCTACCTGGTCCTGGACTACTCCGGTTCGATGCGCCCGTACTACGCGGACGGCAGCGTGCAGGCCCTCGCGGACCGCGTGCTGGGGCTGTCGGCGCACCTGACCGACGACGCCCGCGTACCGGTGGTCTTCTTCTCCACCGAGGTCGACGCGGTGGAGGAGATCTCCCTCGCCGGGCACGAGGGCCGGGTCGCCGAGATCGCCTCCCGGCTCGGCCACATGGGCAAGACGGCCTACCACGCGGCGATGGACGCGGTGATCGACCACTACCTGGACTCGGGCTCGACGCGGCCTGCCCTCGTCGTCTTCCAGACGGACGGCGGGCCGATCAACAAGCTCGCGGCCGAGAGGTACCTGTGCAAGGCGGCCCGGCTGCCGCTCTTCTGGCAGTTCGTCGGCTTCGGCAACACGCGCAGCACGCAGTTCGACTTCCTGCGCCGGCTCGACGAACTGCCCGTGCCCGCCCTGCGGGAGGTGGACAACGCGGGCTACTTCCACGCGGGCCCCGATCCGCGCTCCGTCCCGGACGCGGTGCTGTACGACCGCCTGGTCGGGGAGTTCCCGGCCTGGCTGGCGGCGGCGCGCGGCGCGGGCATCGTGCGCGTTTAGGCGAAGACTGTCGGTGCCCCGCGCTTAGATGGACGTATGACGACTCACAACTGGGCAGCCTTCGAGAAGGCGGAACCGGACTTCGCGGCGGCCGTCCGGGCCCGCTTCGCGCAGTACTCGCACCATGTCCTGGCCACCGTGCGCAAGGACGGCTCTCCCCGCGTGGCCGGGCTGAATGTCGACTTCCGCGGCGGGGAGCTGTGGCTCGGGATGATGGCCGGCTCGATGAAGGCCAGGGACCTGCAGCGCGACCCGCGCTTCGCCCTGCACACCAATCCGGGTGCGGGCGAGGAGATGCCGGACGGGGACGTACGGATCTCCGGGCGCGCGCTGGAGCTCGTGGACCCGCCCGAGCTGCACCGGTACGCCGAGGAGACGCAGACCCCGCACCCCTTCCACCTCTTCCACGCCGACCTGACGGAGGTCGTGCACATCGGCGTGGAGGGCGAGGAATTGGTCGTACGGTCGTGGACCCCGGCGCGCGGCCTGCGCACGATCCGCCGGGGCAATGACGACGAGCCGCCGCGCGAGGACCCGGAGCCGAGCGCGCCGGCCACTCCGGGTGCGCCGGGGACTCCGGGTGCGCCGGGGACTCCGGGTGCGCCGGGGACGCCCGCCTCTCCGGCCTCTCCGGGCTCTAGCTGAGCGGGAGGATCCCGCCGGCCGGGCCGAGGGCGGCGGGATCCACCTCTACCCAGTTGCGGTCGATGTTGATGGTGATCCCGCCGTAGGTGGCGTCGTGGTCACCGCGGAACTGGTGGGCCCGGCGCGGTCCGGCCCACTGGGCGGTGCCCTCGGGCAGGCCCATGTCGGCGTCGCTGACGGAGGCCGAAAGGTTCCAGCGGGCGACCCACAGCACGTCCGGCATCGCGTCGGGGGCCTGGTGGTAGTGGGCGCTCAGCGCCTTGGCCCCGGAGCTCGCCGAGACGTAGGCGGCGGAGCGGTAGCCCAGCTCGTGCAGCCGCTGGGTCCAGCCCGTCAGGTAGGCGACGACCGGGGCGTCCCACAGGGCGCGGTCGGTGTAGTTCTCCAGGTCGTTGTAGAGCACCGTGCCCTCGGCCAGGCCCAGTGACCGGGCCGCGTCCACCGCGCCGTCCGCGGCGGACCGGCCCTGCCCGTCGGCCTCCGAGGGGTCGGTGGACAGGCCGCTGCTGGAGTTGCTCCAGGGCTGCCGGCCCACCCAGATCGGCATCAGGTGCCAGCCCGCCGCGGTCTGCCGCTCGACCCAGCCCGCGGTGAGCTGCGGCTGGGCACAGGCCCGGGCCCGGCCGCCGATGTAGACGCCGATCGCGCCGAAGGGGGACTCGGCCCGCCAGGTGTCCATGGCCTTCTGGGTCGGGGCGGTGCAGGCGTCGAAGCCCTCGCCGGTGAAGGGCTCCTGGGCGGTACGGGGTTTCGGCGCCGCCGGGGCCAGCGCCGGCTCGGCGACTGCCGCGCCCGGGCCGGGGGGCGGGGCGGGCAGCGCGCGGGCCGCCGCGGCCAGCAGCTCTCGTACGAGGTCGGGCGTGTCCCCGTAGGAGACGGTGGCCATGACTCCGGCGCGGCGCAGCTCGTAGCGCAGCTCGTTGCTGTCGGCGGGGGCCTCGTCCACGGACGGTACGGCGGCGCCCGGTACGTCGATCGTCGGGATGTCGGCGCGCGGCGGGGCCCCGTCGAGCGGTTCCAGGTGCAGGGTGTCGGCGCGGTCCGCGACGGCCCGGCCGGTGCAGGCGCTCTGGGTGCCGGCGTGCCCGAGGTAGAGGGTGGGCTGGTCCAGGCGCAGGCAGGCGGTGGGGTCGCGGTCGAGGTCGACGACGCGCCAGCCGTCGGGGAGGGTCAGGCGCAGCCCGTGGTAGTCGATGATCCGCGCGTCGGCGGCCGCGGGCGCCGCGAGCGGCACGGGGAAGAGGAGGGCGGCGCCGAGGAATCCGCTCAGCAGCATTCGGGTGGGGGTGGTGGGGGCCATGAGGCAGATGGTTACCAGACGGCCGGGGCGCTCAACTGCGCGGTGCGGCCCGGCAGATGCGAGCGTCACCCGCACGAGTGAGGCGGGCTCGGGCCCGTCAGGACGGTGCCCGGGCCCGTCAGGACGGGCGGGCGGTGCGGCGCCGGGGGCCGGTGAGGGCGCGGCCCAGGGCTGCGGCGGCGAGCAGGGCGATCAGGGCGCAGACCGCCGGCCAGCCGAACGCGGCGTGGGCGCGGACGCCGAGCCAGGAGCCGGCGGTGCCGCCCAGGTACGCGCAGGTCATGTAGGCGGTGTTGAGCCGGCTGCGGGCGCCCGGGCGCAGGGCGTACACCCGTGCCTGGTTGGCGACCATGCCGCACTGCATGGCGACGTCCAGCAGCAGGGTCCCCGCGGTCAGCGCGGCCAGGCCGGCGACGCCGCCCAGGGCGCCGGCCGTGAGGACCGCGGCGGAGGCGAGGACGCCCAGCAGGGAGACCAGGTTCACCGGGTCGGGGCCGTGGCGGTCCACCAGGCGGCCGGCGACCGGGGTGCACAGCATGGTGACGGCGCCGACCAGCGCGAGCAGGCCGACGGCCTCGGCTCCCAGGCGGTAGACGGGGCCGGTCAGCAGCAGGGCCAGGCTGGTCCAGGCGGCGCAGAACCCCCCGAAGACCGCGGCCTGGTAGAGGCAGGAGCGGCGCAGGTCCGGCTCGGCGCGCAGGAGGCGGAGCGGGGCGGTCAGGAGCGCGCCGTAGGACCGTAGGGGGGCGGCGGGGGCGGAGTTGGACGGCCTCGTCCCGGGCGTGGTGTCCGGCACCGCGTGCGCGATCACGGCGGCCAGGATCAGCGCCACGGCCGCGGCCACCAGGTAGGGAGCCCGCCAGCCCAGCCACTCGCCGAGCGTGCCCCCGAACGTACGGGCCAGCAGCATGCCCCCGGTCGATCCGCTCATCAGCGTGCCGATGACCGCCCCGCGGTGGCCGGGCGCCGCCAGGCCCGCTGCCAGCGGTCCGATGATCTGCGCGGCCACCGTGGTCAGCCCGATCAGGGCGCTCGCGGCGACCAGCGGCGTCAGCGCCGGGGCGCAGCCCGCGCCGAGGAGGGCCAAGCCGGTCAGGCAGAGCAGTGCGGCCAGCAGCGGGCGGTGCCGCAGCCGGTCGCCGAGCGGCACCAGCAGGACCATCCCGGCGGTGTAGCCCAGCTGGACGACGGTCACCACCAGGGAGGCCCTGTCGGGCGGGACGTCCAGGCCAGAGGCGATCAGCGGCGCGATGGCCTGCGGGAAGTAGAGGTTCCCCACGGCCACGCCGGAGGTCACGGCGAGGAGCAGCACCAGCCGGCGGCTCAGCCCGCCGCCCCAGGGGGCCGCGGCCCGACGGGTCGCGCGGGACGGGAGGGCGGGGGTGGAGGAGGTCATGGGAGGAGTCCACGACACGGGCGGTGCGCTGCCAATCGAGGTAGCGTACGGCTTAATGATCAGCTTCGAGCTCAGCGTCGAGGACCTCGCCGACACCCGTTTCGCGCTGTCGCCCCTGGGCGAAACCGTGCTGAGCCTGCGGGTGTTGCACGACCCGGGCCTGTCCGCCGTCCACCTTCCCTGGCGCAGGGCCGTCCTCGGGGCGCTCGGCGGGCTGGACACCGGTCTGCTGATGTCCCTGGTGGCGGTGCGGCTCACCCTGCCCGACTTCCTGACGCCCCGGCCCACGACCTTCGCCCCGTCCTTCGCGGAGGAACTCGCCACCGTCCGCCGGACCCCGCCCGCGCTGGTCCGCCGGGATCTGCTGGCGACGCACGCGCCGGGCCGGCTGCCCGGGCCGCTGCGCGCCGCCGCCGAGGGTGACGACGCGGCCGTCGCCGGCCTGCGCGACACCATCTGCACGCTCCTGCAACGGTATTGGGAGATCGCCGTCGAGCCGCTGTGGCCGCAGCTGAGGCTGGTGGCGGAGGCGGACATGACCTACCGGGCGAGGCGGCTGGCCATGGGCGGCGCCCGGCTGCTCTTCGCCGACATGCACCCGATCCTGCGCTGGCACGACGGGGTCCTGCACATCGACAAGATGCTCACCACGCACCGGGTCAGGGCCGCCGGCCGGGGCCTCCTCCTCATCCCGTGCGTCTTCGCCCACAAGCCCGCGCCCCCGGCCGGGCCGGAGGAACCGCCCTCGCTGATGTACCCGAGCCGCGGGGCGGGGACGCTGTGGGCGGCCGACCCGGCGCCCGCCCGCGCCGAAGCCCTCGTACCGCTCCTCGGCGCTCCGAGGGCGCGGCTGCTCACCCTGCTGGCGGAGCCGCTGGCCACCGTCGAACTGGCCCGCCGCCTGCGGGTCACCCCCAGCGCCGTCTCCCAGCACCTGCGCGTGCTGTACGCGGCCGGCCTGGTCACCCGCGCCCGCCAGGGCCGCCAGGTCCTCTACCGGCGCAGCCCGCTCGGCGACGACCTCACGGGGGCCTGACCGCGGCCGCGTCCGTTCGCCCCGAACTGGGTTGTCAGTGCCCCCGATTAACGTGGTCGGTGTCGGATACGACCGAAGACACCACGGGGGTTCACATGAAGAAGCAGACGCGCGGGCGCGGCAGGGCCGCCGCGGTCACCACACTGGCGGCGGCCCTCACGCTGACGCTCGCAGCAGGCACGGCCACGGCCTCGTCGGAGGGGGAGATCATCGGCTACCCGGGGCCCGACGGCCTCATCTGGATCCCCGAGCAGACCGGCTCCAGCGGCTTCGTCTCGGGCGGACTCTCCTCCCGCCTGGACACCTTCATCACCTTCGGCTGCGCGGACGGCGGCAGCATCGAGGTCGCCTTCCACCTCGACAACCACCCGGACCGCGACCCGGCCCCCTTCACGGTCGCCTGCCCGGGCACCAGCCCCACCCTCGTCACCCTCCCCCTCGGCGCAGGCCTGCAGGGCGGCTTCGCGGCCACGGTGACCACCTCGACCCCGTCCATACGCTGGGGCGCCACGGTCGTCCAGCCCGAGTGACCCGGCCCGTGCCCGAAGCCTGACGGCGAACGCCACAGCGCCCGTCATCCCTGGTCGGGGACATGACGGGCGCTGTGTCGGAGTTCCGCACGCCGTTGTACGGACCGCATGAGGGGTCCCGCCCGCAGAGGGGCGGGGTACTGCCGGGTTACACCGTCAGCGAGCGGTCCGTCGGCTTGACGGGGTACGGGAGGGCGCTGCTGCCGGTCAGGAAGCGGTCCACGCCGCGGGCGGCCGAGCGGCCCTCCGCGATGGCCCAGACGATGAGCGACTGGCCGCGGCCCGCGTCGCCGGCGACGAAGACGCCGTCGACGTTGGTCGCGTAGGAGGCGTCGCGCTCGATGTTGCCGCGGGCGTCCAGCGCCAGGCCGAACTGCTGGACCAGGCCGTTCTCCTGGTCCGTGCCCGTGAAGCCCATCGCAAGGGTGACCAGCTGCGCCGGGAGGACGCGCTCGGTGCCGGGCTTCTGGACGAGCTTGCCGTCGACGAACTCGACCTCGACCAGGTGCAGGGCCTTGACGTTGCCGTTCTCGTCGCCCTCGAAGTGGGTGGTGGAGACGGAGTAGACCCGCTCGCCGCCCTCCTCGTGCGCCGAGGTGACCTTGTAGAGCATGGGGAAGGTCGGCCACGGCTGGTTGGCGTTCCGCTCCTCGCCCGGCTTGGGCATGATCTCCAGCTGCGTCACCGAGGCCGCGCCCTGGCGGTGGGCGGTGCCCACGCAGTCCGCGCCGGTGTCGCCGCCGCCGATGACGACCACGTGCTTGCCCTCGGCCGTGATGGGGGGCGCCATGAAGTCGCCCTCCTGGACCTTGTTCGCGAGCGGCAGGTACTCCATCGCGAAGTGGATGCCGCCCAGCTCGCGGCCCGGGACGGGGAGGTCGCGGGAGACGGTCGCGCCCGCCGCGATGACGACCGCGTCGAACCGCTTGCGCAGGTCGGTGGCGGTGATGTCGCGGCCGACCTCGATGCCCGTACGGAACTTGGTGCCCTCCGCGCGCATCTGCTCGATGCGGCGGTTGATGTGCACCTTCTCCATCTTGAACTCGGGGATGCCGTAGCGCAGCAGCCCGCCGACGCGGTCGGCGCGCTCGTACACCACGACGGTGTGCCCGGCCCGCGTCAGCTGCTGCGCCGCGGCCAGACCCGCCGGGCCGGAGCCGATGACGGCGGCCGTCTTGCCGGAGAGGCGCTCCGGCGGCTGCGGGGTGACGTTGCCGTTGTCCCACGCCTTGTCGATGATCGAGACTTCGACGTTCTTGATGGTGACGGCCGGCTGGTTGATGCCGAGGACGCACGCCGACTCGCACGGCGCGGGGCACAGCCGGCCCGTGAACTCGGGGAAGTTGTTCGTCGCGTGCAGACGCTCCGAGGCCGCGGTCCAGTCCTCGCGGTACGCGAAGTCGTTCCACTCGGGGATCAGGTTCCCGAGCGGACACCCGTTGTGGCAGAACGGGATGCCGCAGTCCATGCAGCGGCCGGCCTGCTTGCTGATGATCGGGAGCAGCGAGCCCGGGACGTAGACCTCGTTCCAGTCCTTGAGGCGCTCGGCCACGGGACGGGAACAGGCGGTCTCGCGCGGGGTGGTGAGGAAGCCCTTCGGGTCAGCCATGGGTCGCCGCCTCCATCATCTTCTCCGTGGTCTCGGATTCCGAGAGTCCGGCGAGCTCAGCGGCGTCCTTGGCGGCGAGCACTGCCTTGTACGTGGTCGGGATGATCTTGCTGAAGCGGTCCGCCGCGACGGACCAGTCAGCCAGGAGCTTCGCGGCCACGGTCGAGCCGGTCTCCTCCTCGTGGCGGCGCACCACATCGTGCAGCCACTGCTTGTCGGCGTCGGACAGGGCCTCGACGGCGCCCGCGTTGCCGGCGTTGACGTTGCGCGGGTCGAGGTCGATGACGTACGCGACGCCGCCCGACATGCCCGCCGCGAAGTTGCGGCCCGTCTCACCGAGGACGACGGCCGTGCCGCCCGTCATGTACTCGCAGCCGTGGTCGCCCACGCCCTCCGAGACGACCAGCGCGCCGGAGTTGCGGACGCAGAAGCGCTCGCCGGTGCGGCCCCGCAGGAACATCTCGCCGCCGGTGGCTCCGTAGCCGATGGTGTTGCCGGCGATCGTGGAGTACTCGGCGAGGTGGTCGGCGGCGCGGTCCGGGCGGACCACGATCCGGCCACCGGAAAGGCCCTTGCCGACGTAGTCGTTGGCGTCGCCCTCCAGGCGCAGGGTGATGCCGCGCGGCACGAAGGCGCCGAAGGACTGGCCGGCGCTGCCGGTGAAGGTGAGGTCGATGGTGTCGTCGGGCAGGCCCGCGCCACCGAACTTCTTCGTGACGTGGTGGCCGAGCATGGTGCCGACGGTCCGGTTGATGTTGCGGATCGCGACCTGCGCGCGGACCGGCTGGGCCGCCTCGGCGGACTCGGCGTTCAGCGCGTCGGCGGCGAGCTCGATGAGCTCGTTGTCGAGCGCCTTCTCCAGACCGTGGTCCTGCTCGATCAGGGCGTGGCGCACCGCGCCCTCGGGCAGCTCCGGCACGTAGAAGAGCGGCTCCAGGTCGAGGCCCTGCGCCTTCCAGTGCGTGACGGCCTGCGTCGTGTCGAGCAGCTCGGCGTGGCCGACGGCCTCCTCGATCGTACGGAAGCCCAGCTCGGCGAGGAGCTCGCGCACCTCCTCTGCGATGAACTCGAAGAAGTTGACGACGAACTCGGGCTTGCCGGAGAAGCGGTCGCGCAGGACCGGGTTCTGCGTGGCGATGCCGACCGGGCAGGTGTCCAGGTGGCAGACGCGCATCATGACGCAGCCGGAGACGACGAGCGGCGCGGTCGCGAAACCGAACTCCTCGGCGCCGAGCAGCGCGGCGATGATCACGTCGCGGCCGGTCTTGAGCTGGCCGTCCGTCTGGACGACGATCCGGTCGCGCAGCCCGTTGAGCAGCAGCGTCTGCTGGGTCTCGGCGAGGCCGAGCTCCCAGGGACCGCCCGCGTGCTTCAGCGAGGTGAGCGGGGAGGCGCCCGTTCCGCCGTCGTGGCCGGAGATGAGGACGACGTCCGCGTGGGCCTTGGAGACACCCGCGGCGACCGTGCCCACGCCGACCTCGGAGACCAGCTTCACGTGGATGCGGGCGGCCGGGTTGGCGTTCTTGAGGTCGTGGATCAGCTGAGCCAGGTCCTCGATGGAGTAGATGTCGTGGTGCGGCGGCGGGGAGATGAGACCGACGCCCGGGGTGGAGTGCCGCGTCTTGGCGACCCACGGGTAGACCTTGTGGCCGGGCAGCTGGCCGCCCTCGCCGGGCTTCGCGCCCTGCGCCATCTTGATCTGGATGTCGTCCGCGTTGACCAGGTACTCCGAGGTGACGCCGAAGCGGCCGGAGGCGACCTGCTTGATCGACGAACGCCGCTCGGGGTCGTACAGGCGGTCCGGGTCCTCGCCGCCCTCACCGGTGTTGGACTTGGCGCCCAGCTGGTTCATGGCGATCGCGAGGGTCTCGTGCGCCTCCTTGGAGATGGAGCCGTACGACATGGCGCCGGTGGAGAAGCGCTTGACGATGTCGGCGACCGGCTCGACCTCGTCGATGGAGATCGACGGACGGTCGCTCTTGAAGCCGAAGAGCCCGCGGAGCGTCATCAGGCGCTCGGACTGCTCGTTCACCCGGGCCGTGTACTGCTTGAAGATGTCGTACCGGCGGCCGCGCGTGGCGTGCTGGAGACGGAAGACCGTCTCCGGGTCGAACAGGTGCGGCTCGCCCTCGCGGCGCCACTGGTACTCGCCGCCGATCTCCAGCGCGCGGTGCGTGGCCGCGATGCCGGAGACCGGGTACGCCTTGGCGTGGCGCGCGGCCACCTCCTTGGCGATGACGTCCAGGCCAGCGCCGCCGATCTTGGTGGCGGTGCCGTTGAAGTAGGTCTCGACGAACTCCTCGTTGAGGCCGACGGCCTCGAAGACCTGGGCGCCGCGGTAGGAGGCGACGGTGGAGATGCCCATCTTGGACATGACCTTCAGGACGCCCTTGCCGAGCGCGTAGATCAGGTTCTTGATGGCCTGCTCCGGCTCCAGGCCGGACAGGAAGGTACCGGCGCGCAGCAGGTCCTCGACGGACTCCATGGCCAGGTACGGGTTGACCGCGGCGGCGCCGTAGCCGATGAGCAGCGCGACGTGGTGCACCTCGCGGACGTCACCGGCCTCGACCAGCAGGCCCACCTGGGTGCGCTGCTTGGTGGCGATGAGGTGGTGGTGCACGGCGGAGGTGAGCAGCAGCGACGGGATCGGCGCGTGCTCGGCGTCCGAGTGGCGGTCCGAGAGGACGATCAGGCGGGCGCCGTTGGCGATGGCCGCGTCGGCCTCGGCCCGGATCTCCTCGATCCGCGCGGCCAGTGCCTCGCCGCCGCCGGAGACCCGGTAGAGGCCGGAGAGCGTGGCGGCCTTCATGCCCGGCATGTCGCCGTCGGCGTTGATGTGGATGAGCTTGGCCAGCTCGTCGTTGTCGATCACCGGGAAGGGCAGGGTGACGCTGCGGCAGGACGCGGCGGTCGACTCCAGCAGGTTGCCCTGCGGGCCGAGCGAGGACAGCAGCGAGGTGACGAGCTCCTCGCGGATGGCGTCCAGCGGCGGGTTGGTGACCTGCGCGAAGAGCTGGGTGAAGTAGTCGAAGAGCAGCCGGGGGCGCTCGGACAGGGCCGCGATCGGGGAGTCCGTACCCATGGAGCCGAGCGGCTCGCCGCCGGTACGGGCCATCGGCGCGAGGATGACGCGCAGCTCTTCCTCGGTGTAGCCGAAGGTCTGCTGGCGGCGGGTGACCGAGGCGTGGGTGTGCACGATGTGCTCGCGCTCGGGCAGGTCCGACAGCTCGATCTCGCCGGTCTCCAGCCACTGCGCGTACGGCGCGGCGGCGGCCAGCTCGTTCTTGATCTCGTCGTCCTCGATGATCCGCTTCTGGGCGGTGTCGACGAGGAACATCTTGCCGGGCTGCAGGCGGCCCTTGCGGACGACCTTGGCCGGGTCGATGTCGAGCACGCCGACCTCGGAGCCGAGGACGACGAGGCCGTCGTCGGTGACCCAGTAGCGGCCGGGGCGCAGACCGTTGCGGTCGAGTACCGCGCCGACCTGGGTGCCGTCGGTGAAGGTGACGCAGGCGGGGCCGTCCCACGGCTCCATCTGCGTGGAGTGGTACTTGTAGAAGGCGCGGCGGGCCGGGTCCATCGAGGTGTGGTTCTCCCACGCCTCGGGGATCATCATCAGCACGCTGTGCGGGAGCGAGCGGCCGCCGAGGTGGAGCAGCTCCAGGACCTCGTCGAAGGAGGCCGAGTCGGAGGCGTCCGGGGTGCAGATCGGGAAGATCCGGTCCAGCACGCCGTCTCCGAAGGCGTCCGACGCCAGCTGGGACTCGCGGGCCTTCATCCAGTTGCGGTTGCCCTTGACCGTGTTGATCTCGCCGTTGTGCGCGACGAAGCGGTACGGGTGGGCGAGCGGCCACGACGGGAAGGTGTTCGTGGAGAACCGGGAGTGGACCAGCGCGAGCGTCGACGCGAAGCGACGGTTGGAGAGGTCCGGGAAGAAGGGCTCCAGCTGGCCGGTGGTCAGCATGCCCTTGTAGACGAGGGTGCGGGCGGAGAGCGACGGGAAGTACACGCCGGCCTCGCGCTCGGCGCGCTTGCGCAGCACGAAGGCCTTGCGGTCCAGCTCGATGCCGGTGCTGCCGTTGCTCACGAACAGCTGGGAGAAGGCCGGCATGGTGGCGCGGGCGCCGTTGCCGAGCAGGTCCGGCGTCACCGGGACCTCGCGCCAGCCGAGGACCGTCAGGTTCTCCTCGGCGGCGATGGCCTCGATCTGCTCCACGGCGACGGCCTGTGCGGTGCCGTCGGCGGGGAGGAAGGCGATGCCGACGGCGTACGCGCCGGCCTCGGGGAGGTCGAAACCGGCGACCTCGCGCAGGAACGCGTCCGGCACCTGGGAGAGGATTCCGGCGCCGTCGCCCGAGTCCGGCTCCGAGCCGGTCGCGCCGCGGTGCTCGAGGTTCCGCAATACGGTCAGTGCCTGCTCAACGAGGGTGTGGCTGGCCTCGCCGGTGAGGTTCGCCACGAATCCGACGCCACAGGCGTCCTTCTCGTTGCGCGGGTCGTACATGCCCTGCTGGGCGGGGCGACCGTCCATGGGCGACCAGGCGGTGGTGCTGGGGCCGGTCGCGGAGTGCGTGGATGCGGAACGCATCGGCTCTCCCGTCGTCGTCGTGGCATATGTGCATAGCCGAGGGACGACGTTGGCCCTCTGCGAAATTTCGTGCAGATTACATGATGGCGACTATCCCGAGAAGTGGATATGCCATTCCAGCATGCGGACACTGCACGAGGCAGGAAAAGGGGACTTCCGCGGCGCTTTGCGGACATACTGCGAGGCGAAGGTCCCGGATGCAGGGCGGGCATCATTGCCCGGAGCCCTGGTGTGATGCCCGGCGGACACGAGGTCGAAACCGCCGGGTAATGAACTACTTATGTTGCGTACTGCATAGTGTCTCACTCCCTGCCCGGTCAGCCTATGGCTCCGCCGATCCAGGTTCCCAGGATGTACGTCACACCGGCGGCCGCGCCACCCAGTACGAGCTGGCGCGTCCCGCCGTACCACCAGGACCGGGCGGTGACCCGCGAGACGACCGCGCCGCAGGCGAAGAGCCCGGCCAGCGCGAGCAGCACGGCGGGCCACAGGGCCACCGCACCGAGCAGGTAGGGCAGGACGGGGAGCAGCGCGCCCAGCGCGAAGGAGCCGAACGAGGAGACCGCGGCGACCAGCGGCGAGGGCAGGTCCTCGGGGTCGATCCCGAGCTCCTCGCGGGCGTGGATCTCCAGGGCCTGCTCGGGGTCGCGGGACAGCTGCACGGCGACCTCGCGGGCGAGCGCCGGTTCGACGCCGCGCGAGACGTAGAGCTCGGCCAGCTCCTCCATCTCGTCCACGGGGTGCTTGCGCAACTGCTGGCGCTCCACGTCCAGCTCCGCGAGGACGAGCTCGCGCTGCGAGGCGACCGAGGTGTACTCGCCGGCCGCCATCGAGAACGCGCCGGCCGCGAGGCCCGCCAGCCCGGTGATGACCACGACCTGCGGAGCGACCGCACCGCCGGCCACGCCGGTCATGAGGGCGAGGTTGGAGACGAGTCCGTCCATGGCACCGAAGACGGCCGGCCGCAGCCATCCGCCGTTGACGTCGCGGTGGGTGTGGTTGTCACGGTGTGCGATGTGCAGCGGTGCTTCGGCATCGATGATGGACATGCGTCTTTTCTCCCCATTCGCGCCAACGGCGGGCCGTGAGGTGCGTCGCGCCCCCTGAACACCTCGAAAGTACGCACGATTTCGGCCGCCCGCCAGCAAGGAAGGCCGTACTTACCTGCTGTTTTGCCGGTCGGCGACCGGGTGACGGCGGTGCGCGCGGGGTGTTTCGCGGCGAGCGACAAACCACATGCCATGGCACAAATCCCCCAAGGGCTCATCATGAGTCCCATCAAGTGGAGAGGCGCGCCATGGAGCTGATTGCATGCAATCCGCAGGTCCTCCTCGAACGGGCCAGGGGCGCTCTTCTGGGGCTCGCGGTGGGCGACGCGCTCGGCGCCCCCGCGGAGAACATGAAGCCGTCTCAGATCCGGGCGAAGTGGGGCCGCATCGAAGGCTTCGTCTCGCAGGACCCGGCGGGCACGGACGACACCGAGTACGCGATCTTCTCGGGGCTGCTGCTGGCCCGCCACGGCTCGGCCCTCACGGTCTCCCACGTGGAACGGGCCTGGCACCACTGGATCGCGGACCTCGACGAGGGCCCGTTCCGCGGCGCCGGCTTCTCGGAGCGCGGCACGCTGGAGAACCTCCGCCGCGGCCTGGCGGCCCCCATCTCCGCCCAGCACCGGCACGCGTGGTCGGACGGCCTCGCCATGCGGGCGGCGCCGTTCGGCGTCTTCGCGGCGGGCCGGCCCGCGGAGGCGGCCCGGCTGGTCGCCATCGACGGCACGGTCAGCCACGAGGGCGAGGGCATCTACGGCGGCCAGGCGGTGGCCGCCGGTGTCGCCGCCGCGATGGCGGGCGGCTCCCCCGCCTCGGTCGTCTCGGCGGCCCTGTCCGTCATCCCGTCCGACTCCTGGACGGCCCGCTCCCTGCGCCGGGCGGTCACCGCCGCCCCGCGCGGCGAGCGGGCGGTGCGCTCGGCGGTGGTCATCGGCGGCTACCCGTGGACCGACCTGGCGCCCGAGGCGGTGGGCCTGGCTTTCGGCGCGTTCGCGGCGTGCCGGGGCGACTTCCCGTCCTCGGTCCTGACCGCGGTCAACATGGGCCGCGACGCGGACACCACCGCGGCGGTGGCGGGCGCCCTGGCCGGAGCCCTGTCGGGCGCGGCCGCGATCCCGCCGGCCTGGTCCTCGGCCATCGGCCCGGTCCGCGGCAGCTGCCTCCCCTCGATGCGGGGCTACCACGTCCTGGACATCGCGGACCTCCTCACCCCGGAATACGAGGCCCCCCGATGACCCCACCACCCCCCTCACCCCCACCAGACCCGTCACCCACGACACCCCCGGCGGAGATCGCGGCCCCGGCGACCCAGGCGACCCTGGTGGGCCCGGCGACGCCGACGGGTCCGCAGGACCCGGCACCCCAGGCGGACCGCACGACCCCGGCAGGCCCGGCGAGCCCGACGCCTTCCACGGCCCCGGCCGACCGGGTTGCTGCGCCGGGCTCGGGTGACTTCGCGGCCCCGGCGTGCCCGGCGGGCCCCGCATTGCCAGCGCACCTGACGGCCCCCGCCCGCCCAGCGGGCCCGACGAGCCCGGCGACGCCGACGGGTCCGCGGGACGTGGCACCCCAGGCGGACCGGACGGCCCCGGCAGGCCGGGCGCCCCAGGCGGGCTCGGCGGGCCCGGCGTCTCCCACCGCTGGCCGGATGACCGCGACTGGTTCGGCTGGCTTGGCGGTCCCCGCGAGCCCGGCGGACGCCATCTACCCAGCGCACCTGACGGCCCCCGCCCACCCGGCGGATCTGGTGAGCCCGGTGGGGTTCGGGGAGGGCGCTGCTCCTGGCTGGGTGGTGGTCGCCCGGCCGGGTGTGGCGGTCGGTCGGGAGTGCCGGGACCGGGACCCCGGGGAGGAGGGCGCGGGGCTCGGCTCGACGGCGCCGTCGGACGGCGACCGGCCGGCTGCGGTGCTGCCGGAGTACCGGACCCGGCCCGCCGCGGTGCCGGCCACCCTCACGGCCCCGCCGGAACACTGGGGCGCGCCCGCGCTGCCGGCTTCGCCGGAACGGCCGGGGGCCCGGTCACGCGCAGCGCTGGCCGCGCTCCCCGCGGGCTCGCCCGCGCAGGGTGAACCGGGAGCCGCCGGATCGCCACCACAAGGCGGCCTGCCGGAGACGGCCACCGCGGCCGGGATCGGGCTGCGGGCCGTCGTCCGTAGCCCGGCGTCCTCCCCCGGCGCGGCCGAGGACACCGCACGCGCGCAGACCCGTACGGCCGCGGCCCCGGCCACGGCCACGGGCACGGGCACGGCCGGGGAGCGGCGGATCGAGGGCCTCCTGCTCGGGCTCGCCGCAGGCGACGCGGCCGGGTGGCCCGCCGCCCGCCACCGCGCCAGCCGGATGCCCGAGTGGACCCGCCGCCTCACCCGCGAGCTCGACACCTTCGCCGAGCAGAACGCCACCACCACCCTCCCCGTCCCCATCGCCCTCAACCAACCCCCCGAACCCCTGCGCCTGGGGCCCTCCGACGACGCCGAGTGGGCGGCCTTCGTCGCCGAGTCCGTCCTCACGGCCGCCGGCGCCCTGCTCTCCGACCTCAGCCGGTCGAGACGCATGCGCGCCGCCATCGACCTCGCGTGGAACGCCCTGGCCTCCGAAGTCGCCGCGGCAGCGGAACGCGCGCCCGAGGTCGAGTCCGCCGTACTGCCCCTGCGCGCCCGGATCTCCGTCCGCGCCGGCCTCGGCAACCTCGCCGCCGGCCTGCGCCCGCCCGCCACCGGCCACGACAACCCGCACTACTTCGACGACGCCGCCTGCATCCGCGCCTGCGTCCTCGCCGTCGTCCACCCCGGCGACGCCCGCGCGGCGGCCGACCTCGCCGAGTTCGACGCCCGCTACACCCAGGACGGCGACGGCGTCCACGGCGCCCGCGCCATGGCCGCCGCCGTCGCGACCGCCCTCACCACCACGGACGTCGACGTCTGCGTCGACGCCGCCCTCGCCCAGCTCCCCGGGACCACCGAGATCGGCCGCAACGCCCGCCACGCCGTCACCCTCGCCCGCACCCACACCGACGGCGGCGCCTTCGCCATCGTCCCCACCCTCGAACACGAGATCGTGGACCACGTCTACAGCTACGGGATCGCCGCCGCCGAGACCGTCCCCGTGGCCCTCGCCCTCGCGACCGCCGCCCGCGGCAGGGTCACCGAGGCCGTCCCGGCCGCCGCCTGCCTGTCGCGCGTCGCGGACTCCGCCCCCGCCCTGGCCGGCGCGCTGACCGGCGCGCTCGGCGGCGGCGGCTCGATCCCCGCCGCCTGGCGCGAGGCCTGCCGCACCCTCTCCGGCTGCGCCCTGCCCCGGCTCGCCGGCACCGACCTCGTCGAACTCGCCGCGCTCCTCGCGCGTACGGAACTCACCTCACCCACACCCCAGGGGATGATTCGGACATGACGCTCACGTTGGAGGACCGGGCCACCGGCGCCCTCGTCGGGGCCGCCGTCGGCGACGCGCTCGGCGGCCCGGTGGAGGGCTGGACCCCGGACCAGATCGTGGAACGGCACGGCGGCCGCATCCACGGCATCGTCGGCCCGTGGTACGAGAACTGGCGCACGGCCCGCCCCATCGCCCCGTACCACAAGGGCGACGGACACGTCACGGACGACACCTTGATGACGCACGCGCTGGTACGCGTCTACGAGGCCGTACGGGACCACCTCGACGCCTACGCGATCGCCGAGCACCTCGTCCCGGACCTCATGTCCGTCCCCCGCTGGATCCCCGAACTGGAGGCGGAGGCGCTGCCGTTGCAGCGGATCTTCCTGGCCGAGAAGTGGATCGTGGCCCGCCTGCACTACGCGCACGCCGACCCCCGCGAGGCGGGCACCGGCAACATCGTCAACTGCGGGGCGGCGATGTACATGGCACCGGTGGGCATCGCCAACGCGGGCCATCCGGAAGGCGCTTACCGGGAGGCGCTGGACATCGCCGGCACGCACCAGTCCTCGTACGGGCGGGAGGCGGCGGGCGTGTTCGCGGCGGCGGTCGCGGCGGCCTGCGTGCCGGGGGCGACGGCCGCCTCCGTCGTGGACACGGCCCTGTCCCTGGCGAAGGACGGCACCCGGCCGGCCATCGCCGCCGTCGCCGAAGTGGCCACCCGCCACCGGGACTTCGAGTCGGCGCTGGCGCCCCTCCGGGCGGCGGTGGCCCCGTACGACTCGGTCGGCCCGGACTACCGCAACCCCTCCCTCGGCGCCCGCCGCCCCTCCCGTCTGCACTCCATCGAGGAGCTCCCGGTCGCCCTCGGCATGCTGCTGATCGCGGACGGGGCGTACGAGACCTCCGTGCTCGGAGCGGTCAACTACGGCCGGGACTGCGACTCCATCGCCACCATGGCGGGGGCGATCGCCGGAGCCCTGGGCGGCGAAGCCGCGATCCCCGCCGCCTGGGCCAAGCAGGTGGCCGAGGCCAGCCGCCTCGACCTGCACGCCCCGGCCGCGTCGATGGCCACCGTGGCCCGCGAGATCTTCACCCTCGACCAGTCCCGCCACCGCTCCCGCACATCGGCCTTCACCACCCTCACGGCCCCCCGATGACCCCACCCCGCCCCCTCCCCGCGCCGGAACACGTACGGCTCACCTGGGCGCAGCCCGAGGACCTGATCGGGCACGAGCTGCGCCAGGCGGCCGAGGACGGGCGGGACCCGGAGCCCGCCCGGCGCGCCTGGCTGGCTGCGGGCGGCCACCCCGCCCCCGCCCGCGCCGGCGCCTCCCCCGTGCCGGCCCCGCCGGAGCTGCGCGCACTGGCCTCGCGCCTGCTGGACGAGCTCGCGCAGCTCCCCTCCCCCCTCTCCCCCGACGAACCGTCCACCTGGCAGTCCATCCGCGCCACCTGGCCCACCGCGGCCCCGACCGCACCGGAATCCGAGCCACCGGCCCCCGGCCCCGCCCCCCACCTAGCGACCCGGCTGGAAGCCGCCTGGGTGGGGAGGGCCGTCGGGTGTCTGCTCGGCAAGCCCGTCGAGAAGCTGCCCCTGCACGCCATCCGCACCCTCGCCCGCGCCGCGGGCAACTGGCCGATCCGCGACTGGTTCACCGCCCGCGGCGTCCCACCGGAGGTCCTGGCCGCGCATCCCTGGAACCGCCGTTCCGCCCCCACCTCCCTCGCCGAGAACATCGACGGCATGCCCGAGGACGACGACCTCAACTACCCCCTGCTCGGCCTGCTCCTGCTCCAGCGGCACGGCAAGGGCTTCACCACCGCCGACGTGGCCCGCCTCTGGCTCGACGAGCTGCCGGCCGGGCGGACCTTCACCGCCGAGCGCATCGCGTACCGCAATCTGCTCCTCGGGCTGGAGCCGCCCGCCACCGCCACCCACCGCAACCCCTTCCGCGAGTGGATCGGCGCCCTCATCCGCGCCGACGTCCACGGCTGGACCAACCCCGGCGACCCGGCGGCCGCCGCCGCGCAGGCCTACCGGGACTCCGCCCTGACGCACACCCACAACGGCGTCTACGCCGCCCTGTTCGTCGCCGCCGCCACCGCCACCGCCGCCACCGGCCACGCCGACGTCCACACCGCGCTGCGGGCCGGACTGGACGTCCTACCGCCCCGCTCCCGCCTCGCCGAGGCCGTCCGGTTCGCCCTCGCCACCGCCCACGAGCTGCGCCACGCCGACTTCGACCTCGTCGTCGACCGGCTGCACGCCCGCTACGGGCACTACCACTGGGTCCACGCCGTCCCCAACACCGCCCTGATCACCGCCGCCCTCACCCACGCCGACGGCGACTTCACGCACTCCGTCTGCAACGCCGTGTCCGGCGGCTGGGACACCGACTCCAACGGAGCCACCGCCGGCGCCCTCGCCGGACTGATCACCGGCTCGCCGCAGGACATCCCGGACCGCTGGAGCGCCCCGCTCAAGAACCGCCTCGCCACCACCGTCCCCGGCTTCGACGGCATCGGCTTCGACACCCTCGCCCACCTCACCGCACAGGAGGCAGCACGCTCATGACGGCCATCGCCGTGCTCGGCAGTACGAACATGGACCTCGTCGCCTACGTCCCCAAGGCCCCCCGCCTCGGGGAGACCGTCACCGGCCGCGCCTTCCGCACGGTCCCCGGCGGCAAGGGCGCCAACCAGGCCGTGGCCGCCGCCCGCTCCGGCGGGGAGGTGATCATGATCGGCGCGGTCGGGGCCGACGAGTTCGGCGTACGGCTGCGCTCCGCGCTCACCGCGGCCGGCGTCGACACGGCGGCCCTGCGCACCGTCGAGGGCGCCAGCGGCACCGCCCACATCACCGTGGACGACGAGGGCGGCAACAGCATCATCGTCATCCCGGGCGCCAACGCCCACGTCACCGGCCTGGAGGCGGGCGACGAGGCCCGCATCGCCGCCGCCGGCACCCTCCTCCTCCAGCTCGAACTGCCCCTGCCCGCCGTCCTCGCCGGCGCCCGCGCCGCCCGCGCGCACAGGGTCCGTACGGTGCTCACCCCGGCCCCGGTGCAACCGCTGCCGGCCGAACTCCTCGCCGCCGTCGACCTCCTGATCCCCAACGAGCACGAGGCCGCCGCCCTCACCGGCCTCACCGACCCCCACCAGGCCGCGGCGGCCCTGCTCGACGACGTGCCCGAAGTGGTGATCACCCTCGGCGCGGCCGGAGCCCTGTACGCGGCGCGCGGCCAGGAACCGCTCACCGTGCCCGCGCCCCGGGTCCGGGCCGTGGACACCACCGCCGCCGGAGACACCTTCGTCGGCGCGCTCGCCGTGGCCCTGGGCGAGGGCCGACCGATGCCGCGGGCGCTGCGCTGGGCCTCGGCGGCGGCCGCGCTCTCCGTGCAGCGCCCGGGCGCGCAGGACTCGATGCCGGCCCGCGCGGAGACCGACTCCTTCGCCGCGGCGCAGTCCGGGGCCGGCTCGTGACCACCACCGGGCCGCTGGAGGGGCTGCGCGTCCTGGACCTCGCCACCCTGTTCGCGGGGCCGCTCGCCGCCACCCTCCTGGGGGATTTCGGAGCCGACGTCGTCAAGGTCGAGCACCCCGGCATCCCCGACCCGTCCCGCGGCCACGGCCCCGCCAAGGACGGCGTCGGCCTGTGGTGGAAGCTGCTCGGCCGCAACAAGCGGACGATGACCCTCAACCTGTCCACCCCGGGCGGCCGGGACACCCTCCTGCGCCTCGCCGCCACCACCGACGTGATCATCGAGAACTTCCGCCCCGGCACCCTGGAGCGGTGGGGTCTGGGCTGGCCCGAGCTGTCCGCCGCGAACCCGCGGCTGGTCCTGGCCCGCGTCACGGCCTTCGGCCAGCAGGGGCCCTACGCCCACCGCCCGGGCTTCGGCACCCTGGCCGAGGCGATGAGCGGTTTCGCCGCGATCACCGGGGAACCGGACGGGCCGCCGACCCTGCCGCCGTTCGGGCTCGCGGACTCCATCGCCGCGCTGACCACCGCGTACGCCGTGATGACCGCCCTCGCGGGCCGCGACCGCACCGGGCACGGGCAGGTCGTCGACCTGGCGATCATCGAGCCGATCCTCACCGTGCTGGGCCCGCACCCGCTCTGGTACGACCAGCTGGGCTACGTCCAGCCCCGCACCGGCAACCGCTCCGCCAACAACGCCCCCCGCAACACCTACCGCAGCGCGGACGGGCGCTGGCTGGCGGTCTCCACCTCGGCCCAGTCCGTCGCGGAGCGCGTCCTGCGGCTGGTGGGCCGGCCGGAGCTGATCGCCGAGCCATGGTTCGCGACCGGGTCCGGCCGGGCCGCCCACGCGTCCCTCCTGGACGAGGCGGTCGGCGGCTGGATCGCCCGGCACAAGGCCGAGGAGGTGATCGCCGCCTTCGAGGACGCCGAGGCGGCCGTCGCGCAGGTCTACGACATCCGGGACGTGATGGCCGATCCGCAGTTCGCGGCCCTGGACACGCTCACCGAGGTCGAGGACCCGGAGCTCGGCCCGCTGCGGATGCAGAACATCCTCTTCCGGCTGTCCGAGACCCCCGGCGGGATCCGCTGGGCCGGCCGCCCGCACGGCGCGGACACCGAGGAGGTACTGGCCGAGCTCGGGCTGACCGGAGCCGAGATCGCCGCGCTGCGCAGGGAGGGCGCGCTGTGATCCTGACCTGGCTGTACGCCCCCGGCGACCGGCCGGACGTGGTCGCCAAGGCCCTGCGCTGCGGGGCGGACGCGGTCATCGTGGACCTGGAGGACGCGGTGCCGGCCTCCCGCAAGGAGTACGCCCGCGCCGCCACGGCCGAACTGCTCGGCGAGCGGCCCCCGGTCCCCGTCCACGTCCGCGTCAACGCCTTCGACTCCCCCTGGGGCGGCGCCGACCTCGGCGCCCTCGCCGGGCTCCGCGGCCTCGCGGGGCTGCGGCTGCCGAAGATCAGCGCGCCGGAACAGGTCACCGCGGTCGCGCTCCGCACCGGCGGGGTGGGCCTGCACGCCCTGCTGGAATCGGCGCTGGGCGTGGAACGCGCGTACGAGATCGCCCGCGCGCACCCCGCGCTGCGCGGGCTCTCCCTCGGCGAGGCGGACCTGCGGGCCGACCTGGCGGTGAGCGCGGAGGCGGGCCTGGACTGGTGCCGCTCCCGGGTGGTGGTGGCCGCCCGCGCGGCGGGACTGGCGCCCCCCGCGCAGTCCGTCTTCCCGGACATCCGGGACCTGGAGGCGCTGGCCGTGTCCTGCGAGCGGGGCCGGTCCCTGGGCTTCCTGGGCCGCGCGGCGATCCACCCGCGTCAGCTCCCGGTGATCGAGCGGGCCTATCTCCCGGCGCCGGAGGAGGTCAGCGCCGCGGTGGAGGTCCTGAACGCGGCCCGCGCCACGCCGGGGGCGTTGGCGCTGCCCGACGGCCGGTTCGTGGACCCGGCGGTGGTGGCGGCGGCCCACCGCACCCTTGCGCTCGCCGCGCGTGTGGCCCGTTGAATCCCGGGTGCGGCCCGGTGGCCGCGCCTCAATCGCCGGCGGGGCTGGATTTGTGCGGCCTGGTCGGCCAGGACGATGGCTTCGAGGTGGGGCGGTGCCCCTGCGGGGGCTCTCCTCGGCTTGCGAACCCTGGCGGGATCGAGAAGTGGCGGGGCGTTTGGTTCGCCGCGCCTGCGGGGACCCCCCGCAGTGTCCCCGCCCCACGGCCCCTGCACGGATCAGCCCCGGCGGGGTGCGGGGAAGGCGGCCCCGGCGTGGGTCGGCCTGGGTGGGGTGCGGGGTCGGGCCCCTAATTGGGAGGGGCGCCGGTGGGGTGGGGGAAGGCGGCGGGTGTGCCCGCGCAGGGTTTCCGCCCTACGGCCCCTGCGTGGATCGGCCTGGGTGGGGGTGCGGGGACGGCGGGGGGTGTCCCCGCAGGCGCGGCGAACCAAACGCCCCGTACTGCTTGATCCCGCCAAGGTTCGCAAGCCGAGGAGACACCCCCCGGCGGCCCCGTGCCCCCACCCCGCCCTCCGACCCCGCCAGGGGACACCCACCAGCCCCGCCGGCGATTGAGGCGCGGCCACCGGGCCGCACCCGGAAAACGAACGGTCAGCTGTCCCCGCTCGGCACGTCCTTCGTGAGAACGGTCCCCTTCACGGAACCCCCGTCGGCGGGAGCCGAAGCCTCGTCACCGGAGGCAGCCCCCTCGGCCGGAGCCGAAGACTCGTCGGCGGGAGCCGAGCCCTCACCGCCCTCACCGCCGGAGGCAACCGGCTCGACGACCGTCTCCCGGCCCGGCCGCAGCTTCGCCGACAGGACCAGGTACACCACCGCCAGCACGAACACCACGATCGACGTCCACACGTTCAGCCGCAGGCCGAGCACATGGTGCGCCTCGTCGACCCGCATGTACTCGATCCAGCCGCGGCCGACGCAGTACGCCGCGACGTACAGGGCGAAGGCCCGCCCGTGGCCGAGCTTGAAGCGGCGGTCGGCCCAGATCACCAGCAGCGCGACACCGATGCACCACAGCGACTCGTACAGGAAGGTCGGGTGGTAGGTGCCCGCGTCGCGGTTGGGCCCGGCGCTGATCTCCACCGCCCACGGCAGGTCGGTGGCCCGGCCGTACAGCTCCTGGTTGAACCAGTTGCCCCAGCGGCCGCAGGCCTGGGCCAGCGCGATGCCGGGGGCCAGGGCGTCCGCCCAGGCCGGCAGCGGGATGCCGCGCAGGCGGCAGCCGATCCAGGCGCCCACGGCGCCCAGCGCGATGGCGCCCCAGATGCCGAGGCCGCCTTCCCAGATCTTGAAGGCGTCGACCCAGTCGCGGCCCTCGCCGAAGTAGAGCTGGTAGTCGGTGATCACGTGATAGAGGCGACCGCCGACCAGGCCGAACGGCACCGCCCAGACGGCGATGTCCGCGACCGTGCCCGGCCTTCCGCCGCGTGCGATCCAGCGCCGGTTGCCGAGCCAGACGGCGACGAAGACGCCGATGATGATGCAGAACGCGTAGCCGCGAAGCGGGATCGGTCCGAGATGGATCACGCCGGTCGACGGACTGGGGATGTAAGCAATGTCCATGGCAGACATGACGCTACCCTGCCGGGCGGTGCGGACCGCAACCCGCCCGGCAAGACGAAACCAAATCCAGACCTTGACCGGCCGGTCTTAATGCTGCGAGGGGGAGTGCGAGGCGCTCCTCGACGCCGTCCGCGACCCCCCGCCCGACGGCGAGGCGGACTTCCCGGCCCCCTTCACCGCGTCGGCCCCGGAGCCCTTGGACGCGCCCTCGACCTGTTCCCTGAGCTTCTGCGGGGTCAGCGGGTTCTTCTCGTCGGAGAAGATGTTCTTGCCGTCCAGGAGCACGGTCGGCGTGCCCCGGAACTTCCCGGCGGCGAAGGCCTCGTGCGACTTGGCCACCCAGCTGTTGTGCGTCCCGTCCTCGACGCACGAGCGGAACTCGGGGGTGTCCAGCCCGGGCACCTTGCCCGCCAGCTCCAGCAGCCTGGCGTTCTTGCCGAAGGCGTCGTCGATCTCCTGCGGCTGGTTCTGGAAGAGGAGGTCGTGGTACGCCGTGAACTTGCCGGCGTCCTGCGCGCAGGCCGCCGCGTTCGCGCCCTTCAGCGATCCGCTGCCGCCCATGTTCCCGTCGATGAGGGTGACCAGGTGGTAGTCGACCTTGAGCAGCCCCTTGGCCTCCAGGTCGTGGATGGTGTCGCGGTAGTTGTCCTCGAACTGCTTGCAGGCGGGACAGCGGAAGTCCTCCCACACGGTCAGGGTGGACTTGGCCTCCGCCTTGCCCGTCTGGATCGCGAGGGCGTCCTTGCCGGTGGCCCCGGAGGGGGCGACCACGGGGCCCGCCTTCGAGGAGCCGGAGTCCTTGCCGGTATTGGCCGCGATCACGCCGACGACGGTCGCCAGGCCGAGCACGCCGACCACCGCCGCCGCCACGATGAGGGTCCGCCGGCGCTTGTCCCGGGTCTTCTGCCGCTCGCGCTCCACGAGGAGTCGCTCCCGGGCCGATCGTTTCGTCGCATCGCGGTTCGCACCGTCGTTCTTCTCGCTCACGTTCCGCCAAACGAAGCAGGGAGGCACTCGCGTGCCTCCCTGCTCCCACTTCCACCCGATCGGGCTACAGAACCCGCTCAAGCATCCGTACTTTCAATCGAACGCGCGCGTCAGCTGCGGCGCACGCCCTCCGCGAGCTCGCCCGCCAGCGCCCGTACGGCCTCCAGCCCGGCCGGCAGGTCCGGCGCGTCCAGGAGCAGCTTCACGAAGGCCGAGCCGACGATCACCCCGTCGGCGAAGCTCGCGACCTCCCTGGCCTGTTCGACGTTGGAGACGCCCAGGCCGACGCAGACGGGGAGCCCGCGGCGGGCGCCCTCGGTGGCGCGGGTGCGCCGTACGAGGTCCTGCGCCTGGTTGCCGACCGACTCGCGGGTGCCGGTGACGCCCATGAGGGAGGCGGCGTAGACGAAGCCGGAGCCGGCCTCCGTGATGGTGGCCAGTCGCTCGTCCTTGCTGCTGGGGGCCACGACGAAGACGGTCGCCAGACCGTGCTTCTCCGCGTGCTCGCGCCACAGCGCGGACTCCTGCACCGGCAGGTCGGGCAGGATGCAGCCGGCGCCGCCGGCCGCGGCCAGTTCGGCGGTGAACCGCTCGACGCCGTAGCGGTCGATGGGGTTCCAGTACGTCATCACCAGGACCGGGGCCCCGGTCGCCTCGTGCGCCTCGCGGACCGTGCGGATCACGTCGGCGATCTTGACGCCGCCGCGCAGGGCGATGTCGTCGGCGGTCTGGATGACGGGCCCGTCGAGGACCGGGTCGCTGTGGGGCAGGCCGATCTCGACGACGTCCGCGCCGCCGGCGATGACGGCCTTGACCGCCTCGATGCCGCCGTCGACGGTCGGGAAGCCGGCCGGGAGGTAGGCGACGAGGGCGGCGCGGTCCTCGGACTTCGCCTTGGCGAGGGTGGCGCTCAGCAGCTCGATGTTGCCGCGTCCGTGCGGGGAGCTCACTTGTCGTCCCCCTCGGAGAACCCGTTGTCGGCGACTTCGCCGTCGGTGTCGTACAGCCCGAAGTAGCGGGCCGCCGTGTCCATGTCCTTGTCGCCGCGCCCGGACAGGTTGACGACCAGCAGGCCGTCCTCGCCCAGCTCCTTGCCGAGGTCCAGCGCGCCGGCGAGGGCGTGCGCCGACTCGATGGCCGGGATGATGCCCTCGGTGCGGGACAGCAGGCGCAGGGCCTGCATCGCGGCGTCATCGGTGATCGCGCGGTACTCGCCGCGGCCCGAGTCCTTGAGGTAGGAGTGCTCCGGGCCGATGCCCGGGTAGTCCAGGCCGGCGGAGATGGAGTACGGCTCGGTGATCTGGCCCTCCTCGTCCTGAAGGACGTAGGAGCGCGAGCCGTGCAGGATCCCGGGCTCGCCGGCGGTCAGCGTGGCGGCGTGCTCGCCGGTCTCGACGCCGTGCCCGGCGGGCTCGAAGCCGACCAGGCGGACGTCGGCGTCCGGGATGAAGGCGTGGAAGAGGCCGATGGCGTTGGAGCCGCCGCCGACGCAGGCCGCGACGGCGTCGGGCAGCCGGCCGGCGCGTTCCAGGATCTGGCGGCGGGCCTCGACGCCGATGACGCGGTGGAAGTCGCGGACCATGGCCGGGAAGGGGTGCGGGCCGGCGACGGTGCCGAAGAGGTAGTGGGTGCGGTCCACGTTGGCGACCCAGTCGCGGAACGCCTCGTTGATGGCGTCCTTCAAGGTCCGCGAGCCGGACTTCACGGCGATGACCTCGGCGCCCAGCATGCGCATCCGGGCCACGTTCAGGGCCTGGCGCTGGGTGTCGATCTCGCCCATGTAGATGGTGCAGTCGAGGCCGAAGAGCGCGCAGGCGGTGGCGGTGGCCACGCCGTGCTGGCCGGCTCCGGTCTCGGCGATGACCCGGGTCTTGCCCATGCGCTTGGTGAGCAGCGCCTGGCCCAGCACGTTATTGATCTTGTGCGAGCCGGTGTGGTTGAGGTCCTCGCGCTTGAGGAAGATCCGCGCGCCGCCCGCGTGCTCGGCGAAGCGGGGCACCTCGGTGAGGGCGCTGGGCCGGCCGGTGTAGTTGACCATCAGGTCGTTCAGCTCGGCGGCGAAGGCGGGGTCGGTCTTGGCCTTGTCGTACTCGACGGCGACCTCGTCCACGGCGGCGACGAGCGCCTCCGGGATGAACTTGCCTCCGAAGTCGCCGAAGTAGCCCTCGGCGTTCGGGACGTGACCCTCCGGGTCCGGGATGAAGTATTGGCTGGACATGCCGGTGCTCCTACGGGATGCGACGAGTGGGTTCACCGTATTGCGCCGCTCGCACGGGACACACGCGTCCCGCTCGGGGACCGGTGGTGTGTCGGTACGAGGAGACCGCGCCCGGAGCCGGCGGCTCGGGGCGCCGGCCGTACGGGAGCCCGGCGCGGCGCGGTACGTCGGGGTACCGGGCCGCGGCGGCCCTCGTTACAGCGCGCCTCCGCGACGCCATCGCATGCCGTTGACCTGACCGGGCTCGGAGCCGATCACATACCGCACCCGCCGCCCGTGGACCCGCCGGGCCGGTGCGCGGCAGCCGCGGGGGCGGCAGCCGCGCGCCAGGGGCGCGTACGCCGCCGGCACGCCGACCGCGCCGCGGCGAGCTGCCGGGGGCGCGGACTGCGTGCTGACGGAGGGCAGGGGGTGGGCCATGGGTGCGGTCAGCTCCGCCCGTGACGCAGGGCGGGGTGGGCGCCGGCCGCGACGAGGTCGGCCACGGCCGCCTTCGGGTCGCGTCCGGTCACCAGGGACTCCCCGACGAGGACGGCGTCGGCGCCCTCGTTGGCGTAGGCGATCAGGTCGTGCGGCCCGCGGATGCCGGATTCGGCGACCTTGACGATGTGGGCCGGGATCTCGCCGACGACGCGCTCGAAGGTGGAGCGGTCGACCTTGAGGTCCTTGAGGTTGCGGGCGTTGACGCCGATGATCTTGGCGCCGGCGGCGACCGCGCGCTCCACTTCCTCCTCGTCGTGCACCTCGACGAGCGGGGTCAGGCCGATGGACTCGGCCCGCTCGATCAGGGAGACGAGGGCCTCCTGCTCCAGCGCCGCGACGATCAGCAGCACGAGGTCGGCGCCGTAGGCACGGGCCTCCCACAGCTGGTACGCCGTGACGATGAAGTCCTTGCGCAGGATCGGGATGTCCACGCGGGCGCGGACGGCCTCCAGGTCGGCCAGCGAGCCGCCGAAACGGCGCTGCTCGGTGAGGACCGAGATGACCGCCGCACCGCCCGCCTCGTAGTCGGCGGCGAGCCCGGCCGGATCGGCGATCGCGGCCAGCGCGCCCTTGGAGGGGCTGGAGCGCTTGACCTCGCAGATCACCTTGACGCTGTCGCCGCGCAGAGCGGCGACGCCGTCCTTGGCCTGGGGCGCCTTGGCGGCACGCTCCTTGAGCTCGTCGAGGCTCACGCGGGCCTGCCGTTCGGCAAGGTCTTCGCGGACCCCTTCGATGATCTCGTCGAGCACACTCACGCGAGCGGCCCCCTTCCGGGTCGATGACGGTCGGCCGCCTTGCAGACACGTACACCTGCAAGGTCAGCAATCAAATGGTATCCGCAGGAGGCGTCGCGCTCCGCACGCGGTTGACGGCGTCCCAGTAACTGGACATCCGGAACCGGGCCCTCATCAGGCCTGCTCACGGGCTCAGGGCGCCAGCGCCGCCCCGAAAGAAAGATTTCGGACCACGACGAAGGCCAGCGCCAGCACGCCGAGTCCCCACCAGTGCGGCCGACGCAGGGCGATCCTGGGAACGGGCCCGTCGCGATAGGCGCGGACCAGCCACAGCGCCATGAAGGCGGCGAAGGCGAAGTAGCCCACGACGGCCAGCGCGTTCGCCCCGGCAGCGGTGATCAGATCGCCGTGGGCGAACGCGTGCGCGCTGCGCAGCCCGCCGCAGCCCGGGCACAGGATCCCGGTCAGCCGCAGCATCGGGCAGACCGGGTAGTGGCCCGGTTCGTTGGGGTCCACGGCGCCCACGTACGCGAAGGCGGCCGCGGCCCCGGCCAGGTAGAGCGCCGGGGTGGCCATCCGCCGGGCCCTGGAGGGCCGCTCCGCGGACCCCGGGGGCACCCGGGAGAGCGACGGCGGCGGGACATCGGGGGAACGGGAGGCGTCCACCAGCTGATTCTCTCCAGTCATGGCAAAAGGCGCAGCCCGACGGGGCCGCGCCTTTCGGCCGCGCCTCATGCGCCCGGAAGAGCGAAAGGCCGCCGCTCAGACCTTGGCGGGGACCTTGTTGGCGGCGATGACCTCGGCGAGGTCCTTGTGCTGGGCCTTCGGCGCGCCCATGCCCGCGGCCTTCATCGCCAGGCCGACCACACCGCCGAGCGCCACGACGACCAGACCGGCCCAGAAGCCGAGCGGGTTCGCGACCACCATGAAGGCGCCGGAGACGCAGAAACCGATGAATGCGATGACGACACCGGTCCAGGCGGCCGGGGTGTGTCCGTGGCTCGTGCCCGCCATGAGTTGCTCCTCGTTGCTCTGTCGCGATGGTGATGCGGTGCGGAAAGCGCGGTCTGTGTCGACGCTCCGTGACCATTGTCCCGCACAGGGCGGGGCGGCCGTCCACGGGGGGTCCGTCAGCGGGTCGGGTCCTCGCCGCGGTCCAAAGCCTTCCACAGATCCTCCGGCCGGTCCGGATCGACCGTCGCGGCCCTGCGCGCACGGGGGCTGCCGTCGCGCTCGTAGCGGCCGCCCATCGAAGGCCAGCTCCGGCCGAACCGCAGTGCGAGCAGCCCGGCGAACAGGATCAGGACGGCTCCGCCGGCGGTGACGTACGGCCACGTGGTCTGCGTCAGGCCGGCCACGTGCGCCGCGGTGTCCGCGGTCGTGCGGGCGGCCTGCGCGTCCAGGGCCCGGCGCCCGTCGGGGCCGAAGACGGCGGACAGCGCCGCGCCCAGGCCGCTGAGGGCCAGCAGCCCCGACACCAGCAGCCGGCCCTTGCCGCGTACGGCGAACACGGCGACCAGCGCGGCGAGGCCCACGATGGCCAGCGCCGCGGGCAAGCCGGAGACGTCCCGGCCGTCGGCGCTCAGCTGGAGGGCGTCGGATCCGATGGCGGTGGTGCCCCGGGCCCAGACGCGGCCGGAGGCGAGCAGGACGACGGTCGCGCCGAGCGCGCCGAGCAGCAGCGCGACGGCCACGCTGCGGCGGCCGCTACGGCTGTCGGGAGCCTCGTCGGGCTCGGAGGCGGCGTCGGAGGCGGCGTCGGACGGGGGCGGGGGTACGGCACTCACGCACCCCACTATCCCCTACGCCCTCACGAGCCGTTGAGGCGGTTCGCCGCTCCGACCGCGCGCAGCACCGCCGCGGCCTTGTTGCGGCACTCGTTGTCCTCCAGCTCGGGCACCGAGTCGGCGACGACCCCCGCGCCGGCCTGCACGTACGCCGTGCCGTCGCGCAGCAGCGCGGTGCGGATGGCGATGGCCGTGTCCGAGTCCCCGGCGAAGTCCAGGTAGCCGACGCAGCCGCCGTAGAGGCCTCGGCGGGAGGGCTCCAGCTCCTCGATGATCTGCATGGCGCGCGGCTTGGGGGCGCCGGAGAGGGTGCCCGCCGGGAAGCAGGCGGTGAGGACGTCGAAGGCGGTCTTGCCCTCGGCGACCCGCCCGGTGACGGTGGAGACGATGTGCATGACGTGCGAGTACCGCTCGACGGACATGAAGTCGACGACTTCGACGGAGCCCGGCTCGCAGACCCGGCCGAGGTCGTTGCGGCCCAGGTCGACGAGCATCAGGTGCTCGGCGCGCTCCTTGGGGTCGGCCATCAGCTCCTCGGCGAGGTCGTGGTCCTCCTGCGGGGTGGCGCCGCGGTGGCGGGTGCCCGCGATGGGGTGGACCATGGCCCGCCCGTCCTCGACCTTGACCAGCGCCTCGGGGCTGGAGCCGACCACGTCGAAGCCGTTCTCGAAGCGGAAGAGGTACATGTACGGGGACGGGTTCGTGGCCCGCAGCACCCGGTACACGTCCAGCGCGGAGGCCGTGCAGGGGGTCTCGAACCGCTGCGAGGGCACCACCTGGAAGGCCTCGCCGGCCCGGATCCGCTCCTTGATGTCCTCGACCGCGGCCTGGTACTTCTCGCCGCCCCACAGCGCCGAGAACGCGGGCAGCTCGGAGACGGGCAGCGGGGCCGGGGTGTAGGGGGCGGGCCGCGCGAGGTCGGCCTCCATGGCGTCCAGGCGTGCGACGGCGTCCGCGTACGCCTCGTCGACCCCGGTGTCCAGGTCGTTGTGGTTGATGGCGTTGGCGATGAGCAGGACCGTGCCGTCCCAGTGGTCCAGGACCGCCAGGTCGGAGGTGAGCAGCATGGTCAGCTCGGGCAGCCGCAGGTCGTCGGCGGTGTGCTCGCCGATGCGCTCCAGGCGGCGCACGATGTCGTAGCCGAGGTAGCCCACCATGCCGCCGGTGAAGGGCGGCATGCCCCCCGCGAGGTCCCGGGGCGTGTGCAGGGCCTCGATGGTGACGCGCAGGGCGTCGAGGGGGTCGCCGCTCGTGGGGACGCCGACGGGCGGGGTGCCGATCCAGTGGGCCTCGCCGTCCCGGGCGGTCAGCGTCGCGTCGCTGCGGACGCCGACGAACGAGTACCGGGACCAGGAACGGCCGTTCTCGGCGGACTCCAGCAGGAAGGTGCCGGGGCGTTCGGCTGCCAGCTTGCGGTAGAGCCCGACGGGGGTGTCCCCGTCGGCCAGCAGCTTGCGGCTCACGGGGATCACGCGGCGGTCGGCCGCGAGCTTGCGGAACGTCTCAAGATCCATGGCTCGGGACCCTACCTAGTCTGCGGCGCGGAGAAGGACATCCTCGTCGAAGCAGGTACGGGCGCCCGTGTGGCAGGCGGCTCCGACCTGGTCGACCTGGACGAGCACGGTGTCGCCGTCGCAGTCGAGGGCGACGGACTTCACGTGCTGGAAGTGGCCGGAGGTGTCCCCCTTCACCCAGTACTCCTGGCGGCTGCGGGACCAGTACGTGCAGCGGCCGGTGGTCAGGGTGCGGTGCAGGGCCTCGTCGTCCATCCAGCCGAGCATGAGCACCTCGCCGGTGTCGTACTGCTGGGCGATGGCCGGGACCAGTCCGTCGGCGGAGCGCTTGAGGCGCGCGGCGACGGCGGGATCGAGGGTGCCGGGGCGGGGGGACGTACTCATGGGGCCATTGTGCCGGGCGCGGAGCGGCACGATGGCCCCTGTCCGCCTGCTGGGCGGGCGCCCGGCGGGCCCCGGCGCGTACGCTGGCTGGCATGTCTACCCATGCGAAGCGTGAACGCCTCCTGCTGGCCGACCTGTTGGAGGCGGCCGGCCCGGAGGCCCCCACTCTGTGCGACGGCTGGACGTGCCGGGACCTGGCCGCGCACGTGGTGGTGCGGGAGCGTCGGCCGGACGCGGCGGGCGGCCTCCTGCTCAACGTCCTGAAGGCCCGCCTGGACCAGGCGATGGCCGAGTACGCGGCCAAGCCGTACGAGGAACTGATCCAGCTGATCCGGACGGGTCCGCCGCGGATGTCGGTGTACTCGCTGAAGCAGATCGACGAGGCCGCGAACGCGGTCGAGTTCTTCGTCCACGCGGAGGACGTGCGCCGGGCCCAGCCGGACTGGTCCCCGCGGGAGCTGGACCCGGTGTTCTCGAACTCGCTGTGGTCCCGCCTGGAGAAGCTGGCCCGGCTGACCGGGCGCCGCTCGCCGGTGGGCCTGGTGCTGCGCCGCCCGAACGGGCAGACGGCGGTGGCGCACAAGGGTGCGCCGGTGGTGACGGTGACCGGCGAGCCGGGCGAGCTGACGCTGTTCTGCTTCGGCCGGCAGGACGCGGCGGCGGTGACCCTCGACGGCGACAAGGAGGCCGTCGCCAAACTGACGACGGCGGAGCTGGGCATCTGAGCCCGGGTGCGGCCCGGTGGCCGCCGCCTCAATCGCCGGCGGGGCTGGTTTGTGTCCCCTGGCGGGGTCGGAGTGCGGGGTGGGGGCACGGGGCCGCCGGGGGGTGTCTCCTCGGCTTGCGAACCTTGGCAGGATCAAGCAGTACGGGGCGTTTGGTTCGCCGCGCCTGCGGGGACACCCCCCGCCGTCCCCGCACCCCCACCCAGGCCGACCCACGCAGGGGCCGCGGGGGCCGCCTTCCCCGCACCCCGCCGGGGCTGATCCGTGCAGGGGCCGTGGGGCGGGGACACTGCGGGGGCTCCCCGCAGGCGCGGCGAACCAAACGCCCCGCCACTTCTCGATCCCGCCAGGGTTCGCAAGCCGAGGAGAGCCCCCGCAGGGGCACCGCCCCACCCCGAAGCCACCCGTCCTGGCCGACCAGGCCGCACAAATCCAGCCCCGCCGGCGATTGAGGCGCGGCCACCGGGCCGCACCCGGGGATCAGCGCACGGGATGACCCGCCGAGCGCAGCGCGGCCTTGACCTCCGCGATCCGAAGATCGCCGAAGTGGAACACCGACGCCGCCAGCACCGCATCCGCCCCCGCGGCAATGGCCGGAGGGAAGTGCTCCAGCCGCCCCGCCCCACCCGAGGCGATCACCGGGACCGAGACGTGCTTGCGTACGGCCGCGATCATCTCGGTGTCGTAGCCGTCCTTCGTGCCGTCCGCGTCCATCGAGTTGAGCAGGATCTCGCCCGCGCCCAGCTCCGCCGCCCGGTGCGCCCACTCGACGGCGTCGATGCCGGTGCCCCGGCGGCCGCCGTGAGTGGTGACCTCGAAGGAGCCCGACTCGGTGCGCCGCGCGTCCACCGACAGGACGAGGACCTGGCGGCCGAAGCGCTCCGCGATCTCCTGGATGAGCTCGGGGCGGGCGATGGCGGCCGTGTTCACGCCCACCTTGTCCGCTCCCGCACGCAGCAGCTTGTCGACGTCGTCCGCGGTGCGGACACCGCCGCCGACCGTGAGCGGGATGAAGACCTGCTCGGCGGTCCTGCGCACCACGTCGTAGGTGGTCTCGCGGTTCCCGGAGGACGCGGTGATGTCGAGGAAGGTCAGCTCGTCGGCGCCCTCGGCGTCGTACAGCTTGGCCATCTCCACCGGGTCGCCGGCGTCGCGCAGGTTCTGGAAGTTGACGCCCTTGACGACCCGGCCGTTGTCCACGTCCAGGCAGGGGATCACGCGTACGGCGAGGGTCATGCCGCGTCCCCCTTGTACGCCTCGACCTCGACCTCGACGACCATGCTGGGGTCGACGAAGCCGGAGACGATGATCATCGATGCGGCGGGGCGCACCGCGTCGAACAGCTCCTTGTGGGCGCGGCCCACGTCGTCCACGTCGCGGGCGTGCGTGAGGTACATGCGGGTGCGGACCACGTGCTCCGGTCCCAGACCGGCCTGGGCGAGGGCCTTGAAGGCGACGCCGAAGGCGGTGATCGCCTGGTCGTACGGGCCCCCGCCGTCGGCCGCGGTGCAGCCGGAGACGAGGACGAGGCCGTTGGGGAGCTGGACGGCGCGGGAGTAGCCGATGACGTCCTCGTAGGGGCCGCCGGAGGAGATGCGGCGGACTTCGGAGGGGCTGCTCATGCGGAGACCACCTTCAGGGCTTCTTCGAGGGTGAATGCCTTGGCGTACAGGGCCTTGCCGACGATGGCGCCTTCGACGCCCAGCGGCACCAGCTCCGACAGCGCCCGCAGGTCGTCCAGGCTGGAGATGCCGCCGGAGGCGACGACGGGCCGGTCGGTGGCGGCGCAGACGTTCTTCAGCAGCTCCAGGTTGGGGCCGGTGAGCGTGCCGTCCTTGCCGATGTCGGTGACGACGTACCGGGCGCAGCCTTCGGAGTCGAGGCGGGCGAGGGTTTCGTACAGGTCGCCGCCCTCGCTGGTCCAGCCGCGGCCCTTGAGGGTGGTGCCGCGCACGTCGAGCCCGACCGCGATCCTGTCGCCGTGCTCGGCGATGGCCTTGGCGGCCCATTCGGGGGTTTCCAGGGCGGCGGTGCCGAGGTTGACGCGGGTGCAGCCGGTGGCGAGGGCCGCGGCCAGCGAGGCGTCGTCGCGGATGCCGCCCGAGAGCTCGACCTTGATGTCCATGGCGGCGGTGATCTCCGCGACGAGGGCGCGGTTGTCACCGGTGCCGAAGGCGGCGTCCAGGTCGACCAGGTGCAGCCACTGGGCGCCGGAGCGCTGCCAGGCGAGGGCCGCCTCCAGCGGGGAGCCGTAGGAGGTCTCGCTGCCGGACACCCCGTGGACGAGGCGGACGGCCTGTCCGTCGCGGACGTCGACGGCGGGGAGGAGTTCCAGCGTCTTCGGCATCAGAGGGTCTCGATCCAGTTGGTGAGGAGCTGGGCTCCGGCGTCGCCGGACTTCTCGGGGTGGAACTGGGTGGCCCACAGGGCGCTGTTCTCCACCGCCGCGACGAACCGCTCGCCGTGCGTGGCCCAGGTGACCTTGGGGGCGCGGATCAGCGGGTTGGTGACTTCCAGGCTCCAGTCCTTCGCGGCGTAGGAGTGCACGAAGTAGAAGCGGGCGTCGGCGTCGAGCCCGGCGAAGGCCTGGCTGTCGGCCGGGGCCTCGACGGTGTTCCAGCCCATGTGGGGGACGATCGGGGCCTTGAGGGGGCCGACGGTGCCGGGCCATTCGTCGAGGCCCTCGGTCTCGACGCCGTGCTCGATGCCGCGCTCGAAGAGGATCTGCATGCCGACGCAGATGCCCATGACGGGGCGGCCGCCGGACAGCCGACGGCCGATGATCCAGTCGCCGCGGACGTCCTTGAGGCCCTGCATGCAGGCGGAGAAGGCGCCGACGCCGGGGACGAGCAGTCCGTCGGCGTCCATGGCCTTGTCGTAGTCGCGGGTGATCTCGACGTCCGCCCCGACGCGGGCGAGGGCGCGCTCGGCGGAGCGGACGTTGCCGAAGCCGTAGTCGAAGACCACGACCTTCTTGGTCGGTCTGGCGGGACTAGCGGCGCTCATCCCAACCTCCTTGCTTGAAAACTCCCGGCTTCGGCCGGGTGGGGAAAGCATCTGCGACTCGGGACCGCGCCCAAGCGCGGTGCCGCTGTGTGATGCCGTGACCTGGACTTGTGTTCGGATCGTGACCGCCCCTAGCGTCCGGGGCGTGGGAACTTCTCCTCTGGTGAAGCGGGCGTTCAAGTACCGCTTCTATCCGACCGATGCGCAGGCAGCCGTGCTGTTGCGGACGTTCGGGTGTGTGCGGAAGGTCTACAACCTCGCCCTTGCCGCCCGGACCGAGGCGTGGGCGCGGGGGGAGCGGCTGGGCTACGGGCAGACGTCGGCGCTGCTCACGGTGTGGAAACGGACCGAGGAAATGGCCTACCTCACCGACGTGTCCTCCGTGCCGTTGCAGCAGGCGCTGCGGCATCTGCAGACGGCGTTCACCAGGTTCTGGGGGAAGCGGGCGAAGTACCCCCGCTTCAAGTCCAAGCGGAAGTCCCGCGCCTCGGCCGAATACACGCGTAGCGCTTTCCGATACACCGATGGCCGGCTCACTCTTGCGAAGATGACGGAGCCTCTGGGCATCGCATGGTCCCGTCCCCTGCCCGACGGGGCGCGACCGTCCACGGTCACGGTGTCCTGTGACCGTGCCGGGCGCTGGTTCGTGTCCGTGCTGTGTGAAGACACCCCCGCCCCGGTGGCCGCCACCGGCAACGTCGTGGGCATCGACGTCGGACTGACCGCGCTGATCACCCTCTCCACCGGAGAGAAGATCCCCAACCCCCGGCATGAACGCCGGGACCGTGAGTGCATGGCCCGTGCCCAGCGGGCACTGTCGCGGAAAGCCAAGGGCAGCAAGAACCGGGCCAAGGCCCGCAACCGGGTGGCGAGGATCCACGCCCGAATCGCCGACCGCCGCCGGGACCACCTGCACAAACTGTCGACTCGACTCGTGCGCGAAAACCAAACGCTCGTGATCGAGGACCTGGCCGTACGCAACATGCTCAAGAACCGCACGCTTGCCCGCGCCATCGCGGGCGCAGCCTGGCGTGAGCTGCGGAGCATGCTGGAATACAAGACGGCCTGGTACGGGCGCAATCTGATCACCGTCGACCGCTGGTTCCCCAGCACCCGCCTGTGCTCCGCCTGCGGGGCCCTGGCCGAAAAGTTGGCCCTGGACGTCCGCGAGTGGACGTGCGCGAACTGCGGAACGGCCCACGATCGGGACGAGAACGCAGCGGTGAATCTTCTGGCCGCCGGGCTGGCGGTTGCTGCCTGTGGAGCGGGTGTAAGACCTCATCGGGAGTCCTCCTCTCGGTCGGGGCGGTCCGTGGTGAAGCAGGAAATCCCACCCGCGAGGGTGGGAACCCCTCCCACTAGGGAGAGGAGGTCAATCCCAGATTCCTTGGATCCGCAGGACTCCGGCGGCCAGACACATCGCGGAGCCGATGGCGAGCAGGACGATGACCGATTTCGGCATCTGCTGCTTGTGGAAGGAGTAGACGCCGCCGGCCAGGAACAGGCCGAGGACGATCAGGATGGTGTTGAGGCCGTTCACGGCTAGAGGGCGCCCTTCGTGGAGGGCAGGATGCCGGCCGCGCGCGGGTCGAACTCGGCGGCGTAGCGCAGGGCGCGGGCGAGGGCCTTGAACTGGCACTCCACGATGTGGTGGGCGTTGCGGCCGTACGGGACGTGGATGTGCAGCGCGATCTGGGCCTGCGCGACGAAGGACTCGAAGATGTGCCGGGTCATCGTCGTGTCGTAGGTGCCGATCATGGGCGCCATGTTCTCGGGCTCGGTGTGCACGAGGTAGGGGCGGCCGGACAGGTCCACGGTCACCTGGGCGAGGGACTCGTCGAGCGGGACGGTGCAGTTGCCGAAGCGGTAGATGCCGACCTTGTCGCCGAGGGCCTGCTTGAAGGCGGCGCCGAGCGCGAGAGCGGTGTCCTCGATGGTGTGGTGGGTGTCGATGTGCAGGTCGCCGTCGGTCTTGACCGTGAGGTCGAAGAGGCCGTGGCGGCCGAGCTGGTCGAGCATGTGGTCGTAGAAGCCCACGCCCGTCGAGACGTCGACCTGGCCGGTGCCGTCGAGGTTTATCTCGACGACCACGGAGGTCTCCTTGGTGGTCCGTTCGACCCGTCCGATGCGGCTCATGCGTGCTGCTCCTTCTTCAGTGCGCGAACCGCTTCCAGGAACGCGTCGTTCTCTGCCGGGGTGCCCGCGGTGACCCGCAGCCGGCCCGGTACGCCGTTGTCACGGACCAGGACGCCCTGGTCGAGGATCTTCTGCCAGGCGGTGTGCGCGTCGTCGAACGTCCCGAACTGGATGAAGTTCGCGTCGGAGTCGGTGACCTCGTAGCCGAGGGCCCGCAGTTCGACGACCAGGCGGTCCCGCTCGGCCTTGAGCTGCTCGACGTAGCCGAGCAGGGTGTCGGTGTGCTCCAGGGCGGCCAGCGCGGTGGCCTGGGTGACGGCCGACAGGTGGTACGGCAGGCGCACCAGCTGGACGGCGTCGACGACCGCGGGGTGCGCGGCCAGGTAGCCCAGGCGCAGTCCGGCGGCGCCGAAGGCCTTGGACATGGTCCGGGAGACCACCATGTTCGGCCGTCCCTCGATGAGGGGCAGCAGCGAGTCGCGGTGGCTGAACTCCACGTACGCCTCGTCCACGATGACGAGGGACGGCTTGGCCGCCTGCGCGGCCTCGTACAGGGCCAGGACCGTCTCGGCGCCGACCGCGGTCCCGGTGGGGTTGTTGGGCGAGGTGATGAAGACGACGTCGGGGGCGTGCTCGGCGATGGCCCGTTCCGCCGCCTCCACGTCGATGGTGAAGTCGTCCCGGCGCGGGCCGGAGATCCATCCGGTGCCGGTGCCCCGGGAGATCAGAGCGTGCATCGAGTAGGAGGGCTCGAAGCCGATCGCGGTGCGGCCGGGCCCGCCGAAGGTCTGCAGCAGCTGCTGGATGACCTCGTTGGAGCCGTTGGCGGCCCATACGTTCTCCCGCGCGACCGGGTGCTTGCCCGTACGGGTGAGGTAGGCGGCCAGCTGGGTGCGCAGCTCGACCGCGTCCCGGTCGGGGTAGCGGTTGAGGGTGCGGGCGGCGTCGGCGACGCGTTCGGCGATGCGCCGTACGAGCTCCTCGGGGAGTTCGTACGGGTTCTCGTTGGTGTTCAGCTGGACGGGCACGTCGAGCTGCGGGGCGCCGTACGGGGTCTTGCCGCGCAGCTCGTCCCGGATGGGCAGGTCGTCGATGCCGATGGTGGTCATGCGGTCGGCACCTTCCATCCGAAGCGGGCCTTGAGGGCGGCGCCGTGCGCGGGCAGGTCCTCGGCCTCGGCCAGGGTCACCACGTGGTGGGTGACCTCGGCGAGGGCGTCGCGCGTGTAGTCGACGATGTGGATGCCGCGCAGGAAGGACTGCACGGACAGGCCCGAGGAGTGGCAGGCGCAGCCGCCGGTGGGCAGGACGTGGTTCGACCCGGCGCAGTAGTCGCCGAGGGACACGGGCGCCCAGGGGCCGACGAAGATCGCGCCGGCGTTGCGCACGCGGGCGGCCCAGGCGGCCGCGTCGGCGGTCTGGATCTCCAGGTGCTCGGCGCCGTAGGCGTCGACGACCTTGAGGCCGTCCTCCAGGCTGTCGACCAGCACGATCGCGGACTGCTTGCCGGCGAGGGCGGGCTTGATCCGGTCGTGGATGTGCTTGGAGGCCGCGACCTGCGGCTCCAGCTCCCGCTCGACGGCTGCGGCGAGCTCCTCGGAGTCCGTGACCAGGACGGCCGCGGCCAGCGGGTCGTGCTCGGCCTGGCTGATGAGGTCGGCGGCGACGTGCACCGGGTCGGCCGTGGAGTCGGCGAGGACCGCGATCTCGGTCGGGCCGGCCTCGGTGTCGATGCCGATCCTGCCGGTGAAGTAGCGCTTGGCGGCGGCGACCCAGATGTTGCCGGGGCCGGTCACCATGTTGACGGGCAGGCAGTCCTCGGTGCCGTACGCGAACATCGCGACGGCGACGGCGCCGCCCGCCGCGTACACCTCGTCCACGCCGAGCAGCGCGCACGCGGCGAGGATGGTGGGGTGCGGCAGTCCGCCGAACTCCTTCTGCGGCGGGGACGCGAGCGCGATCGACTCGACGCCCGCCTCCTGCGCCGGTACGACGTTCATCACGACGGAGGACGGGTACACCGAGCGGCCGCCCGGGGCGTACAGCCCCACGCGCTCCACCGGAACCCACTTCTCGGTCACGGTGCCGCCGGGGACGACCTGGGTGGTGTGTTCGGTGCGGCGCTGGCTCCGGTGCACGATCCGGGCGCGCCGGATCGACTCCTCCAGGGCGGCGCGGACGGCCGGGTCCAGCTGTTCGAGGGCGGCCTGGATGGCCTGCGCGGGTACCCGGACCTGCGAGAGCTCGACCCCGTCGAACTTCTGCGCGTACTCGATCAGCGCCGCCGTGCCACGATGATGGACGTCCTCGCAGATGGGCCGCACCTTCTCCAGGGCGGCTTCCACGTCGAACTCGGCACGGGGCAGCAGGTCGCGCAGGGCGCCGCCCTCGGGGAGGGCGTCACCGCGCAGGTCGATACGAGAGATCACGTCCCAATTCTCTCAGACCGTCTTGCGCCACCGTTCGCCCGTATCACTGGCTGATACACGCCCTGGATGTCACAGGTGCCCGATACGTTTTGATCAAGACGTCTCTCCCAGGGGTGTGGGGGCGGGGGGCGTGCGGGTGACAGCGGAGGGGGCCGCCATGACCGAGGTGCGCGCGGGTGAGGCGCCGGTGGACCTGACCGCTTCCGAGCGCCGCATGTGGGAGGCGTTCCGCACGGGCGCTCTGTGCGACCTCAGCTCCCGTACGCCCGACGAGGACGATCCGCACGCCGACCGCGTCTGGGGCGCCGGGCGCAGTGTCCGCGCCCAGGTGGTGGCGCTGCTGCTGCTCCACGGGCCGGCGCCGGTGCCGGGCCGGGTGGCCTCGCTGAAGCTGCGGGGCGTGCGGATCACCGGGCGGCTGGATCTGTCGGGCGGGGCGGTGGCCCCGTACGTGGAGCTCCAGGCCTGCCGCTTCGACAGCGAGATCCAGCTGTCCGAGGCCCGCTTCGGGACGCTGCGGCTGATCGACTGCGCGATACCGCGGCTGGAGGCGGCCCGTCTGCACACCGAGGGCGATCTGCACATGCCGCGCTGCCGGGTGGCCCGGGGCATCCGGCTGACGGACGCGCAGATCGGCACCGATCTGCTGATCAGCCAGGCCGTGGTGCAGCGCGACAACAAGGGCCGGGCGATCACCGCCGACGGGATGTCGGTCGCGCAGGACTTCCAGGGCGAGCTGCTGGAGACGTACGGGGAGGTGAGCCTGCGCGGGGCGAAGGTCGGCGTGTCGATGAACCTGCGCGGGGCCCGTCTGCGCAATCCGTACGGGAAGTACGCGCTGAACGCCCCGCAGCTGACCGTCGAGCGGACCTTGTACCTGACGTCGATCGCGCTGGACTATGTGCCGGGCTCGAACTCCTCCACTCCCCCGTACGGCCTGGGGCTGACGCCGACGCGCGGTCAGCGGGCCCAGCGGTTCGTCTGCCGGGGCGGGCTGCGGCTGGACGACGGCCGTTTCGGGGACGCGATCGACTTCTACGGCGCGCGGTTCATGCTCACGGCCGAGCAGGAGATATCGCTGCGGCGGATCCAGACTCCCGAGTTCCGTTTCGTGGGCGAGCGGCCGGAGCGGGGGCGGGTGGTGGTGTCCGGGGCCAAGGTGGTCAAGCTCGTCGACACCTCCACGAGCTGGCCGGGTCCGGGCGGGGTGTCCATCGAGGGCTTCGTCTACGAGAACCTCGCGCCCCGCGGCCACTTCCCGCTGGCGCGCCGGCTGGAGTGGGTGGAGGCGGCGACGCCCGAGTACTCGCCGGAGCCGTACGAGCGGCTGGCCGCCGTCCTGCGGGCCAGCGGTGAGGACGCCGACGCCCGCGAGGTGCTGCTGGCCAAGCAGCGCAGGCGCCGCACCACGCTGCCTCCGGCGGCCAGGGCATGGGGGCACCTGCAGGACTGGACCGTGGCGTACGGCTACCGTCCGGGCAAGGCGGCCGGGTGGATGTTCGTGCTGTGGGCGGCGGGGGCCCTGCTGTTCTCCCAGCACGATCCGGCCCCGCTCAAGCAGGAGGAGTCCCCGCAGTGGAGCGCCCCGCTGTACGCCCTGGACCTGCTGCTCCCGGTGATCGACCTCGGTCAGGAGGGCCGGTGGAAGCTGGAGGGCGGCTGGCAGTGGGGGGCTGCGGCTCTGGTCATCCTGGGGTGGATCCTGGCCACGACGGTGGCCGCGGGGGCCTCCCGGCTGCTGAGGCGGGGGTGACGGGGCCGGCTCCACGGCCACTACCCTGTGCCTCGTGACCACCGTTCGCCTTCCCCTCTTTCCGCTCAACTCGGTGCTGTTCCCGGGACTCGTCCTCCCGCTGAACGTGTTCGAGGAGCGCTATCGCGCCATGATGCGCGAGCTGCTGAAGTCGGGCGAGGAGGAGCCGCGCCGCTTCGCGGTCGTCGCGATCCGCGACGGCCGGGAGGTCGCGCCGACCGCGCCCGGCCTGCCCGACCCGACGGCGGTGCCCGAGAAGGGCCCCACGGCGGGCTTCGGGTCCGACCCGATCCAGGCCTTCCACCGGGTGGGGTGCATCGCGGACGCGGCGACGATCCGGGAGCGGGAGGACGGCAGCTTCGAGGTGCTGGCGACGGGCACGACGCGGGTGCGCCTGCTGTCGGTCGACGCCTCGGGCCCCTTCCTGACGGCGGAGCTGGAGGAGCTCCCGGAGGACGCGGGGGACGGCGCGGGCGTCCTGGCCGAGGGGGTGCTGCGAGCGTTTCGCAACTACCAGAAGCGGCTGGCCGGAGCCCGCGAGCGGTCCCTGACGGGCGCCGAGCTCCCCGACGAGCCGTCGGTGGTCTCCTATCTGGTGGCAGCGGCGGCGGTGCTGGACATCCCGGCGAAGCAGCGGCTGCTCCAGGCCCCGGACACGGCGACCCGCCTGGCGGAGGAGCTCAAGCTGCTGCGCACGGAGACCGCGGTGATCCGCCACCTCCCGTCGCTGCCGGCGGTGGACCTGACCCGCTCCCCGACGAGCCCGAACTGACGGAGCGCTGATGGCGAAGAAGCCCAAGCAGGCGGCCGGCACCCCGGCGATCGTCGCCCTGACGGCGGCGGGCGTCGCGTTCACCACGCACGCGTACGAGCACGACCCGGCGCACCCCTCGTACGGCGAGGAGGCCGCCGAGGCGCTCGGCGTCTCGCCCGCGCAGGTCTTCAAGACCCTGGTCGCGGACGTGGACGGGGTGCTGACGGTGGCGGTGGTCCCGGTCTCGGGCTCACTGGACCTGAAGGCCCTGGCGACGGCCGTCGGCGGGAAGCGGGCCGCGATGGCGGACCCCGCCCTGGCGGAACGCACCACGGGCTACGTCCGCGGCGGCATCTCCCCGCTGGGGCAGCGCCGCCGCCTGCGGACGGTCCTCGACGCGTCGGCTTCGGCGCACGCCACGATCTGCGTCTCGGCGGGGCGGCGCGGCCTGGAGGTCGAACTGGCCCCCTCGGCTCTGGCCACCCTCACCGAGGCCGTCGTGGCGCCGGTGGCCCGCCCGTAGCCTCCCGGCGGGTCGCGGGATCACGGGTGCGGCGCCGTTGCGGGGGCTCCGCCCCAGGGCCCCCGCGCCTCAAACGCCGGCGGGGCTGGTTCAGGGCTTCGGCGGCGCGGGCTGGTAGTAGCCGGCCCAGGGGACCTCGGCGGGGTCGGGGTCGCGCGGGGTCCACAGGGCCGTGAGGCCGAGGTGGACCAGGACGGCGGCCATGGGCCAGGCCAGCAGCGCGCCGTGCGCGAGCAGCTCCAGCGGCGCGTCGAAGGGCACGCCCTTGCCCGCCTTGGCGGCGGCGGCCGCCAGGTCCGACGACGGCCCCAGCCACAGCCCGAGCCGCCATCCGACCAGCGCGGCGAACAGGGACCCGATGGCGAGCCCGATCACCAGCGGCACACCGCCGGCCCGGCGCCACAGGAAGGTGCCGACCGCGCTGAGCACGCCGAGGCCGACCGCCAGCAGGAAGAAGGTCCCGTCGGCGGCGATCCGCGCCTCGCTCTCGGTGCTGCGCAGGAACACGGCCTCGCCGTTGGACACGTACTGCACCCGCGGCGCCAGCCACACCCACAGCAGTCCGAGGAGCACCCCGGCCACCCCGACCACCAGGGCGACGGCGGCTCCGTCACGGATGTCCGCCGGGGTGATGGCTCCGGCGCCGGCGCCCGGCTCTTCGGGCGGGAGCGACGGCGGGTCGAATGGAGACGGCGGGGTCACGGCTTCGGTCACTCCCACATCGTGCCAGGTCCGTGCGCCGGTGGCGTCAGCGGACCGCCGCCCGACGGTACGCCCACGTCGCGACGGCCAGCGACAGGACGCCCACCGCCCCGCACACGCCGAGGTCGAAGGCGACGGCGGCCCAGTCGGGCTGGGGGGCGAAGGTGCGCGCGAACGCCTCCACCCCGTACGTCGACGGCATCAGGTCGCGCGCCCACACGATCAGGTCCGGCATCCGCTCGGGCGGCAGCACGCCCAGCAGCAGCGCGGCCGACATGCCGAGCTGCCCGGCGAGCGTGGCCAGTTCCTGCCGCGGTGCCAGCAGCCCCAGCGCGGCGCCGAGGCCGGCCAGCGCGGCGCCGGCCAGCGGCACCACCGCGGCCAGGATCCACAGCCCGCCCATCGGCAGCCCGAACAGCACGCAGCCGAAGACGGCGGTGACCAGCGTCCCGGGCAGGGTGAAGGAGGCGTACGCGGCGGCCGCGCCCAGCACCACCGAGGCGGGCGGCACGGGCAGGGTCGCGTAGTGGTCGAGCCCGCCGCCGGCCCGTAGCTGGCCGAAGTACTGCGCGAGCAGGTTCAGCCCGACGAAGGCGACGACCAGGACCGAGGAGCCGGCGACGACCGCCCGGGCCTCCGATCCCCCGTCGACCACACCCCGCATCAGGATCATGATCCCGACGGACTGGAAGGTGGCCACGAAGAGCAGCGGGATCCGCGCCACCCGCGCCCGGGACAGCTGCGCCCGGTACACGGCGGCCAGCGAGGGGAAGAACCGCGCCCTCGGCGCCAGCGGTGCGACGGTCGCCATGGCCGTGGCATCGACTGCCGTGGCATCGACCGCCGCGGCTCCGATCACCGCGGCCCCGAGCGGCGCCACTGCGCCTGCCGTACGGTCGCTCACGACTTCACCAGCCCCTTCGTCTTCCCGCCGAGCGCGAGGTAGACGTCCTCCAGGCTCGGCGTGGCCAGCGTGAAGTCGTCGAGCGCCGCGAAGGCCGGTCCGCCGGTCACCGCGGCGACGGCCGCGCGGGCCTCGTCCGGCCCGAGCCGCAGGACCCAGCGCCTCCCGGACTCGACGGCGAGCTCCCGCAGCGCCGCGACCTCGGGAACGGCCAGCGGAGCGCCCTCGCGCCACACCAGCTCCAGCCGGACCTCGCCGGAGACCTCGGCCTTCAGTCCGGCCGGGGTGTCGCAGGCGATGACCTTGCCCTGGTCGATGACGGCGACCCGGTCGAGTACGGTCTCGGCCTCGATGACGTTGTGCGTGACGAGCAGGACCGTCGCGCCGTGCTGTTCGCGCCGCCGGTCCACGGCCGACCACACGGCCCGCCGGGCCACCGGGTCCATGCCGGTGGTGGGCTCGTCGAGGACCAGGACGGGCCGCTCCCCCACCAGCGCCGCGGCGAAGCAGGCGAGGCGCCGCTGTCCGCCGGAAAGTTTCTTCAGGGGCCGCCCGGCGAGCGGGGTCAGCCCGAGCTCCTCCAGTACGGCGTCGCGCGCGGTCCGCGCCGCCCGTGCGTCGAGTCCGCGCAGCCGTCCGGTGGTCTCGGCGGCCAGCGACACCGTGAGCTCGTCCAGGGCGGTGGACTCCTGGCCCAGGTAGGCGAGCAGCCGCGAGGCCCGTTCGGGGTGGCGTACGAGGTCGTGGCCCAGCAGGGTCACGCTGCCCGCGTCGGGGCGCATCAGCCCGGTGAGCTGGCGGACCAGGGTGGACTTGCCGGCGCCGTTGGGGCCGAGCAGGCCGAAGATCTCGCCGCGCCGCACGTCCAGGCAGACGCCGTCGTTGGCGCGGGTCTCGGGCAGGGCGGGCGCCCCGCGCCGTCCCCGTACCGCGGGATAGGTCTTGACGAGGCCGCGCACCGCGCACACCACGTCGCGGGCTCCACCAGCGGCTGCCGCCGTGCCGTTCCGCGCCTGTGCTGTGCCCGTACTCACGAGGGAGCAGCCTACGGGGTTCGCGCCCCTACTCGGCCGCCGGGGTCAGCGGGGCGGAGGCGTCGCCGGGGCCGGCCGCGTGCTCGGCGGCCGGTACCGCGGCCACGTGCTCGGCGGCGGCGCGGACGTCGATCTCCCGCCAGAACCCGGCGCGGATGGCGTACCGGTCGTGCTCGTCGATCTGGTCGTCCTTGTGCGCGAGCAGCCCGAACCGGGCGGCGTAGCGCAGCAGCTCGCCGTCGATCCGGTGCGGGATGCGCGGGTACATCGTGGCCAGCTTCTGCAGGTGCACGGTCTCGGGGAGGCGTTCCATCCAGCGCCGGGCGAACACCTGTCCCACCTCGAACGGGTCACCGCCGACGGTGGTGATGTCCTCCTCGCGGTCCGCCCAGCGCTGCTCGGCGCTGGTGAGCTGGGCGAGGGTGGGCAGCGAGGCGGTCTCGGCGGGCTCGCCCAGCGGTCCGGCCCGGTCGATCCATCCCTTGTCGGAGGACCAGCGCAGCGCACTGGACGGGGCGTGGCCGCTGCTGGGGCCGGTGGACGGCGGGCTCTGCTGGCCGGGGGCGCGCAGGGCTCCGGCGAGGTCCTTGGGGGTGGGTACGGTCTTGCCGCCCGGGGCGGCCGGCGCCGGTACGGGGGTCCCCTCGCGGTCTTCTGCGCCGCTGCCCGCGGCGGAGCCGTTGCGGGCGGCCTCGGCGAGCGCCGCCTCGGGCAGCGGGGCCGAGAGGATGGCGGCGATGTCAGGGCGCGGCGCGGGTGGCGGTGAGCACAGGCCGGTGAGGTCCTTGGCGCGGACGGCCCGGGTGATCCAGGCGCGGTCCAGGACGCGGCGTTCGTCGGCTTCGGCGACGAGGTCCTCGGACTGGTTGTAGTCCCCGTCGGCGGCCTGGACGGCCCACAGGTGGACGGCGACGCCGTGTTCCTTGGCGGACATCAGGCCGGGCAGCAGGTCGCCGTCGCCGGTGACCAGGACCACGTCGGAGCAGGCGCGGTTGCGGGCGAGCTCGGTGAGCTCGGCGTGCATGGCGGCGTCGACGCCCTTCTGGGCCCAGCGGCCGTCGCTTCGGGTCAGGGCTCCGAGCCGGACGGTGACGCGGGGCATGACGCGCAGCCGCCGGTGTTCGGGCTGCGGTACCCGGTCGGGTGCGCCGTCGAACCAGTAGATGCGCAGGAGGGGCTGTTCGGTGTCGGCCTCGGCGCGTTCGCGCAGGCCCTGGATGAGGGCGGCGTGGTCGACGGTGATCCGGGACCGGGAGGGCTCCCCGGCGAGGAGGCTGGCGGCGGCGCCCAACAGGTAGCCGGCGTCCACCAGGACGACGCAGCGGTCCACGTGTTCCACCCTCTTCCCTGGGGGTCCTCTGTGTTTTTTCGGCGGGTGCCCCGAGTCTGCCCGACCTCAAGGGCGTTGAAGGCCGGAACTCGATCATCGGCGTGGCGGATCTCACAGAGTGGAGGGGCGGAGCACCGGCTACGCGCAGTAATGATCCAAAATGCGCGGTTTCTGGCGCTGTGTGAGTGTGAAGGCGGTCCTGGCCCCCTAGACCCTCGTGGAGGTTCCCCCATGGCCAAGAACAAGAACCAGAAGCAGCCGGCGAAGCAGCAGACGCGCTCCTCGCAGGACCCGTCGAAGGGCTCCATGGACACCCCGAGCCAGTCGGTGCATCCGTCGCCGAGTCCGATGGATCTGGCGCACAAGAGCAAGCAGAAGAAGTTCGGCCACAACTGACGACGCGCCCGTGACGTACGGAAGGGCCCGCCCGGCGGCAGCCGGTCGGGCCCTTCCGTACGTCGTGCGGCGCCGTCGCCGGGGTCGGTCCTAGCCCGCCAGGCAGGACGGTCCGAGCAGCACCTTGAGGTCGCCGAAGAGCGCCGGGTCGGGCTGGACGCGGTGCTTGTCCAGGCGCAGCACGGTGGTGGTCCGCGGCCCCTGGAGCTTGATCCGCACCTCGGTGTTGCCCTTGTGGTGGCGCAGGATCTCGCCCAGACGGGTCACCATCGGCGGGGTGACCTTGACGGTGGGGATGGTGAGGACGACGGGCGCGTTGGTGCCGGCGGAGGTGAGGTCGGGGACCATCATCTCCATGGCGACCAGGCGCGGGACGTCCTCGCGCTTGTCGAGGCGGCCCTTGACGAAGACGACGGTGTCCTCGACGAGCTGCGTGGAGACGAGCTGGTAGGTCGCGGGGAAGAACATGCACTCGATGGAGCCGGCCAGGTCCTCGACGGTGGCGATGGCCCAGGCGTTGCCCTGCTTGGTCATCTTGCGCTGGAGGCCCGAGATGATGCCGCCGATGGTGACGACCGCGCCGTCGGAGTGCTCGCCGCCGGTCAGCTGGGAGATGCCGGCGTCCGTCTTGTCGGACAGGACGTGCTCCAGCCCGAAGAGCGGGTGGTCGGAGACGTAGAGGCCGAGCATCTCGCGTTCCTGGGCGAGGAGGTAGGACTTCTCCCACTCGACGTCGGAGAACTCGACATCGAGGCCGAAGCCCGGCTCGTCGCTCGCGTCCTCGTCGCCCATGGCGCCGAAGAGGTCGAACTGTCCCTCGGCCTCCTTGCGCTTGACCGCCACCACGTTGTCGATCATCGACTCGTGGTGGGCGACCAGGCCCTTGCGGGTGTGGCCCATCTCGTCGAAGGCGCCGGCCTTGATCAGCGACTCGATGGTCCGCTTGTTGCAGACGACGGCCTCGACCTTGTCCAGGAAGTCGGGGAAGGAGGAGAACTTCCCCTTGGCCTTCCTGGTCTTGATGATCGACTCGACGACGTTCTGGCCGACGTTGCGCACGGCGGTGAGCCCGAAGAGGATCACGTCGTCGCCCTGGGCGGCGAAGTTCGGCTCGGACTCGTTCACGTTCGGCGGGAGCACCTTGATACCCATCCGGCGGCACTCGTTCAGGTAGATCGCGGACTTGTCCTTGTCGTCCTTGACCGAGGTGAGCAGGCCGGCCATGTACTCGGCCGGGAAGTTCGCCTTGAGGTAGGCGGTCCAGTAGGAGACCAGCCCGTACGCGGCCGAGTGGGCCTTGTTGAACGCGTAGCCGGCGAAGGGGACCAGGACGTCCCACAGGGCCTGGATGGCCTGGTCGCTGTAGCCGTTCTTCTTGGCGCCCTCCTGGAAGATGACGAAGTTCTTCGCCAGCTCCTCGGGCTTCTTCTTGCCCATCACGCGGCGCAGGATGTCGGCCTCGCCGAGCGAGTACCCGGCGATGATCTGGGCGGCCTTCTGGACCTGCTCCTGGTAGACGATCAGGCCGTAGGTGACCGCGAGCACCTCTTCGAGGGGCTCCTCCAGCTCCGGGTGGATCGGGGTGATCTCCTGCTGCTTGTTCTTGCGCAGGGCGTAGTTCGTGTGCGAGTTCATGCCCATCGGGCCCGGCCGGTACAGGGCCGAGACGGCGGAGATGTCCTCGAAGTTGTCGGGCTTCATCAGGCGCAGCAGGGAGCGCATGGGCCCGCCGTCGAACTGGAAGACGCCGAGGGTGTCGCCGCGGCCGAGCAGTTCGAAGGTCTTGGGGTCGTCGAGCGGCAGGGCCAGGAGATCGATGTCGATCCCCTTGTTGGCCTTCACCATCTTGACGGCGTCGTCCATGATCGTGAGGTTGCGCAGGCCCAGGAAGTCCATCTTCAGCAGGCCGAGCGACTCGCAGCTCGGGTAGTCCCACTGGGTGATGGTGACGCCGTCGGTGTGCCGCACCCAGACGGGCACGTGGTCGGTGATCGTCTCGCTGGACATGATCACGCCGGCGGCGTGGACGCCCATCTGGCGGACCAGGCCCTCGACGCCCATGGCGGTGTCGATGACCTTCTTCACGTCGGGTTCGTTCTCGTACATCCCGCGGATCTCGCCGGCCTCGCTGTAGCGCGGGTGCTTCGGGTCGAGGATGCCGGAGAGCGGGATGCCCTTGCCGAGGACGTCGGCGGGCATGGCCTTGGTGAGCCGGTCGCCCATGGCGTAGGGGTAGCCCAGGACGCGCGCGGAGTCCTTGATCGCGTTCTTGGCCTTGATCGTGCCGTACGTGCCGATCATGGCGACCTTGTCCTCGCCGTACTTCTCGGTCACGTACCGGATCACCTCGACGCGCCTGCGCTCGTCGAAGTCGATGTCGACGTCGGGCATGGAGACGCGCTCGGGGTTCAGGAAGCGCTCGAAGATCAGACCGTGGGTGAGCGGGTCGAGGTCGGTGATGCCCATGGCGTACGCGACGATCGAGCCGGCCGCGGAGCCACGGCCCGGGCCCACCGCGATGCCCTGGTTCTTGGCCCACATGATGAAGTCGGCGACCACGAGGAAGTAGCCGGGGAAGCCCATCGAGATGATCGTGTCCATCTCGTACTCGGCCTGCTTCATCCGGTCCTCGGGGATGCCCCCGGGGTAGCGGCGGTGCATGCCGCGCATGGTCTCCTCGCGGAACCAGCTGACCTCGGTGTGGCCCTCCGGGATGTCGAACTTCGGCATCAGGTTCCGGAACTTGAACATGCCCTCGGTGTCGATCTGGTCCGCGACCAGCTTCGTGTTGGCGCAGCCCTCCTGCCAGGCGTCCGAGGAGTCGATGGCGTACATCTCGTCCGTGGACTTCAGGTAGTAGCCGGTGCCGTCGAAGCGGAAGCGGTCGGGGTCCGAGAGGTTCTTGCCGGTCTGGATGCACAGCAGGGCGTCGTGGGCGCCGGCCTCGCTGGCGTAGGTGTAGTGCGAGTCGTTCGTGACCAGCGGGGGGATGCCGAGCTTCTTGCCGATCTCCAGCAGTCCGTCGCGGACGCGGCGCTCGATCTCGATGCCGTGGTCCATCAGCTCCAGGAAGTACCGGTCCTTGCCGAAGATGTCCTGGTACTCGGAGGCCGACTTCAGGGCCTCGTCGAACTGGCCGAGGCGCAGCCGGGTCTGGAGCTCGCCGGAGGGGCAGCCGGTGGAGGCGATCAGGCCCTCCGACCACTTGCTGATGGTCTCCTTGTCCATGCGCGGCCACTTGGTCAGCCAGCCCTCCTTGTACGCGTCGGAGGACAGCCGGAAGAGGTTGTGCAGGCCGGTGGCGTTCGCCGCCCAGATCGTCTTGTGGGTGTAACCGCCGGAACCGGAGACGTCGTCGCGCTTCTGGTGCGGCTGGCCCCACTGGATGCGGCGCTTGTTGCGCCGGGACTCGGGGGCGACGTACGCCTCGATGCCGATGATCGGCGTGATGCCGGCCTTCTTCGCGGTGTGGAAGAAGTCATAGGCGCCGTGCAGGTTGCCGTGGTCGGACATGGCGATGTGCGTCATGCCCATCTCGTTGCACGCGTTGAACATGTCCTTCAGCCGCGCGGCACCGTCCAGCAGCGAGTACTGGGTGTGGACGTGCAGGTGCGTGAACGGCGGCTTGGTCACGGTGGGGGTCCTCCGGCGGGGAGAGAGGGGGCGGCAGCTACGAATCCTACGTCTCCCGGGTGACAGATCACGGGCACCGACGGGTACCTTCATCCGTTGCAGAGCCAAGGACACCCGTCCGCTGCCCATGATCAAAAGCTTGTTCCACCAAGCACCACCAGGAGGCATCCGCCATGGCGGTTCCCGAGACGACCGACGAGCAGCGCGCCGAGCAGATCCTCGACGTGTTCGACACCGCGTTCGGGGAGCTGCTCGCCGCCGACCCCGCTGCCTTCCAGGTCAAATTCCGCAAGATGGCGGCCTCGGCCTTCGCCTTCTACCGGGGCACGGCCTGCCTCTTCTACTCCGACCTGGAGCGGGACCGGCACGGCGGCCCGTACCTGGACGAGCGGACGGGCCGGGTGTGGATCCACGGCGATCTGCACGCCGAGAACTTCGGCACGTACATGGACTCCAACGGCCGGCTGATCTTCAACGTCAACGACTTCGACGAGGCCTACGTCGGACCCTTCACCTGGGACCTGAAGCGATTCGCCGCCTCCGTCGCCCTGATCGGCTACACCAAGGCGCTCAGCGACGGCCAGATAACCGAGCTGGTGCGGATCTACGCCGGCGCCTACCGGGAGCGGATCCACCGCCTGGCCGCGGGGGCCAAGCACGAGGAGGTGCCCTCCTTCGACCTGGACACCGCCCAGGGGCCGCTGCTGGGCGCCCTGCGCTCGGCCCGCTCGCGCACCCGCTTCGCCCTCCTGGACTCGATGACGGAGATCCGCGACCACGAGCGCCGCTTCTCGGCCGGCGGGGGCTCCGTCGAGCTGGACGCGGCCACCCGCTACAAGGTGCTGGCCGCCTTCGACGGGTACCTGGAGACCCTCCCCGACGAGTCCCTCGTACGGCCCGACTCCTACCGGGTCAAGGACGTGGTGGGCCGCCGCGGCGTCGGCATCGGCTCGGCGGGCCTGCCCTCGTACAACATCCTGCTGGAGGGGCACAGCGACGCCCTGGAGAACGACGTCGTGATCTACCTCAAGCAGGCGCAGACCCCGGCGGCCTCCCGGCACATCACGGACCGGGCGGTGCGGGAGTACTTCCTGCACGAGGGCCACCGCACGGTGATCTCGCAGCGCGCCCTGCAGGCGCACGCCGACCCGTGGCTGGGCTGGACGGAGCTGGACGGGAAGGGGCAGCTGGTGGCGGAGGTCTCCCCGTACGCGGTGGACCTGGACTGGTCGGACCTGGACGACCCGGAGGAGATCGCGGCGGTCGTCGCGGACCTGGGCCGGGCGACGGCGACCATGCACGGGGCGGCCGACGCGGCCGAGAGCGGGCAGACGCTGGTCCCGTTCTCCACCGAGCGGGCCATCGACGCGGCGATCGCGGCCGACGAGGAGGGCTTCGCGGAGCTGCTCGTGGACTTCGCCCACGCGTACGGGGCCCGGGCCCGCGCCGACCACCAGATCTTCGTGGACCTCTTCCGCAACGGGCGCATCACCCGGTAGGCCCGGTCGTGGGCGGCGGCGCGCGACCCCGCGGCACAGCCGTGACCTGGGGCCCGCCTTCACAGGGACGCATGGCAGACTCGCGGCGATGGACATTTCAGGGGTAGGGCTCCGGGGGCTGCGGGCCGCGCTGTTCAGCGCGTTCGTCGTGCTGCTCTCGGCCGGCTCGCACGTCCTGATGTCCGGGGTCGCGCTGCCGCCCGCGCTGGTGGGCGGGGCCTTCGCGAGCGTGTTCGCCCTCGCCTACGCGCTCGCGGGCCGCGAGCGGGGCTTCGGCCCCATCGCCGGGCTGCTCGTCCCGCTGGAGCTGGCCGCCGACACCGCTTTCACGTCCGGGCAGCACCTCTGCTACGGCCCGGCCGGCGGCCCCGTCTCCGGCACGCTGCGCGCGATGGGCCTGGACGCGCTGTGCGGCGGCACGCCGGTGGGCGGGCCGCTGAGCGAGGTGGCGGGGCCGGCCGCCGACCCGGCCGCGCTGCTGGCCTCGCCCGGACCGTGGGCCCCCTGGCTGCTGCTCGCGGCGCACGTCTCGGTCGGGCTGTTCGCCGCCGGTTGGCTGAACCACGGCGAGCGGGCGCTGGGCCGGCTGCTGCGGGCGGTGGCCGCGTTCGCGTTCCGGCCGCTGCTGCTGGCGGTGACCGCGGGGGCGGTGGCCCGCGGGTGGACGCGGCGGGTGCCGCGTCCGGTCGAGGCGGGCGCGGGGGCCCGTACGCGCTTCCCCGCCCATTCCGTGGGCCGGCGGGGACCTCCCGTGTACGGCGCGTTCGCGAGCGCCTGACGCACGTACGGGGGCAGCTCCCGGCGAGAGCCGGGGGGCGGGCCCCTCACAGTCCCCTCGACATGTCACACCCCACGGAGATCACGATGAGTTCACGCAACAGCCAGGCGAACAAGGCGGCGGCCCGCGAGCGGCTGCGCGCCGAGCGCGAGGCGCAGGCGAAGAAGGACAAGATGCGCCGCCAGGTGATCGTGGCGGGCGCGCTCCTCGCCGGCCTCGGCCTGATCGGCGCCGTCAGCTACGCGATCGTGCAGAGCAACGAGCCGGGCTACTGGGAGAAGGCCGCCAAGGCCGAGCTCGTCACGCCGAAGAACGCCACGGGCGAGGACGGCACCACGGTCGTCGTCGGCAAGGCCGAGGCGAAGAAGACGCTGGAGCTCTACGAGGACTCGCGCTGCCCGGCCTGCGCCGGCTTCGAGCAGGCGGTCGGCGAGACGGTCAAGAAGGACGTGGAGGCCGGCAAGTACAAGCTCCAGTACTTCGGCGCCACCTTCATCGACAACGCCGCCAAGGGCGAGGGCTCGAAGAACGCGCTGAGCGCGCTGGGCGCGGCGCTGAACGTCAGCCCGGAGGCCTTCCTCGACTACAAGGCGGCGCTGTACTCCAAGGCCCTGCACCCGCAGGAAACCGTCGACAGCTTCGCGAAGGACGATTACCTGCTGAAGGTCGCGGACACCGTCCCGGCGCTCAAGGGCAACGCCGAGTTCAAGAAGGCCGTCGAGGACGGCACGTACGACCGGTGGGCGCTGGAGATGTCGAAGGCCTTCAACAAGTCCGGTGTGACGGGTACTCCGACGCTGAAGATGGACGGCAAGAAGATCGACACCCCGCAGACGGCGGAGCAGTTCACGGCGGCGATCGACAAGGCCCTGCAGGGCTGATCCCGGCCCGGGCCGCACCGGCCCCTGGGCCGGGGGACGGCTGCACGGCAGCGCGCACCAACAGGCGGGCGGACTCCTGGAGTTCGCCCGCTTGTTGCGTTCCGACGTCTGTTCGGGCCTGTGTACCCGCCGGTAATGTGATGGCCCGTGACCAGTCATCTCACCCCCGCTCCGACCTCGGCGCACCCCCGTCGCCGCACGGTCGTCCTCGGCGCCGCGGCCACCGCCGCGCTGGCCCCCCTCACCTCGCTGGGCACCCCGGCCGCCCATGCGGCGGGGACCGGACCCGCCTTCCTGCACGGCGTCGCCTCGGGCGATCCGCTGCCCGACGGGGTCCTGCTGTGGACGCGCGTCACCCCGGCGCCCGAGGCCGTGCCCGGCTCCGGCCTGGGCGCGCCCGTCCAGGTGGACTGGGAGGTGGCCGTGGACAAGGCCTTCTCCCGGACCGTCGCCGCCGGCTCCGTCACGGCGAGCGCCGCCACCGACCACACGGTCAAGGTGGACGTGCGCGGGCTCCGGCCGCAGACCCCCTACTGGTACCGGTTCTCCGCCGGTTCCGCCGTCTCCCCGGTCGGGCGCACCCTGACGACCCCGGGGCACGACGCGACGACCGCCGGGGTCCGCTTCGGCGTGGTGTCCTGCGCCAACTGGGAGTCCGGCTACTTCTCCGCCTACCGCCACCTGGCCGCCCGCACCGACCTGCACGCGATCCTGCACCTGGGCGACTACCTCTACGAGTACCAGTCCGGGGCCTACCCGAAGGCCGAGGAGGTCGTGCGCCCGCACGAGCCGCGGCACGAGATCGTCACCCTCGCCGACTACCGCACCCGGCACGGCGCGTACAAGACGGACGCCGACCTCCAGGCCCTGCACCACGCGCACCCGGTCGTCGCGATATGGGACGACCACGAGTTCGCCAACGACGCCTGGTCGGGCGGCGCCGAGAACCACACGCCGGGCGCCGAGGGCGAGTGGGCGGCCCGCGCCGCCGCCGCCAAGCAGGCGTACTTCGAGTGGATGCCCGTACGCGCCTCCATCGCGGGCACCGTCTACCGGCGGCTGCGCTTCGGCACCCTCGCCGATCTGCACCTGCTCGACCTGCGTTCCTTCCGGTCCCAGCAGGTCGAGGTCGGCAGCGGTTCGGTGGACGACCCGGATCGCACCATCACCGGGCGCGCCCAGCTGGACTGGCTCAAGTCGGGCCTCGCGGCCTCGAACGCGACCTGGAAGCTGGTCGGCACCTCGGTGATGATCTCGCCGGTGGCCTTCGGCTCGCTGCCCGCGCACCTGCTGGGGCCGCTCACCGAGCTGCTCGGCCTGCCGGAAGGCGGCATAGCGGCCAATGTGGACCAGTGGGACGGGTACACGGACGACCGCAAGGAACTGCTGGGCCACCTCAGGGACCGGAACATCAAGAACACGGTGTTCCTGACGGGGGACATCCACATGGCGTGGGCGAACGAGGTCCCGGTGCACAAGGCCACCTATCCGGCCTCGGGGACGGCGGCGACCGAGTTCGTCGTCACGTCCGTGACCTCCGACAATCTCGACGACGTGCTGCACGTGCTGCCGCACACGGTCTCGCTGGTAGCGGAATCGGCCGTCAAGGCCGGTAACTGGCACGTGAAGTGGCTGGACATGGACTCACACGGCTACGGGGTCCTGGACGTGACGGCCGAGCGCTCGCAGATGGACTACTACGTCGTATCCGATAAGCGGAACCCCAACGCCACGGCCGCGTGGCAGCGCTCGTACCGCACCCTGAACGGGACGCAGCGGGTGGAGCGCTCCTACCAGCCGGTTCACTGATAGACCGTCAATTCTCCTGAGCCATGGGGCGCCTGGTACAGACCAGGCGCCCCTGTGCGTGGTACGCAACAAATCTTTTACGTAAGACCCTTGACCTGAATATGTCATGCACACATAAGCTTCGCGCCAGCTGAAGAGATCCTTCACGCCACCAACCCCCCACCGCGAGGAGCACCCGTGCGCGCATTTGCCCGCATATCCCCCCTTCTTCGCCGCCGCCTGATGGGCACTGCGGTTCTGGCCGGAACCCTGGCCTTCACGCCGCTGGCCGCCCCCACCACGCTCGCGGCCGCCAAGACCCCCGCCGAGGTCTGCGCGCAGGAGTCCACCGGAGCCGCCAACGCCCGTGTGACCCGCGCCCACGACGAGCACGCGGACGAGCCGAACGAGCTCACCGAGGCCCAGGCCAAGTCCATGGACGCCGACCTCAAGGCGAAGCTCGACAAGGCCCTCAAGAACCAGCCGCAGCGCAGCCTGAGCGCCGCCGAGGCCGTCGTGAACATCCCCGTGTACTTCCACGTCGTGCACTCCGGCACCACCGGAAAGCTGACGTCCACGGACATCAACAACCAGCTGGCGGTCCTCAACGCGGCCTACGGCGGCCAGGGCACCGGCAATGTCAACACGAACTTCCAGTTCACCCTTGCGGCTACCGATTACACGGACAACGCCACCTGGTACAACCTGGCCTCCGGCTCGCAGGCCGAGAAGGACATGAAGAACGCCCTGCGCCAGGGCGGCCCGGGTGCGCTCAACTTCTACACCGCCAAGCTCTCCGGCGGTCTGCTGGGCTGGGCGACCTTCCCGACCTCTTACACCTCCGCCCCCAAGATGGACGGCGTGGTCGTGCTCGACAGCTCGCTGCCGGGCGGCTCCGCGGCCAACTACAACGAGGGTGACACCGCGACCCACGAGGTCGGCCACTGGCTGGGTCTGTACCACACCTTCCAGGGCGGCTGCAACGGCAACGGCGACTACGTCTCCGACACCCCGGCCGAGAAGAGCGCCGCGTACGAGTGCCCGACGGGCCGTGACAGCTGCGCCAGCAAGCCGGGCGTCGACCCGATCCGCAACTTCATGGACTACACGTACGACTCGTGCATGTACCAGTTCACCGCCGGCCAGGTGGCCCGCATGAGCAGCAGCTGGACGGCCTACCGCGCCGGCTGACCCTGCGACACGTGTGACGAGGGGCACGGCCCGGCATCCGCCGGACCGTGCCCCTCGGCGTATGACCTCTCGGCTCCGCGTATGACCTGTCGGCCCTACAGGCTGTCGAGGAAGCCGATCGCCGTCTTCCAGGCCTGCTCGGCCGCCTCGGCGTCGTAGTCGTCCAGCTCCGGGTCGGTGAACAGGTGCCCGGCGCCCGGGTAGCTGTGGACCTCCACGTCGGCCCCCGCCCGCTGCATCCGCAGGTACCAGGCCGTCAGCCAGTCGTGCGGCTCGAAGGGGTCCGGGTCGGCGATGTGCAGCTGCACGGGCAGCTCGTCCACCGAGGCGTCCTCCTCCAGGTCGGCCGTCCCGTGCAGGAGCAGCAGCCCGCGCGCCTTCTCGTCGGCCATCGCCAGGTGCTGGGCGACGGAGCCGCCGAAGGAGAAGCCGGCGTAGACCAGTCCCTGGTCGGAGTAGGGGGCGGAGGCCAGCACCGCACGCTTCAGCAGCTCGTCACGGCCGATCTCGTCCCGGTGGGCCATGCCCTCCTCGACGGTCTCGAAGGTGCGGCCCCCGAAGAGGTCCGGCACCTGGACCTGGTGCCCGGCCGCGCGCAGCCGGTCGGCCGCCGCGTGCACCGCGGGCCGCAGGCCGTACGTCGAATGGAAAAGCATGATGTTCATGCCTCCATCGTGCCAGCCGCCGCGGGCCGGCCGTCCCCGGGACGGCGGGGCCGGCGGACCGCTTGCCGCTACGTTCGTACCCATGGAGATGGAGAACGTCCTGCGCCCCGTCACCGTCCTCGGCGGTTCGCTGGTCCTCACCCTGATCGCGGGGTGGCTGCTGGACCTGCTGCTGCGCCGGGCCGACACCCGCCACGCCGAGACGCCCCTGTGGGGGCTGCTGCGCCGCTGCCGCGTCCCCGTCCAGGTGGTGCTCTGCGCCTCGCTGCTGCGGGGGACCTACCGCCAGGCGCGGATCCTCCCGGACCACCCGGTCGGCGTCGGCCGGGCCCTGACCCTGGTGCTGATCGCCGGGACGGCCTGGCTGCTGGTGCGGATCGCGACGGTGATCGTCGACTACGCCTACGCGCGCTACGCGGCCGGCGAGTCGGACGAGGCCCGGGTGCGCCGGGTCCGGACCCAGGTGACGCTCATCCTGCGGGTGGTGACGGCGGTGGTGGCCGTCGTCGCGGTCGCCCTGATGCTGCTGACCTTCCCGCCGATGCGGGCGGCCGGCGCCTCCCTGCTCGCCTCGGCCGGTGTCCTCGGCATCGTGGCGGGCATCGCCGCCCAGGCCGCGCTGGGCAACCTCTTCGCGGGCCTGCAGATCGCCTTCGGCGACACCGTCCGCATCGGCGACACGGTGGTGGTCGACCAGGAGTGGGGCAAGGTCGAGGAGATCACGCTGACCTTCCTCACCGTCCGCACCTGGGACGAGCGCCGCATCACGATGCCGGTCTCCTACTTCACGAGCAAGCCCTACGAGAACTGGTCGCGCGGCGGCGCGGAGATGACCGGGACCGTCTTCCTGCACCTGGACCACAGCGCGCCGGTCCCGCTGCTACGGGAGCACCTGGAGCGGATCCTCCCGCAGATCCCGGAATGGGACGGCCGCTCCTGGGCCCTGGTGGTGACCGACACCACACCCCACACCATCCAGGTCCGGGCGACGGCCACCGCGAAGGACGCCGACGACCTCTGGACCCTGCGGTGCGCCGTCCGCGAGCGTCTCATCGCCTGGCTGGTCACCCACCACCCGTACGCCCTGCCGCGCGTCGCCACCTCCGAGGCCGCCGCCCGGCCCGCCGGCTGACGCACCGAGGGCTCCGCTGGCTAAGAACTCCGCGGGCTAAGGACTCCGCAGGCTGCGCAGGTCCAGGTGCCGCAGCACCCGGTCCACGATCTCCGGATCGGAGCCGGGTTCGCTGCGCGCGGCCAGGACCTCGTGGCGGGCGGCCGACATCATCTCCCGCTGGATCCGCTGGATGTCGCGGATCCGCTCCACCCGCTTCGCGTAGGCCTCGCGCCGCTCCTCGTCCACCATGTCGGGGCTGATCCTGGCCCCGACGTCGTACGCGCGCCGGTGCAGCTGCTCGAACAGGTCCTCCGGCAGGTCCTCCACCTCCTGGATCTCCTTCAGCCTCCGCTTCGCGGCCTTGGCGGCCCGGATCGCGAGGAGCCGCTGGGCGTCGCGCTCGGCGTCCGTGTCGGCCTCCACCCCCAGCCGCCGCACCAGCCACGGCAGGGTCAGCCCCTGCAAGACCAGCGTCGCCATGATCACGGCGAAGGCGATGAAGACGATCTGGTCGCGCGCCGGGAAGGGCTCACCGGCGTCGGTACGCAGGGGAATCGCGAGGGCGAGCGCCACCGAGGCGACCCCCCGCATCCCCGCCCACCACATCACCACGCTCTCCCGCCAGCTCAGCGGGATCTCCTCGTCGTAGTCGCGCCTCTGGTGGAGCTTCTTGGCGAGCCAGCCGGCCGGCAGCAGCCACAGCAGCCGTACCCCGACCACCACCGCCACCACGGCCGCCGCCCATCCGGCCATCTCCCACTCGCGACCCCGGGCCGTCCCGAAGACGTGGTGCAGCTCCAGGCCGATCAGGCCGAAGGCCACGCCGGTGACCAGCGTGTCGACGACCTCCCAGAAGGTGTGCCCGGCCAGGCGTCCGAGCACGTCGTCGGCGTCGGTGGCGTACTCGGCGAGGAACAGGGCCGTCGTCAGCACGGCCAGGACCCCCGAGCCCTGGAACTCCTCCGCCACCACGTACGCGACGAACGGCACGAGCAGGGTCAGGCCGATCTGGAGCGTGGCGTCCCCCAGCCTCCCCATCAGCCGGTTGGCGGCCCAGCCGAGGGCGAGCCCGACGGCCAGGGCCACCACCGCGGAGAGCACGAACTCCCCCAGCGCGGCGGGCCAGGAGAAGCTGCCGCTGACCGCGGCGGCGATGGCCACGTGGTAGAGCACGATCGCCGTCACGTCGTTGAAGAGCCCCTCGCCCTCCAGGATCGACACCATCCGCCGGGGCAGCCCGAGCGATCCGGCGACGGCGGTCGCGGCGACCGGGTCCGGCGGGGCGACGAGCGCGCCGAGCGCGACGGCGGCGGCGACGGGCAGTCCCGGCACGACGGCGTGCGCGACGGCCGCGACGGCGGCGGTCGTGACGAACACGAGGGCCACGGCCAGCAACAGGATGGGCCGGACGTTGGCGGCGAACTGCCGCCAGGAGGTGCGCTGCACGGAGGCGTACAGCAGGGGCGGCAGCACCAGCGGCAGGATGTAGTCGGGCGGGATGTCGACGTTCGGCACGGCCGGGACCAGGGCGAGGACGACCCCGCCGATGGTCATGAGGACGGGCGCCGGCAGTCCCAGCCGGTCCCCGAGCGGCACGGTGACAACCGCCCCGAGCAGCAGTACGAACAGGAGAGCTAGCTGATCCACATCCCCTACCTTCGCAGCCGTGGCGCCGTTCGCGCCCAGCCTCGCCGGTGTGTGGGGGGGTGTTCGCGACGGCCGCCGCGGCGGCGCCGGACCCGCAGGACCGGCGGCTCAGCTCCCCGCGAGGGTCCGCCGCATGGCCCGGTGCGCGATGCCCGCGTCCTGGAACTCCGGCCCGTGGGCCTCGTACCCGAGCCGCTCGTAGAAGCCGAGGGCGTGCGTCTGCGCGCCCAGGTCCACCGCCGACAGGCCGAGCCGAAGGGCCTGCTCCTCGATCGCGCGGACCAGGGCCGCGCCCACGCCGAGCCCCCGCGCGGCGGCGGTCACGGCCAGCCGGCCCAGGGAGCCGACCGCCGGGTCGCCGGTCTTGCCGAGCGCGGCGTCGCCGTACAGCAGCCGGCCCGTGCCCAGCGGCGCCCCGTCCGGCCCCACGGCCAGCACGTGCACCGCGTCCGCGTCGTACGCGTCGTACTCGATGGACGCCGGCACGGACTGCTCGACCACGAACACCTCGGTCCGCACGGCGAAGCACGCCGCCATGTCGGCCTCGCCCGAGGCGACCCGGACCTCGAAGCCGACGGCGGTCACTCGCTCTCGGCCCGGATCACGTCCAGCGCGTGCTGGAGGTCCGCCGGGTAGCCGCTCTCGAACTCCACCCACTGGCCGTCCGACGGGTGCTCGAAGCCGAGCCGCACCGCGTGCAGCCACTGCCGGGTCAGCCCGAGCCGCTTGGCCACCGTCGGGTCCGCGCCGTAGGTGAGGTCGCCGACGCACGGGTGGCGGTGCGCGGACATGTGCACGCGGATCTGGTGCGTACGCCCGGTCTCCAGCTTGATGTCGAGCAGCGAGGCGGCGCGGAAGGCCTCGATCAGGTCGTAGTGGGTGACGGAGTCCTTGCCGTCCTGCGTCACGGCCCACTTGTAGTCGGCGCTGGGGTGCCGGCCGATCGGCGCGTCGATCGTGCCGCTCATCGGGTCCGGGTGGCCCTGCACCAGCGCGTGGTAGCGCTTGTCCACGACGCGCTCGCGGAACTGGTTCTTCAGCGAGGTGTAGGCGCGCTCGGACTTCGCGACGGCCATCAGGCCGGACGTGCCGACGTCGAGACGGTGCACGATGCCCTGGCGCTCGGACGCGCCGGAGGTGGAGATGCGGTATCCGGCCGCGGCGAGACCGCCGATGACGGTGGTGCCGGTCCAGCCGGGGCTGGGGTGGGCGGCGACGCCCACCGGCTTCATGATGACCACGACGTCGTCGTCGTCGTGGATGATCTCCATGCCCGGGACGGGCTCGGCGACGACCTCGACCGGGCGCGGCGGCGCGGGCATCTCGACTTCGAGCCAGGCGCCACCGTGCACGCGCTCGGACTTCCCGACGACACTGCCGTCGACCGACACCTTCCCCGCGGCCGCGAGCTCGGCCGCCTTCGTCCGGGAGAAACCGAACATACGGGCGATGGCGGCGTCGACGCGCTCGCCCTCGAGGCCATCGGGAACGGGCAGGGTGCGGATCTCGGGAATCGTACTCACCCGTCGAGTATGCAGGACTCGGCAGAAGAGCTTTCCCGCGATCAGTCCTTGTGGACGGTCCCGTCCGGGTCCAGGCCCTTGAACGACAGCAGCACGATCAGGATGCCGCCGCACACGATCGCCGAGTCGGCGAGGTTGAAGACGGCGAAATGGGCCGGCGCGATGAAGTCGACGACCGCACCCCGGAAGACGCCGGGCGAACGGAAGATCCGGTCGGTCAGGTTGCCCAGCGCCCCGCCCAGCAGCAGGCCGAGCGCGATCGCCCACGGCAGGCTGTAGAGCTTGCGGGCCAGCCGCACGATCACCACGATCACGGAGGCCGCGATGCAGGTGAAGATGATCGTGAACGCCTCGCCGAAGCCGAAGGCGGCGCCCGGGTTGCGGACCGCCTCGAACTTCAGCAGGTCACCGATGATCTCGATCGGCGGCTGGTGCTCCAGGTGCGCCACGACCAGCATCTTGGTGCCGAGGTCCAGCAGGTAGGCCAGCACCGCCACGACGAGCAGTGCCGCGATCCGCCGGCGCCCCCTGGGCCCGGCGGACTCCGGCTGGTCGTCGTCCCCGACCTCCGGCGTACCGATGATGCGCTCCGCCTCTGCCACGTGAGTCCCTCGAACTAGCTCGAACCAGGCTCCTCCTGGACCCTGACGGACACGAGGGTACGTCAGGGCTCGTGAGCTAGTGCCTGCGCTCCTGCTTCTGCTTGCAGTCCACGCACAGCGTGGCCCGCGGGAAGGCCTGCATCCTGGCCTTGCCGATGGGCTGGCCGCAGTTCTCGCAGAGCCCGTAGGTGCCCGCCTCCAGCCGTTCCAGGGCCCGCTCGGTCTGTTCCAGCATCGAGGTGGCGTTCGCCGCGAGCGCGAGCTCGGACTCCCGGGTGATGTTCTTGGTGCCCGTGTCGGCCTGGTCGTCGCCCGCGCCGTCGCCCGAGTCCCGCATCAGGCCGGAGATCGCCACCTCGGAGGCGTCGAGCTCGGCGCGCAGCCGCAGGACCTCCGACGTCAGCTCCGTACGGGCCTCGTCGACCTCCTGCGGGGTCCAGGGGTCCTCCCCGGGCCGTACGGCGAGCTCGCCGGGCGCGAGGGCCGTCGTGGCCCGCACCTTGGGCAGCCCGCTGGTGGCGGCTTCGGCCGCCTTCCTCGCCGTACCGGTGCTCTTCTTGGCAACCACGTTCGGGACTCCCGTCTTCTTCGCGGCGTGCGCCGCCCCCTCGGCCCCGGCCGTCTTGGCCGCGGCCGTCCGCTTCTCGACGGCGGTCGTCTTCTTGACAGCGGTCGTCTTCTTCTCGGTGGCCGTCTTCTCGGCCTCGGTGGTCTTCTTGACCGCGGTGGCCTTCTTGACCACGGTCGTCTTCTTCCCGGCGGTCGTCTTCTTGACCGCCTTCCGGTCGGCGATCACCTTCTTGACCGCCGTCGCGTTCGCGGCGGCGGACGCCTTCTTGGCCGGAGCCGACGCGCCTGCGGCGGTCTTGCGGGCGGTGCCCGCCTTCTTGGCGGGAGCCGCGTCCTGGGAGACCTCCACCTTCCCGGCGGCCTTCCCGACAGCCTTCCTGGCAGTACTCCCGGCGGTCTTCTTCGCCACCATGGCCGCGGCCCCTTCACATACTGTGATCATTGCTCGCGAATCGTGCCGGAACGATAAATCGCCTCCGACCCCGCGGCAACGGGGGCACGCATCCGTCGAGGTCAACCTGCATCCGTTGTGCCCAGCCGGAGGCCCCGTAATCCGCCACTCGCGCCCCACCCGAGTCCTGACCGGCGCGTCGGGCCCATTCGGGTCACGCCGGGGCCCGCGCCGGTGCCCGCGGCGAGGCCCGTCACGGGCCCCCGTAAACCGGTCTGCCGAGCACTCCCCGGGCCCGTACACTGGCCGCAGCGAAAGGCATGGATGGGGACGAGTAGCGTCGGACGCAGCCAGGAGCGACCCGGGGACGGTGAGAGCCCGGGGGCGAGCGCGATGTGAAGGATCACCCCGGAGCCGCCGGAAGAAAGCCCGTACGGATCCGCGTACGGCGAGTAGAACCGGCTTCGCACCCCAATGAGGGGGCCACCGGACCCGTCCGGCGGCCAAGGAGGGTGGTACCGCGGGAGCGCCAGTCGGCTCTCGTCCCTCCGGACGGAAGTGACACCCCGCCGGAGGAAGAGTTCAGCCTCATGACCACACCGCCGCAGTACCGCCCGGTACCCGCCCAGGTCGACCTGCCTGCCCTTGAGCACGCCGTCCTCGACTTCTGGCGCGAGAGCAAGACCTTCGACAAGACCCTGGCCCAGTCCGAGGGCCGCCCCGAGTGGGTCTTCTACGAGGGCCCGCCGACCGCGAACGGCATGCCCGGCGCGCACCACATCGAGGCCCGCGTCTTCAAGGACGTCTTCCCCCGTTTCCGCACCATGCGCGGCTACCACGTGGCCCGCAAGGCAGGCTGGGACTGCCACGGCCTGCCCGTCGAGCTCGCCGTCGAGAAGGAGCTGGGCTTCAACGGCAAGCAGGACATCGAGGCGTACGGCATCGCCGAGTTCAACGCCAAGTGCCGGGAGTCCGTGACCCGCCACACCGACGCGTTCACCGAGCTCACGACCCGCATGGGCTACTGGGTCGACCTGGACGACGCCTACCGGACCATGGACCCCGAGTACGTCGAGTCCGTGTGGTGGTCCCTGAAGGAGATCTTCAACAAGGGTCTGCTCACCCAGGACCACCGCGTGGCCCCCTGGTGCCCCCGCTGCGGCACCGGCCTGTCCGACCACGAGCTCGCCCAGGGCTACGAGACGGTCGTCGACCCCTCGGTCTTCGTCCGCTTCCCGCTGACCTCCGGCCCCCTCGCGGGCGAGGCGGCGCTCCTCGTCTGGACGACGACCCCCTGGACCCTGGTGTCCAACACGGCGGTGGCCGCGCACCCCGAGGTCACGTACGTCGTCGCCACCAACGGCGAAGAGAAGCTGGTCGTGGCCCAGCCGCTGCTGGAGAAGGCCCTCGGTGAGGGCTGGGAGGCCACCGGCGAGTCCTTCACGGGCAAGGAGATGGAGCGCTGGACGTACGAGCGCCCGTTCTCCCTGGTCGAGTTCCCCGCGCCGGCGCACTACGTCGTGAACGCCGAGTACGTCACGACCGAGGACGGCACCGGTCTGGTCCACCAGTCCCCCGCCTTCGGCGCCGACGACCTCGCGGTCTGCCGCGCGTACGGCCTGCCGGTCGTGAACCCGGTCCGCCCCGACGGCACCTTCGAGGAGGAGGTCCCGCTGGTGGGCGGCGTCTTCTTCAAGAAGGCCGACGAGAAGCTGACCGCCGACCTCGACGCGCGCGGCCTGCTCTTCAAGCACATCGCCTACGAGCACAGCTACCCGCACTGCTGGCGCTGCCACACCGCGCTGCTGTACTACGCGCAGCCGTCCTGGTACGTCCGCACCACCGCCGTCAAGGACGCGATGCTGCGGGAGAACGAGAAGACCAACTGGTTCCCGGACTCGGTCAAGCAGGGCCGCTTCGGCGACTGGCTGAACAACAACATCGACTGGGCGCTGTCCCGTAACCGCTACTGGGGCACCCCGCTGCCGATCTGGCGCTGCGAGGAGAACCACCTCACCTGCGTCGGCTCCCGCGCGGAGCTGAGCGAGCTGTCCGGTCAGGACCACTCGGAGCTGGACCCGCACCGCCCGTACATCGACGCGGTCACCTTCCCCTGCACCGCGGAGGGCTGCACCCTCACCGCGGTCCGCGTGCCGGAGGTCATCGACGCCTGGTACGACTCGGGCTCGATGCCGTTCGCGCAGTGGGGCTACCCGTACAAGAACAAGGAGATCTTCGAGAAGCGCTATCCGGCGCAGTTCATCTCGGAGGCCATCGACCAGACCCGCGGCTGGTTCTACACGCTGATGGCGGTCGGCACCCTCGTCTTCGACAAGTCGTCCTACGAGAACGTGGTCTGCCTGGGCCACATCCTCGCCGAGGACGGCCGCAAGATGTCCAAGCACCTGGGCAACATCCTCCAGCCGATCCCGCTCATGGACCAGCACGGCGCGGACGCGGTGCGCTGGTTCATGGCGGCCGGCGGCTCCCCGTGGGCGGCCCGCCGCGTCGGCCACGGCACGATCCAGGAGGTCGTCCGCAAGACCCTGCTGACCTACTGGAACACGGTCGCCTTCCAGGCCCTGTACGCCAGGACGTCGAACTGGGCCCCGTCCGCCTCGGACCCGGCGCCGGCGGACCGTACGGTCCTGGACCGGTGGCTGCTCTCCGAGCTCCACACCCTCGTCGGCGAGGTCACGGACGCCATGGAGGCGTACGACACCCAGCGCGCCGGCAAGCTGCTCTCCTCCTTCGTGGACGACCTCTCCAACTGGTACGTCCGCCGCTCGCGCCGCCGGTTCTGGCAGGGCGACGCGGCCGCGCTGCGCACGCTGCACGACGTGGTGGAGACGGTCACCCGGCTGATGGCGCCGCTGACCCCCTTCATCACGGAGCGGGTCTGGCAGGACATGATCGTGCCGGTGACCCCGCAGGCGCCGGAGTCGGTGCACCTGTCGACGTGGCCGCAGGCGGACGCCTCCCAGGTCGACCGGACGCTGTCGCAGCAGATGCAGCTGGTCCGCCGGCTGGTCGAGCTGGGCCGGGCGACGCGTGCGGAGTCGGGCGTGAAGACCCGCCAGCCGCTCTCGCGGGCGCTGGTCGCCGTCTCGGGCTTCGAGTCGCTCTCCCCCGAGCTGCACTCCCAGATCACCGAGGAGCTGAACGTCTCCTCGCTGGCCTCCCTGTCCGAGGTGGGCGGCTCGCTGGTGGACACGACGGCCAAGGCGAACTTCCGCGCGCTGGGCAAGCGCTTCGGCAAGGGCGTCCAGGACGTGGCCAAGGCGGTCGCCGCGGCCGACGCTGCGGCGCTCTCCCTGGCCCTGCGCGCGGGCGAGGCCTCGGTGGAGGTGAACGGCGAGACGGTGACCCTGACCCCGGAGGAGGTCATCATCACGGAGACCCCGCGCGAGGGCTGGTCGGTGGCCTCCGACTCGGGCGCGACGGTCGCCCTGGACCTGGAGATCACCCCGGAGCTGCGGCTGGCGGGCCTGGCCCGTGACGCGATCCGCCTGATCCAGGAGGCCCGCAAGAACTCCGGCCTCGACGTCGCCGACCGCATCGCCCTGCGCTGGTCCTCCTCGGACCCGGAGGTCGTGACGGCCCTGACGGACCACGCGTCGCTCATCGCGGACGAGGTCCTGGCCACGGACTTCTCCACCGGCGAAGCGGACGCGTCGTACGGCGCCCCCTTCACGGACGAACCCCTGTCCCTGACGTTCCGCCTCCGCAAGGCCTAACCCGCCCCGAAGCGGCCCGCCCCACCCCTCACAGGGCGCGGCGGGCCGCTTTCGCGTTCCCCGCCGCCGGCCCGCATTCAGCCCCGCCGGCGTTTGAGGCGCGGGGGCCCGGGGGCAGCGCCCCCGGCAACGGCGCCGCGCCCGCCACGGCCGGGAACGCCAAAACGGGCCGGGCCCGGCACCCCGAAGGGAGCCGGGCCCGGCCCGTGACTGCTGCTGACCGCCGAGAGGCGACGCGCGGCCTAGTTGTCGTCCTCGTCGATCAGAAAGCCCCGCATGGGAGACGGCGCCTGCATCGGCTGCGGCGCAGCCGGCCGCACCGGAGCCATCGGCTGCGTCATCGCCGGGGACATCTGCTGCTGGCCACCGTACGACGGGCCTCCGCCCATCGGGGAGGGACCGCCCATGGGCGACGGGCCACCCATCGAGGGCCCGCCCATGGTGTGCCCCATCGCACCGGCCGGAGCCATCGAAGGCGACGGCGAGGGCGGCAGGGCCGGACCGGCGGGACCACGCGGCGGGGCCAGCGAGTCGTCGGCCTGGGTCTCCAGCTGGCGCAGCTGCGACTCCAGGTAGGACTTCAGACGCGTACGGTACTCACGCTCGAAGCCCCGCAGATCCTCGACCTTGCGCTCCAGCGTGGCACGGGCGGACTCCAGGGAGCCCATCGCGACGCGGTGCTTCTCCTGCGCGTCCCGCTCCAGCGCGTCGGCCTTGGCGCGGGCGTCCCGCTCCAGGCCCTCGGCGCGCGACCGGGCCTCGCCGACGATCTTGTTGGCCTCGGAGCGGGCCTCCGCGATCGCCTGGTCGGCGGTCTGCTGCGCCAGCGACAGGACGCGGGCGGCGCTGTCGCCACCGGGGCCCTGCTGCGGGAGCTGCGGCTGCTGCTGCTGGTGCATCTGCTGGCCCATGGGCTGCATCTGCTGACCCATCTGCTGCATCTGCTGGCCCATGGGCTGCATCTGCTGGCCGAGCGGGTTCTGGCCGCCCATCGACTGCTGCTGCTGGCCCTGCATCTGCTGACCCATGCCCTGCGGTCCGCCCATGGGGTGCTGCTGCATGGGGCCGCCCATCTGGCCCGGGCCCTGCTGTCCGTGTCCACCGGGACCGGCGGGCAGCTGCGGCTGGCCGCCCGGCAGCTGGGGCGGACCCATCTGCGGCTGCGGCGGGCCGGATATGGCCGCGGGCACGGGGGCGCCGGGGCCGCGCTGGTCCTGGGGTTCGGGCTTGCGCATGCCCTGCTGCTGCTGGTTCTGCGCGGCGGCACGCGTGGCGGCCGCCAGCTTGGCGCGCAGGTCCTCGTTCTCGCGCAGCAGGCGCGTCAGTTCGGACTCGACCTCGTCGAGGAAGGCATCGACCTCGTCCTCGTCATAGCCTTCTCGCAGGCGGACGGTCGTGAACTGCTTGTTCCGCACGTCCTCGGGAGTCAGCGGCATGTCTTCTTCACCTCTACGTAGTCGTCGGCAGTCGGCAAGACCGTATCGGGATCGTCCCCGCGCGCGCGGAGAAGTTCATCGTTCATACGCTTCTCGCAGCACCGCTGACGAGACTGATGAGGATGTAAACGATGATCATCAGAACGAAGAAGGACAGGTCGAGTGCCACGCCCCCGAGACGCAACGGCGGGATGAACCGCCGCAGAAGCTTGAGCGGTGGGTCGGTAAGAGTGTAGGTGGCCTCCAGCACGACCACCATGGCCTTGCCGGGTGCCCATGAACGTGCGAACTGGAACACGTAGTCCATGACCAGTCGGAAGATCAGCACGATGAGGAAGCACATCAGCACGATGTAGACCACCTGCAGTGCGACGCCCATCCCGTGCTTCCCTCTCCCCGTTTCCCGCTCTGTTCCCGGTCCCGTATCTGACGGATCGGTCTAGCTTTGGTTGAAGAACCCGCCCTCCGCGATGCGGGCCTTGTCCTCCGCCGTGACATCGACGTTAGCAGGCGACAGCAGGAACACCTTCTGTGTCACGCGTTCAATACTGCCGTGCAGACCGAACACGAGTCCGGCGGCGAAGTCCACGAGACGCTTCGCGTCCGTGTCGTCCATCTCCGTGAGATTCATGATCACCGGAGTGCCCTCACGGAAGTGTTCCCCGATGGTACGGGCCTCGTTGTAGGTCCGGGGGTGCAGCGTCGTGATGCGGTACGGCTCCCGCTCGGAGACGACCTTGGGCATGATCACGGGGGCGTTCTTCTCCAGGTTCGAGCGGTCAGGTGTGATGGACGCCACGGGGGCGATTCGTGCAGGCCGTCCGTTTTCCACCGGAATTGGGACGGGTTCCCGCTGCGGCGGGGGCTGTACGGCTCGTACCGGTTCGTCCGGTACGGGCGATTGGTGCACGGGCTGCTGGCGCCGGCGATCCCGCTCCGGCTCCGGCTCGGGTTCGAACTCGTCGTCGGGGTCGTACCCCGGGTTGTCGTACCGGTCGTCCTCCACGAGGCCGAGGTAGACCGCCATCTTGCGCATCGCGCCGGCCATTCTCCGAGTCCTCCGCTCTGTGGTGGATCGCCCTGTCGCAGGTGCCGCCGTGTCACGAATGTCACCAACTGCCCGCGATCCACGTGGTCTGCCCGCTCATCTGCGGGAATGACCATATTTTCTGCTGTGGTCCGACTTTCTTCGCGACGTTACCCGAGCCGGGGTCTCGCGCCGAGTACCGCAGTGCCGACGCGTACATGTGTCGCACCGGCCGCAACGGCCTGTTCCAGGTCTGCGCTCATCCCGGCCGACACCATCGTGGCAGCCGGATGGTCCGCGCGCAGGCGGGATGACAATTCCACCAACCGCTCGAAAGCGGCCTGTTCGCGTCCCGCGTAGGGGCCGGACAGCGGAGCGACGGTCATCAGCCCGTCGATGCGCAGCCCCGGGGAGTCCGCCACGAGGTCCGCCAACTCCGCGAGCTGCTCGGGCGCCGCGCCTCCGCGGGCCCCGCGCTCCCCCGACTCGGCGTCGAGCGCGATCTGCACGAGGCAGCCGAGCTCCCGGCCCGCGTTCGAGGCGGCGGCGGAGAGGGCGGTCACGAGCCTGGGCCGGTCGACCGACTGCACCACATGCGCGTATCCCGCCACGGAACGGACTTTGTTCGTCTGCAACTGACCGACGAAGTGCCAGGTGAGCGGCAGGTCCGCGCAGGCCGCGGCCTTGGGGGCGGCGTCCTGGTCGCGGTTCTCCGCAACATGACGGACGCCCAGGTCCGCCAGGAGTCGTACGTCGCTCGCGGGATACGTCTTGGTGACCACGATGAGCGTCACCTCGTCCCGCTCGCGTCCCGCCGCCGCGCAGGCGGACGAGATACGTTCCTCCACCCGCGCCAGGTTCTCGGCGAGCTCCGACTTACGATCTGTCATTCCTCAGTCCAACCAGGTGTATCCGGCCAGGCGTCCGGTCACCCGGTCGCGGCGGTACGAGAAGTGGTCCCGCGACTCCAGTGTGCAGACAGGGGAACGGCGGACGTCGACCACCCCCGCCTCCGCGAGCTGCGCGTGCACTCCGGCGACCACGTCGACGGCCGGTGTCCCCCAGCTGGTCTCGGCCCTGGCGGCCGGTACCGCTTCGGCCACCGCCTCCCGCATCTCGGCGGGGACCTCGTAACACCGTCCGCAGACCGCCGGCCCGGTCCGGGCGGTGATCCGCCCGGGCTCGGCGCCCTGGGAGACCATCGCCTCCACGACGGCGGGCACCACGCCCGCGACCAGTCCGGGCCGTCCCGCGTGGGCCGCCCCCACCACCCCGGCGACGGGGTCGGCGAGCAGGACGGGCGTGCAGTCGGCGGTGAGCACCGCGAGGGCGAGCCCCCGGCGGGTGGTGACCAGTGCGTCCACGGCGGGGACGGCGGACTCCGCGTCCCAGGGACCGGAGACCACGCTCACGTCCCGGCCGTGCACCTGGTTCATCCAGACCACCTGCTCCGGCTCCAGTCCCAGGGACTTCGCCGCGCGGGCCCGGTTCGCGAGAACGGCGGCCGGGTCGTCTCCGACCGCGCCGCCGAGGTTGAGCTCTTCGTACGGAACGGCGCTCACTCCGCCCCACCGGTCGGTGAAGGCGAAGTGGGCGCCGCCCACGTGGTGCTGCTCCGGTGTCACTTCAAGAAGTCCGGGACGTCCAGTTCCTCGGCCGGGCTGTCCTGGTACGGACGGGCCGTCGGGACCTGCGGCGCGGGGGCCTCGGCCTGGGCCGGGGCCGGCTCGACCGGAGCCGGGGGCTCCTCGCGCGGGGTGACCGTGCCCAGTCCGCCGAAGGCCGGGCGGGCCGGCTCGGCGGCGCGGACCGGAGCCGGGGCCGGCTCCTCGCGCTTGGTGGACGCGGCGCCGATGACGTTGTCCCGGCGGGCCGGGGGCTGTCCGCCGTCGAACCCGGCCGCGATGACGGTGACCCGTACCTCGTCGCCGAGCGCGTCGTCGATGACGGCGCCGAAGATGATGTTCGCCTCGGGGTGCGCGGCCTCGCTCACCAGCTGCGCGGCCTCGTTGATCTCGAAGAGACCGAGGTCCGAGCCGCCGGAGATGGAGAGCAGCACACCGCGGGCGCCGTCGATGGATGCCTCCAGCAGCGGCGAGGAGATCGCCATCTCGGCCGCGGCCACCGCGCGGTCGTCGCCGCGGGCCGAGCCGATGCCCATCAGGGCCGAGCCGGCCTCGGACATCACGGACTTGACGTCGGCGAAGTCGAGGTTGATCAGGCCCGGTGTGGTGATGAGGTCGGTGATGCCCTGGACGCCCGAGAGCAGGACCTGGTCGGCCGACTTGAAGGCGTCGAGCACGCTGACCTGGCGGTCCGAGATGGACAGCAGGCGGTCGTTGGGGATGACGATGAGGGTGTCGACCTCTTCGCGGAGCTCGGCGATGCCGTCCTCCGCCTGGTTCGCTCGGCGCCGGCCCTCGAAGGTGAACGGCCGGGTGACCACACCGATCGTCAGGGCGCCCAGCGAGCGCGCGATGTTGGCGACGACGGGTGCGCCACCGGTGCCGGTGCCGCCGCCTTCACCGGCGGTGACGAAGACCATGTCGGCCCCCTTGAGGACCTCCTCGATCTCCTCGCGGTGGTCCTCTGCCGCCTTGCGACCGACGGCCGGGTTGGCGCCGGCGCCCAGGCCCCGGGTGAGTTCGCGGCCGACGTCGAGCTTGACGTCGGCGTCGCTCATCAACAGCGCCTGCGCGTCCGTGTTGATGGCGATGAACTCGACGCCCTTGAGACCGACCTCGATCATTCGGTTGATGGCATTGACACCACCGCCGCCGACACCGATGACCTTGATGACTGCGAGGTAGTTCTGCGGTGCTGCCACGTCGAAGGCCTCTCGCCTCGATTACGTGTCGTCGCCTCGCGGCCTGCGTTGCGACGACTGATGCCGAAATAGGGACGGTCCGAACGCGCCGACCCGAACCCTCACCCTGAAGTTTAGGGTTAGGGGTATGTCTGTTCCTTGGACTCTTCCGAACAGGACACTAAGTCGACAAGTAGCGCGTGTTCAACGAACACGCCGAACCTCCCGTTTTTCTTTTCACCCTATGTGATCACCCGTATCGCTGGCCAACCAGGGTGCGTCCCTGTTCGACCGAACGTCAACTCCCGGACGCCGCAGGGGCGGTGGGAACGCTCACGTCGAAGTGGCGGGCCTTCGGCGCGGCTTTCAGCAAAGCGGTCAGTGCGCGCCCCTTCGCCTCGCTCTGTTCGCCGCTCCCCCACGTCACGGACCGGCCCCGCGTGAGCTCCAGCACGACCGAATCGTAGGAACCCACCTTGACCTGCAGGGTCTCCCCGGCGATCGGCCCGGGGAGGGCGCCCGCGACGCCCACGGCCTCGCGGAGCAGCCGCTCCTCGTCGAAGCGGCGGCCGCTCGGGGACCCTCCCGCGTTCAATTCGAGGACCGGGACGCCCGCGGGTGCTTTCGGAACCGTGTCGAATCGCACACCCGAAGCGTCCACTTCCACGAAGTTGGCGTCCTTTTTGATGAGCAGGACCGGTTTGCGTTCTGTCACTTTCAGCCCGATCCCGTGCGGCCAGGCCCGCACCACATCGACCGAATCGATGCGGGGCAGCCGGGTGCGCACGCGCTCGCCGATCTCGTCGGTGTCCACGCCCACCAGGGGTGCGCCGACCGGGACGGCCGCCGCGGAGAGCACCTGCTCGGGGGTGAGCACCTGCGTGCCGGTGGCGGTGACCTTCTCGACGCGCAGCCAGGCGGAGCCGTACAGGACCCAGGTGCCGCCCGCGGCGAGGAGCACCGCGGCGGCGAGGCAGGCCAGCACGGGGCCCCGGCGCAGACGCGTGCCGGGGCCCTGCGGGCCGGATCCCTTCGCGGACTTCGCAGGCTTGGGCGGCTCGGGAGAGCCGGCGCCCTCACGGGGGCCCCGGCCGGGCCGATCGGATGACGGTGACCCGCGCTGTGCGGTCCTCGCTCCGGCCACTCCTGTGCCTCCTGCGTCTGTGCGGTGTCCCGCCTCAGCGGGACCGGTGGGCCGCGATCGCCTCGTACACCATGCCGACGAGCAGCTCGTCGGCGTCCCGGCGGCCGAACTCACCGGCGGCGCGCGACATCTCGTACAGGCGGTGCGGGTCGGACAGCACCGGGAGGATGTTGCCGAGCACCCACTCGGGCGTCAGTTCCGCGTCGTCGACGAGCAGACCGCCCCCGGCCTTGACCACCGGCTGGGCGTTGAGCCGCTGTTCGCCGTTGCCGATCGGCAACGGGACGTAGGCGGCGGGCAGCCCGACGGCGGACAGTTCGGCGACGGTCATCGCGCCCGCGCGGCACAGCATCATGTCGGCGGCGGCGTACGCGAGATCCATCCGGTCCAGGTACGGTACCGGCACATACGGCGGCATCCCGGGCATGTTGTCGACACGCGGCAGTTCGTTCTTCGGCCCGACGGCGTGCAGGATCTGGATCCCGGAGCGCTGGAGGGTCGGGGCGATCGCCTGGACCGTCTCGTTGAGGCGCCGGGCGCCCTGCGAGCCGCCGGAGACCAGCAGCGTCGGCAGGTTGGGGTCCAGGCCGAAGGCGGCGCGCGCCTCCGGGCGGACCGCGGCCCGGTCCAGGGTGGAGATGGAGCGCCGCAGCGGGATGCCCACGTAGCGGGCGCCGCGCAGCTTGCTGTCGGGGGTGGAGACCGCGACGGCGTGCGCGTAGCGGGAGCCGATCTTGTTGGCCAGCCCGGGGCGGGCGTTGGCCTCGTGGACGATGATCGGCACCCCGAGGCGCTTGGCCGCGAGGTAGCCGGGCAGGGCGACGTAGCCGCCGAAGCCGACGACGCAGTCGGCCTTGGTGCGCAGGAGGATCTCCTCCGCGGCCTTGATGGTGCCGCGCAGCCGTCCGGGGACGGTGATCAGCTCCGGGGTGGGCTTGCGGGGCAGCGGTACGGCGGGGATCAGCCCGAGCTCGTAGCCGCGTTCCGGCACCAGGCGGGTCTCCAGCCCGCGCTCCGTGCCGAGGGCGGTGATGCCCACTGAAGGGTCCTGCCTGCGCAGGGCGTCCGCGAGGGCGAGCGCCGGCTCGATGTGGCCGGCGGTCCCCCCACCGGCGAGTACGACATGCACCGAAATTCACCGCTCTCCGGACGGTCGCTTCTTGACGCGCCGTCTCATCGACTTCCATCTCACCCCGGTCCGCCTCCAGCCGTTCTTCGGCTGGCGCATCGCGAGGGCCGCGCGCGCCGCCGGCTCCTCACGCGCGAAGGCGATGAGCAGTCCGACCGCGAACATGGTCGGCAGCAGGGCCGACCCCCCGTAGGAGAACAGCGGGAGCGGGACTCCGGCGATCGGCAGCAGGCCGAGCACCGCACCGATGTTGATCACGGCCTGGGCCGTGATCCAGGTGGTCACGCCTCCCGCGGCAAACCGTACGAAGGAGTCCTCCGTGCGTCCGGCCACGCGGATACCCGCATAGCCTAGAGCCGCGAAGAGGGCGAGCACCGACAGCGTCCCCGCCAGACCCAGTTCCTCCCCGGTGATGGCGAAGATGAAGTCGGTGTGGGCTTCGGGTAGTTGCCCCCATTTTTCCACACTTGCCCCCAGGCCGGAACCGAACCATCCCCCGGAGGCGAGGGCGTAGATCCCGTGAACGGCCTGCCAGCAGAGGTCGTTCTTGCCCGGTTCCGTCGCGCCGAGGCACTCCAGCCGGTCCATCCGGTGCGGGCTGGTCTTGATGAGCAGTGCGACGATCGCAGCCGCGAAGACCAGCACGCCGACGAACATCCGCGTCGGGGCGCCCGCCAGCCACAGCAGGCCGAAGAGGATGGCGCCCAGGATCATCGCGGTGCCCATGTCCCCGCCCAGCATGATCAGGCCGAGCAGCAGGAAGGCCACCGGGACCAGCGGCACCAGCAGGTGCTTCCACTGGCTCAGCAGCCCCTTGTCGCCCTTGCGGGCCAGCAGGTCGGCGCCCCACAGGATCAGGGCCAGCTTGCCGAACTCACTGGGCTGCAGCATGAACGGGCCGCCGAGCGAGATCCAGTTCTGGTTGCCGTTGATCGCGACCCCTATCCCGGGGACCTGCACCAGGACCATCAGGAAGAGCGTGCCGGCGAGCACCGGATAGGACAGCGCCCGGTGCAGTTTGACGGGCATCCGGGAGGCGACCAGCAGCAGCCCTGCGCCGATGAGGGCGGCCAGGAACTGCTTCTTGAAGAAGTAGGCGTCGCCCAGGCCGAGCTGGAGGGCCTTGATCATGGAGGCCGAGTACACCATCACCAGGCCGAGCACGGTGATCAGCAGGGAACTGCCGAAAATCAGGTAATAGGCGGTGAGCGGGCGGTCCCAGGCCTTGCGCACCCTCCCCTGCGTACGCCGCAGCCCGGCCAGCGGCCCGCGCCCGGCGGGCCGCCCCACACTCACCAGGGGCCGCTTGCGGCCCTGCGCCTTCAGGGCGGACGGCCGCCGCCCCGGCAGCATCTGCTTGGCCGGCATCTGTGATCTTCCCCTCCACTCGTACGAGGCGAGCAGCCGGCCGGAGGATCCTTCGACCTAGGCGCTCTCGGCGGCCAGTTCGCGCACCGCGTCGGCGAATGCGTCCCCACGCTCGTTGTAGTTCGCGAACATGTCCATCGAGGCGCAGGCAGGTGCCAGCAGGACCGTGTCGCCGGGCTCGGCGAGCGCGGCCGCTTCCCGGACCGCTGCGAGCATCGCCCCAGTGTCGGTCCGTGCGAGGTCGACGACCGGGACCTCGGGGGCGTGTCGCGCCAGCGCCTCGCCGATCAGCGCCCGGTCGGCGCCCATCAGCACCACGCCGCGCAGCCGCTTCGCGGACTTCTGGACGAGCTCGTCGAAGGTCGCGCCCTTGGCGAGGCCGCCCGCGATCCACACGACCGGCTCGAAGGCCGCGAGCGAGGCCTCGGCCGCGTGCGTGTTGGTGGCCTTGGAGTCGTCGATGTAGGTGACCGAGCCGACCTCGTCCACGTACGCGACCCGGTGGGCGTCCGGGCGGAAGTCGCGCAGCCCGTCGCGGACGGCGCGCGGCTCCACGCCGAAGGCGCGGGCCAGGGCCGCGGCGGCGAGCGCGTTGGCGATGTTGTGCGGGGCCGGCGGGTTGACGTCCTTGACCTCGGCGAGCTCCTGGGCGTTCTTGTGCCGGTTCTCCACGAAGGCCCGGTCGACGAGGATGCCGTCGACGACGCCGAGCATGGAGGGGCCCGGGGCTCCGAGGGTGAAGCCGATGGCCCGGCAGCCCTCTTCGACGTCCGCCTCCTCGACCAGCTTCTCGGTGGCCGGGTCGGCGACGTTGTAGACGCAGGCCACCGTGTTGCCCTCGTAGATCCGGCCCTTGTCGGCGGCGTACGCCTCCATGGAGCCGTGCCAGTCGAGGTGGTCGGGGGCCAGGTTGAGCACGGCCGCCGAGTGGGCGCGCAGCGAGGGCGCCCAGTGCAGCTGGTAGCTGGACAGTTCGACGGCGAGCACGTCGTACTCCTGCTCGCCGAGCACCACGTCGATGATGGGGGTGCCGATGTTGCCGACGGCGGCGGTGCGCAGGCCCGCGGCCTTCAGGATCGAGGCCAGCATCTGGGTGGTGGTGGTCTTGCCGTTGGTGCCGGTGATGGCCAGCCAGGCGGCGGGGGCCGCCTGCGGGTCTCCTCCGGGGCCACCGGCCGCCTCGCGCGCGGCGGCGCGTCGGCGCACGCCGAGCTCGCGCAGCCGCCAGGCGATCTCCACGTCCCCGACGACGTCCACGCCGGCCGCGGCGGCGGCCGCGAACAGCGGGCTGTCGGGCTTCCAGCCCGGGGAGGTGACGACCAGTCCGGTGCCCTCGGGCAGGACGTCCCCGGCGCGGGCGCCGCCCTCCAGGTGACCGAGGCGGACCTCGATGCCCTGCTCCGCGAGCTCGGCGGCCTTCGCCCGGTGGGCGTCGCCGTCCCCGTTGTCGACCACGGTCACCCGGGCTCCGAGCCCGGCCAGGGCGCGGGCGGCGCTGACGCCGCTCACGCCGAGACCGGCGACCGTGATCCGGTCCGGGAGGCCGTAGCGGGCCGCCTCGGTGGCGGAGCCGGGCTCGGCGGGCAGAGTGCGGTCGTCGCTCACTTGTCGGCTGCCCATCCCGCGTAGAAGAGACCCAGACCCACGATCACGCACATGCCCTGGATGATCCAGAAGCGGACCACGACAAGGACTTCGGACCACCCCTTGAGTTCGAAGTGGTGCTGCAGCGGGGCCATCCGGAAGACGCGCTTCCCGGTCAGCTTGAAGGAGCCGACCTGGATGACGACCGACATGGTGATGAGGACGAACAGGCCGCCGAGCAGGGCGATCAGGAACTCCGTGCGGGAGCAGATCGCGAGACCGGCGAGCGCGCCGCCGAGGGCCAGCGAACCGGTGTCACCCATGAAGATCTTGGCGGGCGAGGTGTTCCACCACAGGAAGCCGAAGCAGGCGCCCATCAGGGCGGAGGCGACGACGGCGAGGTCGAGCGGGTCGCGCACCTCGAAACAGGCGTTCGGGCTGGGCAGGGTCTGCGCGTTGACGCAGGACTCCTGGAACTGCCAGACGCCGATGAAGGTGTAGGCGCCGAAGACCATCACGGCGGCGCCGGTGGCGAGGCCGTCCAGACCGTCGGTCAGGTTCACGCCGTTGGACATCGCCAGGATCATGAACAGGGCCCAGACGACGAACAGCACCGGGCCGATCGACCAGCCGAAGTCCGTGACGAACGACAGCTTGGTGGAGGCCGGGGTGAGCCCGCGCTGGTCCTCGAACTGGAGCGCGAGCACCGCGAAGGCGATGCCGACGATCAGCTGACCGGACATCTTCGCCTTGGCCCGCAGACCGAGCGAGCGGCGCTTGACGATCTTGATGTAGTCGTCCAGGTAACCGACCACACCCATGCCCGCCATCAGGAACAGCACGAGCAGGCCCGAGAAGCTCGGTTCGCTGCCGGTGATGACCTTGGTGAGGGCGTACGCGATGAGCGTCGCCAGGATGAAGGAGATACCGCCCATGGTGGGCGTGCCCTTCTTCCCGGCGTGGCCGCGGGGGCCGTCGTCGCGGATGAACTGGCCGTAGCCCTTGCGGGCCAGAAGCTTGATCAGCAGCGGAGTACCGATGAGCGTCAGGAACAGACCGATGACGCCGGCGAACAGGATCTGCCTCATCGGTCGGCGACCTCGCCCTCGACAGCACCGGCGAGCAGGGCTTGGGCCACCCGCTCCAGACCGGCCGACCTGGAAGCCTTCACCAGCACGACGTCACCCGGGCGCAGTTCACTGCGCAACAGGTCGACCGCCGCCTGCGCGTCGGACACGAGCACCGACTCCTCACCCCACGAACCCTCGTTATATGCGCCCAGTTGCAGCCATGAGGCTTCCCGGCCCCCGACTGCGACGAGCTTGCTCACGTTGAGCCGGACGACAAGCCGCCCGACCGCGTCGTGCTCGGCGAGCGCGTCGTCCCCGAGCTCGGCCATCGGGCCGAGCACCGCCCACGTGCGTCCCCCGTTCGCCCTGGCCGCACCGCCCATCGCGGCGAGCGCGCGCAGTGCGGCCCGCATGGACTCCGGGTTCGCGTTGTAGGCGTCGTTGACGATCGTCACACCGTCCGCCCGCTCGGTGACCTCCATCCGCCACCGGGACAGGGTGTCCGCTTCGGAGAGCGCGGTGGCGATCTCCGGGGCGGACATGCCCAGTACATGAGCGACGGCGGCCGCGGCGAGCGCGTTCGACACGTGGTGCTCACCGTACAGCCGCAAGGTCACGTCACTGCACCCGGTCGGTGTGTGCAGTGTGAAGGTGGGCCGCCCCCTGTCCGTCATCCGGACGTCCGTGGCCCGGATTTCGGCGTCCTCGGCCTCGCCGAACAGCACCGTACGGGCCTTCGTGCGCGCGGCCATGGCGCGAACCAGCAGGTCGTCGGCGTTGAGGACGGCCACGCCGCCCTCCGCCTCGGCCGGCAGGGCCTCGACGAGCTCGCCCTTGGCCTGCGCGATCTGCTCGCGGCCGCCGAACTCGCCGATGTGGGCGGTCCCGACGTTGAGGACGAGTCCGATCCGCGGGGGCGTCAGTCCGGTGAGGTAGCGGATGTGGCCGATGCCGCGGGCGCCCATCTCCAGGACCAGGTGCTGGGTTTCCTCGGTGACGCGCAGCGTCGTGATCGGCAGGCCGATCTCGTTGTTGAGGTTCCCCGGGGTCCAGACGGTCGGCGCGTGGTGCTGGAGCACCTGCGCGATCAGGTCCTTGGTGGAGGTCTTGCCGGCGGACCCGGTGAGGGCGACGACGTCGGTGCCCAGGCGGGCGACGACGGCCCGGGCGAGGGCCCCGAGGGCGGCCACCACGTCGGGGACCACGATGGCCGGTACGCCGACGGGTCGCGTCGCGAGGACGCCCACGGCGCCGGCGGCCAGCGCGCGTTCGGCGAAGTCGTGGCCGTCGACCCGCTCACCGACGAAGGCGGCGAACAGGCTGCCCGGCCGGACCTCGCGGGAGTCGTAGACCACGGGACCGGTGACCTGTACCGCCGGATCCGGTATGTCGTGGGGCCGCCCGCCGGTGATGTCGGCGATCTCGGCGAGGGAAAGGGCGATCACTGGTTCACCTCGGCCTGTCCGGCCCTGGTCGTCGGATCGGGCGCGGCCGTCCCGTCGAGCACGGCCTGGCGCTCGATCGCGGCGCGCAGCACCGTGCGGTCGTCGAAGGGCCGTACGACACCGGCGGTGTCCTGGCCCTGCTCGTGGCCCTTGCCCGCCACCAGCACGGTGTCACCGGGCCGGGCGCGCGCCACGGCGGCGGCGATGGCCGCGGCCCGGTCGGGGTCGACCAGGACGGTGCCCCGCTCGGCGGGCGGTACGGACACGGCGCCGTCGAACATCGCCGCGAGGATCGCGAGCGGGTCCTCGGAGCGCGGGTTGTCGGAGGTCAGCACGGCCGTGTCGGCGAACCGGGCGGCCGCGGCGCCCATCGGGCCCCGCTTGGTGGTGTCGCGGTCGCCGCCGCAGCCGAGCACGATGTGCAGCTTGCCCTCGGTGACCTCGCGCAGGGCGCGCAGGACCGATTCGACGGCGTCCGTCTTGTGCGCGTAGTCGACGACGGCGAGGTACGGCTGCCCCGCGTCCACCCGCTCCAGACGGCCGGGGACCCCGGGGACCGCGGCGACGCCGTCGGCGGCGGTCTGCGGGTCGAGTCCGGCCGCGGCGAGCGTGACGACCGCGGCGACGGTGTTGGCGACGTTGAACGGGCCGGGCAGCGGCGCGGTGCACCGTACGCGCTGTCCCTCGGGGCCCAGCAGGGTCAGGGTGGAGCTCGCCGGTCCGAAGACCACGTCCTCGGCGCGCCAGTCGGCGGCCGGGTCGCCCGCGGCGGAGAAGGTGACCACCGGGACCGTCGCCTCCTTGGCGAGGCGGCGGCCGTACTCGTCGTCGAGGTTGACCACGCCCAGGCGGGCCCGGCGGGGCGTGAAGAGCCGCGCCTTCGCCTGGAAGTAGTCCTCCATGTCGGAGTGGAACTCCATGTGTTCCGGGCTCAGGTTGTTGAAGACGGCCACGTCGAAGACGCAGCCGTCGACGCGGCCGAGCACCAGGGCGTGGCTGGACACCTCCATGGCCACGGCCTCGACCCCGCGTTCGCGCATGACCGCGAAGAGGGCCTGGAGGTCGGTGGCCTCGGGGGTGGTCCGCTCCGACTTGATCCGCTCGTCGCCGATGCGCATCTCGACGGTGCCGACCAGTCCGGTGCTGCGGCCCGCCGCGCGCAGGCCGCCCTCGACGAGGTACGCCGTGGTGGTCTTGCCGGAGGTGCCGGTGATGCCGATCTGGAGCAGGTCCCGGCCGGGGCGGCCGTAGATCGCGGCGGCGAGCTCGCCCATCGCGCCGCGCGGGTCGGCGACGGTCAGGACGGGCAGGCCGGTCGCCTCGGCGCGCTGCGTCCCGGCGGGGTCGGTCAGCACGGCGGCGGCGCCGAGCGCGGCCGCCTGGGCGGCGAAGTCGGCGCCGTGCGTCCTGGCTCCCGGCAGGGCCGCGTACAGGTCGCCGGGGCGCACCGCACGGGAGTCGTGCGTGATCCCGGTGATCTGCGGACCCGACGGCTCACCGGCGGCTTCGAGGTCGACCAGGGCGGCGAGCTCGGGCAGCGGTGTCGGTCGCACGGATACGGGCCGCGGCGCTCCCGGCGGCGTTGCCGGGGCGTCTTTCTGGGTGGTTCTGGGCTGATCAGCGTGGGGCACGGCGGTGAGCGTACCGGGCGCGGCGGGCCGCCCGCGAAGTGAGGGCCCGGCCCCGCCTTCGTCGGCCGACTGGTTCCCGGGTTTCGGGGTGATCGTTGTCACTGATGGTGCCTCACGCGTTTTCTGGCGGGCCGGCAGGGGCGGTGGGTCACTGACCGGGCTGCGGACTGGGCTGCGGTGCGGGCTGCTGGGCGGGGGGCTGGGCGGGCTGCGGGCCCGGTTCGTAGGTGACCGGGAGCCCGGCGGGGGCGGTTCCGGTGGGGGCGACCTGGAGGGTCTTGAGGGCGAACTCCATGACCTTCTTGTAGATGGGGCCGCAGATCTGGCCGCCGAAGTAGCTGCCCTTCGTCGGGTTCTGGATGGCGCAGTAGACGGTGATGCGCGGGTTGTCGGCGGGCGCGAAACCGGCGAAGGAGGCGGTGTAGCCCTTGTAGCGGCCGGTGGCCGGATCCACTCGGTTGGAGGTGCCGGTCTTGCCGCCGACCCGGTAGCCGGGGATGCGGGCCTTGGTGCCGGTGCCCTCCTGGTCGTCGACCACGGATTCGAGCATCTCGGCGAGGGTCTTGGCGGTCTCCGCGCTGACCACGCGGGTGCGCTCGGGCGCCGGGGCCGGGGTGAAGCGGCCGTCGGGGCCCTTGGTACCGCGGACCAGGGTCGGGGTGATGCGGACCCCGCCGTTGGCGATGGTCGAGTACACGGAGGCCGCCTGCATGGCGTTGAGGGACAGTCCCTGGCCGAAAGGGATCGTGTACTGCTGGGAGGTGGACCAGTCGCCGGGCTTGGCGAGGATGCCGCGGGACTCGCCCGGGTAGTTCAGGCCGGTGGGCTGCCCGATGCCGAACTTGGTCAGGTAGGAGTGCAGGACCTCGTTCGACTTGGACTGGGTCGGGCCGAGCTGGCCGGTGGCCAGGATGGTGCCGATGTTGGAGGACTTGGCGAGGACCCCGTTGAGGGTCAGGTACCAGGTCGGGTGGTCGATGTCGTCCTTGAACAGCCGGTCGCCGCGGTGCAGGCGGTTGGGGACCTCGACCCGGGTGTCCGGGGTGGCCTTCTTCTCCTCCAGTACGGCCGCCATCGACATCACCTTGGCGGTGGAGCCGGGCTCGTACACGTCCTGGAGGGCGGCGTTGCCCATGGCGGTGGAGCGGGCGCGGGTGAGGTCGTTGGGGTCGAAGCCGGGGGCGTTGGCCATGGCGAGGACCTCGCCGGTGCGGGTGTCCTGGACGATGACGTAGCCGCGGTCGGCCTCGGACTTCTGGACCTGCTCGGCGATGGCGCTCTGCGCCGCCCACTGGATGTCGCGGTCGATGGTCAGCTCGATGTCCTCGCCGGGCACGGCGGGCTTCTCGCTGGAGCCGGCGGTGGGGACCTTGCGGCCGCCGGACTGGGCGTAGGTGACCTCGCCGTCCTTGCCGGACAGCTTCTTGTCCAGGGAGGACTCCAGTCCGCCGGCGCCCTTGCCCTCGGCGTTGACGTAACCCAGTATCCCGGCGGCCAGGTCGCCGTTCGGGTACACCCGCTTGCTGCTGTCCTCCTTGAACACGCCGGCGAGGACGTTGGCGCCGGGGCCGTTGTTCTTCTTGTCGGCCGCCGCCTTGTCCGCGAAGACCCGCTTGAGGTCCTTGATCTGGTTCCAGACCTGGGGGGTCTGGCGCTGGGCGAGGACCACGTAGCGGGTGTTCTTGGTGCTCAGCCGCTCGGTGAGCTCCTTGGCGTCCTTGCCGAGGATGGGCGCGAGGAGGGCGGCGGCCTGCGCGGGGGCGTCCGGGGCCTTGCTCTCCTGCGGGGTGAACATCTTCGGGTCGGCGGTGATGTCGTACGCGTCGACGCTGGTGGCCAGGGCCACGCCCCGGCGGTCGGTGATCTCCCCGCGCTCGGCGGCCAGCCTGACGCTGGTGTAGCGGTTCTTGGAGGCCTCGGCGGAGAAGGCGGAGGCGTCGACGGCCTGCACCTGGAGCAGGCGGACGACGAACGCGAGCATGACGAGGGTCAGGCCGACGCTGACGAGGCGCAGCCGGGGGCGGGGCGCGCCGAGGCGGATGGTGTGCGGCGTGCGCGGCGCGGCGGGCCTGCGCGTCGCCGGCCGAGCCGCGGCCCGCGCCCGCTCCCCTGCCCTGGGCCGCCCCGGCCCGGGCACCCGCCGCCGCGGCGGCTCCCCCGCGGGGCTCACGCGCCCACCCCGTCCACGCGAAGGCCACGGGGGGAGGGCGGGGTGGGGGAAGGCCTCGTGGGGCTGGGCCCCGGCACCGCGGAACCGCCTGCCATCGGGGTCACGACGTCACCTGCCTGGGTTGGGGGTGGGCTGCTGCTGCGAAAGCTGGGGAGCCTGCGAGGGCTGCGGAGACTGCGAGGGCTGGGGCGCCGCGGGCGGCGGCGCTGCGGCCGCGGCCGGAGCCTGGGGCGCCGGGGCCGACGGGGACGGCGGCGCGGGCGGTTCCGCCGCCACCGCCGTACCCGCGACCTTGCCGTCGGGGCCGATGAAGACCGGGCTGCCGCCCGGGACCAGGCCCAGCTCCTGCGCCCGCCGCTGCAACGCGTCGGGGGCCGAGTAGGCGTCCACGTCCCGCTGCAGCGCCTGCTCCTCGTCCGTGAGGACGGTGGTCTCCTTCTTCAGCTTGGTCAGCTGGAAGGAGCCCTCGTTCAGGGCCGAGTTCAGCAGCAGCAGGCTGATCAGGCCGCCGCCGAGCAGCGCCACCACGAGCAGGACGAACGGCATCCGCGCGGCCTGCCCCCCGGAACGCGGCCCGGCGGGCCGGGCGGGCCGGACCGGCCGCGCGCCGAGCGCCCGGCCGAGGCGGGCCGCCTGGCCGCGGGTGAGCGTGGCGACCTTGCCGGTCCCGGCCTTGGTCACAGCCGCGCCTCCCGGATGCGTTCGACGCCGCGGAACCTCGCCGGGGCGGCCCGCCGGTTCTCGGCGATCTCCTCCTCCGTCGGCAGCTCCGCACCGCGTGTCAGCAGCTTCAGCTTCGGCTGGTACTTCTCCGGGACCACCGGCAGCCCGGGCGGCGCCGTGGAGGCCGCACCCGCCGCGAAGACCTGCTTGACCAGCCGGTCCTCCAGCGAGTGGTACGAGAGCACGGCGATCCGGCCGCCGACCGCGATCCGGTCCACCGCCGCCGGAATGGCCTTCTCCAGCCCGGACAGCTCGCCGTTGACCTCGATCCGCAGCGCCTGGAAGGTGCGCTTCGCCGGGTTGCCGCCGGTGCGCTTCGCCGCCTGCGGCAGCGCGTCGCGGATCAGTTCGACGAGCCGGGCGCTGTTGGAGAACGGCTCCTTCTCCCGCTCCCGGACGATCGCGGACACGATCCGCTTGGCCTGCTTCTCCTCGCCGTACTGGCGCAGGATCCGTACGAGCTCACCGGGCGCGTAGGTGTTCAGTACCTCGGCGGCGCTGATCCCCGTCGTCTGGTCCATCCGCATGTCCAGGGGCGCGTCCTGCGCGTAGGCGAACCCGCGGTCGGCCTCGTCGAGCTGCATGGAGGAGACGCCGAGGTCGAAGAGGATGCCCTGGACGGTCGGGATGCCGAGCCCGTCCAGTACCTCGGCCAGGTCGGCGTAGATCGCGTGGACGAGGGTGGCCCGCTCCCCGAAGGGCGCCAGGCGCTCGCCGGAGAGCCGCAGGGCTTCCTTGTCGCGGTCGAGGCCGATCAGGTGGGCCTCGGGGAACCGGGTCAGCAGGGCCTCGCTGTGGCCGCCGAGGCCGAGGGTGCAGTCGACGACGACGGCCCCCGGCCTCTCCAGCGCCGGGGCCAACAGGTCCAGGCACCGCTGGAGCATCACCGGGACATGTCGGGACTCGCTAGTCAAAGCGCCCTCTCAGATAACGGCGCGGCAGGCGTACGCCGCGCCGCGCACGCGGAGTGTTACCAAGGGGCCGGGCGGCCGGTCAGGGCCGGGCTCCGGCCGGTTCGCGTCACTTTAGTGCAACGGTCGCCGCGGTCAACGAACCGCCCCGCGCGCCGTGCGCCCCTCTCGGACCGAACCGGCAAAACGCGCGAATCACCCGGATGGTCGCCCCGCGCCCACTCCTGTGGGTTAGCTCACAACAAGCCTCGTTGTCGTTCTTTGTCCGCACTCACGCAAGGCCTTTACCCGCCGTGACCATTAACGTCGTACCCATGACGACTTCCGCATCCCTCCCCGCAGAGTCCGCGCCCGAGGCCCCCCGCGGCGGATCCGTCACGGACCGGCTGGTCGCGGCGAACGAGCGCTACGCGGCGCAGTTCTCCGACCCCGGCATGGACGCCCGCCCCGTTCTCCAGGTGGCCGTCGTGGCCTGTATGGACGCCCGCCTCGACCTCCACGCCGCCCTGGGCCTGAAGCTCGGCGACTGTCACACGATCCGCAACGCCGGTGGCGTGGTCACCGACGACACCATCCGCTCCCTCACCATCAGCCAGCGGGCCCTCGGCACCCGCACGGTGATACTGATCCACCACACCGGCTGCGGTCTCGAAAGCCTGACCGAGGACTTCCGGCACGAGCTGGAGGACGAGGTCGGCCAGCGTCCGGCCTGGGCCGTGGAGGCCTTCCGGGACGTGGACCAGGACGTCCGCCAGTCCATGCAGCGGGTTCGCACCAACCCCTTCCTGCCGCACACGGACGATGTGCGAGGCTTCGTCTTCGATGTGCACACCGGGCTCCTGCGGGAGATCGATCCCAGCTCTTGAGTGACACAAGGCCGTAACGCCGTCAAGAATGCGGGGTGGCACCACCCGGGATCCCCCGGGTCCGGTGTCCGTGTTTCGGGGTGGGCCGGTCATGCGCCAAGGGCGTCGGCCCTGGGAATGGGCCGAGGAGAACCAGGTGACGACGTATGACGACCGAGCGAGCCTCGCGGATCTGACCAGCACGGCGGAGCGGGTGCGCCAGTCGGTCGAGAGCGTGATCGAGGGCAAGCCCGAGGTCGTACGCCTCGCGCTGACCGTGCTCCTCGCCGAGGGGCACCTGCTGATCGAGGACGTGCCGGGCGTCGGCAAGACGATGCTGGCCAAGACGCTCGCGAAGTCCATCGACTGTTCGGTCCAGCGCATCCAGTTCACCCCGGACCTGCTGCCCTCCGACATCACCGGTGTCAGCATCTACGACCAGCAGCGCCGCGAGTTCGAGTTCAAGCCGGGCGCGATCTTCGCGCAGATCGTCATCGGCGACGAGATCAACCGCGCCTCGCCGAAGACCCAGTCGGCGCTGCTGGAGTCGATGGAGGAGCGCCAGGTCACCATCGACGGCACGACCTACACGCTGCCGACCCCCTTCATGGTCGTCGCCACCCAGAACCCGGTGGAGATGGAGGGCACCTACCCGCTGCCCGAGGCGCAGCGCGACCGCTTCATGGCCCGCGTCTCGGTCGGCTACCCCAGCCCCGACGCCGAGCTCCAGATGCTCGACGTGCACGGCGGGCTCTCCCCGCTCGACGACCTGACGTCGGTCGCGCACGCCCACGAGATCGTCAAGCTCATCGAGGCGGTCCGCGAGGTGTACGTGGCCGAGCCCGTCAAGCGGTACGTCGTCGACCTGGTCGCCGCCACCCGCAGCCACCCCGACCTGCGCCTGGGCGCCTCGCCCCGCGCCACCCTGCACCTGCTGCGCGCCGTGAAGGCCTCCGCCGCGCTCTCCGGCCGCGACTACGTCCTGCCCGACGACGTCCAGGCGCTGGCCGCGCCCGTCCTCGCGCACCGGCTGCTGGTCTCCGCGCAGGCCCAGCTGGCCCGGCGCACCGCCGAGCAGGTCGTCCACGACATCCTCCAGCGCACCCCCGTCCCCGCCGCGCACTCCCGCGGCGAGATGCCGCCCGGCGCGGGCATCCGGGGCTTCTGATGGGCGCCGGTGCCCCGCGCGGCGCCGGCGGGCCGGGTGGTACGGAGCAGGGCGGGGGCGGCGGGCTGCGCGCGTCGCTGTCCGGGCTGACCACCCGCGGCCGCTCGTTCCTGGCCGCCGGGATCGCCGCCGCGGGCTGCGCGTACGTCCTGGGCCAGGGCGAACTGCTGCGCGTCGGCCTGCTGCTCGCCGCCTTGCCGCTGATCTGCGTCTACGCCCTGCACCGCACCCGCTACCGGGTCTCCGGCAGCCGCCGGCTGACCCCGGGACGGGTGCCCGCGGGCGCCGAGGCCCGCGTGCAGCTGCGCATGGACAACGTCTCCCGGCTGCCCACCGGCCTGCTGATGCTCCAGGACCGGGTCCCCTACGTCCTGGGCCCGCGGCCCCGCTTCGTCCTGGACCGCGTCGAGCCGGGCGGGCGCCGCGACGTGTCCTACCGGGTCCGCTCCGACCTGCGCGGCCGCTACCCGCTGGGCCCGCTCCAGCTGCGGCTGTCCGACCCCTTCGGGCTGGTCGAGCTCACCCGCTCCTTCAGCACCTACGACACCCTCACCGTCGTCCCGCGCACCGAGCCGCTGCCGCCGCTGCGCCTGGCCGGCGAGTCCCACGGCTACGGCGACGGCAGCCGCCGCTCGCTGGCCCTGGCCGGCGACGACGACGTGATCCCGCGCGGCTACCGGCGCGGCGACGACCTGCGCCGGGTGCACTGGCGCTCCACCGCCCGCTACGGCGAGCTGATGGTCCGCCGTGAGGAACAGCCGCAGCGCAGCAAGGCCACGGTCCTGCTCGACACCCGGCGCCTGGCCTACGACGGCGCGGGTCCCGACTCCGCCTTCGAGTGGGCCGTCTCGGCGGCCGCCTCCAGCCTGCTGCACATGCTGGAGCAGGGCTTCTCGGTACGGCTCCTCATGGACACCGGGGACTCGGTGCCGAGCGGCGGTGGCGGTTTCGAGAGCAGGGGCGCCTCCGGCGGCGGCCAGGAGTCCGCGGAGGCCGCCGGGCTGATGATGGACACCCTCGCGGTGGTCGGGCACTCCGACGGAGCGGGCCTCTCGCGGGCCTACGACGCGGTGCGCAGCGCCGGCGGCGGTTTCGCGGGGACCGGCGGTGACGGGCTCCTCATCGCCTTCTTCGGCGACCTGGACGACGTACAGACGGAACTGGCCGCCCGGATGCGCCAGCGCGCCGGGGGCGCCGTGGCCTTCGTACTGGACTCCGCGACCTGGGGCGGGCAGCCCGCGCCGGGCCATGCGGTGGCCCCGTTGGAGGAGCGGCTGCACCGGCTGCGCGACGCGGGCTGGACGGCGCTGGCCGCCGCGCCCGGGGTGGCGTTCGGCGAGCTGTGGCGACAGGCGGGGACCGCGGGCCTCGGCACGGGAACTTCCGGAGGGCGGGCATGAGCGGGCGGGCGAAACTGACGCTGTTCGCGGCACTGGCGACGCTGCTCACCGCGTGGTCGCTGACCCCGCTGGTCGACACCTCCGCCTGGCTGCTGAAGGCGGCGCCGCTGCTCGCCCTGCAGAGCGCCGTGGGCGCGGGGGCCCGGCGGGTGCCGCTGGGCCGGTCCCTGACCGTGGCGGCCCAGCTGCTCGTGTCGCTGGTGCTGCTCGCGTTCTTCTTCGGCGGCAAGGCCGAGTCCGGCGGGACCGGCCCGATGGCGTACCTGGTGACCGATTTCGGCGCGCTGTTCGCGCAGGGCGTCCAGGACGTGGGCGAGTTCGCGATACCGGCTCCGCCGACGGACGGCATCCAGCTGCTGCTGGTGTCCGGGGTGCTCCTGATCGGGCTGCTGGTGGACGCGCTGGCGGTGACCCTGCGGACGGCCGCCGCGGCGGGGCTTCCCCTGCTGGCCCTGTACTCGGTGGCCGCGGGCCTGGCGGGCGGCGGTGAGGCCTCCTGGTTCTCCTTCCTGCTGGCGGGCTCCGGCTACCTGATGATGCTGCTGGCCGAGGGCCGCGACCGGCTCGCCCAGTGGGGCCGGGTCTTCGGCGCGGCCCCACGCGGCCGTGCCTCGGCCGACTCCGGCCTGAGCTCCGCCCAGGGCGGTCAGGCGATGGCCCCGGTGCGGGCCGGCCGCCGGATCGGCGCGGCGGCCCTCGGGCTGGCGCTGGCCGTGCCGATGGCGCTGCCCGCGCTCGGCGACGGGATGCTGGGCGCGCGGGACGGCGGCGAGGACGGCAGCGGGAAGGGCGGGACGATCTCGGCGGTCAACCCGCTGGTCTCCCTGCAGAGCAACCTGAACACCCAGGACAACCGGGTGGTGCTGAAGTACCGCACGGACAGCCCGCAGCAGAGCGAGCAGTACCTGCGGTTCGTGGCGCTGGACGAGTTCAACGGGGTCAAGTGGGAGGCCTCCGGGCGGGCCCTGACCGACGTGCCGGAGCGGCTGCCCAATCCGCCCGGGCTCAGTGACCAGGTCCGCGTCTCCGCGTCGGAGGTGCGCACCAGCGTCTCGGCGGCGGACAACTACACCCAGCGCTACCTGCCCATGCCGTATCCGGCGACCGCGGTGGAGATCGGCGGGAAGTGGCGGTTCGAACCGGCCGGCCGGACCCTGGTCGGGGACCAGATGGGCAGGGAGAAGTTCCAGAACGTCCAGGGGGCGCAGTACACGGTGCGCAGTCTGCTGCTGAAGCCGACGGCGCAGCAGTTGCAGAAGGCCCCCGAGCCGAATCCGGCGATCCGCGAGGAGTACACGCGGGTCCCGGACAACCTGCCGCCGGTGGTCGCCGAGACGGCCCGTCAGGTCACGCAGGGGTCGAAGGACGACTACTCGCGTGCGGTGAAGCTGCAGGACTACTTCGCCGTGAACGGCGGCTTCCGCTACAACACGCGGACGGCCTCGGGTACGGGTCCGCAGGCGGTGGCCCGGTTCCTCGCCGACAAGGAGGGCTTCTGCATCCACTTCGCCTTCTCGATGGCGGCGATGTCGCGCTCGCTGGGCATCCCGGCGCGGGTGGCGGTGGGCTTCACGCCGGGCGAGAAGCAGGCGGACGGCAGCGTGAACGTGACGATGCGCGACGCGCACGCCTGGCCGGAGCTGTACTTCGAGGGCGTGGGCTGGACGCGGTTCGAGCCGACGCCGCGGGCGGGCATCAACGTGCCGGACTACTCCCGGGCGCAGGCCCCGGCGGCCCAGCCGTCCGCGCCGGCGCCGCTGCCCTCGCAGTCCGCGGCGCAGCCGAGTGCGGCTCCGTCGAAGTCCGAGGAGTGCCCGCCGGCGCTGAAGAAGCTCGGCGAGTGCGGGGCGGCCGCGGCCGCGCAGGGCTCCTCCGGCGACGACGGGCCGTCGGTGACGACGGTCCTCGGCTGGGCGGCGGCCGTGGTGGCGGTACTGGGCCTGCCCCTGCTCCCGCTGCTGTGCCGCAACAGGCTGCGGGCCCGACGGCTGGGCAGCGGTGAGGTCCTGGACGCCTGGCGGGAGTTGGGCGACGCCGCGTGGGACGTGGGCGTGGCCCCGGACGAGGCGCTGTCCCCGCGCCGGGCGGCCGCGCGGATCGTGGACCTGGGCGCGCTGGAGCCGGAGGCCGCGCAGGCGGTGCACCGCGTCGCGGGCGCCGTGGAACGGGCCCTGTACGCGCCCCCGGGCGCGCAGGTCTCGTACGACGGCCTCGCACAGGACGTCGTGCTGGCCCGCGCGGCGCTGCTGACCGCGGCGACCCGCCCGGCCCGCCTGCGCGCCCTGTTCCTCCCCCGCTCGGCGGCCCGCCTCTCCTGGGCGGCCTCGGCCCGCTGGTCCACGCTCGCCGCGGCGGCCTCGACCCGAGCGACCGCCCTCCGCCTACGCCTCCCCCTCCGCAACCGCGGCTGAGGAACCCCTGCGGGGCGACTCTCCCCCACCCCGCCCTTTCTCCGTTTCCCGGGACTCCGCCCCGGACCCCGGTCCTCAAACGCCGGACGGGCTGAAAGATCCAGCCCCGCCGCACACCTCCAGCCCCGCCGGCGTTTGAGGCGCGGGGTCCGGGGCGGAGCCCCGCTCTTTCAGCCCCGCCGGCGTTTGAGGCGCGGGGCTCGGGGCGGAGCCCCGGTAGTCCAGCCCCGCCGGCGTTTGAGGCGCGGGGCTCGGGGCGGAGCCCCGGTCTTTCGGGCGGGCGGCGACGGGGCGCGGGGACGTACGGGCCGCAGAAACGCCCGGGCACGACCGCCGAACCCGCAGACGCGAAAACGCAAACGCGGCGAGGCTCGATCCCCCCGAGCCCCGCCGCGCAGGCGTACCACCTCACGGAGGAGGAACCCGGTCCGCTCCGCAGCCCCGTGTCGGCGGTGCGGACCAGGCCTCCGTCCGTGGCCCCCATTCTGGCGTCCGCGCAGGTGGGGGCCCATCCGCGCGCGTACTCATTTCCGTGCCTAGGTACGGATACTCAGCCGCCGCGGCAAGCCCCACCAGTTGTACGGCCTGCGCAGCGGCCACGGCACCGCCGACTGGGGGTCAGTGCCCGCTGACGCGCCCCCGCAGCAGCAGCGACAGCGCCGAGTGGACGTCGTCCAGGGACCGCTCGCTCTGGAAGGACTGCCAGTCCAGCGCGGCCACCAGCACCATCCCGACCATCGCGGCCGCCGTCAGCGGCACGTCGATCTCGGCGCTCAGCTCGCCCCGCTCCACGCCCTCGCGCAGCACCTTCTCCACCACGGCCACCGCCTCCTGCCGGACCACCATCAGCGTGGACTGCCACGCCCTGTTGGTCCGCCACAGCTCGGCGACGTACAGCTGGGTGAAGGCCGGGTACCGGTCGATGAAGACGAGACCGGCCCGGATCATCGCGTCGAGCGCCTCGACGCGCGTGCCGCCCCGCGCCTCCGTCGACTCCGCCGCCTCCCGCAGGGACGCGGTCAGCAGCCCGACGCCGTGCCGCAGCAGCTCCTCGAAGAGGTCGTTCTTGCTCGCGAAGTTGTAGTAGACGGTGCCCTTCGCGACGCCGGCCCGTTCCGCGATCTCGTCGACCGTGGTCGCGGAGAAGCCCTGCTCGGCGATGAGGGTCACGGCTGCCTCGTAGAGCTTCTGCCGGGTGGCCTGCCGGCGGGCTCCGCCGGTACCCGTACCGGTGCTACTGCGTTCCATGGCGCTGATTGTCACAGGTCACACGTCCCTACAGGCTCAGTTCGGGGTGCAGCCGGTCCATGGTCCACACCTGCTTGCCGCGCGCGGCGAGGGCGGTGAGGCCGAGGGCGCCCGCGGTGAAGGCCACCAGGACCGCGGCACCCTGCCAGACCGAGGTGAGGTCACCGCCGGTGATCAGGTGGCGCAGGCCCTCGACGACGTACGACATCGGCAGGTACGGGTGGACGGCGTTGAAGAAGCCGGGGCTCGTCTGTACGGGGTAGGTGCCGCCCGCCGACGTCAGCTGGAGCATCAGCACGGCGAGGACCAGGATCCGTCCGGCGGCGCCGAACTTGGCGTTCAGCCACTGGACGATGGCCGCGAAGCAGCCGGTGACCAGCATCAGGAAGCCGATGGTCAGGGCCGGGTGGGCCATCTCCAGGCCGAGGCCCCAGTGCAGTACGGACATCAGCAGGCCCACCTGCGCGGCGCCGAGGCCCGCCACCGGCAGCCAGCCCGCGAGGGCGACCCGCCAGGGGGAGGCGCCCGCGGCCAGGGCCCGGCGGTTGAGCGGGGCGATCAGCATGTAGGCGACCATCGCGCCGACCCAGAGGGAGAGCGGGATGAAGTAGGGGGCGAAGCCGGTGCCGTAGTTGGGGGCCTTGTGCAGGGACTGGTTGGCGAGCCGGATCGGGTCGGCCATGACCTCGGTGCGGGTGTCGCGCTGCTGCTGGTCGTAGTCGGGGATCTTGCCGGCGCCCTCGTGCAGACCGCCGGCGAGGTCACCGGTGCCGTCGACGAGCTTGTACATCCCGCCGTCGAGGGTGTGGGCGCCGTCGCCGAGCTTGCCGACGCCGTCGTTGATGGCGCCGGAGCCGGTGGTGGCGCTGCCGAGGCCGGTGTGCAGCTGGGCCATGCCGCTGGCGACCTTGTGGGCGCCGCTGTTGAGGGCGTTGACCTTGGCGACGGCCGCGTCGAGGTCCCCGGCGAGCTGGGGGGCCTTGACGACCAGCTCGCGGGCTTTGTTCTCCAGGTCGGTCAGCTGGGTGCGGAGCTTGGTGACGTCGCCGTTGGCGTTCTTGACCAGGGTGTTGACGTCGCCGGTGAGTTCGGCGGCCTCGGCCGCGTCGTCCTTGACCTTCTTCAGGTCGGGGCAGGAGGCCAGGTGCGGCTCCATGCCCGGGGTGACGCAGTGGCGGGTGTAGTAGGCGTCGGCGCCCGCGGAGGCCTTCTTGGCCGCCGCCGCGGCGGCCGGGGCCTTCTCGGAGAAGGTGTTCAGGTGGTTCTTCACCACGCCCGCGGTGTCGGCGACCAGCTCGGCGGTGTCCGCCAGGTTCTTGGGGTCCTTGACGAAGGGGCGGGCCTTGTCGGCGGCCCCGTTGACCTTGTCGGCGAGGGTCTGGGTGCCGTCCGCGACGTCCTTCGAGCCGGTCTCCAGCTTGCCCGCGGCCGCGTTGAGCTTCTTCAGGCCGCTGTTGAGCTCGCCGGTCTTCTCCTCGGCCGTGTCGAGGCCGTCGGCGAGTTCCTTCGCGCCCTCCTTGGCCTTGCCCGCGCCGTCCTTGAGCTTGTCGGCGCCGTCGGCCGCCTCGGCGGTCTTGTCGTGCAGGTCGGAGAAGTTGACGAAGATCTTGTCGAGGAAGCCGCGGGAGGCGTTGGTGGACGCCGCCGAGCGGACCTCGGAGAAGACGGTGCGCGAGATCGAGCCGACGATGTAGTTGTTGGCGTCGTTGGTGCGGACCTGGAGGGCCCCGGTGGCGGGGTCGTCGCCGGAGCTGGAGGCGATCTTCGCGCTGAAGTCGGCGGGCATCGTCAGGGTCAGGTAGTACGTGCCGTTCTCCAGCCCCTGGGCCGCCTCCTTGGCGCTCACCTCGCGCCAGTCGAAGGTCTTGCTGTCGCGGAGCTTCTTGGTGATCTCCCCGCCCGCGTCGAGGTGCTTGCCGTCCACGGTCGTGCCGCGGTCGGCGTTGACGAGGGCCACGGGCACCTTGTCGAGGCGGCTGTACGGGTCCCAGAAGGACCAGAGGTACAGGGCCCCGTAGAGCAGCGGCAGCAGGATGAGCGCGACGAGCGCGGCCCGGGGCAGCTTCCCCCGCCCGAACCGCTTCAGCTCAAGCGCGGCCAGCTTCGGCGAGCGCATCGTCCGCCCCCTTCGTGTCGTCGTGACCGGCATCCGCGTCCGTGTCCGTGCCGGTGTCGGTGTCGGTGTCGTTCTTCGTGCCGGCGTCGCTCTGCGCGTCGGTGTCCGTGCCGGCGTCCGGGGCGTCCGGGTCCTTCGGGCAGGTCCGCAGGACGACCGCGTCGGCGGGCGCCTCGCTGCACACGGCGAGGACGGTGGTCCCGCGGGCGGCGATCGAGCGGAGCAGCTCCCAGGCCTCGGTGCGCTCGGTGTCCGAGAGCTTGAGGTCGAGGTCGTCCAGGGCCAGCAGGCGCGGGGATCCGAGCAGGGCGATGGCGATGGACAGCCGTACGGCCTCCAGTCGCTCCAGGTCCCGTACGGAGGTGCGCGGGCCCTTGGGCAGCGTGGCGAGGTCCAGTCCGGCGGCGGCGAGGGCCGCGTCGATGCGGGCCTTCGCCTGGGCGCGGCGCTCGGCCCGGGGCCGCAGTAGGGCGCGGACCGGGGCGTCGTAGCGGCGCTGGAGCAGCGCGCCCTCGCGCAGCTGTTCGGCGACGGTGAGGGCCTGGTCGAGGTCGTTGACGCCGGGGACCGGGCCGAGGGCGGCGATGCGGCGGACCGCGGCCATCTTCTTCGGCAGCCGGTGGCGGCCGATCTCGGCGTGGCCCTGGGTCGGCTTCATCCGCCCGGTGAGGGCGAGGAGCAGGCAGGTCCGGCCGCTGCCGGAGGGGCCTTCGACCGCGATGAGCGAGCCGGGCGCCGCGTCGACGCCCACCCCCCGGAAGGCCCAGCCGCGCGGGCCCTTGAGTCCGAAGTCCTCGGCTTTGACGGCCGCGCCGTGCGGGCTGTCCACGCCGTCCCCCTTCTTTTTGAACTGACCGGTCAGTTCAAAAACTAGCATCCTCCGGCGCACCGGGCGCGCAGGAGGGGGCAGTTGGCCGGAAATTTCCGGGCGACTGTCGGGCACACCACCGCAAAACAGCAGGTCAGCGCGATTGTCAGTGGCCCCCGTCACGATGGGGGCAACGCATCGACAGGAGGTTCGTCATGGCCACACCGTCCCCGTCCCCTGTCCACCCCGTCCTGCGCAGGTCGACGGCCCCTCCGGCCGCGATCGACCTGCTCGACAAGGCCCGCGACGGCCTGACCGAGGCCGCCCGGCTGACCCGGCCCAATGAGCGGTACGCCACCGCCCACCTCGCCGCACTGCGCACCGCCGCGGCCGTGCTCGCCGCGCGCGGGCGGCCCGAACCGGTGCACCCGCGGCGCCGGCCCCGGATCCGCAGCGCGTGGGAGGTGCTGCCGGAGATAGCGCCGGAGCTGGCCGAGTGGAGCGCGCTCTTCGCCTCCGGCGCCGCCCGCCGGGCCCGGGCCGAGGCGGGGATAGCGGACGCGGCGAGCTGCCGGGACGCCGACGATCTGGTGCGGGCCGTCTCGATGTTCCTGCGCCTGGTGGAGCGGATGCTGGACGTGCGGACACCTCCCCGGTCGCTGCCGCAGACCCTGCCCCAGCCCCGTCCGGAGCATCCGGACGCGGGGTGACCTCCCGTACGGCGTAGGGGTGTGCGGTGGATCGTCGCCGAGCCGGGCCCGGCCGTGATCCGCCGCACTTCCCCCCAGGCAATAGGGTGGGGCACGGACCGTTCTCCCTTACCCCGCCGAGGAGCCATCAGCCGTGTCGGACACTTCCCGCCCCCGTGCCTCCCTTCGCACCGCCGTGGTGTGGGAGGTCCTCAAGGAGGCGCTCGACCGCCGGGTGAAGGCGACCGGGCGGGACGTGCTGGACGTGCTGGACACCGGCGGCGGCACCGGCAAGTTCGCCGTGCCGGTGGCCCGCCTGGGCCACCGGGTCACCGTGGTCGACCCCAGCCCGAACGCCCTGTTCGGACTGGAGCGCCGGGTGGCCGAGGCCGGCGTGGCCGACCTGGTCCGCGGTGTGCAGGGCGACGCCCAGGGTCTGCTGGAGGTCGTCGACCGCGACGCGTACGACGTGGTGCTGTGCCACGGCGTGCTGGAGTACGTGGACGACCCGGCCGAGGGCGTGGCCAACACGGTGGCGGCCCTGCGCTCCGGCGGCACGCTCAGCCTGCTGGCCGCCGGCCTCGGCGGGGCCGTGCTCGCCCGCGCGCTGGCCGGGCACTTCACCGAGGCCCGTACCGCCCTCACCGACCCGGCCGGCCGCTGGGGATCCGGCGACCCGGTCCCGCGCCGCTTCACCGCCGAGCAGCTCTCCGAGCTGGTCGCGGGGGCCGGCCTGGCGGTCGGCGCCGTGCACGGCGTGCGGATCTTCGCCGACCTCGTGCCGGGGGTCCTGGTGGACACCGAGCCGGGCGCGGTGGAGGCGCTGCTGCGTCTGGAGGAGGCCGCCGCGGAGCTGCCCGCCTTCCACGCGGTGGCCACGCAGCTGCACGTGCTGGGCGAGAAGCGGGCCTGAACTGCGGGCTTCCTGGTGCGGAGTCGGCCACACACCCTCCGATCCGGCGCTGTGCCCCGTATGATCAGGGCAGTGACCGGCATGGTGGCAGGACCATTGGGGAATAACGGCCTCAGTGACCGCTCCCGCGGCGGTACGGTTCTGCGCAAGGTTTTGCTTTTTGGAACGCAGGCGTAGAGGGCGGGTGTCACGGGGGCGATTCCCCGCCTATCCTGAAGGGGACCCCTGGTCGCTACCCCCCGCGACCGACGGATGAGGAGGACTCCCGTGCCGCTCTCGGAGCACGAGCAGCGAATGCTCGAGCAGATGGAGCGAGCGCTGTACGCCGAAGATCCCAAGTTCGCGACAGCGCTTGAGGGAAGCGGACTGCGTACGTACACCCGGCGACGGGTCTACCAGGCAGTCGCAGGCATTGTGGTGGGTATCGCGCTCCTCATGACCGGTGTGATCATTCCGAACGTGCTCTGGATCAGCGTGGTGGGGTTCCTCGTCATGCTGGGCTGTACGGTCCTCGTGGTCACCGGTTGGCGCAAGGCACCCAAGCCTGGCGAGCAGCCCGTCTCCGGCAGTTCAGGCGGTTCGGCCCGAGGGCAGAACCGGCAGCGTCGGTCGATGATGACCCGTATCGAGGAACGGTGGCAGCGCCGCCGTGACGAGCAGGGGCAGTAGCAGCCCCCGACATCGTGAGCAGAGCAGTGAGGGGACGGCCGCGCGGAAGCGGCCGTCCCCTCACTGCTCCGCTCCCGGCGCCGCGTACGGCATGATGATCCAATGAGTGTGCTCCCCCTGGTCTTCACCAGCGGCTGGGCCAGTGGGATCAACGCCTACGCCGTGGTCCTCCTGCTCGGCGTCTTCGGCCGGACCGGCCTGACCGACGAGGTCCCCACCTCGCTCCAGCGCACCGACGTGCTGATCGTCGCGGCGGTGCTGTTCCTCTGCGAGGCCGTCGCCGACAAGGTCCCGTACGTGGACTCGATATGGGACGCCGTCCACACCGTGGTCCGTCCGGTGTCCGGTGCGGTGATCGGCGCGCTGCTGGCCGGGCAGAGCGGCTCGCTCTCCGACATCACGGCCGGGGCCATCGGCGGCTCGACCGCGCTGGCCAGCCATTTCGTCAAGGCCGGCACCAGGATGGCCATCAACACCTCGCCCGAGCCGTTCACCAATGTGGCGGTGAGCATCGCCGAGGACCTCGGGGTGGCCGGTCTCGTCACCTTCGCGATGTTCAACCCCGAGGCCGCCGCGGTCATCGCGGCCGTCCTGCTGGCCACCGGGCTGGCGATACTGGTCTTCCTCTGGAGCCGGATCCGCCGCTTCCTGCGCCGCAGGGCCCAGCGGCGCGAGGAGAAGCGCCTCGCCGCCGAGGCCCGCGAGGCCACCGGGGCCCCACCCCGCTGAGCCCCAGCCACTGGCGTCGCACCCCGCTGAGGCACCACCCCGCCGACCAGGGGGCATTCCCTCGATAGGCTCGGCCGCATGGCACGAATTGCGGTGATCGGCGCCGGCATGGGCGCGATGGCGACGGCGGCCCGGCTGGGCGTGGCAGGGCACCGGGTGACGGTGTACGAGCGCGGGGCGACCTACGGCGGAGCCGTGGGCCGCTACGAGCGCGAGGGGTTCGCCTTCGACACCGGGCCCGGGCTGCTGCACCTGCCCGCCGTCTACCGCGACCTGTTCGTGAAGACCGGCAAGCGCTCCCTGGAGGAGTGCGTCGACCTGGTCCAGGTGGACCCGGCCGTCCGACACGTCCTGCCCGGTCACGGCGTCGACGTCACGCTCCCGGGCGCCTCGCGCGGCGGTGTCGCCGCCGCCCTGGACTCCGCCTTCGGCCCGGGTGCGGGCGAGCGCTGGAACGCCGTGCTCGGCCGGGCGCGTGACGCCTGGGACGCCACCCGCCGGCCGCTGCTGGAGGAACCGCTGCGGCCCGGCGCCCGGGAGTCGCTGGGCGGCGACCCGTACCCGGCCCTGCGCAGGAGCGGCCTGCTGCGCCGCCGGCCGCCCACCCTCGCCGAGGTGGCCGGCCGGGAGCTGGGCGGCGGGCTCGGTGAGCTCCTGACCGGCTTGGTGGGCGCCTACGGGATCGACCCGGCCACCGCGCCGGGCTCGGCGGCCGTGCTGCCGTACATGGAGCAGACCTTCGGCAGCTGGTACGTGCGGGGCGGGATGCGGGCGCTGGCCACCGCCGTGTACGAGCGCTGCCTGGAGCGGAGGGTCGCCTTCGTCTTCGGCGCCGACGTGCGGGACGTCGTGGTCCGGGACGGCCGGGCCGCCGGGCTGCTGCTGGCCGACGGCACCGAGGCGGCCGCCGACTTCGTGGTCTGCGGGATCGACCCCCGGCAGCTGCCGGCCGGTTCCCTGCCGTGGCCGCCGGACGCGGTTCCCGCCCGCGGGGCCGACGTGCCCGGCCGGATCACGCTCCTGCTCGCCCTGCGCGGGGCCCGCCCCGCGTCGGCCGTCCACCGCGCCCTGGTCCACGCGCCCGGAGCCACGGTCACCGTCATGCGCCCGGACGACCCGGCGGCCCGGCCCGACGACGAGCACGAGGCGGTCACGGTCAGCGCCGTGTGCGGGCCCGGCGCCGACCGGCCCGGGCCCGGGCCCGAGGAGCTGCTGAACCTCGCGGAGAACGCCGTCCAGGGGCTGCGGGAGCGGCTGTTGTGGCAGGAGGTGCGCACCCCGGCCGACGTCGAGGCCACGACGGGCGCGCTGGGCGGCGCGGTGCCGCCGCCCGCCCTCGCCGGAGCCGGGGGCCGGCTGCTGCACCCCGCGAACACCACGGCCGTGCCCGGGCTGTACCTGGCGGGCGGCTGGGCGCATCCCGGCGGCGGGCTCGCGCACGCGGGGATGACCGGGGCCCTGGTGGCCGGACTGATCGTGGAGGGCGCGGAGTTCCGCGGCTCGCAGTGACCCTGCCCCGGCCCCCGGCCACCCGGCCGGGGCAACCGGCGACCGCCTAGTAGCGGTACTGCTCGTACTCCCCCTGCTGGGGGTAGGGGTACTGCTGCGGCGGCTCGGGCTGCTCCTCCGCCGGATAGGCCTGGGCGACCCCGTCGGTGGACCGCTGCTGCGGGACCCAGACCCCGCCGGGCGGGGTGTCCATGGCGTACTGCTGCTGCCCGTAGTCGGGGTACGGGGTGTAGTCGTACGACGGCGAGGGCGCGACGCCGCCGCCGATGTACGGGTCCGAGTAGGCGGCGTAGACCTGCTGCTGCTCACCGCTCTGGTAGCCGGCGGAGTAGTCGTAGCCCCCGGAGCCGGCCTGGCCCTGCGGGTCGTAGTAGGCCGCGTACTGGTGGGCGTCCTGCTCGGCCGTGCCGAACGGCGAGGCGAAGCCCGCCGTCTGGGACGGGTCGGGCGCGGACGTGAAGCTCTGGATCCCGTAGGAACCGGTGTCCTCGGGCACCGGCTGCGGGCTGTAGACCTCCTCGGCCGCGGCCTCGAACTGGCCTTGGTCCTCGGGCTCGTGCGCGCTCTCGTACTCCAGCGCGGTGACCTCCAGGGCCGGTTCCGGCTGAGCGGGGCTGCCGGAGCGGCGCCGGCGCGACTGCCGGGTCTGCCGTACGGGTTCCCCGCCGCGGCGCAGCGCCCAGCCGGCGACGAAGCCCTTGCGGAAGGAGAGGGTCACCAGCGTCTGGCCGACGGCGAAGGCCGCCGCGCCCAGGCCGATGACCGCCACCGACGGCAGGACCACTCCGGCGACCACGCCGAGGAAGCCCGCGAAGGCGAGCAGGCGCCAGCGGAGCCGGGCCTTGTACTGCATCAGGACCTCGGCGAGCAGCCACAGCGCGACGAAGCCGAACGCGATGTAGAGGACCGTCATTCCCATGCATGGCACCTCTCGGTACGGCGGACCGCCCGGGACATGGGAGGCCTGCCGGTCAGGCCCGCTGGTGCAGGCCCAGGTTCTCGTAGATTTCGAGAGTCGCCGTGGAGTTGTTCAGCGTGATGAAGTGCAGCCCCGGGACACCCTCGGACAGCAGCCGCGCGCAGAACTCCGTGGCGAACTCGATGCCAATGGAGCGTACAGCGGCCGGGTCGTCCTTGACCGCGAGCATGCGTTCTTTCACATCCGCGGGGAAGACCGCGTTGCTGAGCTGGGGCAGCCGGTCGAGCTGCTTGATCGCCACAACGGGCATGACCTCGGGGATGATCGGGGTCTCGCAGCCCGCCTTCTCGACGCTGTCGCGCAGCCGCAGATATTTATCCGGATCGAAGAACATCTGGGTGATCGCGTAGTCGGCGCCGGCGCGGCACTTGTCCACGAAGTGCCGGATGTCCGTGTCCCAGTCCGTCGAGCGCGGGTGCATCTCGGGGAAGGCGGCGACGCCGACGCAGAAGTCGCCGGACTCCTTGACCAGGCGGACCAGGTCGGCGGCGTAGTGCACGCCCTCGGGGTGCGGCACCCAGTCGCCCATCGGGTCGCCCGGCGGGTCTCCGCGCACGACGAGCATGTTGCGGATCCCGGCGTCGGCGAACTGGCCGATGACGTTGCGCAGCTCGGCGACCGAGTGGTCCACGGCGGTGAGGTGCGCGACGGGGGTCAGGGTGGTGTCCGCCGCGATCTCCTGGGTGGCCTTGACGGTACCGCCGCGGGTGGAGCCGCCGGCTCCGTAGGTCACCGAGACGAAGCTCGGGGATACCGCCTCGACCCTGCGCAGGGCGTTCCAGAGGTTGCGTTCGCCCTTCTCCGTCTTCGGCGCCCAGAACTCGAAGGAGTAGGAGCGCCCGGACGCGAGGAGGTCGCGGACCGTGTGTGCACGGTCCGACCAGGTGGAAGCGGTACCAGAGGCCATGGGGGCAGGTTAGACGCGGCCCGGCGGACACCGAAGCGCTGTCCGCCTTTTGGACACGTTTTTGGACACTCGGCGGGACGGGCGCCCGGCGCAGCTCAGCCGGGTCGGGCTCCCGGCTCAGCCGAGGCGGGCCCGGATCCGCTTGGCCAGCTCCGCGGCGGCCGCGCCGGGGTCGAGGGCCTCGGTGAGGGCGCGGACGACCACGACGCGGGTGGCGCCGGCGTCCAGCACCTCGTCCAGGTTGGAGCCGTCGATGCCGCCGATGGCGAACCAGGGGCGGTCCTGCTCCAGGGAGGCCGCGTACCGGACCAGTCCGAGGCCGGGCGCGTGGCGGCCGGGCTTGGTGGGGGTGGGCCAGCAGGGGCCGGTGCAGAAGTAGTCCACGCCGGGCTCGGCCACGGCCGCGTCGACCTCGGACTCGGCGTGGCAGGACCGGCCGATCAGGACCTGCTCGCCGAGGATGGCGCGGGCCGCCGGGACGGGGATGTCGCCCTGGCCGAGGTGCAGGACGTCGGAGCCGATGGCGTGCGCGACGTCGGCGCGGTCGTTCACGGCGAGGAGCTTGCCGTGGCGGCGGGCGGCCTCCGCGAAGACCTGGAGGTGTTCGAGCTCCTCGCCCGCCTCCATGCCCTTGTCGCGGAGCTGGACGACGTCCACGCCGCCGGCCAGGACGGCGTCCAGGAACTGGGGGAGGTCACCCTGCCGCTTGCGGGCGTCCGTGCACAGGTAGAGCCGGGCGTCGGACAGCTGCTGCATGGGTGTACCCCCCGTGGTGGAGGCGGTGTACGGGCCTGCGGGGCCCGTACACCGCGGTGGAGCGGATGGAGCGGTGGAGCGGTGGAGCGGTGGAGCGGATGGAGCGGTGGAGCGGTGGAGCTGGTGCGGATCAGGTCAGAGCGCGAGCGCCTGAGCCCGGCGCTTCACCTCCGTGCCGCGATTCTCGCGCAGCGCCTGCACGGGGGTGCCGGGCAGGGTCGGGTCCTCGGTGAAGAGCCATTCGAGGATCTCCTCCTCGGTGAAGCGGTCGTCGCGCAGCACGGTCAGCAGACCGACCAGCCCCTTGACGACCTTGTCGCCGTCGATGAAGGGGGCCGGCACCTGCAGGGAGCGGTTCTCGCCCCGGCGTACGGCGATCAGCTGCCCTTCCTTGACCATCTGGCGGACCCGGGTCACCTCGACGTGGAGCATCTCCGCGATGTCGGGGAGGTACAGCCACGAGGGGACAAGGGCATCGATCTTTGCGTCAATCTCGGTCACGGGAACAAGCCTGCCATCTCGGATCCGCCGCCGGTACCTGGGTGACCCCGTCCGGGTCACCGGGGCGGGTCCTGCGGCGGTGTCGGGTCGAGCCGGGTCAGGCCGTGGCCGACTTCAGCGCGACGGCCGGGTCGCCCACCTTCGCCGGGTCCAGCGCGGCCCCCGTCTCGATCAGGCGCCGGCCCTGCGCCAGGTCGCGCGGGCGGCCCACGGCCAGCACCGCCACCAGCGCGCCGTCCCGCAGCCAGCACACCGACCAGGCCGGCCCGGCCGGATCCCCGCGCCACAGCAGGGTGTCCGCCCCGCCGTGGTGTCCGGCGTACTGCACGAAGCGCCCGAACTGCTCCGACCAGAAGTACGGGACCGGGTCGTACGCCTGGACCGGCCCCGCGGCCCCGGCCAGCACGTTCGCCGCGACCGCCCGCGGCCCCTGGAGCGCGTTGTCCCAGTGGTGGACGAGCAGCCGCGTCCCGTAGCGCCCGGACGGGAAGGACGCGCAGTCGCCGACCGCGTACACCCCGGGCAGGGAGGTCCGCAGGTAGGCGTCGGCCGTGATCGAGCCGTCGGGGCCCAGCTCCACGCCGGAGCCGGCCAGCCAGGCGGTGGCGGGCCGCGCGCCGACGCCCACGACGACCGCGTCGGCGGGCAGGGTGCGGCCGTCCGCCAGCAGGACCCGGCCCTCCTCGACCCCGGCGACCTTCGCGCCGGTGATCAGCCCGGCGCCCGCCTCCTCGTACCAGCGGGCCATCGGCGCGGCGACCTCCGCGGGCAGCGCCCCCGCCAGCACCCGGTCGGCCGCCTCGACGACGGTCACCGCGCAGCCCGCCTCCCGGGCCGCGGTGGCGAACTCGGCGCCGATCCAGCCCGCTCCGACGACCACGACCGAGGGGGCCTGGGCGAGGACCGGGCGCAGCCGCTGCGCGTCGTCCAGGGTGCGCAGCAGGTGGACGCCCGGGACGCCCTCGGTGCCGGGCAGGGTCAGCGGCTGCGCGCCGGTCGCCAGTACGAGGACCTCGTACGGGACCGGGCCCGCCTCGGTGTCCAGCTCGCGGTCGGCGGCCCGCAGGCCGGTGACCTCCGTCCCGAGCCGGAGCTCGATGCCGAGCGCTTCGAAGTCCACGTCGAAGGCGGAGTCCTCGGCCTTGCCGAGCAGCACCGCCTTGGACAGCGGGGGCCGGTCGTAGGGCTGGTGGGGTTCGGCTCCCAGGAGGGTCACGGGGCCGGTGAAGCCCTGCTCCCGCAGGGCCACCGCGGTCTGCACCCCGGCCATTCCGGCGCCGACGATCACGACGCCGCGCTGATTCTGTTCCGTCTGCTCGCTCACCCGGCCACCCTAATCATCTGACGCTCCGTCAGGAATAGGTGCCGCCTTACCGGCCGTCGGGAGCCGGGTTAGTCTGGCCACCGTACCTATCGCGGGAGTCCGGCGCACCGGGCTGAGAGGGAGGCTGGCCGGCCTCCGACCGTACGAACCTGATCCGGGTCATGCCGGCGAAGGGAGGGGCTGGACGCCCATGCACGCATCTCGAAGGGAATCCGCCGACGGATCCGCCGACGGATCCGGCGACGGCTCCGGCGGCGGCTCGGCCAGGGGATCCGCCGGGGGATCCGACGCGCTCGTCATCGGTGGCGGGATCATCGGCCTGGTCACCGCCTGGCGGGCCGCGGCGCGCGGACTGCGCACCGTACTGGCCGACCCGGCACCCGGCGGCGGCGCCGCCCAGGTCGCGGCCGGCATGCTCGCCCCCGTCACCGAACTGCACTACGGCGAGGAAGCCCTGCTGGGCCTGGGCCTCGCCTCCGCCGCGCGCTATCCCGACTTCGCCGCCGAGCTCGCCGAGGCCAGCGGCATCGACATCGGCTACCGCGCCTGCGGAACCCTGTCCGTCGCCCTCGACGCCGACGACCGGCTCCACCTGCGCGAACTGCACGCCCTGCAGCGCCGCTGCGGCCTGGAGTCCGAGTGGCTCACCGGCCGCGAGTGCCGCCGCCTGGAGCCGTTGCTCGCCCCGGGCGTCCGCGGCGGCCTGCGCGTGGACGGCGACCACCAGGTCGACCCGCGCCGGCTCGCGGCCGCCCTGCTGGCCGCCTGCGAACGGGCCGGCGTGATCATCCACCGGGCGCGCGCCGAGCGGCTGCTGGTCACCGCCGACCGTGCGGCGGGCGCCCTGCTCGACGACGGTACGCGGGTGCGCGCCCACCAGGTGGTCCTCGCGGCGGGCTCCCTCAGCGGCAGGCTGGCCGGCGTACCGCCGCAGGCGGCCGTACCGGTCCGGCCGGTGAAGGGACAGGTCCTTCGGCTCACGGTGCCGCCCGCCTACGCGCCCTTCCTGTCGCGGACCGTGCGGGCCGTCGTGCGCGGCAGCCACGTCTACCTGGTGCCGCGCGAGAACGGCGAGCTCGTCGTCGGCGCCACCAGCGAGGAACTCGGCTGGGACACCACGGTCACCGCGGGCGGAGTCTACGAACTCCTGCGCGACGCCCACGAACTGGTGCCCGGCATCACCGAACTCCCGCTCACCGAGACCCGCGCGGGGCTGCGTCCCGGCTCGCCCGACAACGCCCCGCTGCTGGGCCCGACCGAACTGCCGGGCCTGCACCTGGCCACCGGCCACTACCGCAACGGGGTGCTGCTCACCCCGCTGACCGGCGACGCGCTGGCGGACCTGCTGACCACCGGCGAATTGCCGGCGGTCGCCCGCCCGTTCAGCCCCCGCCGCTTCTCTGCCGCCCCCCAGGAGTCGTACGCATGACCATCTCCGTCAACGGCGAACCGCGCGAGGTCGCGGCCGGCACCACGCTCGACGCGGTGGTCGCCACCCTGACCGCGGCCCCGTCGGGCGTCGCCGCCGCACTCAACGAGACCGTGGTCCCGCGCGGGCAGTGGCCGGCCACGCCCGTGGGCGAGGGCGACCGGATCGAAATCCTCACCGCGGTCCAGGGGGGCTGAGCACCATGGCGGACGACCTCTTCACCCTCGGCGGCCGGACCTTCTCCTCCCGCCTGATCATGGGCACGGGCGGCGCCCCGAGCCTGGACGTGCTGGAACGCGCCCTCGTCGCGTCCGGCACCGAGCTCACGACCGTGGCGATGCGGCGCCTGGACCCCACGGTCCAGGGCTCCGTCCTGACCGTCCTGTCCAAGCTCGGCATCGCGGTCCTGCCCAACACGGCGGGCTGCTTCACCGCGGGCGAGGCCGTCCTGACGGCGCGCCTCGCGCGGGAGGCGCTCGGCACGGACTGGATCAAGCTGGAGGTGGTCGCGGACGAGCGGACCCTCCTGCCGGACGGCGTGGAACTGCTGGACGCGGCCGAAACCCTCGTCGACGAGGGCTTCACCGTCCTGCCCTACACGAACGACGACCCGGTCCTCGCCCGCAAGCTGGAGGACGTGGGCTGCGCGGCGATCATGCCGCTCGGCTCCCCCATCGGGTCGGGCATGGGCATCCGCAACCCGCACAACTTCGAACTGATCACGGAACGGGCGGGCGTACCGGTGATCCTCGACGCGGGCGCGGGCACCGCCTCCGACGTCGCCCTCGCGATGGAACTGGGCTGCGCGGGAGTGATGCTGGCCTCGGCCGTGACGCGGGCCCAGTCGCCCGCCCTGATGGCGGCGGCCATGCGCGACGCCGTCTCGGCGGGCCGCCTCGCCTTCCGCGCGGGCCGCATCCCCCAACGCCGCTTCGCGGAAGCCTCCTCCCCCACGGAGGGCCGCGCCACCCTGGACCCGGAACGCCCGGCGTTCTGAGGCGGGGGCGGGGGCGGGGGCGGGGGCGGGGGCGGTACGGGACTTCCGCGCGCGGGGTATCCGCCCCCTTGGCCCCCCACCCGCACCCGGCTCGGATTCCCGCGAGCGCACCGAGCCGTGCGGGGGTGGCTTCGGGGGGCGGGAGCCCCTGAGGCGGCATCAGAGACGCGTATGGGGGTTTCCCGTCAGTCTCATCGTCTCTCCGTGTCGGGCCGGTCCCTCAAGGGCGCTCCCTTCGGTCGCGTCGCTGCGCGATGGCCTTCGGCCACCCTTGACCGACCGTCCCGCCCCGGACATACGAAGACTGCCGGGAAACCCCCAAAGGAACGGGCCGGGCCTTCTTTTTCAGGGGCGGGCAGCGTCGCGATGCACGGCCTGGGCCCCGGCCGGCCAGTCCGAGAGGCGGGCGGACGGGATATCGCATCCCGGGACGGGACGAGGGCGAAACGCGTCAGATCGCTACGCGCTTCTCATCTCTCAGCGTCCGACGGCCGTCCTGGGCTGGACATAGGCCGCCACAGATCGCTACACGGTCCCCGACGACGGCGGCAGCCGGTCGTTTGTGGCGGAGAGGGCGGGCCGGGTCTGCTGGAGAGTCGGAGTGCTTCGGACTAGGCGTCGAAGTCGTACTCCAGCACGTAGGAGGCGCTGTCCAGGGTCATCTCGTTGACCTCAACGATCCGCCCGCCGTCGGCGAACGCCGTGCGGACGATCTGGATGACAGGCGTACCCATGGTGAGCGCGAGCTGCTCGGCCTCGTCAGCTGACGGCATCCGGGAGCGCACCTCCTCGCGGAAGTGGACGGGCTTGTGACCCAGCTCGTCCAAACGCGCGTACGTGCCACCGGGGCCGGTGTCGGTCTGTGTGATGGCAGAGTCGGCGACGAGATCCGACGGCAGGTACGAGATTGCGAAGAGCACCGGCTTGCCATCAAGGACGAAGCGACGGCTGCGCGCCCAAACCCGAGACTCCGGGGGAATGCCGAGGGCATCGGCGATGCGGCTGTCCGCCTCTTCTTCGCGCACATCGATCTGATCGACGACGAGCTCTCGGTCTTCGGTATCCGTGGACCAGATCGAACGGCCCGACCCCCACTGCTCCTGTGACAGCCGCTGGATACCGCGCCGCCGCAGGGGCTTGAACGCCCGGACGAAGACACCAGCGCCCTTCCGCGCCTCCGCGAGGCCTTCGTTCTGGAGTACGCCGAGGGCCTGACGTGCGGTCATCCGGGCGACCTCGTACGTGGCCATGAGGTCGTTCTCGCCTGGCAGACGGTCGCCCGGGCCGTACTCGCCCGACTGGATGGCCGTCCTCAGCGCGTCGGCGATCCGCTGGTATTTCGGTCGGCGGCCGCTGCCCTGGGTGGTCATGAAAACGATCACTCCTTCTCTTCTCTAGACACCCTATGACCGGGGATGGCGCACTGCGCGTCCCGTCCCAGTGTTGAGGCCTCTCGCCAGGTAGATCTCTAGAGATGTATTGACGAATCGAGCCGAACCGGCTGTAGTGATACATCTCTAGAGATGCCACCCGCGTGGCCTCACGACTGAGGAGTGATCTGCGTGCGTCAGATTTCCGTCGACACAGCAGCCCCTGTCCCTGACGCGTCGACGCGGGTGGCCGTAGTAGTCGAACCCAGCTCGGATCTGCTCCATCGGGCCCTCGTCGGCTGGGAGCGCTTCCTCGGGACCTTTGAGAAGGTGTCCGATGAGTGAGCGCTACGAGTACGTCCCCCATCGGCTTCTACGGCGCCGCGTCCGTGACATCGCCTCCGGGGCCGAGGGCGAACTGATGGCCGTGATCAACGAGAACGTCTCAGGCTCCGTCGCCCACGAACGCTGGATGGAACTGGCCTACATCCGCGGAGCGTCCGGCCGTGAGTTCACTACCGCGATCGCCAACGTCGAAGCCGTCGGCACAACCGACCGCCATGAACGTCCGCCCCTCGCCCTGGCCGAGCTGTACTCCCATCAGAGCGACCCCCCTCCCAGCAACCGTGCGACAGACCACCCTAATTAGGGCGAAACGACGGCCATTCCGATCGTCCACCCACGCTGACCTGGATACAGCTCGGAATAGCCGTGCTCTGGTGCCTGGACTTCCCCAGAAAGCCGTCAGACGCCGTCTTCGCAGACGTCTGAGACGTGTGGGCGGCCTATTCCCAGCCCCAGACGGCTGGCAGGCGCTGAGAGATGAGAAGCGCGTAGCGATCTGACGCGTTTCGCCCTCGCCCCCGTCCCGGGATGCGATGTCCCGGTCCGCCCGTCTCTCGGACTGGCCGGCCGGGGCTCGGGCTGTGCATCGCGACGCTGCCCGCCCCTGTAATGGATGGCCCGGCCCGTTCCTTTGGGGGTTTCCCGGCAGTCTTCGTATGTCCGGGGCGGGACGGTCGGTCAAGGGTGGCCGAAGGCCATCGCGCAGCGACGCGACCGTAGGGAGCGCCCTTGAGGGACCGGCCCGACACGGAGAGACGATGAGACTGACGGGAAACCCCCAAGACCTCTCTGATGCCGCCCAAGGGGCTCCCGCCCCACCCGGAGCCACCCCGCCCGCCCCACCCCCGCCAGGGGCGGGTGGGCAACCGCCGCGCGCGAGCGGGGGGCCAAGGGGGCGGATACCCCGCACGCGAGGGCCCCGTACGCCCCCCACGTCACAGCTGGGCTGCAAGGCGACCCGCCCCGGGCCGGTGTGCCGTGTGGCGCCAATAGAATCGGCGGGTGGATACGACCCTGGATGACCCCCTCGTCGGGCGCGTGCTCGACGGCCGCTACCGCATCGACGCCCGCATCGCGGCCGGCGGCATGGCCACGGTCTACCGCGCCGTCGACACCCGCCTCGACCGCGTCCTCGCGCTGAAGGTCATGCACCCGGCCCTCGCCGCCGACGCGGCCTTCGTCGACCGGTTCATCCGGGAGGCGAAGTCCGTGGCCCGGCTCGCGCACCCCAACGTCGTGGCCGTCTTCGACCAGGGCACCGACGGGCCGTACGTGTACCTCGCCATGGAGTACGTCTCCGGCTGCACCCTGCGCGACGTGCTCCGCGAGCGCGGCGCGCTCCAGCCGCGGGCCGCCCTCGACATCCTCGAACCGGTGCTCGCCGCCCTCGGTGCCGCGCACCGGGCCGGCTTCGTCCACCGCGACATGAAGCCCGAGAACGTCCTGATCGGCGACGACGGGCGCGTCAAGGTCGCCGACTTCGGGCTGGTGCGGTCCGTGGACTCGGTCACCAGCACCACCGGCTCGGTCCTCGGCACCGTCTCCTACCTGGCCCCCGAGCAGATCGAGAGCGGCGTCGCCGACACCCGCGTGGACGTCTACGCCTGCGGTGTCGTCCTGTACGAGATGCTCACCGGCTCCAAGCCGCACCTCGGCGGCACCCCCGCCCAGGTGCTCTACCAGCACCTCCACGAGGACGTGCCGCCGCCGTCCGCCGCCGTGCCCGGCCTGTCCGTCGCGCTCGACGAGCTCGTCGCGCAGGCCACGGCCCGCAACCCGGAGCTGCGCCCGTACGACGCCGCCGCCCTGCTCGGTCTCACCCTCGAAGGCCGCGCCCTGCTCAGCGACGCCGAGCTGGACGCCGTACCGCCGCAGGCGCGCGCCGAGGAGCGCTCGTCCGCCGAGGACCGCACCGGCGTGATCCCGCGCCCGGTGGAGGCGCGCCAGCCGGTGCACCACACCTCGCGCCTGGAGACCCTGCCCCCGCCGCCCGCGCCCGCGGCACACCGGTCGGCCGGCGGGGGACGGCCTCCGCGCGGTGTGCTGCTGGTCGTCGCGGGGGTCCTGCTCGCGCTCGGCCTCGGGACCGGTGTCTGGTACATCAACTCCGGGCAGTTCACCAAGGTCCCCAACCTGCTCGGCAAGACCGAGGAGCAGGCGCGCTCGCAGCTGTCCGCGGCCGGTCTGGGGGTGAAGGGGGTCGAGCGGAAGTTCAGCGACGCCTTCGACCGCGGGACGGTGATGGACACCGATCCGCCGGGCGGCAAGCGGATCCGCGGCAACGGCGCGGTGACCATCACCCTGTCCCGCGGCCCGCAGGTGGTCTCGGTGCCCGACCTCAAGGGCAGGCCGGTGGAGGCCGCCAAGGCCGAGCTGACGAAGGCCGGGCTGGCGCCCGGAGTCGTCACGCAGGCGTTCAGCCAGGACGTCGCGCAGGGCTCGGTGATCAGCACCGACCCGGCCGGCGGCCAGAAGCGGGCGCCCGACACGGCGGTCGCGCTCCTGGTCAGCAAGGGCCGCCCGGTGCCGGTGCCGAACGTGGCCGGGATCTCCGCCGAACAGGCGAAGTCCACTCTGGAGGGCCTGGGCCTGAAGGTCGTGACGGCTCCCGAGCAGGTCAACGCCCCCTCGGCGGCCGGTACGGTCGCCAACCAGTCGATCGCCGCCGGCAGTCAGGCCGCGGCCGGGGACACGATCACGCTGACCCTGTCCAAGGGCCCCCGCCAGCTCCCGGTCCCGAACGTGACCGGCCAGGACGTGGACGTGGCCCGCAAGACCCTGGAGGCGGGGGGCTTCAAGGTGAAGGTGGACCGGCCCTTCCTCTCCTTCAGCAACACGGTGGACACCCAGTCGGTGCCGGCCGGACAGAGCGCCCCCGAGGGCAGCACGATCACCATCAAGACCAAGGGGCTCTAGGCCGCCGTGATACGCAATCCAGTGGGCGGGCACGTTCCTGTCGCCGGCGGGCTCGCCTCGGTGGGCCTGGCCTACGCCCGGGAGATGGGCGCCGAGGCCGTCCAGGTCTTTGTCGCCAATCCGCGCGGCTGGGCCACCCCGACGGGCAACCCGGCCCAGGACGAGCGGTTCCGGGAGCAGTGCGCGGCCGAGTCCATCCCGGCCTACGTGCACGCGCCGTATCTGATCAACTTCGGCTCGCACACCGAGGCGACCGTGGAGAGGTCGGTGGAGTCCCTGCGCCACTCGCTGCGCCGGGCCCGGGCGATCGGGGCGCTCGGCGTGGTCGTGCACACCGGTTCGGCCACCGGGGGCCGCCCGCGCGAGGTGGCGTACGCGCAGGTCAGGGAGCACATGCTGCCGTTGCTGGACGAGCTGACGCATGAGGACGACCCCTTCTTGCTGCTGGAGTCCACGGCCGGTCAGGGTTCCTCGCTGTGCTCGCGCGCCGAGGACTTCGGACCGTACTTCGAGGCGCTCGACCACCACCCGATGCTGGGGATCTGCCTGGACACGTGCCACGTCTTCGCGGCCGGTCACGACCTGGCGGAGCCGGGGGGTACGAAGCTGACGCTGGACCTGCTGGTGGACACGGTGGGCGAGGGCCGGCTGAAGCTGGTGCACGCGAACGATTCCAAGGAGGGTGTCGGCGCCCACAAGGACCGGCACGCCAACATCGGCCTGGGCCACATCGGCCCCGACGCCTTCGCCGAGCTGATGACGCACCCCGCGATGGACGGTGTACCGCTGATCACCGAGACCCCGGGCGGCAAGGAGGGGCACGCGGCGGACGTGGCGCTGCTGAAGAGCCTGCGCCCCTGAGGGGCGGGGCCGCGTCTCCCGGGTACGCCGTCCGGGTGACCCTGGCCGCCGGCACGGCCGAGTGAGCCGATGAAGGACTGACAGGCTGAAAAGCCCCTACAGCTCGGGGCCGTCCCCGGGCTCTTCCTGGTACGAGTAGCGCTGCTCGCGCCAGGGGTCGCCGATGTTGTGGTAGCCCCGCTCCTCCCAGAAGCCCCGGCGGTCCGCGGTCATGTACTCGACGCCGCGGACCCACTTGGGGCCCTTCCAGGCGTACAGGTGCGGGACCACCAGCCGTACGGGGAAACCGTGCTCGGCGGTGAGGAGTTCGCCGCCCTGGTGGGTGGCGAAAACCGTGCGCTCGGAGGCGAAGTCGGCCAGCCGCAGGTTGGAGCTGAAGCCGTACTCGGCCCACACCATCACGTGCGTGACCTGGGGCGCGGGCGGTGCCAGGGCGAGGACGTCGCGGGCGAGGACGCCACCCCATTCGGCGCCCTGCATGCTGAATTTCGTCACGCAGTGGAGGTCCGCCACCACGGAGTTGAAGGGCAGGGACGTGAACTGCTCGTGGTTCCAGCAGTGCTTGTCGCCGTCGGCCGTCGCGCCGAAGACGCGGAATTCCCAGCGGTCCGGCTTGAACTTGGGTACGGGCCCGTAATGGGTGACCGGCCAGCCTCGCTGCAGCCGCTGCCCCGGTGGAAGCTCCAACTGCTCTGCTCCCGGAGATTCCCGGCTTTCCGGCTGACCCATGACTCCATGGTGACAGACGACGCGGGGTGGTCATGACCAGGTCTGTGCCGATTAGGGCAAGTCACTGCAACTCACACTAAGGAGGCACTTACTGGACGGCCTCCGGCGGCGGTGCAAGGATGCGCGCAATCCCCCCGGCCGATGCTGGGAGGTCCCCAGCCCCGTCATAAATGACATTGCCTGGAAGGAGCCTCTGCGATGCAGGGCGACCCCGAGGTCCTTGAATTTCTGAACGAGCAGCTGACCGGTGAGCTGACGGCCATCAATCAGTACTGGCTGCACTACCGCATCCAGGACAACAAGGGCTGGACCAAGCTCGCCAAGTACACGCGTGAAGAATCCATCGACGAGATGAAGCACGCGGACAAGATCACCGAGCGCATTCTGATGCTCGACGGTCTGCCGAACTACCAGCGCCTCTTCCACGTGCGCGTCGGGCAGACGATCACGGAGATGTTCCAGGCCGACCGCCAGGTCGAGGTGGAGGCCATCGACCGCCTCAAGCGCGGTATCGAGGTCATGCGCGGCAAGGGCGACATCACCTCGGCCCGGCTCTTCGAGGAGATCCTGGAGGACGAGGAGCACCACATCGACTATCTCGACACCCAGCTGGAGCTCATCGAGTCCCTGGGCGAGGCGCTCTACATCGCGCAGCTCATCGAGCAGCCCAGCTAGTCACCGAGCAGCCGGGCTGGTCATCGAGCAGCCGGGCCAGCTCCCGCTAGGCCACTTCCGCCAGCTCGGGCAGGGGCGCGAGGGCCGGCTCCGGGGCGGCGGCGAGCACGGCCGCCGCGTCGCCCTTCTCCAGCAGCTCACGGCGCGGGCACGCGCCGCGGCCGAGGATGCCCTGGATGGTGCGCACGCAGGAGCCGCAGTCGGTTCCGGCCTTGGTGGCCGAGGCGATCTGCCGCGGGGTGCACGCACCGGCAGCCGCGTGGTCCTTGACCTGCTTGTCGGTGATTCCGAAGCAAGAGCAGACGTACACGCGGTTCACCTCCGGGGTGGAACGGTTCGGCGGCCATCCCTATTCGGTGAGGCTTACCTAACCGTACCCAAAGTTAGGGTGACCTAAAAGACCCGGACACGACGATGGGGCGCGGATCACATCGATCCGCGCCCCGTCGTCGTACGAAGATACTGACTGATCCCTACTGGTCCCGGTACATCTCGGCGACCAGGAAGGCCAGGTCCAGGGACTGGCTGCGGTTGAGCCGCGGGTCGCAGGCCGTCTCGTAGCGCTGGTGCAGGTCGTCGACGAAGATCTCGTCGCCGCCGCCCACGCACTCGGTGACGTCGTCACCGGTGAGCTCGACGTGGATGCCGCCCGGGTGGGTGCCCAGCGCCTTGTGGACCTCGAAGAAGCCCTTGACCTCGTCGAGCACGTCGTCGAAACGGCGCGTCTTGTGGCCGGAGGCCGCCTCGAAGGTGTTGCCGTGCATCGGGTCGGTGACCCAGGCGACGGTCGCGCCGGAGGCGGTGACCTTCTCGACGAGCTCGGGGAGCTTGTCGCGGACCTTGTCGGCGCCCATGCGGACGACGAAGGTCAGCCGGCCCGGCTCGCGCTCGGGGTCCAGCCGGTCGATGTACGTCAGCGCCTCGTCCACCGTGGTGGTGGGGCCGAGCTTGATGCCGACCGGGTTGGCGATCTGCGAGCAGAATTCGATGTGCGCGTGGTCCAGCTGCCGGGTGCGCTCACCGATCCAGACCATGTGGCCGGAGGTGTCGTACAGCTTGCCGGTGCGCGAGTCGGTGCGGGTCAGCGCGCCCTCGTAGTCGAGCAGCAGCGCCTCGTGGGAGGCGTAGAACTCGACGGCCTTGAACTCGGCCGGGTCGGTGCCGCACGCCTTCATGAAGTTCAGCGCGTTGTCGATCTCTCGCGCGAGCTGCTCGTAGCGCTGACCGGACGGGGAGGACTTCACGAAGTCCTGGTTCCAGGCGTGCACCTGGCGCAGGTCGGCGTAACCACCGGTGGTGAAGGCGCGCACCAGGTTGAGCGTGGAGGCGGACGCGTTGTACATCCGCTTGAGCCGCTCGGGGTCCGGGATCCGGGCCTCTTCGGTGAAGGCGAAGCCGTTGACCGAGTCACCGCGGTAGGTCGGCAGGGTGACGCCGTCGCGGGTCTCGGTGTCCTTGGAGCGCGGCTTGGAGTACTGGCCCGCGATGCGGCCGACCTTGACGACCGGCACGGAGGCCGCGTACGTCAGGACGGCGCTCATCTGGAGCAGCGTCTTGAGCTTGGCGCGGATGTGGTCGGCGGAGACGCCGTCGAAGGCCTCGGCGCAGTCGCCGCCCTGAAGGAGGAACGCCTCGCCCTTGGCGACGGCTCCCAGACGGGCGCGCAGCTGGTCGCACTCACCCGCGAAAACGAGGGGAGGATACGACTCGAGGTCCGCGACGACAGCGCGCAGAGCCTCGGCATCGGGGTACGAGGGCTGCTGCGCCGCGGGAAGGTGCCGCCAGGTCGCCTTGGCGGCGGGGGCTTGGGTTTCAGCGTTCACGGTCACCTCGTACACATTACGGCGTCACACGCGGCGTCCAGCCATGCGACCACAACGTGAGACGGCCGTCCGCGCCGAAGGCGCGGGGGCCCGGCAGGAACGGAATCCATGGTTCAGCCCACCTCGTGAGACGGATACGGCGCTGCGGGGCCGTCGTGGGCTAAGGTGCCCGACATGTACGCGCACGTGAACCAGAACTGGTGGTGGCCCGCTCCCGGCGGCCCACTTCTCGCGCGTACCTGAACGCAGACACGCACGACGCGAAGGCCGCCCCGAGGGGCGGCCTTCCGCATGCGGTGCGAAGACACCGGCGGACGCGGGCCGCTCCTCCCTCCGGAAGGACGCTCCCGCCCCATGCACTCCAGCCAGCCGCACCGACCGAGCCCGCTCAGCCCATCGAGCCCGCTGGCTCGCCTGCTCGACGACTCCTGCCCGCCCTTCGCCCTGCTGCGCCGGCGGACCCCCGGGCGCGACCACGACACCGTCGAGGTGCTGATCGGCGCGGTCCACGAGGCCGAGCACCTCGCCGACCTGCCCGTCGGGGAGCTGCCGACCCTCGCCCTCGTGCCCTTCCGGCAGATCCGGGAGCGCGGCTTCGACGTACGCGACGACGGCACGCCGCTGAGCGTGCTGGTCGCCGAGGAGACGTACGAGATCCCGCTCGACCGGGCCCTGGCCGAGCTGCCCGCGCATGCGGTGCGCGTCGACGGCGGCGGCTTCGACGTCCCCGACGAGCAGTACGCGGCCACCGTCGAGCGGGTCATCGAGGACGAGATCGGCCGCGGCGAGGGCGCGAACTTCGTCATCCGGCGCACCTACGAGGGCCGGATCGAGGGCTTCGGCCGGGCCGACGCCCTCGCCCTGTTCCGGCGACTGCTGCTGGGCGAGCGCGGCGCGTACTGGACGTACGTCGTCCACACCGGCGACCGCACTCTGGTCGGGGCCAGTCCCGAGGTCCACGTGCGGATGTCCGGGAGCACGGTCGTGATGAACCCGATCAGCGGGACCTACCGCTATCCGGCCGGCGGCCCGACCGTGGACTCCCTCCTCGCCTTCCTCGGCGACCGCAAGGAGACCGAGGAGCTGTCGATGGTGGTCGACGAGGAGCTCAAGATGATGTGCACGGTCGGGGACCGGGGCGGGGTGGTCGTCGGCCCGCGGCTGAAGGAGATGTCCCACCTCGCGCACACCGAGTACGAGCTGCGCGGGCGCTCCTCCCTGGACGTGCGGGAGGTACTGCGGGAGACGATGTTCGCGGCGACGGTCACCGGCTCGCCGGTGCAGAACGCCTGCCGGGTGATCGAGCGGTACGAGAGCGGCGGCCGCGGCTACTACGCGGGCGCGCTGGCCCTGCTCGGGCTCGACGCCTCCGGGGCCCAGACCCTCGACTCCCCCATCCTGATCCGGACGGCCGACATCGGCGCGGACGGGGTGCTGCGGGTCCCGGTGGGCGCGACGCTCGTCCGGCACTCCGACCCCGCGAGCGAGGTGGCGGAGACGCACGCGAAGGCGGCGGGCGTGCTGGCGGCGCTCGGGGTGCGGCCGGCGGCGCCCCGCCCGGCCTTCGAGGAGGCCCGGCTGGGGCAGGACCCGCGGGTGCGGGCGGCCCTCACCGCCCGGCGGGCGGACCTGGCCCCGTTCTGGCTGCGGATGCAGGAGCGGCCCGCCCCGCTGATCGGCCACGCGTTGGTGGTGGACGGCGAGGACACCTTCACGGCGATGCTGGCGCACGTGCTGCGGGTGGCCGGGCTGGAGGTGACCGTACGCCGCTACGACGATCCGGGGCTGCGGGAGGCCGCCCTGACCTGGGAGGGCCCGGTCGTCCTGGGCCCCGGGCCGGGCGACCCGGCGGACGGCGCGGACCCCAAGATGCGGATGCTGCGCGCGCTGGCCGCCGAGCTGCTGGCCGCGCACCGCCACGGCCTGGTCGGGATCTGCCTGGGCCACGAGCTGCTGGCCGCCGAGCTGGGGCTCCCGCTGATCCGCAAGGCGCAGCCGGCCCAGGGGGCGCAGACCCGGATCGACCTGTTCGGGGCGGACGAGGTGGTCGGCTTCTACAACACGTACACCGCGCACTGCGACGACGAGCGGGCCGCCGCCCTCGCCCTGCGGGGCGTCGAGGTGTCCCGGGACCCGTCGACGGGCGAGGTCCACGCCCTGCGCTCGGCGGGGGGCTCCGAGGCGGGCTTCGCGGGGGGCTTCGCGGGGGTCCAGTTCCATCCGGAGTCGGTCCTCACCCTGCGCGGCGCGGACCTGCTGCGCGCCCTGCTGCAAGGGGTCCGGGCCGGCGCCCCGGCGTAACGACCCCGCCCGCCGGGGCGCGGGGTCCGGGGCGCAGCCCCCGACCCCGCGCCCCGGCGCAGGCGCACCGGTCAGGAAGGGCCGGGGACCAGGGTGTTCTCCGAGCTGCGGCCGGCGAGGTAGTCCGCCACGTTGGCCACGGTGGTGTCGATGATCTGGCCGACCGCGTCGCTCGTGTAGTACGCCTGGTGCGAGGTCACCACCACGTTCGGGAAGGTGACCAGCCGGGCCAGGGTGTCGTCCTCGACGGCGACCAGGGACTTGTCCAGGAAGAACAGCCCGGCCTCGGCCTCGTACACGTCGAGGCCGACCCCCGTGAAGCGGCCCGCCCGCAGTTCGCGGACGAGGGCGTCCGCGTCGACCAGCCCGCCCCGGGAGTTCACGAGGATCGCGTCGTCCCGCATGATCCGAAGCGCCGCCGCGTCGATGATGTGGTGGGTGGACTCCATCAGGGGCACGTGCAAGGTGATCAGGTCGCAGGACGCGAGCAGCGTCTCCTTGTCCACGTACGTCATGCCGAGCTCCAGGCACTGCGGGTTCTGCGTCACGTCCCAGCCCAGCAGGTTCATGCCGAAGCCGTGCGCGATCCGGGTGAACGCCGCCCCGATCCTGCCGGTGCCGAGCACGCCGGCCGTGCGGCCGCGCATGTCGCGGCCCATCAGCCCGTTCAGCCGGAAGTCGAAGTCCCGGGTCCGGTTCGATGCGCGGACGATCCGCCGGTTCACGGCCAGCGCGAGGGCCCAGGCGAACTCGGCCACCGAGTACGGCGAGTAGGAGGAGACCCGGCCGACCGTCAGGCCCAGGCTCCGGGCCGCGTCCAGGTCGATGTTGTTGAAGCCGGTGGACCGCTGGGCGATCATCCTGGTCCCGCCCGCGGCCAGGAGCCGCAGCACCCGGGCGTGCAGGTCGCCGTTGACGCTGGAGGAGACGATCTCGTACCCGGCGGCGATGGGCGCGGTGTCCTCGCTCAGCGGGACGTCGAGGCAGCGGACCTCGTGCCGGCCGGCGAAGGCCTGCTCCAGGAGCGGCTTCTCGTCGGCGGTCACACCGAATGCGAGGATCTCCACGCGTGCTCCTGAACGTCGGGCCATGGGTCGTTCGTCACGATACGACCCGTGTCCCCGGGGCGCTGCCCGGCCGGGCGGGGCCGGCCGGGTGGCTCGCGGTCCTTCGGCGGGTCTCAGCCGAAGAAGACCCCGACCTCCTTGTAGAGCGCGGGGTCCACGGTCTTCAGCCGGGCCGTCGCCTCCGCGATCGGGACCCGGACGATGTCCGTCCCCTTGAGCGCGACCATTTTGCCGAAGTCACCCTCGTGCACGGCCTGGATCGCGTGCAGCCCGAACCGGGTCGCCAGCCACCGGTCGAAGGCGCTCGGCGTGCCGCCCCGCTGGATGTGGCCGAGCACGGTCGTGCGGGCCTCCTTGCCGGTGCGCCCCTCGATCTCCTTGGCCAGCCACTCCCCCACGCCCGACAGCCGGACGTGACCGAAGGAGTCGGTGGTGGCGTCCTTCAGGACCATCTCCCCGTCCTTGGGCATCGCCCCCTCGGCGACCACGACGATCGGCGCGTAGCTGGCCTTGAAACGGGAGGTCACCCAGGCGCACACCTGGTCCACGTCGAAGCGCTGCTCCGGGATGAGGATGACGTTGGCGCCGCCCGCGAGCCCCGAGTGCAGGGCGATCCAGCCGGCGTGCCGGCCCATGACCTCGACGACCAGGACCCGCATGTGCGATTCGGCCGTGGTGTGCAGCCGGTCGATGGCCTCGGTCGCGATGCCGACGGCGGTGTCGAAGCCGAAGGTGTAGTCGGTGGCCGACAGGTCGTTGTCGATGGTCTTCGGCACGCCGACGCAGGGGATGCCGTACTCCCCGTACAGCTGGGCGGCGACCCCCAGGGTGTCCTCGCCGCCGATCGCGATGAGCGCGTCGACCTCGTACTTGTCGAGGTTCTCCTTGATGCGCCGGACCCCGTTGTCCGTCTTGAACGGGTTCGTGCGCGAGGAGCCGAGGATCGTGCCCCCGCGGGGCAGGATGCCGCGGACGGCGGGGATGTCGAGCGGGACGGTCATCCCCTCGACCGCACCCCGCCAGCCGTCCTTGAATCCGATGAACCGGCAGCCGTACTCCTGCTCGCCCTTGCGGACGACCGCCCTGATCACCGCGTTCAGCCCGGGGCAGTCACCGCCGCCGGTCAGCACTCCGACCTTCATGGAATCTGTTGTCGCCATGACGGTCACGCTAGTGGTGACCCACGTCACAGCAAGAGGGCCGGACGAGGCAATTCAGGTGGAATTACGGGGCGTTGCGTACGCCCGTTCACTCGGACGAAGGCGAAAGTACGATCGAAGACCCGGCCTGAGCCGTCTAGGCGTCGTCGAGGCCGCGCTCTATCGCGTACCGGACGAGCTCCACCCGGTTGTGCAACTGCAGCTTGCCCAGGGTGTTCTGGACGTGGTTCTGCACGGTGCGGTGGGAGATGACCAGCCGCTCCGCGATCTGCTTGTACGAGAGCCCCTTGGCGACGAGCCGCAGCACCTCGGTCTCCCGGTCGGTCAGTTGCGGGGCCTTGGGCTCGTCGGAGGCGGTGGGCACCGGGTCGGTGGCCAGGCGCCGGTACTCGCCGAGGACCAGCCCGGCCAGCCCGGGGGTGAAGACCGGGTCGCCGGCGGCGGTGCGGCGGACCGCCTCGATCAGCTCCTGGGCTCCGGCGGACTTCAGCAGGTAGCCGGTCGCGCCGGACTTCACCGCCTCCAGGACGTCCGCGTGCTCGCCGCTGGCCGACAGGACCAGGACCCGCGGCGCCGGGTTGGCGCCGGCCAGTTCCTTGCATACCTGGACCCCCGGCATCCCCGGCAGGTTGAGGTCGAGGACCAGGACGTCGGGGGTCACGGCGCGGGCCCGGCGTACCGCCTCGGGGCCGTCGCCGGCGGTGGCGACGACGTCGAAGCCCGCGGCGGCCAGGTCGCGGGCGACCGCGTCCCGCCACATCGGGTGGTCGTCGACCACCATCACCCTGATCTCGTGCAGCTGGTCCACGTCGGCGCGCTCACTCATCTCTTGGCCGTCCTCCCCCTCGGTACTTTCAATTCCACTTCGGTGCCCTGTCCGGGGACGGACACCAGCTCGGCGCTGCCGCCGAGGTCGCGCAGCCGGCCGCGGATGGACAGGGCCACCCCCAACCGGCCTTCGCCCTCCGCCTGGTCGAGCCGCCCGGCCGGGATGCCGGGGCCGTCGTCGCGCACGGTCACGATCACCTCGTCGCCCCAGTCCTCGACCAGGATCCAGGCCCGGGCGCCCTCCCCGGCGTGCTTGCGCACGTTGTCGAGGGCGGCCCCGACCGCCGCCGCCAGCTCCCGCGCGGCGGGGCCCGGCAGCGGCACCGGGGTGCCCGGCTCCGCGAAGCTCACCCGGGACCCGGCGTACGGGGCGAGGAGGTTGCGCAGATCCAGCTCGCCCTCGTCGGTGCCCGGCTCCTCCACCTCGTACGTGTCCACCAGCGCGCCCCGCGACCCGTCCCGGGAGACCCGCGAGGGCTGCGCCAGCCCGCTGGAGACGAGGGTGCGCAGCGCCACCTCCTGCTCCCCCGCCATCCTGCCGAGTTCCTCGGCCTCGCCGCCCAGTTCGGCGCCGCGCCGCTGGACCATGGCGAGGACCTGGAGGACCCCGTCGTGGATGTCGCGGGCGAGGCGCTCGCGTTCGCGGGTGGCGGCCTCGATCTCCAGGGCGCGGGCGAGGGTCGCCTCACTGGCCCGGGCGACCTCGACCACGTACCCGATGGCCACGGAGGAGACCCAGACGAGCAGCACGTTGTGCAGGGCGTCCCGGGTGGGCTGGCCGCCGTGGATGAGGATGGTGACCGCGACGACGAAGGTGGAGGCGAAACAGGCCCAGCGCCAGCCGCCCTTGATGGCGAAGCCGAGGACCGCACCGCCGGTCCAGATCGTGGGGAGGGTGGGCCCGCCCCCGATGATCCGCTCGTGGGTGTCGGCCAGCGGGGTCAGCCCGATGCCGACGAGGGCGACGGTGAGGTCGGCCACGAGGAAGCCCTTGGTGCAGCTGGCCGCGTTGGCCACCTTCGGGGTGGTGGCCAGGGTCCAGACCGCGAGGAAGCCGAGGTAGCCGGCCGCGGTCCAGGGGTGCGGGAACTTCTTGTACGCCGAGGCGAACAGCAGCACCGCGTACACCATCGTCAGCAGCCGGTACACCGTCAGGGCACGCCAGAGCGGCTGCTCCACCGACATGCGTACGACGCGTTCGCGTTTCGCCATCTCCCCCACCCCCTGCGGGCGGTACGCCCCGGCCTGCTCCTACTCCGCCGTGCCCTCGGGCTTCTCGGCCTTGGCCTTCTCGGCCTTCTCGGCCTTCTCCGCATCGGCGATCTGGCGCTTGGCGGCCGTCGCGTAGATGTCGACGTACTCCTGGCCGGAGAGCTTCATGATCTCGTACATGACCTCGTCGGTGACCGAGCGGAGGATGAAGCGGTCGTGGTCCATGCCGTGGTAGCGGCTGAAGTCCAGCGGCTTGCCGATCCGGATGCCCGGGCGCATCAGCTTGGGGATCACCTTGCCGGGCGGCTGGATCTTCTCCGTGTCGATCATCGCCACGGGGATCACGGGCGCGCCGGTGGCCAGCGCCACACGGGCCAGCCCGCCGGGCTTGCCGCGGTAGAGGCGGCCGTCGGGTGAACGCGTGCCCTCGGGGTAGATACCGAACAGCTCCCCGCGTTCGATGACCTCGATGCCGCTCCTGATGGCGGCCTCGCCGGCCCCGCGGGCGCCGGAGCGGTCCACCGGGAGCTGGCCGACGCCCTTGAAGAAGGCGGCCGTCAGCCTGCCCTTGATTCCGGGGGAGGTGAAGTACTCCGCCTTCGCGATGAAGGTCACCTTCCGGTCCAGCACGGCCGGCAGGAAGAAGGAGTCGGAGAAGGAGAGGTGATTGCTCGCGAGGATCGCCGGCCCCTCTGCGGGAATGTTCTCGAGGCCCTCCACCCACGGCCTGAAAGCGAGTTTCAGGGAACCGCCGACGGAGAACTTCATTGCGCCGTAGATCAACTCGAAAGCCTTCCTGTGTCTGTCGAACAGACCATATCCCGTGCCTCCCCCGGCAGGAGCCCGACGACCCTGGCCGGTGCCACCCCGGTCGCGTACGGTGAAGTCACACAGAGCAACGCACCCCCCGACGTACCTCATCATCAAGGAGACCCAGGTGCCCGTCCTCCCTGGAGCCGAGCCGTTCCGCCACGAGGGCGGAGAGGTCGGCGTCCTTCTCTGCCACGGCTTCACCGGTTCCCCGCAGTCGCTGCGCCCCTGGGCCGAGTACCTCGCGGCGCAGGGCCTGACGGTGTCGCTGCCGCTGCTGCCCGGGCACGGGACGCGCTGGCAGGACATGCAGCTCACGGGCTGGGAGGACTGGTACGCCGAGGTGGACCGCGCCCTGCGGGACCTGCTGGACCGGTGCGCGCAGGTGTTCGTCTTCGGGCTGTCGATGGGTGGCGCGCTGAGCCTGCGGCTGGCGGCCAAGTACGGGGAGGCCATCAGCGGCCTCGTACTCGTCAACCCGGCCAACAAGGTGCACGACCCGCTGGCGGTCGCCCTGCCGGTGGCCAAGCACTTCATCCGGTCGACGCCGGGCATCGCGAGCGACATCGCGAAGCCGGGCTCGGAGGAGGTCGGGTACGACCGGGTCCCGACGCGCGCCGCGCACTCGCTGCGGACGTTCCTGCGCCTGGTGGACGCCGAACTGCCCCAGGTGACGCAGCCGGTGCTGCTGCTGCACAGCCCGCAGGACCACGTGGTACCGCCGGTCGACTCGGCGCGGATCCTGGCACGGATCTCGTCGAGGGACGTCACCGAGACCCTGCTGGAACAGAGTTACCACGTCGCGACGTTGGACCATGACGCGGAGCGGATCTTCGCGGACAGCTATGCGTTCGTCGGCCGACTGGCGCAGAGCGTGGGCAGGGAGGGGGCGCGAGCGGGTGGCTGAGCACGAGGAGCAGTCGGGCGGGGTTCCGCCGTTGGACGAGGAAGCGGCGTGGGCGGCGATCGTCGCCGGGTACGGGCAGGAGCCGCCGGACCCGCCGGGGGCGCGTCCGTTCAAGCCGATCGAGAACCTGCTCCTGCCGGAGGAGGACGTCAAGCCGTTCCCGCGGGAGCCGGAGGCGAAGTCGCAGCAGGACGCCGAGCCGGAGGCCGGGCCGGAGGTGAAGCCGGACAAGCCGGAGCTGAAGCCGAAGGCGGACAAGCCGGAGCCGAAGGCCGGTCCTGAGGCCGAGCCGCCGGCGGCGCTGGGCAGTTCGGTGCTCTTCGCCCCGGGCGTCGGCATGGCCGGCCCGCGCGACCACTCGCTGGCGGAGCCGAAGGACGACGACCTGACCGCGGCGGAGGAGGGCCACTTCGTCCCGCCGGAGCCGGAGCTCCCGGAGGCGGACACCACGGCGAAGTTCGCGTGGCTGGCGGTGCTGGGCGGCCCGGTGCTGCTGCTCCTGGCCGTGCTCCTCCAGTGGGAGATGACCTGGTGGCTGACGACGCTGGGCATCGGCGGCTTCCTGGGCGGTTTCGCGACGCTGGTCGCCCGCATGTCGCAGGGCGACGACGATGACGACGACCCGGGCCGAGGCGCGGTGGTCTAGGTCCTGGGGGATGCGCAGGCGGGGCTGAACCTCGGCCCCGCCTGACCCCCGGCCGCCGGCCTACCGCCCCGCGGCCAGCCGCAGCGCGGCCAGCACCGGCAGGTGGTCCGTCGCCGACCGCAGGTCGGTGGACGAGACGCCCGGCAGGCCCGCCGGAACCCCGCAGGCGAGGACTTCCACGCCCGGCGTGGCGAAGACGGCGTCGACGCGGCGGTCCGGCGCCGACGCCGGGAAGGTCGGGCCGTCGCCCCACGGGGCCACCGACCAGCAGTCCTGCAGGGCGCCCGCGAGGGCTCCGAAGGCCGGGCCCTCGGGCCCCTCGTTCACGTCGCCCGCGGCGATCCCGTACGGCGTGTCCAGCTCCGCCAGCCGTTTGAGGAGGAGCTCGGCCTGGGCCCGGCGTTCCGCGCGGTCCAGGGACAGGTGCGCGCTGACCAGGCCGACCCGCGCCCCGCCGATCCGGACCACCGCCGTGGCGAAGCCCCGCCGGTGCAGGCCGGGGGTGCGCGGCAGCAGCACGTCCTGGGTCCGCTCCACGAAGACCCGCAGCGAGCACAGCAGCAGCGGCCCGGCCGCCGTCGCGCCCCCGCCCAGTACCACCAGGTCGCACTTCGCGGCGAGCCGCGCCGCGTGCTTGCGCCACCGGAAGAACCGGGGCGCCTCCTGTACGAAGACGAGGTCCGGCTCGCAGGCCTTGATGACCCGGGCCAGCGCCTCCTCGTCGTCGCGCAGGGAGCGGATGTTGTAGCTGAGCACCCGGATCACGGCAGAACCGTCGGGCTCCGTACGGGACTTCGGCAGCTGGTCCATGCCCCGCAAGATACGCAGCCGCCCGCCGCTCCCCAAGGGGCGCAGCGGGCGGTCCATACGAAAGGGGTCAGGCGTCAGCCCCAGGGCTCAGCCCTGGCGGGCCAGGTCCGCCGCACCGACGAGCCCGGCCTTGCCGCCCAGCTGCGCGGCGAGCACCTGCGCGTGCGGGCGCCAGGCGCCGCCGACCAGCCAGCGCTTGAAGGACTTGCGGATCGGGTCGAGGACGAGGTCGCCCTCGTCGGAGACGCCGCCGCCGACGATGAACGCCGACGGGTCGAAGAGGGAGGCCAGGTCGGCCAGGCCGGCGCCGGCCCAGCGGGCCAGCTCGCGGAAGGCGTCGACGGCCACCAGGTCGCCCTGGCGGGCGGCCTCGCTGATGTGCTTGCCCTCGATGCCCTCGGGGGTGCCGTCGCCGAGCGCGAGCAGGACCTTCGCGTTCTCGGGGGTGGCGTTGGCGCGCTGCTTCGCGTACCGCACGAGCGCGCGCCCGGAGGCGTACTGCTCCCAGCAGCCCTGGCTGCCGCAGCCGCACAGCAGGCCGTCCGGGACGACCCGGATGTGCCCGAACTCGGCGGCGACGCCGAAACGTCCGCGGCGCAGCTTGTTGCCGATGATGATGCCGCCGCCCAGGCCGGTGCCGAGGGTGATGCAGATGACGTCCTCGTGGCCCTGGCCGGCGCCGAAGCGGTATTCGCCCCAGGCGGCGCAGTTCGCGTCGTTCTCGACGACGACGGGCAGGCCGATGCGCTGCTCGACCTTGTCCTTGAGCGGCTCGTGGCGCCAGTTGATGTTGGGCGCGAAGAGTACGGTCGCGCGCTTGTCGTCCACGTATCCGGCGGCGCCGATGCCGACGGCGTCGATGGTGTGGCTGCTGCTGACCTCGGACACGGCCGCGCAGATCGCGTCCGTCACTCCGTCCGGCGTCGGCGGGGTGGGCACCTTGTACGTCTCAAGGATGGTGCCCTCTTCGTCGACCACGCCGGCCGCGATCTTGGTGCCGCCGATGTCGACGCCGATGGTGAGTCCCATTAGTCCCTCGGTTTCCGGTCAAGCCCCGCCACGGCCAAAGGTACCCGAGGGCGGGCGTCGCCTAGTCGAGATCGATCCGCTCGTCGGGGCCCGCGTCGGGTCCGTCGTCGCGGGGGTCGCGGTCCTGGGGTGTCTGGCGGGGGGGCGCGCCGTCGCCCCGCGTCCAGCGGCGCTCGTGGCCCTCGACGGCCGAGCGGTACGCGGCGAGCAGCTCGGACCCGGCGGCCGCGAGGTGGTCGAAGACCTCGGGGTTGCGCTCGATGACGGGTTTGGCGGCGGTCTTGGCCTGGTCGACGATCTGGCGTACCGCGCCTTGTGCGGCCACGCCGAAGAGCGGGTTGTTCAGTGCGGAGACCTTGTCGGCGACGGCCTCGAAGAGCTTGAACAGCTCCTCGGCTGCGGTGCCGGTGGCGCCGGCGCCGGACTCCTGCTGTCCGCGCAGGCGCTCCTTCTCGGCGGCGAGGGCCTCGGCGCAGGCCTTGGCCCAGGCGTCGTCGTCGGTGGGGCGGTCGGTGGCCTCGCTCATGGCGGACTCTCCTGCGGCGGCTGCGGGGCGTGCGGTACGGGCTACCTTCGACGGTACCCGAACGGGGGTACGGGGTTCAGGGCACGCGGGGGTGGTTCAGGGCGTACGGGGCCACAGGGCGGGGTCCGGGGTGAAGCGGATGCGGAGCACTCCGTCGGCCAGGGCGGCGCCGGAGACGGTGCAGCGGCGCAGCGCCGCGGGGAGGGGAACGATTCTGCGGTACGGGCCGGCCGCGAGCAGCAGCTCGTCGCCGCGGCGGATCAGGTCGAGCTCGCTCTTGCGAACGCCGGGCAGCGGCGCCGCCCAGACGAGTACCCCGTCCTCGGCGCGGCGGTCCTCGACGGCCCAGTCGGTGCGCGGTGCGGGCGGCCCGGGGACGAGTCCGGGCGTCTGCGCGAGGACGGCCAGGTCCTGCGGGTCGCGCGGGTCGCGGCCGAGGTGGGCGAGGGCGACCACGGGGAGCTCGGCGGCCCACTCGGCGGCGTACTTCTCCTGCTGGGCGGCGAGCCCGGCGAGCCAGGGGTCGGCGGAGCCCTGCGGCACCATGCGGTTGGCGACGACGGCGCGGACGGGCAGCTGGTGCAGGGCGAGCCCGAGCCGTCCGAGCCGCAGTGCGTCGGCGGCGGCCGGCCCGGGCTCGGCGACCAGTCGCACCTCGGTGGTGTCGGCCTCGATGACGGCCTGGACCTCCGCGAGCTCCGCGTCCCAGCGGGCGGCGGCCTCGTAGAGCCACTGCGCGGGCATGGGCACTCCGGCCAGCTGGGCCAGTACGGGCCGCAGGGCGCGGGCGGCCTGGCGCTCCGCGGGGAGCAGCCGGGCGAGGTAGCGGCGCAGCTGCGCGGGCAGGGCGAGGGTGGCCGCGGCCTCGTGGAGCGCGGGCATGTCGACGACGACGAGGTCGGTGCCGGGGGCGCGGGCGGCCCGCCGCAGGGCGCGCAGCAGGGCGAACTGTTCGGCTCCGGGCAGCTCGGTGAGCTCCTCGGCGCCGAGGGGGCGCGCCCCGACCATCCCGAGCAGCGCGGAGCCCCGCTCCTGCAAGACGACGAGCTCGGCGCGGAACTCCTCGCCGGAGTCCACCCGGGCCACGCGCAGGCGCTCGGCCTCCGGGACCAGCGGCTCGCCGGTCACCAGGAGCACCCGCCGCCCGTCGCGCGCCGCGGCGAGCGCGGTGGCCGCGGCCACGGTGGTGCGGCCCGATCCGCCGGGGCCGGTGATCAGCAGGATGTGCATGGGGAGGGTGCTCCGGATCGATGGGGTGCGGCGGCGCCGCCGGGGGCGCCCCCGGACCCCGGCGCCTCGAACGCCGGCGGGGCCGGTGGGGTCAGACGCTCTCGACGCGCTTCTTCAGGCCCGCCAGCGCGCGGTCGATGATGACCTTCTCCGCCTTGCGCTTGATCATGCCGAGCATGGGGATCTTGACGTCCACGGTCAGCTGGTAGGTGACCTCGGTGCGCTTGCCGCCGTCCACCGGGGCCAGCCGGTAGGAACCGTCGAGCTGGCGCAGCATCTGCGACTTGTCCAGGGTCCAGCTGACCTCGTCCGTGCCCTTCCAGGTGTAGGCGAGGGTGTGGTCGTCCTTGATCGCGCCCGCGTCGAGCAGCAGCCGGACCTTCTCGGCGCGGCCCTGGGCGTCGGTGGCGAGCACCTCGGCCTCCTTCACCTCACCGGTCCACTCCGGGTAACGGGCGAAGTCGGCGATCACGGCCATCACGTCGGCCGGCGCGGCCTCGATCATGATGCTTGAGCTGGTGTGTTCCGCCATCGCAGTCGCTCCTCCGGGGAGTGTTCGAGGAAGTGTCCGGCCTCCGGCCGCCGCTCGAAGGCTACCGTGCGTGCGGAGCTCACCACTCCAGGGCCCAGGGCCGCCCGGTGGCCGCGAAGTGCCCGACGTTCACGCACTCCGTGCCGCCGATCCGCATGCGCTGCGCCAGCGGCTGGTGCACGTGCCCGAAGAGGGCGTACCGGGGCCGGGTCCGGCGGATCGCGGCGAGCAGGGCCTCGCTGCCCCGTTCGAAGCGGCGCGCGACCGTGTCGTAGCAGAGCTCCGGTACCTCCGGCGGGATGTGCGAGCACAGTACGTCGACCTCGCCGAGCGCCTCCACCTTGGCCGCGTACTCCTCCACGTCCACCTCGTAGGGGGTCCGCATCGGCGAGGGCAGGCCGCCGCCGACGAAGCCGAAGACGCGGCCGCCGATCTCGGCCCGCTGCCCGTCCAGGACGGTGAGGCCGGGGCGGTCGGCGTACTCCGGCCACAGACCGGGGATGTCGACATTGCCGTAGGTGGCGTACGTGGGGTTGGGGAAGGCCGCGAACATTTCCGCGTACTGCTTGCGCACCGCGCCCTCGATGAGCTGCTCCCGGTCCAGGCCGGCCCACAGCTGCCGTCCGAGGACGTGCGCCTCCTCGAAGCGGCGCTGTGTGCGCAGCTCGACGATCCGGTGCGCGTTCTCGACGCCGAAGAGGTCGGGGAAGATCCCGCGCGAATGGTCGGCGTAGTCGAGGAAGAGGACCAGGTCACCGAGGCAGATGAGGGCGTCGGCGCCGTCTCCCGCCCTGGCGAGGTCTTCGGAGTTGCCGTGCACGTCGCTGACGACGTGCACCCGTGTGCGGGCTTTTCTGCCACGCGTGCTGCCACCCATGCGGCCACCCTAGGGGGGCCCGGCGGGCCGGGGGTAGAGGGGGTGGAAGGGGCAGCTGGACCTGCGGTTACTTCCGTGTGGTGGCCGGGGTCGACTAGGGTCGGCACCTTAGGGCCGTGTCATGTGACGCATGGAACATCTGGCCGGTTCCCTCTATCCGGAACCCACTACTGATGGGTAACGTCCGGTCGGTCCACATGGTGGCGATGGCGCCCAGAGGAGCAGCAGTCTTGCGCGAGTTCAGCCTTCCGGCCCTGTACGAGGTCCCGTCGGACGGGAACCTGACGGATCTCATCCGCCGCAACGCCTCGCAGCATCCCGACACCGCCGTCATGAGCCGCAAGGTCGACGGCCGGTGGCAGGACGTGACCGCGACCGAGTTCCTGGCCGAGGTGCGGGCCACGGCCAAGGGCCTGATCGCCTCGGGCGTCCGCCCCGGCGACCGCGTCGCCCTGATGTCCCGCACCCGCTACGAGTGGGTGCTGGTCGACTTCGCGATCTGGACCGCGGGCGGCGTCACCGTCCCCGTCTACGAGACGAGCTCGGCCGAGCAGGTCCAGTGGATCCTCAGCGACTCCGGCGCCGCCGCCGTGATCGTGGAGAGCGCCGGGCACAGCGCGGCCGTGGCCTCGCTGCGCGACCGGCTGCCGGAACTGCGCCAGGTCTGGGAGATCGAGCAGGGTGCGATCGACGCCCTGAAGAGCGCCGGTGCGCAGATCACCGAGGACGAGGTCGACGAGCGCAGCAGCCTCGCCAACGCCGACGACCCGGCCACCATCGTCTACACCTCGGGCACCACCGGCCGCCCCAAGGGCTGCGTGCTGACCCACCGCAACTTCTTCGCCGAGTGCGGCAACGTGGTGGAGCGCCTGAGCCCGCTCTTCCGCACCGGCGAGTGCTCCGTCCTGCTCTTCCTCCCGGCCGCGCACGTCTTCGGGCGCCTGGTGGAGGTGGCGGCCGTGCTGGCGCCGATCCGGCTGGGCTGCGTTCCGGACATCAAGAACCTGACCGACGAGCTCCAGTCCTTCCGGCCCACGCTGATCCTCGGCGTGCCGCGCGTCTTCGAGAAGGTCTACAACTCGGCGCGCGCCAAGGCCCAGGCCGACGGCAAGGGCAAGATCTTCGATGCGGCGGCCGAGACGGCGATCGCGTACAGCCGCGCGCTGGACGCCCCGGGCGGGCCGTCGCTGGGCCTGAAGCTCAAGCACAAGCTGTTCTCGAAGCTGGTCTACAGCAAGCTGCACACGGTCCTCGGCGGGCGCGGCGAGTACGCGATCTCCGGCGGCGCCCCGCTGGGCGAGCGGCTCGGCCACTTCTTCCGCGGCATCGGCTTCACCGTCCTGGAGGGCTACGGCCTGACGGAGTCCTGCGCGGCCACGGCCTTCAACCCGTGGGACAAGACGAAGATCGGTACGGTCGGCCAGCCGCTCCCGGGCTCCGTGGTGCGCATCGCGGACGACGGTGAGGTGCTCCTGCACGGCGAGCACGTCTTCACGGGGTACTGGAAGAACGAGACGGCGACCGCCGAGGCGCTGACCGACGGCTGGTTCCACACCGGCGACGTCGGCACCCTCGACGAAGACGGCTACCTCGCGATCACCGGCCGCAAGAAGGAGCTCATCGTCACGGCGGGCGGCAAGAACGTCGCCCCGGCCGTGATCGAGGACCGCATCCGGGCGCACGCGCTGGTCGCGGAGTGCATGGTCGTGGGCGACGCCCGGCCGTTCGTGGCCGCGCTGGTCACCATCGACGAGGAGTTCCTCGGCCGGTGGGCCGCGGAGAACGGCAAGCCGGCGGGTGTGACGGCGGCGGAGCTGCGCGAGGACGCGGAGCTGATCGCCGCCGTCCAGAAGGCCGTCGACGACGGCAACGCGGCGGTGTCCAAGGCGGAGTCGGTGCGCAAGTTCCGCATCCTGCCCGCGCAGTTCACCGAGGAGTCGGGGCACATCACGCCGTCGCTGAAGCTGAAGCGGAACGTGGTGGCGAAGGACTTCGCGGACGAGATCGAAGCCCTCTACCGGGGCTAGGACTTCGGCGGCGGCGGGGGCCCGGGGCGCCCCCCCCCCCCCCCCCCCCCCCCCCGAAACCCCCCCCCCCCCCCCCCGGGGGCCCCCCGCGCCCCCCCCCCCACACCCCCCCCCCCCCCCCCCCCCCCCCCCCA